>JBNJLE010000014.1:0-105437 GCA_051751685.1 Pseudomonadota bacterium | reverse complement strand
AGACCCAGACCGCCTTCGTGAGAGCGCCGATGAGACAGCACGACTGCTCAAGACACTGGCCAATACGGATCGCCTGATGTTGATGTGTCAGCAAGCTCGGAGCGAGATGAGTGTGGGTGAATTGGAACGTGAGGCTGGTATCGAACAATCCGTGCTCTCGCAACAGCTCGCGGTGCTGCGTCGAAAAATTTCGTGGCAACGCGGGAGGGAAAGCCGATCTCTTATCGCATCAGCAGCGATCGGTCTGTGGTGGTCATGCAAACGCGTTACGCGCAGTTCTGTGCCTGAGCGAGATGTTTAGTCCCGGAGTGCCATGGCCATGCCCGCGATTGTCGCCCCGGGGGAAGATCTGGCGCCACGACTGCGTGAACGGCAACGCCATGCGGAGTGAGCCTGACGAAGACCCTCAGGCACATCAGGCTAGCAGGTCAGATTCCCTCAGCCCCCTGGAATGGTTCTCGAAAGCCTGAGCCATCTTCGCGTCGTAGCGATTTCTGGCGTAGGCGGGGCCGTTGTAGCGTCGTGCAAACCTGGCCCACTGCTGATGGCGCAGCGAAGAGAGGAGCACTGGGTCCTTCTGGATGAAGCGAACGAACGCGGTGAGATGCTCCCCCTCACTCCGATGCATGCACTCCACATAGTGCCGAACGCTGTCGTAATCCAGATGCTGCCAGTGAAACCCCATGATCTGAAAAAGACCCCATGACGCCGATTCCAGCGCGCTGTCGTGGTGAATCTGCTGAGCCCGCTCCAGCCGCCCATATTCTCGAATGCCCCCCTGGTAGCCACCCGCGGAAGTGTTGACCAGATCGGGATTGCTGGCGATGTGAGGAGCGGGATCGATACCATGCTGGCGGAGTCGACGCGCCATGATATGGCGCTCGAAGAGAATGGCGGGCCTGCCATTGGAAAAGAAGCCGCTGCCCCGCGACTCCACCTCGTTTACCGCCATGATTGCCGCTACCGGCACCTTCAGCTCTCCTGCGGCCCAGACCAGATCGCGCTGGCCCAGCAGCCGCTGCTCAGTGGCCGGTGGCTCACGATGGGTTCCATCACCGGCCAATGGCGGGTGAGGCGTCTCTTCGGCGGCCGGGGGCAGGTGACTCCCCTGTTTGGCAAGCCACTGGCGAAGCAGGTGATTGGTCTTGGGGCCTGCCAGGCCATCCATCACCAGCCCCGCTCTGTTTTGGAAGGACCGTAAGGCGCGCTCCGTTGCTGGACCGAACTGGCCATCCAGCGCCAGCGGGAAGCCGGCAGTACTCAGCCGCCGCTGCAGCTCCAACACTTCGTCCCCGGTATCTCCTCGCCGCAGAACGCGATCCTGCTGCGGCAGGAAATCCACCTCGTCATAAGAGTCGCTCATGCCACACCCCCTGGTGGGTCGTAACAACCGATTGGCGAACCCGTTGACTTAACGATAGTGCGGCGCTGGGGCAACTGCCAGCTGGTCGTGAAGTAGGGCTTCAAATTTCTGATTTTATATGTATTTTTCTCTCTCATCATCAAGCTCTTCTGGCCGGCTTGAGCAGAGTTTAGCGCCTGGTCTGAATGTCCATAGAGCACTTCATTGTGACGGCTTGGTGCCTGAGGCTATCGAACATTGACTCAATGGTCAGGTTTGACCACCTTTGATCATGCCCGTCCGTCGATTGCTGGTTGCCTGGCGCGACGGACGCTTCTATGAATGGCCAATGTTGGAGGTCGACGGAGGATGTGGGATGAGCGAGCCATTATCGAAGCAGCCTGTGCCATTGGAACGGGTGCGTCGCTACCTGGAGCCCGGCCCTATCGTGCTGGTCTCTTCCGCCTGGGCGGGCCGCCGCAACGTCATGACTCTGGGTTGGCATACCGTCATGGCTTTTTCACCGTCGCTGATCGGCTGTATTATTTCTTCTGGCACTTGCACTCATGAGCTGGTCCGCCGAAGTGGCGAATGCGTGATCAACCTGCCGACCATGACTCTTACCGATCAGGTGATTGGTTGTGGCAACACCAGCGGCGCCGAGGTCGACAAGTTTGCCCACTTCGGGCTTACCGCCCAGCCAGCCGAGCGGGTGGGCGCCCCGCTGATTGCCGAATGTCACGCCCACTTCGAATGTCGCCTGATTGACGATGGCATGGTCGACCGTTACGACTTTTTTATCTGGGAAGTGTTGGCGGCCAGAGCGGTGGCCGCACCGTCTTACCCCGAGACGCTCCACTACACCGGCGACGGGGTGTTTATGGTCGCCGGCGAGATCATCGATCGGCGCGAGCAGTTCCTGCCGGCGATGCTGTAGGCCGGTAGCTGAGTCTCCAATGCAGGTTGTCGCCCGAGATGCCCGGTCGGCGCCCTGCCTTGACGGGCATTGGGCAGGAGTCAGGATTGGCGGTAAGCTGCACGAATGCCGAAGGAGAGGCATACCATTCACCGTTTGGAGACACCCGATGTCGTTACGTTCCCTGTTCATTGCCGCCGCGCTGGCCCTGCCGCTGACCGCCGTGGCCGATACTCCGAATATCGTGCCGGGCCTCTGGGAGTTCACCAGTACCACCACCGTCACCGGCGAGGTGCCGATTCCCGCCCAGACCGATACCCACCAGGAGTGCATCGCCCAGGGTGATCTGGAAGATTCCGACTTCCAGTTCCTCGAGGTAGAGGAGGGCTGTGAGCTTCTCGAGCACAACGTCTCCGCTGATGGCATCGACTACCGGATGATCTGCCGTGAAGAAGGTGGCGAGGCAAACATCGACGGCCGCATGGGCTTCCTCGGCGAGCGCGTCGAGGGCAACGTCAACGTTCAGGTCCAGTCGCCCATGGGCGAAATGCAGATGAACACCGTGGTAGAAGGCGAGCGACTCGACGACTGCTGAGCCAGGCTGGCCACCAATCCAACAGGGCCATCTCAAGGGGTGGCCCTGTTGGCTGCTGGTGCCTGGATTGATCCTGACGGCCTGGCAAGGCAGTGCTTGAGGTCCTAAAAGTGCCCTCAGGAGCGGGTTTCACTCGTTTCCATCTCTTCCTCGAGGCGTCGTTTGACGTCGCCGGGTGAACCGGTATGACGGGCCAGCAGGTCGTAGGCCACCGGTACCACGAAGAGGGTGAAAAGGGTGGCGGCGGCGACGCCCGAGAGAATCACGGTGCCGATTACCATGCGTGACTCGGCACCGGCACCGGTGGAGATGATCAGCGGTATGGAGCCGGCCATGGTGGTCACTGCGGTCATCAGAATCGGCCTCAGGCGGGTCACGGCGGCATCCACCAGCGCATCGTGGAAGGCCAGGCCCTCGTCGCGCAGCTGGTTAGCAAACTCCACGATCAGGATGCCGTTCTTGGACGCCAGGCCGATCAGCATGATCAGCCCCACCTGGCTGTAGATATTCAGCGACTGGCCGGTGACGAAGAGCCCCAGCATGGCGCCGCTCATGGCAAGCGGTACGGTGAGCATGATCACGAAGGGGTGGATAAAGCTCTCGAACTGGGCGGCCAGCACCAGGAATACCACCAGGGCGCCGAGGATCAGCAGGAAGGCGGTGGCACCGCTGGCCCGCTCGAAGTCTCGCGAGGCGCCGGCCACGTCGGTCTGTATCCGGGCTGGCAGCAGCTCGGCGGCGGTCGCCTCCAGATACGCCAGGGCTTCCCCCAGTGAGTAGCCGTCGGCGAGGTTGGCCTCGAGGGTGATCGAACGGATGCGGTTGAAGCGGTTGAGGGTGCTGGCGCCGGCGAAGTCAGTGAAGGACACCAGGCTAGCCAGAGGAATCAACTCGTCGGTCCGGGACGAGCGCACCTGAATGTTGTCCAGCGCCCTTGGACTCGACTGGCTGCCGCGATCGCCTTCGACGATGACGTCGTACTCCTGGCCGTTGTCCAGATAGCGGGTGACATTGCGCCCTCCCAGCAGTACCTCCAGGGTGCGGCCGATCTCGGTAATGGTGACGCCGAGCGAGGCGGCCCGCTCGTAGTCGATGTCCACCCGCAGCTGGGGCTGGGTCTCGCGGTAGTCGCTGTCCAGGCCGATCAGCCGCGGGTTGTCCTCACGGATATGGGCCATCAGGGTGTCTCGCCACTCGGCCAGCTCCTCGTAGGTACCGCCGCCCAGCACGAACTCCACCGGCTTGCTGATGCGCTGGCCAAAGCCCTGGCGCATCACCGGGAAAGCCTGGACGCCGGGCAGACCTTCCAGCTTGCCGCGTATCTCATCCATGATCGTCCAGGCGTCTCGGCGCGTGCCCCAGTCGGAAAGCCCAATAATGCCGAAGCCGTTGTTGAAGTTCTCGATATTGCCAAAGCCGCGGGGGGCACGCACCAGCACACGCTCCAGTTCGCCGGCCTCGCGCAGCGGTTCCAGACGCGCCTCGATCTCGTTCATGTAATCCATGATGTAGTCGAAGGTGGCGCCCTCAGGGCCGTTGACCAGAATGATGAAGCTTCCTCGATCCTCTTGAGGGGTGTATTCACTGGGCAGCAGGCCGGCCAGCCATACGGTAGCGGCGATCAGCGCCACGAATACCGCCAGCACTGCCAGTCGCGCCTTGAGCACCCAGGTCAGCAGGGTGCGGTAGAGGCGCTGGGTGAGTTCCAGTTGCCACTGCACGGCCCGGGCGATGCGGCTGTCGTTCATGCTCGGCTTGAGGATCTTGGAGGCCATCATTGGTGTCAGCGATAGCGCCAGAACGCTGGAAATAGCCACCGCGGCGGCCATGGTCAGTGCGAATTCCGAGAACAGACGGCCAACGTTACCCTGCAAGAAGGCCAGCGGGACGAATACGGCGACCAGCACCAGGGTCGTTGCGATCACCGCGAAGGCGATCTGGCGAGTCCCCTTGAAGGCCGCCACCAGGGGTGTCTCCCCGAAGTCATGAATGCGCCGGTGGATGTTCTCCAGGACCACGATAGCATCATCGACGATCAGACCGATGGCCAGCACCAGGGCCAGCAGGGTCAGCAAGTTGATGGAGAAGCCCATCAGCGCCAGGGCCATGAAGGCGCCGATGATCGCTACCGGCACGGTCACCGCGGGGATCAGGGTGGTGCGCACGTTGCCCAGGAACATGAAGATCACCACCACCACCAGGCCCATGGCGATAAACAGCGTCAGCACGACCTGCTTGATTGCACCTGCCACGAACACCGAGGCGTCATAGTTGAGGCTTAGCGTCATGTCCTCAGGCAGACTCGGTTGGATGCGCTCCAGCTCCGCCTGGACCCCGCGGGAGACCTCCAGCACGTTGGCAGTGGACTGCTTGAGAATCCCCAGGCCGACCATGGGGACGCCGTTGGCTCGAAAGACGGAGCGGTCTTCCACCGAACCGACCTCCACTCGGGCCACGTCGGCCAGCCGCACCAGATAACCGTCCTCACCCTGAGTGAGGGCGAGGCGGTCGAAGTCGTCCGGCTGATTGAAACTGCGCGGCAGTCTCACGATAAACTGCCGCTCGCTGGATTCGATGGCGCCGGCGGGCAGTTCCACGTTTTCGGCACGCAGAGCGCGCTCCACGTCACTCACCGTGAGGTTGCGAGCAGCCAGAGCATTGCGATCGATCCACACCCGCATGGCGTACTCGTTACCGCCGCCGATGCGCACCCGAGACACGCCGGGCAGCACCGAGAAGCCATCGACCAGATAGCGGTCGGCATAGTCGGTCAATTCAGGAATGCTGTAGTCATCGCCGGACAGTGCAAGCCATACCACCACCTCTTCACTAGAATCGGCCTTCTGCACCTCGGGCGGGTCGGCCTCGTCGGGGAGGTTGCGCAGAGCCCCTGAGATCCGGTCGCGGATGTCGTTGGCGGCAGCGTCGATGTCCATGTCGAGACGGAATTCGATGTTGATTCGCGAGCGGCCATCCTCGCTGGAGGAGGTGATCAGTTCTATGCCTTCCACCCCGGCGATACGATCCTCCAGCAGCTGGGTGATGCGTGTTTCCACCACGCTGGCGGACGCCCCGGGATAGCGAGTATCGATGCTGACCACTGGCGGGTCGATGGAGGGGTATTCCTGCAGTGGCAGACGCTGCATGGCCAACAGGCCGAAGGCGACGATCAGCAGCGCCAGAACGGTGGCCAGCACCGGCCGCTGAACGGATAGATCGGAGAGACGCATCAGCCACGGCCCTCCCGAGATGCCGCGAGGATCTCGCTCACCGAGGTGGTGTCGTCGGTGATCCCCAGCAGACGCACCTTGTCACCCTCGCGGACCCGTTGAACGCCGTGGGCTACCAGCAGCTCACCGGCGTCGAGGCCTTCAAGAATTTCTGCCTGGCCGGTGCGTCGCTCGCCCACCTGCACCTCGCGGCGCTCTATGCGGTGTTCGTTCTGCTCGTCGATCACCAGCACGAATTGACGGTCACCGCTGGGAACCAGGGCGGCCTCCGGGACCACCACGGTCTGGCGCGGACTGCGTTGGACGACGACCTCCATCAACATGCCCGGACGCAGGCGCAGTTCAGGGTTGGCCAGCTCTACACGCACCGTGGCGCTGCGGCTTACCGGGTCGACTCGGCTGCCAACATTTTCCACCTGCCCTTCAAAGCGCTCGTCGGGAAACGCCACGCTGCGCGCTGTCAAAGGCAGGCCGGGTTCGAGAATCGCGAGGAACACCTCTGGCACATTGAAGTCGAGCTTTACCACATCCACCTTATCCAGCGTCACGAGCTGCGTGCCCGGGGTGACCAGGCTGCCGACGCTGATGTTGCGAAATCCCACGACGCCGTCGAAGGGGGCGCGCACACGGTAGTTGCGCAGCCGCGCCTCCAGCCCCTGGATCTCGGCTTCTACCTGGCGCAGCCGCGCCTGGGCATCTTCCACGTCGGCTCGGGGAGCGAGATTGCGGGTCTGCAGCTGGGCCAGGCGGTTCACCGTGGCGCGGCGCTCGTCACGCTGAGCCTGGGCGGCGCGCAGCTGGGCCTGCTGCTCGTCGTCCTGCAGGCGAACCAGCAGCCGGCCCGCTTCGACGACTTGGCCGTCGCGGAAATTGACCTCGACGACGGTGTCGGTGACGGTGGCGGAGAGAGTGACGCTCTCATCGGCACGCAAGGTACCAAGTGCCTCCAGCGGGTCTGACCAGGGCTCCAGGCTTGCCCGGGCGCCTATCACCGGCGTTGTTTGCTGAGCCATGGCAGTGGTTGAAAAGCCATGCAGAATGATGATCAACGCCAGCAGAGCGAACAGAGCCCGAGGGGAAAGGCGGTGGATGAATGACGATGAGGCGGACATGGGAGCTCTTGGTTGTATGGCCAGAAGGGGTGGCGCAGCGTCGAGCATTAAATCTAAGCCGAGTCATTGACAGGCTAGCCACCATACTTGCCGACACGGTGACAGCAATTCACAGTTGCGAGACGAAGCGTTAGTGTACAAGAATTGTACATCGGTTCCATCACAGTGCATCACAGCCTTGTGCATTCGGCTGTCAATATGGCGCTCATCACAGGACGTCGCTGGCCTGCTAGAATACCCTCCCTTGAAACGCGGCCGGGAGCGACCATGACCTATGATGCGGTGATCATCGGCGCGGGTGCCGCCGGGTTGATGTGCGCTCTGACGGCGGGTTACGCCGGGCGGCGAGTCTTGGTGATTGACCATGCCAACAAGGCCGGGCGCAAGATCCTGATGTCCGGCGGAGGACGCTGCAACTTCACCCACTTGAACTGCGCACCGGCCAACTTCTTCTCGGATAATCCCCACTTCTGCATCTCGGCGTTGAAGCGTTACCGCCCGGAGCATTTCGTCGAGCTGGTGGAGCGCCACAGCGTCGACTACGTGGAGAAAACACCGGGGCAGCTGTTCTGCGCGGACTCCGCCAAGGAGATCGTGCGGGTACTGCTCACCGAGTGCGAGTGGGCCGGAGTCGAGCTGCGCCTCAAGACCACCGTGGAACGTATCGAGCGCCGCGGCGAAGGTATGCGGCTGGTAACTTCGTCCGGCACCCTCGACTGCGGGGCCCTGGTGGTGGCAACCGGCGGGCTCTCCATTCCCAGCATGGGCGCTACCGGCTTCGGCTTTGATCTCGCCCGCCAGTTCGGGCTCTCGGTGACCGAGACACGCCCGGCGCTGGTGCCCTTTACCCTGACCTCCCGGTGGAAGGCGCGAGCCGAAGCTCTGGCCGGGATGGCCTGCGAGGTGTCCGTGCGCGCGCTGCGCGCCGGCGAATCCCATGGCCACTACCGCGAACCCCTGCTTTTCACCCACCGCGGCCTTTCGGGGCCGGCCATGTTACAGATTTCCAGTTTCTGGGAGCCAGGCGATGAGTTGGCCATCGATCTGTTGCCGGGTAGGGATGCCTTCGAGGCGCTGTGCATTGCCCGCCGGGAGACGCCCAGGCGCCAGCTCTCCAGCTGGTTGGCCGATCAGTTGCCCAAGCGATTGGCCCAGGCGCTGGTCGAATGGCACGGCGGCGACGGAGTGCTGGCCGAACGGGGAAATGCCGAACTGGCTGCCTGGGCGTCTCATCTCGGTGACTGGCGGATCAAGCCGGCCGGCACCGAGGGCTGGCGTAGCGCCGAGGTGACCCTGGGCGGGGTCGACACTCGAGCGGTGTCGTCAAAGACCTTTGCGGTGGAGGGATTGCCCCAGCTGCGATTTATCGGCGAGGTGCTCGACGTTACCGGCGAGCTTGGCGGACATAATTTCCAATGGGCCTGGGCCAGCGGGGTGGCCTGCGGCAGTTCACTCTGAGGTATGCAGAGAGAAGATGTGGGGAGTTTTTTTAAAGTAAATTACGCTATTTATTAAGAAAAAATTAAAAATATGCTGCGTAACGTAAAATCCCAGAAGCTTTGGCTGTTTTGGCCAAAGTCTAGGTAAGCCCGGTGCGATTTACTTTTTACCCAGCCGCGTCTGGCGGGGCGATTCGCCAAACAGTCTGGCATAATCAATCGCAAATTGACCGGGATGCAAGAACCCGAGGTCATAAGCAATTTTCTGGACGCAAGGCTCGTTTTGTCTGGAGAGAATTCGTGAGCGTGCTTTATGCAGACGAAGCACTTTCGAATGTGAGGAGGGAGAACGCCCTAGAATCTCATTGAACGCGTAAAAAAGCAGGCGTCTACTCGCATGGGTTGCCTCGCAGAGTTCGGTCACACTCGGCGGATTGTCTAAACGTGCTCTGATCAGCTCCTCACCGCGTCTGACGATACGGCTCCGTGCCGTATAGCTGGAAGGAAGTTGTCGAGTATTTTTGGCTTGCTGAACCATGGCAATAACCTGGCCTGCAAGGTCGGCATCCTCCCTTATTGCTGTGTCACCCTGACCGGAAAGAAACTGCCGAATCAAGATGAGCATACAGAAGTTGAGCTGAAAATCCGCCCTGACGCACCAACCCTTCCACACGTCCTCCAAGGCAACCTGATGTTCGATCCGAAGTGTCCGTTCGACGAGATCAACGGGAATCGAGATGGCTTCTTGAAGATGGCCTCTTTCCATCTGTAGATAGACATCCCCTCCCGGGTCCTGCAAAAGGATATCTCCGATGTTCAGAGTCTGGCCTCGAAAACGGGCCCTTGTTGCGCCGGAGGTGATGGGTGAAATTGTCCAGAACGCAGCAGAGCGTTGCCCCGAACACAGCAGGTTTTGGTTGGTCGTGCCACTGTAGATCAGACAGTCACCTATACGGCTCGCTGACAACATAATGTCGAGCGGCCCAGGATCTGACTGAGTGACTTCTACATCCCAAATTTGCTCGAGAGCACTCTGGAACATTTCAATGGAATGACAGTGAAGGCGATCAATTCCATTTTTATTCACTTGACACTCTCCTGACGGACTGTCTGTTAGGCTGCTGACTGCACGGTCCAGTAATATTGAAAAGTGATTTGTCCAATGGCTCTTCCAGAGAGCATGAAATGGGGGTCTGCCTGTTCAACCAAGGCAGCGCACAACTTTGTGAAAATTTGTCTTTTTTGCGAACACTCAGCCCCCATATTTCTGCTCATCATTCCCTGCCTCAACACCACGTTAAGGACGAAAATTAACACCTATAAGGTCCAGAATATTGCTGTAAGTCAATCTTAAAAAAATAATCAGAAAGGCATTTTTCATTCTAAAAAAGATCACCAAGCAGCACGAAAATTCACAGCAAATATTGCTTGGACAAGGTCAGGATACAACGCAATAAGCTGATATGTCCTGCCGACCAAGTACGAAATATCTGCCAGATATAACAGTAGCGAAAGTCCTTGGGTAGAATATTGCGATGTAATGAACTGTCTTGATCGTCCTGCAGCGATGACAGTGAAAAGGGTTTTCGATCTCAACACCTGCGCAGTCTCAGGCTTCTAATAGTTTAGTAGACGGGCTAATTTTTTGCACTTTTTCGACTTTCCCTCGCCGCCTGGCCGCTTTAATTTTTTTCTCGAGGGAGGCCTTCAAGACAAACACCTGACCGCGTGACGACGCGCGACGTGATGCGGTGTGAATCGCAAACGTCAGGAAGCGACATGTCACGACCCATCCTCTTATCCCTCAAGGGGCGATGGCGTCTTGCCGCCTTGTCAGCCTGCCTGGTGACTGTCGCATTGGCCGACTGCCGTGGACTGCCCGGTTTCTCTCGCGATCACCGTTCCGGGCAGCATGAGCGCTCCGCCAGTGATCGGTCACGCGAGCTACGCGCCCCGCTGGCGGCATGTCGTGACCCCGCGCAGGCACTCAATCAATGCATGGGAGTACACAGAAATGGATCGCAGATTTCTGCTCAAGCTGATGGCCTCTGGCACCGCGCTTGGCGCCGCCCCGACCGCCGTCCTGGCACAGATGAATGGCGAGTCCGCCCCCACGGCAAACGCTGGCGCCGAGGGCAGGCGGCCGCCGCTGCAAGGCCCGGGAATCGAGACGGAGTCGGCCCAGGCTCTCTACAATCTGCCGCGCGACCACGCCTGGCATGGTGGCAAGTTCTACCAGACCAACGACTTCAACGAGTGGCACTACATCACGATACTCGGGCGTGATGTCGATTCCGGCGAGCGCGTCTCGGTGTTCTGGGTACCCCTCAGCCAGGGCTGGGTAGAGGACGAAGGCCGTCCCTTGCACAACGTGCTGTTTGCCTTCCACAACCTCGACACTGGCGAGTTCCATACGGCGCTGCTCTACATCACCGGGCCGATGACCACCGAAGGTTCGGCGCCGGACGCGGAGGACTTCCACTTCCGCTACGAGATCGACGACGGCAAGAGCGCTTTCACCACCGCTTACGACCACGCCACCGAGACGTGGGAATTCGGGGGCTATACCACCAAGAAGGACGATTGGAACGAACCGTTCAAACTGTCGATGACGGCGCAGGCCCGGACGCCGGGTTACGTGCCGTTGGCCTACTGGGGCCTGGAGAGCATCGGCGTCGATCCGCAGCGGCGCCAGAACCCCGAGACGATGTATGGCCTGACCTACTACTACACCGCCCCTGACATGGCCTCCTCTGGCGAGATCGAGGTGGGTGGCCGCACGGTGCGCTTCGAGGGCACCGGCTGGTTCGAGCACCAGTGGGGTAACTTCCGCAACACGCTGCAGTATCGCTACTTCTGGGCGTGGTTCCGGTTCGAGAACGGCGACATGATGACCTTTCGCCAGTACTACGAGGGCCTGAACTTCCGCAACCCGCACTATGACGTCAACCGCTATCTCTGGATGGACGGGGAAACCTTCGAACGGAGCTACGCCTTCGGTCCGGCCTTCAAGCTGATCCCCGAGCGTATGTGGACCTCGCCGAAATCGGGCAAAGTCTACCCGTGGTGGGGCCGGATCGAGACGCCGAATGGCACCTTCTGGTACGAGCCGACCATCCCCGAGCAGGAGGGCATGGGCTTCGGCGGCCCATATATCGAAGGCGTGATCCAGCTGCGCGAAGGCTCGCCGGACGGGCCGATCGTGGCGACCGGCTTCACCGAGATGATTATGCTCACCGATCCCTACGACGATGGCACCGACGGCTCGATGGGGCCGCCAATGTCGCGCAGCCTGCCCGAAGACCCCGAGCTTCCCTGGTCACCGGCGGAATAGGCGTGACGCGCCACCGAGCTGAACGACACCGTCCTGCGTCCGCCATGAGCGGGCGAAGGACGGTGTCGTGCGGATGGGCCACCCAGGGGGCCGTCTTGTCATGGGAGGCATCGCGGAACGTGAACGTGTGTCATAGGTCAATGTCGGCGCTCTGGCTGCTGCTGGGCCTGGTGCTGCTGCTGGGGTGGCCTGCCACCGCGTGGACTTCCGCGACGGAGCGTCGCGACTGGAGCGGAGTATGGGACACGCAGTGGCGCGGCGGCGGCGCCGTGATGGAGCTGCAGCAGACCGGCAGTGACGTGCGCGGCACCTATCCCGGCTTCGAGGGGGTAATCGATGGGCGCGTGCGTGGCAAGCAGCTGACCGGTACCTGGACGGATGCAGCGGGCGAGGGCGTCTTCACTTTCGTCATGGCGCCGGACCAGGAGACGTTCATGGGACGCTTCGGCACCGGCGAATGGTGGACCGGCGTGCGCACCGCGGGCGACATCGGCGAGAGTCTGGCCGGCAGCCTCGACCTGTCCAGCCCCGAGGAGACGCTGCGCTCGTTTCTGCGCGCCGGCAATCGCTCGGGAGAGGGGCGCAGCGACCGACTCGGCGTGGCGATGCCCCTGCTCGATTTTTCCGCCTTCGATGTCCCGCTCACGCCCTATGACCGCATCGATCTGGCGCGCCTGCTGTTCCAGATCGTCGACCAACTCACGTTTCGCATTTGGGAGTTGCGCCCCCCCGATGGCGCCAGGGAGAGCGGCGAGTACTCGGTGGCGCTGACTCAGGCAGGCAGTCAGCTTCCCTATACCTTGACCTTTCGCGCCACCGGCGAGCCGGGCAGTGGCGAGGAACGGACCTGGCGCCTGGTGGTCCCGCCGTTGGAGGCGATGCAGCAGTCCCTCACGCCGCTGCTCGAGATCCATGGCGGGGTGCTGCCCCACGCCCGTCAGCACCATGCGCTCGGCTCGCCGCGCGATACCATGCGAACCTTTCTGGAGCAGTGGGAGAACGCCAGTCACGGCAACCGAGCGCTCTTCCTGAGCACCATGGATCTCTCCCAGATCACCGCGGCGGTGCGCGAGGAAGAAGGGGCGCTGCTCGGCGAGTATCTCAGTGAGGTGCTCGACCGCATCGGACTGCCGCTGCGCCAGGAGATTCCCAACAACCCCCAGCGGCGTGGGCCGTACACGCATTTCGTCCATCCCGTTGGCGTGGTCGAGATCGTGCCCAACGAGCAGGAGGACGGCACGGTCCGCTGGCAGTTCAGTGCCGAGACCATGGACAGCGTTCGGCAGCTGTTCATCGCGCTTGAGGACATGCCCGTCGCTGAGGTCACGCGGGAGAGCGAGTCGACGCGCTTTTTCCAGATACGCAATAACGTGCGCTCGCTGCATCGCGACCTGCTGCAGGAAACCACGGCCGGCATGGAAATCTGGCAGTGGTTTGCGCTGGCCATCTGGCTGGCCCTGAGCATTCCGATGAGCTGGCTGTTGACCCTGCTGCTGGCGAAGGTGCTGCGCCTCGACGACAGCGACGACTCGCGGGCGTTATCGCACAACGCGCGCTTTCTGTGGCCGCTGCGTCTGATCATGGTGGCCGGCAGCGGCCTGCTGGCACTGGGCCTGCTGGGGCTCCCGCAAACGGTGGACATCCCCCTGCGCGTGCTGATCGGGGTGACACTCTCGCTGGCCGGTGGCTGGTTCGCCTACCACCTGGTGGATAAGCTCGGTTCGCTGCTGGAGTCGCGCTCGGAAAAGTTTCGCCATCGCGACGAGATCCTGCGCTCGCTGGGTGTCTCCTTCGCCAAGCTCGGGGTGATCATCGGTGCCATCCTGTTTCTTGCCGAGATTCTCTCGCTGCCCTATCAGGGCGTGATTGCCGGCCTCGGCATCGGTGGTTTGGCGGTGGCGCTGGCGGCCCGCAGCACGCTGGAGAATCTGATCGGCTGCATCACGCTGTTTGCCGACAAGCCGGTGGAGGCGGGCGATTTCTGCCAGCTCGGCGAGCATCTGGGCGTGATCGAGGGCATCGGCCTGCGCTCGGTGCGGGTGCGCTCCCTCGACCGGACGATCATCACCATTCCCAACGCCGAGTTCGTCAACCTGAACATCGAGAACCTGACACGCCGCGACCGTATCCTGGTGCACACCACCATCGGTTTGCGCTACGAGACGACGCCGGACCAGCTGCGCTGGGTGCTGGCGGAGATCCGCAAGCTGCTGCTCAAGCACCCGATGGTGACGCCCGAGCCGGCGCGGGCGAGATTCCTGGGCTTTGGCAGCCACTCCGTTGACGTCGAAATCTTTGCCTACATCAAGACCACGGACTACGAGGAATTTCTTGCCGTGCAGGAGGACATCTTCCTGCGTCTGATCGACATCATTGACGAATCCGGGACCGGTTTCGCCTTCCCGTCGACCGTCAACTACCTGGCGCGGGACGCCGGTATGGACGAGGAGCGCACCGAGCGCAGCGAAGCGATCGTCCGCCAGCTGCGCGAGGAGAATGCGCTACCGTTCCCCTTCTTCAACGTGCATACGCGCAAGACCTTGAGAGACACCCTGGATTTTCCGCCGACGGGCTCGGTGGAGCGCGCATCGTCACCCAAGGAGCCCTGACCCACCACGGAGTATCGTGACCATGAGAATGCTATTGAGCCTCCTGCTGGGGCTGGCACTGTCGGGCTGCGCCATGCCCGGTGACGACCACCGCGCCGCGGTCACCGGACAGGTGATCGTCGACGCAGGCGTTGCCCCGCCCCCGGATGCCACGCTCGAGGTCGTGCTCGAGGATATCAGCCAGCCCGGGCGTGCCGCCGAGCGCCTGGGCGAGCAGGTCGTGGAGGACGTGGGGCCGCCGCCCTACGCGTTCCATATCGCCTACGATCCGCAACGGATCGATTCGCGCCATTCCTACCGTGTCGCCGCTCGTCTCTATGACGGGGACGCATTGCTGTTCGTCACCGACCAGGTGCATCAGGTGATCACCCGAGGCTTCCCGTCGACGACGACCCTGACGCTGCGACCGGCATCGCCTGACCACCCGCTGGGAGAACGGCGGGCGACCTTTTCGGGCATCCTGCCCTGTGCGAGTTGCCCGGGCATCGACTATCAGCTGAATCTTTTCGAGGATGGCGTGTTCTTCCTGCGCACCACCTACCTCGAGCGCGACGATGGCACCTTCTATGACATCGGGCGTTACCTGGTGCCGTCCTCCGGCGACCGGGTCCTGCTGTACGGGGGGCGGGAAGCCCCGATGGGCTTTGCCATCGTGACGCCGGATAGCCTGCGCCTGCTGGCTCCTGATGGCAGCCACATTGACTCGGAACTGCCCTATACCCTGACCCGTCAGCCGACGTGGCAGCCGCTCGAGCCGCGCTTGCTGATGACAGGGATGTACCGCTATCTCGCCGATGCGGGACGCTTCAAGGAGTGCCTGACCGGGCTTGACCTGCCGGTGGCCAGCGAGGGTGACAACCGGGCGTTGCAAGAGGCGTATCTCGAGGCTCAGGAAAGGCCCGGCGAGCCCAGCAGGGCCGGCATGCACGGACAGATCGTCCGGCGCATGCCCATGGAGGGGCCGGGGCCAGTGTTGACCGTCATCCCCGAACGCTTCATGGACGTTTCGCCCGAGCTGAGCTGTCCACCGTTGACCCAGCTCGCCACGCTTCGCAATACCTATTGGCGGTTGGTCTTTCTCCAATCGGAGGCCGTGCGGCGTGCCCCGAATCAGCGTGAGCCCCATCTCGTCTTCCACGAGGACGGCAGGCTGGCAGGCTCGGACGGCTGCAACCGTATCATCGGCAGCTTCGAGGAGCAGAGGGGCAGCCTCGCGTTTTCCGGATTGGCCACTGGCCGGAAGGCATGCCTCGAGGGAATGGCGCAGGCGAGCCGTTTCCGTGAGGCGCTCGAGGAGGTAAGCCAATACCGGATTATTGGCCAGCATATGGAAATGCTGGATTCAAAAGGGACGTTGCGATTGCGGTTCGAGGCGGTAGCGCTACACTAGAAATCCCTACCGCCGCTATCTGCAGCAGAGTAATACGAACCCATCTGAAGAGGGTAAACAAAGGAAATTTCTTTGTATGCCCATCCCCGTGGAGTGGTAATGAATCAACGCCAACAAGCCTGTTGTTGGCTTGCGACATCAGGCTTCTCCTATCGAGGTGTTGTTATTTATGCATATCCATGGCGAACGAGAGAGCTATCCTATCCTGGTGTCATGTAAGGAACAGTAAAATGCACAATGCAGTTAATCCTGTGTCTGGGGGTGATCACCTTGAGCATGGTTCCCTTGGCCAGTTTCTATGCAACGGCTTTGTAAGCCTTTTATATTCTGCCTTCTTGTTGTTTTTTTTGACAGGCTGTTCCGAATCCATCGATGAACCTGAAGCGTCCCCCGTATCAGTTTCTGTGCTGCATCTCGAGACGTCGAGTGTTCGGCCATCTCGGGAGTTCATCGCCAGAACAGCACCCTCGTCCAAGACGTCCATTTCTGCTCGTCTCCAGGCTGAGATAAAAAGCATTCATTTCGAGGAAGGATCACGTGTTGAACAGGGACAGCTGCTGGTGCGTCTGGAAGACACCAACGTTATAGCTGATCTTAGGCAGGCAGAAGCAGAGCTAACGGCTGCCCGGGCGGAACAGCAGTCTGCCTCGCGTAACCTCCAGCGTGGTGAAGAGGTTGCCACCAGGGGATTTCTCTCAGCCGCTGATCTTGACAAGTTGAAAGATCGCTATAGTGCGGCACAAGGTCGCTTGCAATCGGCGGAAGCTGCCTTGCAGAGAGCCGCCAACAATTTAGCATATACCGAAATACGGGCACCTTTCGATGGCTGGATCGGAAAACTGAATTTCGACGTGGGATCCGTGGTGGCTCCAGCCAGTGGTGCCATCGCGGATATCATGGTCATAGATCCTATCTACGTGGAGTTTCAGCTTGATGAAGCAGAGTTTGTGGCGTTGCGACGGACGGGGCAGGAAGCCGCCGAGACAGTGGCGCGACACCTCACACTATCTCTGATATTGCCTGATGGAAACCGTCATTCTCAGGGCGGCGCGCTGGATTTCGCAGATATCAGCATTGATGCCAGTACGGGCACGGTCGCCATGCGAGCCGTTTTCCCCAATTCTGCTGCCGTGCTGGTACCGGGTCTGTTTGTGACTCTGCATATCGAGGGGCAGACCAGCGAAGCCAGCATTCTGGTGCCACAGATGGCAGTTCAGCAGACCATCGAGGGACAATTTGTCCTGCTGGTAAACGAGGAGCAGAAGGTTGTTCAGCGGTTCATACAGACCGGGCAACGCCAGGGCGCCATGCTGGTCGTCGAATCCGGGATTGAAGCGGGAGAGAGTGTCATCGTGGAGGGGATGCAGAAGGTGCGCAGCGGCGCGACCGTCAATCCGGTACCTAAACGCATTGACCCCGACACGGGGGCTTTGGTCAACCCGGGAGAGCCCACCCCATGATCAGCAGTCTCTTCATCCGGCGGCCAAAGTTCGCACTTGTCATCTCTATCCTGATCACGCTCGCCGGCCTGCTTGCCCTTCGAGCACTGCCGGTCAACATGTATCCCGATATGGCGCCACCTCAGATCCAGGTTTCTGCCACGCTGCCCGGGGCGAGTGCCGAGGTCGTCGAAGAGGCAGTGATTCGACCGATTGAGCAGCAGCTGAACGGTGTCGAAGGGATGATCTATATCGAGTCGACAGCCTCCAGCGACGGGGCGGCAAGAATCACCCTGACATTTGAAAGTGGCACAGACACCGACATCGCTCAGGTCAATGTACAGAACCGCGTTGCCCTGGCGGAACCCTTTCTGCCTGATGAAGTGCGACGTCAGGGGGTAGTAGTTCGCAAGCAGGCTGGCAATATGCTGATGGGGATCAACCTCATCTCAGATCGACCTGACCTGGATGGGGTATTCCTGAGCAATTACGCTTCAAATAACCTGATCGACACCCTGGGGCGTGTCCCCGGTGTTGGCTCCGCCGAGGTAATGGGCGCCAAGGATTACAGCATGCGGATCTGGCTGGATCCACAGCGTATGGCCTCTCTATCTATTACAGTCGCCGATGTGGCATCCGCACTACGTGAGCAGAATCAAATTGTTGCAGCAGGCAAGCTAGGCCAGCCGCCGGTGCCAGCAGGACAGCAGCTTGTATACAGCATCCAGAGTCGTGAGCGCCTATCTGATCCTGACGAGTTCGCCCAGACCATCCTTCGTGCCAGATCGGAGGGTGGCTTTGTACGTTTACGTGATGTTGGACGTATCGAGCTTGGCTCCCGCTCCTATGCTTCGACTGCCAAGTTGAACAACCAGGATACTGCCTTTTTGGTGATTTATCAGTTGCCCGATGCCAACGCACTCGATGTGGCAAAGCGAGTCAAGCAGGAGGTGTCAGCAGTTGCTTCGGATTTTCCGGATGGTGTTCGCCATGATGTCTTGTTCGATACCACGGAATTCATCAGTCGATCCATTGACGAGGTGCTGATAACCCTATTCCAGGCTGTTGCTCTGGTAATACTCGTGGTTTTTCTCTTTCTTCAGAATTGGCGCGCAACGCTCATCCCGAGTATCGCTATTCCCGTTTCCTTGATTGGCACCTTCGCGGTCATGGCTCTACTCGGCTATTCGATCAACACCATTACGTTATTTGGTCTGATTCTGGCCATTGGTATCGTGGTGGATGATGCCATAGTGGTCATTGAAAATGTCGAGCGCATACTCGAGGAAGAAAAACTGCCCATTCAGCAGGCCGTGACCAAGGCCATGACGGAAGTGACAGGTCCGGTGATCGCCACTACCCTGGTATTATTGGCTGTATTTGTGCCAGTCGGCTTTATGCCCGGCATTACCGGCGAACTATATAAACAATTTTCGGTCACGATATCGGTAGCCGTGATTATCTCTTCCATCAACGCTCTGACTCTAAGCCCCGCGCTTTGCGTCTCATTGCTGGGACGAGGAGGGGGTAATCACACAATTCGTTGGCTGCGCCCATTCGAACGGCTCATTACCATAGGAACGCGAGGATATGACGGGCTAACAATGCGACTGCTGCGCAAGGGGACACTTGCAGGTGTGGCTGTCGTCGCGGTGCTGTTGGCCAGTGCGGGTCTGTTCAGGGCGGTACCCTCGGCATTCGTGCCTCCTGAAGATCAGGGGTTCCTGTTTGTCGATGTGCAACTGCCCGATGCCGCGTCGTTTGAGCGCACCGACGCGGTGCTTGAGCAAGTGACCAATATCGTGCTGGAGGACCCCGCGGTCACCGATTTCATTACGGTGTCTGGTTTCTCTTTGCTGGGAGGGGGCAACTCGAATAACGGAATGGGCATCGTCGTACTAAAGGACTGGGAGGAGCGCACGGAAGATTTTCTGGGCCTGGCACAGATTGTTCCCCGGTTGTCATCACAGCTCTGGACGCTGGCACAGGCGCAGGTGATGGTGTTCAATCCGCCTGCCATTCCGGGAATCGGTACCTCTTCGGGCTTCGATTTTCGCCTACAAGACAATCAGGGGCGAAGCATTACCAAGCTTTCCCAGATCATGAACGGTCTGATTTTCGAAGCCAATCAGCATCCTGCACTATCGCGTGTATACAGCACCTATCGCGCCAACATACCGCAGTATCTGCTGCACGTGGATCGCAATAGGGCCAAAGCAATGGGAATCGGGCTTTCGGACATCTTTTCTACACTGCAGACACAGTTGGGGTCGCTATATGTCAACGACTTCACCCGGTTCGGCAGGAATTATCGTGTGCTTTTGCAGGCGGAGGGCAGCTTCCGCCAGAAGCCTGAGGATCTCACCCATTACTCTGTTCGCAATCAGCAGGGCGATATGGTGCCGTTGACGACACTCGCGTCCCTCGAGCCGGTGCTGGGCCCTTCCACCATTGAGCGCTTCAACCTCAAACGTGCGGTGACGATCTCGGGAGAGCCGGCCGCTGGCTTCGCCAGTAGCGATGCACTCGAGGCGATGGAAACCCTGTCGAAGAAGCTTCCCCAGGGCTATGAGTTCAGCTGGGCAGGGCAGAGTCTGCAGGAGATTCAGGCGGGGAGTCTGGTGACCGTGATATTCCTGCTCGCCATTGTGCTCGTCTATTTATTCCTGGTGGCCCAGTACGAAAGCTGGAGTCTGCCGCTGGCGGTCATAGGGGCCGTACCATTGGCCATGTTCGGTGCCTTGGGAGGGCTTTGGCTATTCGGCCTGGCCAACAACATCTATGCCCAGGTGGGTTTGGTGCTGTTGATTGGACTGTCCACCAAAACCGCGATTCTTATCGTTGAGTTTGCCGTGCAGCTCCGCCAATCTGGCATGTCCACTCCTGAAGCCGCTAGACAGGCCGCTGTACTCCGATTCCGCGCCGTTCTGATGACAGCTTTTTCTTTTGTGTTGGGTGTTCTGCCTTTGGTTTTCGCCAGCGGTGCCGGTGCAGCTAGTCGGGTGAGTCTTGGTATTCCGGTGCTGGCCGGCATGGTGTCTGCCACTGTTCTCGGCACCTTGCTGGTGCCTGTTTTCTATCAATGGGTGCAAACAGTGCGAGATAGGCGCGTATCAGACTCCTCTGCTCGGTAGTCTCCGTGTTCATTCTGATGCTGAGTATAACTTTCGCCCCTTTTTCGCAGACTCATTCAGGAGACTGAAAGTGAAAGTATCTGCATCCTCAAAAACCATGGTTCAGCCGTGATCGCCATCATACTCTCGGCGCTCGCCTTGGTCGCTATCACCGTACTTATCCATGTGCTAAGCATGGCTCTGTTGGTACGCTGGATGGCCGCGCTTGGTAGGAACCGGGTGCAACATCTCAATTTCTGGCCACTTATCTGGCTGTTCGTCAGAATAGTCTGGGCTCTGCTGTTTAGCCACTCCACGCAGATATCGGTCTGGGGATGGTTCTATCTCTGGAAGGGAGTGATGCAAGATTGGGAGGCTGCCCTGTATTTTTCCGGCATAACCTATACAACGATCGGCTATGGCGACCTGCTGCTGGATCCCCCTTGGCGTATCATGGCAACCATCGAGGGCCTGACTGGGATCGTCATGTGCAGTCTCTCCGCAGCGTTTTTCTTCTCCGTGATGGTCCAGCTCTTTCTTCATCGACAGATGAACAACGACTCCACCGATGTACAGAAACATGCGTCTTGGCATCGGGGTGACTAGTAACTTCACTTTATCTTACATTACAGACACTTCGGCTGTGTGTTGTTCAGTTGCGCCCCCTCCCTGAGTTCAATCGCTACGCAAGGCGCTGGGCGATCTCCTGCCACAGAGCCCGATAGGCTCGGGCTGCGGGGGTCACGGGGGCAAATTGGCGCAGCGGGGCACGCTCCACGCCCATGCGCTCTACCACGCTGGCGCTGGGAATGGACGTCGAGAGTCGCAGAGGCCAGCGTTCCGGTAGCGCGGCAATGGTCTCTCGGTGCAGGGTGCGGCGTCGGTCTGCCAGGGTCACGAAGGGCCATACCTGGCAGGGGATGTCGCGCTCATCCAGGAAGTCGCGCAGCTGCTCCAGGGTACGCATGGAAAGCACCGTGGGCACGATGGGGACCAGCAGGGCGTCAACGCTGGCGAATACGCTCTCGGAGAGGGTCGAGAGACTGGGCGGGCAGTCCAGAATAACCAGGTCGTAGTCGTTACGAATCGGCTTGAGGATGCGCCGCAGCTGGTTATCGCGCTGAGTGGCCAGCAGGTGGTCAAGATCCCGTGAAGCCAGCGCTGCGGGCAGCAGGTCGAGGCGCTCGATCTCCGTGGCGCGAATCACCTTGTGGAACGCGGCGTCGCCCTTGACCAGCCGTTCCACGCCACCACGCACCTTCGGCTTGGCGCGAAGATAGAAGGTGGTGGCCGCCTGAGGGTCGAGGTCCCATAGCAGGACTCGCCATCCGGCGGCGGCGGCCTCGGCGGCCAGATTCACCGCCGAGGCGGTCTTGCCGACCCCGCCCTTGATGCTGTAAAGCGCCAGCATGCGCATGGCGTGCCTCCCCCAGTGCTTCCTCGGTCACCGCGTCGCCTTCAGGCGGGCACGTTGATGCTGCACATTAGCAGTTTAGCAAACCCATAAGATGACATTTTTCTGACAGTCGACTCCTCCAGAGACGATCGTCTCCATGACGCAGCGCTTCACAGATAGCGTCCGCCGCTGGCGATGGCGACGGTGATCAGGCCGAGAATCAGGTTCAGGCCGATCAGCCGGCGGATCAAGCCGAGCTGGCGACCGCCTTCAGGCCAGTCGGTGACATCCACAGCGCGGCAAAGCCGGCGATAGGGAGCAAACCAGATGTGCAGGTAGATCGCCATCATGATCAGGCCTAACAGCAGCATCAGGTGGATGTGCCAGCGCGCTTCGGCCATGCCACCGAACACCGCGAAGAGCATCCATAGCCCGGTGACCAGCAGCACCCCCACGGACGCCCATACCCAGGGGAAGAATCGGGCGAAGACGCCGCGCCACAGCGCCAGGCGAGTCGGCGGTTCCAGCAGCCCAGCAGCCACGGGTCGCAGCACCATCCAGGCGAAGAACATGCCGCCCACCCACAGGACGGAGGCTAGCACGTGCAGGGTAATGGCGATGGGCATGGCAGTTTCCTTGCGTTATCAGAG
This sequence comes from Pseudomonadota bacterium, assembly GCA_051751685.1. Taxonomy (GTDB): domain Bacteria; phylum Pseudomonadota; class Gammaproteobacteria; order Pseudomonadales; family Halomonadaceae; genus Halomonas. Next base: position 82,872 of record JBNJLE010000014.1, on the reverse strand, counting down.
TCGACGGATGGGCATAGCGCCATTCTTTCACCATAGCGCGATCCAGCGGTCAGCGTCATCCAAGGCTGGTGGGCGTCGGCGTCTCGCGGCATGATGACTGGCTCCTGATCGTCACCCACCGAGAGGACCATGAAGAAGATACTGCTGATTGCCTTGCTGGCCCTGGCTGGCCTCTCCCAGTTCCAGGAGTGGGGGGCCTGGTTTGGATCCGAGTCCAGAGAACCTGCCCCCGTTGAACAGCGCCTCTCGGGCCAGATTCAGGTTGATGAGACGCGGCGGTTGATCGACCGGGGTGGACCCTTCCCGCACACTCAGGACGGCACCACCTTCCATAATCGCGAGCGGCTACTGCCCCAGCGCCCCCGGGGCTACTACCGCGAGTACACCGTCGAGACGCCGGGGCTGTCGCATCGCGGCGCACGACGCATTGTCACCGGCGGCGACCCGCCGGAAATCTTCTACTTCACCGATGACCACTACGCCTCCTTCCGGGTGCTGGAGGATCGCCGATGACCTTGCGATCCTCTGGCGAGGCGCTGGCGCGCTTTCTGGCCGATCCCTGCCATGGCGGTGTCTATCGTCTGACGTCCTCACAGGCCCAAGTGCTCGGACCGCCCGAGGGCCTTTGCTGGCACTGCCTGCCGGTGCCCCGGCGCTGGAACCGTGAAACCCTGCTGGATGCCCTGGCGGCGAGTTTGGCCTTTCCCGCCCACTTCGGCCGTAACTGGGATGCGGCCTGGGACTGCCTGACGGAGCTAGACTGGCAGGCATGTGGGGGGCGAGTGATTCTGGTTCCTGCGGCTCCGGCTGATGGGGCGGCCATGGCTACCTTCCTGGCGCTGATGAACGACGCCTGCGCCCACTGGGCAGATTGGGGAAAGACCCTGGCGGTTCTGCTGGTCGAAACGGGTGACGGGGTCTGGCACGACGGTGGAAATGACAACGGCAAGATGCCGGCGTGGCTAGCGGCGGTGCCGCACCTGCCGCCTACGGCGCTGGGGAAGACGGGGTAGCGGGCTCAGGGCAGCATACGACGGGCGCGTCTCAGCATCAGCCCGCCAGCCGCCAACCGCTTGGCAACCCGCAGCAGGGCATTTGGGTGACGAGCCCCCTTCAATAGCAGCACACTTCCCAGCGCCAGGAGCGGCACCTTGAAACGCATCAGTGTCTGCCAGCCCTCATCGATGGGGCGACTTGCTTCGCGGTAGCGACTCGCCTCCACCAGGATATCGATACGCTGTTGCTCGATCCTGGCCTCCAGCTGTGCCTTGCGTTCAATGCCGGAAGGCACCAAGGCTTCGCGGCGTAAGGGGGGCCGTGATAAGGAGTCAGCGCTCATGACGTTCCTCCTGGCGGTGCTGCTCCACCAGTTCACGGTCGGTGGCCAGGTGCTTGAGGGTGCTGGCGAGCAGGGTGCGCCGCTTGGCCAGCTGGACTGCCCTCAGCGCCAGCAGCAGGCCGCTGCCCAGCAGCACTCCGGCGCTGACGCCGATGGCGGTGAGCCGGTAGCTGTCCCAGAAGGCAACAATTACCAGAGTCACCAGAACTCCGATGCCGAGCATCAACAGGATCAGGCTGAGCCCCACGATCAGCAGCAGGCCCACTATCCGGACCCGCTCCTCCTCAAGCTCCACAACAGCGAGACGCAGGCGCGTCTCGCCGGTGGCCAACAGGCTGCCCAGCAGACGCCGGGCGGCGGTAAACAGGCGCTGCGCCGGTCCTTGGCTTTCCCGCATCAGCGACGCCCGATCAGCATGCCGACGACAATGCCCAGAGCGGCGCCGATGCCGATGCTGGTCCAGGTGTTGTCATGAACGTAGCGATCGACAGCGTCGACCTGGTGCTCGACGGTGTCACGAGCCTCGCCATAGAGGCGCTCTCCGCTGTTCTCGAGGCGGTCCCGAGTCTCCTTCAGGCGTTTCTCTGCGCGGACGCGCAACTCCTTGATGTTGCTGCGGGAGTCATCTGCCGTGGCGTTGACCAGCTCCTCGACGGTCTGGGTGAGGTGGTGCAGGTCTTCCTTGAGCTGCTCGGTAGATTCTGGGAGGTAGTGGGTACGTTTAGCCATCGGGTCTTCCTTTGACGGTGAATGACAGGCTCAGCATAGCAGTCGCAGCAGCGCTTGCCACGACTGTGACAGGTTGGGAGAGGAGAACTTGATCCGAATCGGGGTCAGCGGGTCATGCTGCTGCCGCTGAACAAGGGATTGAGGCTGAAACCCAGGCTCAGACGATGGTTGCGATGATCGTAGTCGATCATGCTCTCGCCATGGCCGTAGTAGTACTGCACGTGGCCGCGGACGTTACCGCTGAACAGCGGCCAGGAGTAGTCTACCTGGGTGCCCATATTGCCCGCGCTGGGGTTGCCTCGCCACAGCAGGCTGAGCTCGTTGTCGCCGAAGCGCCGGGCAACGGTGACATCGCCATAGCCCATGTAGCGTTCGATGTCGGGGTTGTCATCCTCGGACTGGGACTCCGGGATGCGCCAGTGAGGAGCCAGGCTGAAGGCCCAGTCGCCGCGCTGGAAGACGCTCTCGAGGTAGACCCGGTTCCAACTGCGCGAGAGCGGATCGGAGCGGCCGTTGGACGTATGGTTCAGCGCCAGGCGATTGCGCACATTGGTCCAGCCCAGGGCCCGCCAGGCGTTATCGAAATTCAGGAAGATTTCCGGCTCATAGTTGGTCTCGCGGAAGGGCGAGGAGGAGTCGGTGTTGTACGCCTGCCACCAGCTGCGCTGGGTATAGGCAAAATAGAGGTCGCCGGTGTCGCCGAGCAGCCCCTCGACGAGGTTGACCTTGGCGCTGAACTGGAACTTCACCTCGATGTTGTCGGGACCGTTTTCTGAGGAAATGTCCTGAAAGGCCTCCCGATTGGGACTGATCGTATAGCTGGCGGGGAAAAGATAGTTGCGCCGATAGGTGGTAATGGAAAAGGGGTTGCGGCGGGACTCGAGTTCAAGCTGGCGACGCTCACGGGCCTGCAGGGACGCGACCTCGTCTGTTGGGACCGTTTCGGCCTGGATGGCGCTCTCGTCGGGCAGCGCCTGAAGCTCACTCTGCAGCGACTCGAGCTCTGCGTTGAGCGCCTGGATGCGGGCCTGAATGGCGTTGCGATCCGCGTTGCTCTCTCCGACGCCAGCGCCGGTGTTCTTCCCGCCAATCTGCCCGGGTTGCAGGGTATCAGCCTGCGTTACCCCGGCGAGCAGCAGCAGGACCAGGGTGGCGCTGGCGAGGGTGGCGGAGCGATTCAGCGAGGTCATGGGGAAATCCGGAAGACGATGGGGATTCAGATAGCTGTTCTACCACGCCGGGCGGTCAAGTCAACAGCGTGGGACCTTGACCGGGAAGGTGATTGCCATGCCTGTCGCAGGGGAAGAGAATTGGTAACGATAAATGGCTTCTGCAAGCGAGGTAGGCTGTGGCGAGATGTGCGAGGGTACGCCCCATGGGCAGGGAGGAAGTGAGCCAGTGGGGATGGCCTGCCCGGGTACTTTTGGCCCTGCTGCTGATAACCGTTCTGCAGCCAGCACTTGCTGAGGTGAGCCTGCCGGAGCGCGGCGAGATAGAGTCGCGGCTCGATGCCCTGTCTCCCGAGGAGGGTGAGAGTCCCAGTGCCGCTCAGCTTGGCGAGATAGAACTGCTGAATGAGACCCTGGCCGCCCTGACCTCCTTGGAAGAGCTGGAAAAGCGTATGGAGGCCCTTGAAGCTCGCGTCGAGCAGGCCCCTTCGGAGCTGCTGCGTTTGGAGAGAGAGCTGCGGGCAGAGGAGGAGGCGTCCCTGGACCTGTCAGCTACTGGCCTGGACGACCTGCCCCTGGACGAGCTGGAACAGCGCCAGCAGGAATCGGTGATCGAGCTTCAGCGGCTGCAGGATCGTCTGGCCGAAGTCAACGCCCAGTTGCTTTCGGCTCAGACCCTGCCGGAGCGCGCCCAGCATGCGATCTCAGAGGCCATGCAGGCAGTCGAGAGGGCGCGTCGCGCTCAGGATGATCTTGAGAACCGTGAGCTTCTCAGCGATGACCCTCGGATCTGGCAGCAGCGGGTGGCGCGCCGTCTGGCCGAGCTCACCTTGCGGTTTCATCGGCGTGAGCTGGGCACCAACACGCGCCTGCGCGAGCTCGACCAGCAGCGCCGCGACCTGATGGTCCAACAGGTTGCTCGCCAGGAGTCGGAGCTTTCTCTGCTCCAGAACGTCATCGAGCGCAAACAGCGCCTGGCATCGGAACAGGCCATCGCCGATGCCGTCCGGGACGATCCCTTGCTCGAGGCGGGGCATCCGGTTCTAGAGCGTGCCCAGCAGCTCAATCGCGACCTCAGCCTGGAGCTGCTGCGGACGAACGACCGCAGCAATGCCCTGGTACGCGAGAGTCTGGCGGTGCGCAGCCAGCTCGACCATGTCCGCCAGCTGCAGCGCAGCCTCAATGAGCAGATCGCGGCGATCCGCGGCAGCATGCTGCTGTCGCGGATCCTGCGCGAGCAGCGCCGCTCATTGCCCCAGGTGGCCCCGCGGCGCGACCTGCAGGATGAGATCGCCGATCTGCGTCTGCGCCAATTCGACCTGGTGCGCCAGCGTGATCAACTGCGCCAGGGTGAGCGTCTAGCCAGCCAGCGTCTGGAGGAGGCCGGTGTTGAGGTCAGCGATGCCCTGGTCGATTCCCTGCAGCGTCTTTATCAGTCGCGCCGGGAACTGGTGGACCGCCTGGAGCAGAGCTACGGCAGCCTGCTGAGCTCGGCCATCGAGCTGCAGCTCAACCAGCAGCAGCTGCTAACGATCTCAAGGGAGCTTCGCGGGACCATCGACGAGCAGCTCTTCTGGGTCGCCAACACTCGGCCGCTGGACCTGGCCTGGGTGCGACAGCTGCCCATTAACCTGACGCTGGAGTGGCAGGAGGGTGAGTGGCGCCAGGTGCTGCCGGTGCATTGGCGCCTGCCCTCTGCCGGTGCGCTGGTCGGAATTCCCCTGATGCTGGCCGCCGCCGTGCTGCTGTGGAGTCGTCGGCGGATCAAGGCGCGGCTGGCGACACTGCATGAACAGATCGGGCGGCTGCGCAGCGATACTCAACTGCATACGCCCCGGGCGGTGCTGTTGAATATTCCCCTGGCGCTTCCTGGGCCCCTGACGCTGACAGCCGTTGGCAGCGCCCTGCTGGTAGGAGGCGTGGGCATCGCCCACGGCCTGGGCCTGGCTGCTCTGCAGCTCTCGTTGGCCTGGGCGGTGATCGGCTGGGGGCGTCGCCTGTTGGTGCCGGACGGCGTCGCCACCAAGCACTTCTACTGGCCGGCGGAGTATGCTGCCCGGCTGCGCTGGCTGCTTGGCTGGCTGGGACTGGCCCTGGTGCCGGTGCTGATGATCGCTACCCTGGCGCGAGATGCCGATTTCGGGCTTAGCCACCGTCCGGTGGCCCTTGTGCTGCTAGTGGCAGGCCTGCTGGCCATGAGCTTTGTGCTGGCGCGACTGATCCTGGCCCATGCTCCCTTCTTCGGCGTGCGGCTGTTCCGCCTGGTGCTGGGGTTCGCGATGGCCGCTGTCCCCCTGGTACTGGTCGGGCTGATCGTCGCCGGCTACGAATACACGGCGCTCAGCCTGGTGGGGCGCTTCGTGATCACCCTCTATCTGCTGGGGCTGTGGATCCTGGTGGAGGCCACGGTGGTGCGCGGCCTGGCGGTGGCGGCGCGCCGGCTGGCCTTCAAGCGCGCCCTGGCTCGGCGCAAGGCTCATGCCCACGAGGGGGCCGATGGAGGGCTGGAGGTGGTGGAGGAGCCGCCGCTGGACATGGAGAAAATCAACCAGCAGTCGCTACGCCTCTCCAAGCTGATCCTGCTGATCGGCTTCGTGTTCCTGCTCTATCTGGTGTGGTCGGACCTGCTGACGGTGCTGGGTTACCTGGATCAGGTGGCGATCTGGGAAACTGACGAGATCGAGGGCGGCGACCTGGTCGGCAGTACCCTGTCGGTGGCCGATATTTTCACCGCGCTGCTGATCATCGGGCTGACCATGATCATGGCTCGCAATCTGCCCGGCCTGCTCGAGGTGAGCATACTGTCGCGCCTGGAACTGAAGCAGGGCAGTGCCTATGCCATCACCTCGCTGCTTTCCTACACTATCGTCGGTGTCGGCTTGGTCGCGGCTCTGGGCACGCTCGGTGTTTCCTGGGACAAGCTGCAGTGGCTGGTGGCTGCGCTGGGCGTTGGGCTGGGTTTTGGCCTGCAGGAGATCTTCGCCAACTTCGTCTCGGGCCTGATTATCCTCTTCGAGCGACCGGTGCGCATTGGCGATACCGTGACCCTGGGCAACCTGACCGGCACGGTGAGCAAGATCCGCATTCGTGCCACCACGGTGACGGACTTCGATCGCAAGGAGATCATCATTCCCAACAAGACCTTCGTCACCGACCAGCTGATCAACTGGTCATTGTCGGATACTGTCACACGAGTGGTGCTTACCTTTGGCGTTGCCTATGGGTCGGACCACCGCGTGGTGCATCGTTTGCTGCGCCAGGCTGCCGACGAGAACGCCCGGGTGCTGGCCGACCCCGAGCCTCAGGTGTTCTTCATGGACTACGGCGAGAGCACCCTGAACTTCGAACTGCGGATTTTCGTCAACTCCCTGGGCGATCGTCTCTACGCCACCGACGAGATCAACTGCCGGGTGGGCGAGCTATTTGCCGAGCATGACGTCGATATCGCCTTCAATCAGCTCGATGTGTGGTTACATCGCGCCGGCGGACAGGCCGCGCGGGTCCAGCAGGTGGTACCGTCGTCCGAGCCCGCTGTGTCCCACCCGCCGCCCGGGGCCGAGGGCGATCCGGGTGACGTCGACCTCAGTGACAGTGGTGGGGGTGATGGTGACGGTGGACGCTGAGGCCCCGGGGTCAGGCTGGCGGGGCCTCGCGAACTGCATAGAGCAGAAACTCACGGTTGCCGTCGCCGCCAAGCAGGGGGCTCTCCCGCCAGTGGCGGATCGACAGTCCCATGTCGAGGCAGCAGGCGCGGATCTTTGCTTCCACTTCCATATAGCGGGCGGGATCATGGACCAGGCCCCGGGCATTGATCCCGCCGGGACCCACTTCGAACTGTGGCTTGACCAGGCTCGCGAGTTCGCCACCCGGCGGCAAAAGGCCAGCGAGCTCCGGCAGGATCAGGGTCTGGGAGATAAAGGAAACATCCATCACCGCCAGGTCTGGCCCCATGGCGTTCTGGGCGGCCAGAGCCTCACGCAGACGCGGGTCGCCGGTCATGGCCCGGGCGTTGAGCCCCTCCAGGCAGGTGACGCGTGAGTCCCGGCGCAGGCTTGACTCGAGCTGATCATGGCCCACCTCCACGCCGATCACGTGGCGGGCGCCATGGACCAGGGCGCAGTCGGTAAAGCCGCCGGTGGACTGACCCACATCAAGGATCAGCTTGCCCGTCAGATCCAGGGGCAGCGATGCAATCAGCGCCTCGAGCTTGAGCCCCGCCCGCGACACATAGCGCTCTTCGGGATCCGCCTCCACTGCCAGCCGAATGTCCCCCGGCAGGTTCTCTCCAGGCTTGACGAGCACCCGGCCTCCATCTGCCAGGCTAACTCGCCCATGGCGGATCAGACGCTGGGCGCGGGTGCGCGAGCGAGCCAGGCCCCGGCTAACAAGCAATTGATCGAGACGTGGCATGTCGCCTAGGGACCCGCATCAGCCTGCAGGTCGGTGGGCGAGATTCTGTCTGCCCCCCAACTGCGGTGGATATGACCGATTACCAGGTCAAGCTCCGCCTGGGTGACCTGGGCCAACTCGCCTCGCTCCAGGGGGTCGTAGTGGAAGATATAGAGACGCGAGGCGAACTGCGCGAAGGGTAGCGAGGCCTCGCCCGCGCGCTCGCCGTGGTCGGAGGTGCTGACCTTGACATCGTCCCCCCAATCCTGGCCGCTGTCATTGTTGGGGTTGTAGAAATAGACCCGCATCACGTCGGAGGGATCCAGCGACACTCGCAGCACGGTAATGGCGTGCCAGCCAATGAACCGCGCGGCGCTATCGGTTACCGCAATGCCCGCGGGTTGGGGGTGTATCAGCGGTTGATTGCCATTGAAGTAGGGGTGGTAGCTTGCGTAGAAGTGACGCAGGAAGGTGTCCAACTCATGGAGCTGGCCCGTGGCCACGTCGACGTTGATGCGAAACCCCCGGCCGGACCACCAGCCATGGAACTCGGGGTTGACCCAGCGGTGAGGGTCACCCTCGCGCCCGGTGCAACGTCGGCCCATCTCGGCGTAGATCCGATCCAGGTGGGGCACCACGATCAGCGATACCGGGTCGAGGTCCATGGGCAGGCTCTGGGCCACGCCGCCGCTGCTCTCCATCGAGGAAATCGGCTGGCCCTCGAAGTGCATGATGATCTCGTCGTCGCGGGCGGCCCAGGCCACCATTTGCAGCAGATAGTCGGGATCATTGTAGGCCCACATGGAGAGGGCTCGGGCCGACTGGCAGGTGGGGTTGTTGCCCTGGCCCACGCCCAGCGGCTGACCCAGCATGCACAGCACCCCCTCGAGGAGCCGTGCCCTGGGCGATACCGCTTCGCCGAAGGCGATATTGAGCCGCGCCTGGGACCATTCCGTCAGCGTCAGGCTCAGCTGGCGCCACATGGCCGGGGCGACCGGCGGCTGGTAGAGAATGCCGCGCTCGAGCATCAGCGCCAGGCCGAAGACCGCCTGGGGCGTGGCCGGATGCACGCCGCCGCGAATCAGCGCCGAGACCAGCTCACGGTAGCAGAGCAGGCAATCGCGACCGGTGGCCGAGAGTCCGAGCGCCTCGGCCACCAGATGATCGCTGTGATCCAGCAGATGACGCAGCAACACCGGGTGGTAGGCCGAGACCAGCCCGGTGTCATGCATGGCCCGGGCAAAGCCGGTGGCCTCGCCCTGGAGCGCTGCGCTGTCCATGCTGGACAGCCGTTCACGGTAGATCTCAAGCCCAGGGTCCTCGCGGCAGGCTCGGGTGGGGCCAAACAGCGAGCTGACCAGGCGGTCAGCACCCTGGCCGCTGACGCCCAGGTCGATCTCCGGGTTAGCCTGGCAGATGGCGATCTGGGTGATCATCGCCTTGACAGGCTCCACCTGGATGGGGCGCTGCTCCAGGATGCGCCAGATCTCGTCGATCAGGCGGTCGATGATGTGTTCATAGCCGATGCGTTCGGCCAGATGCTGGAACAGGTGGCGAGGAATCTGGGCCAGGCGGCCCTGAGTCTCGCGCTCAGCCTCGCTGGGCGCGCCGAACAGCAGCCACAGATTGATCGCCATCACTTGGGTCAGATAGTGGTGGGCCTGCTCGGCAGAGATCTGGTCATGCAGAAACTCCCCCTTTGCTACGGCCAGCAGGCGCAACTCGCTGAGTGCCTCAATCGCGACCAGATTGGGATTGGCGCTCTTGAGGGAATGGGTGGTCAGCGAGGGCACCAGGTATTGGGGAGTCTGCCAGTCGGAGCCAGTGAAGACCCCGGCCTTTTCGAAGGCCTGGGCGCGGGCCTCGATAGCGGCGGCCCCCCCTTCCTGCAGCAGCACCCGACGGGCGGTATCGAGCACCCGGGGCAGCTTGCCCGGCTTGGCAAACGCCGGCGCATTGGCCAGCAGGCTGATCGCTTGGTCCAGCTTCTGGCATAGGCCAACGAGCTTGTCGTTGGCCTCAGGCGTTGCACTCGTGTCTTGCGTATGTCGGTGCGTGATCACGCCGACTCCTTGTCGTCAGGATGTCATCTCCCCATGACGCCTGTATCAGACATAGAAATCAAGCTCTTCCATATGCTTGAGCAATTCCTTCATGCGCGCCGCCTCGTCGCCCCTGAAGTAGATCAGGCCCCAGTGGGTGCCGAAAGCGGTCCGCTTGGTAACGGTTTCTTCCATCGGCGGCGTCAGCTCGTGGGACTCGAAGTACGGATCGTCCTCGACCTCTTCGGGGATCTCCAGCTTGCTGACCACGCGACGGCGCGGATAGACCCCGAAGCAGCCGGCAAAGCCGTCGGCGTCCACCACCTCCTTGGGGAAGAATGCCGAGACCTCGTCCAAGGTGGTCTTGGGATCGAACACCAGCATGGAGGCCTGATAGGCGTTGAAGCCGTAGACTCGCTCGAGCAGCTCGAACACCTTGAACCCGGGCGGACGATAGGCCACTTCGCCGAAGTACATCTCGCCGTCGCTGGTGACGAAGTACTCCGGGTGGATCAGACCAAACTCGATGTCGAAGGTCTTGATCAGTTTTTCGATCTGCGCGGCGATCTGCGGGCGATAATGTTCCAGCTCCGGTGAGGCGGGCACGAACACCGAGTAGCCCAGGGTCACGTATTCGGAGATATTGAGGAAGGCGATCTTGCCGTCGTGGATCCATGCCTCCACGGCGAATTCCCAGCCGTCCAGGTGCGATTCCATCAGGACCGGGAATTCCTCGTCAGGGATGGTGTCAACCTCATCCGGGGTGCGGATCACCCGGTGCCCCAGGCAGCCGGCCTTGTCGAAGGCCTTGAGATGGATGGGATCGTTGGGGTCCCCGTCGAGCTTGAGCAGGGTCTGGTTGACCCGCTTGAGAAATCGAACGACGTCCTCCTTGTCGTGAGCCTCCTCGAAGATCCCCACTCGGATACCCCCAAGCTGGGCACGACGCTTCATCAGGGCCTTGTCACGCAGCAGCAGTGACTGACCGTAGAGGCGCGGGTTATCAAGCAGCACCGAGTTGATGGCGCCCGCCCACTCCACGGTCTCCTCGTACAGCGGGATCGCCACATCGACGCCTAACTCCTTGAGCGTCTCGGCGATCTCCATGGAGCGGTCGTTCAGCCGCTCGAAGTTCCATGAGACATAGGGAATGTCGTGCGTCTGGCAGTACTCCTCGGCCCAGTCCGGGGCGACCACCACGTAGCGGCGGTCGAAGTTCTCGGCGGCTTCGATAGCGTTCAGGCTCCAGCCCAGCAGGGCAACGTAGCCCTTGTTCGGATCCTTTTTCATGGAGTACCTCCGGATAGGGAAGTGGACTAAATCCCAAGTCGACCAATGGACGTTCTCGGGTAACGTGCTCGAGTATCAACAAGTGTCAATACGATACATCAACGTCCGGTCAGGTTCACCCCGGCTCCGGGAAGGAACGCCCCTTGCCGGCAGAGCTCGGCATTGCTATGATATGCCTCCCCTCGATAGAGCGTTGGTTGCCAATGCCTTCGAGTTGACGTCAAAGTTCCAGACGTCACGTTATGGTGGCCCCGTCGGTCCTCCCGCAATGCTAAGCCGCAAACCCCGCCAGGCCCGGAAGGGAGCAACGGTAGTGGTGGTCGCGTGTGCCGGGATGTGGCTGTCGGGGCTGCCTCCATTTCGTGGCCAGTCCATGGCCATCGTCAAGCGATTCCTCTCCCTGCTCCTGACTTGCCTGCCTGTTACTGTAGATCGAAGCGTCTGCCGAACCCGGGCTAGGCTGGCTGAGACTGGCTGCCCAGGTGCTTGCGCAGGAAGTGGCGAGTGCGCTCCTCGTCGGGATGACTGAACAGGTGCTCGGGGGTGTTGGCCTCGACCACCACGCCGCCATCCATGAACATCGCCCAGTCGGAAACGTCGCGCGCAAAGGTCATCTCATGGGTGACGATCAGCATGGTCATATGCTCCTCGGCCAAACCCTTCATGACGAGGTTGACCTCCTCGACCAGTTCGGGGTCGAGCGCCGAGGTGGCCTCGTCGAACAGCATTACCTTGGGGCGCATGGCCAGCGCCCGAGCGATGGCCACCCGCTGCTTCTGGCCTCCGGAGAGCGCGCTCGGGTAGACCTGTGCCTTGTCGGCCAGGCCCACGCGCTCAAGCAGCTCCATGCCCAGCTGCCGAGCGTCACTGGCGCTTATCCCCTTGAGCTTCCTGGGCGCTAGCGTCACGTTCTCCAGCGTCGAAAGATGGGGAAACAGATTGAAGTGCTGAAACACCATGCCCATGTTCTGACGAATGTGGTTGATGTGCTTTTCGTAGGCCAGGCCCTTCAGGTCGGGTCGATTGACCTGAACGCCATCCAGCAGAATGGTGCCCTCATCGATCACTTCCAGGTTGTTGACGGAGCGCAGCAGGGTGCTTTTTCCCGAACCTGACGGGCCGATAATCGAGATGATCTTGCCGCGATCTACGCTAAGATCGATGCCCTTGAGCACCTCGAGGTCACCGAAGCGTTTCTTGATCCCCTTGAGCTCGACCATCGGGGTCTCTGTTGTCTGTGTCATATGGCGTCCTCGTTAGCTGCGATAGGCGGCGCGACGCTCGATCCACGTCTGGCCGGCTTCCATCATCAGATTGATCAGGTAGTAGATGACGGCGATGGTGATGTAGAACTCGAAGGGTCGGAAGGTCACGCTGATGGCGTACTGCGAGGCATAGACCATTTCGCCGATGCCGATGGCCGATAGCACCGAGATGTCCTTGACCATGATGATCATGTTGTTGCTCAGCTGAGGCAGGGCGCGATAGAAGGCCTGGGGAAGAATGATATAGAGCAGCGTCCTGAGGTGGCCGAAACCCAGCGAACGCGATGCTTCGTACTGGCCGCTGGAGACCGACTTGATGGTGGCGATGAAGATGTCGGCGTTATAGGCCATGTAGTGAAAGCCCAGACCCAGAACCCCTACCACGATCGCCGGTATGAGTATCCACTCGCCAATGCCGAAATAGAGGAAATACAGCTGCAGCAGCAGCGGTGTGGTCATGAACAGCCAGATAAAGAAGCGAAGCGGCCAGTTCACCATCTTGCGGGTATATAGCGTGATGACCGCGACGATCTGCCCGCCGACGATCGACATCACGGCGACGGCCAGGCCGATCAGCAGCGTGACGCCGACGCCCTGGAGCAGGGTGGGCCAGTAGTCGATAACAGGGCTGAAGTCGAATTCCATGGGGCTATCCTGATGGTTGTGGCCCGGCAAGGTGCCCGGCAAGTGTTACAGGAAGGTGTAGCGAGTGGCCCGTCGGTAGAGGAACTCCACGATGCCCATGACCGCATAGATGATGACGATGTACATCAGCGCGCTGAGCATAAAGACTTCCAGAGGCTTGTAGGTGGAGCCGATCAGTCGCTGGGCCTGATAAGTCAGCTCGACCACCGAGATGATCGATACCAGCGAGGAGTTCTTGACCAGGATGATGGCCAGCACCCCTACCGAGCGGATCATCAAGGCAGCCGCCTGAGGCAGAATGATGTGCTGCAGGGTGGCCAGGCGACCGAAGCCCAGGGAGCGCGACGCCTCGCTTTGGCCACTGTCTACCGACGCGATGGCGCCGCGCATGGCTTCGCTCATATAGGCCCCGATATTGAAAGCCCCGACAACGACACCGCAGGTGAAGGGGTCCAGACGCAGGCCAATGGCGGGTCCGCCGTAGAAGACCAGCAGCAGCTGCACGAAATAGGGCGTGCCGCGCACCACGCTGATATAGGCACGGGCCAGCCAGCGAATGGGGGGTAGTCGTGAGGTGCGCAGCGCCACCAGCGCCGAGGCGATAAAGAAACCAAAAAACAGAGCGCGTGCAGAGATATCCACGGTGACCCAGGCCGCCTTCACCAGCAGCGGCGCGATCTCGATCATCAGAGTGATGTCCATGATCCCTTCTATCCTGTGGTCGTAGTGTCAGGAAGGTGCAGAAGCAGCAGGGCTTGCGCCCTGCTGTTGAGGGATCCTCTAATGGAACTCGACGCCTTCACCGATCCATTTGTCGACGATGGCCTGGTAGGTGCCATCCTCACGGATCTCGGTCAACGCCGTATTGAGCGCTGCCTTGAGCTGCGGGGTATTCTTCTGGATGGCGATGGCAGCGGGCCAGCTGGGCAGCTCGCCGACATCGATCTGCTTGATGGCGATATCTCCGTCGCCGATAGCCACATAAACGGGAATATCATCGGCAATTATCACGTCAACACGCCCGGTGGTGAGTCCGTTGAGCATGTCGGGCAGGCCCTGGAAAGTCTGGTTGCGCCACCTTCCTTCGGCGTTCTCGGTGGCCCACTGATTGCCGGTCTCGCCGAGGGTGGAACCCACTCGCTTGCCCTCGAAGTCATCGATGCTGCTGACGTCATCGGTCTCTTCCCGTACCCAGATGGAGAGTCCCGAGCGGTAGTAGGGGTCGGTGAAGTCGACGGCCTTCTCGCGCTCTTCCGTAACGCTCATGCTGCAGATGCAGGCGTCGAAACGACCGCCGGCCAGGGCGGCGACGATACCGTTCCAGGGCGAGGTCTGGATATTCACCTCGACCCCCATTCTGTCCGCCAGGGCTTCGGCGATATCCACATCGAAACCGATGAGGTTGCCGGACGTGTCCACATAGCTGAAGGGCGGGTAGGCGCCAGAGTTGGCGACCTGAAAGACGTCATCCCGGATCTCGGGAAGATCCCGGGCCTGGGCCGGCAAGCTGACCAGGGAAATGGCGCCAAGTAGCGCCAGTGCGCTGATAAAGGGACGAGGGAAAGAGGTAGTGTGATTTGTCATGTCGATGCCTGCTTATTGTGGAGTTGTATTGTTCAGTGATGCTGTATTGTTCCGTGGCGTTGGGTGACGGTCTCGGTTCTGGCAATTACCTCCAGGTGATGGCTTAGGTAAGCCTGATGCAGGACGTTCTGCCTGCGCGGGTCATGCTCGTTCGAGCAACAGGGCAATGCCTTGGCCCCCGCCGATGCAGGCAGCCGCACAGCCGTAACGCTTGCTGTGAACTCGCAAAATTCGTGCCAGGGTTCCGGCAAGGCGGATACCGGTGGCACCCAGCGGGTGGCCCAGCGCCAGGGCACCGCCCCAGACGTTGACACGCTCGGGGTCCAGCGCCAACTCGCCCATGGCGTGCAGCGGCACCGCGGCGAAGGCTTCGTTGATCTCCCAGGCGTCGATATCGGCGACCCCCAGGCCGGTCTGATCCAGAAGGCGGCGGATAGCGGCCGCCGCCCCGGCGCCCATCCGCTCCGGCGTGACCCCGCACTCGGCGACGGCCACCACCCGGGCCAGAGGTATGGCGCCATGGCGCGTCAGGGCTTCTTCGGACATCAGCAGGGCCGCGGCGGCCCCGGAGGTGAGCGGCGAGCTGTTGCCGGCGGTCACCCGGCCGCCTGCCAGGAACACGGGGTCGAGTCCGGCCAGCCGTTCGGCAGTCGTGTCAGCGCGAATATTGGCGTCTCGTACGATGCGCTCGCCGGCAGCATTGGCCAGCATCAGGCGCTCGCCGTTGAAGCGTCCCTGGGCATCGGCCGCGGCGGCTCGTCGGTGCGAGGCCAGGGCGAAGGCATCCATGGCCTCGCGCCCGATGCCCGCGGCTTCGGCCAGGCGTTCAGCGGTCAGGCCCATGTTCAGGGCGACGTCAAGCTCCAGCCAGGCGGCCCCCTGCAGCACGGACGGGCTGGTCAGCACGCCCTCCTTGAACAGCGCCGGGCCCATGGGCACCCGGGTCATGTTCTCGACGCCGCCGGCGATACCGACCTCGATGGTGCCGGCCTGGATCTCTCGGGCGGTGCTGCGCAGAGCCGCCAGCCCGGAGCCGCACTGCTGGTCGATCTGCCGGGTGGCACAGGCGTGGCCTCGCTCGCCCAGACGCTGGGCGAGCCATAGCGGGTAGCGCCCACCAAAGCTCCATTGCTCCTTGACCGGCAGGGCGCAGCCGACGCTCAGGTCTTCCACGGCGGCGCCGTCGAGGTCACCCCGCGCCAGCAGGGCGTCGATCACGGCGGCCAGCAGAACATCGCTTCGCGTGTCGGCCCAGCCGTCCACCTCCGGCTTGCGGGGATGCGCTCGAGTGAAAGCGCTGCGGGCGTAGTCGGCGAGATAGACGTCTCTCATGGGGTCGGCTCCTGGGGGGCGGCCAGGCGCCCCCAGCGGTGGATAAAGAGCGCATAGGTGGTCAGCACGTGGCGAATGGAGTCGATCTCCACGCATTCGTCGACGCCATGGATACGCTGGGCCACTGGGCCGTAGCAGGTACCGTTGATCTCGCCCGAGACGTGAAAGGCACGCAGATCGGTGGTGCAGGTGGAGAGGTAGTGGGCCGGGGGTTCCCCCAGCAGCGCCTCGTGGCACTCTGAAAGCAGCCGGATGCCCGGAGTATCGAGGTCGACCAGGTGCCCCTCCGAGCGGAAGCCATGGAAACTGACCCGGGGCGCCGGGGTAGTATCGTCGAGTTCGGCATGGCAGGCGGCAAGGGTCTCGCGTACCCGCCCCATGGCCGCGCCGGGCGTCATGCCCGGCGGAAAGCCGACCCGCCCCTCGAGGATGGCGTGGGCCGGCACGCTGGAGGCCCAGTTGCCGCCCTCCACCCGACCGATGCTGAGATTGAAGGGGTGGGGATGGTCTTCGTAGGGCGCCGGGCGGGGCAGGGCGTTGATCTCCTCTTCCAGCGCCTTGAGCGCCGGCAGATAGCGCTGCAGGGTCTCGATGGCGTTGCGGCCGGCGGCGGTGTCGAGCACGTGGGCCGGCAGGCCCTCGATCTGCATGCGAAACCACAGCACGCCCACCTGTCCGCTGTAGATTTGGGCGCCGAAGGGCTCGGGGATCAGCACGAAATCGCCGCTAAAGCCCTGATGCAGGCAGGCCAGAGCGCCGTTGCCGGTGCACTCTTCCTCGATCACCGTTTGCAGGGTCAGCGGGAAATCGATGGTCACGCCGGCCTGGCGCACCGCCTGCACCGCCATGACCATGGCGGCGATGCCGGCCTTCATGTCGCCGGCACCGCGGCCGTAGAGCCAGCCGTCCTGTTCCCAGGGTTCCCAGGGCGGGCGGGTCCACATGTCGACGGGCTCGGCGGGCACTACGTCCAGGTGGCCGTTGAACACCAGGTGCGGACCGCTGGCATCGGGATTGAGCCGCGAGACCAGGGTGTAGCGACCGGCGCTGTCCCATTCGGTGGGCACTCGGTGAGGGTGCTCGGCAAACCCCGGGGCATCCAGCGGCACCCGGGTCGCCGGCAAGTCGAGCCGTTCGAACCAGGCCTCCATGGTGTCCAGCGCCCCCTGCTCCTGGCCCAGCACGCTGTAGCCGCGCACCAGGTCGCGGGTCAGCGCCAGGGTATCGTCCATCAGTGCCTCGCAGGCGGCGACGATGCGTGTCTCGGTGGCGTCAAGCATCAGAATCTCCCCAGCCGTGACTCGTCGATGAGCAGGGTCGCCTCGGTGGCCGCCCGCAGGTCGGCAGGATCGAGGCCCTCGGCGATCTCGCGCACGACAAGCCCTGTCGGGGTCACGTCCATCACTGCCTTGTCGGTGATGATGCGAGATACGCAGCCGCTGGCGGTCAGCGGCAGGCGACAGCGCGCGAGGATCTTGGGATTGCCGTGCTTGTCGTTGTGGGAGCAGAGCACCACCAGCCGCTTGACCTTCTGGGCCAGCTCCATGGCGCCGCCGATGCCGGGTGAGAACTTGCCGGGGATCTTCCAATTGGCCAGGTTGCCGGCGGCGTCGACCTCGAAGGCGCCCATAAAGGTAAGGTCAACCCGGCTGCGCCGGATCATGGCAAAGGAGGTGGCGCTGTCGAAGACGCTGGCCCCGGGGCGAGTGGTGATATAGGCCCCGCCGGAGTCGATCATATCGAAGTCCGGCGCCTCGTCGTCGCGGCGCGGCCGGCAGCCCAGCACGCCGTTCTCGGAGTGCACCAGCACCTCCATTTCGTCGGGCAAGTAGTAAAAGAGTCGGGTCGGCAGCCCGATGCCGAGATTGACGATCTGGCCGGGGATTACCTCCCGGGCAGCTCGGGTCAGGATACGTAGAGACTCAGCGCTCATGGGGGCGAACTCCCTGTTCACTGGTGGTTCGGTCGACCCGCACCACCCGGCTGACGAAGGCGCAGGGGGTATGGATAGCGTCGATGGGCAGTTCACCGGGCGCATCGAGGCGGTAGGCCTGAGCGATCACCTGATCGGCGGCCATGGCCATCAACGGGTTGAAGTTGCTGGCAGTGGCGCGATAGATCAGGTTGCCGTAGCGATCGGCCCGCTCGGCGTGTACCAGGGCAACGTCGGCATGCAGGGCTGGCTCGATGCCCCAGAGGCGGCCGTCGATCTCGATCTCCCGGCGACCCTCGGCGATCTCGGTGCCCTGGCCGATGTCGGTGAGAAAGCCGCCGTGGCCCGCGCCGGCGCAGCGTATTTTCTCGGCGAGCAGGCCCTGGGGGTGGAAGCTCACCTCGAGCCGTCCGGCATTCATCGCCTCGATGGCGGTGCGATTGAGCCCCAGGTGGGAAGTGATCAGCCGCTTGACGCGGCCGGCCTCGATCAGCCTCCCGATACCGATGCCGGGCTCGTTGGCGTCGTTCTTTATCAGGGTGAGCCCGCGTTGGCCGGATTCGAGCAGCGCATCGAGCAGCGCGAAGGGGGTGCCGGGCGAGCCAAAGCCACCGACCATGATCGTCGCCCCTTCGGGAATGGCGGCCACCGCCGCCGCCAGGTCGCAGACCTTCTGGGTGAGCAGCGTCATGATGTCGGGGCCTCCTTCAGCTGGGGAGTGAGGGCAGCATCATCCGCCGCGTCGACCAGTGCCCGGTCGAAGCGTGCCATGGCGCAACCCAGGCGCTCGAGCAGCGTCTCCACCTCCTCGGCGTGGATGGTCAGCGGCGGAGAGACCAGGAAGTGGTCGCCGGCCACGCCGTCCAGGCTGCGGCGAGGGTAGATCAGCAGCCCCTCCTCCTTGGCCAGGGCGGTGATCTGGGCGAAACGGTTCTGCTCGGCGGGGAAGGGACGCCGGGTCGCCGGGTCGGCGACCAGTTCGACGCCCCACAGCAGGCCCAGGCCGCGGACATGGCCGACCCAGGGGTAGCGCTCGGCCAGCGCCCGCAAGCCGGTCTCAAGCTGCTCCCCTCGTGCCCGAGTGTTCTCCAGCAGCCGCTCGCGGCGAATCGCCTCGACCACAGCGAGGCCCGTGGCGCAGGCCAGCGGGTTGCCGGCGTAGGTGTGGCCGTGCTGGAAGCCACCGCTGGCCATCACCGCCGCGACGATGTCGTCACGCGCGAGCAGCGCCCCCACCGGGTAGTAGCCGGCACCCAGCCCCTTGGCGGTGACCAGTAGATCGGGGACGACGCCATAGTGCTGGAAGGCAAACCAGGCGCCGGTGCGGCCCACGCCGGTGAGTACCTCGTCGAGGATCAGCAGGCAGCCATGCTCGTCGCATAGCGTGCGGATGCCCTTCAGGTAGCGCTCGCCCAGCAGTCGGGCGCCAGTGCTGGCGCCGCCGACCGGCTCCAGCACGAAGGCGATGATCGACTCGGGACCGGCGGTCTCGATGGCCATCCGGGTCTCGGCCAGCACCCGGTCGACGTGGGCGTCGTCGTCGGCGTCCCGATGGCGGTAGAAGTCCGGCCCCGGCACCTTGAGCGAGGCCTGGGTGAGCGCAGTGAAGGGCGCCTCCAGGGGATGATAGCCGGTGACGCCCAGAGCCCCCAGGGTGCTGCCGTGGTAGGAGGGGCGCAGGGAGACGAAGCGTCGTCGCTGCGGCTCGCCGGTGGCAACGAAGAACTGTCGGGCCAGCTTGAGGGCCGACTCCACGGCCTCCGAGCCACTTGAGACGAAGAATACCTTCTCCAGTAGGCCTTCCGTCATATCGACCAGCGCATGAGCCAGCGCAACCGCCGGGGCATTCTCGAACTGGGTGCGGTAGGTGAAAGCGACGCGGTCTAGCTGGGCCAGCATGGCATTGCGGATATCCTGCCGGCCGTGACCGAGGTTGCAGGAGATGGCACCGGCGCAGCCGTCGAGGTAGTGCTTGCCCCGGGTGTCCCATAGGGTGACGCCATCGGCGTGGCTGATGTCAGGCAGGGCAGGTCCGGCCTGATAGAACAGCGGAGAGTCGGTCATCGAGGCTTCCGGTTGTCGTTGTGATGATGAAAGGAGGCTCGATTCAGTCTAGGTAGCGATGGCAGACTATTTCAATATATGATGTTTTTATCGAATACGGTGAGTTTTAGTCATGCCAGACGTCACCATCCACTCTCTCAAGGCGTTGGCGATCTTCAAGACGCTGTTCGAGGCGGGCAGTGCGTCCCAGGCGGCGCGGACCCTGGGTATCACCCAGTCAGGGGTCAGCCGTTCGTTGGCCCAACTGGAGGAGAACCTCGGGATCCAGCTCTACCTGCGCGAGAAGAACCGCCTGGTGGCGACCCCCGAGGCTCGTGAGCTCTACGACGAGATTCTGCGGCTGATGGGCAATATCGAGGAGCTGCGCCACAGCGTGCTGGCACTCAAGGAGTTCGGGACGTCGCGCCTCAGGATCGCCTCGATTCCCGGCCTCTCCTTCGGCTTCGTGCCGAATCTGGTGGCGGCGCTGCTGGAGACGAATCGTCGCTTCAGCGTGAGTCTGGACATGATGTCCAGCAACGAGGTGCAATTGGCCGTGGAGTCGAGCCATGCCGATATCGGGTTCGTCACCTTGCCGGTGGCCTCGCGGGTGCTGAAGGTGGAGCCCTGGTTCACCACCGAGGCGGTCTGCCTGTTGCCGACGGCTCATCCCCTGGCGGACAAGACGCGGATCGACATCGAGGACCTGCGCGACCAGCATCTAGTGATCAGCAATCAACCGAGTATCCGCACCAATCCGCTGCTTGAGCTGATCGCCCGCCACGGTATCCGGATTGCTGGCAAGACCGAAGCCAATATCGGCACCATCTCGGCGCTGGTGGCCAACGGCGTGGGGATCACGGTGATGAACCCGGTGACCGCCCGGGATCAACTCTCGTCTAGAGACCAGGTGGTGGTGCGCCCCTTCGCCCCGGCGATGACATTCGGCTTCGGACTGGTCTATCGCGGCGAATGGAAACAGTCCCGGGTGCTGGCTTTCTTGCGTGACAGGGGCAAGGCCTTGATGGCCGATTACCGGGACTGAGACTCAGTTAAGCGCCAGGGGAGAGGGCAAGTTGCGGAGGTATGAGCGCGGTTACTCGCGCTCGCCGGTGGGGCGCCCTCCGGTTTGGCGCAGGCTGCGCTGGCGCTGCTGCACCTGCATGGCGTCCATCCGTGACTTGAGGGCGGCCTGAGTGGCCTGCAGTGCCTCGGCGCGAATCTCGGCCTTGGAGGCTCGCTGGGCCGCTTCCTGGGCCTGCTTCAGGGCTTCATGGCGGGCTCTCTCCATGGCATCCGCGCGCTGCTTCTGCTCGCTGCGCAGCTCGGCGATCTCCTGGCGTTGACGGGCACGTTCGGCCTGAAGCTCTTTTTGTAATTCAGCATGCTGCTCGGTCTTCTCGCGCACCTGAACCAGTGCGCTGTCGCGCTGGCTCTCGGCAACGGCCTGACTGCGCTCCGCCTTGATGCGTTCGGCATCGGCGTCCCGCGTCTGACGCTCGGCGGCCAGCCGTGCCTGCACAGCCTCGTCAAGCTGCTCGCGCAGCATCTCCACCTGTTGACGGGTCTGCAGCAGCGCCTCGCGATGGGTGCGCGCCTCGCGCTGCTCACTCTCCAGACTCTCACGCAGCTCATTGAAACCGGCCTGCAGGTCATCGCGACGCGCCAGCGCCTGCTCGGCGGCGCTCTCCGCCGTGGCTGCTCGGGTCTCCAGATCGCCCAGGTGCTGCTCCAGGGCTTCGCCCAGTTCGGCCAGACTGGTGGCGTCGCGGCGGGCCTCCTCGGCGAGTTGCTCGCCCCGTGATAGGGCGGCGCTGGCGTGTCGTGCGAGCTCCTCCTCCAGCGCACCGATAAGTGACTCCGGCAGTCGGGGGGTGGGGGATGCCGGCGCGGGTCGCGCGGCTCGCCAGGCGCTCAGGTGGCGCTGGATGCGGTTGGGCGAGCCGGCACCCAGATGCTCGCAGACCCGCTGAAGAGTCGGCTCTGCCCCGCGACCCTCAAGGTTCTCGGCGGCGGCGGCGACCTGCTCATAGGAAATCCCCGCCGTGGGCGGTAAGGAAGGCTGTCGGCTCATGATCTCATCCCTGTTCGAAGCGCACTGCGGTGTCATTCCGGCGAGCCTACCACAGCCGGCGGTAGGCGCAGAGGCTGAGACGAGCTTTGGACGGTACACGACCCGCGTTGCTTTCCGCAGCCGGCCCCAGTCGCTAGAATGAACGACTCAGTCGGGCGTTGGGCACCGATCCATTTCCGGACGCCGGTGCCCGTCGCCGACATTCGACCACCGCAAGGATTCCGCGCTGCATGAGCTATCAGGTTCTGGCCCGCAAGTGGCGGCCGCGTACCTTCCACGAGCTGGTGGGCCAGGAGCACGTTCAGCGTGCGCTGGTCAATGCTCTGGACCAGGGGCGCCTTCACCATGCCTACCTGTTCACCGGTACCCGCGGGGTCGGCAAGACCACCCTGGCGCGCATCCTCGCCAAGTGCCTCAACTGCACCTCCAGAGGAGACGGCGACGAGGGCATTACCTCGACCCCCTGTGGGGAGTGCGCGAGCTGCGTGGCCATTGACGAGGGCCGCTTCGTCGATCTGATCGAAGTGGATGCCGCCTCTCGCACCAAGGTGGAAGATACCCGCGAGCTACTCGACAATGTGCAGTACGCGCCCACCCAGGGTCGCTACAAGGTGTATCTTATCGATGAGGTACACATGCTCTCCACCAGCAGCTTCAATGCCCTGCTCAAGACCCTGGAAGAGCCACCGCCCCACGTGAAGTTTCTGCTGGCCACCACCGACCCGCAGAAGCTGCCCGCCACAGTGCTGTCACGCTGTCTGCAGTTTACGCTCAAGCATATGCCCCCGGAGCGTATCGTCGGCCACCTGGCCAAGGTGCTCGAGGCCGAGTCAGTGCCGTTCGAGGAGAGCGCTCTGTGGTTGCTGGGCCGCGCCGCCGAGGGCTCCATGCGCGACGCCATGAGCCTCACCGATCAGGCCATCGCCTTTGGTCAGGGACGTGTGGAGCACGCCGACGTGGCCGCCATGCTCGGCACCCTGGACCAGCGCTACGTGCTCGCGCTGGTCGAGGCCCTGGCCGAGGTGGATGCCGCCCGGGTGCTGGCCGAATTGGCAGCGCTTTCCGAGCGTGCTCCCGACTTCGCTGGAGTGCTCGATGAGCTCACCGCGGTGCTGCATCGCCTGGCTATCGCCCAGATGGTGCCGGAGGCCCTGGACAATGGCCACGGCGATCGCGAGGCGCTGCTAGCGCTGGCGGCGCGCTTCACCGCCGAGGATGTGCAGCTCTATTATCAGATCGGCATTCAGGGACGCGGCGACATGGAATATGCCCCTGACCTGCGCACTGCCCTGGAGATGACGCTGTTGCGTATGCTGGCCTTCCGCCCACAGGGCGTGCCGAAGCCGGCGAGCACGCCGCTGCCGCTGCGTGACGCGGGGCAGGGGCCACCGATGTCCCCTGCGCCGCAGGCCGCCCCCGGTGCTTCCGGCGCTCCTGCAGCGGCCCCGCCTTCCCGGTCACCCCCATCCGCGAAGGACACGGCGCCCGCGCCTGAGCCGCGGCCCGATCCCCAGGTTGCGCCCAGTCCCGAGCCGTCGGCAGAGGACCCGGAGCCGACGCGCCGCGTGGATCCGAGAGCCGAGGCGCCTCCGCCCTGGGAAGCACTGCCTGAGCCGGTAGGAGCACCGGCCGTCGAATTGCCCAGTGCCGCTGCTGCGGCGCCCTCCGCGGCGCCCGAGACCGCCCCAGAGCCAGCGGTGCCGGGCCTCGGCAGGGAAGGCCTGTTCGGCCATGCCGAGTGGCTGGCCTGCTTCGAGTCGCTGGGCCTGGGCGGGTTGACCCGCAATCTGGCGGCCAACTGCGTGGTAGAGCAGGACGACGGCGAGGTGTTACGGATGCGCCTGGACCCGTCGCTGTCCGCCATGCGTGCCGATATCCATCTCGAGCGCATGTGCAATGCCCTGGCCGAGCAAGGGGTGACGCGTCGTCTGGTGGTGGAAGAGGGAGCTCTGCCCGAGGAGATCGAAACTCCGCGCCAGCAGGCCGAACGGCTGGCGGCCGAGCGCCACGCCGAGGCCGTTGCCGCCCTGCAGCGCGATCCCAATATCCAGAAGCTACAGCAGGCTTTCGGGGCACGCTTGGTCGAGTCCACCGTCAAGCCCGCCGACGCCGGGGCGTCGTCCTGACGGCGGGGTGCCCTTGACGGAGTGCCTGCCTGAACGGCGACAGCGTCGCAGCGTCATAGACACATGCCTTCGCGCCAGACTGATTGGCAGATCGTTGACCTTACTGACATTCAGATCGTTAACCTTACCTAACTGAAGAGAGGACTTACCATGTTCAAGGGTGGAATGGGCAATATCATGAAGCAGGCCCAGGAGATGCAGGAGAAGATGCAGCAGGTCCAGGAGGAGGTCGCCCGCGCTGAGGTTTATGGCGAGGCCGGTGCGGGCATGGTCAAGGTGACCATGAACGGGCGTCACGACGTCAGCAAGGTCGACATCGACCCCAGCGTCTTGGAGGAGGACAAGGAGCTGCTCGAGGATCTGCTGGCTGCTGCGGTGAACGACGCCGTGCGCAAGGTGGAGGCCAACTCCAAGGCCAAGATGGAGGAGGCGACCGCCGGACTGACCTTGCCGCCCGGTTTCAAGATGCCCTTCTGATGAGTTTTTCCCCCCTCGTCGAGAAACTGATGGAGTCGCTGCGAGTGCTGCCCGGCGTCGGGCCCAAGACCGCCCAGCGCATGGCCATGCACCTGCTCGAGCGCGACCGCGATGGCGGCCGACGCCTGGCCGGTGTGCTCGATGAGGCCATCGAGCGAGTCGGCTACTGTCGTCGCTGCCGCACGCTCACCGAGGAGGACGTGTGCAGGCTGTGTACAAGCGCGCGGCGAGACGATGCCCTGCTCTGCGTGGTGGAATCCCCCGCCGACCAGCTCGCCATCGAGGACGCCGGCGGCTTTCGAGGACGCTACTTCGTGCTGCATGGCCATCTCTCGCCCCTGGATGGTATCGGCCCCGAGGATATCGGCCTCGACCAGCTCGAGACTCGGGTAGCCGAAGGGGGCATCGAGGAGATGATCCTGGCCACCAACCCTACCGTGGAGGGTGAGGCCACTGCCCATTACATCGCCGCCCAGTTCGCCTCCCAGGGCGTGCGTCTGTCGCGTCTCGCCTACGGCGTGCCCATGGGCGGCGAGCTGGAATACGTGGATGGCGGCACTCTGAGCCGCGCCTTCAACGGTCGCCTGCCATTCCGAGGCGACTGACCCCTGTCTCCGATGCATTCTGTCTCTGACGATTCCCGACCTGCCGGAACCCCCATGCCCCTGACCCCTGAAATACGCTGGATCGATACTCCCGAGGCCCTGGACGCTGCCTGTGCCGAGGTGGCCGGCGCCGATGTGATCGCGCTGGACACCGAATTCTTCCGCGAGAACACCTTCTACCCCGTGCCGGCGCTGATCCAGTTTTCTACCGGAGGCCCGGCCTGGCTGGTGGACCCCCAGGCGGTGGCCTGCACCGACACCTTCCGTCGGCTTCTGGCCGAGGGGCCCCTGAAGCTGGTCCACGCGGCCAGCGAGGACCTCGAGGTATTCGCCGGCTGGGCCGGCGTGACGCCGGCGCCCCTGGTGGATACTCAACTGGCCCAGGGCCTGCTGGGCGAAACCCCGTCCATGGGCTACCAGAAACTGGTGGAACACTGGACCGGTCACACCCTGCCCAAGGACGAGACCCGCTCCGACTGGCTGGCGCGCCCGCTCTCCGAGACCCAGCAGGCCTACGCGGCGCTGGACGTGATCTACCTGGTCGAGGTGTGGCAGCAGCAGCGCGAGTCGCTCCAGCGCCATGGCCGTCTGGCCTGGCTGGAAGCGGACTGCACCGATCTGGTCGCCCAGGCCGGCCGCAGCGACGCGGCCGATGGCCAGTGGTACCAGCGCCAACGCCAGCTGTGGCGCCTGACGCCGCGCCAGGTCGAAGCCTATCGCCGCCTGACCATCTGGCGAGAGGGGGAGACCCGGGCCCGCAATCTGCCGCGGGGCTGGCTGGTTCATGACCGGGTGCTCTACGCCATCGCCGAGGTACTGCCCGAGAACCGTTTCGAGCTGGCCCGCATCGAGGACGTCAAACCGAGTCTCATCAAGCGTGATGGCGACACTCTGCTGGCGCTGGTGGCCGAGGCACGCCACCTGGACGAGGCCGAGCTACCTCCGGCACTGCCGTCACCCATGGCGCCGGAGTTCAAGCGGGTAATGAAGGCGCTGAAGAAGGTCGTCAACGCCGAGGCCGAGGCCCAGAGCCTGGCCCCGGAGGTGCTGTTGCGCCGCCGCGATCTGGAAGCCCTGGTGACCGCCCACCTGGAAGACCAACCGCTGCCGCTGCCGTCGGGTTGGCGTGGTGAACGACTGAATGCGGGCCTCAAGAAGGCGCTGGAGGAACAGTCCCGATGAGCGATGACCGGATGCGTGGTGACAAGCTGCTCTGCGAGGTGTTCAAGAGCCCCCGCATGGAGGAGATGTATCTCTACGTGGACAAGCGCGAGGGGCTCACTCGGGTGCCTGAGCCGCTGCTCGAGCGTTTCGGCAAGCCGCAGGCGGCGATTACCCTGATCCTGTCCCCTGATAAGCGGATGGGCCGTGCCAAGGCGGTCGACATCATGGCGGCGATCCGCGAGAAAGGCTTTTACCTGCAGATGCCCCCCGCCAAGGAGGAGTACCTGCTCGACCTGTATCGCACCCCCACCCAGGCGCGTTACTGATCTATCGTGCCGGCCGCTGTGCGCAACCCGTCAATCGCGCCTTACCCGTGGAGGAAACGTCATGAGAGAACGATTCTGGGAGCAGTATCCCCTCGAGGAGCTCACTGCCGAGGAGTGGGAGGCACTGTGCGATGGTTGCGGCCAGTGTTGTCTGCTCAAATTCCAGGATGACGAGAGCGGTGAGCTGGCGGTGCTCAACCTCGCCTGCGAACTGCTGGATATCCATAGCTGCCGCTGCAGCGACTACGAGAACCGACTCTCACGGGTGCCGGACTGTACCCGGCTTACCCCGGCCCTGATCGACCAGTTCCGCTGGTTGCCCATGTCCTGTGCGTATCGTCGGGTAGCAGAGGGACGCAAGCTGGCGCGCTGGCATCCGTTGCTTTCTGGCGACCCTGAACGGGTTCACCGCAAGGGCATCAGCGTGCGGAGTTTCGCCGTCACGAGTCGTGGGGTGCCGGAGGAGCAGTACGAGGACCATATCATCGCCGTCATTCCCATCGAGTGATGGGAGCGACTGATGAAGGCTATGCCTTGCGGCTTTCCACGCCCAGCGCCCAGAGGATATAGGCGTCCTGGCGGGCGCCGTCATGCCACGCCTTGAAACGTCCCGAGGCGCCGCCGTGGCCGGCGGCCATGTCGGTACGCAGCAGCACAGGACCGCGTGCGGTGCCGAGCTCCGTCAACCGTGCATAGAGCTTGGCTGGCTCCCAATAGGGTACCCGGGTGTCGTGCCAGCTACCCTGCAGGAACATGGTCGGGTAGGGGGCGGCAGCCAGATTGTCCAGCGGTGAGTAGTCGCGAATTCGCTTGCGGGTGTCGGGTTCGTCCGGGTTGCCCCACTCGGTGTACTCGGCAGTGGTCAAAGGCAGGTCGGGGTTCTCCATGGTGCGCAGCACATCAACGAAAGGCACATCGAGCACCGCTGCACTGAAGGCTTCCGGCGCCAGGTTGAGGCTGGCGCCCACCAGCAGGCCGCCGGCGCTGGCGCCATAGGCGGCGATGCGTTCGCCGTCGCTGATGCCGTGCTCGACCAGGCAGTCCCGGGCGGCGAGAAAGTCGCGGAAGCTGTTGGCCTTGTGCTCCAGCTTGCCGGCCAGGTACCAGGGTTCGCCGCGATCGCCGCCACCGCGCACGTGGGCCACGGCGAAGGCCACGCCGCGGGCCAGCAGCTCCAGGCGGGCCACCGAGAACCAGGGGTCGAGTACCTCGCCGTAGGCGCCGTAGCCGTAGAGCAGCGTCGGCAGGGGGTGGCCGATCAGGTCGGCGCGCATCACCACCGAGACAGGGATGCGCTCGCCGTCGTGGGAGGTTGCCCATAGCCGTTCGCAGACGAGTGCCTCTGGCGTGAGGTCGCCGTGTATCGGCTGCTGCTTGAGCAGGGTGCGCTCGCCGCTGTCGAGATCGTGTTCGATCCAGCTCACCGGCAGCACGAAAGACTCCTCGCGCAGGCGCAGGCGGCGCTGGTCGAAGTGGGGTGCATCGCCCAGTGCCAGGCTGCAGGGTGTCTCAGGCAGCGGCAGGCGCTCGTCCCGAGTGATGGCATGGGTCTTATCGAACTCGATGACCCGCAGCCAAACCTGGGCCTCTTCATGGTCGCGTTCGGTGATCACCAGGCCCCAGGCGAAGGCGTCGACCCCCTCCAGGGTGTCCTCGTTCCGGTGGGGAATCAGCGGCTGCCACTGGTCGGCGTCATTGGCCGCTTCGACACGCGACTCGTCGATCGTATCGAGGCGGAAGTGAGTCGCACCGCGGTTGTGCAGCAAATAGAAGTGGCCCGGGCGATGGTCCAGAGAGAGCTCAACGCCGCTCTCCCTCGGTCGGAAGCAGCGCGGGGCGGTGGCTGGTGCCAGCGCCGGAATCAGGTAGCTCTCGCTGGTGTCCTTGGAGGCGCTCTCCAGCACCAGCCATTCTCGGGAGCGGGTCTTGCCGAGCCCCAGCCAGAATTCCGGATCCTCCTCGCGCAATACCAGCGCGGGGTCTCCTGCCACCCCCTCGTTCAACACCAGGCGCCAGATACTCTCGGGGCGCTGGGTAGCGTCGTAGCGGGTAAAGAACAGGGTGGTGTTATCCTCGGCCCAGGTGAGTTCAGGGCCGATGCCCTCCAGCAGGCGCACGGGCGCCCCATTGGGGAGGCGCGCCAGGAAGAGGTCGAACATCTCGTCGCCGCGGGTATCCTCGCTCCAGGCCAGCCAGCGCTCGTCCGGCGAGAGCGCCATGTCGCCCAGTTCCAGAAAGTCGTGGTCGGCGGCCCGGGCCTCCAGATTCAGGAAGGGGGCGGCGCGGTCTGGCTTGCCGTTGGGGTGACGCCACCACACCGGATAGTCGGCCTCGGCGGCGGTCTCGCTCCAGTAAGTGTAGTGGTCAAGGGGGGTGCGCAGGCCGTGCACGGCAAGCTCCCGGCGCGCCAGATGGCCATGGTAGAGCCGCTCCACCAGGTCGTCCAGCGGGGCAAACCAGGCGGAGAACTCGGCGTTGGCCGCCTCGAGAAAGGTCGTGACTTCCGGTTCCTCGCGGTTCTCCAGCCAGTGCCACTCGGGGTCTTCCTGTCGATGGAAGCGGGCAACCGGTGAGGGGGAGGCCTGGTTGTCGGGGCGACGCGGCGGCTGTGCTTTCATGATGGGGGATGTACCATACTCAAGACTGTGAAAAGAGAGGTGGCGATGCCAATTACCGATTCAATGACCCTACTATGGCTGGTCTACGTTGTCCTGTCGCTGGTGGTGCTGCTGACGGGCTATCTGGGTCTGGCCTTCCTGCCGCGGCTGCTGCGACTGCCGATCACCTGGCTGGTGGCGGGCGTGATGTGGGTGCCGACACGCTTCCGGATGCCGCTGCTGGAAGAGGGAGAGTTCTACACCGGTCTGGCCCCGGCGGTGGTGGTGGCACTGGTGGGCTTGCTCGAGGGCGACAACGGTCTGATGCTGCCAGCGCTGATGCTGACGGCGGCCGGTGCGGCGGCAGGCGTGGCCTTCGGGTTGCTAGTGGCATGGCGTGGTCGCGGACGTGACGACTATGTCGCGATGGATGACAACGAGGACGATGCTCCTCCCGCCCCGCGTGGCGGCGGCGGGCGTCGGGAGCCGGTCATCGGCTAAGGAGCCGGGCATGGCCTGGTCGTGGAGGGTCAGTGAGAGAGGACGAGGCAAGGTCGGCCTGCTGCTGGCGAGCCTGCTTTGTCTGGTGACAGGTGCCGGCGTGGCGCAGTCGGTCGAGGAGACCCCCGACGTACGGGTGATCGTCGATGTCTCCGGCAGCATGCGGACCAACGATCCCGATCAGCTCGCCGCCAGCGCCCTGGAACTGCTGGTATTGTTGCTGCCTGACGGTACTGCGGCAGGGGTCTGGACATTCGGTGAGCGGGTGGATAGCCCGCTCACCCTTGGCGAGGTCGATGCCGGCTGGCGTGCCGATGCCACGGCCCTGCGTCCGGCCCTGGTGGAGTACCAGCCGCATACGGACATCGAGGCGGCCTTGCGCGAGGTCACCGAGGCACCGGCGAACGGCTGGCGCCATCTGGTACTGCTCACCGACGGGATGATCGACCTGCCTCTGGCGCGGGGCGCCAAGCCAGAGGTGGACGCCGCCTCGCGGCGCACTCTGCTCGAGGAACTGGCCCCGGCGCTGGCGGCAAGCGGCGTGGTGGTGCATGCCATCGCCTTCTCCGATGCGGCCGACCTGGCCCTGGTCGAACGTCTCTCCCGGGTGACCGGCGGACTGCCGGCGCTGGTAACATCGCCGGAGAGCCTTTTGAGCGCCTTTGCGGATATCGTCGAGCGTATCTTTCCCGCTGACCGCGTGCCCCTGATCGGGAGGCGCTTCTCCATCGAGCCCGGTGTCGAGGCCTTCTCGGCGCTGCTCTTCCATGACCCCGACGCGCCTCCCTTGACACTGGTGGCCCCGGACGGGACGCGCTATGACGCGCAGAACCCACCGCCCGGCGCGAATTGGCAGGTGGAGCCGCGCTTTGATCTGCTCAGGGTGTCCGATCCCGCCTCCGGTGAGTGGCGCCTGGAGGGCGAGGTCGGCAGCGATAGCCGCATCGGGGTTCGTGGCGCGGTGAGCCTGCAGCTCGCAGCGCTGCCTGCAGTGATTCACCCGGCGTTGACACTACCGCTGGAGGCCTGGCTGGCTCGTGGTGGTGAGCCCTGGCAGGCGGCCCCGGAGGATCTCGCCATCAGCGCTACCCTGCTCGACGCTGAGGACGCACCGCAGGTGGAGGTGTCGCTGGAGCGCCAGGGTGAGCGTTTCGTCGGAGAGTTGATGGTGCCGGAGCTCTTCGGGGCCGCCCGTCTGCGCCTGCATGCCGAGGGGCAGGGGATCGTCCGCCAGCGCTATCTGGCAGTCAATGTGCAGCCGCTGCTGAGCCTCCTGGAGGAGGCCGAGCAAGGCCGCGGGCTCGCCGGGGAGATGGGGCGGCGCCCGCTGGGTGAGCGCTTCCATGA
Organism: Pseudomonadota bacterium; assembly: GCA_051751685.1. GTDB lineage: Bacteria > Pseudomonadota > Gammaproteobacteria > Pseudomonadales > Halomonadaceae > Halomonas. The sequence goes on along the minus strand of JBNJLE010000014.1, from coordinate 51,895 downwards.
TGACCTCGCCACCGGCCGAGACGATGGGGGGGTGCCTGACAGCGCCGCCGATCGCTTCATCGACTTTATCAACGACCTGCCGGCCCATGCCGCTGCCCTGTGGCGTGAAGGCCGGCCCTGGCTCGAGCGCCGCGGTGCAGTCTTCGCCGGGGACCCGCGGCAGTGGGCGGTGGCGGGCCTGATCGTTCTGACGCTTCTGGTTCTGCTGGTATGGCGGCAGCGCCGCGCGCCGCGCAGGACCCTCCACCGGGAGGATCCGCATGTGTGAGCTTCTGGGTATGAGCGCCAACGTGCCCACTGATATCTGCTTCAGTTTCACCGGCTTTCTGCATCGCGGGGGCGGCACCGGCCCCCACCGCGACGGCTGGGGCATCGCCTTCTACGAGGAGGGCGGCTATCGCGACTTCCGCGACCCCCACCCCTCGGTGCACTCGCCCATCGCGCGGCTGATCACCGACTACCCGATCAAGTCGAACATCGTCATCAGCCATATTCGCCAGGCCAACGTGGGTCAGGTGCGCCTGGCCAACACCCATCCCTTCGTGCGCGAGATGTGGGGAAGTCCCTGGTGCTATGCCCATAACGGCCAGCTCGAGGGCTGGCAAGGCTTACCGCTGAGCTTCTATCGCCCGATCGGTGATACCGATAGTGAGCATGCCTTCTGCTGGCTGCTGGGCGAGCTGCGCCGCTGCTTCCCGAAGCGCCCCGACACCCAGGCGTCGCGCCAGGGACTTTGGCGGCTGCTTCATCAGCTCTGCGAGCGTCTGCGTGGATTCGGGGTGTTCAATCTGCTGCTGGCCGATGGCGATTATCTCTACACCTTCTGCTCCACCAGGCTGGCCCATATCACCCGACGAGCTCCCTTTGGCCGCGCAAGTCTGTCGGATGCCGAGCTCACCGTAAATTTCGCCGAGCACACCACCAGCCACGACATCGTCTCGGTGATCGCCACCGAGCCCCTCACCGACAATGAGGCCTGGGAGCGCATGTGCCCGGGGGAGCTGCTGGTATGGCGTGACGGCGCGATCCAGGCGCGTTTCGGTCGACGCCAAGGGTGAAATCAGCCAGTTGGTCTTCGCGGCATGCGTGGGACTGGCTGCTGGGCCAGGGACTCGTGACAGACGTCGTACCCGGGGTGCAGAGAAATCGATTTAAATCATTTGTTTTAATCGATCGTTTTACAGCCTGGGCCGGCCGGTTTAAGGTAGAGCCCCGTCAAAACAACAAGCGTCGATGGCCTATCGGCGAGATAGCGGAGACACGTGATGAGTGAGCATGCCAATGCCCCGATCCTGTCCGGCCCCGAGCTCAAGGGAATGGATGAGTATGGTTCGGTCACCGATATATTCCACGCGGCGGTCGAGCGCTATGCCGACAAGCCGGCTTTCAGCTGCATGGGGCAGACGCTGACGTTTGCCGACCTCGACCGTCTCTCCGGCAACTTCGCCGCCTGGCTCCAGCAGGAGACGACGCTGCAACCGGGCGATCGCATTGCCATCCAACTGCCCAACGTGCTGCAGTTTCCGGTCGCGGTGTTCGGCGCCATGCGCGCCGGCCTGGTGGTGGTCAACACCAACCCGCTTTACACCGAGCGGGAGATGGCCCACCAGTTCAAGGATTCCGGTGCCAAGGCCATCGTGATCCTGGCCAACATGGCCGATAAGCTTGAGAAGATCCTCGACCGGACTGACATTCAGCACGTACTGATCACTCAGCTGGGCGATCTGCACGGCTTCCCCAAGCGTCCGTTGATCAATCTGGTGGTCAAGTACGTCAAGAAGATGGTGCCACCGTTTCGTCTGCCCGGGCACACGCCCTTCCGGCAGGCGCTCAAGAAGGGCGCCGCCTGCCAGCATCGTGAGGTGGAGCGCGAGCTCGACGATATCGCCGCGCTGCAGTACACCGGCGGTACCACGGGCCTGGCCAAGGGCACCATGCTGACCCATCGCAACCTGGTGGCCAACATGTTGCAGGCCGGACAGGCCATTGGCCCCGGCCTCAATAACGGTGAGGAAGTGGTGATCGCGCCGCTGCCCGTCTATCACATCTACACCTTTACGGTGAACTGCCTGTTCCTGATGGAGACCGGCAACCACTCCATTCTGATCACCAATCCCCGCGATCTGCCCAATTTCGTCAAGGAGCTCAAGGGACTCAAGTTCACCGCCTTTATTGGCCTCAACACCCTGTTCAATGCCCTTTGCAACCGTGAGGATTTCCGTGCGCTGGACTTTTCAAGGCTGCACCTGACCATTTCCGGCGGCATGGCGCTGACCCAGTCTGCCGCGGAGCGCTGGAAGGAGGTCACTGGCTGTGAGATTGCCGAGGGATATGGGCTCACCGAGACTTCTCCGGTGGTGAGTTTCAACCCGGTGGAGGCCATTCAGCTCGGCACCATCGGCAAGCCGGTGGCCGGGACCCGGGTCAAAGTGGTGGATGCTGACGGCAATGATCTGTCCCTGGGTGAACCGGGCGAGCTCTGCGTTCAGGGCCCCCAGGTGATGAAGGGGTACTGGAACCGCGACGATGAGACCGTCAAGGTGATGGATGACGAGGGATGGTTCCACACCGGTGATATTGCGGTGCTTCAGGAGGACGGCTACATCCGCATTGTGGACCGCAAGAAGGACATGATCCTCGTCTCGGGCTTCAACGTGTATCCCAATGAAGTGGAGGACGTTGTCGCCACCCACCCAGGCGTGCTCGAGTCCGCGGCCGTGGGGGTGGCTGACGAGAACAGCGGCGAGGCGATCAAGCTGTTCGTGGTGCCGCGAACCGATGACCTCGATCCCGACGAGCTGCGCGCCTGGTGCAAGACGGAGATGACCGGCTACAAGGTACCCAAGTATGTGGAGCTGCGCGATGAGCTCCCGAAAACGAACGTGGGCAAGGTCCTGCGTCGCCAGCTGCGCGATGAAGAACGCGAGAAGGCCAAGGCCGATATCGGTTCCTGATAGGGGCTGGCTTGTTAGACCATAGCCAGCCTCAATGGCCTGGATTAGGCGTCGCCCAGGCGGCGGCGTTACAATGACTTGCCCGTATCGGTTCGCTGATACGGGCAGTTTTTCTTGTTGCCACCCACCCGCGGAGCCACTGTGTCCGACGTGACCACCGACGTTTCTCCTGCCGCTGACCAGACCGATGCCGACCGCCTCAGCGCCTTGCGCCAGGCGCTCGATGGCGTGCTGCTGCGTGATCGTCCGCCGCTCGACAAGCGGCTGCAGGGTCTGGCGCGCCGGGTGAAGGAGGGCAAACCGGCGGATCGTGGTCTGGACGAGGCGGCCCAGGCCGTCGCCCGCTCGCGCGACATGGTGGAGCGGCGAGCGTCCCGCCCGGTAACGCTGAACTATCCCGCCGAGCTTCCTGTGGTGGAACGTCGCGATGAGATCCTGGCGGCTCTGCGGGACCACCAGGTGGTGGTAGTGGCCGGCGAAACCGGCTCCGGCAAGACCACCCAGCTGCCCAAGATCTGCCTGGAACTGGGACTGGGGCGTCGTGGGTTGATCGGCCATACCCAGCCTCGACGGCTGGCAGCCCGTTCAGTGGCCACGCGCCTGGCCGAGGAGCTCGAGACCCCGTTGGGGGAACAGGTCGGATACCAGGTGCGTTTCACCGATCAGAGCAGCGAGCACACCTTGGTCAAGCTGATGACCGACGGCATCCTGCTGGCCGAGACTCGCCACGACCCCGACCTGCGTCGCTATGAGGTCATCATCATTGACGAGGCCCATGAACGCAGCCTCAACATTGATTTCCTGCTGGGTTATCTGAAGCGGTTACTGCCTCGCCGCCCTGAACTGAAGGTGATCATTACCTCGGCCACCATCGACGTGGAGCGCTTCGCCGCCCACTTCGCTCGGCCCGCCAAGGGCGACCAGCCTCCCAGGCCTGCCCCGGTGGTGGAGGTCTCCGGTCGCACCTACCCGGTGGAGCTGCACTACCGCCCGCTGGTTCGCGAGGCCGAGGATGAAGAAGACCGCACCCTGCAGGAGGGCATCCTGCATGCGGTGGAGGAGATCGAGCTGATCGAGCGCGACAAACGCTGGCTCCATGGCCCTCGAGATATCCTGGTGTTTCTGCCCGGCGAGCGTGAGATCCGCGAAACCGCCGATACCCTGCGTCGGGCCGATCTGCGCGGCACCGAGATCCTGCCACTCTACGCGCGGCTCTCCAACGTCGAGCAGAACCGGGTCTTTGCCCCTCACGCCGGGCGGCGGATCGTGCTGGCCACCAACGTTGCCGAGACCTCACTCACCGTGCCGGGCATTCGCTTTGTGATCGACCCGGGACTGGTACGCATCAGCCGTTACAGCTACCGCACCAAGATTCAACGCCTGCCGGTAGAGCCGGTCAGCCAGGCCAGCGCCAACCAGCGCATGGGTCGCTGCGGCCGCGTGGCTGAAGGCCTGTGCATCCGTCTCTATGACGAGGAGGATTTTCTCGCCCGGCCCGCCTTCACCGATCCCGAGATTCGCCGCACCAACCTGGCCTCGGTGATTCTCTCCATGCTGTCGCTGAAACTTGGCGACATCGAGGCCTTCCCCTTTGTCGACCCGCCCGATTCGCGCTTCATCACCGATGGCTTTCGGCTGCTCTTCGAGCTGGGCGCGGTGGATGAGCAGGGCGGGATCAGCTCTATCGGCCGCAAGCTGGCCCGTCTGCCCATCGACCCGCGCCTGGCGCGCATGGTGCTGTCTGGCGCCGAGCAAGGGGGGCTGCGCGATGTGCTGATCGTGGTGGCCGGCCTGGCGGTTCAGGACCCCCGCGATCGGCCTGCGGAGAAGCGTCAGGCCGCCGATCAGGCTCATCGTCGCTGGCAGGACCCCGACTCCGAATTTGTGGCGCTGCTCAACCTGTGGGATGGCGTCGAGGCGGCACGCGAGGCGCTTACCGGCAATCAGCTACGGCGCTGGTGCAAGGAGCACTACATCAACTATCTTCGCGTGCGGGAGTGGCATGATACATTCCGCCAGCTACGCCAGCTGCTTCGCGACATGGAGATTGAAGTGCCGCCGCCGGCCCCACGCCCTGTCCTGGATGGAAAAGAAGTGGTCGAGGGCGAGGAAGAGCACGAACAGCGCGTCCGCGCACGACGTCAGAACGCCGCAACGCTGCATCGGGCGCTGCTGCCGGGGCTGCTCTCCCACCTGGGCCTGGCGATCGAGAACCGCGAATACCTGGGCGCTCGCAACCGCAAGTTCGTGATTCACCCGGGGTCGGGGCTGGCGAAGAAGTCCCCCAAGTGGCTGATGGCCTTTGAGCTGGTGGAGACGACAAAGCTTTTCGCCCGCACCGTGGCGAAGATCGATCCCCAGTGGGTCGAGCCCCAGGCCGGCCACCTGGTGAAGCGCAACTATGCCGATCCCCACTGGGAGATGAAGCGTGCCCAGGTGGTGGCCAAGGAGCAGGTGACCCTGTTCGGCCTGCCCATCGTCAGCGGCCGCCGGGTGCACTACGGGCCCATTGCCCCGGCCGAGTCCCGTGAACTGTTTATCCGCCGGGCCCTGGTGGAGGGTGAGTTCAGGACCCGAGGCGACTTCTTCGCCCATAACCGCGCGTTGATCGAGGAGGTCGAGGGTCTGGAGGATCGCGCCCGCCGACGCGATATCCTGGTGGACGAGGAGACGCTGTTCGCCTTTTACGATGAGCGCCTTCCCGAGGGTATCCACAACGGCAAGGGCTTCGAGGCGTGGCGCAAGCAGGTCGAGGCCAACAACCCCGAGGTGCTCAAGTTCGACCGCTCTGAGCTGCTGGCCCGGGAAGCCAGCGAGATCACCCAGGCTGACTATCCTGACGTGCTGGCCTTGAATGGCGTGCGCTATCCGCTGAACTACCACTTCGCGCCAGGCGCGGTCGATGATGGCGTGACGCTTACCGTGCCCGCCGCCATGCTGCCCCAGCTCCCACTGGCACGTCTAGAGTGGTTGGTACCGGGTCTGCTGCGCGAGAAGTGCATTGCGCTGATGAAGTCGCTGCCCAAGGCGCTTCGTCGTCAGGTGGTGCCGATCCCCGACTGGGTGGATGCCGCCCTGGAAACGATCGTCCCCGACGACGTGCCGCTCACCGAAGCACTGGGCGAGTTCCTGCGCCGCAAGACCGGTGTGCGCATTCACCCCGATGACTGGCAGTGGGACCAGCTCGAGCCCCACCTGATGATCAATCTCAAGGTGGTGGATCATGAAGGCCACGTGCTGGGGCAGGGGCGTGATGTTCGCGAGATGGAGCGACGTTTCGAGGCGGCGGCGGGGCAGGGGGCTCGGTCGCTGGCCGCCGAGGCGCGTCTGGAAGCGCCAGTGGAGGGGCTGCCCGATGACGCGCTGCCCGAGTCCCGGGTCACCACCCAGGCGGGGATTCGCGTCGAGGCCTTCCCGGCACTGGTGCCAGAAGGCGAAGCCTTCCGGGTCGAGCTCTTCGACCATCCCGACAAGGCCCGCGAAGCCCATCGCGAGGGCATTGTCCGCCTGGCGATGCGCCGTTTGCCCGGCCAGGTGCGCGAGATCGAGCGCCTCAAGGGGGTTGGCACCTGTGCGCTGCTCTTCGCCAAGGTGGGCAGTAAGCGTCAGCTGATCGATGATGTGGTGCGGGCGGTATTTACCCGGGTAGTGGCCGCGGATCCGCTGCCGCGGTCGGCTGCCGAGCTGGAGGCGCGCCTGGCCGCCACCCGCGGTGAGCTCATGCCTCGTGCCGAGGCGCTGGTGGGCACCCTTGAAGCCGCACTCAAGGGCCATCTGGCGGTTGCCAAGGCGTTGAAGGGCAACCTGAATCTGGCCCTGGCACTGGTATACAGTGATCTCAAGGTCCAGATGGCGGGTCTGGTACATCCCGGTTTCGTGAGCGAGGCCGGCGAGTGGCTCGACGAGTACCCGCGTTATATGGAGGCGGCGCAGATTCGCCTGGAGAAGGCGCCCCGTGAGCGTCTGCGCGATCAGATGCACATGCAGGAGATCCAGGCCCTCGAGTCGCGCCTTGAGGCCCGACTGGAGAGCGAGCAGCGCGGCGGCATGGCGCCGCCGGCGCTGGTGGAGTTTCGCTGGTGGATCGAGGAGCTGCGCGTGTCGCTCTTTGCTCAGCAGCTGGGTACTCGATTTGCGGTCTCCCCCAAGCGGCTCGAGAAGCGCTGGGCAGAGATCACCGGGCGCCTCTGAGTCCTGTGAACAGCGGCCGTCGCAAGCGGTCTGGGCGGCCAAGCCGCGACAAGGGAGACATTCATGACCAACGTCGTGATCACCGGTACCGGACTCTTTGTGCCGGAACACACCATCGATAATGATGCCCTGGTGGCCTCGTTCAATGCCTGGGTGGATGCGGAGAACCTGCGCCGCGCCGAAGCTGGCAGCGAGGAGCGCCTGGCACACTCCAGCAGTGAATTCATTGTCAAGGCCTCGGGCATCCACAGTCGTCATGTGCTTGATGCCGAGGGCATTCTGGACCCTGAGCGGATGCGCCCGCGGCTGCGTGAGCGAAGCAACGACGAGCCCTCCATCCAGGGCGAGATGGGTGTCGCCGCGGCTCGCCAGGCCCTGGAACACGCCGGCGTGGCCGCGGGGAAGATTGACCTGGTGATCGTCGGCTGTTCCAACCTGGAGCGTCCTTACCCGGCGATAGCGGTGGAACTGCAGGCCCTGCTGGGTGCCGGCGGCTACGCCTTCGACATGAATGTGGCCTGTAGCTCGGCCACGTTTGCCATCGAGACCGCCGCCAATGCCATCCGTGCCGGGAGCGTAGCCCGTGCACTGGTGGTCAACCCGGAAATCTGCTCGGCGCATCTCAACTTCCGCGACCGCGACAGCCACTTTATCTTCGGCGATGCCTGTACTGCCATCGTGCTGGAACGAGACGATCTGGCCACTGCCGAGTCGCGATTCGAGATCATCGGCACCCGGCTGGTGACCCGCTTCTCCAACGCCATTCGCAACAATGCCGGCTTCCTCAATCGGGTGACGGATTCGGACCCTCAGGCGCTGGACAAGCTGTTCGTCCAAGAGGGACGACGGGTATTCAAGGAGGTCTGCCCCTTGGTGGCGGCGCTGATTACCGATCACCTGGCGAGCCTCGACCATCGTGGCGATGACCTGGCGCGCATGTGGTTGCATCAGGCCAATCGCCACATGAATGATCTTATCGCCCGCCGAGTGCTCGGCCGCGACCCCAGCGAGCAGGAGGCACCGGTAATCCTAGACCGCTTTGCCAACACCAGTTCCGCCGGGTCGATCATCGCTTTCCATCTGCACCGCGATGGCCTGGCGCCGGGAGCGCTGGGCGTGATCTGCTCCTTCGGGGCGGGCTACAGCGCCGGTAGCGTGGTGGTGAAGCGTGTCTGATATTCAGGAAATCACTCGCAATAACACCCGCAGGGAGAGACCGATGGTAGTCAGCAAGAAGGCAAAGCATGGCAAGGCGGTGGCGGGTCTGCTGGCGATAACCCTGCTGGCGGGTTGCGCCAGTACGGCGGCGGTGGAAGAGCGACACTCGGACGATCCCTGGGAGGGCTTCAACCGCCGTGTCTTCGTCTTCAATGATGCCGTGGATCGCGCTGTGCTGAAACCGGCCGCACGAGGCTACCGGGCGGTGACGCCGCAGCCGGTGCAGACGGGCGTGGGTAACTTCTTCTCCAACCTGGGCGAGCCGCGCACGGCGATCAACAGCCTGTTGCAGGGCAAGCCGGGCAATGCTGGTATCGCCCTGTCGCGCTTTGTGATCAACACCACGGTGGGCATCGGCGGGCTCTGGGATTTCGCTACCCACATGGAGATCACCGGCCGCGAGGAGGACTTCGGACAGACCATGGCGGTCTGGGGGTGGGAGGAGTCGCGTTATCTGGTGCTGCCCCTGCTGGGACCGAGCACGCTGCGAGATACCGGCGGCCTGCCCGTCGATGCGGAGACCTACCCCCTCTATTACTTAGGTGACGTCGATCTGGAGATCGCCCTGACGGCGCTGCGGATCGTCGACATGCGTGCCGGGCTGCTTGATCAGGAGGAGCTCATCCGCGGCGACCGCTACAGTTTTATCCGCGACGCCTGGCTGCAGCGTCGCCGTTTCGAGATCAGCGACGGTGAGATGGGTGATGACCCCTTTGCCGCGGATGACTTCGATTTCGATGATACGGACTTCGACGACGCCGACTTCGACGACGCCTTCTCAGACTGAGGCCCCTTTCCATGGATCGTCCCAAGCAGCTGATCGGTGTGATTGATGCCCCGGGCCATGCGCGTGATGCCCTGGCCGAGACCATCGCCCGAGACGGCCTGGCGGTGATCGCCGCCGAAAGCCCCGATGAGCTGCCGCCAGAGGTGTCGCTGGTGGTAGCCCACGTCCGCGCGCTATCCGATGAGCAGTGGGCTCCCCTCTGCGAGCGACTGCCAACGCTGGTGGTCAGCGATAGCCGCCAGTCGCCGGGATTGCTCTCCGCCGTCGATGCGGGACTGGTGGACTACATCGTCGAGCCGCTGCGCCACGGGCAGTTGCTGCGGCGCATGATTCGCAAGGTAATCGAGCTGCGGCGTCTGGAAGAGGCGCGGCGCGAGGATCAGGTGCGGCTCGAAGAGCTCAACGAGAGCCTGGAGACCCACCTGGCGATGCTGCGCCTTGACCAGCAGGCCGGCGGGCAGATCCAGCGCAAGCTGCTGCCGCCCAGGCCCCAGACGGCGGCCGGCGTGACCTGCGACTACTGGTTCGCCCCCTGGCTCTATCTGTCCGGCGATTTTCTGGATTTCCAGCGCCTGGACGAGCGCCATCTGCTGTTCTATTTTGCCGATGTCTCCGGCCATGGCGCCTCGTCGGCCTTCGTTACCGTGCTGCTCAAGTACCTGGCCAACCGCTGGCAGGGGGAGTGGGACGGGAGTGCGCCGGAGGCCCTGCCGCCTCGCTGGTTGTCTGATCTCAACCGCGAGCTGCTGGACACCGGCATCGGCAAGCATGCCACCCTGTTTGTCGGGGTCATTGACCTCGAGCGCCGCTATCTGCACTATTCGCTGGGCGCGCAGCTGCCCATGCCCCTGCTGGTGTCGGACGGTGAGGTGTATCCCCTTCCCGGCGTGGGCATGCCGGTCGGCCTGTTTCCTGGTGCCGAATACCCTGCTCTGGGGTTTTCGCTACCCGAGAACTTCCGCCTGTGGTTGTGTTCGGATGGAGTATTGGAATGCCTGCCGGGCGAAACGCTCGACACGCGGCTCAAGGAACTCGAGCAGCGGGTGCTGGCCAGCGAGACGCTGGACGACCTGCGGACCAGCCTGGCGCTTGGCCATCTGGCCAGCGGCGACGATGCCAGCCTGGATACGGGAATCGAGGCCCTGCCCGACGACCTGACCATCATGATGTTGAGCGGATTTGGCAATGTTGATTCATGAAGGACGCATCAAGGCGGCATTCGATGCCGGTGTCTTCGTCCTCAAGCTGTGTGGCGATGTACGCCTGACCCTCTCCGCGACGCTGGACCGCCAGGCCCAGCAGCTCGCCGAGACCCCGGGGCTCGTCAGCCTGATCATCGATCTGCGCGACGCCACCAACGTGGATTCCACGGCGCTGGGGTTCCTGGCCAAGGTGGCCATGGCCGTGGAAGGGCGTCTGGCCGAGCGCCCCACCATTATCGCCGACAACCCCGACATTCAGCGTATGCTGGACGTCATGGGGTTTGCCCGCTATTTCACTCAGGTGGAGGCGCCCATCACCGAGGTCTGCGAACTGTGTGATCTGCCGGAGATTCCCTGCGATGTGGAGAGCACCCGCCGCCGCATACTCGAGGCGCATCGCATCCTGATGCGCATGAACGAGCATAACCGGGAGGAGTTCCAGCCCCTGGTGGAGATGCTCGAAGCCCAGGAGGTCGACCCTCACCCCCATCAGCATTGATTCGGTGGATGGGAGCCGAAGGTCTTCCCGGGGAGCGATGTTCACGTACGCAAACCCGTTGGGCAATCCATCGATTGCCCCACGGGTGGAGTGAGTCCTCCCCTTGATTGTTACTCCTGGCGCAGCTCTCCCAGCAGTGCTTCCAGCTTGCGCTGATCCTCCATGAACTTGCGAATGCCTTCGGCCAGCTTGTCCGTGGCCATGGCGTCTTCGTTCATGTGCCAGCGGTAATCGGCTTCGTGCAGCGGTTCCGGCGCCCGGGTCTCGGCATCCTGCGGAGAGAGCCGACGCCTCAGGGGGCCACTGGTGTCGGCCAACTCGCCGAGCAGGGCAGGGGAGATGGTCAACCGGTCGCAGCCGGCCAGCGCCAGGATCTCGCCGGCGTTGCGGAAGCTCGCTCCCATCACGATGGTGTCGTAGCCATGCCCCTTGTAGTGCTCGTAGATGCGTTTCACCGATCGAACGCCGGGATCGTTCTCCCCGCTGAAGTCGGCATCCGGTGACTGGGCCTTGTGCCAGTCGAGGATGCGTCCCACGAAGGGCGAGACCAGTGTCACGCCGGCGTCGGCGCAAGCCTGCGCCTGGGCAAAGCCGAACAGCAGGGTCAGGTTGGTGTGGATACCTTCTCGTTCAAGCTGCTGCGCGGCGCGGATGCCTTCCCAGGTGGCGGCGACCTTGATCAGGATACGCTCGGGACCGACCCCGTGGCGGCCGTAGCGCTCGATCAGCGAGCGGGCTCGAGCCAGGGTAGCGTCGGTGTCGAAGGAGAGCCGAGCGCTCACCTCGGTGGAGACATAGCCAGGCACCAGAGAGCTGATCTCGCTGCCGATCTCCACGGCCACGGCATCCAGGGCGTCGTCGATATCGGCGGCCTGGCGGGCGATCTCGGCCAGACGATGACGGCGCCCATCCAACTGGGCAGCCTGCAGGATCAGCGAGGGATTGGTGGTGGCGTCGGTAGGTTCGAATCGACGGATGGCGTCGATGTCGCCGGTGTCGGCGACCACGGTGGTCATTTGCCGGAGTTGCGAAAGCAGATCGTCGGCCATGGGGCGCGGCTCCTGATGGATACAGGCTGATACTTTAGCAAGCCCGCGTGACAGGGAACAGGCGCCAGACAGACTGGCGTTGATGGGCTATTATTAGCGTCCTATTAAAGCCCTGTTTTGTCCTGAAGGAGCTGTCTTGACGCTCAGTGCGAAACGCGTGGCCCTGCTGGTGGCCGCCAATACGGCCCTGGCGCCCTTTGCCATCGACGCCTACCTGCCCGCCATGGCGGCCCTGGCAGAGGCCGTAGGCGCCAGCATCCACCATACCGAGCTTTCGCTCTCCGCCTTTCTGGCCGGTTTCGCCCTGGGCCAGCTGCTGTTCGGCCCGCTCTCTGATCGCATCGGCCGTAAGCCGGTGCTGCTGGGCGGCCTGGTGGCCTTCCTGCTGGCGAGCCTTGCCATCACCACAGTGAGTTCGCTGCCCGAGCTGCTTGCCTGGCGTTTTGTCCAGGCCCTTGGCGGCGGCGCCACGGTGGTCAATTCGGCGGCGATCGTTCGCGACTGTTTCAGCGGACGCGAGGCGGCCAAGGTCATGTCGACCATGGCGATCATCATGCTGCTGGCCCCGCTGGTGGCGCCGGTGGTGGGCAGCGGCCTGCTCTATCTGGGCGAGTGGTGGCTGATCTTTATCTTCCTGGCGGTCTATGCCGCCTTTCTGATGTGGCTGCTCGGCACCCGCCTGCCGGAGACCCGAGCCCCGGGGTCGCCTACGGCGTCACCACGCCAGGTGTTGGCCAACTACGCCAGCGTGTTGCGCCACCGCCAGGCCATGGGCTATGTGTGCGCCGCCTCCATGTCGTTTGCGGGGCTGTTCGCCTTTATCACCGCCTCGCCCTTTCTCTACCTTGAGCACTATGGCCTTTCGCCGGGCCTGTATCCCCTGGTATTTGGGGTCAACGTGTTGGCCATGGCGGCTTCCAACCGTCTCAATATTCGCCTGCTGAGACGGCGCAGCCCCCAACAGAACCTGCGCCTGGGCCTGGCCATCCAGCTGGGAGCGGCCGTTGGCCTAGTGCTGGTGGTGGCCAGCGGCCTGGAGTCGCTGTGGACCATGGTGCCGCTGATCATGGTGTTTGCCGCCACCATCGGCCTGGTGGCGCCCAACGCCATTTCTGCGTTGCTCGATCACTTCCATCATATGAGCGCCACAGCGGCGGCACTGCAGGGCAGCATCCAGTTTTCCTGCGGAGCGCTGGCCGGGGTGCTGGTCGGCGCCTTCGAGGTGGACAGCGCCTGGCCCATGGTGGGGACCATGCTCGGCGCCGCGCTGATCGGCAATCTGGGACTGCGTCTGTTGGCGGGTCGCGCCGGCGATGCCTGAGGCGTCGGTGGAATGAGCCACCAACATAAGCCGGGGTTGGCTGGCGAGCTGCGCCGCCTATCGACTGGCTCGCCGCCTGATGCAGGGGGCACCGCGTGCGCTGTCTACCCTGGCGGCGCCGGGGTTGTTTTTGTCGCCGTTGTTTGGCTTCTGCCAGTTCCTGGTATTTGTCATGAAGCTGTCATATGACTGGGGCAATGTGTGTCCTGCGAAGGTTGCACACTGTCCCAATCAGGAGATCGCTCCATGAATCGCTTCCTCAAGACTACCGTTATTGCTGCCGCCGTAATGGGTGTTGTCGGCGTGGCCCAGGCCCGCGAACAGGTCCGTATCGTTGGCTCCAGCACTGTCTATCCGTTTTCCAGCTACGTGGCAGAGGAGTTCGGTGCGACCACCAACTATCCGACGCCTGTGATTGAGTCCACCGGTTCCGGTGGTGGGGCTCGCCTGTTCTGCAACGGCGTGGGTGAGGGCACTCCGGACATCACCAACGCCTCGCGCCGCATGAAGGTCTCCGAGTTCGAGCGCTGCGTCGAGAACGGCGTGACCGATATCACCGAGGCCTTTATTGGCTATGACGGTATCGCCTTTGCTCAGTCCAACACCAATGAGCCGATGCCGGTGACCCGCGAGCAGATCTTCCTGGCCGTGGCCGCGCTGGTGCCGGTTGACGGCGAACTGGTCGATAACCCCTACACCAACTGGAACCAGATCGACGACAGCCTGCCGGATCGCGAGATCGTCATCGTGGGTCCGCCCACCACTTCGGGGACTCGGGACGCCTTCGAGGAGCTGGTGCTCGAGGCCGCCTCCGAGAGTTTCTCCGAGGCTTATGGCGGTGAGGAATATTCCGATGTGCGCACCGACGGCGGCTGGGTCGACGGCGGCGAGAACGATAACCTGATCGTTCAGCGCCTGACCCAGGACACCACGGCCTTCGGCATCTTCGGCTACTCCTTCCTCGAGGAGAACAGCAACGTGCTGATCGGCTCCACCATCGATGGCGTCGTGGCTGGCCCGGAGACCATCGCCAGCGGTGAGTATCCGGTGGCCCGTTCCATGTTCTTCTATATCAAGAACCAGCACGGTGACGAAGTGCCGGCCATGTATGACTACGCCGATATGTTCATGAGCGAGCAGATGATCGGTGACCTAGGCTACCTCAAGGGTATCGGCCTGATCCCGGCCGCCGAGCAAGCTCGCGCCGAGGCCCGCGAGGTTGTGGCCAACCGGGTCACGCTTGAGAAGTCCGACCTGGAGTGATGGCCAGCGTAAGCTGATGACGAGGCCGGCAGCTCCTGCTGTCGGCCTGGTTTCATGATAGCTACCCGGTCATCGGGTAGTGTCTTCTCGAGAGAACGTTGATGCAGACCAACCAGATCTTCACGCTGTTCTGCGGCATTCTGCTGCTGATGGGGCTGGTGGCCTTTTTCGTGGGTCGCGCCAGGGCAGCCAGGGTTCGTGCCAGCGGCACGCTTATGTACGCCCAGCCTGACCAATACGCCTGGTTTGCGGTGGTCGCCACCGCCGGGCCAGCGCTCGTGGTCAGCGCCCTCGGCGCCTTCCTGCTGCTGTTGCTGGGTGCTTCGATCCCTACCTTCTATTTGCTGGCAGCCAGCCTGATGGTAGCCGCCATCGGCCTGACCCTGGGGATTCGCCAGGTGAAGCCCGACTTTCACGCCCGCCAGGCCATCGAGCGTGTCATTCGCTGGGTCCTGGTCACGGCGGCCATGATCTCGATTTTCACCACCTTCGGGATCCTCTTTTCGATTGTCTTCGAGGCCCTGCGCTTCTTCCAGATGCACAGTTTCTGGGAGTTCATCACCGGTACCGTCTGGGCGCCGGGGAACAGCTTCCTGGCCTCGGCGGGGCGGGCCGACGATGCCGCCAGTGCCGCTCAGTTCGGCTCGGTGCCGCTGTTCGCCGGCACCTTCATGATTACCGCCATCGCCATGCTGGTGGCGATCCCCGTCGGCCTGCTTTCGGCTATCTACATGTCGGAATTCGCGCCGTCGCGCGTTCGCACTCTCGCCAAGCCGACTCTGGAGGTGCTGGCCGGCATCCCGACCGTGGTGTATGGCTTCTTCGCCGCTATTACGGTGGCGCCGATCATTGTCAGCCTTGCCAACTCGGTTGGGTTGGATGCTTCCTTCAACAATGCCCTGGCGCCGGGGATCGTGATGGGCATCATGATCATCCCCTTTATCTCGTCGCTCTCGGACGACGTGATCAATGCCATACCGGACAGCATGCGCCAGGGTTCCCTGGCACTGGGCATGACCAAGGGCGAAACCATTCGCGACGTGGTCATCCCCGCGGCCCTGCCGGGAATCATTTCCGCTTCGCTGTTGGGGGTCTCGCGGGCACTGGGGGAGACCATGATCGTCGTGATGGCGGCGGGCATGCGACCCAACCTCTCCGCCAATCCCCTGGAAGAGATGACCACGGTCACGGTTCGCATTGTCGCCGCGCTGACCGGTGACCTGGAGTTCGAGAGCGCCGAGACCCTCTCCGCCTTCGCCCTGGGACTGGTGCTGTTCACGGTGACGCTGAGTCTGAATCTGGTGTCGGTGCTGATGATTCGTCGCTTCCGCGATAAGTATCGCGTCAACAATCTGTAACGTCGAGGAACCGCCGAGATGAGTCATACTTTTGACGAGATCAGCGATCAGCTGCGCAAGCGCCACCGCAAGTCGTCGCGGCTGAAGTGGATCTCCATGGGAGCCCTGGGGCTGGCCGGCCTGTTTCTGGTGCTCTTCTTTACCGACATGCTGGTCAAGGGACTGCCGGCCTTTCAGCAGGCGCAGATACAGGTTCAGGTCGATTACAGCGAACAGGCGAGCCAGCTTTCCCTGGCTGCTGTGGACGAGGAGGTGCGCGATCTGGTCAGCCGCGGCTTCCTGCGCACCATCCCCTTGCGGATGCAGAACGACCCTGAGCTATTAGGCATCAGTCGCAGTGAATGGGTGCTGGCCGATGGTCAGGTCGACCAGTATCTGAAGGGGCATGCCAGCCGACTAGGCGATGATGCCAAGGGGAGAGTTGACAGACTGGCCGCCGAGGGGCGAGTGGAACTCAAGTTCAACACGACCTTCTTCACTCGCGGCGATTCCAAGATGCCGGAGCTGGCCGGCATCATGTCCGCGGCCGTGGGAACGGTGCTGACACTGATGGTGACGCTGGCGATCGCCTTCCCCATCGGCGTCATGACCGCGGTTTATCTGGAGGAATTTGCTCCGGATAATCGAGTGACACAGATCATCGAGATCAACATCAACAACCTGGCAGCCATCCCCTCGATCCTGTTTGGCCTGCTGGGTCTCGCGATCTTTATCAACTTTTTTGGCGTGCCGCGTTCGACACCGCTGGTGGGCGGCATGACGTTGGCACTGATGACGTTGCCGGTGATCATTATCTCGACCCGCACTGCGCTGCGCAGCGTGCCGGATTCGATTCGCCATGCCGCCTTCGGCGTTGGCTGCTCACGTTGGCAGGTGGTGCGTGACCACGTGCTGCCGCTGGCCATGCCGGGCATCATGACCGGGTCGATCATTGGCCTGGCCCAGGCCATGGGGGAGACCGCGCCGCTGATCATCGTTGGTATGGTGGCTTTCATCCCCGATGTGGGCACCTCCATTACCCAGGCGGCCACGGTGCTGCCGGCACAGGTATTTACCTGGTCCGGGGAACCTGATCGGGCATTCATCGAGAAGACGGCGGGGGGCATTATCGTGCTGCTGACTATTCTGATCTTTCTGAACGCTACCGCCGTCACCCTGCGCAAGAAATTCGAGCGCCGCTGGTAGCCCCGGCCAGATACTGAGGAATCCAATATGAATATCCAAGCTGCTAGCCGACTCTCTCCGCAGCCTGCGCAGGATGTAGGGCAGCCGGTCACTCGCAACGTCGATGCCCACCACGAGCTGAGCATTCGCGTGCGTGATCTCAACCTCTGGTATGGCGACAGTCAGGCGCTCAAGAGCCTGAATATCGATCTTTACCAGAAGAATGTCACTGCGCTGATCGGGCCATCCGGCTGCGGCAAGTCCACCTTCTTGCGCTGCCTCAACCGCATGAACGACTTGATTCCCGGCGTGCGTACTGAAGGGCTGGTGGAAATGGATGGGCGTGACATCAATGCCGCGAAGATGGACGAAGTGGCGCTGCGCCGGCGAGTGGGCATGGTGTTCCAGAAGCCCAACCCTTTCCCCAAGTCGATCTACGAGAACATCGCCTACGCGCCGCGGATGCATGATATGGTCAGCCGCAAGCCGGAGCAGGACGAACTGGTGGAAAAGGCGCTGCGCGATGCGGGACTTTGGGAAGAGGTCAAGGACAAGCTTCAGCAGCCCGGCACCTCGCTCTCCGGTGGTCAGCAGCAGCGCCTGTGCATCGCCCGGGCCATTGCCGTTCAGCCCGACGTGATTTTGATGGATGAGCCCACCTCGGCGCTGGATCCGATCTCGACGGCCACCATCGAGGATCTGATGGACCGTCTGAAGTCGCAGTTCACCATCATCACCGTGACCCACAACATGCAGCAGGCGGCTCGCGTGGCGGATTACACGGCCTTCTTCCACCTGGGCGAGATCATCGAGTACAACGACACCAAGTCGATATTCTCCAACCCGGCTACCCAGAAAGCCGAGGACTATATCACCGGGCGTTACGGCTGACGCAGCGACGCCTGGGGGATGACAACAGCAGGGAGGCCGATGCCTCCCTGCTGTTGTCTGGGCATGTCATGAAACAGACACATCGCCTTGCTATATATGCATTTCCATATATTTCCAGGAGCCTCTGTCATGGCCAAGAAGCGCGTACTTTTTCTCTGCAACGCCAACTCTGCCCGTTCGCTAATGGGCGAAGCGCTGCTGCGACACCTGGCGGGCGCCCGCTTTGAAGCCTACAGCGCCGGCAGCGAGCCAGATGCGCCCCAGGCTATGGCCCTGGCGGCCCTGCAGAAGCAGGGGATTGCCACAGAAGGTTTGGCCAGCAAGTCGCTGGACGACTTCGCCGGTGAGGATTTCGACGCGGTGATCGTGCTGTGTGACAAGGCCCAGCAGACGTGTCGCGACTGGCAGGGTCGGACAGGGGAGCGGCTCTTCTGGAACATTCGCGACCCGCGACTGATTGGCCGGGCCGATGCCTACGAGCAGGCACTGCAGGAAATCCGCCGGCGTCTGATGCTATGGCTCGAGATCAACAAGTAACCCTGTTGTTCGAATAAACGCCGGGAGACCGGGAGCCTGTCTGAGATGCCGCGGCGCACTCGAGTGTCTGTCGACCTGGCAGGCTTTAGCGTAAGATTGAGTTCCTTATTCAAGCTTTCGAAGGGAGCAATCTTGACCCTGCTCGAACCCGCTCGACTGTTCAAGTGCCTGGGCGATGAGACCCGCCTGACCCTTACCCTGCTGATCCGTCGCGAGGGAGAGCTTTGTGTCTGCGAGATGACCCATGCCCTGCAGGAGTCGCAGCCCAAGGTATCTCGCCACCTGGCGCAGCTGCGCACCTGCGGCCTGCTCAGCGATCGCCGTGAGAGCCAGTGGGTCTATTATCGCCTTGCCGAGACGGTGCCGGACTGGGTCGACGACGTGCTGATAGCCGCCGAGAAAGGAGAGTCCGAACGGTTGACCGGGTTTCAGGCGCGCCTGGCTAGCATGGGTAACCGCCCCGAGCGGCGGCTAGCCATGTGCTGAGGCCCCGTCGGCCTTTTTATTTCCCTTCACCTGGTGTTTCACCTCCCATCTTACCCATCCTTCTACCACCCGCGTTGCACTCCCGACTCTCAACGTATCTTCGGCGTTTTTCGACTAGCCTTGAAGTAAACGGCTGGACCAGAAGCGGTGCCGTGTCACCGCACCTCTGGAGGGTCGTGCAGCCTCTGCCGGAGCGTTAACACGTGGAATTCAAGGATTACTATCAGGTGCTCGGGGTGGAAAAGACCGCGACGGCCGACGACATCAAGAAGGCTTACCGCACGCTGGCGCGCAAGTTTCATCCCGATGTCAGCAAGGAGCCCGACGCCGAGCAGCGCATGCAGGAGATCAACGAGGCCAAGGCGGTGCTGTCCGATCCGGAGAAGCGTCTCGCCTATGACCAGCTCGCTCAGCAGTATCACTCCGGCCAGGATTTCCAGCCGCCCCCTGACTGGGATGCAGGCTTCGAATTCAGCGGGCGCGGTTTCGAGGAGGCCGACCTCGGTGAGTTCAGTGACTTCTTCGCGAACCTGTTTGGCCAGGGGGGGCGGTCAGGGCAAGGCAATCGCAGCTATCAGCGGCGCGGCGAGGATCGTCACGCCAAGGTCGTCATCGACCTGGCGGACGCCTTCCACGGCGCGACCCGCGGGATCATCCTGCAGGTGCCTCAGGTTGATGCGCAAGGGCGCGTGGTCTCCCGGGAACACAGCCTGAACGTGCGTATCCCCAAGGGCGTCAAGGAAGGCCAGCATATCCGCCTGGCCGGGCAGGGCAGCCCCGGCGTCGGCGGTGGCCCGACGGGGGATCTGTACCTGGAGATCCACTTCAGGCCGGATTCGCGCTATCGGGTTGAGGGACGGGATGTGTATCAAAGGGTACCGGTGACGCCCTGGGAAGCCGCGCTGGGAGCCAGCATCGAAACCCCGACGCCCTCGGGGGCGGTGAAGCTCAAGGTGCCCGCCGGGTCACAGGCCGGTCGCCGATTGCGCCTGAAGGGGCGCGGTATCCCCGGGCCTGAGCCGGGTGATCTTTACGTGGAACTCGAGGTAGTGCTACCCCCGGCCGATACCGACAAAGCCCGGGAACTCTACGAGACCATGGCGCATGAACTCGCTTTCGATCCGCGCCAACGGAAAGGAGGCTAGAACATGACACAGCAGCATGTCGTCAGCGGTGAACTGATCGACGAGGCAACCCTCACCCTCGAGGACCTGGCGCGGGCCTGTTCGGTACAACCAGATTGGGTTGTCGAGCGCATCGAGAGCGGCCTGCTGGCCGATGGTTCCCCCTATGTGGCGAGCTGGCGGTTCACCAGTCGCGACCTGACCCGCGCCCGACGGTTGTGTCAGCTGGAGCGTGACTTCGAGGCTGCGCCCGAACTCGCCGCCCTGGCGACCGACCTGATCGAGGAGAACCAGCGCCTGAGGGAGCGCTTGCGGGCCGCTGGATTGGTAAATGTTTAGCACCGTTTACCAATAGGACAGCATATAGCGTAATGCTCGAACTTCTGTCGCAGCACGCCATGTGACCCGTGTCGGCTTCAGCTTTCATGATCTGGCGCGCTTTTCCGCTGACTCGCTAAGCGGTAGCCCTGTCGTGTGCTGATCACGGCTCCAATGCCCAGCGGAGCCGTCACTCATCGAGGCTGACCCAGCGGATCGGCGGGTAGTCCAGATCCCCTTGAGGTGGCTGCTTGCTCGGCTGGACCTCCTGGATCCAAATCTCCCAGGTCACGGTCCTTCCGGCCAGGGGATGGCTGCCGTCCAGCATGGCGCCGCGTTTGGTCAATCCCACCACATTGAGCGAGAACCTGCCCCGCTGGCCGCCCGGTGTCAGCGTCATGCCGACGCGGATCTCCTGGCCCGGCGGCAGGTTGTCGCGCACCGCCTCGAAGACCAGTTCCGGCCGATGGGGGCCATAGGCCTGCTCTGGCGTCAATGTCACACTGAGTTCGTCGCCGGCCCGGCGGCCCTCCAGCACCGCCTCCAGCGCTGGCAGCATCTGGCCCGTGCCGTGCCGTGCCGTGCCGTGCACGTAGCGCAGCGGTGCGTCGGGCGTCGAGGCCGCCAGCCAGGCCAGCAGGTCCGGGCCCGGGCCGAGGGCGCGGAAGCAGTGCAGCCGGGTCAGATCGTTTTCATCCACTTCTGTCACGCGGTGGCAGCCCAGGCGCAGCGGCTGTCCCTTTGCCTGCTTCGCTACCAGGGCGTGGACCTCGGCGCTGACCAGGGCCTCGCTGGGGCAGGCCGGTAGGCACTGGCCACAGCCGTGGCAGGCGTCGCTGGCCAGCAAGGAGAGGCCGTCATTGTCGTCATGAAGCGCGAGAGCCTTGACTGGGCAAGCATCGGCATCGGCGGTACCCCGCCGAGCGTGGCGATCTGCCGGCTTGCCAACAGCCACAGCCATGAGCTGCGGGTGCCCGACGGCTGGCGCTATCAGGGCTCGCTCAGCGAGGCGTTTGGCGCGGAAGGCAGTGGCAGGAAGTGAGAACCCCACGGTGCTGCCGGTTGGCTGACTCACCACCGTGGGAGAGGAGTGACTAGCCCTTTAACATTGTCTCGATCTTGCCGCGGTCCGGCACGCTACCGCTATGAACGAGCTTGCCATCGATGGCCACGGCTGGGGTCGACATGACCTTGTAGCCCATGATGGCAGCCGGGTCGGTCACCTTTTCCACTTCGACGTCGATACCCAGTTCGCCCGCCACGGCCGCTATCTGCTCGGCGGTGGTAACGCATTTCTTGCAGCCGGTACCCAGGACTTCGATCGTTTTCATGGTCTTGCTCCTTTCCGCTTATTGAAATCCGCTGAACAGCCAGGGGCTCAGCAGGTTGATCAGCCAGCCTACGATCATGAAGTTGACCAGCAGGATGACAAAGATGATGACCAGCAGGCGCCACTGCATGACCTGCTTGAGCATGATGAACTCGGGGACACTGGCGGCCACGGTGCTCATGCAGAAGGCCAGGGTGGTGCCCACCGGCAGGCCCTTGAGAATCAGACTCTCCATCACCGGAATGACGCCGGTGGCATTGGAGTAGAGCGGAAGACCGGCCAGCACGGCAACGGGCACGTTCCACCACTGGCCGCTACCCAGGTTGTCGGCAAACCAGCCGTCCGGCACAAAGCCATGAAGGGCGGCACCCAGGCCGACACCGATGATCACCCACTTCCAGATTCGCCCGACGATCTCCTTGAGTTCGTCTCGGGCAAATTCGTGGCGGTCTTTCAGGGTGAGGGAGGGTGCCTCGGGGGCGGGCTCGTCACCTTGGGGCGCCTCGGTGGCCTGCTGGTAGGCCTTGGCAGCAAAATCCTTCAGCCATCGCTCGCCCTTGAGGGCATCGAGGATCATGCCGCCGCCGATACCCACTCCCATGCCGATGGCGATGTAGACCAGAGTGAATTCCCAGCCCAGCAGGCTCCACAGCATGATGACCGCCACCTCGTTGATGATCGGCGAGGTGAACAGGAAGGCCATGGTGATGCCCAGCGGAATCCCGGCGCTGGTGAAACCCAGAAACAGCGGAATACTCGAGCAGGAGCAGAAGGGGGTGATGGCACCAAACCCGGAACCCAGACCATAGCCCGCCAGGCGAGGTTTCTGCTGAATATAGTGTCGGATGCGCTCCAGGTTCAGCGAGGCGCGCATCAGGGCGATGATATAGATCATCACCACCAGCAGCGCGAAGATCTTGGTGGTGTCCTCGACGAAGAAGTGCAGCGAGGTGCCAAGCTTGCTTTCGGGATCCAGTCCGGCGATCCCGTAGACCAGCCAGTCGGCCAGCCAGGTAAAGACCTCCAGCATTGTCATCCTCTCCCTGTGTGATTGGTGGTGTCACACAAGAAGACGCAGCACCAGGCAAAAGGATGCACCTTAGATGCGCAATACTTGGCTTATCCTCGATGAGCCCGGTGGCAACAGACGCGTCCCTGCTCATCAAAGATGATGTCACACTGCTCGATCAGCCGCTCACGCAACCGCTGTCGGGCACGACGCAGCCGCGTTTTGGTGGCCGGAAGCGTCAGATCGTGGCGTGTCGCATAGTCGGCCTGTCGCATCCCTTCCAGGTCGCACCGCTGGATGATGTCGGCATCTGCCGGCGCGCAGTCGGGCAGCGCACGGGTGATGCAGTCGACCAGGCTCTCGACCGGAGAATCCGCCATTGGCTCTGTGGCCACATCGGGTGGTTCTTCACCTGTCCAGCGTCTTGCGCGTCGTTGCTGATCGATCCATTGATGTCGGGCAACGCGGAAAAGCCAGGCACGGGGAGAGTCCAGTTGGCAGAAGCGGGCACGGTGGGCCAGCGCCTGGGCATAGACCCCCTGGAGCAGGTCGTCAGCGGCATCGCGATCGCCGCTGTGCCTGATCAGAAAACCCCGGAGCTCATCTTGGTGGGCTTGCCAGGCGGACTCGATACAGGGATGGATCTTCGGCTTGGCCGTCATGTTGACTCTGTGCTTGGGTGCATGTTGTCGGTGGGGACCGCTGGCACGTCCCCGATGTGGAGATGCGCACCAGCGGCCTATCGAGAGGGTTTCTCTATAGGGTTTCCAGCGCCAGGGCGATGCCCTGTCCGCCACCGATACACAGGGTCACGATGCCGCGGCGTTCGCCGTTACGCTGCATGGCATGCAGCAGCCGGGTGGTCAGCACCGCACCGCTGGCGCCGATGGGGTGGCCGTGGGCGATGGCGCCGCCCTCCACGTTGACGATCTCTTCCGGCAGACCGAGCTCGCGCTGGCAGGCCAGGGCGATCGCAGCGAAAGCTTCATTGATCTCCACCCGGTCCAGATCGTCCACCGACCAGCCGGCGCGCTCAAGCGCTTGCTTGACCGCGGGCACCGGGCCAATGCCGAAGTAGTCGGGGTCCACGGCGCAAACGCCAAAGGACACGAGGCGAGCCATGGGGGTGAGACCCTGCTTCTCGGCCCAGTCCCGCTCGGCGACGATCATCGCCGCCGCACCGCTGTTGAGCCCCGGCGCGTTGCCGGCGGTGATGGTGCCGTCCTTGCGGAAGGCCGGCTTGAGTCTGGCCAGCGACTCGGCAGTGGTGTCGCCGCGGTTGTGCTCGTCGCGGGCAAATGTCGTGGTTCCCTTGCGGCTGGTCAGTTCCACGCCAGCGATCTCGGCGTCGAAGTGGCCTGCCTCCTGGGCCTTCGAGAAATTCAGCTGGGAGCGCAGCGCCCAGGCGTCCTGGTCATCCCGGGAAATGCTGTAGCGGGTGGCAAGATCTTCGGTGTGCCAGCCGGCGTGCTTGCCGCTGAAAGCGTCGTTGAGGCCGTCAAACAGCATGGTGTCGTGCATGGTGACGTCGCCCATGCGAGCCCCCCAGCGGCCCTGGGGGAGCACATAGGGTGCGCGGTCCATGTTTTCCATGCCGCCGGCGATGGCGCAGTCGGCCATGCCACTCCAGATCTCCAGAGCAGCGTTGATCACGGCCTGAGCACCGGAACCGCAGACCCGGTTGATGGTGAGCGCCGGCACCTCCACCGGCAGGCCGCCGCCGATGCCGGCCTGACGGGCGGAATTCATGCGACAGCCGGCCTGGATGACGTGGCCCATAATCAGCGTCTGGACCTTGTCGGCCGCCAGGCCGGATCGCGTCAGGGTTTCCTGAATGACCCTCGCGCCCAAGTCCGTGGCGGGAGTGTCCTTGAGGCTACCGCCGTAGGTGCCGATGGCGGTGCGAACGGGATGGCAGATGACGACGTCACGTGATGACATGGTGTTTCCTCGTGTCGTTAAGGGGATGATCCTGAAGGCGTGACTCTCGGTATAGCACACCTGGGACATTCCCACCGTGACATGACTCCCGGCCAGCAGTGAAGGGCCGTATCAAGGTGTGCTGCCCTGGGACGCGGGATCGCGTATCGCAAGGGGGCGCAACACCCAAAGGCCGAGAATGGGTCCCGGCAGCAGCCACCATAGCACCCAGGCACCCTGCAGTTCCCAGAGCGCAGTAGTCAGCGAGATGGCCGGAATGGTCAGGGCAAAGCCCACGGCGTTCATCACCGCCAGGGTCGAGCCCACCCGGTCAAGCGGTGCGCTGGCCGCGGCCAGTGCCGAGAATTGTGGCGAATCGGCGATCACGGTCAGTCCCCATACCGCCAGCAAGCCAAGCAGCAGACCCGGCGGCAGCCAGGTCATCAGCGGGTAAGCCAGGCAGATCAGTCCCGAGGCGGCCAGGGCCCGGCGTGCTACCCAAAGGCTGCCGCGCCGACGGCTCAGGCTGCCACCGCCCACGCAGCCGGCCAGTCCCAGGGCGATGACAGAAAACGACAGCCAAGGGATCCAGGCCTCCTGGGCCCCGAGCCGTGCCACTTCCCGGGCGACCAGGAAGGGAGCGAGCGTCCAGAGCGCGTAGAGCTCCCAGCAGTGGCCGAAGTAGCCGCCGGCCACGGCACGGAAGCGTCGGTCACGCAGGGCGGCCAGACCGTCGAGTAGCCGCGTCCTGCCGTTGTAAGGTGGCAGATGCGGTCCATCGCCGAGCGCCAGGATCAGGGCGCCGCCCAGGAGTGCCAGCAGCGACGCCCCCAGCAGCGGCCACTCCCAGGGCAGCCCCAGGGTGGAGCCACGCAGCAGATGGGGCAGAGCGGTACCCAGTGTCAGCATGCCCACCAGCCAGGCCAGTGCCGCGCCGGTATGTCGGGGTACCCAGCCGATCACCAGTTTCATGCCCAGCGGATAGATGCCGGCCAGGCACAGCCCGGTCAGCAGGCGAAGCGTCATCGCCAGGGGCATCTGGTCGGCGACCAGGACGAAGCCGGCATTGGCCAAGGCGCCGGCCAGGCAGGAAGCGGCGAAGATATGGCTGGCGCGGAAGCGATCGGCCAGACCGGTGGTGGCAATGAACAGGGTGCCGGCGATGAAGCCCGCCTGGACGGTGAGGGTCAGCCGCCCCAGGTCGGCTTCGGTGAAACCGAGGTCCCGCGACAGCGAGAGCCCAACGCCGTTGACGGAAAACCATAGCGAGGTGCCGCAGAGCTGGGCCAGCACGATCAGCACTAGTGGGTGGCGCTGCCAAAGGGAGGGAGTCATGCCTTGATCCTCGCCGCCTCGCGGTCGAATGGCAAGCCGTTGGGCTCTCAACGCTTGAGGGGCGCACCGTCGACATAAAGGTGACGAAACTTCCACCATCCCTCCAGTCCCACCCACAGGCCCTCGTCGACCAGTTCCGGAGCGATAAACAGGATCACCCCGTTCCGATCGACGCGCCGGTAAGCCCCGGGATCGTCGGGAGCGACGGCCTCAGCCACGGCGAGGCTGGCGGTCCCGCCGCAGCAGCCATGACGGGGCGAGAGACGCACCGTCAGCACGCCACCCTGGACCAGCACCCACTCGCGTGCCCGGTCGCTGATCTCGATAGCCATGGATCAGCCTGTTGCCTTGGCCGGTGCCTGGGCCGCGGACTCGGGGAAGTGGTGCCGGGTCTTGTTGGCGATGCGCACCAAGGCCAGCATCAGCGGTACCTCCACCAGCACCCCCACCACCGTGGCCAGCGCCGCGCCGGACTGCAGCCCGAACAGGGCGATGGCGGCGGCCACGGCCAGCTCGAAGAAGTTGCTGGCGCCAATCATCGCCCCGGGGGCGGCGACGTTATGGGGTACCTTCCATGCCTTGGCCCAGCCGTAGGCGATAAAGAAGATCAGGAAGGTCTGGAGGATCAGCGGGATGGCGATCAGCACGATATGCAGCGGATTGGCGATGATCACGTCGCCCTGGAAGGCGAAAAGCAGCACCAGGGTAATGATCAGTCCAATCGGTGTCACTGGACCAATACGCTTCATAAAGACATTGTCGTACCACTCGACGCCATGGCGGGCAATCAGGGTGCGCCGGGTCAGGACGCCGGCGGCCAGCGGGATCACGATGTAGAGCACCACCGACAGCGCCACCGTGTCCCAGGGGATCGGGATATTGGAGATGCCGAGCAGAAAGACCACGATGGGTGCGAAGGCGAACAGCATGATCAGGTCGTTGAGCGCCACCTGGACCAGGGTGTAGGCGGCGTCGCCGCGGGTCAGGTAGCTCCACACAAACACCATGGCGGTACAGGGTGCTGCGCCCAGCAGGATGGCCCCCGCCAGGTATTCGCTGGCGCGCTCCGCGGGGATCAGCGGGGCGAAGACCACCATCAGGAAGAACCAGGCGATGGCGAACATGGTGAAGGGCTTGATCAGCCAGTTCACCGAGGTGGTGATGATCAGCCCCTTGGGCTGGCGGCGCACCCCGAGCACGGCGGAGAAGTCGATCTGCGCCATCATGGGGAAGATCATTGCCCAGATCAGGATCGCCACCGGGATCGATACCTGGGCGTATTCAAAGCGCGACAGCGCCTCGGGGATTGCCGGGGCAAACTGCCCTAGCAGCACCCCGGCGACGATGGCCAGCGCCACCCAGACCGAGAGGAAGCGCTCGAAGCGCCCCATGCCCTCCGTGGCACTGGGTGCCGCGGATTCCTTAGGTGTGCTCATGGTGTGACTCCTGTCAGATGGCCCGCTGGTTGACCCGGGCGGAGAGCTGCTCTGCCGACTCCTTGCGTTCGGAGTAGCGGTCGGTGAGCGCCTCGCTGCGCCCACGTACCAGCAGCGTGAAGTTCACCAGCTCCTCCATGACGTCGACGATACGGTCATAGAAGGGCGAGGGTTTCATGCGGTCGTTATCGTCGAACGCCTTAAAGGCCCGGGGCACCGATGACTGGTTGGGGATGGTCACCATGCGCATCCAGCGCCCCAGCACGCGCAGCTGGTTGACCGTGTTGAACGACTGGGAGCCGCCGCACACCTGCATCACCGCCAGGGTATTGCCCTGGGTGGGGCGCACCGCGCCCAGCGCCAGGGGGATCCAGTCGATCTGGGCCTTCATGATGCCGGTCATGGCGCCGTGGCGTTCCGGAGAACACCACACCATGCCCTCGGCCCACTCGGCCAGCTCGCGCAGCTCGGCGACCTTGGGGTGAGTCGCTTCCTCGGCGTCCGGCAGCGGCAGGCCGCGCGGGTCGAAGATGCGCGTTTCGGCCCCCATGGCGCGCAGCAACCGCGCCGCTTCCTCTACCACCAGGCGGCTGAAGGAGCGCTGCCGGAGAGAGCCGTAGAGCAGCAGGATGCGCGGGGCATGCTCGCGGTCCATGGGGATGCCCAGGCTGGCCGCGTCGGGCACCCGAAAAAGCTCGCGGTCGATATTGGGCAGGTCGTCCAGGGGGTGGGTCGTCACGCGGTGTCTCCTTGTGTTGCCTCTTCCCGGGAAGCGCGCTCGTGGATCTCTTCCAGGGCCTGCTGCAGGGCGTCGGATGGCAGTAAATCCAGCGGCAGGGCCAGCATGGCCTCGATGCGTCGGCGCAGGGCGCGGAAGGTGCTGGCGAAGGCGGTCTCGATCTCGGCCTCTCTGCCCTCGGCCTTTGAGGGATCCGGCACGCCCCAATGGATGCGCAAGGCCTTGCCGAAGAAGAGCGGGCAGGCCTCGCCGGCGGCGTTATCGCAGACGGTGATGACCACGTCGGGTGGTACATCGAGGTCATCCCAGGTCTTGCTGCCGAGTCCCCGGGTGGGAATGCCTTCCTGTTCCAGCCAGATGACCGTCAACGGATTGACCTCGCCGGTCGAATGGCTGCCTGCGCTCCAGGCATGATGCCGCGTCTCGGTCAGGTAGTTGAACACGGCCTCGGCATAGATGGAGCGGCAGGAGTTCCCGGTGCAAAGAAACAGGACGTTCATGGTGTCTCCAACGAGGCTCTCCAGTCCGTATAGGACGCGGGGCCAGAGATGACGCGGTGTTGTCGCCTAGGATATATGGAATTTCATATATGCTCAATGTCATTCCCCGGGGGCGAATCGTACCGAACACTCTGACTCGGTGCGGTGTCATCTGTCGGTGAGAGTTACCCCTTCAGGGTGCGTTGCGCTGGTCCGGCGCGCGCTGGAAGGCCGGTGAGACCGCGGTCGGGTCTCGTTTCTCGCGATGGTGGGCGGCGGCCTCGGCCCACCAGATAAGCTGGCCCAGGGTGCGGCCGAAGTAGCCGGTCCAGCGGTCCATATCGTCCCGGAAAACGCCGTCTTCATCGAGGGCCTCCTGGGCCTTCGGCACATGGATCATCGCCGAGACCGGCAGGCAACCGAGCTCCGCGAGGAAGGTGCGCATGGCCACCGCTGCCCGGGCGCCGCCCCACTGACCGGCCGAGTAGGTGGCGATGGCGCTGGGCTTGAAGGCGAACAGCGAGCTGCCGAAGTGGTTCAGCAGGTGCGAGAGCGCCGGGCTCATGGAGTGGTTGTACTCGGGGCTGACCATCACGTAGCCGTCGGCGGCCTCGATCTTGCCGGCCAGGGTCTCCAGTGCCTCGGGTACGCGGGACTTCGCATAGGCGAAATGCGGCTTGAACACGGTACCCAGCTCGACCTCCAGCGGGTCGACCAGCTCCACGGTGGCGCCGTCTGCCTCCAGCAGCTGCACGCAGGCCCGAGCCACCCGCAGGCCGAGCCGCGCAGGAGAGGGAGGGGTGCTGTCACGGGCCGAGCCCAGGAAGACCAGGAAGTGAGCCATGGGGATCTCCTTGATGGGTGACAGGAAAATCAGCCTACAAGACACGAAGAGAGCGAGAGCAGTGTCCTCCAAGCCGGCTCAAATAGCAGCAGGGGCCTCGCGGGTTCCTGGTGACTCAGGACGGGAGAACAGCAGCGACATTAAGCTGGCTCGGCCAGGAAGCCGGCGACGATGGCGGCGAGCACCTCCGGGCATTCGCGATGGGGGACATGGCCGCAGGGCAGGATTCGCGACTCGCCGGGACCGGCGCTGTGCGTGGCGATATGGTGGGCCTGCTCCGGCGAACCGAACTCGTCCTGTTCGCCATGGATCGCCAGGGTGGGGCACTGCACACTGGCCAGCGTCGGGCTGAGGTCCCAGCGTGCAAAGGCCTCGGTCTGCCAGGTAGCGACCCAGGCGTGCAGTGTCCACTCCGCCTTGTCACCGTGGTAGCGGGCCAGGCGTGCCAACTGGTCGGGGTCGCGGAAGGCCTGCTCGGCCTCGCGTATGCCCGCCAGGATGCGCGGCTCCATGTAGGCCTGGGCTGCCACCGTCACCAGCGCCTCACTGGCAGCGGGGTGCTGGGCGGCGGCTTCGATGGCCATGCCGCCACCCACGCTGTGACCCAGCAGCACGAACCGGTCCAGGCCCAGCCCCTGGCGCAGCGCGGCGAAGGTGGTGCGCGCCTCGTCGGCGACAAAGCTGGGCGGCAGCGTGCCCGGGTAGGGCGCGGAGCGGCCGAACCCCAGGCGGTCGTAGGCGATCACCTCGCGCCCGGAAGCCTCGGCCAGCCGCTCCGGAAAGTCGCGCCACAGGGCCACGCAGCCCAGCGAGTCATGGAACAGCACGACGGGGCTTGCCTGGGGCGTCACCGTCTGCGGCCACCAGCGGGCGACGTGGATGTCGCCCGCTGGGGTGTCGAGGGTAAAGGCCTCCATCAGTCGACCAGCTCGACCGCCACGGCGGTGGCCTCGCCGCCGCCGATGCAGAGGCTGGCGATGCCGCGCTTGCCTCCGCGGGTGCGCAGGGCGTGGATCAGAGTGGCGATGATCCGCGAGCCGGTGGAGCCGATGGGATGGCCCTGGGCGCAGGCGCCGCCGAAGACGTTGACCTTGTCGTGGGGGATGTCGAGCCCGTCCATGGCCAGCAGGGTAACCACCGCGAAGGCCTCGTTGATCTCGAAGAGGTCAACGTCGTCCACTGTCCAGTCGAGCGTCTTCATCAACTTGTCGATGGCGCCCACCGGGGCGATGGTGAACTCGCTGGGGTGCTGGGAATGGGTGCTGTGCCCCAGCATACGCGCCAGCGGCTTGGCGCCCAGGCGCTCTGCGGCGGTCGCGCTGGCCAGGATCAGCGCCGAGGCGCCATCGGAGATGGAGCTCGAGTTGGCCGCGGTGATGGTGCCCTCCTTGGCAAAGGCGGGACGCAGCGAACGGATCTTGTCCAGCTTGGCCTGGAAGGGCTGCTCGTCGTGGTCCACCACGCTGTCCCCCTGTCGGGTGGTAACGGTGACAGGCGCCATCTCGGCGTTGAGATGACCGTCGTTGGTGGCCGCCATGGCGCGCTCCAGCGAGGCAATGGCAAAGTCGTCCAGGCGCTCACGGCTGTAGTCGCGGGCAGTGGCGACGTCCTGGGCGAAGACGCCCATCAGCTTGCCGGTCTCGGCGTCTTCCAGACCGTCGAGGAACATATGGTCCTTGAGCTCGCCGTGGCCGAGCCGGTAGCCGGTGCGCGCCTTGGTCAGCACGTGGGGCGCGTTGGACATCGACTCCATGCCGCCGGCCAGCATCACCTCGGCGCTGCCGGCGCGGATCAGGTCGTGGGCCAGCATGGTGGCCTTCATGCCCGAGCCGCACAGCTTGTTGATGGTGGTGGCGCCGATGGCGTCGGGGATGCCGGCCTGGCGCATGGCCTGACGAGCCGGCCCCTGCTTGACGCCGCCGGGTAGCACGCAGCCCAGGATCCCCTCGTCGATGGCGGCGGCCTCGATGCCGGCGCGTTCGATGGCGGCGCGGATGGCCACCGCGCCGAGCTGCGGGGCGGTCATGCTGGCAAGGCTGCCCAGCATGCCGCCCATGGGGGTGCGGGCGGCGGAGAGGAAGAAAATATCGTTGGACTGGCTCATGGCGGTTCTCCCGATGTGGCGTGATGGCCCTCGCGGGGCCGCATTGTGATTGTCGGTTGGCACTCGGTGCGTTGACCCGTTCGCAGGGCTGTGCTTTTCTCAGGGTCAACCAAGCAAGCGCTAGTGTAAACGTCGATGAATGTAATAAATGAATCTCCGCGCCGCAAGGAGCTGACCCGGCAAGCCGCCCAGCTGTTCGTTCAGGAGGGCTTCGACCGCACCACCGTCCGCATGCTGGCCCAGGAGATGGGCATCAAGTCCGGGAGCCTGTTCCATCACTTTCGCGACAAGCAGGAAATTCTTTCAGCCGTGATCGAGGAGGGAACCCAGAATGCCCTGGTGATGGCCCGCGATGCCCTGTCGCGCTGCGACACCAGTGCGGACGCCCGGCTGCGCGCCATGGCGCGTGCCCATCTGGAAACCCTGCTCACCGACCGCAACGCCCATGTGGTCGCTCTCTATGAGTGGCGCCGGCTCGACCCCGAGGCCCGTGCCCATCTCAGCCACCTGCGTGATGCCTACGAGACGCTGTGGGAGCAGGTGATCGACGAAGCCCTGGCCGAGGGGCTGATCCACGGTGATCGTTTCCTGGTGTCGCGCTTCGTGATGGGGGCGCTCAACTGGACGGTGCGCTGGTACGACCCCGAGGGGCCGCGGACCCCTGATGACCTGGCCGACGAGCTGGTGGCCATGATTACCCGCCGTCCCGCCTGACTCTCTACCATGACCCCGTCGCTCGCCTGTCATAGGGCGCTTTAAGGATCCTGTCCTAGCTGCCTTTCGGTGGCTTGCTCGACCATGGTCTAGTCGCTTGTGCTGATCCCGGCCTTGCCCTGTTCGTGCGGAGTCGCTAGCTTGGCCCTAGCGCTTGATAGGTTGACGCTTACGTTAACTGAATCTATCCAGAGAACCGACAACAACCACAATCTGCCAGATGAGGACTGCCATGAGCACGCAAGCGAGCCTGCCCGAGTATCGCGCCTACCTCGAAACCTTCTCCATCGACGACATGATCGCCCGCCTGGACGATCACCGCGACGGCAAGGCCAATGCCTTTGAATCCACTTGCGGCCGTCACCTGCGCGGCGGTCGCGGCGAGGTGCTGGCGCTGGTCCAGGAGGACGCTCAGGGTGCGGTCAACACCCTGAGCTACGCCGAACTGGAGGCCGAGAGCGCCAAGCTGGCGGGCTGGTTCGCCGAGCGCGGCCTGGGCGTGGGCGACCGCATCGCCTGCATGCTGCCGCGCACACCGCAGCTGCTGGTGGCGGTGCTGGCCACCTGGCGCATCGGTGCCGTCTATCAGCCGCTGTTCACCGCCTTCGGCCCGGACGCCGTGGACTACCGCCTGGGACGCGCCGACACCAAGCTGGTGATCACCGATCATGCCAACCGCTTCAAGTTCGACGGCCTGACCCAGTGCCCGCCGGTGCTGGCCGTGGGCGGTGCGACCGCCGAGCATGGCGACGATCAGGACTGGACCGATGCCCTTGCTCATTCGCCGATCCAGGCCACCCCGCCGCGCCTCTCCCGCGATGCGCCCTTCCTGCAGATGTTCACTTCCGGCACTGTGGGCAAGCCCAAGGGGGTGGCGGTGCCGCTGTCCGCCATGACCGCCTTCGCCCTTTATATGGAGCTGGCCGTCGACCTTCGTGAGACCGACCGCTTCTGGAACATGGCTGACCCGGGCTGGGCCTATGGCCTCTACTACGCTATCGCGGGGCCGCTGCTGCTGGGCGTGACCACTCACTTCTGCGAGGCGGGCTTCAGCGCCGAGGGGGCCCTGGCGTTCATGAAGCGCCATCGCATCACCAACTTTGCCGCGGCGCCGACCGCCTATCGCCTGATGAAGGCTTCCGGCCTGTTCGACAACGCCCACGAGACCCTGGAGCTGCGCGCAGCGAGCTCCGCCGGCGAGCCGCTCAATACCGAGGTGGTGACCTGGGTGGAGCGCTCCCTGGGCTGCCCGGTCATGGACCACTATGGCCAGACCGAAACCGGCATGACCTGCAACAACCACCATGCCCTCGATCATCCCAAGCACGTCGGCGCCATGGGCGTACCCATGCCCGGTTACCGCCTGGCGATCCTCGACGCCGAGTACAACGAGCTCCCGCCGGGTGAGCCCGGCGTGCTGGCCGTGGACATCGAGAACTCCCCGGCGCACTTCTTTCCCGGCTACACCTGGCAGGAGAAGCACCCCTTCGCCGAGGGCTACTACCTGACCGGCGACGTGGTGATCAAGAATGAGGACGGTACCTTCCAGTTCGCGGGCCGCGACGATGACATCATCACTACCGCCGGCTACCGGGTAGGCCCCACCGACGTAGAGAACAGCGTGATGACCCACCCGGCGGTGGCCGAGTCTGCCGCCGTGGGCCAGCCCGACGAAATCCGTGGTGAGATCATCAAGTCCTACGTGGTGCTGCGTGAAGGTTTCGAGCCCAGCGACGAGCTCGCCGATGAGATTCGCAAGCAGGTGCGCGACCGTCTCTCCACCCACGCCTTCCCGCGGGTGATCGAGTTCGTCGAGGAACTGCCCAAGACGCCGAGCGGCAAGATCCAGCGCTTCAAGCTGCGTGCCGATGCCGTCGACAAGGCGCCGGCCAAATGACGATCCCGAGGAAACCCACATGCAAGTGACGGACAATACCTTTTTGATCACCGGTGCCGCCTCCGGGCTGGGGGCGGCTACCGCCGAGCGCCTGGTGGCAGGCGGCGGTCGGGTGGTGCTCTGTGACCTGAGCGATGCCGTTGAGGCCCACGCCGAGCGTCTGGGCGACGCCGCCCGGGCGGTGCGTGGCGACGTGACTTCAGGTGACGATATCCAGGCCGCCGTGGACGCCGCCATCGCGCTCAGCGACGGCCGTGGTCTGGCGGGAGTCGTTCACTGCGCCGGCGTGGTCAGCGTGGCCAAGCTGGTCGACCGCGAGGGCAATCCTGCTGACCTGGACGCCTACCTGCGTACCATCAACATCAATCTGGTGGGTACCTTCAACGTCATGCGCCTGGCCGCTGCGGCCATGGCGAAGAACGCGCCGGGCGAGGACGGCGAGCGCGGGGTGATCATCAATACCGCCTCCATCGCCGCCTTCGATGGGCAGGTGGGGCAGTGCGCCTATAGTGCCTCCAAGGCCGGCGTGGTGGGCATGAGCCTGCCGGCGGCCCGGGAGCTCTCTCGCCACGGCGTGCGGGTGATGGCCATCGCCCCCGGCGTGTTCGAGACGCCGATGATGAGCGAGATCCCCGACGAGGCCGCCCAAGCTCTGGCCGCCGCGGTGCCTTTCCCCAAGCGGCTCGGCAAGCCCGACGAATTCGCTCGACTCGCCGAACAGATCATCACCAATGCCATGCTCAACGGCGAGGTGATCCGCCTCGATGGTGGGATCCGCATGCAGTAGATCGAAAATCAAACGAACGCTTGACTCTCCGCGCGGCGGCGGCTAATTTCAAACGCATGTTTGAAATTAGCCGCCGCCGTTTTGCGTTCACGCCCTGGCGCCGGACGGTGGAACCGGCAGCCAGGAAAATGGAGAGTTGAGATGCCCGACTATCAGGCCCCCCTGCGCGATATCCGTTTCGTCATGGACGAGATGCTGGACTACCCGACCCACTACACCCGCCTGCCCGGCGGTGAGGACGCCAGCCCCGACGTGGTCGGCGCCATCCTGGAGGAGGGGGCACGTTTCGCCCGCGAAGTGCTGCTGCCGCTGAATCAGAGCGGCGATCGTGAGGGCTGCCTGCTGGAGGGCGGTGACGTGAAGGCCCCCAGGGGCTTCAAGGCCGCCTATGCCCAGTTCGTGGAGGGCGGCTGGCCGAGCCTGGCCGCCGACCCCGAGCACGGCGGCCAGGGCCTGCCGCACTCCCTGGCCATGGTGCTCAACGAGATGATCTGCTCCACCAACCTGGCCTGGGGCATGTATCCGGGGCTCTCCCACGGCGCTGCCGACGCCCTGCGCCACCATGGCACCGACGAGCAGAAGGCCACCTACCTGACCAAGCTGGTCGAGGGCACCTGGACCGGTACCATGTGTCTCACCGAGCCGCACTGTGGCACGGATCTGGGTCTGATCAAGACCCGTGCAATGCCCATCGATGACGGCGCCTACGCGATCACCGGTACCAAGATCTTTATCTCCGCCGGCGATCATGACCTGGCCGAGAACATCGTTCATCTGGTGCTGGCCAAGCTGCCCGACGCGCCGGAGGGCTCGAAGGGCATCTCGCTGTTTGTGGTGCCAAAGTTCATGCCCAACGAATTGGGCGAGCCCGGTGAGCGCAATGGCGTGGTGTGCGGCTCGCTGGAACACAAGATGGGGATCCACGGCAACGCCACCTGCGTGATGAACTTCGACGCATCGAAAGGCTTCCTGGTGGGCACGCCCAACAAGGGTCTGGCCTGCATGTTCACCATGATGAACGCCGCGCGCATCGGCGTCGGCATCCAGGGCCTGGGCCTCATCGAGGCCAGCTTCCAGAACGCCCTGGCCTATGCCCGCGATCGCCTGCAGATGCGCGCGCTCTCCGGGCCCAAGGCGCCAGAGAAGGTCGCCGACCCCATCATCGTGCACCCGGACGTACGCCGCATGCTGCTGACCCAGAAGGCCTTCGCCGAGGGTGGCCGGATGCTGGTGCTCTATACCGCGCAGATGATCGATATCGTCGAGCACGGGAGCGATGCTGCCGAGAAGGAGAGGGCCGACACCCTGCTGGGCCTGCTGACCCCCATCGTCAAGGCGTTCCTCACCGAGGTGGGCTTCGAGGCGACCAACGAGGGCGTCCAGGTCTTCGGTGGCCACGGTTTCATCCGGGAGTGGGGCATGGAGCAGCTGGTGCGTGACGCGCGCATCACACGACTCTACGAGGGTACCACCGGCATCCAGGCCCTCGACCTGCTGGGCCGCAAGGTGCTGATGAGCCAGGGCGAGAGCCTGAAGGTCTTCACCAGGGAGATTCACACGTTCTGTCAGGCCGAGGAGGGCAACTCGGAACTTGCCGAGTTCGTGCGCCCGCTGGCCAAGCTCAATCAGGAGTGGGGCGAGCTGACCATGAGCATCGGCATGAAGGCCATGGCCGACCGCGAGGAGGTGGGCGCGGCTAGCGTCGACTACCTGATGTATGCCGGCTACGTGACCCTGGCCTACCTGTTCGCCTGCGCCGCGAAACAGGCTCGCGCTGCCCTGACCGAAGGGACCGATGAGGCCGCCTTCTATCGGGCCAAGCTCGACACCGCGCGCTTCTATTATCAGCGCCTGGTGCCGCGCACCCGCGCCCACAAGGCGGCCATCGAGGCCGGTGCCGAATCGCTGATGGCGATCAGCGCCGAGGACTTCGGGCTGGGTTTCGAGATCTGATTCAACACTCAGCACTCTCTCGATCGGGAACGATTGGTGGCTTGGCGGCGGACTCTGGTCCGCCGCTTTTTTTCTGCTGACACAATGCTGCGGGAGATCCAGGCTCAAGGAGCGTGATCTGCTCATCCAGCGTAGGCGGTGGCTCTTGTCTAGACTCGACTGATCGACGAAGCAGATCCCGCACCTCTTGCCGATGGTCGTCGGCAGCTCTCGTCGGATACCCCTCAGTCAGAATCAGGAGATCTCTATGCGCGACACCCTGCCCCAGACATGCCGCCGCAAGTTTCGCCGAACCCCTCTGGCGATCGCCATGGCATCGGCGATCTCGCTTGCTGTCCTGCCCGGTATCCTGCTCGCCGAACCCGAGCAGGATACCAATGGGCCCACCGATGTGGCCGAGCCCGATGTCCGATTGCAGGAGCTGACGAACGAGTATCGCATCCTCGAGGAACGCCATGCGCACCTCGAGGATGAGCTTGAACGAGCGGCGTCGGAACGTGAGGTCCTGGAGGAGCGACTCGCTGACAGCGAATCTGAACGGGAAACACTCGAAGCCCGGGTGTCGGAAGCTCAACAGCAGCGTCTGCAGGCCGAAGAAGCCCTTGCAGCCACAACGTCCGAGGCGGTGCAGGCGCGAGCAGAGCTGGACGATGTTCACGCGCAGCGTCAATCCCTGGAGTCCGAGCGCGATAGCCTCCAGCAGGAGCTCATGGACGTCCGTGACGAGTTGGAGGCAAGCGAGCAGGCAAGACAGACGCTCGAGTCTGATATCGCGAGCTTGGAAGAACGCGCCGACAGCCTGGAAACCGAGCTGGCAGAGATTCGGGCCGAGCGCGACGAACGGGAAGCCGAGCTGGCGGAGGTTCGCATCGAGCGCGACGAACGGGCAGCCGAGCTGGCGGAGGCCCGCGCCGAGCGCGACGAACGGGAAGCCGAGCTGGCGAAGGTTCGCATCGAGCGCGACGAACGGGCAGCCGAGCTGGCGGAGGTTCGCGCCGAGCGCGACGAACGGGAAGCCGAGCTGGCGGAGGTTCGCATCGAGCGCGACGAACGGGCAGCCGAGCTGGCGGAGGTTCGCGCCGAGCGCGATGAGCGGGAAGCCGAGCTGGCGGAGGTTCGCGCCGAGCGCGATGAGCGGGATGTAGCGCTGGCCGAGGCTCGATCTGAACGAGATGTTCTCTATCGAGACACCGTGACGCCACTTCAGGCCGAGGTCGAGCGGCTTCGTTCTCTACTTCCTTCTGCGGAAGGGGGGAAGCTTGACCTCGACAGTGCTCAGACGGCTGCGTCTGAACAGGCCTCTCGACTCCGCACGGCTCATGAAGCGTTGCGCCGCGGGCGCAGCGACGCCGACGATCCGCAAGCCGAGTACGAGGCCATGGTGGCAGACCTGCACCGCGAGCAGTCTCTGGTGACACGGGTGCAGGGGGGAACGCTCTATACTCTCCAATCCGGAGAGACCCTGGGCGATGTGGCTCGACGCTACTACGGTGATGCCAACCGCTGGCCGGCCATTTATCAGGCCAACCAGCACGTCATCGAGAATCCGGATCGGGTGGTG
This sequence comes from Pseudomonadota bacterium, assembly GCA_051751685.1. Classification (GTDB taxonomy): domain Bacteria; phylum Pseudomonadota; class Gammaproteobacteria; order Pseudomonadales; family Halomonadaceae; genus Halomonas. Next base: position 13,425 of record JBNJLE010000014.1, on the reverse strand, counting down.
CCCGGTCTCACCGTCATCCTGCCCTGAGCCGCACCGCGGGTGACTAATCTGCGCCGAGGACATCGGTCCGGGAATCGAGATCCAATTTAACATTCAGCACATCAGGCCAATTGCTTGACGACATGGCATTCGCGTTGGTTTGCAAAGAACTTTTTTGCACGGGGAATCCTCTGGCATCCCGGCGAGTGGCGGGCATCATGCCTGCCCTTATCCTGACTCGCCAAGGATTTCCCGCCCGCATGATTGCCACGACCTACCTGGATAATGCCCTGGCCTCTCTGGCCGGCGTCAAGGATGAGTTGCTCGCCAACCCTCTCAGGCTCTTCTTTCCGGTGGGGCGACACAGCGAAAGACGACGCCAAGGAGGCGATCGGCAGAGGTGATCGGATACGCAGCGCCCTCTCACCGATCACCACCCGGGAACTCTTCGCGTGTGTTCGATAGGTATCTGGGCTCCCGGCGCTCCAGTGATAAGCTGACAATCAGGGCGCAGCCTTCAGCCGCTATCTTTTTAGCGCACTGCGCCCCATCGTTGTTAAGGAGCTAATGCCCATGCGAGTCTTCGCCAACCCTGTCGGCCACGGGTCTCTGTGGTTCGACAACCTCGCCACTGCCACCGGCACGCCGGTCGCCTATGACCCTCAGGCCAGGGCGTTCATTACCATGCCGCCGTTCTGCGCGAATCGCGACGTGATCGGCTGTAACTGGATTGCTCCCAAAGAGGGCGACTTCTGCCGTGCCTGTGCCATGACCGAGCTGGCCCCGGATACCTCTATCCCGAATGCCATCCCCCATTGGAACAAGACCGAAGCCGCCAAGCGGTGGGTGCTGGATAACCTGGGCCGCTGGAACTGGTTTCGGCCCGAGGACCCCGGCGCTCGTCCCGTGTTTCATATGCTGGCCGAGGGCCACACCCCCGTCCCCATGGGGCATGTCGGTGGCGTAGTAACGATCAGCGTGGCAGAGGCAGACCCGGTCCTTAGCACGACGCGTCGTGAGGCGCTGGAAGAGCCCTACCGCACCATGATCGGTCACATGCGCCATGAGATCGCGCATATGCTCTGGTGGCGCCTCAGTCTGCGGGAGGATTTTCTCGACGCCTTTCGAGAGATGTTCGGCGACGAGCGGCAGGACTATCCTGCCGCGCTCACGCGTCACTACCATGATGGGCCACCGCCCGACTGGCGCGTGAACTTCGTCAGCACCTATGCGTCTGCGCACCCCCATGAGGATTGGGCCGAAACCGCTTCTCACCTGCTGCATCTCACGGATATCGCCGATAGTTTCGTTGCCGCCGGCCTGTCATCTGCCGACCTGCCGCACCTCGGGTGGGATCCCTATATGGAGGCCGGTGCCGAGAACTTGATTAACGTGGCAGCACATCAGGTCATGGCGGTCAACCACATCAATCGCGCCATGGGATTGCCGGACCTGTATCCCTTCGTGATTTCCGACCAGGTGCGTCGCAAGCTTGTCTTCATGCATGACTGGCTGCGCAGGGGCGCCCAGGGGCTTTAACTATCTCAACATACTTCGCCGGTGATGCTGGCCGCGAGGCGGCAAGCGACATGCCCAAGGCCTATGGCATTGTCGGCAGACCTGCAGAAAAGTCCGCAGGATGCTTACCGTCTTTCAATATGGGCGGACTACAATCAGTCCACGTGAATCGGAATCTCCTGACCTATGCCCGTTGACCTGCAAGCGCTCTACCCCAAGCTGATCAACCTGATGTTGGACACGGTTTTCGTGGTCGATAGGGACAACCAGATCGTTTGTGTGAGTGATGCCTGTGAGTCAATGTTCGGTTATCGTGCCGACGAGCTGACAGGGACGACCATAACCGACTACATGCATCCTGATGATCTGGCAGAGTCCAGAGCTTCCATTCTGCGGGTCATGAATGGTCAACCTCATACCGATTTCCGTAACCGCTATATCCGCAAGGATGGTGGCGTTGTCCATATCCTGTGGTCGGCCCGTTGGGTCGAGGAGGAGGGAGTGCGGATCGGTGTCGCGCGGGACGTGTCGGCTCTGAGGCAGGCCGAAGAGGAGCTACGCTACCTCGCCCACCATGATCCCCTGACAGGGCTGACCAACCGCTCGCTGTTCTATGACCGACTGGCTTCGGCCATGCATGCGGCTCACCGACATCAGAGCGGCCTGGCTCTGCTGTTTCTGGATCTCAACGATTTCAAGCGGATCAACGATGTCCATGGCCACGCGATGGGCGATCGTGTGATCTGCTCGGTGGCACGCCGTCTGAAAGGGTGTGTGCGCGAGACAGACACGGTGGCCAGGATGGGCGGTGATGAATTCACCGTTCTGTTGACGGACATCCACTCGGCGAATGCCGTATCCGCCAAGGTCGAGCAGATTCTGGCGATCCTGGCCGAACCGTTGGGCGCTGATTTGGAGGGGATCGCTCCTTCCTGCAGTATCGGCGTGGCCTGTTATCCCGCAGACGGTGAGGATGCCGACACTTTACTGAGCCATGCGGATAGCGATATGTACAGGATAAAGAGACGCCGTTCTGCATCGAGCTGACGAGCCTGATTCGCCGCCACGATGGTATTCCGGCGCTTAGGCATGGTTGACCTTGACCGCTAGGGCGGATGGCGCACTGACACTGACCACCTCTTGACCGGGAGTGCTCCATGAGCAACGGACCCTATGGACTAATCGCCTGCGACTGTGGCGCATTATCGCTGCTGGTAGGCGGTTCACCCCTTGCCCTCGGCCTGGATACCGGGGACGAGCCGGTGGCCTTCTGGCCGCTGGCAGCCATCCAGATTGGCCAGGGTGCCGACGAACTCGATGTTTCAGCGGATGATGAGGGCGGCGATGCCTGGGGATGCCGGCGATGCGGTGAGCGGTTGTTGTACGCTCATGACGGAACTGGCATGGCGATACTGCAGGGGCATCCGGAGGATAGGGGCGATCTTGCCCCGGGACTGACCCTGTCGCGGCAATGCACATTGGAGGCCCTGGGCTATCGGGTCTTGGCGGGGGAGTAGCGGCGGCGATGCCGACATGTGCTCAAGAAAGGCGTTTCCAGCCCTGCACGAGAAAGCGCGAAGCGCTTTGCCAGAGCGGGGCATCTTTGGGTGCCGGCGCATGGGCCAGTGAGTCGGTGGCACGTGCCAGGGCCTCGAGGATGGCGTCCAGGTGACGGTGGCAGAAGGTGCTGTCCAGGCCGCCAGGGCAGCAAGCCAGGAGTTGATCGCACTCCACCCGGGCGGCTTCCAGGGCCTCGTGGGCTGCGGCGGGCTGGGTCGTCTCGTCGACGCATGCCTTAAGCTCTCGGGAGAGCATGCCGAGCATTCGGGTATCGAGCCAACAGGGCAGGCCGTCACTCGCCTTGCCCGCCATGGATTGCTTGATGGCGCGAAAGGAGACCTGCAGGAAGACCGCCGTGTAGTAAGCCTTGGGGCGCTCTGTGCTCATGCGCGCTGTGTTCATAGTAGGCCCGTGATGGAATGCAATTGATAAATTTTATCAATTGTGGTGGGTTTTCATCCGCCGGTCAATACCGTGTTATTGGCTCGAATTTCCGAGTGCATCGGGCATCTCGTGTCCAGGTACGCATGTCAGGTTCATAGGCGGACGCGGTCGATTTCGCGGCGGAAGTACATTTCCAGGCGCAGATCCAGCGCCCAACGCGGGTCGCGGTCGGACTCGCGTGGGAAGTGCAGGGCGGGCGCCACGTCCAGAAAGAGGATGCCTCGGTGCAGGTTACGCCGATATCGGGTCTGCAGGTAAGTGTCCTCGATGCGGGGGCTGGAGCCACTCTCGCCGAGCATGACGGCGCTGTAACGGATTGCCTGGCGCCGATCGATGCGTCGGTTGAGTTCTAGCGTCTCGCTGAACTCCAGCCGATCGACCTCTTCACGCCACTGCACGTTGGTAATAAAGCGGAGATGGCGATCCTCATCCACTGGTCGACCCAAGTCCCAGCGGGTGCGGGCGGAGTAGCCATCCCTGTTGAACCAGGAAAGGCGGTTGTCGCTCTCCAACTGCCAAGGGCCGTCGTTGAGGGTCCACAGGCGCTGGGTGATCACGCGGGCGTAGGGGTCCGGTGGCAGTCGAAAGCGAACCCCGGCGCCGACCTGGGTGTTCCAGCGCTCGCTCTTGTCGCGACTACCCATACGGTTCAGGCCGATGCGTAGGCTCTCCACGCCGCTGATGCGATCATCCACCAGCGGGTTGTCCTGCTCGGCCAGGGTGCCCTGGGTATCCTCCGGTTCGCTCTCGATGATCAGTCGCAGGCGCTCTTCGGTGGTGGGCAGATCGAGACGAAAACGGACGCCAACGTCCTGCCGAAAGTCCTCGCCTTCCTTCCAACGCCAGCCCTGGCTGATACGCAGGTAGGAGTCGTTCTCGATCGTCAGGGCGTCGGTGGTGCCGAAGAAGCCGTCGAGTCTGCGTGAGGTGGTCTCGACCCAGCGTGTCACGCTGTCATGCATGGGGTCGATCTGTTCGTTCGCCCAGGGGGGGAAATCGCTATCCTGTTCCGGCACGGAGCCGTTATCGAGTCCGCCGCCGGCGGCATCCGGGAAAGTGTCGGCGTTGGCGCTCAGGGCGGTGCAGACGGCCAGTGCCATCAGGACCTTTCTCATCCGTGGTTCCCTATTGTGTACCCTGGCTATGCGTCTATTCGCGAAAGCGGTCGACGTCATCAATGTCGTGTGAAGGGGCGCTGCGCAAAATCGCTGGGTGAGGCGACATGACCGGGGGCAGGGCATAAGCCCTGCCCCCGGTCATGTCAGCCTGGACACGCGTCTGCGGTGAACGAGTCCTAGACGTAGAAGTCCAGATCCTCTTGTGCCTTGAGCAGGTCCCGCATCACGATCGGGTCGTCACCGAAGAAGAATATCAGCCCCCAGTGAGTGCCGAAAGCAGAGCGGTCTGGAACTGTCTCTTCGGCCGGGGCTACCAGCTCGTGATACTCGAAGTACGGGTGCTCGATGGTTTCCTTGGGCATCTCCAGCTTGCTGACGACACGACGCCTCGGGTACACGCCGAAGCAACCCGCATAGCCTTTCGCGTCGACCACTTCGCGGGGGAAGAAGGCATCGACCTCTTCCTGTGTGCTCTTGGGGTCGAAGACCAGCATCGATGCCTGATAGGCATTGAACCCGTAGGCGCGCTCGATCAGCTCGAAGGCCTTGAAGCCGGGCGGGCGATAGGCAACCTCGCCAAAGTACATCTCGCCGTCTGACGCCACGAAGTACTCGGGATGGATCAGACCGAACTGGATGTCGAACGTCTTGATCAGCTTCTCGATCTGCTTGGTAATGGCGTTGCGCCAGCTCTCGAGTTCCCGTGTAGCGGGGACGAACACCGAATAGCCCAGAGTCACATACTCGGAGATATTGAGGAACTTGATCTTGCCGTCATGGATCCAGGCTTCGACGGCAAATTCCCAGCCGTCGAGGTGGCTTTCCATCAGCAAAGGATACTCTTCGGCCGGAATGGCATCGATCTCTTCGATCTTGCGGATCATACGGTGTCCGAGACAGCCGGCCTTATCGAAGGCCTTGACGTGAATCGGGTCATCCGGGTCGCCGTCGAGCTTGAGCAGTGTCTGGTTGACGCGTTTCATGAAGCGGATGATGTCTTCTTTCTCGTGGGCCTCTTCGAAGATGCCCACGCGAATACCGCCAAGCTGTGCGCGTCGCTTCATCAGCGCCTTGTCGCGGAACAGGATGGACTGCCCGTACATGCGCGGGTTGTCCATAAGCACGGAGTTGATCGCGCCTGACCATTCGACGGTTTCCTCAAACAGCGGGATGGCCACGTCGACGCCTTCTGCCTTGAGCCGTTCGGCAATTTCCATGGAACGGTCATTCAGGCGCACAAAATCCCAGGAAATGTACGGGATGTTGTTGGCTTCACAGAAATCGCCGGCCCAGTCGGGCGCCACTACCACGTAGCGCCGATCAAATTTCTGCGCGGCCTTGATGGCATTGACACTCCAGCCCAGCAGGGCGATGTAGCCCTTGTTGGGGTCCTTGGGCGTTTCAGTACCGCGAACCGAATCCAGCGTCGGATCGGTCCAGCTTGAAACGTCATGGGTTACCGGAGTTTCTGATACGGACATATTGTTCTCCTTCTGCCTGGGGCAGGATGCTGTCGCTCGGTTTCGAGCGATCTTGTCGAGCTTGACTGCCGGGCATCTTGGTTAGCGCCCCGATGCCCAGCTATTCCGGGCCAGACTCATGGCCCTATCCACTTCATCGCTGGGAATAATGGCCGTCTCGCCCTTTTCTAGTGGGTCATAATGAAAGACATACAAACGAGATGCAAATTGGGCAACCGGAAGCGAGGCTTCGCCATAGAGTTCGCCATTACCCTGGGTTGAGGTGATGATGTCCTGCCCCCAATCCTGTCCGCTGTCGTTGTTGGGGTTAAAGAAATACACTCGCATGACCTGGCTGGGATCGAGCGCAAGACGCTGGATCGTGATGGCATGCCAGCCAAGAAAACGTGTGGCACTATCGGTCACGGCAATCCCCGCAGGCTGCGGATTGATTACCGGAATGTTGCCGTTATAGAAGGGGTGATACGCCGCATAGAAGTCACGGATAAACCCCTCGAAGTCCTTCAATTTTCCGGTAAAGACATCGACCGCAATGCGAAATCCATGGCCCACATGATCACCATGGAACTCGGCGTTGACCCACTTGTGTGGGTCTTCGCCGCGGCCGATACTTCGGCGCCCCATTTCGAAGTAAACCCGATCGAGATGGGGCACGGTCAATAGCGAAACAGCATCGACATCCACCGGCGGTTCGGTCGCCAGGCCAGTCCCAAGCTCACGCGAGGAAATGCTGTTGCCTTCGAAGCGCATGACCACTTCATCGTCGCGTGCCGCCCAGGCGACGACCCGCAGCAGTTCCGCCGGGGTATTGTAGGCCCACATGGAGAGGGCCCGTGTCGACTGGCAGGTGGGGTAGTTACCCTGCCCCACCCCTAGCGGTCGACCGAGCACATTGAGAACGTCGGCAAGCAGAAAGCACGCCGGCGACCGCCGTTTCCCGAAGACCGCCGCAATCTTCTGTGCCGCGGCATCACATAACGAAAGCCTCAGCTGACGCCACAGCGAGGGAGCCACCGGAGGCGAGTACAGAATTCCTCGCTCGAGCATCATGGCGAGCCCATAGGCGGCCTGACTGGTTTCGGGAAACAGTGCCTCATCGATCAAGGTGTGGATCAGCGCGGGGTAGCAGTGAAAGGCATCTGCCCCCGTCTGGCTTAACCCCAGTGCGGTGGGGATCAGCGCATTCCATCGGATCCTCAGGTAACGGATAAATCCCGGCATGTAGGGGGAAACCAGGCCGGTACTGTGCATGGCCTGGGCGAAGGCAATGGCTTCCTGCAACAGGGTCGTATCGTCCATGCTCGCCAGTCGCTCGGCGTAGACATCGAGGCCGGGGTCCTCGTGGCAGCCTGCGGTGGGGCCGAAGACGGCATCGACGAGTTGGCGAGCATCCTCGCTGGCCTCTCCCACCAGGGTATCCGGCGAGTTCAAGCACGCGGCGATCTGGGTCACCATCTGCTTGACGCCACCGACCTGAATGGGCCGCTGTGCCAGGATCCGCCAGACTTCTGCCACCAGCTGCTCCAGAAGATTCTGGTAGCCCAAGTGCTCGAGCAGGTAGTGGTAGAGATTCTGGACGGCATAACCCAGCCGGTCAGGTCGCAGCCGGTCGCTTTCCTGGAGGTCGCTGACCACGATATCAAGGTTCATGGCCATCACCTGCGCGAGGAAGTGATTGGCATGTTCCGCCGAGACCGATGGGTGCGAGTAGTCGCCCTTGGCAACGGCCAGCAGGCGAATCTGGCTCAGACTCTCGACGAGAGTGGCGATGGGGTCACCATGGCGCACGGTACGCACGGCGAGCGAAGGGACCAGCGTCTGGGGATAGTCCCAGTCGCTACCGCCGAAGAAACCGGCAGCCTCGATCGCCGGAATACGGGCGTAAAGCATTTCAAGCCCGCTGGCATCGAACATCAGAGGGCGTGCCGCGTCGATGACCTCGAATACGGGCGAGACTTTTGCCACGGCGTTCGCGGCGGCAAGCCGCTCGATAGCGACATCGAGCTGTTTCACCAGCTGACCACAAGTGGCGTCATCATGGGGGTCGGATTCGTGGGAATTGGGGCTCATCGATGCAATGTCTGTCCTATCTCGATACATGTCAATCACATTTACAGAAGCCATTCACGGGGCCTTTCTCAGCGTCGATTTTCTCGGCGCCAAGCGGCCTGCGGAGCGGGGCGACGTCTGCGGCGGTCGCATGATCCTTGCGCGAGGGCAATGCCCTGAGGCAATGCCTCCTCAGTGGCACAGCATGTTCTGGGCCTGGTCGCGGCTCTGCTCGTGGCCGGAGGGCAGGTCGGCGTTCGAGTCGAGCAGCCAGGCGGCTAGGTCGGCTTCGGTGCGCTCGCGCTGCGTATAGCGGGTCAACATATGGTAGCCGTCCGGATAGAGAGCCAGGCGCCAACCGGGGGTGTCGTTGCCCTGCTCCGGCAGCCGTTCGAGCAGCGCGCAGATCGCCTCGGGTGGGATCACATGGTCCTCGTCGCCGTAAAGGATCAGCGCCGGGGCGGGCAAGTCGCGGGCGGCCTCCAGGGCCAGGTCCATGGTCACGCTGACGCCGTGCAGGGTGTCGACCCGGGCCCGGCGCAGGATAAGCGGATCATGGGCCAGGCGCGCCTTGATCTCGGGATCGTCGGTGGGTTCGATGCCCAGTCGGCGCAGCGTGTTCGATGAGAAGCTGACCGAGGGAATCAGCCGAATCCCCAGCCAGAGGCCGGCACGCTGGTACCAGGGCATGGCGTCGAGGCCCCATACGGCAGGGGCAATCAACACGCTGCCGGCCACCGGCGGCGGGTCCTCTTCCAGGGTGAGCAGTACCACCGCGGCGCCCATGCTCTTGCCCACCAGATAGAGGGGCGTTTCGGGATAGCGGGCCTGGAGCAGCGTGACCAAGTGGCGAACGTCGTCCACCAGTCGTTCGTGACCGGGCCAGATCCGCCGCTGGGCGGTCAAGCCGAAGCCACGCTGATCATGGGCATAGGTCGCGATACCGTGAGGTGTCAGCGCCTCGGCCATGACGTCGAAGCTTCCGCCATGGTCGTTGAAGCCGTGCACGGCCAACACCAGAGCGCGGGGCTCGTGGTGACGCTCATCGTTGGCGGGCCAGTGGCGCAGCGGCAGCCGGTAGCCGTCCTCTGCCACTGCCCAGTCAGGCTCCAGTCGGACGGCCTCGGGTCCTGGCCCGGGCTGTTGCTGCACCGCCTGGGCGCAGCCGGCCAGGCTCACCGTCAGCAGCAGCCCCGCCAACGCACGCGCGATGCCATTGCCAAGGCGTCTCACGCCATCTCCGGATAGCCCAGGGCTTGCCTCAGCCGGTCGGCATGGGCCGCCACCCAGCGCGGGTCGATGGGGCCCCAGTCGCGGATCACGTAGCGCCCGATATTGTGACGCTCCCCCTCGTCGTGCTCGAACTCGCAGACGATATCCAGCTCGGCCAGCGCCGCCAGGGTGTCCTGGGCGGTGCGCCGAGGCATGCCGGTGAGCGCGGTGATGGCAGGCACGCTGGCGGTGCCCCCCGCCACCAGGTGGGCGACGTAGAGGCGGCGGTAGAAACTGGACTGGGTCTTGCTCAGGGACATGCGGCGTATCCTTCGTGCTGCAGGCTGACGGGATCGTTGAATCGTGATGCGTGTCATGAAAAGTCTACCGGCAGCACCAGGCTCGGGACCATCCTCTCGTGAATTCGCGAATCGCACCGGGCATGAAGGTCGTGTCGGTCTGATCGATGTCATGGCGGGACTGCCGGGACCTGCCATGCTTTACCAGAGGATGAGGTTCCCCGAAATGACGGGCATGGTCATCGCGTTGAGTGGCATGCCATAGGAGGCGATATGAGCTGGAATGTCTTTATCATCGGCCATGATGACCTGAGCCGGAGAATGTTGCCAAACCTCCGGCACGTCGAGGACTATGCTTTCCACGAGCTGTTATCGATCGAGGAGGTCGTGCATGCCGAGGAGTATCCTTTTACCCGTCTGATCGGCGATGCCCTCGCACAGCTCGAGCGCTTTTCCGGTCCGGTCGATGCCATTGTCGGTTACTGGGACTTTCCCACCAGCGGGCTGCTGCCTGTTCTGCGTCGGGAAAGGGGCTTGCCCGGCCCGTCGCTGGAAGCCTTCCTCAAGTGCGAGCACAAGTACTGGAGTCGCCTTGAGCAAGCGCAAAGCGTGCCGGAGTGCGTGCCGGCCTTTCAGGCGCTGGATCCCTTCGACGACAGAGCCGTCGAGGCCGTCGAGATCGACTACCCCTTCTGGATCAAGCCGGTGAAGGCTCACTCCTCACACCTCGGTTTTCGCATCGAGAACGCCGAACAGCTGCGCGAGGCGCTGCCGGTGATCCGTGAAGGGATCGGGCGCTTCGGCCGGCCCTTCGATGAGATTACCGCTCTGGCCGAGCTACCGGCGGAAGTGGCAGCGGTCACGGGGCATCACTGCATCGCCGAGGCGATCATCTCCTCCGGCCGTCAATGCACTCTGGAGGGCTACGTTCAGAATGGCGAGGTTTACCCGGTGGGCTTTGTCGATAGTCTGCGCGACGCCACACACGCCTCCGTGCTGCTGCGCTACGAGTATCCGTCTTCGCTACCCGACGAGGTGCAGGAGCGGATGTTGGCGATCACCCGGCGTTTCCTGGCCCGGATCGGCTATGACGATGCGCCGTTCAATATCGAGTACTACCTGGACGAGCAGACCGACCGTATCTGGCTGCTCGAGATCAACGCACGGATCTCGCGTTCCCATGCGGCAATTTTCCAGCTGGTCGATGGGGCGCCACACTTCCAGGTGATGGTGGACGTGGCGCTGGGCATCTCGCCGCGCATGCCGCATCGCGAGGGCCGCTATCCCGTCGCCGCCAAGCAGATGCTGAGGGTCTTCGAGGATGGCTGGGTGCGAAGGGTGCCGTCAGAGGAGGAGATACGTGAGGTCGAGGAGAGATTCCCCGGCACCCTGGTGCACCTCAACGTGCGTGAGGGGATGCGTCTGTCGGACCTCAAGCACCAGGACTCTTTCTCCTGGGAACTTGGCGTACTGTTTACCGGGGCGCAAAACCGCGAGGCGCTGACGGAGCGGATCGAGCAGTGTCGGCGCATGTTGCCCTTCGAGATCGAACCGCTCTCCTCGCCGGCGTCTTGCTGAGCCAACGTGAGCCAACGATACCCTTCAAGGAGACTGTCATGCGTGTCGTGACCGACTTTCCCCACCCGGTCGAGTGCCACGATCCCGTCTGGATTCCCATGGATGACGGAGTGGAACTGTGTGCCCGTCTCTGGCTGCCGGAGGGCGCCGTGAAGACCCCGGTGCCGGCTATCCTCGAATATATCCCTTACCGCTTGCGCGATGGCTCCGCGCGGCGTGATGCCATGCACCACCATTACTTTGCCGGTCACGGCTACGCCTCCCTGCGGGTCGACCTGCGCGGCAGCGGTGATTCTGGCGGGATACTCACCGACGAATATCTGGAACAGGAACTGGTGGACGGCGAGGCTATCCTGCGCTGGATTGCCGCTCAGCCCTGGTGTAGCGGGAAGGTAGGCATGATCGGTATCTCCTGGGGCGGCTTTAACGGCCTGCAGCTGGCTGCCAGGCGTCCTCCCGAACTGGGTGCGGTGGTCAGCGTCTGCTCCACGGATGACCGTTACACGGACGACGTGCACTACATGGGAGGCTGCCTGCTTGGCGATAATCTCTCCTGGGCCTCCACCATGTTCGCCTACAACTCGTTGCCACCGGATCCGACTATCGTTGGCGATGCCTGGCGCGAGATGTGGCATCAGAGACTGGAGGGCAGCGGCCTGTGGCTTGCGACCTGGCTCGAGCATCCGCATCGTGATGCCTACTGGCAACATGGCTCGATCTGTGAGGACTTCTCCCGAGTCGAAGTGCCGGTTTTGGCCGCCAGCGGCTGGGCGGACGGCTACTCCAATGCGGTCAAGCGGCTGGCAACACACCTGCCCGGCCTCTGCAAGGGGCTGATAGGCCCCTGGAGCCACAAGTATCCTCACCTTGGAGAACCGGGCCCTTCCATTGGCTTCCTGCAGGAGTGCCTGCGCTGGTGGGGCCAGTGGCTGAAGGGAGAGGACAGCGGCGTCGAGCGGGATCCCGCGATCCGGGTGTGGATGCAGGACAGCATGCCGCCGACCACCCGCTACGGCTGCCGGCCGGGTCGCTGGGTGGCGGAGCCCAGCTGGCCATCACCCAATATTCACCACTGGCGAATGCCGCTGGGACCGGGGCGGCTGGCGCTGGACGGCAAGCGATGCCGCGAGGAGAGTGCGCTGACGGTGCAATCGCCGCTGACCTGTGGCCTGTTTGCTGGCAAGTGGTGCTCCTACGCCGCCGGCCCCGACCTGGCCCACGACCAGCGTGAGGAAGACGGCGGTGCCCTGACCTTCGATACGCCGCCGCTCGAGGCCAACCTGGAGATGATGGGGGCAGCGGAGCTGGAACTGGAACTGGCCGCCGACCGCCCCGTGGCCATGGTGGCAGTCCGCCTCTCCGACGTGGCACCCGATGACAAGGCGACCCGCGTCACCTATGGCCTGCTCAACCTGACCCACCGCGACGGCCATGACGCGCCATCCGCTCTGGAGCCGGGGCGTCGCTATCGGGTGCGCGTGCAGCTCAACGACGTCGCCCAGGTGTTTCCCTGCGGCCACCGGCTGAGGCTCTCGCTCTCCACCTCCTACTGGCCACTGGCTTGGGTGCCCCCCAAGCCCGTGCGCCTGACGATCTTCGACAAGGACAGTGCCTTGTACCTCCCCGTGCGTCCGCCACGCGAGGAGGATGACTCGCTGCCTCGTTTTGATGATCCGGAGGCGGCGCCGTCCATCGATTTCACACGCCTGGAGCCCGCCCATCATAACTGGTATGTCCATCGCGACCTGGCCGAGGACATCTCGACCCTGGAGGTGATCAACGACAGCGGCCGGATCCGACTGGAGGACAGCGGCATCGAGGTGGCAACGCGTGCGGTGGAGACCTATCGCTCCCGGGATAATGACTTCGACTCCGTTGAGGGCTCAACCCTCTGGGAGCGCACGTTGAAGCGAGATGAGTGGGAGGTACGCACCGTGACCCGCAGCGTGCTGACCTCGACGGCCGTGGAATTCCAGCTGCATGCCACCTTGGATGCCTACGAGGGGGGGCAGCGCATTTATAGCCGTAATTGGGATCTCACCATCCCGCGCCGGCTGGTCTAACCTCCGGGTAATCGTTACACCGAAGGGTCATATGGGAAGTCGGGCACGGGCAAGAGGCGCGTCTCTCGGGGGAGACGGCGAAGGAATCGCGTCGAAAAGGGAAAGGCTTACCATGAGATGTCAC
>JBNJLE010000013.1:0-107849 GCA_051751685.1 Pseudomonadota bacterium | reverse complement strand
CCGCTTCTTGATAGGGGTATTGCCGCTTGAAAACGGGCCTTAGACCGACAGGAAGGCGGTAATCTTTTCGGCATCGCAGCCCTCTCTGGCCACATCGTGCACCATATTGCCGGACTCGATCACCATCAAGCGGTCGGCAACATCCAGAGTAAAACTCAGGATCTGCTCCGAGACGACGATGGTGATATCACGCATTTGCTGAATTTCGTTCAGGGTGTGCGCGATTTCCTTGATGATGGAGGGCTGAATCCCTTCGGTGGGTTCGTCAAGCAACAGCACCTTGGGTTCGGAAACCAGTGCTCTGGCTATGGCGAGTTGTTGTTGTTGTCCGCCGGAGAGATTGCCGCCCTTGCGGTGGCACATCTCTTGCAGTACCGAAAACATCGAGAAGATCTCATCTGGCACACGATTTCGCTGCGTGGCCGTTTCCAGTCCGGCCTGGATGTTCTCCAGAACCGTGAGGTGGGAAAAGATCATCCGCCCTTGAGGTACATAGGCCAGGCCGGCCGCAACACGCGCGTGGGAGGGGAGTCCCGTAAGTTCCTGGCCGTCGAGCACGATGCTGCCAGCATTGTGTTTAAGAATGCCGATCAGGGTCTTGAAGACGGTGGTCTTGCCCATCCCGTTGCGACCCATGATCGCCAGCGTTTCATTCTTGCGGGCGTTGAAGGCGACGTCATGGATCACCTCGCTCTGCCCATAACTGACCTTGAGCCCTGAGACTTCCAGCATCGCTCGCTCCTTACTGTCTGTTTTTGTCGGTGGAGGACGGATTCAATGGCCCAGATACACGTCGATCACGCGCTGATCCGACTGCACTGTCTCCATGTCGCCTTCGGCGAGAATCGCACCCTGATGCAGTACCGTGACCTTGCGGCCAATCTGCTTGACGAAGTTCATGTCGTGTTCAATGACGATGATGGAATGCTTGCCGGCGAGGCGGTTGAGTAGTTCGGCCGTGAGTTCTCGCTCCCGGGCGCTCATTCCGGCGATCGGCTCGTCAAGCATCAGAAGGGCGGGGTCCTGCATCAGCAGCATGCCAATCTCCAGCCACTGTTTCTGGCCGTGGCTCAGCAGGCCTGCTTCCGTGTCCAGGGCGTCGTCCAGAAGCACCACACCGGCGATTTCAAGTATCTTATCGTTGAGCGCTTGGTCGCGCTTGAACACCACTGCCCCCCAAACCCCGCGACCTCGAGGATATGAGACCTCCAGATTTTCGCGAACCGTCAGGCTGTCGTAGATCGACGGCGTCTGGAACTTGCGTCCTACCCCTTCCCAGACGATGCGGTGCTCAGGAAGCTTGGTCAGTTCTCTGCCGCGAAACTTGATTGACCCGTCGGTGGGCTTGGTCTTCCCACAGATCAGGTCCAGCAGTGTGGTCTTGCCAGCCCCGTTGGGTCCGATCACCACCCGCAGTTCTTTCTCATCCACGTAGAAGTTGAGGCCGTCGATCGCTTTGAAGCCATCGAAGGAAACCGTCAGGTCCTCGACCGACAGCAGGAAATCTGTATTGCTGCTCATGAACGCACCTCCGAGGATTCCGTTGATGGCGCTGCGCCAGCAGGCTGTCGGGGAAGCCGGTCGCGTATCTTTGCCGCATATTTTTCGTATAGCCCGGCGAGCCCATAGGGCAGGAAGAGCACTACAACGATGAATACCGTGCCCATCAAAAACAGCCAGAGTTCGGGATAGGCTTCGGCAAAGGCAATTCGAGCAAAGCCAACGGCGAGTGCTCCGTATACCGCGCCGATCAGCGACAACCGCCCCCCCACCGCTGCGAAGATAACGAACTCAATGGAAGGGATGATCCCGATCAGCGAGGGCGACATGAAGCCCTCCTGGAGAGTGAACATGGCGCCGCCGATAGCCGAAAAGATACTGGCAATGCAGAACGCGAAGGCCTTGAAGTTGGCCACATCGTAGCCGGAGAAGCGCACCCGGTCCTCGCGGTCACGCATAGCGATCAGGATGCGTCCGAACTTGGTGTGCAGCAGCCACTTGCCCAGCATGATGACCACCAGCAGCAGGATGGCGGTGATGAAATACAGGGTTATCAGGGCCTCATCGGTATTGATGCTCCAGCCCTTGAGCGTACGAAGGTCGGTGATGCCGTTGGCGCCGCCGGTATAGCCCTGCTGCGCCACCAGCAGGATAGTCAGAATCACTACCAGGGCCTGGGTGATGATGGCGAAGTAGACGCCGCTGACCCGGCGCTTGAACATGGCGATGCCGATCAGATAGGCGAAGGCCGCTGGCAAGAGAAGGATGGCGACCAGCGTAAAGGTAAGGCTGTTGAAGGGCACCCAGAACCATGGCAACTCGGTGATCCGGTTCCAGTCCATGAAGTCTGGGATGCCGGGTGTGGTCTGGATAGCCGTGGCTTCTGGCGTCGAGGCCTCAAGCTTCAGGAACATGGCCATGCAGTAGCCACCGATGCCAAAGAAAATGCCTTGTCCCAGGCTTAAAATGCCGCCATAGCCCCAGCAAATCACGAGGCCAATGGCGACGAAGCCGAAGCTCAGGAAACGGCCGGTCAATGTCAGTTGATCCACCCCCATACTCACCGGAAAGATCACCAGGATCACGGCGGCTAGAACGAGCAGGCTGACCAGTCCACTCCTGCCGCCAAGAAAGTCGAGATTAACGTTCATGGTCGGATTACTCCCATCCCGGCCCGCCTAGCGGCGCACCTTGCTGGCGAAGAGCCCTTGCGGGCGAATCATGAGAATGGCGACGACGATCAGTAGGGTGATGACCTTGCCCATGGAGCCGCCGATGAAGAAATCGAGGATTGATTGCCCCTGAGCGATGGTAAAGGCCGACGCGACGGTGCCCAGCAGGCTGCCGGCACCCCCGAAGACCACCACCAGAAAGGTGTCGACGATGTAGAGCGAGCCGCTGGTGGGCCCAGTGGAGGAAATCGTGGTGAAGGCTGCCCCGGCGATGCCAGCGATACCGCAGCCGAGGGCAAAAGTCAGGCGGTCGACGCCGCGCGTGTTGATGCCCACAGCGCCGGCCATTTCGCGGTTGGCAGTGGTGCAGCGGACACGTAACCCCCAGCGCGAGCGAAACAGCAGCCAGGCCACTCCTGCCGTTACGAATAGGGTAAGACCCATGATCGCCAGGCCGTTGATCGGAATATCGATCATCATCGTGGGACGATATGAGCCCTGCAGCCAATCGGGCAGGCGCACGCTGACCTCCCGAGCTCCGAAGCCGGAGCGAAAGGCCTGCTGCATGATCAATGCCAGCCCCCAGGTCGCCAGCAGCGTATCCAGCGGGCGGTGATAGAGGTGCCGAATCAGCACGAATTCGACGATCCAGCCGACGATAAAAGCCGCCAGGAAGGCGAGCGGAATGGCGAGAATCAGGTAATAGTCCATCATCCACGGCATCTGAGCTGCCACGAAGGTGGAAAATAGGTAGGTGGCATAAGCACCGATCACCATGAACTCACCGTGAGCCATGTTGATCACACCCATCTGCCCATAGATGATCGCCAGGCCCAGTGCCATCAGCAGAAGAACACTGAAGAAGCTCAGGCCGGCGAAGCCTTGCATGGCAAAAATCGCCATCAGCTCCTGAGTTGTGAAGTCACTCATTGCGTGAGTCTCCGTGGGGCATGGAACCCGGGGTTCCGATAGAAGGCGCGTTGGGAGGAGCACGAAGCAACACCGAGGCGGCGCCAGGCCGCGCCACCTCGGTATCGCTGGGCCTTACTGATAGCCCTCCGGGAAGGGATTGGGCTCGATCATCTCGGGGGATTCCCACACCACGTCGGCCTGGCCGTCGCTGTTCCACTTGCCGATGCGTGTATAGCTCCAGAGATGGTGGTTGGGATGCACTTTCACATAGCCTTCAGGCGCAGTGTCCAGCTCGATATCGGGCAGGTGCTCACGAATCTTGTCGATATCGAAGCTGCCGGCACGCTCCACGGCCTCTTTCCAGATCCATGGGCCGAGATAGGCCGCCTGGGTGACATCGCCGATCACGCTGTCCTCACCCCAACGCTCCTTGAAGGCCTGCACGAAGGCTTGATTGTTCTCGTTGTCGAGACTCTGGAAATACTTCATTGCCGAGTAGAACCCCGCGACATTCTCTCCGCCGATACCCAGCACTTCGTCTTCGGTCACCGAGATGGCGAGTACGTCCTGGTTGTCACCGTTGATGCCGGCAGCGTTCAGCTGACGATGCCAGGCCACGTTGGAACCACCGACAACGGCATGAAAGATCATGTCCGGCCGACGCAGGCGAATGCGGTTGATGGCGGAACCGAAGGAGGTGTGGCCCAGGGCGTAGTAGTCCTCACCAACCACGGTGCCTCCCAGCACATCTTCGATGTGGATGCGCGCGATCTTCATCGAGGTGCGCGGCCAGATGTAGTCGGAACCGATCAGATAGAAGGAGCGGGCGCCCTTCTCGTTCCAGGCCCAGTCAATGCCGGCCAAGATCTGCTGAGTTGCCTCCTGGCCGGTGTAGACCACGTTGGGAGACTGTTCGAGACCTTCGTAGAAGGTCGGATAGAACAGCATGCCATTTTCGCGTTCAAAGACCGGCAGGATTGCCTTGCGTGATGCCGATGTCCAGGCGCCGAAGATGGCCGCGACATTGTCCTGGCGGAGCAGCTTGCGGGAGCGGTCGGCGAAGGTGGGCCAGTCACTGGCCCCGTCTTCCTGAATGATTTCAATCTGACGTCCCAGTACGCCACCCATGGCATTGATCTGCTCGATGGCGAGGGTTTCCGCTTCCACGGACCCGGTCTCACTGATCGCCATGGTGCCAGACAGCGAGTGCAGAATGCCGACCTGAACCGTGTCATCCGTAACGGCCAGGCCGGTGGTATTTACCTCGGCCGTGGGCCACTGCGGGTTGGCATGTGCAGTGCTTCCCAGGCTAAGCGAGAGCGCCACGGGTGCAGCGATCATGCCGCCGATGACGGTGCGTCGCAGACGTTTCAGTAGTGGATCACGCTCTGTTGAACAACGAGACATCCCAGACTCCTTGGCTGCATGGAGACAGCCGGTTGCGAGTAGACATTGTCCGAAAGCAGCTCCGGAGCCTAGAAGCTTCGGCCTATGCTGCGTTGCAGAACAATACGTCGATTAACGTATGGTCCCTGAGGGAGGACGCGGGCAGAGTCTTCAGGCATGCAGGAAAGTGCCGCCTGCACGATGGGATTTCATTATCCAGGCATGTTTATTGCTTCATGTTGGGGTAATCGTGTTGCGGCGCTGCTCGTATCGCCCGCGACAGTCTTCCCCGGAGCCTCCATTTGATGACTGCCTCCCCCCATGCAACGCCTCCACCAGGTGATGAAGACGGATTCGACGAGGGTCGGTCCAGAGTCCAGCGCGTGCCAAGAGTTCGGCGTATCTACAATCAGTGGGTGGCGAACCAGACGCTGGAGGACTACGCGCTTCGTTTTACCGCCCATCGAGCCCGGCGATTCTCCTGTTTCCAGGTGGCGAACACCGCTCTTGGGGCCGTGTCGTTTCTCGCTCTGGAGGCGATTGGTGGTGTGATCACCATCCTTTATGGATTTCAGAACGCGGTTATGGCCATCTTCGTGGTGTCTGCTCTGATCTTCTTGACCGGCCTGCCGATTGCCTACCATGCCGCTCGCTCCGGCCTGGATATCGACCTGCTGACGCGTGGCGCCGGCTTTGGTTACATCGGCTCCACGATCACTTCCTTGATCTATGCCTCGTTCACCTTCATTTTCTTTGCCATCGAGGCGGCGATCCTGGCCCTGCTGCTGGAGATGTGGTTCGGCCTGCCGCTATGGGCGGGATATACCCTGAGCGCGGTGGCGGTGATCCCCCTGGTAACCCACGGCATTACGCTGATCAGTCGGTTCCAGTCGCTGACCCAGCCCATCTGGCTGGGCCTTCACTTGCTGCCATTCCTCGCCCTTGGGATGCATGGACTGATCGACCTCGAGGGCTGGATGGGCTTTGCCGGGACCCATCCGCAGGCGAACAACGGCTTTGATCTGCTGCTTTTTGGTGCAGCCTCGGCGGTGATATTCGCGCTGGTGGCCCAGATTGGTGAGCAGGTGGACTATTTGCGCTTCCTGCCGCGCACCACACACAAAGGACGGATGGGCTGGTGGCTGGCGCTGCTGACGGCAGGGCCAGGGTGGATCATTCCCGGCGCGCTGAAGATGCTTCTGGGATCGTTTCTGGCCTATTTCGTCCTCAGCCTGGGAGGCACCACAGAGCAGGCCTCTGAGCCCACCGAAATGTATCTGGCCGCCTTTCAGTACGTGACCCCCAATGCCGAACTGGCCATGTTGCTGACCGGTTGAAGTGGTCCCCGAAATTCGGACCAGGCGCTAAGCTCTGATCAGACCGACCAGGAGAGCCTGATCATGAGCAAGAAACGTCGGCAGTACAGCAGCGACTTCAAGGCCAAGGTAGCCCTCGCCGCCCTGAAGGGTGACGAGACCACCTCGGAATTGGCCGCTCGCTTCGAGCTGCACCCGTCCATGGTGAGCCAGTGGAAGCGTGAGCTGCTGGATAACGCCGCCGGCCTCTTCGAGGGCAGCAGCGGCAAGGCGGCTCAGAAGAGCCAGGAGGAGATCGACACCCTCTACCGCGAGATAGGCAAGCTGACGGTGGAACGCGATTTTTTATCACGCAGGCTCGAGCGTTGAGTCGGGCGCAACGCCTGGCCATGGTCGAGCCGCCATCTTCCGCTACCCCGAGTCTGCGGCGGCAATGCCAGCTGCTGTGCATCAGCCGCTCGTCGCTGTACTACCAGCACCGCGAGCTACTGGCCGAGGATCTGAGGCTGATGCGCCTGATCGACGAGCAGTACCTGCTGACGCCGGTCTATGGGTCACGCCGGATGACCGTCCACTTCAACCGGCTCGGCCACCGGGTCAACCGCAAGCGGATTCGCCGCCTGATGCGTCAGATGGGGCTGCAAGCCGTTTACCCACGACCACGGACCAGCCTGCCGGGCAAGGGGCACCGCATCTACCCCTACCGGCTGCGCGGACTGACGATCGACGGGCCGAACCAAGTGTGGGCGACCGATATCAGCTACATCCCCCTGGCTCGCGGGTTCATGTATCTGGTGGCCGTGATGGACTGGCACAGCCGCCGCGTGCTGTCCTGGCGGGTCTCTAACACGCTGGACACGGACTTCTGTATCGATGCCTTGGAAGAGGCGCTGGCACGCCATGGACCACCCGAGATCTTCAATTCGGATCAGGGGTGTCAGTTCACCAGTCAGGCTTTCACCGGCGTCCTGGAGGCTCATGGGGTTCAGATCAGCATGGACGGCAAGGGCTGCTACCGGGACAACATCTTCGTGGAGCGGCTCTGGCGCAGCGTGAAGCACGAATGCGTGTACCTGAAAGCCTTCAAGGATGGCGCCCACCTGAAGCGAGAGCTGAGGGACTACTTTATCTGGTACAACCAGGAGCGACCCCATCAAGGGTTGGACAATGCGACACCCGATGAGATGTACTTCCAGCAACCACTGACCCAGGCGGCCTGACGCCTATGATCTACTGTTAGAGCTTAGATGACCTGTCAGGTGGTCCGAAGGAAGGGGTCCACTTCAGGTCTGTTCGTCATCCTGTCGCAGATGAAAATTAACGTCACCAATGCGTATGCCGGCTCCATCGCCTGGTCGAACTTCTTCTCGCGCCTGACTCGCAGCCATCCGGGGCGGGTGGTCTGGCTGGTATTTAACGTCGCCATTGCGCTGCTGCTGATGCAGATCGGCATCTATAAGGCGCTGGAACAGATCCTCAGTTTGTATTGCCTGGTGGCCGTGGCCTGGGTAGGGGCCCTGGTCGCCGACCTGCTGGTCAACAAGCCCCTGGGCCTCAGTCCGTCGCATATCGAGTTCAAGCGGGCTCACCTTCACGACGTCAACCCGGTGGGTGTGGTGTCCATGCTGCTCTCGCTGCTGCTGGGGGTAACGGCGTTCATCGGCCTGTTCGGCGAGACCGCCCAGGCTCTGGCCCCCTTTCTTGCCCTGGCGCTGCCGTTTGTCACGGCACCGCTGATCGCTCTGACGACCGGCAGCCGCTATTACATCGCGCGCACGCCCAAGGCCGACTGGGAGGCCAATAAGATCATCCGCTGCTCGGTCTGTGAGCACGGCTTCGAGTCCGAGGACATGGCGGAATGTCCGGCTTACGGCGGGCCCATCTGTTCGCTGTGCTGCTCCCTGGATGCGCGCTGCAATGACCTCTGCAAGCCGGGTGCACGCCTCTCCTTGCAGATATGGGCGGTATTGAACTTCCTTTTTCCCACCGAGGTGGTGCACCGCTTGCATTCGCGGTTTGGCAAGTACCTGTTTCTGATGCTGGTGATGGTGCTGGTGATGGGCTCGTCGTTGTCGGTTATCTATGTGCAAGCGACCCTGGATGACCGGGTGCACGCCGAGGTGGTGGCAGCGACGTTATGGCAGACCTTCTTCATCCTGTTTCTGATTGCCGGCGTCGTCGCCTGGCTGATCATCCTGGCTCACGAGAGCCGGGTCGCAGCGGAACGCGAATCGCGCTACCAGAATAGCTTGCTGATGGAAGAAATTGACGCCCATGAGCGTACCGATCGGGAGTTGCAGAAGGCCAAGGAGGTAGCCGAAGCGGCGAACATGGCCAAGAGCCGCTACATGGTGGGAATGAGCCATGAGCTGCGCACGCCGCTGAACACGGTGTTGGGCTATGCGCAGTTGCTCGAACGCGACACCGAGCTCTCAGAGCCACGCCGCAACTCGGTTCAGGTACTGCGACGCAGCGCCGAACACCTGTCGGGGCTGATCGACGGCGTGCTGGATATCTCGCGCATCGAGGCGGGACGGCTGGAACTCCATCGTGAGGAGGTCAACATCCGTGAGCTGCTTGACCAGCTGGTGCAGATCTTCCGGCGTCAGGCGGAGGAGAAGGGCCTGGCCCTGGTATTTGACTGCGCCGAGCGCCTGCCAAGCGCCGTCTATACCGACGAGCGCCGGCTGCGACAGGTGTTGATCAACCTGCTCTCCAATGCGGTGAAATTTACCGATGAGGGACAGATTCGCTTCAGCGTCGATTATGGCGGCCAGGTGGCGACATTTCAGGTGCGCGATACCGGCCTGGGGATACCGGCGTCGCAGCTGGACTGCATCTTCAAGCCATTCGAGCGAGTGGCGCCGAGCCAGGGTGAGTCGCGGCCCGGCATGGGCATCGGGTTGACCATTACCAAGCTGCTGGCCGAGATCATGGGCGGCAACATCGAGGCGGAAAGCCGGCTTGGCGTCGGTAGCGAATTCCGGGTGCGGCTGATGCTTTCGGCGGTGCCCAAGCTGCTGCGTCCGAATGCGCCGCCTCGCCGCATCATCGGTTATCAGGGGCCGCGTTCTCGTGTCCTCGTCGCGGACGATGAGACGCCGCATCGGGACCTGCTGGCCGAATTTCTGGGTGATCTGGGGTTCTCGGTGGAGACCGCCCCCGACGGTAAGGAGTGCCTGGCACATGCACAGCAACGCCCGCCAGACCTTTTCCTGCTTGACGTTACCATGCCGGGGATGAGCGGTTGGGAATTGGCCGAACGCTTGCGGGCCGCGGGTCAGCGGGGCGCTATCGTGATGGTGTCGGCAGATGCCTCCGGGCTACAGCGCTTCAGTCGCGGCGAGGGGCCATGGAGCGACTACCTGACCAAGCCGGTGGACCTGGTGCAACTGCTGGACAAGCTAGGGCGTCTGTTAAGGCTTGACTGGGTACATGATGAACGAGTCGACAACCCGGCGGAGCCTCAGCTGGCGGTCCCACTGCCTCGCCCTCTGGTGTTACCTCAGGAGGCACTGCTGAGCGCCTTGGAAAGGCTGGCGCGCATCGGACACGTGGCGGGGGTGCGAGCGCAGTTGACTCGCATTCAGCAGGAGGCGCCCGAGGCTGCCCCCTTCGTTGAACATTCCCGGTTGCTGGCGCAGCAGTTCCAGTTTGCCAATCTGCTGACTCTTATTCGGCAGCTGAGGACAGAACGCCAGGAGGAGGACGATGCGTGACATCACAGAGCCGGCACAGAGGGACACCGTGCTGGTA
Source organism: Pseudomonadota bacterium (assembly GCA_051751685.1). Lineage (GTDB taxonomy): Bacteria > Pseudomonadota > Gammaproteobacteria > Pseudomonadales > Halomonadaceae > Halomonas. The sequence goes on along the minus strand of JBNJLE010000013.1, from coordinate 97,807 downwards.
GTGGACGACTCCCCGGAGAGCCTGAGCCTGATTACCGATGCTCTGGCCAGTGCAGGGGTGACCGTGCTGGTGGCTCTGGACGGTCGCAGTGCATTGGGGATGCTGGACGAGGTGACGCCAGACATCGTGTTGATGGATGCCATGATGCCCGGACTGGACGGCTTCGAGACCTGCCGGTTGCTGAAACAGCGCCACGACCTGCCGGTGATTTTCATGACCGGCCTGAGCGAGACGGAACACATTGTTCGCGGAATGGAAGTGGGTGGCGTGGACTACATCACCAAGCCGGTGGCGCCCGATGAGTTACTGGCGAGGATGCGGGTGCATCTGACCAATGCGCGTCGTACGAGCAGCGCGCGGGCTGCGTTGGATGCCAGCGGACGTCATATGCTGGCGGTGAATGCAGCGGGAGCCATTCTCTGGAGCACGCCCCAGGCTAGTCGTCTGCTGGAGGAGATCCTCAGTCAGGATGGCCTGTTGGCCGATGGCGAGTCGCTGCCGTTGGCCGAGTGGCTGGCCCGTTGCCTGCTAACCATGGGCGCCCCGGCCGTGTCGGTGCCCGGCGCCGAGGCGCGGGTCGAGGCTTCTCTGATCGGCCAACTGGCCGAAGATGAGTATCTGCTGAACCTGTCACGCAAGCGGGACGTGCTGCCCGAGCAGTTGCTGAGTGAGCGACTGGGGCTGACCCAGCGTCAGGCGGAAGTTCTTTACTGGGTCGCCAACGGCAAGTCCAATCGGGATATTGCCCTGATCCTCGACATGAGTCCACGGACCGTGAACAAGCACCTGGAGCAGGTGTTTCTGAAGCTGGGCGTCGAAAACCGCACCTCGGCGGCGGTAATCGGATTGAACGCCATGAACTGATACGTCAATTAACGTATTGGCGGTAAAGCATGCCGACGCCAAACTGTTATGACGCAAATCACCGCTGAAGTGTATGACCGAAACACCGTGTCGCCTGCCGTGTCTCGCAGCGCCGATGCCAATCTATTTCGGCCAGGCGGTATTCCCGATCATCAGTCCAGGAGGTGCGTGCAATGCGACATGGTGATATTTCCAGCAGTGCCGATACCGTCGGTGTAGCGGTGGTGAACTACAAGATGCCGCGTCTACACACTCGCGCCGAGGTGTTGGAAAATGCCCAGAAAATTGCCGATATGGTGGTTGGCATGAAACAGGGGCTGCCGGGCATGGATCTCGTGGTTTTCCCCGAGTACAGCACCCACGGTATCATGTATGACCACGATGAAATGATGGAGACGGCCTCGGTTATTCCTGGTGATGAGACGGCAATCTTTTCCCGCGCCTGCCGCGAAGCCGATACCTGGGGTGTGTTCTCTCTGACGGGAGAACGCCATGAAAATCATCCCAAGAAATATCCCTACAACACCCTCGTTCTGATCAATAACGAGGGCGAGATCGTGCAGAAATACCGCAAGATCATTCCCTGGTGTCCCATCGAGGGTTGGTATCCCGGCGGGCAGACCTTTGTCAGCGAAGGACCCAAGGGGATGAAGATCAGCCTGATCATCTGTGATGACGGCAACTATCCCGAGATCTGGCGTGATTGCGCCATGAAGGGGGCCGAACTGGTAGTGCGCTGCCAGGGCTATATGTACCCTGCAAAGGATCAACAAGTCTTGATGGCCAAGAGTATGGCCTGGGCCAACAACTGCTATGTGGCAGTGGCCAACGCCAGCGGCTTCGACGGCGTCTACAGCTACTTCGGGCACTCGGCCATCATCGGCTTCGATGGTCGTACCCTGGGTGAGTGCGGCGAGGAGGACATGGGCATTCAGTACGCACAGCTCTCTCTCGGTCAGCTTCGTGATGCTCGCGCCAATGACCAGTCTCAGAACCATCTGTTCAAGCTGTTGCACCGCGGTTATACCGGCGTTCACGATTCAGGTGATGGCGACAAGGGGATCGCCCACTGCCCGTTTGACTTCTACCGTACCTGGGTCCTGGACGCCGAGAAGGCCCGCGAGCAGGTGGAAAGCATCACGCGCTCGAGCATCGGAGTGGCCCAGTGCCCAGTGGGTAGCCTGCCAGTAGAAGGCAAGGAGAAGGGGGCCACGGGATAAGCAGTGGTGCCTTTTATCAACGACCGGCTGGAGGACCAGCGGGTTGCCCAGACTTATCCGGCAGCGCCGGGCCTGAGCCGCTTTACCTTTGATCCTCAGCAGGTCATGGATCAGCTTCGGCTGGGTATCCTGGGGCAGCCTGATGCGCTGGCTGCCCTGCATGATCTGCTGTGCGTAGTGAAAGCGGATTTGGCACCCGAGCAGCGTCCGCTCGGCGTAGTGCTGCTGATGGGGCCCACGGGAGTGGGCAAGACCGAGACCGTTCGCCTGCTGGCGCGTGCCGTTCAAGGCCGTGATGATGCACTGTGCCGTATCGATATGAACACGCTGGGACAGGAGCACTATGCCTCGGCGCTGGTGGGCGCACCGCCGGGCTATGTCGGCAGCAAAGAGGGTCACAGCCTGTTCGACGCTGAACGCATTCGCGGCAGTTTCAGTACCCCCGGTGTTGTGCTGTTCGACGAACTGGAAAAGGCCAGCCCGGAGGTGATCCGAACGCTATTGAATGTGCTGGACAGCGGCTGGCTGACCCTGCCTGCCGGCAATCGACATATCGACTTTCGCAACACCCTGATCTTTATGACGAGTAACCTGGGTTCCGGGGAACTGGCCCACTATCAGGGCCGATTCCGTCGCGGCTGGCGGCGCTTTTTCAAGCCCGACTCACAACGTCAGCAGCAACTGCTGGAGGGTGCGCTGCATCGGCGCTTTGAGCCGGAATTCATCAACCGGATCGACCGTATCCTGCATTACCAGCCCATTGGCGATGGTCAGTTGGACGCTCTGCTTGAGCTTGAGCTCGTCAAGTTGAATGAGCGGCTGGCCAAGCAGGGCCGGCATCTTAGCCTGAGCCCGGCAGCGATGCGCTGGCTGCGGCAGGATTACGACATCCGCTTCGGCGCACGCGACCTCTCCCGTGACTGGCGCGCGCGGCTGTTGCCAGCGCTGGCACGGGCTATGCTAAGTGAAGTGGATTCCACGCATCTGTATGCCGATCTGCATGACAATACATTGGTGATCCGCGCGGCCACTTACGTCAAGTGACGTATGGTCAGCGCCAACGTCTTGTCAGATAGTGAAATCGAGCGTTGTTTCTGCTGCATCAATAATCGATCAAGCGAAATCAGAGGAGTGGTTGCCATGGCTGATACCATTATCAAGATTGATTTAGGCAAATCCTGTTACGACAACGACATGATCCACAATCGCTGGCATCCAGATATTCCACTGGTGGCTAACGTCAAGCCCGGCGATGAATTCATTGTCGAGTGCTATGACTGGACCGGTGGGCAGATAAAGAATGACGACAGTGCCGATGATGTAAGAGATGTCGATCTGACTCAAGTGCATTTCTTGTCTGGCCCCATCGGTGTTGAGGGGGCCAAGCCTGGTGATCTTCTTGAAGTGGATATTCTGGATATCGGCGCTTTCAAGGAGAGTCAATGGGGCTTCAACGGTTTCTTCGCGAAGCAGAACGGTGGGGGTTTTCTGACCGAGCACTTCCCGGAAGCACAAAAATCCATCTGGGATTTCAACGGCATGTTTACCAAGTCTCGGCATATTCCTAACGTGGAGTTTGCTGGATTGATCCATCCAGGATTGATCGGCACTCTGCCTTCCAAGGAAATGCTGGCAGACTGGAATAAGCGAGAAAAGGCACTGGTTGATACCGACCCGGACCGGGTGCCGCCATTGGCTGCTCTGCCTTTTTCCGACACTGCCCATATGGGTCGCATGCCGGCGGACCAGGCCAAGACCGCAGCCGCTGAAGCTGCGCGTACCGTGCCGCCTCGCGAACATGGTGGTAATTGCGACATCAAGGACCTGTCACGTGGTTCCAAGGTCTACTTCCCCGTCTACGTCGATGGCGCTGGGCTTTCGGTGGGCGATCTCCACTTCAGCCAGGGCGATGGGGAAATCACCTTTTGTGGTGCCATCGAAATGGCGGGGTGGATTCATCTTCGGGTTAACGTTATCAAGGACGGCATGGCGAAATATGGTATCAAGAACCCGATCTTCAAGCCGAGTCCGATCAAGCCCCGCTACGACGACTATGTGATCTTCGAAGGGATTTCGGTGGACGAGCAGGGGAAGCAGCATTACCTGGACGTACATGTGGCCTACCGTCAGGCATGTCTCAATGCCATCGAATACCTGACCAAGTTCGGTTATACCCCCGCTCAGGCCTATGCCATTCTCGGTTGCGCCCCGGTCGAGGGCCATATCAGCGGGGTAGTGGATATCCCCAATGCCTGCGCGACGCTCTGGTTGCCCACCGGGATATTCGATTTCGACATCAACCCCAGTGCCTCAGGACCCGAGGTCAAGGTCAAGGGCGGCATGGATGTGCCTCTATCGCCAGACAAGGAGTGATGCCATGCCTCTTTATGATTACAAGTGTAGTGAGCATGGGCTATTTCATGAACTGGCCACGCTCGCGGAGAGCGCTGAGCCGAAATCCTGCCCAACGTGCGGTACGCTGTCGGCCCGGGTAATCCTGTTGTCGCCTGTATTGCGCGCCATGGACTCAGCGACTCGAGATGCCATGGACCGTAACGAGCGAAGTCAGCATGAGCCCAGATTTTCGACGCTGGAGCATCGCAGCGAAGATCAGGCCCGTCATGAGCATCGTCACGGCAAGGGCTGCGGCTGCGCGCATACGAGCCATGACAAGCCCAAGGTGTTCTACACGGCGGATGGCAAGAAGATGTTTCCGTCTGCTCGGCCCTGGATGATTAGTCATTAACCATCTTCACTGAACACTCCTCCCCGTAACTGCCCATCGATTGTTCGATGGGCAGTTCCATGCGGTTTATCGTATGTCTCGAGTTGTCATGGCGTGCATCCGGACCCGGTAGCAGGTGTGCCCAGGGTTCAGCCGTTCTTTGCCAGCCATCGGTCCAGCGCATTGGCGAATTCGCGGCGATCCGCATCGGTGTAGCCCTTGGGGCCGCCGGTGTGCTCGCCGCTGGCGCGCATGGTCTCCATAAAGTCTCTCATCTGGACTCGGGCGCGGATATTGTTCGCGTTGAGCGCCTCCCCGCGAGTCGTCATCACCTTCGCCCCGCGCTCGATGGCCGCCATGGCCAGCGGAAGGTCGGACGTGATCAGCAGGTCGTTTGGCTGGATACGCTCGACGATCTCGTCATCGGCAGCATCGAAGCCCTGGCTGACCGACAGCGCTGTCACCCACGCCGAGCGTGGTAGCGGTACCGCATGGTTGGCCACGAACCAGGCGCTGGTCGAGGTACGTTCGGCGGCGCGGACGATGATCTCGCGCGCCACCTTGGGGCAGGCGTCGGCGTCGACCCATAGCGTCGGCATGGATGGAGAGTCTCCCGGAGCACGAAGAAGAGTTGACCGGCGAAAAGGTTGGCCAGGGCAAGGAGACAATGGTAGCATGCGCTCTCCTCGCATGTGCTGACCCCACCATCATGTACGACGTCATCTCTGCCGGTCATCGACCGATCACAGGATGGGCGCCGCAACGCCAGGCCCAGCGTCATTGCTGATCGCCGACAGCGTTCGAATTGTGTAGATGGAGCGCCAACTGAGATCCCGCCAATCTGGCGAGATCGGCGCAAATGGTCGCCACAGGGGTCCTGTTCGCCATCTCCGATGGCATGGGCCCGATGCTAGGTGCGACCGGCGTCCCCGACTCCGATGTCCCGTGTTGTCCCCTTGTGGCGACAGCGCGCCTGACCGCTTTGTCCGCGTCAGGGACGCTAATGAATTTATGCCGGCGACCCCGGCCTACCAAGGTGTGATTGATGACCTCGACTTCTGTCGCCTCGCCGAGCTTCGGCGATCTCGCTCTGTTGCCTGCCGTTCTGTCTGCTGTCAAGACTCTGGGCTATGAGACTCCTTCTCCTATCCAGATTCAGACCATTCCAGCTCTGCTGGAAGGGCGTGACATGCTGGGCCAGGCCCAGACCGGCACCGGCAAGACTGCTGCCTTCGCTCTGCCGATCCTGTCGCGCATCGAACTGACGCGTCGCGAGCCCCAGGTCCTGGTGCTGGCACCGACCCGCGAGCTGGCCCAGCAGGTGGCCGTCTCCTTCAGCAAATACGGCCAGAACCTTCAGGGCCTGGAAGTCGCTACCCTCTGCGGCGGTCAGGAATATCGCGAGCAACTGGGTGCGCTGAAGCGTGGCGCCCAGGTAGTGGTAGGCACCCCGGGCCGGGTCATCGATCACCTGGATCGCGGCAGTCTCAAGCTCGACGGCCTCACCTCGCTGGTGCTCGACGAAGCCGACGAGATGCTGCGCATGGGCTTTATCGACGACGTCAAACGCGTGGTGGCGGATACCCCCAAGACTGCCCAGCGGGTGTTCTTCTCTGCGACCCTGCCGACCGAGATCGAGCGCATCGTCAACCGCTATCTGGTCGATCCGGTCAAGGTTGCCATTGCCTCGGCGAAGGGCACTGCGGCGAGTATCGAGCAGTTCCTGGTTCGCGTCGACGGCGGTGCCAAGCTGGAAGCGTTGTCGCGTATCCTCGAGGTTGAGCCGGTTGATGGCGCCATCGTCTTCGTGCGTACCCGTGCGGCCTGCACCACCTTGACGGAACAGCTCAGTGCCCGTGGCCTGAGTGTCGCCAGCCTGTCCGGTGACCTGGACCAGAGCCTGCGTGAGCGCACCGTTACCCGCCTCAAGCGGGGCAAGGTGGATATTCTGATCGCCACCGACGTGGCCGCTCGCGGTCTGGATGTGTCGCGTCTGACCCACATCATCAACTATGACCTGCCCCAGGACGCCGAGGCCTATACGCACCGCATCGGTCGTACCGGCCGGGCAGGGCGTACCGGGGTCGCCATTACCTTCGTAGGTTTCCGTGAAGGCCGCAAAGTGGGCTGGATCGAACAGGCCACTGGTCAGAAACTCGGCGAGATGGAGGTGCCCGACGAGGCGGCCATCCGCGCTCACCGCGACGAGGTCTTCCACCAGAAGGTGATCGCCGCGCTGACTGCCGGTGCCGAAGAGCAGCGTGCCCTGGTCGGCCGCCTGGTCGAGGAGGGTTACGACCCCATCGAGCTGGCCTGTTCCTTTGCCCGTCTGGCGCGTGCCGACGAGTCACCCATCGGCCGCATCCAGGCGCCGCGCAAGGAGACTCGCAATGACCGCGATTCTCGCGACGGCAAGCCGGCGCGCCGTGAGGGTGGTGGTGCCCGTGAGCGCGGTCCCAGCGAAGGCATGACCCGCTACCGCGTGGCCGTGGGTCACAAGGATGGCGTCAAGCCCGGCCAGTTGGTTGGCGCCCTGGCCAACGAAGGCGGCATCGAGGGGGCCCGTATCGGCCGTATCGATATCCGCACCTCCTTCTCCGTGGTGGAGCTGCCCAACTCACTGCCGGCCAGCATCCTAACCAAGATGGCTCGCGCGCGTGTCGCCGGCCGTGCCCTGGAGATCAGCGAGGACAGCGGTGCTGCCGAAGAGCGTGCCCCGCGCCGTCGTCGCGAGGAAGGCGACGCGCCGGTCCGTCGCCCGTCGCGCGCCTGATGCACGCCAGCTGATGTTCTGCGTCCAGGAACCGTGCGGCTGTCGCCGCCGGCCTTAACGCCCAGCGCCCCGCACCGGAAACGGTGCGGGGCGCTGTCGTTCAAGAAGAGAAAAGGTAACGCGATCTTCGGCTCAGGCGTGCTCGGCCTCCCTGGCCACCGCCTCGGCGAAGCGTGTCAGCAGCAAGCTCGCTTCATGCGTCGCGGTGATGCCCTCGATCAGCGCCTGGGTGTCCTGGCCCTGATCCTGAAGGGCAGGGACCTGGTGACCCAGGTAGGCGCGCATCACCTCGGGGGTGAACTCGGGGTGGAACTGCACGCTCCACTGACACGGGCCGTAGCGCAGCGCCTGGTGGGCGTCATGGGCGTTGCTTGCCAGGACCACCGCATCATGGGGCGCCTCCCGCACCGACTGGGCATGGCTCAGCTGAGCCGGGAAGCGCAGGGGGAGCTGACCAAGGAGGTCGTCTGCGCGCCCGGCATCGGTAAGGGTGACCTCATGGGTGCCGGATTCGCGCCCCGCCGGATGATAGTCGCTGACCCCGCCGAAGGCCGCCGCCATCAGCTGGTGGCCGTAGCAGACGCCGAGCATCGCCGTGTTGCGCTGGCGGGCCTCCACCAGCCAGGGCTTGAGCGCCTCGCTCCAGGGCTCAGCGTCACTCACCATGGCGTGGGAGCCGGTGATATAGAGCCCGTCGATGCCTGCGAGGGCGGGCAAGGGCTCGTGGCGGGCGTCGAACACTTCGGCTTCGAAGCCGGCGGCGGCCAGCGCCTGCAGGAACAGTGCTTCGAAGTCACCGTGGGCGTCCACCACGTCGGGGAAGGCATCACCGGTCTTGACGATCAGCAGTCGGGGCATGGGTCTCTCCTTGACGGGGTCTAGTCGTGGCAAAGTCGTTCGCCCAGTGCCGCCATAAACCGGACAGCGGCGTCGAGCTGCTCGCGCTCGATATATTCGTCGGGCTGATGGGCCTGGCCGATGCTGCCCGGCCCGCAGATCACGGTGGGCAGCCCCCGGCGCTGGAACTGGCCCGCCTCGGTGGCGTAGGCCACTGCGCCGGCGGGGCGCTCGCCGAGCAGGACGTTGCACAGCGTGAGCACCTCGGCGTTGTTGTCGTCAGCCAGGGCCGGCACCGTCTCGTTGAGCGCCTCGGTGACGATGGACGTCTCCGGTGCACGCCGGTGCATCTCGGCCTCGAGCTCGGCGGCCCGGGCGTTGACCCGGCCGAGCAGCTCCTCGAAGCGATCCGACGGCAGGTGGCGGATCTCCCACTCGAAGGTGCACTCCCGGGCCATGATGTTGATCGCCGTGCCGCCGGCGATCTTGCCCACGTGCAGGCTCGAGTGCACCACGTTGAAGGCCTCATCCACGCGTCCCTCGGCCTGGAGATCGGCCATCACCTCCTCGATGGAGGTGACCAGCTTCGCCGCCACATGAATCGCCGAGACCCCCTGATTGACCTGGCTGGAGTGCGCGGCGCGGCCGGTGACGGTGGTGCGCAGGTTGGTGGCGCCCTTGTGGGCCACCACCGGATGCATCAGCGTCGGTTCGCCGACGATCACTGCGGTGGGGAGCGGGTGCTCGGCCATCAGTGTCTCGATCATGCGCGGCGCGCCGATGCAGCCGATCTCCTCATCGTAGGAGAGCGTGAGCCAGATGGGCTTTTCCAGGTTGAGCGTCACCCAACGTGGCACCTCGGCCAGGGCACAGGCGATAAAGCCCTTCATGTCGCAAGTGCCGCGGCCGTAGAGGCGCCCGTCGCCCTTGTCGACCAGGGTGAAGGGGTCGGTGGCCCAGGGCTGGCCGTCCACCGGCACCACGTCGGTATGGCCGGAGAGCACCACGCCGCCAGCCACGTCGGGACCGATGCGCGCCAGCAGGTTGGCCTTGCGCCCGTCGTCGCTCTCCACCCGCCAGTGCGCCACCCCGTGCTCGTCGAGGAAACCCTCCACGAAGGCGATCAGGTCCAGGTTGGACTCCCGGGAGACGGTGGGGAAACCCACCAGGCGGTCGAGCATCTCGGCGGCGGTCATGGCGCGCTCCTTGTGGAAGGTGAAGAAAGCCTATCACGCTCGCCGGGTCGGCCGAAGGAAGAGCGCGACCCGTGAAGGGTCGGTCCTTCAAGCCGGCGCCAGATGGGGATAGCCTCAGGCTATTCGGTCAATGCGTCACTAATCCTGACACAGATAGTTAACAGGCTTACTATGTAGGACGTTGATTTCCAGAAGCGAACATCCATTCTTCACCAGGAGGCGTCTTGATGCCTGATACATCTCTCATCACCCCGGGACTTTTGACCCCGTTACAGCTCGGCAGCCTGAGCCTGCCCAATCGCGTGATCATGGCCCCGCTGACCCGCTCGCGGACGCCGGACAGCGTGCCCGGCACGCTGCAGCAGGCCTACTACGGGCAGCGGGCCAGCGCCGGGCTGATCATCAGCGAGGCGACGAACATCTCGCCCACGGCGCGGGGTTACGTGTATACGCCGGGCATCTGGACCGATGCCCAGGAGGCCGGCTGGAAGGAGGTTGTCGAGGCCGTTCACGCCAAGGGCGGACGTATCGCGCTGCAGCTATGGCACGTGGGGCGCGTCTCCCATGAAATGGTACAGCCCAACGGCGAACAGCCGGTGGCGCCCAGTGCCCTCAAGGGCGAGGGTGCCGAATGCTTCGTCGAGTTCGAGGATGGCAGCGCGGGGCCGCACCCCACCAGCACGCCGCGGGCGCTGGAAACCGACGAGATCCCCGGCATCGTCGATGACTATCGCCAGGCCGCCGAGCGCGCCAAGCGGGCCGGCTTCGATATGGTCGAAGTGCACGCGGCCAACGCCTATCTGCTCAACCAGTTCCTCGCCACCGGCACCAACCAGCGCACCGACCAGTACGGCGGCTCCATCGAGAACCGTGCTCGCTTCCCGCTGGACGTGGTCGACGTGGTCGCCGAGGTGTTCGGTGCCGCTCGGGTCGGCATTCGCCTGACGCCCTTTATCGAACTCTTCGGCCTGACCGATGATGAGCCCGAGGAGATGGCCTACTACCTGGCCGGCGAACTCAACCGCCGCGGCCTGGCCTACCTCCACCTCAACGAGCCCAACTGGGCGGGCGGTGATATCACCTTCCCCGAGGGCTTTCGCGAGCAGATGCGCCAGCGCTTCAGCGGCGGCCTGATCTACTGCGGCAACTACGACGCCGAGCTCGCCACTCAGCGCCTTGCCGACAACACCGCCGACGCCGTGGCCTTCGGTCGCCCCTTTATCGCCAATCCCGACCTGCCCGAGCGCTTCCGCGTGGGGGCGGCGCTCACAGAGCCCGACCACAGCACCTTCTACGGCGGCGATGAGAAGGGCTATACCGACTATCCGTTCCTCGACAACGGCCATGACCGGCTCGGCTGATTGTCCGACCCCGCCCGAGAGAAGCCCGGCCATGTGCCGGGCTTCTTGCTGATGGGAGGTGCTGTCGTGTTTATGGAACCGACATATCGCGGCGGCATGTTCACACAATGCCATTTTTTCAACACGTTTCTCGGCTATGTCGATGTGATCAACATGTCTCAAGAATATGTTTAAATAACTCGCATTCTTCGACACGTCCTCTGGATATGTCGATGCCATCGACATAAGCTGACGACGTGTCGATTATCCAGGAAAAAATGAACATGAGCTGGCGCCCCGGCCAACCCTACAACGGTTTGCCACCGTTGCCACCTGCCGAAGAGCTCGAGACGCCGGCCGTGCTGAAGGCCTGCATCCCGGCTCGGGTGGCACTGGCAGAGCTGAAGCAGGCGGGCGAGCTGCTGCCCAATCAGAAGCTGCTGATCAACCTGCTGCCCCTGCTGGAAGCCCGCGACAGTTCCGAGATCGAGAACATCGTCACCACCACCGACAGGCTTTTCCAGTTTGCCCAGGAGGATACCCACGCCGATCCGGCTACCAAGGAGGCACTGCGCTATCGCACTGCGCTAAGCCATGGTTACCGCGAGCTTGCCAGGCGGCCTCTATGCACCAATACGGCGGTGGAGATCTGCAGCACCATAAAGGGCATGGATATGGAGATTCGTCGGGTGCCGGGTACCACCTTGGCCAACCAGGCCTCCGGCGAGGTGATTTACACCCCCCCCCCCCCCTTGGGGGAGGAGGCGCTGCGTGATCTGCTGGCGAACTGGGAGCGCTATCTCCACGAGGCGGATGGTGTTGATCCCTTGATCAAGATGGCCGTGGCTCACTACCAGTTCGAGGCGATCCACCCCTTCATTGATGGCAACGGGCGTACGGGCAGGGTGTTGAACATCCTCTACCTGATCGAGCAGCGGCTGCTGTCGCTGCCGATCCTCCTCCTCAGTCGCTATATCGTGCTCCATAAGCCCGACTACTATCGCCTGCTGCTGGCCGTGACGCGTGAAGGCCAGTGGCAGGAGTGGCTGCGCTATATGCTCAAGGCCGTGGAGTACACCGCTCGCTGGACCACCGACAAGATCGCTGCGATCCGCACGCTGCTCGAAGACACAACCCGCTACATCCAGTGGCAGCTGCCCAGGGTCTACAGCCATGAGCTGGTGCAGGTGATCTTCGAGCAGCCCTATTGTCGCATCAGCAACCTCGTAGAGCGTGACATCGCCAGGCGGCAGACGGCATCGATCTACCTGCAGCAGCTGTGTGAAGTCGGTGTGCTCAAGGCAGTTCGTGTCGGGCGCGAAAAGCTGTTTGTTCATCCCAAGCTGGTTCGGCTGATGACCGAGGACAGCAATGAGGTTGTATCGTATCCAGCGTCATGATGCTGCTGATTAACATAACGACGCGGCTTATTTTAACTTCAGCCTCAACGTAAAATAAGGCCGGTTCCGCCGGCCACGGACGGAAGCTCCCATGACCCAGAACGACATCGTCCAGAAGCTGTAGAGCCTCTACGACGTGCTGAGCGACGACGGCATCAACTACTCCGAGTACGTCACCGAACTGGTGCTGTTGCTGTTTATCAAGATGGTGTATGAGAACACCCAGGCCGGGCTGCTCAACGCCCTCGCCCTGCCCAAGGCGCGCGCTGGCTGGATCTCACTGGTCGCTCGGGCCTGGAACTGCTCAACTACTACAAGCAGATGCTGCTCGACCGTTGCCAATCTGGTCGATGCAGTGAATCTGGCAGTTCAACGGCTTATCTGACTGAAATGCTGTTACTGCGTATGATTTCGGTGTGTGCGTTGGTTATCGAACAGACACATCGCGCCAAGGGTACGAAACTCCTTGCACCGCCCCCCAACGAAGGCCACCAACAACATCAATGCCTACGTGGGAAAGAAATGCATGGCACCCCCCCTGCATTTACCTATCAGACCCGCAAGGAGCGACCATGTCGATGATCACGACCATTAATCCCGCGACCGAAACAGCAATCCAGAGCTACGACATCATGTCCGAAAAGGAAGCGACGGATCGGCTCGAGGCCTGCCATGCGGCGTTTCTTGAATGGCGCGAACTGACGCATCAGGAACGTGCCCCCTATCTTGTAAAGATCGGGCAGACATTGCGCGATAACGCCGATGAGTTGGCCGCCTTGATGACCAGCGAAACCGGCAAGCTGCTGAGCGACGGACACGTTGAGATCGAGCTCTGTGCGGCGATCTGTGATTACACCGCTCAAAACGGACCCGAGATGCTGGCAGATGAGGAGCGTAAGCAGGGTCTCAACGGCAAGCGCGGTGTTGTCAGCTATCAGCCTCTTGGCGTCATCTATTCGATACAGCCCTGGAACTTTCCTCTCTATCAGCCGATTCGCGTACTGGCAGGCAATCTGATGGCAGGCAACGGCTGTGTTCTGAAACACGCCAGCATCTGCACGGGCTCTGGCCTTCGCCTACGTGAATTATGTATCGAGGCAGGCCTGCCCGACGACCTGTTTCAGGTCATCGTGATCGACCACGACACCAGCGACAAGCTCATCGCCCATCCCAAGGTTCGTGGCGTTACGATGACCGGCAGCGACGGGGCTGGGCGACACGTCGGTGCCGTGGCCGCCAAAGCACTGAAGAAGACCGTGCTCGAACTGGGGTCCAATGACGCCTACCTCGTGCTAGAAGATGCCGATATCGAAACGGCCGTGAAATTTTCGGTCATGGGACGACTGTATAACAACGGACAGACCTGCGTTTCCGCCAAGCGGTTCATCGTGACCGACAAGGTCTATGACGCCTTTGTCGATGCGTTCGTCACTCAAATGAAAGATATCACCATGGGCGATCCCACGGACAAGGATACCCAGCTTGGCCCGCTTTCCAGCCAAAGCCAGTTTGACACCGTCAAAGAGCAAGTCGACGCCAGCGTCGCCAAGGGTGCAAGAATCCTCTGTGGTGGCGAGGAGCCTGATCGTACCGGTGCCTATTATCCAGCCACGGTACTGGTAGATCTCACGCCGGGAATGCCCGCGTACGACGATGAAATCTTTGGGCCTGTCGCGTCGGTCATCCGTGCCAGGGATGACGAGGACGCCATACGACTGGCAAATGAAAGCCGCTATGGTCTGGGCGGCGGGATCTTTTCAAAGGACGAAGAGCGTGCTCTCAAGCTGGCCCGCGATCACTTCGATACGGGCATGATTCGTATCAACTCGTTCGGGGCCGCTGATCCAAATATGCCCTTCGGCGGGGTCAAGAATTCCGGTTACGGAAGAGAACATGGTGGCTTTGGCATGAAGGAATTCGTCAACGTAAAGTCGATTTTCCTGTCGTGACCAGGCTCGAAATAAGGAACATCGCCTATTTCTTTCAATATTCAGCATCAGGAACTCCTCTATGAGCATGACCATCCTTGTCGCCGGAGCCACCGGAAAAACGGGCCAGCATCTGGTCCAGTTACTGATAGATCAGGGCCATAAGCCGACTGCGCTTGTTCGCGAAAGCTCTGATACCAGCGTGCTCCCCCAGGGTGTAGACCTGCGCCATGGTGACCTGGCCGACCTGCAAGCCGGCGTATGCGACGGCATGGACGCGGTGATATTTGCGGCAGGCTCCGGCGGAACCACAGGCCCTGAAATGACCAAAAAAGTGGATCGTCAGGGCGCCAAACGCCTGATCGATCTGGCGCTTGAATCAGGCGTAAAACGCTTCGTGATGCTCAGCTCGGTCGGGGCAGACCAGTCCAACCCCACCGGCGACATAGCCCCTTACCTGAATGCCAAACATGAAGCGGATGAATACCTCAAGGGCGCTGGAATCACTTACTCGATTCTGCGCCCGGTCGCGTTGACCAATGACGGCCGCAGCTCTGATGTGATTCTGGGCGAGGACGTCGACAAATCCGCAAAGGCCTCCCGAGCGGATGTGGCCAATGTGCTGGCGCAGGCCGCCACTACAGGCCGTTACGATGGTCTGGCGCAGGACATGCAGTCCGCCTGACGTTGTGCGGTTGGCGTAATACCAACCGGCAACACTCAATACTTCATATGCAAAGGAGAGAAAATCATGTCAGAAATCAATGGCAAGGTCGTCATCATTACTGGCGCCAGCAGCGGTCTCGGTGAAGCCACCGCTCACCGTCTGGCCAAGGGTGGCGCAAAGCTGGTGCTTGCTGCCCGCCGCGAGGAACGCCTGGTGGAATTGCGTGACGCAATCAAGGAGCATGGCGGAGATGCCATCTACCAGGTGACCGATGTCACTGACCGCGATCAGGTCGAGGCGCTCGCCGCCGCTGCCAAGAAGACTTACGGCCGCATCGACGTGCTGGTCAACAATGCGGGCCTGATGCCGCTGTCACCGCTTGATGAGCTTAAAGTCGACGAGTGGGAACAGATGATAGACGTCAACATCAGGGGTGTTCTCTATGGTATCGCTGCGGTGTTGCCGATCATGCGCGAGCAGCATGTTGGCCACATCATCAATCTCTCGTCGGTAGCCGGACATAAGGTTTTTCCGGCATCGGCTGTCTACTCCGCGACCAAATATGCGGTGAGGGCAATTTCTGAGGGTATACGCCAGGAAGGCGACGGAGAAATCCGCTCCACCAACATCTCTCCCGGCGCCATTGCCACCGAATTGACGTCTACCATCAGCGATCCCGAGACAGCCCAGGGAGTGGATGAAATGTACGAAATGGCTATCGATGCTGATGCCATCGCTCGGGCAATCGCCTACGCCATCGAGCAGCCGGCGGATGTCGACGTCAACGAGATTATTATCCGGCCGACTAAGCAGCCACTCTAATCACTACCGGCCGGGTGGCGGGACAACGCGTCAGTCGTGATAGCGCCACTGGGCGATCAATACCGAATCCTCGGTGATCTTGTAGACGAGATTGCCTGTGGGTTCGCTGCCGGCTCGATATGATATCTGTCGGCATTGACCGTCATGGTGGCGTGCCGATTATCCGTTCCAGCTCATGGTTAAAGGCCGCCGGCTTGGCCATGTGCAGGAAGTGGTCGGAGTCTTCGATGATCACGGCCCTGAACTCGGGCTGCAGTTGCCGGTTGGCCTCGATGTCGGTGGGCCATAGATCGGCGTTGATCGCCACCACCTGGATCGTCAGCTCCTCGACATGCCGTGCCGCTTCCCCGTTGGCATGTCGCGACAGCATGTCATCCATGGCGCTGATGGCCACCTCCGGCGGAGCGGCTGCGATGTCCTGGATGACCCAGTCGCGCAGCGCCGAGTCGGTGCTCTCGATGAACATCGTCGCCACGAACTGACGTGCGGCCGGCGCAAAGTCCTCTTGGAACGGTTCCCGCATCGTGTCGCGCTGCTCCTGGCTGATCGCCGAGGCCAGGTGGTGAAAGGTATCGACGCCCACGATGCCGATGACGCGTTCCGGCATCAGGCGTGCCGCTTCCACGCTGACCGGTCCGCCCATGGAGTGTCCGATGAGGATCGCGCGCTCCACGTCCAGGTCGTCCATGACCGCCTTCACGTCCTCCCCGAAGGCCGGCATGGTATAGGCGTCACGGCCCAGCCCGGAATGGCCGTGCCCCGCAAGGTCGAGCGTGATCACTCGATGATTCTGCGAAAAGTACGGGAGCTGCCCGCGCCAGTACCGCCCATCGCTGCTCCAGCCATGGATGAAAACGAGCGTGGGTTCGCCACCTCCCTGTACCTCATAGGCAATTGGCACGCCGTCCGCCGAGTCGGTCACTTGCGGCCAGTTGACCTCGGCGGCCAGCGCCTGATGGCCCAGCGCCAACAGCAGTGCCAGTCCCACGTAACGCACACCGTGCAACGCAACTCTCCTCATCACGCTCTCCTCGAGTTTTCCGTGCTTCTCGCAGCATAGACGAGTGAGAAAAAGGATATCCCCTTGCTTGGGTGGAGGCGTCTGCGCCACAAGGCCATTGGGCCGAGCGTCCGGGCGTTGTGGTCATCGGAGCTGCTATGGCGCCTCGTCGGCCACCTGGCGGGCAGACCGCAAGGCGGGGGGGATTGATGCGAGACGTGATGTGGGTGCGCAGCTTCTTTCTGGCCGGCCGCGCGAGCTTCGGTATCAACAGGGTGATCGTGGGTTCCTGGGTGGCCGTGGCCAATGAGACACTGATGAGGGCCGCTAACCTGCGAGCGATGCACCGCGAGCGGAAGAGGCGGCGCATCCTGGTCCCGGAAAATCTCAACCCCCACCTATGAGGAAAGCAGCCATGTCCCATCAGCAATGGATCGCTCGGTGCATCGAGCTTGCCACCGAGAACAGCTCGCGGGGACAGGCGCCTTTCGCCGCGCTTGTCGTGCAGCACGGCAGAGTCGTGGGGCAGGGTGTGAACGACGTGAAGGTCACCGACGACCTGACGGGCCACGCCGAGATTCGTGCGCTGCAGGCCGCCGCTCGGCAGTCAGGCTCGCGGCGCCTGGCCGGGTGTGTGCTCTACACCAGCTGCGAGCCTTGCCCCATGTGCCTGGGCGCCATCTACTGGAGCGGGATCACCCAGGTCTATTACGGGCTTTCCATCGAAGGGCAGGCCGAATTCAGCGACCTGCCCCAGCGCCAGTACGCGGAATTTCGGCTCGCCCCCCGGGAGCGCCGCGTTCATGCCGTCCAGGTGAGCCCCGTCGGGATGGATCCTCGCGGGCCCTTCCTCGCCGAGTAATCGAAAGGTTTCAAGAATCGCCCAGCGTGTCGCCGCTGGCCGTCAATCGCTCGGCCAGGGCAGCAATATGGGCGGGGCCCACTTCGCAGCAGCCACCGACAAGGGTCGCGCCCTGCTCGACCCACTTGAGCGCATGCTCGGCGTAGGCGTCGGGACCGAGATCCATGCGCGACGTCAGCGTATCCACTGTGCCGCCGGGGTGAAGCGGCGCCACCGAGGTAAAGCCGTTGGCGTACCCGCCGAACGGCACGCCGAGGCTGGCCAGCTCGCCCATGGCGGCCGTGACCATCTCGGGCACCGAGCAATTGACCAGCACCCGCTCGGCGCCGGCGGCCACGACTTCCCGGGCGGCGTGAAGCAGCGCTTCGCCGGAGCGCAGGCGGGTGCCATCCTCGTCGTCCACCGTGAACGCCACCCATACGGGAAGCCTGCTCTCCACCGCGGCGACGGTCGCCGCGCGCGCCTCGCGGGCCAGCGACATGGTTTCGCACAGGAACAGATCGACCCCCGCGGCCTGGACGGCGACGATTCGCCGGTAGTCGCGCAGGCAGGTGGCGTCGTCCGGCACGCTGTCGGGGTGATAGCTGGCGACCAGCGGGGGCAGGCAGCCAGCGATGCGCACCTCCCGGCCACTTTGCTCGCGGGCCTGGCGAGCGGCGCTCAGCGCGGCGGCATGAAGCGGTTCGAACAGATCGGGATCGCCGTCGCGCGCCAAGCGCTGCGGTGTCGCGCTGTAACTGTTGAGCGTAATCACCCGGGCGCCGGCCTCGATAAACTCGCGGTGAACGGCGGTCACCAGATGGGGTTCATCCAGCATGACTTGCGCGGACCAAAGGGGCGACACGGGGCGGCGGCTGCGTCTCGCGAGTTCCTGGCCCATCCCCCCGTCGAGCAGCACGATGCGATGTTTTTCAGCGGTCATCGGGTCACTATCCTGTTTAGCCGGCAAGTCGCGTGAGTGTAATCCCGTGCTGGGACGGTGTCAGGTTTCACTCTCGCTCGTCCCGGGTCGCGCGTAGCAGTACGCGGTCCATGCCACGGGTAGTGAGCACACGCTTGAGCGCCGCGAACAGGTGGGTGGGCAGCGTCACCGCGTAGCGGGGCTTCGGGCGCAGGTGCTCCAGGGCATGGATAAGCCTTGCCACCACGGCCTCGGGGCCGAGCGTGAAGGGCGCCTTGCCCTCCTGGCTGGCCAGGCGGGCTTCCACCTTGTGGTAGGTGTCGGCATGGGCGCTGCGGGTGGTATCGATATTGGCCAGGAAGGCACGGTGGGCGTTCTCGCGGAAGCGGCTGCTGATGGGGCCGGGCTGGATGAGGCTGACGTGAATGCCGCTGCCCTTGAGCTCCTGGCGCAGCGTGTCGGTGAGGCCCTCGAGGGCGAACTTGGAACAGACATAGGCGCCGCGGTAGGGCAGGGCGGCGAACCCCAGTACAGAGCTGTTCTGTACGATGCGCCCGTGTCCCTGGGCGCGCATCATCGGGAGTACGCGGGTGGTGAGCTCGTGCGTGCCCAGCAGGTTGGTCTCCAGCTGGGCCCTAAGCACGTCCCGTGAGAGGTCTTCCACGGCGCCGGGCTGGCCGTAAGCGCCGTTGTTGAACAGCGCCGTCAGCCGCCCCCCGGTGCGCTCGGCTATGCTTTCCACCGCGGCCTCGATGGAGACGCTGCTGGCCAGGTCCAGCGGCAGAGCCTCCAGGCCCTCCTCGCGGAGTCTTGCCACATCCGCCTCGGCGCGTGCCGTGGCAAAGACCCGCCAGCCTCGCGCCGCCATGGCATGAGCCGCGGCATGGCCGATGCCGCTCGAGCAGCCGGTGATCAGCAGGCTGCGTGGCGGGTTTGCGCTTGCATCCGACATTCTTGTCTCCTCTCTATTTCCCGCAGGGCCTGTCGATCTCCCGCAGGGCCTGTGTCAGGACGCCTCGATGCCATTGCGCTACAGCAGTTCCCGTGTCGCCTCCATGACCCGCCCATCCACAGTGCGCTGGATCTTGTCCTCGATCTCGCTAAGCAGGGATTCCACCTTCTGTGATGTGGTGGCGGCTGCCACGAAGGTCCATTCACTGGCCTCCAGGCGGTCGAGCTCGCCGCTCTCGCAAACTGCCACCGAAGGGTGGCGTCCGAAACGCTCGTGCAAGCCGCCCATGCGCTGGCGCTTCTCCTTCAGCGACTGACAGCCGGGCAGCGAGATGTGCAGGGTGAGGATGCCGATATGCATGGGGGCTCCTTGTGCGCGGGTGATGTCCGGTATTGCCTGCACACGCTATACCACGAGCAGGCGCCATACCATGAGGTCGCTGTCGCTAGGAGAGGTACCCGAATTGGCCTAAGCTTGGCACCACATTCGGTGGCTTGGAGCGACCCCATGCGGCATCTCTTCTTGATGCGCCACGCCAAGGCGAAAAAGGGCAGCGGCGATATGGCCGACCATCAGCGTCCACTGCGCAAGCGGGGCAGGCGCGAGGCGGCTGCCATGGCGGTTCCCCTGAGGCGATGGCAGGCCTTGGAGGGTGACCTGCATATCAGTGATGCCACACGCACACAGGAAACGTTTGTGGAGATCGCCGGGCAGCTGCCCGAGTGCTGCCTGCCCGAGCGTGCCCGCCTCGACGAGGCTCTTTACACCTTCGATGGCCGGGCACTGCTCGCCTGGTTGAAGAGCCTGCCGGACGAGGCCGAGAGGGTACTGGTGATCGGCCACAACCCGGCCCTGCTGGAACTGGCCGACTGGCTCTGCGGTGAGGCGCCGGATGACCTGCCCACCGGCGGCGTGCTGCATCTCACCCTGACGGAGACGCCCTGGCACTCAGTGGCCCAGCACAGCGCCGATCTGGCGGATAGCCTGAGTCCTGCGCAAGCCAGCCATGCCCTCTTTCAGCGCTGGGCACCCGAGCGACCGGAGCTGGGCAAGGTCGATCTCCGTCATCGCATTCGTGAACTGCTCACGCATCAGTACCGGATGGTCAGAGCGCTGGAACCTGGCGTCATCGCCGGCGTTGATCCCGAGTTCCTCCACCAGTACCGCGTCAATCTGCGCCGCAGCCGGGCGATCGGCGAATCCGTGCTGGCCACCGCCAGGACACCTGCAGGTAAGAAGAAGCCCGGACCTGAAAAGATGCCTGGCCTCAAGAAGCGGTTGAAGCGGCTCAAGCATCGCGCCCAGGCCACCAGCGACCTGCGTGACCTGGACGTGTTCCTGGAGAGCCTGAACACCACACCGCCGCCGCTCTCGCCGCGCCTCCGCGGGGACCTTCAGCGCTGGCTGCACGCACGTCATTACGCCCAGCATAAGGCGCTGTGCCAGCAGCTAAACGATCCCGACTATGCCGAGGAGATGCTGGATTGGCAGCGATATCTGGGTTCCAAGGCGTTTCGGCAGGTCTTGGACCAGCTCTCGTCAAAGCGTATCGAGACGGTGCTGGACGAGCGCATCGCAAGCCACGACCGTGACCTGGCCGGTCTCTGCAGCGAGAGCCACGATGAGGCCTTGCACGATCTGCGCAAGAGCGTGAAGCGCATTCGCTACCTGGCCGAGCTGGAGCCGAAGCGCCACCGCGACTTCCTGGCCGGACTCAAACGCCGCCAGACCCTGCTGGGAGATTTTCAGGACCTGTGCACCCACCAGGCCTGGATCGAGGCCTTCGCGAACGCTGCCCGCAACGCCCCCAGGCGGAAGGAAGCGTGCGATGCCTGGCGCACCGCGCTCGAGAAGGAGAAGCTGGCGCTGCGCGAGGAGATCATGGCGCTGGCGCCGCTGAACGACTCGTCTTCTTCAGCGTTGAAGACGTAGGAAAAAGACGACAACGCCTTGTAAGCTTTCGCCCACTAGTGCTCAGGGCACTTTGGTGCCAGGCTGTTGAGCGTAAGAATGCTGCCGGCTCACCACCATGCATGAACCGCCGGCCAGCAAAGCCAGGGAAAGACACGCGGGGAATAACCGATGATCCTCAAGGACAAGGAGGCCTATAGCGGCACGGATGAGCGCGGCTACTACGGCCACAAGCAGGAGCAGGATGTGGCCTTCCACCTGCGCCGTGAGTTCGGCGACAGCGAGCAGGTCCGTATCATCCATGATCTGGTCATCGAGTACGGCGAAGAGCGTGCCCAGATCGACCATCTGGTGATCCATCCCTACGGCTTCATCATCATCGAATCCAAGAGCATCGTCGGCGAGGTGCAGGTCAACGCCGAAGGCGAATGGTCCCGCAGCTACAAGGGCAACTGGACCGGCATGCCCTCACCGATTCGCCAGGCGGAGCTACAGAAGGACCTTCTTCATGCGCTCCTGAGCAACAACCTGGCGCGCTTGCTGGGCAAGTTGTTGGGTATCCAGACCAAGCTAGGAGGTCGTGACTGGCAAACCCTCTGCGCCGTTTCGAGCACTGTGATCCTGCATCGCGAGAAGATGCCGAAGAACGTGGCCGACAAGGTGGTAAAGACTGAGTTTGTTGCCGGGAAGGTGAAAGAGATCATCGGTAACGGCGTCAGCGCTTTCATCAAGGTAAAGCCACGCTTCACCCTGCTGGAACTCGAGAATCTCGGCAGTTTTCTGCTCGAGCATGCGGCGACGCACCAGGCGGGCACGGAAAAAGTGGAACAGAAGCCTGAAGCGCAGACACCATCACAGTCTCCGGACACGGCCCCTGTCAGCGAACCCGCGCCGCAGAGCTACGCGGTGACCCCAGAGCCAGCTCCCGCGGAGACGCTGGTAGATACCGCAGCCCCCACCGAAAAGCTGCTGACCTGCAAGCAGTGTGGCGAGGCCGACAACCTGAGCGGCATGTATGGCCAGTACGGCTATTACGTTAGGTGTGCCACCTGCAATACCAATACCTCGATGAAGCAGCCGCCATGCCCAGCCTGCGGCTGGAAGAGCGTCAAGGTCTCCAAGGACGGCCCGAGCTACACGGCTGCTTGCCGGAAATGCGACCGCCAGTATCTGGTCTACCGGCAGGCAGTGGGGAAGGCGTAATGGCAGCTATCGACCCTAAGCAGCCATGACGGCAAAGGCAGCATGCTCGTCCATCCTTGTTAGGCACTACATATGACCATGCGCAAAGCTCGTTTAATTATCGTGGTGGTAGGTATAGTCCTACCTTATTTGGCGCGAGTGCCTCGAGGCTCCGAGTGGTTGGGGCAGTATACGGATACCGGTTTTGGTGGCTGGCTGTTTTTTGGTGCTTTAAATGCGATAGCCTGGGTTTGCATCCTCGCTTTAAGCTTCAAGTATGAGCATCCTGTTTCGTTGTTGGCGCCATGCATACTTGGTTTTGGCTTCTTGGCATGGGCGCATGGCACATTAGACTTGAGTGCCAACCCAAACGCGGCTATCGCACTGGTCATTATCCCAGTCTATGCGCTTGTGCCGGTCGCAGTCGGCGGCATATTCGGTTACATCGTGGATCGCATGCTGCGGCGCAAAAAATTGCCTAACCAGTAGTTGCACCAGTAGTTGAAGTTCGTTCCGGGCCTGACGGCCCTCCACCGGACGCCCTTTTCTCCGCTTCGCTGCAAAAAGGTCGCCCCTGAACAATGGCGTTCGAGCCACGAGACAATGAAGAAGTCCCACGCATATCCATATCTGATCACCGCAGTGCTCACGACCACACTCAGCTTCGCTCTGGCAGAGTATCTTCAAGATGGCCCATTGTCATTCCCGGCGACAGCCCTGCTGCCAGTGATCATTCCCTTAGTCGTCTCATACTGGTCTTCGGGCGTTTTAGACACGCTACTGGCGTGGAGATTTATCTTTATTTCCGCCTCATTGGTCATCAATTTGCTATTGTTTTTGCCACTTTTCTTGAGTCAGAAATTTAAGACAAGACTCGTATTTATAGCTACACAACTTGTTGCTATCGTAGTCTATCTTCTAATCAGTGTCCCCTTTTTCAGAACGTTTTCGGGATGGATGTCAGTGTAAGCAGTGGTCGAAAAATATGGTCAACTGGACGCCAAAAGCATACCGATTTTGATTCCCTACGCTGGCGCTCCGGCGCCGGTTGCCTAAGCGTTATATCAGCATGATCGCAACGTCTGCTTCTGGCGGGATGGAGAACGTTAGTCTACGCTGATATGTGGACAAAACAGCTTTTACGCACCAGAAGGACACCTTGCAGGTGGTAATTCAGTTTTCCTTGACATAGGAGAAGTTCATGCAAGATATAAGACAACTTGAGGTTGGCATGACCACAAAGATTGGCACGGATCAGGTGAAGGAGCCTGAGGTGGGCAGGGAGTATGTGCGCGCGCTCGACTCCAATACTTGGCTCCTGTTTACCGAAGACCCGGCCGAGGATCGAACAGTTGTTGTTCGTATTGATAGCATCGATGGTGATGTGTGCCACTGCACGGTTACTAGAAAGCTAAGTTGATAGCTGTCCCGCTCTCGACTTGGCTGACTAGGCTAGCGTGCGGTTCAACGCAGTGACGTCATTTCTTGGTGCTGAACGTTCGTCTAGCAGGTGCAGTGGCCTCGGCAATTGACGAATCAAAGCGGTGGTGCGGACACTCTAATGCCTTTTATTACTTTAAGGTGAATTTTTGAGAAAATTTATTGGAAGGTGGCGCATTAAATGGATGGAAATGTGGGATCAAGATTTTGTTGATCTTATCGAGCCTGGATACTTCCAGTTCGATGAAAATGGCCTTGGCTTTTTCGTATTTGGTGCAGTCCAAGGACAAATTGATTATCGCATTTCTGATGATGGAGCACGTGTCGAGTTCTCCTGGTCTGGAAATGATGATGGCAGGGAGAAAACGGGCCGTGGTTGGTTTCAACTTCAATCTTCACGGTTAGCAAAAGGGCATTTCTTCATTCATTGTGGAGACGAATCTGCTATTGAAATCGAACATCAAACATAACCAGATCATTAAACGGATGCCAAAATCTCATCTCCGCGCCGGTTTTGCCACCGGCGATGGCGTGCGGCTATATCAACTCTAGCTGAACGGCCGCTTCTGGCCGATAGCTGCTGTGTGTCATATGGTCGTTTTCTTTACGCATGCCTGCCGCCCCTCCAGAAGGCCCTGGGAGGGCGGTTTTTTTGTAAAGACATTACGTAAATCTTCCTATTGTCAGCCGCGAATGACCCGCGCGCCGGGCGGGATCTGGTAACGGAACTCGATGCAGTCGCCAGGCGGTGGCTGCTGACCATCCGGCTGATCTCGGTACCAGATGCGGCATTCGCCGGGAGGCGGCAGACGGCCACTCGGCACTCCCTGGCTGTGTTCGTACCCCAGATATTCGCTTCCATACCCGTAGCCATTTCCATACCCGTAGCCATCGGCATAGTCGGCACAGCCTGACAGTGCGATGACCGCCAGCAGTGAGGCGGTGGCTCGAGACAGGATCTTTATACACCTTTCCTTGTGACGTGCTTGGCAGGGCTGAAGCGCCCTGCTGGATGCGCGATATTGTTCCGAGTTGCTCAACATCAATTGTTCTCTTGGCCGGCAGGAGCTAGGCTTTCTATATCCCCCCTGGGGGGATATAGAGTCAACATGCCCGGTGGCCGTTATGGGCCACCCCCGCACCAAGAGAGTTTGTATGGAGCTGTTTCGGGATCGCCGCTATCGTCACTTGTTCTCTGCCCAGGTCATCGCCCTGATCGGCACCGGCCTGACCACGGTCGGCCTGGCACTGCTGGCCAGCGAACTGGCCGGGGAACGCGCCGGTGAGGTGCTGGGCACGGCGCTGGCTATCAAGATGATCGCCTATGTGGGCATAGCCCCGGTGGTGGGGGCCTATGCCACCCGTCTGCCGCGTCGCGCCCTGCTGGTCACCCTCGATCTGCTTCGAGCCGCGGTGGTGGTGAGCCTGCCGTTCGTCACCGCGGTGTGGCAGATCTACCTGCTGATCTTTTTGCTCAACGCCTGCTCGGCGGGCTTCACACCGGTCTTCCAGGCCACCATTCCCGATATCTTCGAGGACGAGCGCCGCTACACTCAGGCACTCTCCCTGTCACGCCTTGCCTATGACCTGGAGAACCTGCTGAGCCCGCTGATCGCCGCGCTGCTGCTGGTGGTGATCTCCTTCAACCTGCTGTTCGTGCTGAATGGGACGGCCTTCCTGCTCTCGGCGCTGCTGGTGGTCAGCGTGTCGCTGCCCTCGCCGCATTTGCAGACGGTCAGTGGCGGGGTCTGGGCCCGGCTGACCCAGGGCATTAGCCGCTATCTTGGCACGCCGCGGTTGCGCGGGCTGCTGGCCCTCAATATGGCGGTGTCCGCGGCCGGCGCCATGCAGATCGTCAATACTGTGGTCTACGTGCGTCATGCGCTGGGCATGGGGGAGACCCACGTGGCCATCGCCTTCGCGGCGGCGGGGGGCGGGTCGATGGTCGTCGCCCTAAGCCTGCCCAGGCTGCTGGAGCGCCTGGATCAACGGCCGGTGATGCTGGCGGGTGGCCTGCTGATGAGTGCTAGCCTGGTGGCGGGGCTGTCGGCGCCCGGCTTTGCGTTATTGCTGCTGCTGTGGTTCGTGCTGGGCGCCGGGGCCTCGATGGTGATGACCCCCACCGGCCGGCTGCTCAAGCAGTCCTGCCGGGCCGAAGAGCGCCCGGCGTTGTTCGCCGCCCAGTTCTCGCTCTCCCACGCCTGCTGGCTGGTGGCCTACCCGCTGGCCGGCTGGCTGGGCACCGCCCTGGGCATGATGTCCGCCTTCGCGGTCCTGGCCACCCTGGCCCTGGCCGCCACCCTGCTGGCCACACGTCTGTGGCCGGCGGAAACGACAGAAGCATGCGCCTGAGCATGCCGTCACATTGAGGAGAGAGATCGATGACACACCTGGTCAGAAAGGCATCACTGATCGCTGGCACCCTGGCTCTGCTGGCGGGCGGGGTTCAGGCCCAGGAGGGCACCGCCGAAGGCCTGGTGGCCGGCATGGAACGGGCCGACATGACCTATCGCGAGCTGATGGAGGTCATGGGCGGCGCCTCCGGTCTGATGCACGAAGGCATCCTGCGGCAGAACCCCCAGATGGTGAAAAGCGGGGCCAATATCATCCTCACCCACCCCGCGCCGAGCCACGATCCCTGGGCCATCATGGCCGAGGAGGACCAGGCCGGCTTCAAGTCCAGCCTGGTCGCCTTCGACAAGCTGCTGGATGAGTATTCCGTGAACACCGCCGACGCGGCGGCGGAGCGGGACTGGCCCGCCGCCAGTCAGGCTCTGCAGGAGCTGAATACCGCCTGCGTCAGCTGTCATGTCATGTGGAAGAACAAGGTGAAGTAGGCGGGACCGACCACGCCACTACAGGTAGCGGACGATGGCCTTGAAGTCCTCGATCTGGGCCTGCTGGCCCTCTGTCCTGGCTCCAATGGCCGCGTCCAGGCAGTGGTCGATGTGGTCCTGCACCAGGGTCCGCTTGGCCTGTTGGATGGCCTTCTCCACGGCATGTAGCTGCTGGGCGATATCGAGGCAGGGGCGACCCTCCTCGATCATCTGGGTGACGCTCTGCAGATGGCCCCGGGCGCGGTTGAGCCGCTTGATGATGGCGGGGTGGCTCTCGTGGGTATGTGGTGGCATCTTCAGCTCCCTGTCGCTGTTCCTATCCCCATGGGGAGGATGGTAAGCTCCTGCCGGCAGCGTGCCAATGCCGCCCGTCTCGGCCTGGCACCTGCGTTCCCGGTTTCCGCTCTCATCCTGGTTGGCTTTCGATGCTCCACCGGCTGCGCCATCGCCTCGGCTACCTGATCCTGCTGCTGCTGTTCTTGCCCGGCCTGGGCCTGACCAGTGCCGGCGGGGCGCGGGCCCATGGGCCGCTGGGCGTGGCAGCGAGCGAGGCGGCGCAGCAAGAGGCGGAACGGGACAGCCATGGGCACTCCCACGTCCATGAGCATGACCACGGGGACGGCCGCCACCTTCACCACGACAGCGGCAGCCACTTCCACGAGACGGCGGATCGCCTCGGCACGGGCGTCAGCCTGGCGTTGGGGTTCCGTGACGCCCCGCGGACGATCGCCCGGCATGGCGTCCCGCTGCGCCGCGTCTATCGCCTGGAACGCCCCCCACGGCTGGCCATCGCTGGATGACCGGGGCCGTCCGCCGGACGGCCGATACCCAAGACAGACCCGTGGAGGTTTCATGTTCCCATCCCGAATGGGGGACGCGCTCGGCTTGCCTGACAAGGCCCGACGCCATGCCCTGACCCTGCTCGCGCTGCTGGTGCTACTCCTTGGCGCCAGCGGTGATGCCCTTGCCCACGCCGTCGCCGAGGGCGACAAGGGCTATATCCAGGAGATCCATGGCGTTCACCTGATCTCGTTCGTCTACCTCGGTGCCAAGCACATGGTGACCGGGTACGACCACATCCTGTTTCTGCTGGGGGTAATCTTCTTCCTCTACCGGATGCATCACATCGCCATCTACGTCAGCCTCTTCGCCATCGGTCATTCCACGACCATGCTGCTGGGGGTCTACTACACCATCGGCATCAACAGCTACCTCATCGATGCCATCATCGGGCTCTCCGTCGTCTACAAGGCGCTGGACAACATCGGCGCCTACCAGCGCTGGTTCGGCGTTCAGCCCAACACCAAGGCGGCGACGCTGATCTTCGGGCTGTTTCACGGGTTTGGCCTGTCGAGCAAGATCATCGAGTACGAGATCTCGCCTGACGGCCTGGTGCCCAACCTGCTGGCGTTCAATGTCGGGGTGGAGGTCGGCCAGCTGCTGGCCCTGAGCGCCATCCTCATCGTCATGGGCTTCTGGCGGCGCACTGCCGGTTTCCTGCGCCACGCCTACACCGCCAACGTCGCCATGATGTGCGCCGGTTTCATGCTGGTCGGTTACCAGCTCACGGGCTATTTCGTTGCCTGATTCAGGGAGTTACCGATGTACAATACCGATCTACCCACCCGGGCCGAGCTGCCCTCGACTGGCAAGCTGACCCGTTCCACCCTGGCGGCCGCCGTGGTGGCCGCCGCCTTGCTGGTGACCTTGGTGCTGCCCGCGGAGTACGCCATCGACCCCACCGGCGCGGGGCGCCTGCTGGGCCTGACCGAGATGGGGGAAATCAAGCTGCAGCTGGCCGAGGAGGCCGAACTCGACCGGGAGGCCTCACAGGCCGCCTCAACTTCAAGCGGCGAGGCTGACCCGATGGCCTCTTCCACGTCCGCCCAGGATGAACCGCAACGCGAGGCCAGCCAGGCGGTGGCTGACGCCTCCTCGTCACAGGAAGAGGCCCCGGAGCTCTCCGAGGCGGTGGCCACCTGGCGTGATGAGGTGAGCTTCACCCTGACCCCGGGTGAAGGCACCGAGTACAAGATGACCATGGAAAAGGGCGCCGTCGCGACGTTCGCCTGGATCTCCGAAGGGGGGGCGATCAATTTCGACACCCACGGCGACGGCAACGGCAACTCGATCAGCTACCAGAAGGGCCGCGGCGTGCCCGAGGACGCGGGCGAGCTTGAGGCGGCCTTCACCGGCAATCACGGCTGGTTCTTCCGCAATCGCAATGATAACGAGGTGACCGTGGTGCTGCGCATCGATGGTGACTACGGGGAGCTGAAGCGCATGCTGTGAGGTCGGGCAAGGCCCACGTCGCCCCGGCCGCCAGATCAGGGCGACGCTTTTCCCCGCCAGTGACTACCGCACCAAGACGAGCTCTCTGCTGAAACTACGCCCCTACCTTCTATCGCTTTCTCTGCCTTCCTGGGTTTGCTGGGCTCCTTCTCCCGAGCCTCGTCGACAACATGTTGTCATGAGGTAAAGAAAACCAAGGTTTCCTCTCTATAGCATGTAACTGTAGGGTTCCGGGTTATCAATCACACGGGACCCGATAGCTAGTGTCTGCGACGGCTTGTGGCGTCGAAAGGGGCAACGCCCAATGTTCTCTCCTCGCCCTCTGGATGTTCTCTCCAGCCCGTCAGCGGCTGACCTTTGTCATCCTTCGGCGACCTTTCTGGCGATATAAAACCCATAGCCGAAATACTCGCTATGCCGCTCGTACAGTTCGATCTCCTGTTGCTGCTCCTCGACGATGGCTCGGGTGGCGGGGCTGTTGCCATGGGTCTTGAGGAAGGCCGGGAAGCGTTGCTGGAGCGGGCGGTAGTAGCCCTCGAGCCAGCAGCGGCGGGGCAGCACGAAGTAGCCCAGCGGGGTGTAGCCGTGCTGTTCCAGCACGGCCAGCTTGGCCGAGGCGGTGTCGACTTCGGGGTACCGGGCGCGCCAATA
The DNA here is from genome assembly GCA_051751685.1 of Pseudomonadota bacterium. Lineage (GTDB taxonomy): Bacteria > Pseudomonadota > Gammaproteobacteria > Pseudomonadales > Halomonadaceae > Halomonas. Next base: position 68,007 of record JBNJLE010000013.1, on the reverse strand, counting down.
GGCCTCGAGTTCGGCCGGGCGGCGCTCGGTGAGCCAGGTCAGCTCGGAGACCGCCAGGATGCCGCCCGGCTTCAGAAAACGGCGCCACTCGCGCACGCCGCGGGAAAAGCCGATGTTGTAGATCGCCCCTTCGGACCAGATGGCATCCAGCGATGCCGCCGGGAAGTCGAGCGCTTCCATGGAGGCGTGTCGGGGAGTGATGCGCTCGGCCACGCCGGCCTTGATGGCGCGGACCTTCAACGCGTCGAGAAACACCTCGAGGAAATCGAGCGCGACGATCCGGGCATCGAGCGCTTCGGCGAGCACCAGGGTGGCGGCACCGGTGCCGCAACCCAGGTCGGCGATGCTCAGGTCTTGGCGGTCGCGCAACCCGGAGAGCTCCAGGGCGAGTCGGGTTTCATCCTGACCGCCGGGCCCCTGGCGCTCGGTGTCGCGGTGCAGGTCGGCCAATAGCTCGAGTTCATTCATGGCGGATCGCTCCTGAGCTGACGGCGGGCAGGGACGCTACAGCGTCTCTTCCAGCAGCATGGCGAGCCGTTTGTGGTGCAGGGCATCGGCGGCGGCATCATAGGAAGGGGCATCCTTGGCCGTGAAGCCGTGGGCGGCCCCCTGGTAGAGCTCGGTGATGAAGTGCACGCCGGCGGCGGCCAGCGCGCTGTCCAGGCGGGCGATCTGCGCGGCGGGCAGCAGCTCGTCCCGGTCGGCGTGGCCGAGATAGACTCGCCCCTGAATGGTGCCGACCACGTGGACGGGGCTCGTCGGGTCGTCGACCTCTGCCAGCCGCGCCGAGTGGAAGCCGGCGGCGGCGGCGACGCGGTCGGGGTGCTCGGCCGCCATGCGCAGCGCGAAGGCGCCGGTCATGCAGTAGCCGACCACGCCGGTCCTGCCGTTCGCGAACTCGGGCTCGCGATCGAGGCAGCCGAGCAACGCGGCGAAGTCGCGGGATTGCGCCTCGGGGGTCAGGTGGCCGGCATAGCTGAACAGCGTGGGGCGCACGTCCGGGTCGCGGAACGACTTGCCTTCTGGCACCACGGGACCGCGGGCATCGCGATAGTAGATGTTGGGCATCAGCACTGCATAGCCGTGGTCGGCGACCCGCTGGGCCTTCTCGTGATAGCAGGGGCGCACGCCGCCGATGTCGGTGAACAGCACCACGCCGGGCAGCGGCCCCTGGATACCCGCAGGCGTAAAGAAGTGGGCGTCGATGGTGCCGTCGGCGGCGGGAATGTCGATGGCGCGAGACATGAACGGGCTCCGGGTAGTCGGTGGGAGGAGGTCATCGGGGACGCAGGTCGCCACCAACGCATCTTACAATAACAATCGTCATTCCCACTCCCCACGATTGGCCAGAAGCCGAGGAGCCAGACCATGCAGCGCGCTTCCCCCCACGCACCTGATTCACCTGCCCAGCCGGTCCTGTTTATCCCTCACGGGGCGGGCCCCTGCTTCTTCATGGAGTGGCATCCACCCGGCATCTGGGAGGGGATGGCCGACTTCCTGAAGGCCGTGGCGGACACGCTACCGAGCCGACCGAGGGCGATCCTGATGGTGTCGGGTCACTGGCTCGCCGAGGACTTCCGCATCACCGCCGGTGAGCAACCCGAACTGATCTACGACTACCACGGTTTTCCCGAGCACACCTATCGGCTCAGCTATCCAGCCCCCGGCTCGCCCTGGTTGGCCGAGCGCGTCGAGACGCGGCTTTCCGCGGCCGGCCTGGTGAGCCAGCGGGACCCGGCGCGGGGCTTCGACCACGGTATGTTCATCCCGCTGAAACTGATGTTCCCCGAGGCGCAGATTCCCGTGGTGCAGCTGTCGCTGCGCCAGGACCTCGACCCCGCCGCCCACTTGGCCGCCGGCGAGGCGCTGACGGCGCTGCGTCGCGAGGGCGTGCTGATCATCGGCAGCGGCATGAGCTTCCACAATATGCGCGGCTATGGCGATCCGGCTTTCACCGCGCCTTCGGAAGCCTTCGATGCCTGGTTGACCGAGGCGGTGGACGCGGCGCCGGCGCAGCGTCGGGCAGCGCTGCGCGACTGGGCCCGGGCGCCCCAGGCGCACCAGTGCCATCCCCCCGGCCAGGAGGAGCACCTGATGCCGCTGATGGTGGCCGCCGGCGCGGCGGGGCAGGATAGTGGTCGCAAGGTCTATTCGGAGCGGGTGCTGGAGACCCAGCTGTCGGCCTTTTGCTTCGGCTGAGGGCAACCCCCGGGGGCATCGTCCGAAGGGCTCTGGTCAGAAGTGAACCCAGTAGGGCGGGTCGCCGAAGTACCCTTCCGGGAAGTCAACGAAGTGGCGCACCAGGGCGATGCGCCTGGCGATCAGCGATGAACTCTTCAGGCGGCCGCTGCGGACAGTCCAATCCAGCACCCTCCCGCGGCGGTATCGTACCCGCCGGACCGGACCTTCTCTGAGGCGGGAAAATCCCGGCGGACGCCAGGCCCACGATAAGCTAAGGTGATGAGGCCATCAGCCGACTACCTCCGAGGAGCGCACTTTCCATTTTTTTGCTATTCAAAAAATACCAGAAAACATCTATTAGCTGTAAAAGGAGCGTGTCATGAATAAGACCGTATTGATAACTGGCGCAACATCCGGCATGGGAAAGGCAACAGCACTGCTGCTGGCTGAGCATGGTTATACTGTGTATGCCGGGGTCAGGAACAGCAGTAAGGAGCTGATGGAAGAGGCCGAAAAGCTCGGTGTCAAGATCAATGAAGTGACGCTTGATGTGCAGGATACGACATCTATACAGAAGGCCGTCCAGCATGTCATGGCTAAAGAAGGGAAGATTGACGCCTTGGTGAATAACGCGGGCTTTGGCCTTCTTGCGACGTTGGAAGAGGGAACTGATGAGGAAATATTCAAGCAGTTTGATGTGAATGTTTTTGGGCTCATTAAGATGACCAGGGAAGTGCTTCCCCACATGCGGGAGGCGGGGAGTGGTGTGGTTATAAATATTTCCTCCTTCCTGGGAAGGATGGGGCTTCCCCTGCTTTCCCATTACAATGCCAGTAAATATGCTGTCGAAGGTATTACCGATTCCTTGAGATTCGAGGTGGCTCCTTTCGGTATACGAGTGCACTCAGTTCTTGCCGGGTTGTTTGGTACCAACTTTGTGAAGAAAGGACTTGTCGCTAACAGCAGGACAACCAGCGACAGCTCTCCTTACAAGGAGTTGGTGTCTCATTTTGTACCGATTGTTGCCCAGGCAATCAATGAGGGGCCTGATCCTCTGCCTATCGCGCAGGCTGTGAAGAATATCATCGAGAATGATGATTGTGATATTGCCATTGAGGTTGGCAAGGAGGCAGAGCAGTTCGTGCCAATGCGTAAGCGAATGGATGACAAGACGTTCGAAGAGAAGGTAAAGGACACATTTGGCCTATAGGAAGCATCTGGGAAGCGGCCTGTTTTGCAAGATTGGCTGGTCACATCAATGGCATGGCAGCGTGTTTCATGATATGGGCTGCCATGGCTGTGAGGTGACCTGACTTTGATATTTCTGCGGTCAGCCATCGACCAAGTCTATCGGAGTGCATCCCTGTTCCTGGAGGTAGAAGATATTGGTTTATTATATTACAAAAGTTGCAGTTACCGCTGTTCTCGTTGTATTGATATCTGAAATATCCAAGCGCAGCTCCTTCTTCGGGGCCGTGCTGGCGTCTGTGCCCCTGACCTCGGTGCTGGCCATGCTTTGGCTCTACATCGATACGGGCGATAACGGGAAGGTGAGCGAACTTGCCGGCAGCGTCTTCTGGCTGGTGCTGCCCTCCCTGGCGCTGTTCATCGCACTACCCCTGCTGTTGGCGAAGGGCGTCAACTTCTATCTCGGCCTCGCCGTTTCCATCGCCATCACCGCCCTCTGCTACTGGCTGATGGTGGCGGTGCTGCATCACTATGGCGTCAAGCTGTGACCCTCAACCGCTGACAAGGCGCGCGCGGCTGGTGCCGTTGCCCAGCGGCTCCACCTGGATCTGTACCGGAATGCGCTCATGCATCTCCTGGACGTGGGAGATTACCCCCACCCGGCGGCCCAGTGCCTGCAGGCCGTCCAGGGCCTCCATGGCGAGTGCCAGGGATTGCGGGTCGAGGCTGCCGAAGCCCTCGTCGATAAAGAGCGACTCGATCACCAGTTCGCCGGATGCCATGGACGCCAGCCCCAGGGCGAGGGCCAGGGAGACCAGGAAGGTCTCGCCGCCGGAGAGCGAATGCACCGAGCGTCGTTCGTCGCCCATGTCGTGATCCACCACCAGCAGGCCCAGCGGTGAGCCGCCTCGTGCCAGGCGGTAGCGGCGGCTGAGCCCTGCCAGATGAACGTTGGCGTGCTCCAGCAACAGCTCCAGGTTGTAGGCCTGGGCGATACGCCGGAACGCCTTGCCGTCGGCGGAGCCGATCAGCTCGCTGATCTGCCCCCAGCGGCGATACTCGGTGCGAGCCGCTTCCAGTTCGCCCTGGCCGGCCCGCAGGCGCTGGCGTCGGCGGTCGTCGTCGCTCAGGGCGAAGGCGGCGGCGTCGCGGGCTCGCTGGGCGGTTTCCAGCCGCGGTGCCCGTTCGGCCTGCGCCTCGGCCAGGGCGGTCTGGCGGTGCCGCAAGGCATCGGCCATGGCGTCGCCGAGCAGGCCTTCGTCGTTCTTTTCATCCTGCTCATCGACCAGCCCCTGGCCGCGGCGGTGGCGCAGCAGGGCGCTGCGCCGCTCGGCCAGGGTGGCCGCAGCGTGCTGGCGGTCTTGGTCGGCCGCCTCGATTCGCCGTTCTTCCTGGCGGGCGTCGTCGTCGCCCTGGGCCAGCAGGCGGGCGAGGGTGGCATCGTTCAGCTCGGGGTGGTGCTGGCGCCATTCGGTCAGGGAGCGGGCGAGCTGGTCCTGTTCCTGCTGCAGGGCGGCGAGTTGCTCCTCCCGGTGGGCGAGCTGCTGGGCCAGGCGCTGCAGCTCGCGTTCGGCGTCGTAGCGGCGGGCCAGGGCGGTCTCCCGGGCCTGGCGAGCCTGAGCTTCGGCGTCGTCCAGCTGCTGCTGCCAGGCCTCCGCGGTGGCGTGGTCGCCGAGCAGAGCGCGCAGCGAACGCTCGGTGTCGTCATGCTGGCGTTGCAGCTCGGGGAGACGTGCCTCCCGCTCGGCCAGCTGCGTCTCGGCGGCGGCCTTCTCGGCTTCCAGGCGAGTGAGCGCCAGCTCGCCCTGGCGCAGCGACTCCTCCAGGGGCGCGAGCTCCGCCTCCGCGCGCTGGAGTTGCTCCAGGTGGGCCTGGTGGGTGCTGCGCCCCTCCGCACTGCGCTGGCGCTGCTGGCCGAGCCAGCCATCGCGCACGTCGGCCGCCACGTCGGCCAGCTCCCGGTGCAGCGGGTGGGCCTCCAAGGCCTGGCAGGCGGACGCCCACCGCGCCCGGGCAGCCGGTTTGTCTTCCTCGAGCTGCTGGCGGGTGTCCCGGGCGAGCTTGTATTGCGCCTGCAGCGCCTGGTGGGCATTCAGCGCCTGTTCATGCGCCCGGTGGGCGGCGTCGAGTTCGCGCTGTTCCTCGGCCTGCTGGGCGGCGAGCTGGGCCGCCTCGGGGCTGGCCGGCGGTTGCCGACGCCAGGGGTGGTCGAGGCCCCCGCACACCGGGCAGGGCTCACCCTCCTGCAGGTCGTCGCGCAGCATCGCCACGCTCTCGCTCCGGGCGGCGCGGGCGCGGGCGATGAAGGCCCCGAGGCTGTCGTGGTGGGCCTTGCGCTCCTCCAGCTGCCGACGGGCGGCCAGGCCGTCGTGGGCCAGGGTCGCCAGATGCTCATTGGCCTCGGCGAGGCGCGTCTCGAGCTGCCGGAGGGCCTGTTCGGCCTGGCGGGCCTCGCGCCAGGCGGCCTGCAGCTCGCCCAGGGCGAGCTGGCGGGCGGAGGCCCGGTCGTGGGCCTGCTGGATGGCCTGGCGCGCGGCGTGAAGATGTGAGTGCTCACCTACCAGCTCGGCCAGGGCCGATTGCCACCCGCGCTGCCGATCCCGTCGCTGCTGCTGGGTGGCCTGTGCCTGCCGATGCCGTTCACGAAGGCGGTCGACCTGCTCCCGGGCGCGGGTCCTCTGGGCCTCGAGCTCGGCCAGCTCGCGTTGGCGCTGGGCCAGGGCATGCTGGTGCTCGCGGGCCTCGCGCAGCGCCGGTTCGGCCCGCTGGCGCGCCTCGCTGGCTGCCTCGAGCTGCTTGCCGGCGCGGTCGTGGGCGGCGCTGGCATCCTGCACCGTCTGCTGCGCCTGGGCCACTGCCTGACGGGTATCGTCCCGGGTGCGCTCAAGCTCGGTGATCAGCTCGGGCAGGCGGGCCTGGCGGGCGAGATCCTGGCGCCGGGGGGCGATCAGCCGGCGCCGGTCGCGGTCAGCGCGACGCTCGGCAAGGGCCTGCCAGTCGGTCTCTGCGGCCTGCTGGTTTGTCATGCCCTGGCGGTAGGCCTCGTCCAGGCGGGCATCGTCGTCGTGCCAGCGCTGCTGCGCCTTGCGCGTCTCTTCCTCGGTCTGCAACTGCGCGAGGGCCTGCCGGGTGGCCGCGGCGGCGCGCTCCAGCGCTGTGCGGGCCTCGGGCTCGGCGGGCAGGTCGTCGGCGAGACGGGTCTCCAGGGCGTCCACGGCCTTTCTGGCCTCGTTGGCGCGGCGGTAGGCGGCCACGGAGATCTGCGAGTACTCACTGGTGCCGGTGAGGCGCTCCAGCAGGTCGCTTCTGGTGTTGTCGTCGGCCTGGAGGAAGGCGGCGAACTCGCTCTGGGCGAGCAGCACGGCGCGGGTGAACTGGTCGAAGGTGAGTCCCAGGCGCTCCGGCAGCAGGCGCTCGAACTCGCGTTTCTGGGCGGTGAGCAGGCGGTCGTCGTCGAGGTCGGTGAGGCTTTGCTCCGCCGCCTGCAGGCGACCGGTGGCTTTCTCCCGGGCGCGTCGCACCGCCCAGCGGGCGCGGTAGCGGCGCCCGTCGCGGCCCAGGAAGTCCACCTCGGCGTAGCCGCTGGCGGTACCGCGGCGCAGCAGGGTGCGCGGGTCGCTGGTGGTCAGGGTGGCGTCCGGGGTGTCGTCGATCTGGCTCTCGCGGCTGGGCGCCTGGCGCAGCCGCGGAGTGCTGCCGTAGAGCGCCAGGCACAGGGCATCGAGCAGGGTGCTCTTGCCCGCCCCGGTGGGGCCGGTGATGGCGAAGAGCCCCGCCTCGCTGAGCGGCGGCGCGGTGAAATCGAGCGCAAGCGGCCCGGGCAGGGAGGCCAGGTTCTCGAGACGCAGAGCGAGGATCCTCATGGTCGGATCTCCCTGTCGCTCGGGTCACCATCGTCGGCGTCGAGCACGTCCTGGCGCAGGCGGTCGAAGTCGGCCAGGACGTCCTCGCCCGGCGGTTGGCCCCAGCGCGATTCCCAGGTGCGCTCGAAGAGCCGGCGCGGGCCCAGGGACGCCAGGTCGACGCGGTCGGCGGCGGCATCGCCTTCCACGGCCGGCAGACGCCGCTCCAGGCGCAGCAGGCGCAAGGCCTTGTCCTTGAGCGCCACCTCCACCCGGGCGCGCAGGTCGGGGATCGGCGCCTTGAGCTCCACGCGCACCTCCAGCCAGGGCCAGAGTTCTCTCGCGAGTTCCGGGTCGTCGTCCAGCGCCTCGAGCTCGGCGAGCACCTGATCCAGCGGCCCGGGACCGATGCGGTGCATGGCCACCGGGCGCGGCACCGGAATCGCCCGGGTATCGGTTAGCGCTTCCCCGACGAGGGTGACCGCCACCACCTGGTGGGGATAGCCCACCTCGCTGAAGTCCAGGGGCAGGGGGCTGCCGCTGTAGCGGAGGCGCGGCTCGCCCACGTGCTGGGCGCGGTGGAGATGGCCCAGCGCCACATAGGCGATCTCCGGCGGGAAGAGGGCGGCGGAGATCGACTCTTCGCCGCCGATCACGATGGGTCGCTCGCTGGCCTCGGAGACCGCCGCCCCATGCAGGTGGGCATGGCTCATGGCCACCAGCGCCTGGCCGGGCTCGCGCCGCTCGCGGGCCGCCTCGATAAGCTGGCGATGCACCCGAGTAATGCCGGCCACATAATCATGTGAAGCAGGGCCATTCGACGCAGGGGCGTCGGGCGCCTCACCGGAGGCTGCCGGCGCGCCCCCCCTGGCCAGGGCGGCGCCTGTCACCTCGGCGGGGCGCAGGAAGGGCAGCGCCAGGCACCAGGCGCGGGTCTCGCCGGCGGCGTCGGTGAGCGGCACCAGCAGGCGCTCGGCGTCCAGTCGGCCGTCGTCGAGCCAGCTGACTCGGCCCAGGGCGTGCGTGCGCAGCCGGCGCATCAGCGGAGCGGGCAGTTCGATGCGGTTGCCGCTGTCGTGGTTGCCGGCGATCAGCACGATATCGAGGCGCGGCAGCCGCTCGTGGGCGGAGACGATAAAGTCATAAAGCAACTCCTGGGCGCGCAGCGAGGGGTTGACCACGTCGAAAATATCGCCGGCCACGAGCAGGGCATCGGCCTGGCGTTCCGCGAGCGTATCAAGCAGCCAGGCGAGGAAGGCGCGGTGCTCGGCATGGCGCTCCTGGCCGTGAAAGCTCTGGCCCAGGTGCCAGTCGGCGGTATGGATCAGTGTCAACATGATCGGCGGGGCTCCCTTCCCTGGCTGGCGTCGAAAGGCGATAGTCTACGCCACTCAAGAGCGGCTGTTCAGGAGTCCCCATGCCACTCACGTCCCTGCATGACTGGAACCTGGCGCCCCGGGAGGCCATCGCCCTGCAGCGGCGTCTGGCCAGGCGGGTGGAGCGTGAGGACCGCCTCGCTCCGGTTCGCCATATTGCCGGGGTGGATATCGGCTTCGAGCAGCAGGGCGAGATCACCCGGGCGGCGGTGGTGGTGCTGGCCTGGCCGCCGCGGAAGCTGGGGGATTTCGAGCCAGACGCCCTTGAAGGAGCCCTTGAGGAAGGAGCCTTTGAAATAGTAGAGCAGGTGGTGCATCGCGAACCGACGCGAATGCCCTATATCCCGGGGCTGCTGTCGTTCCGGGAGGTGCCGGCGGCGCTGGCCGCCTTCGAAAAGCTGACCGTGTGGCCCCAGCTGGTGATGGTGGACGGTCAGGGCATCGCTCATCCGCGAAGGCTCGGGGTGGCCTCGCATCTCGGGCTGTGGCTCGACCTGCCGACCATCGGCGTGGCCAAGTCACGGCTTTGCGGCCGTCACGGCGCGCCGGGTCCGGCGAGGGGCGACTGGGTGCCCCTCATCGACGGCCCGGATGACGAGGTGATCGGCGCGGTGCTGCGTTCACGGGTCGGCGTGAAGCCGCTCTTCGTCTCGCCGGGGCACCGGGTGTCGTTGGCAACGGCGCTGGAGTGGGTCACGACCTGCCTGCGCCGCACCAAGCTGCCGGAGCCGACGCGGCTCGCCGACCGGCTTGCGTCATGCAGGGCCTAGACGATATCCAGCGGCTCCTTGCGGCGGGGCGCCGGGAAGGCGGTGTCGAGGCGGTGCAACGCCTCGTCGGTGAGCTGGAGCGTCAGCGCTCCAGCGTTCTGCTCGACGTGCTCCAGACCGGTGGCCTTGGGGATGGCGATCACGTCGCGTCGGCCGTCCACGGGACGGATGGCCCAGGCCAGCAGCAGCTGGGTCGGGGTGATGCCGAGCGACGAAGCGATCTCGAGCAGTTCGGGATGGGTCAGCAGCGCCCGGCGCAGCTGACCGGCCTGGGCCAGGGGGCAGTAGGCCATGGTGGGAATGGCGTGCTCTCGTTGCCAGGGCAGCAGGGAGTGCTCGATGCCCCGAGAGCCCAGGTGGTAGAGGACCTGGTTGACGGCGCAGCTCTCGCCGCCGGGCAGCGCGTGGAGCGCGGCCATCTCATCCACGTCGAAGTTGGAGACACCGAAGCGACGAATCTTGCCCGCCTCGCGCAGTCGGTCGAACGCTTCCAGAGTCTCCTCCACGGGGATGTCGCCCGGCCAGTGCAACAGATAGAGGTCGAGATGATCGGTCCTGAGGCGCTTCAGGCTTGCCTCGCAGGCGGCGATGGCCGAGTCGCAACCCGCGTTCCAGGGGTAGACCTTGGAGACCAGGAAGGCCTTATCGCGCCGACCCACCAGTGCCTCGCCCACCACCTCCTCGGCGCCGCCGTCGGCATACATCTCGGCGGTGTCGATCAGCGCCATGCCGAGGTCGAGCCCTCGCTGCAGCGCGCTCACCTCGTCACGGCGCGGCGCAAGTCCCTCGCCCATGTACCAGGTGCCCTGGCCGATGGCGGGGATCTCGACGGTGGGCTCATGGGCGGTGGCAAACAGCGTGACCCGGGGGGGGATAACGCCAGGGGGTGTGTTCCCGGATCGAACGGCGGGGGGCAGCGGGGTGGCAGACATGGCGGCTCCTTGACAGGCGAGGGCGTTACCGACGAGGGACTTTACCCGCGTCGGGCTCGGTTTCTGCCACAATAGCAGACCCCATTTCCCTGCTGCCGCGAGAGTCTTCATGTCCGCATCCCCCGAGCGCCCCCAGGATCAGGCCCTGACCGCCACCCGCGCCTGGGTCGAGACCTTTGTGGTCGCCCACAACGTCTGCCCCTTTGCCGGTCGCGAGGTGGCCCGCGACACCATCCGCTACGTGGCGGTGGATGCCACCGACTGGGAGCGCGCCCTGCTGGCGCTGGTGGCGGAATGCGAACGGCTCGACGCAACCCCGACGATCGAGACCACCCTGCTGGTCTTGACCGAGGGGCTCGAGGAGTTCGACGACTACCTCGACTTCCTGGCCATCGCCGAAGCCCTGCTGGCCCAGCAGGGCTTCGAAGGCACCTACCAGCTGGCCAGCTTCCACCCCGACTACTGCTTCGAGGGGGCGGAGCAGCAGGATGCTTCCAACTTCACGAACCGCTCACCCTTCCCGATGTTGCATCTGCTGCGAGAGGCAGGGCTCGAGGAGGCGCTCGAGCATTACCCGAACCCCGAGGCGATCCCCGAGCGCAACGTCGCCGCCATGCGCGAGCTGGGCGCCGCAGCGCTGGCCGATGCCCTGCTGGCGCTGCGTGACGGCAAGCGTTGACGCTGGCATTGGCTGCCTGGTCGTGGGACCGTTAGGCTCGTTTTCATCAAGATGATCGAGGAGTGTGCGCATGAAACAGGTAAATCGCGCTGGAACCCCGGTAGATGTGGCCGGCGCTTTTCCGGACGTGGGCCAGGCGGCGCCCGCCCTGACCCTGACCAACACCGACTTGGCCGACGTGACCCTTGCTGACTTTGCCGGGAAGCGCAAGGTGCTCAATATCATTCCCAGCATCGACACCCCGACCTGTGCCACCTCCACGCGCCGCTTCAACGAGCTGGCCTCGACGTTGGATAACACCGTGGTGTTGGTGGTCTCCGCCGATCTGCCGTTCGCGGCCAAGCGCTTCTGCGGCGCCGAGGGCCTGGACAACGTGGAGACACTCTCGACCTTTCGTCACCCCGAGTTCCACCAGGCGTGGGGCGTGGACCTGTGCAGCGGCCCCATGACCGGGCTCTGCGCCCGCGCCGTGGTGGTGGTGGACGAAAATGACAAGGTAATCCATAGCCAGCTGGTGGACGAGATCAAGGATGAGCCAGACTATGAGGCGGCGCTGACATCACTCTCCCCAGCTGTGTCGGCTCGATAGGCGTCTACACTGGGGTTGCCATTCACTTCATTAACGACATTCACTCGGGAGAGTCACCCATGAGCATTACCAAGACGGCTTCCGCCCACTGGCAGGGCGGCATCAAGAACGGCAAGGGCACGGTGTCCACCGAAAGCGGCGTGCTGAAGGGAACGCCCTATGACTTTCGCCAGCGCTTTGAGGGCGAGGCGGGTTCCAATCCGGAAGAGTTGATCGGTGCCGCCCATGCAGGGTGTTTCTCCATGGCGCTGTCGCTGATCCTGGGAGATGCCGGCATGGAGGCCGAGAGCATCGATACTCAGGCCACCGTGACGCTGGCCGAGGATCCGGACGGCGGCTTCCATATCCCGAGCATTCACCTGGTGAGCCGGGTGAAGATCCCGGGGGCTGATCTGGCAGCCTTCGAGGAGTGTGCCGAGAAGGCGAAGGCCGGCTGCCCGGTCTCCAAGCTGTTCAATGCCGAGATCACTCTCGACGCCACCCTGGAGAGCTGATCCGCGCCTGGCACGACCTGTGGCGGCCACCCTCGGGTGGCCGTCGGCGTGTCAGGGGGCCGGATCGTCCACCGGCCGGTCGCGATGGCGGGCGGCGGCCTTGACCAGGGCGCGGATCAGCCGCTGCTGGGGGCGGTTGAAGATCAGCCACTCGGGGTGCCACTGCACGCCGATCAAAAACTCGTGATCGCGGGATTCGATGCCCTGCACCAGGCCGTCGCGATCCCGGGCAACGATCTCGATGCCGCGGCCGGCACGATGGACCGCCTGGTGGTGCAGGCTGTTGATGCGGCACCAGCTGACCCGCAGGATTCGGTGCAGCTTGCTGGCGCCGACGATGTCCACCGTCTTGCGCGGGAGTACCGTGCGCCGCCGCTTGAGCCCTTCATGGGTGGTGTAGATGTCCGGGTCCAGGGTGCCGCCCAGATAGATGTTGATCAGCTGGGCACCGCGGCAGATACCCAGCACCGGGGTATCCGCGGGGATGAAGCGCTCCAGCAGTTCGAGCTCTAGCTCGTCGCGCTGGGGATCCACCCGCACGTCGAGCTGCACCTCGGCGTTGTAGAGATGCGCCTGGATATCGTCGCCACCGCCGATAACCAGGCCGTCGAGATGCATGGGCGTGGGGCGGGAAGGCGACAGGCGCAGCGGGCGGCCGCCGTGCCGCCATACGGCGAACCAGTCGAAGAGCCAGGCGATCTGGCTCTTGCGGTCGGAAGTGGTGATGCCGATCAGGGGGCGATGCGTGCTCACGCGTTGCCCACCCAGCCACGCAAGCGCAGCCACAGTCGGGCGAGTGGCGAGCGAGTATGCTTGGCCACGTAGCTGGCCGCCCGGCGAGACAGGGTTTCCTTGTCGGCGGCCAGTTTTTCTACCTCGAGCCAGCGGTTCCACTCCGTGACGGAGCCCCAGCCAGGTTCTGAGAGGCGGGCGTCCGGCAGTCGGTAGTGAAAGGTGGGACGCGCCTTGACCAGCTTGTTGTGGAACAGCTCGTGGGGGTAGTCCGGCCGCAGATGGGCAAACAGCGGGGTCATGTCGAGCTCGCGATTGCGGGTCGGATTATCCGCCAGATAGTCACCGATCAGGGTGTCCAGGTCCGGCGCATAGTTGGGCGCCAGCACCTTCAACGCATAGGGCTTGGCGAAGGGGTTGGCGTGGGGCAGCACCTCGCGCGTGATGTCCACGTCGATCTGTTCGCGCAGCCACTCGGCGGTCAGCAGGTAGGCGCGCAGGTGGTCGAGCAGGCTCTCAACCTCGAGGCTCGGCACCTCCGGGTTGAGATGCAGGCCAAAGCCATAGAGCAGGCTGGCGTCCGTGCCCTTGGCGCCATGCTCGCGCAGTCCGACGAATAGCGCGTCGAGCTCCTCGAGCTCGTCCCACGGCACGGGGGGCAGACAATCTCGGTGGGTACCAGGCCAGTGACCACGTCGCCGATCAGCTCCCGGGTGCGGGTGTGGAAATCGACCCGCATCTGGTGTCGCTGACGCTCCCACTCGGTGTCGTCCTTGGGCTTGGCATCGAGCACCTCGCTGTCGGGATGGGCATACTGGGTGTCCAGCTCGATAACGAACTCGCCCCAGCGGGTTCCCTGGACCTTGAGACGATGAGCGCTGACGACCACCAGTTCACCGCCGAACAGATCGCGCACCAGCTCGGCCGTATCGCGCGGGGGTAGCCCGGCGAATTCGATCTCGACCCCGACGCGGCGTGTCTTGCCGTCGGGATTGCGGGGTTCGGGTGGCGATAGCGGCGTCATGGCGGCATCCTGTGCGTGACCGATGGGCTCTCAAGGAGCCTAACATATTGGCGACCAGCGTCGCCGAGCGAAGACGGAGAGACGATGTCGTTATCACTGCGCCGAAGCCTGTTCACCTGTTTGCTCTGGGTGCTGCCTCTGCTGGTGCTGCCTGTCCAGGCGCAGCAGATTGGCTTGTCGGGGCTGGTGGGAGGGGGAGAGGAGCCGACCGCCGAGCACGATCCCCAGGCGTTCCAGGACTCCCTGCAGCAGGTGATCGCCACCCTGGAGGATGCCGAGCAGCGTGGCGCCCTGTTGGAGAATCTGCGTGGCCTGCAGCGGGTGCAAGGGGAGGCCGTGGACAGTAGCGGTATTGCTCCCCGACAGGGGTTGCTCGGCGCCCTGGCCGAGACCCTCAGCGACCTTGGGGAGCAGGCCGAGTCGGGCCAGTCACCCATCGATCGTTGGCGCACCCAGCTGGAGCAGGGCTGGGTAGACCTCAGTGGGCTGGTGACCAGTACCGGCAATGCCGAGTTGATGCGCTTCCTGATCGAGGCCATGGTGCTGCTGGGCATCTGGGTCGGTCTACTGGTGATACTGATCGCCCTGGGGCGACTGCTGGCACGTCACCGCGGTTGGCCCCTGGATCTGCCTCGGGACCCGGGGGCCTGGCTGCTGACCGTGCATTTCCTTCGTCGCATGTTGCCCTGGGCGCTGGCCTTCTTCCTGGTGCTGGGCATGGCACAGCTGATTCCGGAGAGCGCCGGGCGCACCATGGCCCTGGTGGTGGCCTATGTGGCGCTATGTGGGCGCACCCTGTCGGTGGTGGTGGAGACTTTTGTCTCGGTATTTACCCGTGGGCACCGCTTCTGGGCGGTACAGATCATTCAGCAGCGCGCGCTGCGTCCGCTGTTCATGATCGGCGCACTGGTTGCTCTGGGGGATGCCTTCAACTCTGCGCGGCTCACTGGGCTGCTCGGCGACGAGCTGGCAGGGCTGTTCTCGGTGCTGGCCAACATGCTGGCGGCGTTGATTAGCGTGCGCTTTATCCTGCGCTTCAAGCGGCCGATCAAGCACATCATTCGAAACCGGCCCTGGCGGGAGCGTCGCGAAAGCAGAGGCAGTGCCAGCGTGGTGCATGTGCTGGGTCGTTTGTGGCACGTGCCGGCCCTGCTGCTGGTGGGGGGCTCGCTGGTGGCGATTTTTGTCACCGGCGGCGACGTGGGCACCGCCCTGGCCCGCTCGATCATCTCCGCTTCGCTGCTGGTGCTGACGCTGGTGGTGACCGGGCTGATCCGTCGCCACAGCGAGAGACGCAAAGGGTATCAGGTGCGCCGGCGAGGCAGCCAGTATCGCCAGCGTCTTGAGCGCTTCGGCTATGTGCTGGCCCATGCCGCCGCCTGGCTGGCCTTCGCCGAGCTTTCGCTGCAGGTGTGGAGCGGTTCGCTGATGGGCCTTGGCCAGCAGGGCGTGGCCAGTGCACGTATCGGGCAGGCACTGCTGGCCATCGCCCTGACCATGCTGCTCGCCTGGCTGGCGTGGATCTTCGCCGATACCGCCATCCAGCGCGCCATGACCAGTTCGGCCCGCTCTCGCGGGCGCCGGGTCAACCAGGCCCGGGCGCAGACCATTACCCCGATGATCCGCAACGTCATCTTCGCTACCATCGTGATCATTGCCACCATCGTCGGGCTGGCCAACCTGGGGGTGAACGTCACGCCGCTGCTGGCGGGTGCCGGTGTGATCGGTCTGGCCATCGGCTTCGGGGCTCAGACCCTGGTTCAGGACCTGATCACCGGCATCTTTATTCTTATCGAGGACTCCATGGCGGTGGACGATTTCGTGCGGATCAACAACCATATCGGCACGGTGGAGGGACTGACGCTGCGTACCGTTCGCCTGCGGGATCTGGATGGGGTGGTGCACATCATTACCTTCAGTCGCATTGAATCGATCCACAATATGTCGCGCCAGTTCGGCATTGCCCTGATGAAGATCCGCATTCCCTTCGATATGAAGATCGACGATGCCATCACCCTGATGCAGGAGACCGCACAGGCCCTCCGCCAGGATCCGATGATGCGCCACTACATCTGGTCGCCGATCGAGATGCAGGGTATCCAGGCCTTCGAGGAGGGCTGCCCGATCCTGCGTATGCGCTTTCGCACCGCCCCGGAGATGCAGTGGGACGTGGCCCGTGCCTTCAATCTGCTGCTGCGTCAGCGCATGGAAGAACTGGAGATTGATCTCGGGATACCGCGGCTCAGCGTCAGCATGGAGGGACGTGGCGGCGGCCGCCTGGACGGCAGCAGCGAGCGTGGTGACAGCCGCGATGCCAGCGGGCGCAAGCCCGGCGAGGCCGGGATCGCCGATCCCGAGGGTGACACCAACGCTCGGGGTGGCTCACCGGATCCGGCCCAATGATCAGCGTCGAACGCCCGGACAGTCTCTCCCTGCGTATCTCCCGGGTGCTCCAGGAGGAGACGTCCCACCAGCTCGACTTCTACCTGTTCGTGCCCGGCGAACTGGGGCTCGGCCCCAGGGTGCTCGCCGAGGAGACGTTTTATCACGCCGCGATTCACGTCAAGCGAACCTACTATAGCGATCGCCACCGGCTGCCGATGGTGCTCAGTCGCCTCGCGGAACGCGGGCGGCTCGACTCGGATCAGTATCGCCTTGGTATGAGCCTCTATGCCTATCAGTACGTGGAAGCACTGGAGCGTTCCAACCAGCCGCTGTTGGAGGCCGCCCGCCGAGTGCGACGCGACGAGAAGGCCGCCGCCAGCAAGGAGACGCCCTCGGCCGGCAAGGAGAAGGTCACCTCCAGCAAGCAGAATGAGGCCGCCAGCGAGCAGAAGGGCAGCACGACAGAGAAGGAGGAGACGTCCCTGGAGGCGCAGCTCGTGGAGCATGCTGATCTGGCCGCGGACATTCTCAAGCGCCTGCGTCGCCAGCAACCCACTGATGAGAGTCTGAGCCGCTACTACGTCACCATCGACAACTATCTCTCCTGGTTCACCGAACAGAAGCTGCTGGTGCTGGTTGCCAGCCTGCCTCGGGGGGCACGCTTCCGCGACATTCGCGAGCGACTGTTGGCGATCTGCGCGGAGGAGGGGGCCCACCGAGAGGCCAAGGAGTACAACTCCGAGCGGGTGACACTGGACCCGACGCGCATGTCCAACAAGATGCGCCTGCTGCGCCGGCTGATCGAGTATCCGGTGACCCTCAAGCAGAAAACCCAGGAGCTCGGCGGCGGTGAGCAGAAGGTGGTCAAGGCGCTGGCCACTGCGGTGGTGATGGTGTTCGTCTCGCTGGGACTGCTTCGGGTGCGTGACGCCCTCTCGGATATCACCGCGCTGTTTGTGATGGCCATGGCGGTGATTTATGCCCTGCGTGAGCTCTTCAAGGATGATCTGCGCAATACCCTGTGGCGGCTGCTGCGCCGCGGGCGTCCCAAGTGGCGACGGCAATACCTGGACCCTACCCGCAACGTGCCGGTGGGCCGCCAGCTCGAATGGTTCGACTATGCGCGCTTTCTCAAGCTGGATGAGGAGATCCAGCGAGTGCGCAAGCGCAGCGTGGCCCAGCGTGAGGAGGTGATACTGCGCTACCGCTCGAGCTCAAGGATGTCGCCGACCCGCTTCCTC
Organism: Pseudomonadota bacterium; assembly: GCA_051751685.1. Classification (GTDB taxonomy): domain Bacteria; phylum Pseudomonadota; class Gammaproteobacteria; order Pseudomonadales; family Halomonadaceae; genus Halomonas. The sequence continues at coordinate 50,574 of JBNJLE010000013.1, read as the reverse complement.
AGCGGCTACGAGCATACCCGCGAGACGCTGACGCTGGACCTCTCGCTGCTGGCGCGGCTGATGGAAAAGGGCAGTCACCGGGTCTACCGGCTGGAGAAGGGGCAGGTGGTGCGGGAAGACGTCGAGAAGCGCCACCTGATCAACCTGGTGATCCGCGAGGTGCAGGGCGACCAGCCGCCGACCCTGCAGCGCTGGAAGGTAGTGATGAGCCGCTCACGGATTGTCGATCTTGAGCGGGTCCACGCCGAGGGACCGGGCCACGAGGAAGCCAGGCCCAACGGCGTGTAACCCGCTCTTGAGGTCAGTGGTGAATCAGGCTTCCAGGTCAAAGGGAGTTGGAACTCGGCTGGCTTAAGCCGTGCCCCTTGCCGGAGCAGCCCCCAGGCCCAGAGTGATCAACAGGTCATCGAGCAGATCCGTGGCGCCGAAGCGGAAGTGGTTGGGGGTGATCCAGCCGCGGCCCATGATCCGCTCGGCCAGCTGCAGGTAGGCCTGGGCCTCTTCGGTGGTGTGCACCCCGCCGGCGGCCTTGAAGCCGATGGGCCGCTCAAGTGCCGGGCCGCGCTCGCGGATAACGGTGAGCAGGATCTCGGCAGCCTCGAGGGTGGCATTGACGGCCACCTTGCCGGTGGAGGTCTTCAGGAAGTCGGCTCCGCCCTCCAGGGCCAGTTCGGCGGCGCGGCGGATCAGTGCGGGATCCTTCAGCTCGCCGGTCTCCAGGATCACCTTGAGGAGGGCGTTGCCACAGGCCTGGTGGCAGCAGGCAACGAGTTCGCGACAGCTCTCCTCGTCGCCGGCGATCAGGGTACGCCAGGGGAACACCACGTCGACTTCGTCGGCGCCGGAGGCCACCGCCTCACGGGTCGCGCGGGCCGCGGCCATGATGTCGTCGCCGCCGTGGGGAAAGTTGGTCACCGTGGCCACCTTGACCTTGCCTTCCAGGTCCAGTGCCTTGAGGGTGCGTCGGGCAGTGGTCACGAAGGAGGGGTAAACGCACACCGCCGCCGGGGTGCCGACGGGGGTCTTCACCCGGCGGCACAGCGACTCGATGGCGGCATCGGTATCGTCATCGTTGAGGCTGGTCAGGTCCAGCAGAGCGAGGGTCTGTCGCGCCGCACGTTGCATATCATTGATCATGGGAGGTCCTTCCCGGTTGTCGTGGATAGTGGGGCAGGGTTGAAACGACGTCGAGCAACCTTGGCAGGGATCAATGCAGCGATGCCGGTAGGTTGCTATCTTTAGAAGGTATTGACGACCAATTCGTGGAGAACGCCCGATGCAAGCTGCAGATGTCATGACCCAGAACGTCATCACCGTGTCCCCCGACAGCGAGGTGCGTGAGATCGCCACCCTGCTGTTGGAGCATGGTATCAGCGCCGTTCCCGTCGTGGGCGACGGTGGCAAGGTGCTCGGCATCGTCAGCGAAGGTGATCTGATGCGCCGGGTGGAAAACGATACCAACTCCAGGAAGTCTTGGTGGCTGAAACTGTTCGCCGGCCACGATGCCGCCGACTATGTGAAGTCCCACGGCCGCCGCGCCGGCGAGGTCATGACCAAGGACCCTATCACCATCGGAGAGGACATGCCGCTGCACAAGATCTCCCGGCTGCTCGAGAAGCATCGCATCAAGCGGGTGCCGGTGGTCAAGGAGGGCCAGCTGGTGGGCATCGTCAGCCGCTCCAACCTGCTACGAGGGTTCTCGGTTTCCGCCAATGAGGCCAGCGTGTCGACGGATGATCGCGATATCCGTGAGGCCATCCTCAAGGAAGTCGACAAGAACACCGGCGTGCTGTCCGACCGGCTCAACGTCATTGTCTCGGAGGGCAATGTACAGCTCTGGGGGCTGGTGGAAAACCAGCAGCAGAAGATGGCCGTGCAGGTAGCCGCCGAGAACACGCCAGGCGTCAAGGCGGTTGAGAACAATCTGGGCTTTATACCGCGAGGCGTGGGCGCCATCTGACGGCTGGCTGATTGGCGTTTCAGCTCGGGTGCGCCGGGGTGAACACCAGCGGGGCGACCGGATGGTCGCCCCGCTGGTGTTTCAGGCCTTGCATCTGCGCGCCAACCTGGCAGATGAAAGCTTTTGCTTACGCCTCGCCGGGCGGGATCGGTTCGGCGCGGGCGATCGCCTCCAGGGCCGCGCGCAGGTTGGCCAGAGTGCGCTCACGGTCATGGAGTTTCTCCAGGCCGAACAGGCCGATGCGGAAGGTCTGGAAATCCTCGCCTTCATCGCACATCAATGGCACGCCGCCAGCGACTTGCAGGCCCGCCTTGGCGAACTTGCCGACCAGGCCGGCATCATCGGTGTAGCTGACCACAACGCCGGGAGCCGCGAAGCGGGGGGCCGCCACGCTCTTGAAACCGAACTCCGCCAGCAGGTCGCGCACGCCGTCGCCCAGCGCCTGCTGTTCGTCGCGGACGGTCTCCAGGCCATAGGCCTCGATCTCGACCATCACGTCGCGCAGCGTGACCAGCCCATCGGTGGGCAGGGTGGCATGGTAGGCATGGCCGCCGGCCTCGTAAGTCTCCATGATCTGAAGCCACTTCTTGAGGTCGCAGGCGAAACTCGAGCTGGTGGTCTCGTCGATGGCCTCGCGGGCCTGGCGCGATAGCATCACCATGGCGCAGCAGGGCGAGGCGCTCCAGCCTTTCTGGGGCGCGCTGACCAGCACATCGACGCCGAGTTCCTGCATGTTGACCCAGATGGCGCCCGAGGCGATGCAGTCGAGCACCAGCAGGCCGCCCTCCTGGTGGATCGCGTCGGCCACCTGGCGAATATAGTCATCGGGCAGCATGATTCCGGCGGCGGTCTCCACGTGGGGCATGAAGATGATATCCGGCTGATGGTCGCGGATCGACTCGATCACCTCCTCGATGGGCGCTGGAGCGAAGGGCGAGGTCGGCTTGTCCTCGTCGAGGCGTCGTGCCTTCAGCACGTTGATGTCGGTGGAGATGCGTCCCATCTCGAGGATCTGGCTCCAGCGATAGCTGAACCAGCCGTTGCGTATCACCAGGCATTGACGGTCTTTGGCGAACTGGCGAGCCACCGCTTCCATGCCGAAGGTGCCGCTGCCGGGCACGATCACCGCGCTATGCGCGTGGTAGACCCGCTTGAGCTGGCCGGAAATATCGCACATCACTTCCTGAAAGCGAGCGGACATATGGTTGAGGGCGCGGTCGGTGTAGACCACCGAGTATTCCAGCAGTCCATCGGGATCGACGTCGGGAAGCAAGCCGGGCATGTGAGTCTCCGTGGTAAATCGGGTGGCCTTCAGGGCAGCGAAGGGGTCCATGGCCAGAGGATATGCCCATTCGCTAACCGGAACCAGCCGTGCCGGGCGTTCGCTCAAGGCTTTCACCCGAGGCTTGCACTGAGCATCAAAGCCACCGCGCCGGTGGGTGGCGAATCCACGTCAGCTGCGTTGGGCGGCCTGGATGGCCGTCAGGGCGATGGTGTAGACGATATCGTCCACCAGAGCGCCGCGGGAAAGGTCGTTCACCGGCTTGTTGAGGCCCTGCAGCATGGGGCCGACGCTGACCACCCGGGCACTGCGCTGCACCGCCTTGTAGGTGGTGTTGCCAGTGTTGAGGTCGGGGAAGACGAATACCGTGGCACGTCCGGCCACCGGAGAATCCGGTGCCTTCTGGCGACCGACGCTCTCGATGGCGGCGGCGTCGTACTGCAGCGGACCATCGATCAGTAGCTCCGGGGCCTGCTCACGGGCCAGCTGGGTGGCCTGTCGCACCTTCTCCACGTCGGCGCCGGACCCGGACTCGCCGGTGGAGTAGCTGATCATCGCCACGCGCGGCTCGATGCCGAAGGCCCGGGCGGAGCGAGCGCTCTGCAGGGCGATCTCGGCCAGGGTCTCGGCGTCCGGGTCGGGGTTCACCGCACAGTCGCCGTAGACCACCACCTGTTCGGGCAGCAGCATAAAGAAGATCGACGACACTTGGTGATAGCCCGGCGCGGTCTTGATCAATTGGAAAGCCGGGCGGACGGTGTTGGCGGTGGTGTGGATGGCGCCGGAGACCAGGCCATCCACCTCGTCGAGCTGCAGCATCATGGTGCCGAGCACCACGTTGTCGTGGAGCTGGGCCTCGGCGGTCAGCGCGTTTACCTTGCCGCTGCGCCGTTCCACCATGGGGTCCACATAGCGCTCGCGGATACTGTCCGGGTCGATGATCTCGAGCCCCTCGGGCAGTTCGATGCCGCGTTGGCGAGCGACCTCCTCGATCTCCTCGCGTTTTCCAAGCAGCACGCAGCGGGCCAACCCGCGACGCTGGCAGATGGCGGCGGCCTCAACGGTGCGCGGCTCGGCGCCCTCGGGCAGAATGATGCGCTTGTTGGCCTGCTGAGAGAGCTTGACCAGCTGATGGCGGAAGGCCGAGGGCGATAGCCGACGGGTATAGCCGCGGCTCAGGTGGTCCTTGAGCCACTCCAGGTCGATATGGGCGGCCACGAAATTGGCGACTCGCTCGGCGCGCTCCAGGTCATCGATGGGGATGTCGTTGCCCATCTGGCCGAGATTCTTGGCGGTGGTGAAGCTGTCAGTGTCAACGCTGATCACCGGCAGGCCGGTCTTCAGCGCCGGTCGGCACATCTCGATCATGTTGTCGCCGGGGATAAAGCCGTTGGTCAGCAGTATGCCGGCCAGGGGCACACCGTTCATGGTGGCCAGCGCCGAGGCCAGCACCACGTCGTCGCGGTCGCCGGAGGCGACCACCAGACTGCCGGGCTTGAAGATGTGCAGGGCGTTGGAGGCGCTGCGCGCGCAGAGGCTGGTGGAAAGCACGCGGCGCTCGGGCTCACCCTCGCTGAGGAAGGTGGCGCCCAGGGCGCGGGCCACGTCCAGCACTCGCGGCGCGGAGAGCGCCGGGGCGAAGGGCACCATGCCGATCAGGTGGAAGCGCTCGGTGGCAAGTGCCGGGGAGTGGCGGTGGAGCTCGGCGAGCAGCGCTTCCCCCAGGGCCGGGGCGGCGGTACCGGGGGCCAGGCCGCTGGGATGTTCGCCGCCGGGCATGTTGTGCATGCGCATCAGGATGCAGCCCAGCGTGCGGGCCGAGCCGACCCCGCCGAAGGCGCGGGCATGCATGTCGAGCAGCTCGGCCAGCGCCTGGGGCTCAGCCAGGTCGCCACTGCCCACCAGGATGATCCGGGCGTTGAGGGCGTGGGCCAGCTGGGCGTTCACCTGGGCGGCGTAGCTGGCGTGGCGGGTCGGGACCAGACCCTCCATCACCAGCAGCTCGGGTATGCCGTCGGGCGAGGCCTCCAGGGCGAGTTCCTGGAGCTCCATCACCTGCTCCATCAGCACGTCGAGACGATCCTGGCGTAGCAGGCGCTCCATCTCGGCCTGGGCAATCGGCGCCGGAGGATGGAGCCCCAGGGTACTGCTGACCAGGGCGCAGGAGCGATCCGGGCCCGGGCCGTTGAGCTCGTCCTGGCGCAGCGGCTTGAAGAAGCCGGCCTTGAGACCGATGGTGTCCAGCGCCTGGATCAGGCCGAGACACGCCGAGGTGAGGCCGGCCCCCTCGCCGGTGGGCACCAGCAGGATGGCCTGGGGGGCAGGTCGGGTAGGTTGCGGTGTCATCGAGGGGTGTCTCCCAGCAGCTGGCGGGTCTCGTCGGCGATGCGGCCCTCTTCGTCGGTGGGGATCACCCACAGGACGGGCCGGTTCGGGGTCTGGGTGTCGATGCGGGCCTCGCGGCCGCGTACCGTGGCGAGGTTGGCGGCGTGCGCGAGCTCGAGGCCGAAATGGGGCAGCAGGTCGACAACTTGCCCGCGCACTCGCGGCGAGTTCTCGCCAATGCCGCCGGTGAACACGATGCCGTCCAGACGGGGCAGGGCACAGGAGAGCGCGGCCAGGGACTTGGCGATGCGGTAGCAGAATACCTCGATGGCCAGTAGGGCGCCGGCGTGCCCCGTGTCGGCGGCGGCCTCGAGCTCGCGCATGTCGTTGGTCAGGCCGGAGAGACCCAGCAGCCCGCTCTCACGGTTGAGTACCTCATCGATGCGCTCGAGACTCCAGCCCAGCTGGCGGACCAGATGGGCATGCAGGCCGGGGTCGACATCGCCGCTGCGGGTGCCCATGACAAGGCCCTCCAGCGGCGTCAGTCCCATGCTGGTGTCGAGGCTCCGGCCCTCCCAGACGGCGGCGGTGGAACAGCCGTTGCCCAGGTGGGCGGTCAGCCAGCCGCCGCCGGGTGAACCGCTGAGGGCATCGGCCCGGGCACTCACGCAGGCGTGACTGGTGCCGTGGAAGCCGTAGCGGCGGATGCCATGATCGCGGTAGAGCGACTCGGGCAGCGCGTAGCGGTAGGCGCGCGGCGGCAGGCTCTGATGGAAAGCGGTATCGAACACCGCCACCTGGGGCAGTGCCGGGAACAGTGACCGGGTCGCGGCAATGCCCTGCAGATTGGCCGGGTTGTGCAGCGGGGCCAGGGCGGAGGTCTGCTCGATGGTGGCCACTACGTCGTCATCGATACGCGTGGCACGGGTGAAGCGCTCTCCGCCGTGGACGATGCGGTGGCCAACGGCGCCCGGCCGGCGGCCCTCGAGTCCCTCGAGAATCGCCCTGAGCGCCTGAACGTGGCCGACATCGCCCAGGTCGCTGGTGAAGGCATCCCCGCGGCTGTCGACGCCCTTGAGGCGAGCGTCGCCGCTGCCCAGCCGTTCAACGAGGCCCGTCAGGCGTGGCTGCTCGGCTGTCGCCGGGACCAGCGCGTACTTGATGGAGGAGGAACCACAGTTGATCACCAGCACCGGATCGTTCATCAACGCCCCTTGGAGGATAAAAATGTGACTTTAGTCTAACATGAGGCCGCCAGCGGTCGTCGCCTATCCGACTTGACGCCCGTCATGCTGCACTGCATCTACCTCATACACTCTGCACGGAAACCGTGACATGTCGACCCCTTGCTCCGCATCCGCGGCGCCTGCTCCCTTCTCCCGGCCACTGGCCCTGGCGCTGATGGGTGGCCTCGCCACCCTGTTTGCCGCCAACCACGTGTCCGCCAGGGTCGCCTTCGATGCGGGCGCCGGCCTGCTGCTGGCGATACTGCTGCGCTCCGGGACAGCCACCTTGGCCCTGACGGCGCTGGTGGTCTTCCAGCGCAAGTCCCTTCGGTTGCCCGCCGGAACCGGCCGCTGGCAGCTGCTGGTGGGCGTGCTGGTGGCGGTGCAGAGCCTGTGCCTCTATTCGGCGGTGGCGCGACTTCCGGTGGTGGTGGCACTGCTGCTGATGAATACCCTGCCGCTGCAGCTGGCACTGCTCTCCTGGGCGCTGGGCGGCCCGCGGCCCACCGGTCGCGCGGCGCTGATCATGGGGATCATTCTGATGGGGCTGGTGGTGGTGCTGGATGTGCCGTCCTGGTTGGGCGACCCCGAGGCCATGGGCCCGGGCTGGCTGGCCGGAGTGGGCTTCGGCCTGGCCGCCGCCGGCGCCTTTGCCTGCGCCCTGTGGATCACCGAGCACCGTCTGGCCAGCGTGGGCAGCACCCTGCGCAGCCTGCTGACCATGCTCACCGTGCTGGTGGCCATGGTCATCGCCGGTGCCCTGGGAGTCGTGCCGGGCGGCATGTCGCTGCCCGAGTCACTGTCCGGCTGGGTGGGGCTCGCGCTGCTGGCGCTCTTCTACGCGGCGGCCTTCTCGGTGCTGTTTATCACGGTGCCCCGGCTCGACATGGCGCGCAACGCCCCGGCCATGAACATGGAGCCGGTAGCGGCGCTGATGCTGGGCTACCTGGTACTGGGCCAGACGCTCTCACCGGTGCAGCTGGTGGGCGGCGGCATCGTGCTGGCGGGCATCGTGGTGCTGGGGCTGTCGAAGCAGGCCTGATGCCAAATGGTCTGCCTCTCGGCGGCTGCGTCGCCGACCCGCTCTTCCAGGCGCCCTGCGGTTTCCCACCGCGGGGCGCCTGCCTTCTGATGGTGCGCAACCATGCACTTAAATGGTGCGGCTATGGTCCCGTTTGCCTTGGGGCGATCCCGGTGATCCCGTCGCCGGACGGTGTCACCACCCTACCTGGCACGACTTGCGCAACTGGCACGGCTTGTGCAAGGAGTTTGACGATACCAGATGGTCTGCCCGGGAGCTGCCATGACCGATTCACGTACCGCGCCGGATGCCGGCTTCGATGCGGCCTTGACGCCGCGGCTGCTGTTCACCGACCTGGATGGCTCGCTGCTCGACCATTACAGCTACGACTGGAGCCCCGCCCTGCCCTGGCTGGCTCGGCTCAAGCAGCTGGGCATCCCGGTGATCCCGGTGACCAGCAAGACGCGCAGCGAGATCGTGCCGCTGCGTCGCGAGCTGGGCCTCGAGGACACGCCCTTTATTGCCGAAAACGGCGCTGTGGTGGGCCTGCCGCCGACCTGGTGTCACGCCCGGCTGGACCGTCTCGGCCCCGACGGACTGGGCATCCGTACCCTGGGCGTGGATATCGGGTTCGTGCGCAAGCGGCTCGCGGTATGGCGCGAGCGCCTCGGCGTGCGCTTTACCACCATGAGCGAGATGACGCTGGACGAGCTTGTCGCCTTCACCGGGCTGTCAGAGCCCGAGGCGCGCCTGGCGCGGATGCGCGAGGGCAGCGAGCCGCTGATCTGGGACGATGACGAGGCGCGCCTCGAGGGTTTCCGCGAGGGGCTCGCCGGCGACGGCCTGCAGCTGGTGCGTGGTGGGCGCTTCTGGCACGCCACGGGCACCTGTCACAAGGGCAGCGCGGTAAGCTGGCTGATCTCGCGCAGTGAGGCGCTGCGGGGACGGCGGCCGCTGAGCCTGGCGCTGGGCGACGGTCCCAACGACATCTCGATGCTGGAGGCGGTGGACCAGGCGGTGGTGATCCGCGGCTGCCACGGCCTGACGGTAGCGCCGAAACAGCCGGCGCTCTATCGCAGCGAGGCCACGGGCCCCGCCGGCTGGGCCGAGGGAGTGGCCTACTGGTGGGGGCGAGCTGACCGCCGGGTAATGCCGGCGGCGACAAGCACCGGCCCGGCAGCGGCCGTCGCGACGGCCGGGGAGACGCTGACATGAGCGATTTTCACCAGAACGGCATCATCACCGACTTTCACAACCTCACCCGGCGGCCCGTGGCGGCCCTGGAGGCAGAACTCTGCGAGTTCGGCCGTCGGCGGCCGATGAGCCTGATCCTGCCCTCGCTCTATTCGGAGCTCGAGGGACCGGCGCTGTCGCGCATCGTCGAGGCGCTGGCCGAGGTGCCTTATCTGGCCGAGGTGGTCATCGGGCTCGACCGAGCTGATCGCAGCCAGTTCCTGCATGCTCGTCAGTTCTTCGCGCGCCTGCCCCAGCGACATCGCATCCTGTGGAACGACGGGCCGCGGCTGAGCGCGCTGGATGCCGAATTGGAGGCCCACGGCCTCTCGCCACGCGAGCCCGGCAAGGGGCGCAACGTCTGGTTCTGCGCGGGCTTCGTGCAGGCATCGGCGCGCGGTGACGTGGTCGGGCTCCACGACTGCGATATCCTCACCTACGACCGGGCCCTGCTGGCGCGGCTCTTCTATCCGGTGGCCCACCCTCACTTCAATTATGCATTCTGCAAGGGCTACTACCCGCGAATCGCCGAGGGCAAGCTCAACGGCCGGGTGTCGCGGCTGATGGTCACCCCGCTGCTGCGGGCGCTCAAGCAGATGCACGGGCCGCTGCCCTACCTCGAGTACCTGGACAGCTATCGCTACCCGCTTTCCGGCGAATTCGCCATGCGCGCCGAGGTGCTTGACGGCATCCGCATTCCCGCCGACTGGGGACTGGAGATCGGCGTGCTCTCCGAGGTGCATCGCAACCACTCCACCAACCGCCTGTGTCAGGTGGACCTGGCCGACGCCTACGACCACAAGCACCAGCCGGTTTCGGAGGAGGACGCCTCCGCGGGACTGAACCGCATGAGCCTGGACATCGCCAAGGCGCTCTACCGCAAGCTGGCCACCCAGGGCGTGACCTTCAGCGCCGAGGGATTTCGCACCCTCAAGGCCACCTACTACCGTCTGGCGCTCGATCTGATCGAGGCCTACCACCATGATGCCGTGATGAACGGCCTCGCCCTGGACCGCCACGCCGAGGAGCGTGCCGTGGAGCTGTTCGCCGCCAACCTGCTCGAGGCGGGCAATGCCTTCCTCGACAACCCCGGCGAGCGCCCCTTTATCCCCAGCTGGAATCGGGTGCGCTCGGCTATCCCCGACCTGTTGACGCGCCTCCACGACGCCGTGGAGGCCGATAACGCTGGGGACGTGTAGATCAGGTCGGAATAGCCTCGAACGATGTTCCGGTCGTTCAGGGCTGCTGCACCAGCCACAGGGTACGGTAGGGAGCGAGGCTCTTACCGCCCGCCCAGGGGGTATCCTCCAGCAGGTCGAACCAGGCCCCCTTGGCGAGCGCGGCGATCTCCAGGGGCTGGCGCACGTCGCTGACGTTGTGAATTGCCAGCAGACGCCGGCCGTCGGTCAGCGGGCCGCGCTCGAGCACCAGCAGGGTCGGCGACGAGGGCAGCACCCGAAGGGGGGCGTCGGGGTGGAAGCAGGGCTCGGTGCGACGAATCGCCAGGCGACGCTGCAGCGCCAGGAACACCTCTCGAGTGGGGGTGTGACGGCTGTCGAGCAGCTCATCGAGTTCACTCAGCTGCCAGCGGCGACGATTGATGGAGCGCAGGCGGCCGCTGCGCTCCACGCCCTCCAGGTCGTTGGGGGTGGCGGTCAGGCAGTGCAGGTAGAGCGCCGGGATGCCCTGCAGGGCCAGCATCAGGTGCTGGCTGCACAGGAAGCGCTCGATCTGCCAGGGGTCGGGACCGCGGCGCGTGCCCTGCATGGCATCGAACCAGGTGATATTGATCTCGTAGGGCGTGTCCTCGCCGTCGGGGCGCTGACGCATGCTGACGAAGCCGCCGAAGCGGTGCATCAGCTCGAGCAGCGCCTCGATCTCGTGGGCGGGCAGCCACCCCTCCAGAGGGCGCACGCCGATGCCATCGTGGCTGGCGGTGAAATTGAGGTAGCTGCAGCCCGGTGGCAGTGTCGGCAGGCTGTCGATCCAGCTGGCCAGCAGGGTGGCGTCGCTGCTGGTCAGGGTGTGCAACAGCAGCGGCGGCAGTGAAAACTGATAGACCAGATGCGCCTCGTCGGGCGCCGAAAGGCCTTCAAGCCCCCCGGCTGAAAGCCGCTCAAGACCCAAGTAGCTGAGGTTCTCGTGGTGGGGCACGTTGGTCTCGGTGAGTAGCAGGGTGCCCGGCGCCACGTGGTCGACCACCGTGCGCAGCAGGCGTACCACCTCGTGAGCCTGGGGCAGATGAATGCAGGGGGTGCCGACCTCCTTCCACAGGTAGGCGATGGCGTCCAGGCGGATAACCCGGGCACCCTGGGAGAGGTAGAAGAGCAGGATGCCAACGAACTCCAGCAGCACGTCGGGATTGGCGAAGTTAAGATCGATCTGGTCCTCGGAGAAGGTCGCCCAGAGGTGGCGGGTGCCGCGGCGGGTGGGCACCGGCACCAGCAGCGGCGAGCTCCGCGGGCGCACCACCGCGCTGAGATCGGTCTCCGGGTCCATTTCGATGAAGTAGTCACGACCGGGCTGGCTGCCGGAGAGGTAGTCGACGAACCACAGCGACTCCCGGGAGACGTGGTTGAGCACCAGGTCCACCGCCAGGTCGCGCCCTTCGGCCAGCGACCTCAGGTGGCCCCAGTCGCCGAGGGTCGGGTCGACTTCCCGGTAGTGGATCACCGAAAAGCCATCGTCGCTGCTCCAGGGAAAGAACGGCAGGACATGCACGCCGCTGAAGGTGTCGGGCAGGCGCCGGTCGAGAAATTCGCCCAGCACCTCGAGGGGGGCGCGCTCGCCGTCGAGGAGGCTATCGCCGTAGCCGATCAGCCACTGGTCACGCTCGCTCCAGAGTGGCATGGCGGCCTCATCACGGGAGGATATCGTTGGCGCCTGACGCTCGAGCAGCGTCATCAACCGGCGCAGCACCTCGTCGGCGCGTTCGCCGTAGAGTAGGGTCAGGTGGCCATGGGCGCGCCGCTGAAAGGCGGCGGCGTCCAACGGTGTGGTGACGGAGGGGACGAAGGTCTGGCGGTCGGGCATGGTCGAGTTTCCTGGTGAGTCCGGCGTTGCCAGTACCATGCAGGGAGCGTGCCAGCCTTCGGTGCCGGTATCAGAACAGGCTCATGCGCGTCATCACGTTGTCGCGGCGAATCAGCCAGTGAAAGAGGGCGCCGGCGATATGCAGAGCCACCAGGCCGAGGATCGCCCAGCCCAGCCAGCCGTGCCATTGGAATAGCCGCTCCGAAAGCGCCTCGTTCACCCCGATGATACCGGGCAGATGCCAGTGCAGGAACTGCACCGGAAAGTCGCCGCTGGCGGTGGCCGCCCAGCCCAGCAGTGGCTGCGCCAGCAGCGCCAGGTAGAGCAGGTGGTGCACCGTCGTGCTGAGTACCCGTTGAAAGGCGGGCAGCGGCGGCTCATGGTCGGGCACCACAAACAGCAGCCGCGTTATCAGACGCAGCGTCATCAGCGCCAACATCGCCACGCCAAGCGACTTGTGGGCACTATAGAGCAGGTCGGTTCCCCCCTGGCCGAAGCGTGCCGTGGCACCCTCGAAGCCGAGAAACCCCAGCACAAGGCCACTGGCCAGGGAAAACAGCAGAACAGCGGCCACCAGCCAGTGAAGCACGCGATGAGGGAAGGCATAGCGGTCTGTCTCTGACATGCGGCTCTCTATCAATGACATGGGGGCTCTCCTGGGAATCGGGTCGGGGCTTGGCTTCATCCTAGCCAATGCCGCCGATGCCTGCGCCGCGACATGTCGACGATGAGACATTCGTCGAGAATCACGGCCCTGGCAAGCAGGGCCGCATCGTGCATATTGCCGGATGTTGTTATGGACGAGCCGGTATGGACGTGCCGGTATGGACCTGCTGGCGTCACACCTGCTGGTAAAGCTCGCCGCCCTTGTCGCGGAACTTCTCCGCCTGCTCTTCCATGCCCTTCATCACCGCTTCCTGATCGCCGTTCAGCCCGTGCTCATTCGCGTAGTCACGAACCTCCTGGCTGATCTTCATGGAGCAGAACTTGGGCCCGCACATGGAGCAGAAGTGGGCCACCTTGGCCGAGTCCTTGGGCAGCGTCTCGTCGTGGTACTCGCGGGCGGTGTCCGGGTCCAGGCCGAGGTTGAACTGGTCCTCCCAGCGGAACTCGAAGCGCGCCTTGGAGAGCGCATTGTCGCGGCGTTGGGCGGCCGGGTGCCCCTTGGCGAGGTCGGCGGCATGGGCGGCGATCTTGTAGGTGATGATGCCGGTCTTGACGTCGTCCTTGTTGGGCAGGCCCAGGTGCTCCTTGGGGGTCACGTAGCAGAGCATGGCGCAGCCGTACCAGCCGATCATCGCCGCGCCGATGCCCGACGTGATGTGGTCGTAGCCCGGGGCGATGTCGGTGACCAGGGGCCCGAGGGTGTAGAAGGGCGCCTCGTCGCAGACCTCGAGCTGCTTGTCCATGTTCTCCTTCACCAGGTGCATGGGCACGTGGCCGGGCCCCTCGATCATCACCTGGACGTCGTGCTTCCAGGCGATATGGGTCAGCTCGCCCAGGGTCTTGAGCTCGGCCATCTGGGCCTCGTCGTTGGCGTCGGCCACCGAGCCCGGGCGCAGGCCGTCCCCCAGGGAGAAGGCCACGTCGTAGCGCTTGCAGATCTCGCAGATCTCCTCGAAGTGGGTGTAGAGGAAGCTCTCCCGGTGATGGTAGAGGCACCACTTGGCCATGATGGAGCCGCCGCGGGAGACGATGCCGGTGACCCGCCTGGCGGTGAGCGGCACGAAGCGCAGCAAGACGCCGGCGTGGATGGTGACGTAGTCCACGCCCTGTTCGGCCTGCTCGATCAGGGTGTCGCGGAACACCTCCCAGGTGAGGGCCTCGGCCACGCCGTTGACCTTCTCCAGGGCCTGGTAGATCGGCACGGTACCGATGGGCACCGGCGAGTTGCGCAGGATCCACTCGCGGGTCTCATGGATGTTCTGGCCGGTGGAGAGATCCATGATGGTGTCCGCGCCCCAGCGGATCCCCCAGGTCATCTTGTCCACCTCCTCCTCGATGGAGGAGGTGACCGCCGAGTTGCCCAGGTTGCCGTTGATCTTCACCAGGAAGTTGCGGCCGATGATCATCGGCTCGGACTCCGGGTGGTTGATGTTGCAGGGGATGATCGCCCGGCCGGCGGCCACCTCGGCGCGCACGAACTCCGCGGTGATCTCCTCGGGCAGCCTGGCACCGAAGCCCTGGCCCGGGTGCTGGTGGCCCAGGATGCGCTCGACCTCTTCCGTCCCCAGGGTCTGGCGGCGCTGGTTCTCGCGCAGGGCGATGAATTCCATCTCCGGGGTGATGATCCCCTGGCGGGCGTAGTGCAGCTGGGTAACGTTATGCCCTTCACAGGCGCGCCGCGGTGTGCGATTCAGGTCGAAGCGCAGCTGGGCCAGGGTCGGGTCGTTGGCGCGGCGCTTGCCGTACTCGGAGGTGGGGCCATCCAGGAACTCGGTATCGCCGCGCGCCTCGATCCAGTCGCGGCGCAGCTCGGGCAAGCCGCGGCGCAGGTCGATCTCGGCACTCGGATCGCTGTAGGGGCCGGAGGTGTCGTAGACCAGCAGCGGCGGGTTCTGCTCATCCGGGCCCATGCCGGAGGTCTTTGTCGGCGACAGCGAGATCTCGCGGAAGGGCACGCGGATATCGGGGCGCGAACCCTCGAGATAGACCTTGCGTGAGCCGGGCAGCGGCTGGATGGCGGCGGCGTCGACCTGGGCGGTCTCGGCGAGGAAATGGGCGGTCTTGCTCATGGGGTGTTCCTTGTTGTGGCTGTTGTTGTCAGGGGGCAGGGCGGTGATGCTAGAGGGCGCGGTCGAGCCCCATCTGCCAGAAGTCGATCTCCAGCCGAGTGGCGTCGCGAAATACCGTGCAGAGCTCCGCAAAGCGCGCCGGGGTGACGTCGGCAAGGCGAGCGTCGAGCCAGGCCTCTTCGGCGCGGCGAGCGGCCTGAAATGCCTCGCTCTCGTACATGGCGATCCAGTCGTCATAGGGGTTGGCGTCGCCGCGCAGGGTGGAAGGGCGGGCGTTGATCCAGTCGGCGATCACGCCGTAGCCCACCAGGCAGGGGGCCAGGGCCACGTGCAGATCGAGCAGGTCGCCACGGTTGCCGGTGTCGAGCACATAGCGGGTATAGGCCAGGGTGGCGCGGGCCTCGGGCAGGGCGGCGAGGTCGGCCTCGGCGATGCCCCATTCCTGGCAGTAGCCCACGTGAAGGCCGAGCTCAAGGTCGACGATGGCCTTGAGTCCCTCATGGGCCTGGCGCAGGTCGGCCAGGGTGCGGCTCTTGTAGGCGGCCAGCGCGAAGGCGCGGGCGAAGTGGATCAGAAACAGATAGTCCTGCTTCAGGTAGTGACGAAAGGCGCCCTCGTCGAGGGTGCCATCGCCCAGGCCGCGCACGAAGTCGTGCTCGATATAGGTGCGCCAGTCGTCCTGGCAGGCGTGGGTAAGATCGCTGAAGCGGTAGCCCATAGTAGCTCCGGTGTCGGTTGACGATCCGGGGCATGGACGTAGAAGAGAAGAGGGGCCGGGAGTGAGGGGGAGGGCAACCCTGGCCTCCGCTTGATTCCTACGCCGGTACTAACCGGATCAGGTTCAACGGGACCAGTGCTCGGGTACGCTCCATTGCTGGAGAGACCCCTGCGCCATCTCAGCCGGAATTACCGGCACCCCGTCAAGCGTCAGGCAAGCCTAGCATACCGGTAGAAAGTTGCTACCGACGGATGCCGCTCCGGGCTGTGTCGGCGCGAGCCACTCACCGGTGGCGGTAGAGCCAACGTATATCCACGGCGAAGGAACCGGCCAGCCCCGCCAGGGCGGTAGCCGCCAGCCAGCTCGCCAGGGTATCGGGCGTGGCCGGCAGCAGGGCGAGCATCAGCGCCACGACCTGCCATACGCAGACCACCTTGCGTCGGAAGCTCTCGGGAAGGTCGTTCGCGAGCCAGGGCCAGCGACAGCCCGCCGCCACGAAGGCGTAGCGCATGGCGCCGATGGCCAGCACCCAGGGCCCGACGCGATCCAGCCGCAGCAGCGCCAGGCAGAGTACCAGGATGAAGAAGGCGTCGAGCTCCATGTCGAAGCGGGCTCCCAGGGTGCTGGTGCTGGCAGTGCGCCGAGCCACCCAGCCGTCCACCCCATCCAGAGCCAGGGCGATCAGGGCCAGGGCGAAGAGCCACGCCCCGTAGGCGGCGAGCAGGGCCGGGTCGGCCAGGGTGCCGGTGATCAGAGCGACCAACACGCCTCGCGCCAGGGTGACGCGATTGGCCGCACCGAGCCCGCCCTGCCGCTGCGGGCGGCGCATCAGGGCGCACCATAGCAGAACGGCCATGCCCAGGTAGGTAGCGACGGCGAGCGATATGACCCAGAGGACGTCGTCCGCTTCTGCCCCGGTGGCCAGTCGCACCAGGGCGGCCAGCATCGCCAGCAGGGCGATGCCGCCCAGGCCCAACTCCATGCCCACGACCCCGGGCTGAGCCGAGCCGGTGGAACCCTCGGCGAGATTCCGGTTCGAGACGGTAGGCGGCATAAGCCCTCCAGGGACGTGACAGGTCGCCTTTGTGGCGATGATATTACCGCTATGCTGAGCCGCAAGGCACATGAGCGTTACCCGACCCCTCTGCTGTCACGGAGACCTCCGGCATCGCTCATGTTGTTCAGTTTGTGGTATATGTACCATTATTGTAGAGGTATTTCGTTTCCCCTCCCGCTGGAGCCTCCATGTCCTCCGACACTGCCACCGCCTTCTGGACCCTGGCGCCGGGTCACGGCGCACTCCGCGAGGAGTTGCTGCCCCTCCCCGGAGAGGGGGAGGTGCGCGTGAGGGCGCTGTTCGGTGGGATCAGCCGCGGCACCGAATCGTTGGTGTTCCACGGGCGGGTGCCCGAGAGCGAGTGGCAGCGCATGCGTGCTCCCTTCCAGGCCGGTGACTTCCCCTGGCCGGTGAAGTACGGCTATATGAGCGTGGGGTTGGTCGAGGCCGGTCCGTCGGAGTGGCGGGGCCAGGAAGTGTTCTGCCTTTACCCCCATCAGGACCGCTACGTGGTGCCTGCTGCCGCCGTCACGCCACTGCCGGCCGGCCTGCCGGCCGCCCGCGCCGTGCTCGCGGCCAATATGGAGACCGCGATCAACGGCTGCTGGGACGCCGAGCCGCGCCTCGGCGACCGCGTCGCGGTGATCGGGGCCGGCGTGGTGGGCGCCTTGGTGGCCTGGCTCTGCGCGGCCATTCCCGGCACTCGGGTCTGCCTGGTGGACATCTCCCCGGGACGGGCTGAGCTCGCGCGTGCCCTGGGCGTCGACTTCTGCCTGGCCGACCAGGCGCCAGCAGACAACGACGTGGTGGTCCACGCCAGCGGCAACCCCGAAGGGCTTCGCCTGGCGTTGACGCTGGCCGGCGACGAGGCACGGGTGGTGGAGATGAGCTGGTACGGCGATCGCGAGGTGAGCCTGCCGCTGGGGGAGGCCTTCCACGCTCGGCGGTTGCGCCTGGTCGGCAGCCAGGTAGGCCGCCTGCCCGCCGAGCGCACGCCGCGCTGGAACTATCGACGTCGCCTGGCGCTGGCGCTGGATCTGCTGCGCGACCCCTGCCTCGACGCGCTGATCAGCGGAGAGAGCGATTTCCTTGATCTGCCCGCGGTGATGCCCCGACTCGCCGCCGCCTCGGGTGAGGTGCTCTGCCACCGCCTGCGCTATCCGACGTCCGACTGACTGGAGCCTTGACCATGTACCGACTCACCGTTCGCGACCACGTCATGATCGCCCACAGCTTTCGGGGCGAGATCTTCGGGCCCGCCCAGCGGACCCACGGTGCCACCTACGTGGTGGATGTCACCTTCCAGCGTCGCGAGCTCGACGACGACGGCCTGGTGGTCG
The DNA here is from genome assembly GCA_051751685.1 of Pseudomonadota bacterium. GTDB lineage: Bacteria > Pseudomonadota > Gammaproteobacteria > Pseudomonadales > Halomonadaceae > Halomonas. The sequence continues at coordinate 32,644 of JBNJLE010000013.1, read as the reverse complement.
ATATCGGCCTGGCCAGCGAAGCGGTCAAGGCGGTGCTCGGCGAGTTCAACTTCCAGAATCTCGACGAGCTGCCGGAGTTCAAGGGACGCAACACGACCACCGAGTTCATGGCCCGGGTGATCTTCGAGCGCCTGGCCACGGCAATCCAGCTCGGCCATCTGGGGGAGGGTGCCGGCGGGCTTGAGGCCATGACCGTCACCCTCCACGAGTCGCATATCGCCTGGGCGAGCTTCGAGGGATCACTGTAATGGTGAGTCCCCTGACGCTGATCGTGGCCGGGGATCCTGGCCAGTTCACCGGTGGCTACGTCTATGACGCGCGTATGGTTGCGGCGCTGCGGGAACGGGGACGCTCTGTCGAGGTAGTGGGGCTCGAGGGCCGCTTCCCCGCCCCCGACGAGCTGGCCCGGGAGAGTATGGCTCGGGCACTGTCGGTGCTGCCCGACGGGGCCCGGGTCGTCATCGACGGGCTCGCCATGGGCGGCCTGCCCGAGGTGATCGCCCCCCACGCCGACCGCCTGGCGATCATCGCCCTGGTGCACCATCCGCTGGCCGATGAGACCGGGCTCGACGAGGTGACTCGTCGCCACTTTCTCGACAGCGAAACTCGCGCCCTCGCCCTGGCCAGGCGCGTCATCGTCACCAGTCGTTGGACGGCCCGTGGTCTCGATCGCTTCGGCGTGGCGTCATCGCGGCTGCGTGTGGTGGAACCCGGCGTCGAGGCGGCCCCGCTGGCGGCCAGCGCCCTTGACCTCGAAGCGTCGGGCCCCCGGCGACTGCTCTGCGTGGCCACCCTGATCCCCCGCAAGGGCCATGACGTTCTGCTGGAGGCGCTGGCCGCTTTGCCGGACCGTGACTGGCGCCTCGAGGTTGTCGGCAGCCACGCCCGGGACCCCGATCACGCCGGCCGTCTGTTCGCGGCCGCACGTCGCCTCGGCCTGGAAGAGCGCATCCTCTGGGCCGGGGAGCGCGACGCCGACGGCCTGGCCGCCGCCTACCACCGGGCGGAGCTCTTTGTGCTGGCCTCACGCTACGAGGGCTACGGCATGGTGGTCACCGAGGCGCTCTCCCGCGGGTTGCCGGTGCTTACCACCACCGGCGGCGCCCTGATCGACACCCTGCCAGCGCAGGCCGGCCTGGCGGTGCCGCCCGACGATGCCCTCGCCCTGGCCGACGCCCTGGCTGTCTGGCTCGACGACGCCGATCTTCGTCGCCGGCTGCGTCGCGGCGCGCGGGAAGCCCGCCATGACCTGATTGACTGGCCGCAGGCCGGCGACCGTTTCCTGTCGGCCCTGGACGATCCCTTCCCGTCGGCGGATCCCGCCGGCGCCCTTTTCGAGGAGCCACGGTGATGATCGCGCCCGAACACGATCGACTGCCCGCTGGCACGACCTCCCCCCAGGAGCACTTCAGCGCCGACTGGCTCTCCCTCCGCCAGCGGCTGGACGGCCGCTCGCGCAGCCACTGCCTGACCGGCCTGGCCGCTGAATGGCTTGCCGCTCGACCCGGCGCGCATGGCGGCCCCTGTGGAATCGTCGACCTGGGCTGCGGCAGCGGCAGCAACCTGCGCTTCCTGGCGCCTCGGCTACCCGGGCCCCAACGCTGGCGGCTGGTGGATCATGACCCGACGTTGCTTGCCCTGGCCCGCCGCCACGCGGCGACCCTGCGCGATGCAAGCGGTGCCCGGCTGGCCATCGAGGCCCGTTGTCGCGACCTCTCGCCGGTGGATGATGGCTTGCTGGAGGGGGCCGACCTGGTGGTGGCCTCGGCGCTGTTCGATCTGGTGTCCCGCCCCTGGGCCGAGGCACTGGTGGCGGCCTCGGCCGCACGGCACCAGGCGCTGTTGTTTACCCTCAGCGTCGACGGCGACTGGGCCTTCCTCGACGCCACGGGCGAGCGACTGGAGGACGACGAGGATGCGGCAGTCAGGGCGCTGTTCCAGGCCCATCAGTGCCGGGACAAGGGGCTCGGCCCGGCGCTGGGCAGTGACGCACCCGCCGTGCTGGCCGCGGCCATGGCCGACGCCGGCTATCGCGTGGAGAGTGCCGCGACCCCCTGGCATCTCGCCGCCGGCGAGCCCGAGCATCGGCCCTTGGCCGAGCAGCTGCTTCAGGGCTGGCACGATGCCGCTCTGGAGCAAGCCCCGGGGGAGCAGGCCCGTCTGCAGCGGTGGCATTTACGCCGGCTGGATGGCCTAGCCTCCGGAGTGCTGGGTCTGACCGTGGGGCATCGTGATCTGCTGGCACTGCCGCCGTTGCCGGCCAGGGGCGCCTGAACATGGCGATGCCCCCAGGCCTGCCTCGACGCTTGCTGCGGCCACTGGTCGGGCTGGCACTGCTTGGCTGTCTTGCCTGGTGGCTGGAGCCGGAGGCCATCCTGGGCCAAGTGCAGCGGCTTTCACCAGGTTGGGCCGTGCTGGCCCTGGCCCTGACCCTGCCCCCCCTGGCGCTCAGCGCCTGGCGCTGGCGGCTGACCGCCCGTCTGCTGGGGCTGTCGCTGGGCTTCCGCCACGCCCTGCGTGAGTACTACCTGGCGCTGTTCCTTAATCAGGTGCTGCCGGGCGGGGTAGCAGGCGATGCCGCCCGGGCCTGGCGTCACTCCCGTGACAGCGGTCGTCGCGGGGGTGCCTGGCGGGCGGTGATCATCGAGCGCGCCTCCGGTCAGATGGCCATGGTCTTGCTGACGCTTATGGTGCTTGCCGCCTCCCCGCTCTGGCATGAGCTGTTGGCTCGCGCCGTCAAGGGGCTGGCCGCGTCGGGCTGGTTCTCGGCGCTGGTCGCTGCCGTTCTGCTGCTGGCCCCGCTAGTCTGGCAGCTGGTCAGGCATCCTCCAGCGGCTCTGGCGGGTCTCGGCGGTGATCTGAGGCGCAGCCTGCTGGCTGCGTCGGTGTGGCCAAAGCAGCTCGCCGGCTCGCTGCTGGTAGTGATCAGCTACGCTCTGACATTCGTCTGCGCCGCTCGGGCGATCGGCGTCGAGTTGCCCCTGGGCACCCTGCTGGCGCTGGTGCCCCCGGTGCTGCTGGCCATGCTCATTCCGCTGTCACTAGCCGGCTGGGGGGTGCGCGAGGGGGCCGCCGCGTTGGTCTGGGGGCTGGCGGGCCTGCCGCCGGCCCAGGGCGTGGCAGTCTCCATGGCCTATGGGGTCATCGTGTTGGCGGCGAGCCTGCCCGGCGGCCTGGTGCTGCTGCGCCGACGGGCGTGGTCGGCACTGGGCGTTGCTGCCGGCAGACGCGGCGGGTCAGGGGGCGGGAGCCTCGATAACGAGATCGAAGAGGGTGTCGTCGCCGCAGCGGAAGGTCCGCGACACGGGACGGCGCGCTTCATGCAAGGTGTCGATGGGCGTCATGACGAGCCCCGGTCGGCCGGAGCCGATCAGCAGGGGCGCCATCAGCAGGTGCAGCCGATGAAGCACGCCGGCTTCGAGAAAGCGCGACACGGTGATTCCGCCGCCCTCGATCAGCACGCGTTCAAGGCCTCGGGCGGCCAGCACATCGAGCACGCTGGCCGGAGCGAAGGTGCCGTCGACCAGCGGCAGCGTCAGTCGCTGCACATGCGCGCCCGCTCGCCCTTCAGGTGGCGCCCCCTCGCCGTGCAGATGCAGCGTCGGCGCCTCGGGATCGCACAGCAGGAGCCGATCAGACGCGACACGGCCGCGAGGATCCAGGATCACCCTGACCGGTTGGGGGCCATCCACGTGGCGTACGGTCAGGCGCGGGTTATCCTCGCTGGCGGTGCCCGCACCGACCACCACGGCATCCACCAGGGCGCGCAGCCGATGCAGGTGCACCAGGCTTTCGGGTCCATTGATGAAGTGGGAGTGCCCGCTCTCGGTGGCGATGCGCCCGTCCAGGCTCTGGCCGAGCTGGGCGACGGCCAGCCGGCCGGTCCACGTGGCCAGCGGGAGCAGACAGTCGAGCAGATCGCGTGCCTGCGGCGAGATAGCACGTTTGGCCTGCCAGCCGGCCGGGGAGAGACTCAGGTCGGCGATCGCCGTGGCCTCCCCGTCGGGGTGGGCGGCATGGACAAGGGCCTGCCAGGCCTCATTCAGGGACAGCGTCGGGTCAGTGGCGCCCATGGGGCCTCCTGTCGGGTAGCTGGCTGCCATCATGCGCAGTATCCCGGCGCGACGCAAAGCGCATCGATACCACCAGGAGAGAGCGATGCATCAGGTTGAACGGGCCATCTTTGATCTACGACGCGGGCTGCCGGTGCTGATTGTCGCCGGTGAGTCAAGGGTGCTGGTCCAGGCCATCGAGGGCGCTGGAGGAGCGGCCGCTTCGCGGCTGGGCGAACTGGCCGGCACATCGCCGGCGCTGGTGCTGACGCGCCATCGCCTGGCGATTCTCGGCCAGTTAGGCGCCAATGAGGCGGCCCGTCTGCCGCTGCCCGACGGGCTGGCCTCAGGGCGTCTGGCCGCCCTGGCCTTCGCGGCCGCGCCGGCGGGGACTCTCGGGGAAGCGGCGCTGGCTGAATGCCGTTTGGCCCTGGAGCCGGCGGAGTCGGCCGACCTGGCGGCCCTGGCGCTGATGCGTCGGGCGCTGCTGATTCCCTCGGCGCTGGTGGCAAGGGTTGCCGACTCCCGGCGGGCCTCGGTGGCAGCGGCGGTGGCGGACGGCACCCTACTGGCGGTAGAGGCCGAGCAGGCGGCGCGTTGCCTGGACGGTGCCGGCGGCATGCTGCGTCGGGTCAGCGATGCCCGGATTCCTCTGGCCGATGCCTTCGACTGCCGCTTCATCCTTTTTCGAGAGCCCGACGGGATGCGCGAGCACGTGGCGGTGGTGATCGGCGACCCGGCGCTGGACGCGCCAGAGGTGCCCGTACCGCTGCGCCTGCACTCCGCCTGCCTGACCGGCGATCTGTTCGGCAGCCTGCGCTGCGACTGCGGCGAGCAGCTGCGCACCGCCGTGGCCGAGATCGATGCCCTGGGCGGTGGTGTGCTGCTCTACCTGGCCCAGGAGGGACGCGGGATTGGCCTGGCCAACAAACTTCGCGCCTACACGCTGCAGGACAGCGGTCTCGACACCCTGGATGCCGATCAGATCCTCGGCTTTGGCGAGGACGAACGGCGTTACGGAGTGGCGGTGGACATGCTGGATGCGCTTGGCATCCGCCGCGTGCAATTGATGACCAACAATCCCCTCAAGATGGCGGCACTGGCCGAGGGCGGTATCGAGGTGGTCGCGCGTCAGGGGCTCTATGGCACCCTCAACGATCACAACCACCGCTACCTGAGCGCCAAGGCCGAGCGTGCCGGCCATCTGCTCGACGAGGTCTTCCGGGCGCGGCGCTGAGGCGCCGGAAAAGCACCGTCATGGCCCGCCGCTGATCCGCTCGAGGCGCATCGTTCGGGTTTCCTGAAGGATTTGGGCGATGCGCCCGGCGTAGTGATCGACGAGGCGCTGGCCCAGATCGGCGGTGCCCAGATCGGCGTTGCCCACCACGCCCTTTGGATGCAGATCCTCGGCCAGCCAGGCGAAGGCCGCCTCACCCTCGGGACCCAACAGCTGGCCCTCGGCCGCCATGGCCTGGCCTCGCGAGATCGGGCTGGCCAGGTGTTCCAGGCGCACCTTCTCTGGCGCCAGGTAGCGCATCAGGGCGGTCTCCAGTGCCCCGCCATGCAAGCCGTGGCGTAGCTCCTCGGCCGGCAGTGTCGCCTCCGGCAGTCCCCCCGGGAGAGGCATGCGGGTGTAATGAACCTTGACCACCAGCAGACCGTGACGGCGACGCAGCCGCAGGGCAGCCAGATCCATTATTGCCTTGTTACCGCCATGGCTGTTGAGCCATACCAGACGCTGAAAGCCGGCCCGGGCCACGGCGTCGCCATGGGCCTCCAGAATGGCCATGGCCAGCTCCGGCGAGAGGCTAAGGGTGCCGGGAAAGCTCAGGTGCTCATCGCTGACCCCCACCGCGATGGGGGGGAGTTGCACCAGCGGGAAGCCCGCCGGCAGGTGCTCGAGGGCGGCGCCCAACAGCCCCTCGCCGATGTCCAGGTCGGTGGAGAGTGGCAGGTGGGCGCCGTGCTGCTCGATGGCGCCCAGCACCATCACCGCGACGCTCTCCTTGGGCAGGGTGGCCAGCTCCCGGCTAGTCAGGTCCTGCCAGCGGGGAAAGGCAGGCGAGATCTCGGCGTGGGAGGGGCTCATGAAGTGGCCTCCGGGGTCGATGGGTCGTGGGGTGGCATTGTTGTATTCGGGGAGGCCAGGCGCGCGTAAAGATCGCCGGAGGCGAGGCCCTCGGCGCCACGCTCGAGCCATTCGAGGGTGGCATCCGCCGTGCGCCACTCTGGCCAGCGGAAGGCGCGCCGCTCACCCTCGATGGCATTGAAGCGATAATTCCCCAGCTTGGCCAGGCGTGTCACGCAGTGCCGGGATACCTCTAGGGCACCGGCCATGAACTCGACCGAGACGCCCTCCAGCGGCGTGGAAAGCCCCGCCAGCACCTCAGCCTCGAACCCCTCTACGTCGATCTTGCAGAAGCGCGGTGTACCGTATTCGGCGATCAACGCGTCCAGGGTGGTCACCGTTACGTGCCGGCGGCTCTCCCAGCGCACGTCCCGGAAGCCGGGATTGCGCCCTCCGATGGTGGCTCGCCACTCGTGTGCCAGAGTAGAGACGGTGGGGTTGGCCTCGCTGACGGCCAGCTCTGCCTCGCCGGGCGTGGCACCGGCGGCCCAGGGCAGCAGAGTGACACCGGGACGAGCGCCAACCAGCCGTTCCAGGCAGCGATAGAGCGTTGGCTGCGGTTCGAGGGCCACCACCCGGGCACCCAGCGCCTGGAAGGCCGCTGTCCGATCCCCCAGATGGGCGCCCACATCGAAGGCCAGGTCGCCTGGCCCCACGAAGTCGGCGTAGAGGCGACGTAGCGACCGCTGCCGGCCCGGGCGCCAGTAGATCAGCAGCGAGCGGGCGATGCCGTAGCTCTGGCGAAAGCGTGCCGGCGAGAGTATGGCGGTCATCACGGTTCCTTGCGTAGGGGCTGACGAGGCATTTCACCCGGGCATTCGGTGGGCGGTGGCCCGGGAATCAATGCCTCGGACGGGGCCCTGTCGCGGGTGATGTCGTCCAGCCGCTCTGCCAGCAGAGCGGCATGGGTCTGGGGCTCCGGGGTGCACAGCAGGCCAAGCCGAGCCAGCAGGGCGGCCAGGCGCCGGCTGCCGCTGGCCACCACCAGCAGCGGTGCCAGCGCCAGGCCCACCCAGACGGGCGACAGCCACCAGATCAGCATCGGCACCTGCCACTGAACCAGGGCGATCCATACCCCACCGAGGATGGCGAAGAGCGCGGTGTGGCGCAGCGCCTGTCGCCAGGTCACGGCACGACTCTCGCGATCCTGGGCGCCCCAGTCGACGCTGGTGCCGGTCAGCACGCCGATCACGAAGGCACTGTGAAAGGCCATCATGATCGGGGCGAGCAGGATGGCGGCGAGGCCCTCCAGCAGGGTGCTGGCGACAAGGCGAGCGCGGCCGCCATAGCCGCCGGCGCGTCGACCCAGGGCCAGCAACAGGCCCAGCAGCTTGGGCAGCAGCAGCAGGGTGGCCGTCATGGCCAGCAGGGTGGCGATCAGCTCCGGCCGCGCCCGGGGCCAGAAGGGGAAGAGCTGCTCGGCGCTGCCGAAGTAGCTCGGTTCGCTGCGGGCGATGATGGCAGCGTCAAGGCTGCCGGCAAGCACGATGCCGAGCCACAGCAGCGAGGAGACGAAGGCGGTGGCGCCGAGCAGGAAGTGCAGCCGGCTCAGCGCATGCAGGCCCGGTGCCGCCAGCAGGCGCAGATGCTGGAGGTTGCCCTGGGTCCAGCGCCGGTCGCGTCTGGCATAGTCCAGTAGATTGCCGGGCATCTCCTCGAAGCTGCCCGTCAGGCGTGTTTCGAGCTGCACCTCCCAGCCGGCCCGGCGCAGCAGAGCGGCTTCCACGAAGTCGTGGCTGAGGATCTCGCCGCCGAGAGGAGGACGACCGGGCAGGCGGGGCAGGCCGGCATGGTCCATAAAGGCGCATACGCGCAGGATAGCGTTGTGGCCCCAGTAGTTGGCGGCGTCGCCCTGCCAGGCGCTCTGGCCGGCGGCCAGCATGGGCGCGTAGAGGCTGGCCGCGAACTGCGAAAGGCGGCCGAACAGGGTGACCTGGCGGACCGGTAGCGGTACCGTCTGGATCAACCCCACACCGGGGCGAGCCTGCATGGCGCGGACCAGACTCAGCAGCGTCTCGCCGTCCATGCGGCTGTCGGCGTCGAGCACTACCATGAAATCGAAGGCGGCCCCCCAGCGCCGGCAGAACTCCGCCAGGTTGCCGGCCTTGCGTCCGGCGTTGTTGGCACGGCGACGATAGTGCACGGTCAGCCGGCCCTCGAAACGTCGCTGCAGCGCGGCGATGGCCGGAGCTTCCGTCTCGGCGAGAGCGGGGTCGGTGGTGTCACTGAGCACGAAAAGCGTGAAATGGCGGGCCTTGCCGGTGGCGATCAGCGACTCGGCGGTGGCCGAGAGGGTGGCGACTACCTGCTTGGGCGACTCGTTGTGGATCGGCATGGCCAGCACGGTGCGTCGGGTGATCGGCAGGGCTCTCTCGTCCGCCACTCGCGGGCGGCGTGTCAGGGTCAGCGGGTCACGGTCGGTGAGCAGCAGCAGGAAGCCGGCAACGGCGGTCCAGAAGCCCACGGCCACCCAGGCGAAGATGGCGGTGAAGAGCGCAAGGATGCCCCACTGCAGCGGCGTGACACCGCCCGGCTGCAGGATGCGCCACATCAGCCCCGCGCCGATCAGCGTGGTAAGGCATACCAGGCCGGCCAGCAGCGCTCGGCGGGTGGCCAGCCAGGGCAGCCGCTCGCGGGTGGGGTTCCCGCGGCGGGTGGCTAACCTAGCGCTGCTCGTCGGGATGCCAGACATGGTTCCAGGTCTCGCTGATCAGTTCGCCGCGCAGACGCAGTTGCAGGCGCAGATCACTGGGCTGCTGTCCGTCGGGGTCGAGTCGGAAGGAGGCGCGCCAGCCACGGCCGTCCGGCAGGGCGCGTGCCTGTAGATGGTAGATGTCGCCGCGGTCGGTCGAGAGCTCGGCCTCGACAGGCTGATCCGCTGCCAGCCCCTCCAGCTCCCCGCCGGCGAAGTCGACCATGAAGTGGCGTCGGCTGCGCGGCGGCGGGCTGGGATCGCCGGGTACGCCCCCCCAGCCCTGGCGGGTGCGGATGACTCTGGCCGGCATGGGTTGCGACAGCTCGGCGCCGAAGGTGTGGGTGCGGTAGCGAAACTCACGGTTCTCGCCGGCGCGTAGCGGGGTATCGCTGACCCAGTAGGCGACGATATTGTCGTGGGTCTCATCCGGTGCAGGAATCTCGACCAGCTGCATGCGGCCAGCTCCCCAGGGCGCCAGGGGCTCCACCCACTGGCTGGGGCGGCGATCATAGCGGGCTTCGAGATCCAGGTAGCGGTCGAAGTTGCGTTCTCGCTGGACCAGGCCAAAACCGCGGGGGTCGTCATCGAGCAGCGACGAAACGCGCAGCGAGCGAGGGTTGGTGAGCGGCCGCCAGATCCATTCGCCATGGCCGGTATGCACCAGTAGGCCGTCGGAGTCATGCACTGCCGGGCGATGGTCGTCCACGGCCCGAGGCGTGGTGTCCCCATGGGCGAACATGCTGGTCAGAGGTGCGATGCCGAGCCGCTCCACGTTGCGGCGGGCGAATAGCCGGGCCGTTACCTCCACCTGGATGTCGCGCCCCGGGACAATATCAAAGCGATAGGCACCGGCCAGCGAAGGGCTGTCGAGCAGGGCGAGCACCGTCATGCGAGTGGCATCAGGGGCAGGTTTGACCAGCCAGAACTCGCGGAAGGCAGGGAACTCCTCGCCGCGGGGCAGGGCGGTGTCGATGGCCAGGCCGCGGGCGGAGAGGCCATAGCCCTGGTCGCGACCCACCAGGCGGAAGTAGGAGGCGCCCAGGAAAACCGCAAATTCGTCGTGATACTCGGCGCGGTTGAGCGGAAAGTGCAGGCGGAAACCGGCGTGGCCGGCTCCCGACAGGTCTTGCAGGGGCAAGTCGGCGGCCGCGTCATCGTAGCGGAAGCGGTCTGGGTCGAACACCAGGGGGGTTACCTTGCCGTCTTCTACCGAATGCAGGTGAACCGGGGACTCGAACAGGAAACCGGTGTGGAAGAGCTGCACCGAGAAGTGCCCCTGATCGCCCCACAGAGCCGTCTCGGGACGGAAGCGGATCTGCCGATAGGTATCATAGTCCAGATCGCGCAGCGCCTCGGGCAGTGCCCCCGTGCCGGGGTCGTGGGGGCGAGCGGCCAGCGCCTTGGCCTGCTCGGTGACAGTGTCGAAGAGGGTCTCGATCCCACGAGGATCGCCGGTTGCGGTAGCCGGACTGGCCAGCACCAGCAGCAGCGCTATCGGTAAACAGGCGGCCAGGCAGAGGTGTCGGTTCAGTGGCATCGCATCTCTCTCCCGGGATTTCTGGCTCAGTGTCGTGGCAGACGGCGTATCCTGCACGCGTGGCAGGGATGATCCTTTGTGAGACAATGCTTGTACATACTATGCCATATGTACACTGTTTTTCCGCCGGCTGACCTGTGAAAGTAACGCACCATGCCGTACCAGTGGCCCCACTCTAAAGGATTCTCTCGCGATGCTGCGACTACTGGGCGTTGCCGTCCTGCTCAACCTGCTGCTGCTGTTGCCGCTGTGGCTGCGCTTCGAGGAGATATCTACCCGCTGGATTGCCCTGGAAGCGGTGCTGATAGTGGCCCTGGTGCTATTGCTGCCGGCCGGCCGGCTGGGCTGGCTGCGTCCGCTGCTGACGCTCACCGTGCTGGTGGCGGTGCTGGTCGGCCTCGGGGATGTGGCCACCCACCTGGCGTTTGGGCGCTCACTGAATCTCTATCTGGATATACCGCTGCTGCGCTCGGTGTTCCACCTGCTGGAGGGCAACCTGGGCACCTGGGCGGCCTGGGTCACCTCACTCGCCGCCTTTCTGGTGATCGGCTTCGGCGGCTGGGCGCTGAATCGCGAACTGGTTGTCGTCCAGCGGCAGTCGCCTGGTGCTGCGGTGGCGCGGGTCGCGGCCCTGCTGCTGGTGGCCAGCACTGCCCTGATGGCTGCCCAATGGCACCATCAGCGCTGGCTTCCCGTGGCGCGGGCGCCGGCCATGGAGACCCTGCGCTTCCAGGGCCAGCAGCTGGTCGACACCCATCGCGCCCAGCGCGATTTCTCGGCGCGTATGGCGGCCGCCCCCACCCAGGCCACTGCGCTGCCAGGGCTCGCCGGACGGGACGTGCTGCTGGTGTTCGTGGAGTCCTATGGGGCCTCGGCCGTCTTGGATGCGCGTTTCAGTGAGGTGGTGGTGCCGCGACTCGAGGAAATGGCCCAGCGCCTGGCGGCCGCCGGGCTATCGGTGGCCACGGGGATGCTGGACTCGCCGATCCGCGGCGGGCAGTCCTGGCTCGCCCACGCCAGCACCCTGGGGGGGCTCGAGATCGACAACTCGCTGTGGTACCGGTTGATGTTGGAAAGCGGGCGTCCCACCCTGGTGGATGACTTTCGGGCCACCGGCCACCGCACACTGGCCGTGATGCCCGCCATTACCCTGGCCTGGCCAGAGGGTGTGGCCTACGGCTTCGACGAGATCCATGCCGCCGCCGATATCGACTACGCGGGGCCGCCCCTCAATTGGGTGACCATGCCCGACCAGTTCACCCTTCATCACTTCCAACAGCGCATCCGTCGCACGGCCGTGGAACCGCTATTCGCCCAGATTGCTTTGATTTCGAGCCATGCGCCCTGGACACCGATCATTCCGGTGCTCGACGACTGGCAGGCGGTGGGGGATGGCAGCATCTTTCAGCAGTGGGAAGACGCCGGCGATCCGCCCGATATGCTGTGGCAGGACATGGAGCGCGTGCGCGACCACTATGCCCTGTCCGTCGATTACGCGTTACACACCAGCGCCCGCTGGGCCGAAGCGTTCGTGGATGACGACACCCTGCTGATCCTGTTGGGCGACCACCCGCCTGCGCCGCTGATTGTCGGCGAGGAAGCCGGCTACGGCGTACCCGTGCATGTGATCAGCGGTGACGCCGCGTTGCTCGACCCCTTCCTGGCCCGCGGCTTCGTCCCCGGGATGCTGCCCGGGACGGGTGAGGCGTCTGCCGGGCTGGATGCCCTGCGGGGCTGGCTGCATGAGGACTTTGGCGAATGATGACTCCCGTGATCCTGGCTGGCGGCAACGGTGTGCGGCTCTGGCCCCTGTCGCGCCGGGCGCGCCCCAAGCAGTTTCTCTCCCTGGAAGACGATCGTAGCCTGTTGGCCCGGACCCTGTCCCGGCTCGAGGGGCTGGCGGTCGCGCCGCCCATCGTCATCTGCCAGGAAGCACACCGCTTTCTCGCGGCTGAGCAGCTGCGCCAGGCGGGCATCGAGGGGGCGATCCTGCTGCTAGAGCCCGAGGGACGCGGCACCGCACCGGCCATCGCCCTGGCGGCCCTGCTGGCCCAGCGCGAGGGGTGCGAGGGGCCGTTGCTGGTGCTGCCGTCGGACCATCACGTGGGCGATGACGACGCCTTCCGCGACGCTCTGGCGATCGCAACCTACCTGGCCGAGGAGGGACGGCTGGTCACCTTCGGCGTGGTGCCGACCCGCGCCGAGACCGGTTATGGCTACCTGCAGGCCGGCGCCCCCCTGGGGGCCGAGGGCTTCATGGTGGCACGCTTCGTCGAGAAGCCTGATGTTGTCCGTGCCGAAGCTTTCCTGGCGACCGGTGACCATTACTGGAACAGCGGGATTTTCGTGCTGCGCCCCGCGGATGCCCTGGAGGCCCTTGCGACCCACGCCCCGAGGATCCTCGACGCCTGCCGCGAGGCCCTGGAAGGTGCTGCAAGGGATCTGGATTTCCTGCGCCCTGCCAAGGCGGCCTTCCTGGCCTGCCCCGCCGAGTCCATCGACGTGGCGGTAATGGAGCGAACCGATCGGGCGGCCATGGTGCCGCTTGATGCGGGCTGGAGCGACATCGGCTCATGGCAGGCGCTGTGGGAGGTGCTGCGCCACGATGACGAGGACAACGCCCTGCGTGGCGACGTCATCTGCGAGGCGAGCCGCGGGCTGCTGGTGCATGCGGAGTCGCGGCTGGTCGCGACCCTGGGAGTGGAGGACCTGGTGATCATCGAGACCAACGATGCAGTGCTGGTGGCTGACCGCACTCGCAGCCAGGCACTGCGTGGACTGGTCGAGCGCCTCGAGGCCAGCGGTCGCCCGGAGACTCGCCAGACCCGAACGGTCTTCCGCCCCTGGGGCCACTACGAGACGGTGGACGGCGGCGAGCGCCACCAGGTCAAGCACATCACGGTGAAGCCGGGCGCGCGACTATCGCTGCAGCTCCACCACCATCGCGCCGAACACTGGATCGTAGTCAGTGGCACTGCCCGGGTGACCCTGGACGACGAGACCTTCCTGGTGGGAGAGAACGAGTCGACCTTCATCCCCGTGGGCCGGGTGCACTGCCTGGAGAACCCCGGGCTGATTCCGCTGGAGCTGATCGAAGTGCAGTCGGGAAGCTACCTTGGCGAAGACGACATCGTGAGACTGAATGACCGTTACGGACGGGAGTAACCCCCCATGGGCGAAGAACCTCAATAGAGCCGGAACTCCCGGTGCCGGGGATGCCCCTGCTGCTCTTCCAGCACCTTGCGGTAGCGCTTGTACTCCCACTGGTACTGGGCCGGATCCAGGGCGATGGCGGCCTCCACGCAGGCGTTGACGCCCGTGGCGGACTCGCCTTCGTGGGTGGCATAGACGCGCTCGTCGGCGGCGAGGAAGTGGAGCTCGAAGCCGCGGCCGGGAATGCGCCGCGCGACGCCGGTGACCACCCGGGCCTCGGTGCGCGACACCAGCTTGGGCAGCAGGGTGGCGGTATAGGCGAGGCGGCCGAAGAAGGGCGCAAAGATTCCGCTGCCCCAGTCGGGCTCCTGGTCGGGCAGGATGCCAATCGCCTCGCAGCGCTTGAGCGCCTTGAGCAGGGCGGCGACGCCGCGGGGATTGGTGGGGACCAGGCTGGCACCCATGCGCTCGCGCCCCTGGCGGGTCACGGCGTCGAGCTCGGCGATCTTGGGCGGCTCGTACATGGCGGTGAAGGGGAAGTGGCTGGAGAGCCAGAAGTTGAGGACCTCCCAGTTGCCGAAGTGCGGGGCCAGCACGATGACCCCGCGGCCTTCGGCCCGGGCTCCGTCAAGCAGCTCGCGGCCGTGCACGGCCAGGATCGATGCCTCGACCCGCGCCGGGTCACCCATCCAGGCGAAGCCCAGCTCCAGCATGGTGGCGGCGGAGTGAGTCAGGCTCGCCCGCGCCAACTGGCGGCGCTCGGTCTCATCTTGCTCGGGGTAGGCCTCGCGCAGGTTGATCTCGGTCACTTGGCGCTCGCGGCGGCTGAAGCGGTGGACAAGCGGGCCGATGATCCGCGACAGCCCCCACAGGCGGGACAGCCGTCGACCGGCCAGCGCCTTCCACAGCGCGGCGATGGCGCGGGCTCGATGGGGATGGGAATGGGAGCGGGTCTGGGCCATATCGCGTGGTCCTTGCCTGGAGGTTCTTGTCCCGAAATGCCGGCCTAGAACAGCCAGGTATCCACGTTGTTTGGCGCACGCTTCTCCTGCAGGCTGCGGAAGCCCTTTACGCAGCGAACAATCAGCCATACCGCCAGGGCGATCAGCAGCGGGACGCCGATGGCCACCAGCACCAGCAGGGTGGCGATGGTGGCGTAGAGCAGGCCGATCCAGAAGGTGCGAATCTGGTAGCGGTAGTGCTCGTCGAGCCACGCTGGCCCCTTGCCGCGATAGACGTAGGCGATCACTACGCCGATCACCGAGGTGAAACCCACCACGAAGCTGATCAGGTAGAGGGCGTAGACCACCATGGGCATGGTGGTATCGGGCGTCTTGTTGGGTTCGATGATGACGTTGTCGTTCTTGACCCCGTCATGGCGGAAATCGTCGTTCATGGGTCGTCCCTGGAGATGGGCAAATGTCAGCCGCCCATGATACCGGCCGCCGGGAACATTGCCACCGGTGGCCGAACGGACGGTTCAGAGGCCGGCGTCTTCCGTGGGGCTCTCCTGGCGCTGGGGACGGCTGATCTCGATCAGGTTGCCATCCGGGTCGCGCAGGTAGAGCGACTCCAGCATGCCGGTGGCGCCCTGGCGCGGGACCGGGCCGAGTTCGACCTCCACCTCCAGCGCTGCCAGGTGACGGGCCACTTCCTCCAGCGGCAGCAGGCTGCGCAGGCAAATGTCGATGCTGCCGGGGGTTGGCGTGGCGGCACGAGGTTCGATATCGGTGTCGGTCCAGTGCAGGCGCAGGGCGAGGTCGCCCAGGATCAGATCGACGCGCTCGCGGTCGCGGTAGCGTACTTCCAGTCCCAGCACCCGAGAGTAGAAGTCCACGGCCCGGGAAATATCGGTCACAGTGATGACCAGATGATCTAGACCTGACAGCATTCACAACTCCTTGAGAAGAATGTTCTGGCATAGAGGATACGATGATGCCGACCTGCCCGCTATGCGCATCTGGCGACACGAGCGTCTATCACCGCGATAGGCGTCGTGAGTACCATCAGTGCCACCGCTGCGCCCTGGTGTTCGTGCCGCCGGCCTTCCGACTGGGCCCGGAGGCGGAACGCGCGGTCTACGACCTGCACGAAAATTCACCGGACGATCCGGGCTATCGTCACTTTCTGGCGCGGCTTGCCGAGCCGCTGGGCGATAAGCTGGCACCCGGCGCCCGAGGGCTCGACTTCGGTGCCGGCCCGGGGCCGACGCTGTCTGTGATGTTCGAGGAGGCGGGGCACCCCATGGCGATCTACGACCCCTTCTATGCACCGGATGACAGTGTGCTGGTGGGCGAATACGACTTCATCACCGCCACCGAGGTGGTCGAACATCTGTTCGAGCCCGGCCGGGAGCTGGCGCGGCTGACGGGCCTGCTGCGTCCCGCTGGCTGGCTGGGGGTGATGACCAAGCGGGTCACCGACCGAGAGGCGTTCGCGCGCTGGCACTATATCCAGGACCCGACCCACGTGGCGTTCTTCAGCGAGACGACGTTTCGGTGGCTGGGCGAGAGTCTCGATATGGGCGTCACCTTCCCCGGTCCCGACGTGGCGCTGCTGCAGCGCCGCTGAGGTGGGCCTCCCCTTGCCGTGCGACGCAGCGCATCGGCACGTTACAGCAGCGGTTCCAGGGGTAACAGCGAGAACAGCCATACCATCGAGCGCTTGACCACGCTGGTATCGGGCTCCTGGGCATGGCGAACAACCCGGTCGCCGCGGGTTTCGAGCCAGCGCAGCTCGCCCTGCGGCGTCAGCACCACCTCGTAGGCGCTTTGCGGCACCCTCTCGTCGAACCGCTCGTCGAGCGCGCCGGCCAGCGCCGGGCTCTCGATGAGAAAGCCAAGCTCGGTATTGAGACGGGTCGAGCGGGGGTCGAAGTTGAACGACCCCACGAAAAGGGTCTCGCCATCGACGGCAAAGGTCTTGGCGTGCAGGCTCGAGGCCGAACTTCCGACGAGACTCAGCGGGCTGGGCAGCGTCTCGTCGTGGGGCGGCGCGGCCGTGGCGCGCATCTCGTAGAGCGCCACGCCGGCGCGAAGCAGCGGCTTGCGATATTTCGCATAGCCCGAATGCACCACGGCCACGTCATTGGCCGCCAGGGAGTTGGTCAGGATCCGCACCTCGACGCCTGAGGCTTCCAGCGATCGGAACAGCGCGACGCCCGCCTCCCCTGGCACGAAATAGGGTGAGACCAGCGTGACGCTGCGCTCGGGGGTGCCCAGCGCCTTCACCAGCTGGCGGCTCAGCAGGCCGTCGTCGGGCTGCTGCCCCAGGGCCTTGGTCGGGTCGTCACTGACCATCTCCACCGGCGCCCAGATGAAGGCGAGCTCGCCGGCCATCAACTCGTCGAGAAACCGCGAGGTCTCGATCGCCGCGATGAAGCGCTGCGCGTCATCGCGGCGTGCCAGTGCCGCACCGCGCACGCCCAGCGCGGCGAGATCCTCGTCGCTGGCCGACGGCAGCAGGCGCTCTGCGGGGTACGCCGAGTCGCTCGTCCAGTAGCGGTCGAAGTCCTGCGACATGCGCTCGACGATTGGTCCTGCCGCGACGACGTCCAGGTCGGCGAACAGCGCCCCACTGCCAATGCCGAAGTAGGCATCGGCGATATTGCGTCCGCCGATGACGGTGACCTGGTTGTCGACGGTGAAGGACTTGTTGTGCATCCGGCGGTTGAGGCGCGTGAAGTCGCTCAGGTACCCCAGCGCCTTGGGGCGTCGCACGACGAAGGGGTTGAACAGCCTGACCTCGACGTTGGGGTGTCGATTCAGCGCAGCCAGCGAGGCATCCATGCCGGGAATGCCGTTGTCATCCAGCAGCAGCCTGACGCGGACCCCGCGTTGCGCCGCGCGATAGAGCGTATGCAGCAGCAGGTTGCCCGCCATGTCGTCCTGCCAGATGTAGTACTGCACGTCGAGCGAACGGTCACTGGCCTGAGCCAGCAGCGCCCTTGCCGCAAAGGCATCCAGCGGGTCTTCCAGCGTGGCGATACCACTGCGATCGGGCCGGCGGCTCACCTCGGGGTGGATCACTTCACCCAGGCGCGTGTCCCGCGTTTGCGCTGGGGGGAATGCCTCGCTCGCAGGGCGATCGTCAAGCGAGGGCAGCGTGCAGCCTGAAAGGGCGGCCAGCATCAGGCCCATGGCGGGGGAAACGGTGTGGCGCCAGAGGATGTGTCGCCAAAGGGAGTTGCGAGGCAAGAGACGCGCTCCGTCGATGTTTGCCGAGACGCGCCGTGAGCGGCAGCGATGCCGGGGGTCTCAGCGCAATCGTGTCTTGGAGATTGGCACAGGTTGGTGGGTAAGACAAAAGCGCTCTCTCAGGGCGTCCGGGGCCGGCTCGCCGACGTCTTGCGCGCGGCGCGTCGAGCGGTAACAAATCGATTGACGCGCCGCCGCTGGCGGGTATGATTTCCGCCTCGGAATCGCTCTCGCCCCGCCGCACAGGCGCCCTCCGGCACGCTCCGTCTTCCCTTCGTCTCTGCCTGTGAGGCTTTCATGTCGCGGCAATTGTTCACCATGGCTCTGGCGCCGCTGCTCGGGCTCTTTATTCTCGGCATCGGCAATGGCTTTCTGGCCACGGTGATCACCCTGCGCCTGGACGCTGCCGGCGAGTCGGCGGTGGTGATCGGCTGGGTCTCCTCGGCCTACTTCATCGGCCTCGCGCTGGGGGCCATGCTCAACGATCGCCTGCTGCTGCGCATCGGCCATATCCGTGCCTATGGCAGCTTTGCGTCGCTGGTGGCGGTCACTGTGCTGCTGCAGGGACTGGTGGATCATCCCTGGGCCTGGTTCGCGCTGCGCCTGGTCGGCGGCTGGGCCACGGTGGGGGTCTACCTGGTCATCGAGAGCTGGCTGCTTACTGCCGGCGACCAGAAGGTGCGCGGTCGCCTGCTGGCGCTCTACATGATCTCGCTTTACGCCGCCGGCGTGCTTGGACAGCTGCTGTTGGGTGTTACCGAGGCCATGGGCGGGGCGGCCTCCTTTATGGTGATCGGCATGCTGGCCTCGCTCTCCGTGCTGCCCATGGCGATGATCCCGCGGGTCTCGCCGTTGATCGAGAAGGCCGAGCCGCTGCCGCCCCATCGCCTGATCACCTTGACCCCGACCGGGGTGATGGGCAGCTTCGGCTCCGGCATCGCGGTGGCAGGGGTCTACTCCCTGCTGCCGCTTTATCTGCAGCGTATTGGCCTGCCGGTGGATCGGATCGGCCAGATGATGGCGGTGGTGGTACTTGGCGCCATGCTGCTGCAGTACCCGGTGGGGCGCTGGTCGGATCGCCATGACCGCCAGCTGGTGCTGATCATCATCGGTGCCTTCTGCACGCTGATCTCCGCGGCGGTGCTGTGGCTGCCACTCAATCTGTGGAGCCTGGCCGCCTTGCTGTTCCTTCTTGGCGGGGGGGTCTTCTCGCTCTACCCGGTGGCCGTGGGCCATGCCGCCGACCGGGCGCCCGCCGGCGCTCTGGTGCGCATGAGTCAGGGCCTGCTGCTGATCAACGCCATCGGCTCGGCACTCAGTCCGCCGCTGATTTCGCCAGTGATGGGGGTCCTGGGCGATGCCGGCCTGTTCTGGAGTTTCGGCGCCCTGGGCCTGTTTCTGGTGGCCTTCTTTGGCTGGCGGCGAAGCGTGCGCCCGGCACCGGTGCCGGTGGCACCGTTCTCGCCCTCTACGCCCATGTCCTCGGCAGGAGCTGAACTGGCTGTCACGGAGGAGCAGGTGCAGGGAGCGATTGAGCACGAGCACATGGAAGACCTCTCCGGTGCGGTGCCCGAGGTGGACGTGGCCGAGCCAATGGTCGGCCCGCCGGCGGCCGACGAATCGCATGTTGCCTATTTCGATGAGGAAGCGTTGCTGGAGGGGCCCGCCCAGGAGGAACTGCCAGGGATCGAGCGGCCCATTGATCGCGGCTAAGACGTTAGGATAATGGTCGCCGAAAAGTAGTGAATCTACTATCGTCGTTATCATTTATCCCAAGGTGCTCCGATGAACTATTTTGCCGCCCCTGTTCGCGACATCCGCTTCGTACTGGAGGAGCTGCTGGCGTTCGGCTCGCTATCGCTGCCCGGCTTCGAGGAGGCCAGCCCCGATCTGGTCGAGGCCGTGCTGGAGGAGGCCGCCAGGCTGGCCGGCGAGGTGTGGGCTCCCCTTAACGACACTGGCGACCGCCAGGGGTGCACCCGCCGCGACGATGGCAGTGTGACGCTTCCCGACGGCTTTATCGCGGCGTATCAGGCCTACGCCGAGGGCGGCTGGAACGGTATCGGCGTCTCCGAGGCGCTGGGCGGCCAGGGGCTGCCCGAGGTAGTGGCCAGCGCCGTGCAGGAAATGCTCCACGGCGCCAATATGGCGCTGGGCCTGTGCCCCATGCTCACCGCCGGTGCCATCGAGGCCCTGGCCCACCATGGAAATGACGAACAGAAGTCCCTCTATCTGCCGAAGCTGGTGGCGGGCACCTGGACCGGCACCATGAACCTCACCGAGCCCCAGGCGGGCTCTGACCTCTCCAAGGTACGCACCCGTGCCGTGCCCAGCGAGGATGGCGCCGGCCAGTATCGGCTGTTCGGCCAGAAGATCTATATCACCTGGGGCGATCATGACGCCGCCGAGAACATCATCCACCTGGTCCTGGCGCGCAAGCCCGATGCCCCCGAGGGCAACAAGGGCATCTCGCTGTTCCTGGTCCCCAAGTTCCTGGTCAACGCCGACGGTTCCCTGGGCGAGCGCAACGATGTGGTCTGCGCGTCCATCGAGCACAAGCTGGGCATCCACGGCTCTCCCACCTGCACCCTGAGTTTTGGCGAGAACGACGGCGCCATCGGCTACCTCGTGGGCGAAGAGGGCCGCGGCCTCAACCACATGTTCACCATGATGAACGAGGCGCGCCACAAGGTGGGAATCCAGGGCATCGGCGTGGCCGAGCGCGCTTGCCAGCACGCCTTCGCCTACGCCCTGGACCGTGTCCAGGGGCGTAGCCCGCGCTCGGGCCGCAGCGACTGCACCATCAGCGATCACCTGGACGTGCGCCGCATGCTGCTCTCCATGCGCGCTCGCACCGACGCCCTGCGTGCCCTGGCCCTCTTCTGCGCCGCCCAGCTCGACCTGGCTCGTCATGCCTCGGATGACGGCGAGCGTATCGCCGCCCAGGCGCGGGTCGACGTACTGATCCCGGTGGTCAAGAGCTTCTCCACCGACCAGGCCGTGGAGATCGCCTCGCTGGGCATCCAGGTGCACGGGGGCATGGGCTTCATCGAGGAAACCGGGGCCGCCCAGCTGCTGCGCGATGCCCGCATCGCGCCGATCTACGAGGGCACCAACGGTATCCAGGCCCTGGATCTGGCCGGGCGCAAGCTGCAGCGCGACGGTGGGGCGGCCATCGAGGGGCTGATCGACGACGTCGAGGCTACCGCCGCGGCGCTCAAGGAAAGCGCCGAGCACGCTGCGCTGGGCGAGAGCCTGGCCGGCGGGGCCGCCGATCTGCGTGCCGCCATGGTCGCAGTGCTGGCGGCAGGCGCCGATGCCGAGCAGGGCGCCGATGCCGTCCAGGCCTATGCGACCCCCTTCCTCAACCTGGCAGGGCACGTGCTGTGCGCCTGGCAGATGGGCGAGGCGGCACTCAAGGCCAGCGCGGCCATCGCCGAGGGTCGCGATGAACCGTTCTATCGGGCCAAGTGCCAGAGCGCCGACTATGCTATCCGCCAGTGGCTGCCGGTGGGCCGCGCCCAGCGTGCGGTGATCGAGGCCGGCATGGAGAGCCTGGCCGCCTTCGACGCCGCCGCCCACTGACCCCGCATCGATTCGCCGCCGGCCCTGTGCCGGCGGCGATCCTTCCGAACCCGATTCCACGCCACGCCACGGAGCCAGCCATGAGCCAGAGCATCTTCGAACAGGGCCTGCCCAAGACCCCCGCCAACCACGTGGCGCTCTCGCCGCTCACCTTTATCGAGCGGACCGCCTCGGTCTATCCGGACTATCCGGCGGTGGTCTACGGCGAGATCCGCCGCGACTGGGGGACCACCTGGGAGCGCTGCCGGCGGCTCGCCTCGGCGCTTTCGACGCGCGGTGTCCAGCCCGGCCAGGCGGTGGCGGCCATGCTGCCCAACGTGCCGGCGATGTTCGAGGCCCACTTCGGCGTGCCCCTGGCGGGCTGCGTGCTCAACACCTTGAACATTCGCCTGGATGCCGATGCTATCGCCTATATGCTCGAGCACGGTGAGGCCAAGGCGATCCTGGTCGACCCGGAGTTTGCTGACGTCATCGAGGAGGCGGTGGCCAAGCTCGACAACAAGCCGCTGATCATCGACGTGGCGGACACGCAGTTCCTGGCCGACGGCCGTGCCATCGGCGAACTCGAGTACGAGGCGCTGCTGGCCGAGGGCGACCCGGCCTATCCCTATCGGCTGCCCGAGGACGAGTGGCAGGCGATCTCGCTCAACTACACCTCCGGCACCACCGGCAAGCCCAAGGGCGTGGTCTACCATCATCGCGGCGCCTATCTCAACGCCGTCAGCAATATCCTGGTGTGGGCGATGCCCCACCACCCGGTCTACCTCTGGACCCTGCCGATGTTCCACTGCAATGGTTGGTGCTTCCCCTGGACCATCGCCGCCACCGCCGGCACCAATGTCTGCCTGCGCAAGGTGGAGGCCAAGAAGGTCATGGACCTGATCGCCGACGAGGGCGTCAGCCACTTCAGCGGCGCCCCCATCGTGCTTAACGGTTTGGTCAACCTGCCCGACGAGGAGAAGCGCCACTTCGACCATCCGGTGAAGGTCACCACCGCCGGGGCCGCGCCGCCCGCCGCGGTGATCGCCGGGGTGGAGACGCTGGGCATCGACGTGACCCACGTCTATGGCCTCACCGAGGTCTATGGCCCGGTGACCTCATGCGCCTGGCGTGCGGCCTGGGATGAGCTGCCCATGGCGGAGCGGGCCAAGCTCAAGTCCCGCCAGGGCGTGCGCTACCCCATGCTGGAAGCGCTCTGCGTGGCCGACCCCAACACCCTGGAACCGGCGCCCAAGGACGGCCAGACCATCGGCGAGATCCTGATGCGCGGCAACAACATGATGAAGGGTTACCTGAAGAACCCGGCGGCCACCGAGCAGGCCATGGAGGGCGGTTGGTACCATACCGGCGACCTGGCCGTGTGGCATGCCGACGGCTACATCGAGATCAAGGATCGCTCCAAGGACATCATCATCTCCGGGGGCGAGAATATCTCCACCATCGAGGTGGAGGACGCCATCTACTCGCACCCCGCGGTGGAAGAGGCCGCGGTGGTGGCCAAGCCCGACGAGAAGTGGGGCGAGACTCCCTGCGCCTTCGTCAAGCTCAAGGTGGGCTTCGGCGAGGTCACCGAGGCCGATATCATCGCCCACTGCCGCGAACGCCTGGCGGGTTTCAAGGCGCCGAAGACGGTGATCTTCACCGATCTGCCCAAGACCTCCACCGGCAAGATCCAGAAATTCGTGCTGCGCGAAGAAGCGCGCAACCAGTAGCCATCGGCTGCCCGGGAAGCCCTTTGGGGTCTGACCCCAAAGGGGCAGGCCACCAAGGCATCACCTTCAGAAACAGATCAGGAGAGTGCAATGAGCCAACAACCGATTGGCGTAGTAGGCGCGGGCACCATGGGGCAGGGCATCGCCCAGGTGCTGGTGCAGAGCGGCTTCGATGTCCAGCTCTATGACGTCGCCGACGAGCAGCTCGAGCGGGCCCGCAGCAGCATCGACAAGGGGCTGGGCAAGCTGGTGGCCAAGGAAAAACTCTCCGATGCCGACAAGGACGCCGCCATGGCGCGTCTGTCCACCTCCACCGCCCTGGATGCCCTGCGCGACTGCGAGGTGATCATCGAGGCCGCCCCGGAGCAGCCGGCGCTCAAGGAGAAGCTGTTCCGCGACCTGAGCCGGCTGAGCCACGATGCGATCCTTGCTTCCAACACCTCGTCGCTGTCGCTGACCCGGCTCGCCGCGGTGTGCGAAAAGCCCGAGCGGGTCGTGGGCATGCACTTCTTCAATCCGGTGCCGGTGCTCAAGCTGGTCGAGGTGATCCGCGCCGAGCAGACCTCTGATGTCACCGTGGCCCGCATCGAGACGTTGACCCGGGCGCTGGGCAAGACTGCCGTGGCCATCGCCGACTCCCCGGGGTTTGCGGTCAACCGCCTGCTGGTCCCGATGATCAACGAGGCGGCCTTCCTGCTGCAGGAGGGCGTGGCCAGCGCCGAGGACATCGACGAGTCGATGAAGCTGGGCGCCGCCCACCCCCTGGGGCCGCTGGCCCTGGCCGACCTGATCGGCCTGGACGTCTGCCTCTCCATCATGGAGGTGCTGCAGGAGGGCTTCGGCGACCCGAAATACCGTCCCTGCCCGCTGCTGCGCCGCATGGTGGCCGCCGGCTATCTGGGCCGGAAATCGGGGCGCGGCTTCCACGTCTACGAGTAGCACGAGCACGTCGACAGCGCCGAGCTGAAGTGGCGAGCTGAAGTGGCAATGTGATGCCGTGATACGAGCCGGGTGGCGGAGTGCCACCCGGCTTGTATTTGCCTTTTTATAGACGATCTGTCTATATTGTGTGGCATGAATCAACCTGCCGCCAAGCCACGCCGTGGCCGCCCTCCAAAATCGTCGCGTGCCGATCAGGACACGCGCGCCGAGCTGATTCGCAGCGGCACCGAGGTTCTGACCGAGCAGGGGTTCGCGGCATCGGGTATCGACAGCATTCTCAAGCGTGTCGGTGTCCCCAAGGGTTCCTTCTACTACTATTTTTCCAGCAAGGAAGTCTTTGGTCGGGCCATCATGGAGCACTACGGAGCCTATTTCGCCAACAAGCTGGACCGTCATCTGTTGAATGCGCGGCTTTCGCCGCTGCATCGGATTGACGCTTTCGTTGCCGATGCCAAGGAAGGGATGGCGCGTCATGACTTCCGCCGCGGGTGCCTGGTGGGCAATCTGGGCCAGGAGGTCGGCGGTCTGCCGGAAGGGTATCGGCAGTGGCTGATAGACACCCTGGATGATTGGCAGCAGCGCCTGACGCGCTGCCTGGAAGAGGCGCAAGCGGCGGGTGAGCTTTCTCGGGATGCCGAATGTAGCCGGCTCGCCGAAGCCTTCTGGATCGGTTGGGAAGGGGCCGTCATGCGTGCCAGGCTGGAGCGCAGTGTCCATCCCATGGAAGTATTTATCCGTTGCTACCTGGACGGGCTGCCTCGGTGAACCCTTTTGCACGCCATTAATTAGACGATCGGTCTATAAAAAAGAGCCGTTCAATATTGAGGAGAAACGCGATGTTCAAGGCAATCTTGATCGAGAAGCAGGACGACGCTCAGCGGGTCGCAATCCAGACTTTGGAGGATGCGCAGCTTCCGGAAGGTGATGTCACCGTGAAGGTCGACTGCAGCACCCTCAACTACAAGGATGCCCTGGCCATTACCGGCAAGGGCCCAGTGGTCAGGAAGTTTCCCATGGTGCCGGGGATCGACCTGGCAGGGACGGTCGAAACCTCGACGTCTGATGAATTCAAACCGGGCGACAGCGTCCTGCTGAATGGCTGGGGTGTGGGTGAAGGGCACTGGGGCGGCCTGGCCGAAAAGGCGCGGCTGGAGAGTCGCTGGCTGATCCCGCTCCCCGCTGCCTTCTCCGCTCGCCAGGCCATGGCCATCGGCACCGCCGGCTATACGGCGATGCTCGCCGTCATGGCGCTGGAGAACAACGGTGTTCTACCCGAGCACGGCGATGTACTGGTGACCGGCGCCAACGGTGGCGTGGGAAGCTACGCCATTGCCCTGCTGTCGTGCCTGGGGTATCGCGTCATCGCCGCCACGGGTCGCCTCGAGGAGGAGGCCTACCTGCGAGAGCTGGGCGCCCAGGAAATCATCGACCGCGGTGAGCTGTCGGAGCCCGGCCGCCCCCTGGCCAAGGAGCGCTGGGTCGGCGCCATTGATTCCGTAGGCAGCCACACGCTGGCCAACGTTCTGGCAGCAACACGCTACGGCGGCACCGTGGCGGCTTGTGGTCTGGCCCAAGGCATGGACCTGCCCTCCAGTGTCGCGCCCTTCATTCTGCGCGGCGTGACGCTGGCGGGTATCGACAGCGTCATGAGGCCGCGGCCGGAACGGCTCGAGGCGTGGCGTCGCTTGGGTGAGTTGCTCGACCTCGAGCAGCTGGATGCCATCACGCAGACAATCGGCCTCGAGGATGCCATCGCCAAGGCAGAGGAGCTTCTTGCCGGTCGCGTGCGCGGAAGAGTCGTCGTCAGCATGGTGTGAGTCTGGCCTGAGACTGGCCCGACGAAGAGGGGATTGCCGCCCAACCAAGCGTTCGCTAGGGTTAAGCTGTGTTCCCCTTTCAACAACGGTTATTTCCTACAACAAGCCAAGGAGCCCCACCATGAGCGACACCCCGATCGAGGTGGTCGATAACGCCGGTATCGTGCGCCTGACCATCAGCCGCCCCAAGGCGCTGAATGCCCTGAACAGCGATGTGCTGAGTGAGCTCGAGCGCGTGCTGGCCGAGCTCGAGACCCGTAACGACCTGCGCGCCGTGCTGATCACCGGTGCCGGCGAGAAGTCCTTCGTCGCCGGCGCCGACATCGCCGAGATGCGCGGCAAGACCCCGGAGGAGGCGCGCGCCTTCGCCCGCCAGGCCCTGGCGACCTTCAAGCGCCTGGAGACCCTGCCGGTGCCCACCGTGGCGCTGGTCAACGGCTTCTGCCTGGGCGGTGGCTGCGAGCTGGCCCTGGCCTGCGATTGGGCCGTGGCCAGCGACAACGCCATCTTCGGCCAGCCCGAGGTGCTGTTGGGCGTGATTCCCGGCTTTGGCGGCACCCAGCGTCTGCCGCGTCGGGTCGGTCCGGCCATGGCGCTGGACCTGTGCACCACCGGCCGCAAGATCGACGCCAACGAGGCCCTGCGCATTGGCCTGGTCAACCGCGTGATGCCCCAGGCCGAGCTCGAGGCCTATGCCGAGGAGCTTACCAAGCAGCTAGGCGGCAACGGACCCCAGTCGGTCCGCGCCACCAAGCAGGCGATCCACGACGGCATGGAGCAGGACCTCGACAGCGCCCTGGCACTCGAGACCGCGCTGTTCGCCTTCTGCTTCGCTGGCGACGAGCAGACCGAGGGCATGAGCGCCTTCGTCGAGAAGCGCAAGCCGAACTTCTGATCACGTATCGACCCGCCTGACACAGCACGGCCGTGGCACTGATGCCACGGCCGTGCTGTTTCTGCGCTATGGAGCGGGAGCAGGCCCGGTGATCAGGCCGCGTTGGTCGTCTTCAGCGACTGCATGTCGATGACGAAGCGATAGCGCACGTCGCCCTTTTGCATGCGCTCAAAGGCGGTGTTGATGTCTTGGATGTCGATCATCTCCACGTCGCAGGTGATGCCCTGTTCGGCACAGAGGTCGAGCAGTTCCTGGGTCTCGGGGACGCCACCGATCAACGAGCCGGCCAGCACCCGGCGCTTGAACACCAGGTTGAAGCCTTCGATGGCGGGCTCGATGGGGTCGAGCAGCCCGACCAGGATATGGGTGCCGTCGTACTTCAGCGCGGCCAGGTAGGGGTTGAGGTCGTGCTGCACCGGCACGGTATCCAGCATGAAGTCGAAGGTCTCGGCGACCGCCTCCATCTGTTCCGGGTCGCCGGAGATGACGACATGGTCGGCGCCGTGGCGCCTGGCCTCCTCGACCTTGGCCTCGGATCGGGTGAACACCGTGACCTCGGCACCCAGTGCCTTGGCCAGCTTGACGCCCATATGGCCGAGCCCGCCCATGCCGATCACCCCGACCTTGTGGCCGGCCTTCACGCCGTAGTGCCTGAGCGGTGAGTAGGTGGTGATGCCAGCGCACAGGATGGGCGCGGCGGAGGCGAGATCGATGCCCTCGGGCATGCGCAGCACGAAGTGTTCGCTGACCACGATGCTGTCCGAGTACCCGCCCTGGGTGAGGCTGCCGTCGTGGCGGTCGTCGCTACCGTAGGTCATGGTGAAGCCTTCGAGGCAGAACTGCTCGACGCCGTCACGGCAGGGCTGGCAGTGGCGGCAGGAGTCGACCATGCAGCCTACCCCCACGAGATCGCCGACCTGGAACTTGCCCACCTCGTCACCCACGGCGGTGACGCGTCCGACGATCTCGTGGCCGGGCACCACGGGGTAGCGGGACATGCCCCAGTCGTCTCGGGCGAAGTGCAGATCGCTGTGGCAGACGCCGCAGTAGAGGATCTCGATGGCAACGTCGTCTGGGCGCGGTTGGCGGCGCTCGAAGGTGAAGTGGGCCAGGGGCTGGTCGGCAGCGTGGGCGGCGAAGGCGAGGGTCTGGCTCATGGGGAAACTCTCTTTATCGGTGCGTGCTTATCGGTTCGTGCTTTTCGGTTCGCGGGTCGTTCGGTGCGAGGCGTCGGGACCCTCACTTGGCGAATAGCTGGCTCATATCCTTGAAGGCCTTGAACTCCAGGGCGTTGCCGCAGGGGTCGAGCAGGAACATGGTGGCCTGTTCGCCTACCTGGCCCTTGAAGCGCACGTAGGGCTCGATCACAAACTCGGTGCCGCGGGCCTTCAGGCGCTCGGCCAGCGCCTCCCATTCGTCCCACCCCAGCACCACGCCGAAGTGGGGCACCGGCACATCGTGGCCGTCCACCGCGTTGGTGTTGGCCTGCTCCTGGTAGGGCATCTTCGGGTGCTCGTGGATCACCAGCTGATGGCCGAAGAAGTTGAAGTCCACCCACTGTTCGCTGGAACGGCCCTCTTCCAGGCCGAACACCTCGTTATAAAAGACACGGGCCGAAAACAGGTCATGAACGGGAATCGCCAGGTGGAAGGGGGAAAGGCGCATGGGAGTCTCCTGTGACACGGTGAGTTATTGTCGAATCGCTGTTATGGGATTGACGTCATCACATGGACGTCATCGAGTGTCATGGTGGTTGGACGTGGTGGTGACCCTGACCGTGTTATCGGCCACGGGTTCCCGTCGGGGTCGTCGCAGCCGCAGCAGGCCGGTGGCAACGGCGGTGCCGGCCAGGGTGATCGCCATGCCGGCCAGGATCTGCAGGCTGAGGCGCTCGCCGAGCAGCAGGTAGCCCCACAGCAGGGCGCTGACCGGCACCAGGAAGGTCACCGTGGAGGTGGCGGTGGCACCGGCGCTGGCGATCAGCCCGAAGTAGAGCAGGAAGGCCAGGGTGGTGCTGAGCACCGCTAGCGCCAGGCCGTTAGCCCAGGCCAGGCCGCTGATTGGCGCCTCGGGCCACAGCAGCAGCCCCGGCATCAGCAGCACCAGCGCCGACATGGCCGAACTGCCCGCCGCCAGGACCCGCACCGGCAGATGGGCGAGATGCTTCCGGGTGTAGTTGCCGGAGATCCCGTAGAAAAAGGTAGCGCCCAGCACGGCGAGGATGAACCAGCCGTCGCCGCCCAGGGCGAAGTCTAAGCGGTCCGCCGAGAGCACATAGACCCCGAAGAACGCCAGGGCCAGGCCCAGGTATTGCTGTCGCATGACCGGCGTGGCGAAGAACAGCGCCCCGAGCAGGGCGGTGAAGATCGGCGTGGTGGCATTGATCAGCGAGGTGAAGCCGGCCTCCAGTCGGGTGGTAGCCAGCGCCAGCAGTGAAAAGGGGACCACGTGGTTGATCACCCCCAGAACGAAGAGACTGCCCTTGTTGGCCCAGACCAGCTTCAGGTAGCGAACGGTGAACAGCAGCGGCACCAGCAGCAGGGCGCCAATGCCCATGCGCACCAGGATCAGCGGGACTGGGCCGAATTCGGGCACCGCGACGCGCATGAAGATGAACGACAGGCCCCACATCGAGGAGAGCAGCATCAGGCGCAGGGTATCGGCGAGTGACATTCCGGTTCCTTGGATGGCGATATCGTTCGCGGGGAAACGATCAGGTTACGGCGGCCGCGGGGCGATGGGAAGCGTAACGACGTGGCGTCGACTTTCGCGGCATTGCAGCATGAAATTGACACATATCAAAGGCAGTCTTGGTGAACGCCTGCTATAGCTGTAGAGCACCCTTTGTCCACACACCAGCACACACCAGCACACACCAGGAGAAAGCCATGGCCACCATGATGAAAGCTGCCATCTTCGTCGAGCCCGGTCGTATCGAGATCGATGACCGCCCGATTCCTGATATCGGCCCCAACGATGCCTTGATCCGGGTGACCACCACCACCATCTGCGGCACCGATGTGCATATCCTCAAGGGCGAGTACCCGGTGGAGAAGGGCCTGATCGTGGGCCATGAGCCGGTGGGGGTAATCGAGAAGCTCGGCGCCAATGTAAAGGGCTACCAGGAGGGCCAGCGGGTGATCGCCGGTGCCATCTGTCCGAGCTTCACCTCCTATGCCTGCCAGGATGGCTGCAGTTCCCAGGACGGCGGCCACCATGCCCACGGCTACAAGCCCATGGGCGGCTGGCGCTTCGGCAATACCATCGACGGCGCCCAGGCCGAATACCTGTGCGTGCCAGATGCCCAGGCCAACCTCTCGCCGGTACCGGACGGGCTCACCGATGATCAGGTGCTGATGTGCCCGGACATCATGTCCACCGGCTTCGCCGGTGCCGAATCGGCCAACATCAGGATCGGTGACAGCGTGGTGGTGTTTGCCCAGGGGCCCATCGGCCTGTGCGCCACCGCGGGTGCCCGGCTTAGAGGTGCGGGGCTGATCATCGCCGTGGACGGCGTCAACGAGCGCCTGGAGATGGCCAGGAAGATGGGCGCCGATGTGACCCTCAACTTCCGCGAGGTGGACGTGGTCGCCGAGATCCTCAAGATCACCGGCGGGCGCGGGGTGGATGCCTCCATCGAGGCGCTGGGGCTGCAGCAGACCTTCGAGCAGGCGCTGCGGGTGCTCAAACCTGGCGGCACCCTGTCGAGCTTGGGGGTCTATTCCGAGAACCTCACCATCCCGCTGGACGCCTTCTGCGCGGGGCTTGGCGACCACCGCATCGTTACCTCGCTGTGCCCCGGCGGCAAGGAGCGCATGCGCCGGCTGATGCAGATCATCGACAGCGGCCGTCTGGACCTCGGCCCCATGGTCACCCACCGTTACCCGCTGGAGAAGATCGTCGACGCCTACGACCTCTTTTCCCACCAGCGCGACGGCGTGCTCAAGATCGCTCTCGAGGTGTCGTGAGGTTGCACTACGCCCATCATCGCCGGGCGGCGACCTCCGCCCGGCTTGCTTTGACCCGCGTAAGCGTTTTTCTGCAAGCGATATGGCAAGATGCTGAGGAAGACGGCAAGCCGCCCCCGCAGTGACCAGTGTCTCGCTCTTGACTAGCTCACCGGCAGGCCAGCGGCTTTCCACTCGGGGTAGCCCTCCTCGAAGCGCCTGACCCGATACCCCAGCTGTCGAAGGCGTTGGACAGCTTCATGCGAGAGCGCGCAGTAGGGGCCTCGGCAGTAGGCAACGATCTCCTTGTCGCGGGGCACCCCATCGAGCATTGTCTCCAGTTGCTCTAGCGGGATGTTGATTGCCTCCGGCAGGTGACCTGCCCGATATTCGTCTTCGGGGCGGACGTCGAGCAGCGCTACCTCGCCGCGCTCCAGGGCGGACAGAAGCTCGCTACGTGACACGGTTTCCAGGGCCCCACTCGCATCGTCTTCGGCAAATAGCTGGCCGACCAGCCGCTCCATCTCGGCCAGGTTGGTCTCAGCCACCTGCCTGAGCAGCCCCAGCAGGGTGATGATCCGCTCATCGGTCAGCCGATAGATCATCTGCTTGCCCGAGCGGCTGGCGGTCACCAGGCCGGCTCGCCTCAGCTGCTGAAGGTGCTGTGAAGCATTGCCGATGGAGAGGTTGGCGGCTGTGGCCAGTGTCTCCACGGCGGCGCTGGACTGTGCCAGTCGCTCAATCAGTGCCAGGCGGTGGCCATTGCCCAGGGCACGGGCAACCTGCGCCAGCGTATCGAAGAGATCCTGTTGTGAGATCATCACACTCTCCCATGAAAGACGCGAAAGAGTACCCAATCGCTTGACAACAGACTAACATATTTACATCATTCAATTGTTTTATTGAATGAATAGGGGGGACCATGGGCACGAAAGCACTGATTATCATCAACGACCCGCCCTATGGCACCGAGCTTCTCTACAACGGCCTGCGCTTGGCGCAGGCGCTGATCAAGCGCGAGGCGGAGGTCACGGTCTTTCTGATGGGCGATGCTGTCTCCGGCGCCAAGTGCGGCCAGAAGACACCGGATGGGTTCTACAACGCCGAACGCATGGTCAAGCGCGTCACCACCAAGGGTCGGGTGTTGCTGTGCGGTACCTGCATGGACGCCCGTGGCCTCACCGACGACGAGGTGGTGAAGGGCGCCGAGCGAAGCACCATGGACGCCCTGGCCGAAGCCACCGAGCAGGCCGACAAGGTGCTGGTTTTCTAAGGACGAACCCTGCTACCTGCAGCGTCCCGACGAGGAGCCTGTTGATGACGACATGGCCCCGCGAAATACTCGTTCTGCCCATCGCAATGATGATGGGCATCCGTGGCCTCGACGCTGCCCACCTCGCTGTTCATGACGCGCGTTGGTCGGCGCCTCGGCGCCATCCTTGGCGGCGTGGTGGCGTGGTGATCGAGATAGATGGGCATCGTCACTCGGCACAGGTATTGATGCTCCTAGATATGTCCTATCGTGAGCTGATGGAGATCATGGAAGGCGCGTCCGGCTTGATGCACGAGGGCATCCTGCGGCAGACCCCGCAGATGGTGAAGAGCGGGGCTCATATTATCCTCACGCACCCGGCGCCGAGCCACGACCCCTGGACCATCATGGCGGAGGAGGACCAGGCCGGGTTCAAGTCAAGTCTGGTCTCCTTCGACAAGCTGCTGGACCAGCATTCCGAGAGCACTGCCGCCACCGCGGCACAGAGGGAATGGCCCGCCGCGAGCCAGGCCCTGCAGAGGCTGAATGCCGCCTGCGTCAGCTGTCATGCCATGTGGAAAACAAGGTGGAGTAGGCGAGGGCGGTCACGTCACTCCAGACCATAACCGGCCAGGCAACAGCCTGACTACCGGTGATGTGGTCAGAAAAACGTCAGGCCGACCTGGAACAGACGCTCCACGTCACGCAGGCGGCGCTTGTCGATCACGAACAG
>JBNJLE010000012.1:0-116520 GCA_051751685.1 Pseudomonadota bacterium | reverse complement strand
GGTCGGCCGAGCGTCGAAGTCCTTGACACGTCGTCACCCCCACAGCGACCAGGCCATGGCGTAGTGGTCCAGCAGCAACACGCCAAAGACGCCGAGGATATAGCGAATCGAAAACCAGAAGGCCGCCAGGGGCGCGCTGGCATCCTCGCCGCGCCACACCTTCCAGTTCCAGAACATGAAGCGCCCATTGAGCGCCATTATTCCCACCAAGTAGACGGCCCCGCTCATGCCGATGGCGAAGGGCATCAGGGTGACGGCGACGGTCAGCCAGCCATAGAGCCACACCTGCAGCCGTGTAAAGGCTTCGCCGTGGGTCACCGGCAGCATCGGCACCCCGGCCCGGGCGTACTCCTCTCGCTTGTGCAGCGCCAGCGCCCAGAAGTGCGGCGGCGTCCAGGCGAAGATGATCAGCATCAACAGCAGCGGCTCGGGACCCAACTGACCGGTGACCGCCGTCCATCCCAACAGCGGAGGCGCCGCCCCGGCGACCCCGCCGATCACGATATTCTGGGGTGTCGCGTGTTTCAGAAAGGCGGTGTAGACCAGCGCGTAGCCAATCAGTGAGCCCAGGGTCAGCCAGGCGGTAAGCGCATTGACCTGCCAGGCCAGCAGGCCAATACCCGCCACCGAAAGCAGCGTGGCCCAGGTCAACGCCACGGCGCTGGGCATGCGGCGGGCCGCCAGCGGGCGGCGCGACGTGCGCAGCATCATGGCGTCCAGACGGCGGTCGACCACGTGATTGAAGGCCGCCGCTCCACCGGCGGCCAGCCCGATACCCGCCAGCCCGAAAAACACGACGGCAAGCGATGGCAGCATGGGACGCGCCAGTGCCATGCCCACCAGGGCACACACCAGCATCACTACCACCACCCGCGGCTTGCAAAGCGTCAGCAGATCCCGCCAGCCCCAGCGGGCCGACTCCAGCGGCACAGACGTCGCCGCCGGAACTTGCGTCATCATGGCCTCAGACATGGACCCACTCCTTCTTGGTCGATTGTTGTAATGGTGACGTCGCTTCAGATTCCCGCCACGCCCAGACCGCCATGGCCAGGGCGATGACCAGCGCCACCGCTCCCGCCGTATGGAGCAGGGCCAGCCACAGCGGCAGCCACAGCAGCACATTGGCGATGCCCAGTCCCACCTGCACGACAAAGAGGCCCGTCAGGGCGCCCAGCCAGGGACGCAGCCGGGCCTCATGCCAGTGACGCATGGCCAGGACCAGCAGCACCAGCCCCAGCGCCAGCGCCCCCAGACGATGGCCCATCTGGATCGCCGTGCGCGCCTCGGCATGCAACTGGCCGTGTAGATAGTTGGGCCCCACGCTCTGGGTCAGGTGAAACCCCTCGCTCCAGTCAAGCTCGGGCCACCATTGCCCGTTGCAGGTCGGAAAGCCCTGGCAAGCGATGCCGGCATAGTTGCTGGAGACCCAGCCACCCAGGGCGATCTGTGCCGCCAGCAACAGCATGGCCAACCCCCATAGCAGCGTCAGTGTGCGACGTGGAGGTGCCACGCCACCAAACGTCAGCCGGCCACCAGCGAAACGCCGCAGCCTCAGATGCAGCCACAGGAACAGCAGCATCACCGACAGCCCACCCAGTAGATGAAGGGTCACCACCTGGGGCCACAGCTTGAGCGTTACGGTAAAGGCCCCAAAGGCACCCTGCAGCAGGATCACCACCAGCAGCGCAAGACTCACCCCCCAGGGGTAGTCCGCATGACGCCTCAGCCGGGACCCCAGCATGACCAGGGCGATCACCAACAGTCCCAGGGCCGACGCCACATAGCGATGCACCATCTCGACCCAGGCCTGGAAGGTCTCCAGCGGGGCCTCCGGCGTATGGGCCATGGCACGCGACGCATCCGGCACCACCAGTTGCCCATAGCAACCCGGCCAGTCCGGACAGCCCAGACCCGCATCCACCAACCGCGTGAACACCCCCACCAGAATCACCACCACGGTGAAGACAACCCCTACCAGGCTCAGGGCCATCAGCCACCGCAGGCGGCGCCGAAACTCTCCGTTGGTCATTGCCGTCATCCCTGTCGCCTCTACCGTCCTGCCAAGCTGGGTTCTTCCCGACGCAACACCTCGGGATTCATGCGCAGCAAACGATTCACATCATCGAGCACATCCCGAGGTGATACCTCGGGCCCATAGGCGAGTACCGGGACTCCCCTCGGGTCCAGCACCCAGAGATGGTCGGAGGCGTGCCACGCCGGTCGTCCGACCCATTGCGCCACTCTCTCGCCAGGCAGCGCCTCCGCCTCTCCTCCCACGCGCAGGCGACCGACACGGGGAGCCTCGCGACCCAGGGCCCGATGCAGGCGCCACCACTGGTCGGAAAGGGCGTCACAGCGGGCGCCGCAGTCAAAGGCCAGCACCCAGACACCGGCCAACGCCGGCGCGTGCTCGTCATCCATGGGCCATGCCGACAGGGCGGGAATATCAGGTGCCAAGTGACCGTGGGCGGTACGCTGCTCGGGAATCCCGACCTGCCAGGTCAGCATGGCCCAAGCCACCAGCAGCGGAAGCGCAAAAAGCGAAATCAGCGCCAGCACCTTGAGGCGGGAAGCGCGTGCTCGGGAGGTCTGACTCATCAAAAGCTCTCCTGCTTATCTCTACGGTACGATGTTGCCCCGGTCGACCGGCGGTCACGCCCCAGACGCCGACCACCGATCACCATCACCACCAGGGCAGCCAAGGCCAGTCCCCACCACTGCACGGCATAGCCCAGATGCCGGCTCGGCGGCATCACGCTCGGCGTCCACCAGGGTGCCAGACGCCCCGGACCCTGCTCGAGATGCAGCCAGCCATCATGGGCGAAGCGTATCTCCCAGGCATCGAGCTGTATGCGCTGAAGGCGCTGCCCCTCCCGGTTGGGGCCGAACAGCGGTGTCCCCTTGCCCGCCACCTGCCAGCGCCCCACCAGCGTCACGCGGTCTTCGGGCGTTCCCACCTCAGGCGTCTCACGGCCAGCACCGCTGGCCAGAAAGCCCCGCTGCACAAGCCACACACGGCCATCGTCGGTGCGCAACGGAGTCAGAGGCGCCACGCCGTGACGGCCATCGAGAACGCGATTGTCGAGAAACAGGGTCTGGTCCGGCAGGTAGTGTCCACTCAGGGTCAGGTGGCTGCCATCCGGCGGGAGTTGTCGCGGTGCCTCCAGATGCGGCGCCGCTTCCAGCGCCGCCAGGTAGTCTCGCTTCTCGTCGGCCCGTTCCCACTGCCAAAGGCCCAGCCCCAGACCAAGCAGCACCAGTGGCATCCACAACGCCCACCACAGCCGTTGCCGCCATGGACCTCGACGGGCATGCTGAGCGGGAGAACTATCAAAGGAGTGTTCCATGCTGCTAAAGGTCCTGATCGCGCTGGTGTTCCTGGCCATGCTGGCGAGCCTCGCCACCGGTGCCGGCTTCCTGCTTCGCGATGGCACCGGCTCGCGCCGGCTGCTGGTGTCACTCAAGGTGCGCGTTGCGCTTGCCGCCACCCTGTTGGGCCTGCTCTTCTTCGGCTTCTACGCCGGCGGCCTGGGCGGCTGAGCCGCCCTAGAAGACATAGACGAACAGGAACAGACCGATCCACACCACGTCCACGAAGTGCCAGTACCAGCAGGCCGCCTCGAACCCGAAGTGGCTATCGCTCGAGAAATGGCCACGCAGCACGCGCACCAGCATCACCGCCAGGATCGTGGCGCCGATGATCACGTGGGCGCCGTGGAAACCCGTCAGCAGGAAGAAGGTCGCTCCGTAGATGCCCGCCTCCAGAGTAATGCCGTAGTGGGAATAGGCCTCGTAATACTCGACGCCCTGGATGACGATAAACGTGACCGCCAGCAGCAGGGTGGCAAACAGCCAGTTACGGGTGGTCTCCCGGTGTCCCTCCTTCAGCCCCTCGTGCGCCACCGTCAGGGTAATGCTCGACGCCACCAGAATCAGGGTATTGACCAGCGGCAACTGCCAGGGGCTGAAGGTATCGCGAGGACCGGCCACATCACCCGGCGGCTCCAGCAAGGGCCAACTGGCAGTGAACTCAGGCCATAACAGCGCCGCGACGCCCTTGGCCCCCTCGCCGTCGAGCCATGGCAGGGCGAAGGTACGGATGTAGAAGAGCGCCCCGAAGAAGGCGGCGAAGAACATCACCTCGGAAAAGATGAACCAGCCCATACCCTGACGGAAGGAGCGGTCCATCTGGGCATCATAGAGCCCCTGATGAGACTCCTTGATGACGTCGCGAAACCACAGGCCCATCACCGCCAACACGGCAAGGAGACCGAGTACCATGAGCAAGGTACCGCGCTCGTGAACCAGCACCTGCCCGGTGCCGATCATCATCAGACCCAGCGACAGCGAACCGAGAATTGGCCACTTACTGGTTGCCGGAACGTAATAGCTGCCACCGCTCATGCCTCATCTCCTTTGCCGTCAGTCGCCAGAGCCTGAAGCGGCGCCTCGTCTCGGGTGACCGGATACAGGGTATAAACCAGGGTTACGGTATTGATATCGGGCGGCAGATCCCGGGACAGTTGAAACACCAGCGGGAGCTCCAGGCGCTCGCCGGCCATCAGATGCTGCTCCTCAAAGCAGAAGCAGGTCATCTTCCGCAGGTGTGGGGCCGCATTGGAAGGCGACACGCTGGGCACCGCCCGCCCCCAGGTACCCGCGCTGCTGGCGTTCTGGAAGGCAAAGCCTACCTCGGTGCTCTGGCCTGGATGCACCCGAACCTGACGCGTCTCCACCTCGAGGTTCCAAGGCAGCCCTGAGCCGTTACGAGTGATGAACTGCACCGTCACGTAGCGCGACTCGTCGACTTCCTGATGGATGAGTGCCTGGGCCGTGCCGTTGGTCTTGCCGTTGATGCCCGTGACCTCGCAGAACACGTCGTAGAGCGGCACCAGGGCGAAGGCGAAGGCGAACATGCCCACCAGCGTGGCTACCGAGCGCACCACCGTGCGGCGTACGCCAGGGTAAGGGGCCGAGCGGCGTTCAGACTCTTTCATGCATCACCTCCTATGGCGCAGGCCGTGTTCCGCTCAGTGCTCGTGGCGCTGAAAAGTTGGCGGGGTTTCGAAGGTGTGCAGAGGCGCCGGGCTCGGTACGCTCCACTCGAGATCCTCGGCCCCTTCCCAGGCCTTGGCCGGGGCCTTTTCACCGCCGCGCACGCAGAGAATCACGACCGCCACGAAGACCAGCTGGGAGGCCCCGAACATGAAGGCCCCCAGGCTCGACACCAGATTGAAATCGGCAAACTGCAGGGCGTAGTCGGGAATGCGTCTCGGCATTCCGGCCAGGCCCGCGAAGTGCATGGGGAAGAAGGTCAGGTTGACACCGACCACCGACAGCCAGAAGTGCCACTGGGC
The DNA here is from genome assembly GCA_051751685.1 of Pseudomonadota bacterium. Lineage (GTDB taxonomy): Bacteria > Pseudomonadota > Gammaproteobacteria > Pseudomonadales > Halomonadaceae > Halomonas. The sequence goes on along the minus strand of JBNJLE010000012.1, from coordinate 111,163 downwards.
CAGCTTGACGTTGGGGTAGTGACCGGTCCACTTGGGCAGCCAGTAGTAAACCCCGGCCATGATCGCGAATACCGCCCCCGGCACCAGCACGTAGTGGAAGTGCGCCACCACGAAGTAGGTGTCGTGGTACTGGAAGTCCGCCGGGGCAATGGCCAGCATCAGGCCGGAGAAGCCGCCAATGGTGAACAGCACCACAAACGCCAGGGCGAACAGCATCGGCGGCTCGAAGGTGATGGAGCCACGGAACAGGGTGGTAATCCAGTTGAACACCTTCACCCCGGTAGGCACCGCAATGATCATGGTGGTGTACATGAAGAACAGCTCGGCGGCCAACGGCAGCCCCACCACGAACATATGGTGCGCCCACACCATGAAGGAAAGGATGGCGATGGACGCGGTGGCGTAGACCATGGAGGCATAGCCGAACAGTCGCTTGCGGGCGAAGGTCGGGATGATCGCCGAGACGATGCCGAAAGCCGGCAGGATCATGATGTACACCTCGGGGTGCCCGAAGAACCAGAACAAGTGCTGGAAAAGCACCGGGTCGCCGCCGCCGGCGGCGTTGAAGAAGTGGGTGCCGAAGTTGATATCCATCAGCATCATGGTGATGACCCCTGCCAGCACCGGCATGACGGCGATCAGCAGGAAGGCGGTGATCAACCAGGTCCAGACGAACAGCGGCATGTCCATCAGACGCATGCCCGGGGCACGCATATTGATGATGGTGGCTACGATATTGATGGCGCCCAATATCGAGCTGATACCGGCGATATGCAGCGAGAGGATGAAGAAGGTGGTGGACGGCGGCGCGTAGGTGGTGGAAAGCGGCGCGTAGAAGGTCCAGCCGAAGTTGGGCCCTCCTCCTGGCATCAGCAGAGTGGAGAGCAACAGCAGGAAAGCCACGGGAAGCAGCCAGAAACTGAAGTTGTTGAGTCGCGGGAGGGCCATGTCCGGTGCGCCGATCTGCAGCGGAATCATCCAGTTGGCCAATCCGGTGAAGGCCGGCATGACCGCCGCAAAGACCATGATCAGGCCGTGCATGGTGGTCATCTGATTGAAGAATTCAGGATTGATCAGTTGCAGCCCCGGCTGGAACAGCTCGGCGCGCACCACCATGGCGAAGATCCCGCCGACGAAGAACATGATCAGCGAGAAGATCAGATAGAGGCTGCCGATCTCCTTGTGATTGGTGGTCAACAGCCAGCGCAGAATGCCACGCGGCGGCGCATGATGGGCGGATGCCTGACCGCCTGCGGTGGCCGAGGTGCTCTGCTCGACGGGGTGATGCGGAGGCAGCTTGGGCGCCATCGTGAATCTCCCTGATCTCTCATTGTGCCGTTGTTGTCTTGTTACTGGTTAGCCAACGTTTCGACTACCTCGGAAGGCTGGACGGCGTCCCCGGTGTCGTTGCCCCAGGCGTTGCGCGTCCAGGTGACCACGGCGGCGATCTCGACCGGGTTGAGGGTACTGCGGAAGGCGGGCATTGCCGCTCCCGACACGCCGTTAAGGATGGTATCCAGATGCCATGCCTGATCGTCGATCAACTGCTGGTTGCCCGCCAAGGCGGGGAAGGCCGGCGGAGCGCCCTGACCTTCGGCCTGGTGACAGGACGCACAGATGCTGGCGTAGACCGTTTCACCCCGTTCCATCAGCTCATCCAGCGCCCACTCGCGATCGACGCCCATGGCTTCCTGCTCGGCTTCCTCTCGGCGTTCGGTGAGCCAGATGTCGAACTCCTCCTCCTCCACGGCGTGCACCACGATCGGCATGAAACCATGGTCCATACCGCAGAGTTCGGCGCACTGTCCCCGGTAGACACCCGGCTCATCGATGCGTACCCAGTTCTCGTTGACGAAGCCCGGAATGGTGTCCTGCTTGACGGCGAAATCCGGCATCCACCAGGAGTGGATGACGTCATCGGACGTCATCAGGAAACGCACCTTTCGATTCACCGGCAACACCAGGGGGTTGTCCACCTCAAGAAGGTAGTGTTCGCCGCGCTGCTCATCACCGCTGATCTGACCGCGAGGCGTGCTCATGCTGGAGTTGAAGGCCACATCCTCGCCCAGATACTCGTAGCGCCAGCGCCACTGCTGGCCGATGACCATCACGTCCAGTTCCGCCTCAGAGGCGTCGTACATCTTCTTGAGGGTGGCGGTGGCCGGTACCGCCATGCCAATCAGGATCAGCAGGGGAATGGCTGTCCACAGCACCTCAACCGTGGTGTTCTCGTGGAAGTTGGCCGCCTTGGCGCCGCGGGAGCGACGAAACTTGAACAGGGAATAGAACATCACCCCGAATACGATCACCCCGATGATCACGCAGATCCAGAAGATGATCATGTGCAGGGAGTGAATCTCGCGACTGAGGTCGGTCACCCCTACCGGCATGTTCCAACCACTGGCAAGCGTTGCGGGCACAGATGCAAGCCCGATCAGACAGCCGGCCATCCACACGAACAACGTGCGCATCGGCGCCTCCTCTTATTGTTGTGATCGCGATTAACGCAACATTAGCTGTGTCTGCGAAGCAGTATAGAGGAACCTACCGTGACAAACTGCCTCAGTCGCCCCGCCTACCAACGCCAGATTCAACGCGACCGGCCTCAGCGCGCGACGGCGATGGCCAGCGCCGCCACCCCGACCACGAACAGCAGCCCCATCGCCATGCCCACGACGATGAAGGCCAACGGTTTGCCCTCTTCGAAGTCCTCGCGGCGGCGCTGCTCCTTCTGCACGCCGAAAAATGCCGCCAGCACTGACTTGATCACCCCCCACATGGCCAACTCCTTGTCTGCTTGTCCGAGTCGCTGGCTCGGCTTGACTGGCGTCATGAAATCATGATACCAGCGGCATTACCCTCACCACCTCAACTATACTCTAGATGTGAATTTCCCATTCCCCGTAGCGCGCCCCAAGAGGGCCCGTTCAGGAGGCGATCATGAAAACCCATCCCTTCGGCATGGACCCGGCCATGATGAATGCCAGCCCCATGTTGACCTGGTGGCAGCAGCAGTGGATGAAGGGCGCCAATCCCATGGCGCAGATGCAGGCGGCCTGGATGGAGAGCCTGGCTGAGGCCATGAAATTTGAAGCGCAGTTCCTCAAGGCAGTCGCCGAGAGCGGCCAACAGATGACCGATTGCTTGAACAACGAGGAGCCCGCCACGCCTCAGGAGCTGCAGGCCTGCTACCAGAAGCTGGTTCAGCAGATGACGGATGCCCAGCAAAAGCGGATGGAACAGGCCGCCGAGCTCAGTCATGACTTCCGCAAGCGGCTCTGGGAAGAGATCTAACAAGCCCGCGATCCTGGCGTCGCACAGCGTCGCTTGAAATAGCCTCAAAACAGAGCGGCGCCAGCTGGTGCCGCTTTTTTGGTTAACGTCCTTATGGTTAACATCATTACAGTTGGCGTCGCTCCTCCAATAAGCCCCCGCACTACATCCCCAGGCCAAACAATCGAGTTAACAGTGGCAGCAGGAACGCCGTGAGCAGGCCGGTAAGGCCCATGGCCAACCCTGAAAAGGCCCCGGCAACAGCACCGATGCGCGCAAAGGCCTGGGCGGTACCAAACCCATGGGCGGCGAGGCCCAGGGTAAAGCCTTGCACGGCAGGATCCGTCACCCTGAACAGTCGGAAGACCCAGGGCGAAAGCGCACACCCAATGGAGCCCGTCAGCAGCACCAGACCCGCTGCCAGCGAGGGAATTCCGCCGATCTGCTCGGCGATGCCCATGGCAATCGGCGAGGTCACCGAGCGCGGCGCCAGGGATAGCACGGTCTCTGGCCGCGCGCCCATGACCATGGCCAGCCCCAGGGTGGACGCCACCGCGGTGACGATCCCCGTGATGCAGGCGATCAGCAACGGCAGCAGAAGACGACGCACGCGCTCGCGGTGATCGTAGAGGGGAATGGCCAGCGCCACCGTGGCCGGCCCCAGCAGGAAGTGGATGAACTGGGCGCCCTCGAAGTAGGTGGCATAGTCCATCTCAACCAGCATCAGCAGCCCGATGAGGATCGCAATGGAGAGCGTCACCGGATGCACCAGCGGGGTGCCGCCCAGTGCGCTGTTGATACGGACCGCCAGGGCAAATACCACCAGGGTCACCAGCAGCGAGAGCAGTGGGCTGCCGGACAGATAGACCCAGAGCTGATCGAACTCGGCCACGTTCACGGGCGACTCCCCCGCCGACGGTTCATCCGATCCAACACCCAGGCGGTTACGCCCAAGGTCACCGCCGTGGAGAGCACCAGGGTAATCAGGATAGGCCACAGATCCTGACCAATCAGCTGGAAGTGAACCATCAGCCCTACCCCCGCCGGGACGAACAGCAGCGTCAGGTAGCGCAGCAAGCCCTCGCCGGTCATGCGCAGGCTATCCGGCACCTTGCCACGCACCATCAGCCCCACCAGCAAAATCACCATGCCGAATACCGGCCCCGGCACTGGCAGCATCAATCCGCGTGCTACCAGTTCGCCCAGGAACTGGCAGATCAGCAGCACACTCATCCCCATGATCAACGGCATAGCGCTCGCTCTCCTCTCCAGGGAGGTAGCACCCCCGCCCCCCGGCCGTTATGTGATGGTCGTTCAGTGAGGCTTGTGGGCCTCGTCATTGGACACCGGTATCGGCTGGACACCGGCGTCGCCCAGATCGGCCCAGGGTTCGCGGGGTGCCTCGGCGCGCTCACCGGTCCTCGCCGCGTAGCGCTCACGGTGCAGCGCCTTGAGCAGCCCGGCAATCATCAGCATAATCACCACCGAGAACGGCAGTGCCGCCATGATCACCGCCGCTTGCAGCGTCTCCAGACCGCCGGCCATCAGCAGTACCGCAGTCAACAGACCCAGCACCGCCCCCCACAGAATGCGATGGAAGGTCGGCGGCTCGGGATCGCCGCCCGACAGAATGGTATTGATCACCAGGGTACCCGCATTGGCCGAGGTGATCAGATAGGTGGCAATCAGCACCAGCAGCGCCAGGGACAGGATCTGCCCGACCAGCCCCAGCTCCATCGCCTCGACGGTAGCGAACAGCGCGGTGGCCACGTCCCGGTCCACCGCCGCCACGATGCCCCCCACCCCGAACAGCTCATGATAGAGCGCCGTGCCACCAAACACCCCGATCCACACCAGGGTGATCACCGTGGGCACCAACAGCACCCCCATCACAAACTCACGAAAGGTTCTCCCGCGCGAGACCCTGGCGATGAACATGCCCACGAAGGGCGACCAGGCGAGCCACCAGCCCCAGAAAAACACCGTCCACTCCGACTGCCAGTCGTCATCCCGGGTGGCATTGGTGTGGAAGGTCATGCTCATCAGATTCTGGAGGTAGTCGCCGGTAGACTCGATGGTGATGGCGATCAGATACTGGGTCGGCCCGAACAGCATCAGGCAAAGCACCACCGCGATGCTCAGCCAGAAGTTTGCCTCGGAAAGCAGGCGCACCCCCTTCTTCACCCCGGACACCACCGAGACGGTGGCTATCGACATGATCACCGCAGTGACGGACAGCTGCAGCCATACTGAATTCTCCAGACCAAACAGCGCTCCGAGACCGGCATTCATCTGCTGTACGCCGAGCCCCAGGGTGGTCGCAATGCCGAATACCGTGCCGAACACCGCCAGCACGTCCACTGCATCACCGAGGACGCCTTCCACTCGCTTGCCAAAGATCGGCTGGAGTGCGGAGCGAATGGTCAACGGCAATTTCCAGCGATAGCTGAAATAGGCCAGCACCAGCGCCACGAAGGAGAAGATCGCCCAGCCATTGAGCCCCCAATGAAAGTAGGTCAGGCGCATGGCGACTCTGGCGGCATCCGGCGTCATCCCCTCGGTGATAAAGGGATTGCCCTGAAACTGCAGGATCGGCTGAGCCACCGCCCAGAACAGAATGCCCACGCCGGTGCCCGCTGCAAACAACATCGACACCCAGGAAAAAAAGGTGAACTCGGGCTGCTCGAAGTCGCCGCCCAGGCGAACGTTCTTGTAGCGCCCGTTGCCCAGCCACACCATGAACAGCAGCAGGAAGGCCACCAGCAGCACGTAGTACCACTCGAGAAACGGATCCAGCACGCCCCGGGCGGCGGCCAGCCCCGAGGCCAGACGCTCCGTAAAAAAGGCGCCGTAGACCAACGCCACTGCCACCAACACGATGGTTACCAGGGTGACGCGTGGGTTCATTCCCTTCAGCAGCCCGTGTTGCGCCTGTCCGTACATGTTCACTCCAAACCAATATTCTGGCGTGAGCGACCCAAGCCGCCCACCAGCTTTCCCATGATAGAGCATCGCCTGCCTACACCCCAGCGAGTGCAGCGCCAAGCGCTTGAAACGGAAGTGCAAAAGAGGCTTTCCATTTGCCTGGGAACGCGCTAGTATACGCCTCGTCTTAGGGGGACTGGCCAAGCCGTCAGGAACTCGAGGAAAGAGTCGGAGCGTGGCGCAGCTTGGTAGCGCGTTGCAATGGGGTTGCAAAGGTCGCAGGTTCGAATCCTGTCGCTCCGACCAGAAACATCAAACGAATCAGGCTCTTAGAGACATTCTCTAGGGGCCTTTTTCGTATCCCCTACCCTGAAATCCTTCTAGGTGTGAATTAGGTGTAACGACTCATCTACCAGAAGCTATTTTAGCAGATTGCAGAATGCTCCGTTACCCAGCCTCTACTCAGATCACCACCAACCGTCACCAAGAAGAGACACACCCAAGCCCTACCCAGGTGATGCCCCAGCCCCTTCAACTCTTGTGAGGCCACCCCTCGCTCTGAATATTTCAAGCACCCCCCATCGATACGGATACGGGTCTGGATAAGCAGACGGGCAGATTTTGAGCTTTTGGCATAGTACGAAAAGAAAGCTCTTACATAGGAGTTGACTATGCAATCGCATACTTTCTATAGAATTTTTTTATGATTTTGGGATTTGCTCCATTAGAGCTTGCCAGTCACGCACACAACCACGAGTCCCAGCATTACCCTTTCAAGGCACGCTGGACGGTTGAGACACCACAGCCAGCCAGATCAGCCGTCTTTCGAATACTGAACCCCTTCTCTCGCAGTTCTCGAATCTTCTGGTGTAGAGCCAAATCGACAGGTCGGCCCTTGTAGACGCCTTGAGCTTTAGCCCTTTTGATACCTTCAGCCTGTCTCCTACGGCGGTCGTCATAATCTTTGCGCGGTTTGACGAAGACGAGCAATAGTTCCTCCTTCAACAAGAACACTTTCCATAACATCAACGCTTGATCTCTTTTTCTCCTCTTTTAATGGAAGTAGAACTTTTAATTCCTTAAGCCGGTTCCCCATAGCAGCGTCAAGACCCTCCGCACCGAAATACTTCCTTGTCTGGTGTATGGAGCTTAGGGTAATGAGCACGCCCCATAACTCCAAAAAAAGTCCAGCCAAGTTAGCATCAAGTGCTATAAGTATTCCTAGGGCTAAAGGTAAAGCGGTAATCAAATGCACAATCGGATTTTTAATCATATCTCGGATCAATTCCATAATCCCGGCCTGCTATATGTTTCCATTGTTTCCTCGCTATTGTCGTTTTGAACTACCCCCCGCCAGAACTGCACAAGTTATAGTGTAGCCATCCTTGGCAAAACTATCCTTAAAGATCACGGATGCCGCGAGCTACAAGACGACCAAGGGCCGAGAATCTTCCGACAGCATCCGCTTGAAGCGTAGGCCAACGCGAGTATCTATATATGTAGGAGATTGACGACAGATCATGTCAGCTTTTCATGTCCAAGGTAGCGGTGCGGGCCTTGTTGCATCAGCTTGAGTCCCTGACAGCGCGCCAGCGGCCAAGGGATTATGAGCTTTGTCTAATGCTTGCCAATATCTTCTAACGCCTGTCAAATCAAACCATTATGGAGAAAAGCGTGGCATAGTCCCGCCGTTGGGAGTATTGACGCTTTATTGATACATGTCAAACCAGTAGCCGCCAGCTCACAGCTCAATTTGGAAACATATTTTTTAGCATTTTAACCACAGAAACAGGTGACATCCCATGGTAAAAAATTCTTAGCAAAACTCCATCTGACAAAGGTACTTCTCCGTGAGGGCTTTCAATCAACACCATCTTTTTATTCACTGTATATGACAAAAGACCTTTAGTATCTTTTTTTATCTTTTCCGCCTCTTTCCTAGTCGACCATCTTGCCTTCAACCCCATGGAGTTGCATAAGTTAATAAATTCATCAAGATCCAACCCCAGCCTTACTACCACTCGCCCAAATAAGATATCAAACATAAATTCTTTTGGAATCCCTCTAGAGAGAACTGGTAGTGCCAAAGGGCTCGACATGCAGCCTATCAAGTTGCACTTCGGAAATTTCGAGTTCCCAGAGCATTTATCAAACCAAGCATCAAAGATCGAATCTGAAAATAGTCTGAATTTCCCACGGTATGCAGCCACAAAGAGACACCTATCTATAACATCAAGAGCCCAATCCCTCTCCTCTGTTCTCTCTATGACTTTAGCCAAAATTTCATCCCAGAAAACCATCAAGTCTTCAGACTCTGAAATTTTAACTTGGTAATGATCGTCAGGATCATAACTTTCGCCAGATTGAACCACCTCTCTAAAATGATCCATCCTCGCTTTTTGTCGCATAACTCTTTGAAACTGCTTAAAGACCTTTTCTCCTTCACGCTTCCTAAAAAACTCTAACGCCTTATTACATTGCGTTTTTTCATAGAAAGCCGAAAACTCCAATATCCTTTTATTAACTTCTCCCTCCTTAACCTCAACCACTCCAAATCCGCGACCTGGTTCAATCGCTATAAGATCTCCGACCTGAACAAAAGAAGTCAAATCAGAAAGCAAAGCAATCGAATAAAAATCATCTGAAACCATGCTATCCATCGCAGCTTTCATTGACTCAACGCTAGAATGCTTTAAGGATGGCTGCTTTTGTTCTTTGTAAAGTCTTCTAGCAACGTACAGCTCATAACTCAAAATCTGCCAAACCGCAACATCCATAATGCTTCTCAAGAGAAGTTCTCTCTCTGGACTAACCTCTTCTTCAAGAAATGCATTCAAGATCTTTTCTTGAGCCTCATAAAAACCTTTATGTGCTGATGAAAAAAAACGCCTTTGATATGATGGTTCTGTCATGGCCGCCAGCTTAAGGCCTTCTTCTTCCATCACCTCTTTTGCGCCATTTGAAACAAGTTCGTAAAGCTCTCTACATTCACCCTCCAAATCTGATGGAAAAGCATTAATTACCACTTTCTTCACTTGATTGCTTTTACTTGCATTGTCACGCCCATTCTCCATTACAGGTTCTCCCCGTGCAGTGAAATATAGCTGTATGTTACTCGGGACCATCCTCATATCCATAGAGCCTATCGCGCTGGTACCTCCTTGCCTCAGCTTGTCAGGTTAGTCGGTTTGTGCCCCTTTCACATTAAGCCTATCCCGACACGAGCTATCGTCAATGGACTACACCCCATGGTAAATCAACTTTCTGCCTTGATATGGAAAGGAGGATTGAACAATGGAGGATATCATGATGATGCCAGATCCCAGAGGCCGCTGGGTAATGATGTGCACTTGTGACGCTACTGAAATCAGGGCCCAGAACGGGCCCTCATGGGCAGCATTTGACCTAGTACGCCTACAGGGTAATCGCTACCGCGTCATTTGCCTTGCTTGTGGCCTCACCACTGAGCATTCATTGCACCAGGAAACAGTAAGTGTAAAAAAACCTTTCATAAAGTAAAACTCCCCGAGGCATACTCAGCATGTACATTTAATGCATCAACCAAAAATTTGAGCCTCTCGCTCCTTAACTATGCCCAGCAACTTCTCATTAAGAGAGTTGGAGTCTGTTGAATAGTGAGCCTCACGGTGGCAGTTGGGACACAAAGCCGCCACCCACTCAGGTTTATCAGGCCCTCCATCTGATAGCCGCATGATGTGATGCACTTCGAGGAAAGGCTTCCCTTCTGACGTATAAAATGGACCTTCTTTATCACACCTCTCACACACACCATTCGACCTAGCAATGGCATAACGCTTAACTGCAATACTTCTTTTATAATAATATCTCTTTCGCTCTCTATCATTTCCCCCTGTGGGAGCTGACTGAGCTGCCTTTTCTCTTAGACGTGACAAGGAGTCTTTATTATCTGAAACCAGGTATTCTCTTGGATTCTGAAACTCGTCGTGCATCGGAATCAAATGGAAAACTATCAACTGTCGCTCAGCTTCAGTTTTACTTTTACCCTTCTCATAGTGAAAGCCCGCGCAACAAAATTGACCAACGAACCGGACATAACTTCTTTTTTCAGCTTCTTCAAAAAGCAAAAGATCTGTTCCGTTTTCTTGGTGATTATATACAGCAGCATTACCTGCCTTCATTGTCATGTCACCAGTCTGGCCTTCACCTACATATTTAAAAACACCATCATCCCACCTATCTTTGTAGCCGTGCTCCAGGCCACTTGAACCTGTAAAAATAAAAGTCACATTACGTTGAGCAGACGGACTTATACCAGTCTGCCTTGAACCACCCCAAAGATCATGTAGATGACTCCTCTTGTAGACTTCACCTTTAACAAATGGAATATCACCTCTAGGAACTATTCTTTCCTTATCTTCCCACGCTGCCAGTATCTCTTGCTTCTTTTTAAACAGCTTATTAGTTGAGCCACGGTATTTTTTCCAAACCTCCTCAGCTAAAGCCGGGACATTTTCATGATCTCCTTTTTCTAGACGGTTAAAGATCCCTATTCGTCCGCGCACTCCATCAACAGGACGATAGGAGTCATCACGCTTCCAGCTGAGGTTAATTGGTGCTGATCGTAGAATGTGGCTCAGATGAATAACTGCTTCGCTATGGCTAGTGAGAGGTTGATTTTTATTCTCAACATATGTTGCGTATGCAAGCGTGATTTCCTCTTCCGTCCAGTTGGCTCCACCTTTACGCGGCATCCCCTTCCCTCCTTTGCGAATTCGAAACATCTATTCCTTCAAAAAACCATTACAGAAAGTTTAATGCTGTTGCCTTGCTCACTAGTAGAAAATAAGAGTAAGCGTCAGAGCTAGTCATGCTGCACTTGTCTATCGCCTTTACTTATTAACAACACAAACAGCATTTTAACCAAAACACTTACTAAAGAAATTTCACAAACCAATCACTCCACTAAGCTACGGCAAAACATATTTATCCGTAAGCTTCCTTATAAAAATCTCAATCTCTCTATCCGACATCACATTAATTATATAAGCCCTCAAACCTGCCTCAAGCACTTTATCATGATCTCTTCCTAACTCCCCACCAACACCAAATGGCCAATCATGAAAATCTAACCCTTCATTTTTAGCGAGCGCTGCTGAAACAGCTGCTTCATCAGCCGCTAAAATATCTGAAAAATAGTTTTTATATCTGTAAGCTCCTATCTTTGCAACTTCTTCTGGATCTTCTAGAGTTGGAAGGTACCTAAGAGGCCATTTGCACTGGTGACCTTTTCTTTCCTGATCCCCATCCAGCACACCCACAAACTTAACATTTAAACAACTAAAGCCTTCGATAAAGCCTTCGAGAAATGATACAACTTCACCGCTGCTGCCCGCCCAGCACACCTCGATAGAAGATCTTAGCGCTGGTGAGCCTATAGTTATTAACTCTCGCAAAAAAATGGTTGCTGCTCGATCCTCTGTAATTGCAACTAGCCTTGTACCTCTACCTAACCCAATCGCTGAAAGATGTTCTGGAGATGAAGCTGCATTAGTATGCCTCATCCTATCTCCATCCATATAAGTTATGATTCTCCTTTCTGGGGGTATCCTATTAACTACAACATCGGAATGTGACGTAAGCACCGTTGTAACATTACGCTCTGATGCTGCAAATGCCACAAGATCAGACACAGCCACTTGCGAGTGAGACGCTAAAAAACTCTCTGGCTCATCAATAAGCAAAACGTTGCCTGAAGCGAGTCTATGTATAGTCCAGAATATTACTAGTCCAGAAAGCTCTCCCAACCCCAAATGCTCTACGCCATACTCAACCTGCCCCTTTTGAACAGAAAAGTAAGGGAAAACACCCCACTGATTATCCAGACCAATATCTAATTCCATTTCATAGACACGGATATTATCATATTGTCTTCCGGCAATATAATTTGCAATACGCAAATCATCAATCGACAAAGAAGAACTACCTTCTTGGTCTAACAAATCTTGGAAATTAATATCTTTTCTAACGTACCTCTGGAGAGCTGGCGCTATTTCAGCCACGTCTAAAAGAGTTGCCTTTATTTGTGAAAAGTCGAATTCTTCATCTTCGCAAAAGCACTCTCTTTTGCCCTCATCAAAGTTATAAGAAAGTTGAACGCCGACTCCATCATGCTCTAAAAATAATACCACTCTTCCACTTTTAAGCCTAGAATCAAGAGCCATTGCCGATATTGATGCATCGTGACAAAGGCACAACCATAAAGAGTGTAAAATCGTACTCTTACCCGCACCATTAAGGCCTGTGATGGCGGATATACCTTGGCCAAGTTTAACTTCGAAGCTTCCTATTGTAGAGACACTTTCAAACCTCAAGAGGTTGAGCTTTGTTTTACCCTTATTTTTGTAAGCATCTCTCCAGTAATCTGTAACTCTTGCCCTCTTCATGAAATGTCACCCCACGAGTTCGCTATAGCCTTCTCAACAATTTCTGACTCAAACTCCAGTTCAGAAATTTCAGAGGTAACACTCTCCCAATACCACTCAAGGCTCTTTTTTGCTTCCATTATATGGCCACAGAGCTCTGGCGGCCCATCATTGAGCAGCCTAGATATAGGCGAATAATAGACCAATCCCCACAGTATTAGGTCACGAATCACAACTGAACTGACATCAGCAACTCTCGACGCAGCTCTATCATTAAACACAGAGATCACAGATAAAGGATCAAAGCTACTATCTAACCCCAACCCTTTCATTGAAACCCTAGACTCTTCAAACCAGGTTAAATAATCACCAAGCAATGAATAATCCTTTATTCCACCCAACCGGTTATAGACAGCAACAAACAGAACCCAAGACCACAGAGTCGCCTTATTCAAACGTATAGAACCATTAGATGATGCAATTGCACCACCTAAGTTTTCAAATGCATTAGATGCAACATCTACCACTTCATCTGGAAATGGCGGGCCTGAACGATATCTATCAGCCAACTTACTCGCTGTAACTTTCTCTTTTATGCTTCCCCAGTCAAGTACGCACATAATCCTCGCGACTACATCATCATGTGCCATCCTTGCATTACTAAACCCTATGGTCTCTTTTGTTAGCCCCCATCTTTCAAAGTTTTTAGCAATCTCCCTAACTTGATCCCTTACCTTACCAAAGTATGCATTCCTAGCCTCGGCCGGTGTAAGGGTAACTTGGTGATTAAGGCGATAAAAAAGCTCTCCAGGCTCTTTGGGATCAAAATCAGTAACTGAAATAACCCTTATGGAAAAGTTGTTAATGATTTTCGACGCATCATTAGGTAGCTCTGAAAACTTCAGTCCATCCAGTGAGGCGATAAAATCATCATGTGGCTCAAGCTTCCCATCCACTGGAAACTCATCAAGACAAAAGTCGTAAATTGCTGCCAACCTTTGCTGACCATCTAAAACCTCATCACACTCCCCATTGTCCTGGCTAACAATATGAACTGGAGGTATGTGCCACTTTCTTAGAATACTATCTATCAACAACTGTTTTTTCTTTGCATTCCAAACACTTCCTCTTTGGAAGTCAGGCTGCAAGTCAATTTGTTTATTTTTAATTCTTTTAACTATTGTTTCAACATCGGGATCAGAAGCTTGTAATTTCATTAAAAACACCTTCCAAACAAAATGATTATAAAAAACCTATAGCACTTAACGCTTTTCGTGTTACTTTGAAAGGAACCCACAGCAGTTCTGGATTCAGGTGAAGAATGATCATGATTGACCAAAGAGTTATAAAGCAGCCAGAAAAAAAAGCGATAATAATCGTCCATTTTCGCCGGCCAATGCCTCGGGTAATTTGCCAGTCATTCGGGGGCATACCGGGCTTTTGGCCACCCCTTCTCATGTACTCTCGAGAGCGGTAGTAGGTATCTTTCTTGTCGAACTTCTTTTCTCGCCGTTTACGGTCTTCCCAATAGTAGTCCCTGTCCTCCATCCCCATCCCTACCCCCTCCTGGTTCTTCTGCGATGCTCAAGGCTGACCTCCTATCTTGGAGCCTGCCGCCCTGGTACCCTCTTGCCGCCGCCTTCCTAGGCTAGTAGGTATCCGTGCCTATCTTCTTGAGCGTCTTTCGCGCCTCCTCGATCTCCGGGGTACCTGACCTTTATCGTCATCCCCACAGGCATGAAGGGGAAGGAATGATCTAGGTAGGCGCCTCATTCTGGGCCAAACATTAGACGTATCTTGACCATACCACCACTGTCGGGATTTGCAATGCTGGCAACAGCCTTTCTGCCGGCAAGGCGGAAAGCAAGAGAAGTGTGACACGATGGCAGCTTAGCTGGAATCGAACCAACTACCATGAGCCAGGAGGCACCTTACATAAGTTATTCTTCGAAGCTAAAAACCAACCATTAGAACGAGTTTTTCAACTAACCCAAGGATTGAGTCAAAGCCTTTTCAAGAAGTCGCACCAGATTAGACCAGCCCTTCATACGTATTCTTTTACGCTCTCTTTTCTTTCATCTCATTATTATACTTACGAACAGTCGGCTGGGTAATTCCATATTTATCGCCAATCGCCTTCTTTTTCACTCCCGCCTTAAATTCTTGGTACACAGCAAGCATCAACTCGTCCTTGGTCATATCGCCATTACCAACTTTTGACCTCCTTTCAGGTGGGTTAATCATGATACTGGTATCAAATTCTACTTCACAGCAAAGAGCCTCTTGAATCTCTTGAGCAATCGCCATAGTCGGAAGCACTGTCACAGTTGCAACCCTTTGGGCATCGCCATCCCGCATCCCAGTACGTAGAATGTGCTGTGCCATCGGATCAACAAGGCGCTCAAATCGAATAGCGTCCATACCGACTTCATTGGGCAAGTCCATTAGCTCGAACATTTCATACAGCATCCGACCTTCTACAGGCTCAGGGTTACCATGGATCATGTTCACAGTACGGCTATAGCTTCTGTAAGTATTTAGGCCACGAACATCAAACTCAGTGATCATCACGTTCTTGTGGTTCTCTTCAATATGCCGCTTGAACCTCTTTTCCTTTAGCATCCAACCATGGCACTGGAACAACAGCCGTTCACCTTCGTGATATTCAAATGCCTTGTCAGCAGCGACCCAGCCAAGCGACTCTTCATCGAACTGGTCTGATTCTGTGCCGTCCATGCGAATCTTCAGAAGTGATGTGCTAAAGCTGTTACCGTTCACCAGAGGCACCAGAGTCAGAGGAAGCTTGTAACCTTTGAAAATCGGAGTCAGTGGTGACATCACAGGTTCCAAGCCGTTGTAAGTAAGGTGTCGGTACAACAGACTGTTCCACACTGCATTGCCCATCACATGGAACTCTTCAGCGTTCTCTACAACAGGTCGCCAATCGTCATAATCGGCTGATTTGATGATGTACCCTTTCTCTCGCTTCTCCAGTGACACATGAGCCTTTCGAGACCTCAGACCAGCGAACATAACTTCTACGTCTTTCAGGTCACTTCCTAGGTGATCACGGTAAAGGTCATCTATCTGGTGATCCTTCACACCTTCGGCGATAGTGCATGAACCATCACCGTGAACTTGAACCAGACCATCGAACAGACGATCAAATGTAGCAAACGGCACTGTCTTTGAACGCTTACAGTTGTCTATTTTCGGCACCTCATCCACTACCAATTTCCAGCCCTTGAGATGGGCAGGAGGAACATTCAAAAGACTTGCGTGGGTAGTGACGAGATGACCACTAGTCTTGCTCAAAGCATCGCTGAGACGGTCTGCGGTAGCATTCTGGTGTCCTTGCCTGCTATGAATAACTTCAGTATCGATACCGGCTTGACGCATCCGAACAGCTACTTCATCAGCAAGGTCAATCTTGGGTACTGCCAAGAGTACGTTGTTGGCATCCTTTGCGTATCCAATGAAGGAACGCGTCTTGCCAGCGCCCATAGGTGCAGATACTACGTTGAAGGTCTTGCTATTCATGTGTTCTCCTTTTTCGTTATGATCCCAGCTGCGTGAATTCCAGATAATCTTTCTTATAGATGGCCCACCAGGGTTGTCCTAGTGTGAAAGCCGAATCGCAGATACTACAGGGTTCTCGTCCCTCGCCCCCTTCCGAAAAGGTGAAAAAAACCCTTAGAAAGAAGGAATATGAAATTTTTCATTCTTAAAATTGAGTATTCGAATTCCGCATCAACACTCTGAAAGTTATAGTTCAAGCAGACTGAAGAAAAAACAAATATCCGAATGAAAAAACCCAACCTGGCACATTAAGCTATTATCAACATGCACACCTCCGATCATCGTCACCCTTCCTCTTCAATAGAGGCTTTATATATAACTTCTCAGCTGGTGCTAGCGTATATTAAATCTACCAGACTCATGGAAAAAACTACTGGTATTGAAGCTTCGCTTTGACCACTCCTCTTCTGGTTCCAATGCACTTATTATCTCTGACTCGAGCTTTTTTGTTGTGTGGTCTATCGATAACAATACTCAAGACTGACTGAGTAAAAGGAGCATATGAGTGATGATCTAATCAGTATCGCAATCAATCATACGACAACCTCCCAGCGCTCCTTTCAGTATCCATAAACTGCTGCATCAGCGTAGATATCGTACTGAGATGAGGTTTCCATTACACACAAAATACCAGACTACCTCGGAGGAGAGGTTCTGGTGGCCCTGTTGCACGCGGTTGTTACCCCAACGTACGGGCTTATCTTGTGAAGGCAATTTATAGCGATCTGGGAAAGTGGGCAGTGTTTACGCCTCACTTCAACTATCAAACCACAGTTGGTACATCTGAGTCAAGTTTGTAACGTAATGTAACAAAAACCGCCCTTTCGCACACCACAGAGCCCAGCATGAACCTCGATTTCTCCAGACTAGCAGGCTTGTACTGGCTCATATGGTGATCACGCCTCAGGAGCGTGTGCAGGGTGATCCTGCTACCCTCCATGTAGAAATCGAGGGAGTGATCACGATGAAAAGAGTCTGGTTGTGTATGCTGGTAGCCGCTTCCATGGCAGGGAACGCTAGTGAAGTGCCCCTTGAGACTTCTGATTCACCCTACGGCTACGCTCTCGATTACTGTGAGGACAAGGGAGGGCTCGCCAGGTTTACCTTCAGTGATGGCGTGTACACGTTCTCCTGTGCGAATGACCTGTCTAAGCTTGTACGGATCACTCAGTAGAGAGTATCCCCTGCTCCATGGAAAGCCCCTGTGAGGTCACCCCAACTCTACCATTGGTATCAAAGTTCATCAGCGAATTGTCTCTCACAGAGGCAAATAGGCGATGTATCAAGAAGCTTTCATTACCTCTGATGCCATATCATCAGCGCCATAACTTTCAACTGCCAGACTGAAACTCTCCACAGCATTCCTAGTATGGTCAGGTTTTAAATGAGCGTAGTGCTTGACTGTAGTCTGAATATCGCTATGGCTCATCAACTTGGATACCGAAAGTAAATCCACACCAGCCATGACCAACTGGGAAGCAAAGTTGTGCCTAAGCGTGTACATACTGAGACTTTCATCGATCCCACCAAGTTTCCTTATAGTGATCCAGGGTCTTCTTAATGCATTCTTATCAAGTCTTCTTCCAGTAACAGCAGAAGGGAAGACATACCCTTTATCGGGCTCACCACAATGTTTGTGCCAAGTCATCAACACTTCAACAGCATGGTTAGACATCGGAAATGTCTGAGGCTTAGGTTTGTGGTGTGCTGTCTTTTCGATCACCTTGCGAATGGTCTTGAAATGGAAGTTAATGTGTTCCCAATGAAGACCGTGTAAGTCCCCTTGCCGAAAGCCTGTATAGTACATAATCAAGACGTAAGGCTTGACATAGTCAACATAAACAAGCTTGTCCAAGCATGGCAAATAATGCTTCCCATGGCACCTGGAACTGGCTCTTTGTTTCCTCTTCTCGCCTTGATACCGATCTAACCCAATGAATAGGCGTCGCACCTCAGATTCTTCGAGATAACGCCTATCAGCCTCCTTGATCATATCTTCTTCTGAGAGCGCTGGCTTCTGCAACTTCACGCCTACAAGTGGGTTACTTGGGATCACCTTCCTCTTATGTGCATGAACTAACAACCCATGCAAAGCATCAAATGATCTCTTCAAAGTTAAGAAGGCTCTCGGCCTATCCTTTTCCTCTTCTTCAGCTTGCCACTTCTCTAAGCGAGTTCTTGAGAGTTTCATCATTGGAAGAGACAACCAAGAAGCGAAGTCCTTCTTAATACGCCTGAGAGTTCCATACCCGTCTTTACGCCTGTTCTGGTATACCGTGTACGGCCCCTCCAGATACTCACCAAGGGTGATGGCTGTTTCCTGCGTCATGGCGGGGTCTGTCGACATCCTATCCTTCTTCGTCTCCTCCTGTTCCTGCCTGGGGTCCATACCCACTACCACACTAGCCAGAACCTTCCTAGCAGCCTTCCTGGCCTCCTCAAGGGTCATTACCCCATGCCTACCCAAGGTCTGTACCCGTCGCTTCCCTGTGACCGTCTGGTAAGCCACTCGGAAGGAGATCCCCCTAGCCCCTACCCGTACATGAAAGCCTGCTATGTCACTATCCCAGTGGTCACCCTCAGTGGTGGTACTGGCCTCAAGGAGCCTTTTGGTGATACGTACAACTGTTCTACTCATCATCCATACCCCGAAACTAGGTGTGAATTAGGTGTACGGAGACACCATTTCGAGGTAGATGATTCATTCCTAATTCTTTCTAAGGCATTCAAATACAAGGGGTTTAGCGTGGCGCAGCTTGGTAGCGCGTTGCAATGGGGTTGCAAAGGTCGCAGGTTCGAATCCTGTCGCTCCGACCAGAAAATACAAAGAACCGCCACTTACGGATCATGCCGGGTGGCGGTTTTTCGTTGCACTCTGTTCTAGATAGCCAATAGATAGCACGCGTGAACAACAGGTAGCAGCGTCAGGCTAACCGCTCTCCCCTTCCAGGAGGCGATCAGACCAGCGCTTCTAATCTCCTATCCCGTAAAGACGTTCTCGGGTGATACGCGAAAAATCCACTGATGGGTCACTGACACAACTGACAGAACCCTCAGTCTTGCTGGCAGGCGAGATCGCTTCCAGCATCGCATCGATGCTGCCTGACTTGTGTGTGGGGAGTGAACCCTCACCCGCTGCCGGGCATCGAAGGCAACCGCTGGGTAAGTTCAGGAAGCCTGCTGGTGACGAACTCGGGTCGGCGATCACACATCCTGGCAAGGGCCTCAGCTCAGTAGCTCCAACGCCTCCTCGTCAGTGAGCGTCACCCCGCCGGACAGCTCTCACCGCTCCTTCCACGCCTGAATGTGAACGTGACGGCCGACCATTTCCAGATGCTTCTGCTTGTCGGGCCATCGTCTCTCATAGCAAGCCGACGACCTGCCGGCCTTCTCCGGACTCGTCTGCCATCTCAGCCATTTCTATCCCCGAGATAGTTTGCCACCAGACCTTGGACCACTGTTCGGTGGGCAACATCCGGCGGTCGTCATCCAGGATATCAGCGACATCCATTTCGTCGATATCGCGCAGTCGCTGAAGAACATGGTCGGCATCCATCTGTACGCGTCGACTACGCTCTATCTTGACTGATCTATAATCTTGAGAATCTGAGGTCTCTTGATGAGGCCAACGCCGGTGCGATATGTCGCCTTGGAACGGCATCCAGCATGTATAGCGGCTTTGGTTGCATTTAGGGCAAGGATGTACCCCTCGACAAAACGGAATACATAAGTAGGAATGATGCATACAGCATGAGTCGATCCTCTCGGATCGCTGGATGTATATCCTAGCTTAGTTATGGTTCAAGAAGTCGAGTTCTTCAACGAGATCAAAGGGTAAGTCACTTAAGTGCCATGAGGGCTACGCGGCTCCTTACCCACCAACGCCAGGAGAGAGGCCATGTACCTGTCTTACGTGCGAGCGATACTGATCGGCATCGGCATGTGTGCCGCTGGGGCCACCCTCGCGGAGACGCATGCCCCTCCAGCGTTGACGGTTCAAACCGTTGAGGCTGGCGAGCTTTTCCCTCTTGTTCCTGGTGAAAGCACGTTCGAGGTGGTGGACGGAGACGGAGAGGGTCGGCAGGTAATGCTGGAACTGAGTGCCGCAGATGGTGAAGGCCGCTGGGAAGTTCGATTTGGCGACTACAACATCCTCCACCTTTCCAAGCTCCGGGATGGGAGCGTGCTGCTCACCGGCCTGGAGGTGCTGACGCAAGGTCAGACCGTGCTCTACGAGCCGCCCGTGGTGCTGCTACCCAACAGGATAGTGCCCGACCGGACATGGAGCGCCTCTGGTAGGGCTACGGTCGTTAACAGAGAGACCCAAGAAGTCGAACACACGGGTGAGTACCAGCACCGAGTCATGCCCATCACTCGAGAGCGGTACACAACTCCGGCGGGTGATTACGAAGGGTTCCTGGTGCCGCTCGAACAGACCATTGAACTTGAGGCTCAGGCGGAGATCCGGTTGTGGCTCGATCTCGGCTTCTTCCCTGGCAAAGGGCTGGTGAAACGTTCGATGAAGTTCGTCGTCGACAAACCCATGTGGTTCGGCTCGACCACGCGGCGAACAGCAGAGCTCGTCCGTTAGGGCCAAGTTTTGACAGATCAGACAAGCGGTGATGCCCGGTCGCTTACCCAGGGTGTCGGCGTGAGTCACGACGGCATCGGACACTACCGTCTTATGACTGCCACCAGCAAGAGCTTGCGCGCCAAGGCGGCGCAGAAAGACCACCTGGATAGCCAGCTGGCATGCAGGGTCTGCCAGAAAGGGTGAAGAGAGCGTCTCAGGGCGCTCCCGGATGTTTCGGACCAGTCACTCGTCGGTAGTGGGCGTCGCCTCGCGCAGCCGCCCGACGGTCTCCTCAAGCGCCTGGACGAGGCCCTCCATCGTGGCGATGCGCGCCTCCAGATAGTCCTGCGCCTCGCTGTCGGTAGCGTGGCGGCTATCCAACCGGGCCTGACTGGTTGCGCTCTTCAGGGCCAGGGCCAGGGCGCGCAGGCTATCGGCGGTGCGGTGGGTCTGGGCGGCGTTCTCGAGGTCGGCATCGGCGCCATGGCGAAAGAAGATCGGCACTACGGAGTCATCGGCATCGAAGGAGATGGCATCGCGCAGGGCGATCTCCGCGGAGGCGTAGGCGCCAGCACCACTGCCATAGCCGGCACTGTCGCGGACACTATGGCCGGTGTGATCCAGGATGCGCCATTCATAGGGCTCATCGCCGTAGACCTCGATGCAGCCCGCTTCGTAGGGGCGATCAATGCGGTGGCAAATATTCATCACATGGACTCCTGGCAAACATGGATCAGCGCCAACCTCGTCCAGCCGCTGGCAATCGGAAACTCGACTACCGCCAGTTTAACAGGACCTTGCGTCCACTATCTTGATCCGGCGCGGCTAGACGAGCTTCAGCGGCTCGATATCACGGAAGATGCCAGTCTTGGTCATGTCGCGGCGCAGGGTAAAGGCCTCCATGGCGGCCACCGGGTCCACCTGATCGAGTCGGTCGAAGTGGATTCTTTCCCACTGCTGTCGCCTGACCTTAACGCTGTAGAGATATTGATCGCGCTGGCCGCCTGTGGCCGCGTCGGCGATCTGGCGGTAACCGGAGATGCGGGCCTCCTCCACCGCCGGCAGGCGAGCGAACACCGCACCCAGCACCCGAAAGGCGATGCCGTGAACATGATCGCGGTAGAGTTCACGCTGGCGGGTAGCACTCAGCTTGCGTGGGGTCAGCCTGAGCTGCTTGGGCGGCATGCCCCAGTAGCGGTCCGGCATCTCCTCCTCGCACGGCAGGTCGATATCCACGGCGATGGTGCGCACATCGCTGCCCAGGTCAAAATCAATCAGTGTCTCACGGGGCCAGTCGATCTCCTCCAAACGCTCACGCAGGGTCTGCTGCATGGCATCCGGATCGTCCCACACGCCATCGCTCTCGCGCAGATGACGGGTGAATTCCGCCGCGTCATGAACTGCCTTGCGCCACTCCCAAGCTCGATATTGCTCGTCGAACTCGGCCTGGCGCCGGCGGTTCTCCGCCTCGAGGCGACGCCTGGCGGGGGACCACAGCGAATGCCGCCAGTCGGAAGGCTGAGGCTGGAACGGCGGCGGCGGTGGCTCGCCGAAGTCGCGCGTGGCATATCCCCGCGCTTCGAGCGTCGGTGTTTCCTCATGCAACCGCCCGAGGCGGTCCAGATCGGCATTGAGCCGCTCGCAGTAGTAACAAAGCTGTTCGCGAATGGAATCCTCGGCATGACGGCGCAGCACCCGCACCTCGTCGCTGCAAAGCGGCGTACCATCGGTGTGAAAATAGCCGACCTGGCCACCCTCCTCGACGTTCAGCTGCACCTCAAGGCTGCCACCCTCGGCAAGCTGTGCCTTCAGCGCTGCCGCATGGCCGGACGCCGACGCTGCGCCAGACATCCCCTTTCTGCGCGGGCCGCCGCTACCGATAAGCTTGCGGCGATAGGCAAGCCCCGTGCCGGGAACACCCGCATGGCCATGCACGCCGCTGGGCCCCATGCTCAGGCTGGCGCCACGCGGGCCCACCGAGAGCCCTAGCCCGCGCTTGCTGAGGTTGAGGCGCACCCCGGGCGCCAGACGAATACGACGCTGAAAACGAAAGGCCATCTCAACTCCCTGTCCCTGTAGCCATCACAACGGCTCCACTATAGGCTGCCCGGCACGCCATGGGCACACTCAGTCCGAAAAGGTTACCGCTTCCGCCCACTATCGGAGTCGGTCTGCAGCGCCTGTTCGCTGCCCTCTTCGGCCATCGTCTGGCCCACCTCCAGCCTGGCCCGCTCGACAATCTCGGCGGGCAGTTCCTTCTTCACCGCCACGCCCAGTTCCTGAAAATCGCTGGCCTGCTTGATCAGGTTGCCCTTGCCGTTGACCAGCTGCCCCAGCGCCCTGTCGTAGCTGATGCGGGCGCCATCCAGTTTTCTGCCCACGTCCTGCATGCTCTCCAGGAAGGAGCCCAGTTTGTGGTAGAAGCGCTCGGCCTTTTTGGCCAGTTCGGCGCTGTGGCGGCTCTGGTTCTCGAACCGCCACAGCTGGCTGACAATATTGAGGCTGGTGAGCAGCGTGGTGGGCGTGGCCACCAGCACGTTTCGCTCGATAGCGCGCTGAAAGAGCGTGCTGTCATGGCGCAACGCCTCGATATAGGCCGACTCCACCGGAATAAACATGATCACGACCTCCGGGGAGTTGAGACCCGGCAGGTCATAGTAGTGCTTGTCGGCCAGCTCCTCGATGCGTGCGCCCACCGCCAGGGCGTGAGACGCCAGCGACTGCGTCCGGGTGAGCTCGTCCTCGGCATTGACGTATGCCAAGTAGGCGACAAGGGACGTCTTGGCATCGATCACCAGGTGACGACCCTGAGGCAGGTAGACCAGCGCATCCGGGCGGCGCTTGCCCTCCTCGGTGGTGAAGCTTCTCTCGCGCTGGTAGTCCTCGCCTGGACGCAGGCCGGCGCTGTCGAGGACGTTTTCCAGCATCAGCTCACCCCAGTTACCCTGCACTTTCTTCTGGCCCTTGAGCGCCTCGGTGAGTCGCGACGCCTGGTCGGTGATATCCCGGTTGAGCTGCTGAAGGTGCTTGAGCTCTGTGGTCAGGCTCGCCCGCTGAGCCGTCTCCTGGGTGTGCAGGGTCTCCACCTTCTCACGAAAGCCCTTTATCTCCTCCTGGAAGGGCTTGAGCAGACCCAGCAAATTGCGCTCGGAAAGCGACGAGAAGGCCTTGCCCTTCTGCTCAAGCAGTTCGTTGGCCAGGTTCTCGAACTCCACCTTGAGCTGCTGCTTGCTCTGCTCCATCCACTGCAGTTGACGGTTGAAGCTGGCCTCCTTTTCTTCTAGTCGGGTGGTCAGCTCGCCGTGGGTCTGCTTCAGCGCATAGTAGGCCTCGCGGAAGCGTTCCAGTTCGCGCGTCTGGGCGTTGACAGCGTCACGCTGGGTTTCCACCTCGCCCTCCGCCACCTGCAGCGCCACCGCCTGCTCACGCGCGTCAAGCTGTTGGGCATGGAGGTCGGCACGGGTGGCTTCGAGGTCGAGGCGGATGGCGGTAACGCGGTGCTGCTGGAGGGCGACGGTGATCACCGCACCGAGCAGGAAGCTGACCAGTACGGAAAGATACAGCGGCAACTGAGGGTCTGTGAGCATTCAAGAAAGCCTGTTGAACATGACAAGACAGCGATGCCCCGAGGATACTTCACCAGCCAGCGCTTAGCTCCCTGGAATAACCGGCGCTATCTGGAACATGCGCTGAGAATCGGACGGTGTTACGGCCGCCGATTGCCTGCGACTATATGAGCCAATAGTGATTCTTATTGACCCTTTTTCGACAGCTCTGCCATGATGAGAGACGTTATCCACCAATAAACTCCCGACAAACGACAAGGAGGTGTGTCCATGCCACATACCCTGCCCGATCTTAGCTATGCCTACGATGCCCTGGAACCGCATATTGATGCGCTGACCATGGAGATTCACCACTCCCGGCATCACCAGACCTACGTCAACAATCTCAACGCCGCCCTCGAGGGGACAGGCCTTGAAGACGTACCCGTTGACGAGCTGCTGGCTAACCTGGATCGCGTGCCGGCCGACAAGCGCCAGGCAGTCATCAACAACGGCGGCGGCCACTCCAACCACACCATGTTCTGGCAGATGATGTCGCCCAACGGCGGCGGTGCTCCCAAGGGGCAAGTGGCCCAGGCCATCGACAAGGAACTGGGCGGCTTCGACGCCTTCAAGGAGGCCTTCACCAAGGCAGCCCTGGGTCGCTTTGGCAGCGGCTGGGCGTGGCTCTGCGTCACCCCGCAGAAGACCCTGGTGGTGGAGAACTCCCTGAACCAGGACAGCCCTCTCTCCGCTGGAAATACCCCGGTGCTGGGCCTGGACGTGTGGGAGCACGCCTACTATCTGAAATTCCAGAACAAGCGCCCGGACTACGTGGCCGAGTTCTTCAACGTCATCGACTGGGACGACGTCGAGAACCGCTACCAGGCTGCCATGGCCTGATGAGTCGCTGACTCGCCCCACAGAGGGCCTTGACCCTTTGTGAACGTACATCGCCGCACCCTCGGGTGCGGCGATGTCGTTATGACAATGGCACGAGTTCCAGTGCCTCGACGGTGCCGAACCACTGCTGGAGATGGCCTCATTGCTCTTCAAGCAGCAGCCTGAGTCGGCCGGCCAGCGGATGGTCTGTCGACAGCCCTTCGGCTCGATCGCGAAGCGACGCCTGAAGGGGAATTGATCCGCCGGCAGCTGCTCGCCGCTGGCCTGGCTGGCAAGGAAGGCCAGCAGTGGCAGCATGAGATACGTCGCGCCGCTGCTCCAGGCGTTGTGAAGCCCGCGGCGTCGAAGTCGCCCAGATGAAAGATGGGGCTTACCGGTGCCTACCCAGGCCCCGGTCACCCTGGCGAAGGCGCCGCCGTAGTAACGATCACCTCGGTAGAGCACCAGCGAGCGGGACAGGCAGGCCAGCACGCGATGATGCCGTGGATTCTCGCGTACGCTCTTCTGTTCGCTGTTGCCGAGCCGAGCCGGGCCTGCTCGGCGCTGGTCAGCCCGCCAAGGTCGTCCTCGATAGACGCCTCACCCGAAGCGACCAGGGTCTCATCGATCTGCGCCAGCAGCTCATGAATGAGATGCAGCCGGCCGTGGGTCAGCCGCTGGCCGAGCTCGATATCGTGCTCCTGGCACCAGGCGACGATCTCCTCCACTACCTTGCTGCGCCTCTTCTCCACCTCGGGCTGGGTGCGCAGCGTTCGCGTTGCGGAGCAGGGAGCGGGCGCGGGGTGAGAGCTGCATGAGTTTTCCTCTGGCTTCCAGGCCCCAGCGACGCCATTCATGCAGATGCGCGACCCTGCTCACTTTCCTCAAGCCTCAGCTCGGCCGCTGAGAGATCAGGATGTCATTCGCCAGGGTTGGCCCTGTGTCGCATTCTGGGCTAATTTCAAGTTGTTACAATCCGGTGCATTCATCAGACTTGGGCAAGTGACACCTTACGCCAAGGCTTTTTGACACTTGCTTGACGGTGCTCCAGTCAGCAATCAAGCGTCAATGGCCCACGAAACAGGATTCTTCATGCTGCCTGCTCTTCGCTCCTTTTCGCCTATCGCTCCCTCGGCTAACGGTGCCTGCTGTTGCGACTCACCGCTGCTGCAGCGGTTTCATGAACGCATGATGGCGGAGATCAGCCGCCGCCACTTCCTGGGGGGGACGGCGGCCGTCGTGGCCCTGTTTGCCGGCCTGCGGGCCCCCGAGGCAGTGGGCGCAAGGCCGCGGGAGCGTGAGGGACCGCTGCTGCTGACCCACCTCCGGCTGTTCGACGGCAGCGGTGCACCGCTGCGCGACAACGTAGCGGTGCGGGTGGAAGAGGGGCGGATCGCGGCCCTCCTTCCCGGTGACGCCGACCCCGAGGGGACCGAGGTGATCGACTGCGGCGGCCGCGTGCTGATGCCGGGGCTGATCGATGCCCACTGGCATACCACGCTGGCCGCCATCACCCAAGTGGCGGCGATGACCGCCGATGTGGGCTATGTGCACCTGGTGGCGGCCAGGGAGGCGGAGCGCACCCTGATGCGCGGGGTGACCTCGGTGCGCGATGTGGGCGGGCCCTCCTTCGCGCTCAAGCGCGCCATCGACGAAGGCATCGTGGCAGGGCCCCGGATCTTTCCCGCCGGGGCCATGATCTCCCAGACCTCCGGCCACGGCGACTTTCGCATGCGCCATGAGATACCCCGCGGAGCCAGCACGCCGCTGAGCGAGCAGGAACGTCAGGGGGTGGCGGCGATCGCCGACGGCGAAGCCGAGGTGCTGCGGCGTACCCGCGAGCAGCTGATGCTCGGCGCTTCCCAGATCAAGCTGATGGCCGGCGGCGGAGTGGCCTCCACCTACGATCCGCTGGACAGCACCCAGTTTACCGAGCGCGAACTGCGCGCCGCGGTCGAGGCCGCCGAGGACTGGGGCACCTACGTGATGGTGCACGTCTATACGCCGCGGGGCATCCAGCGCGCCCTGCGGGCCGGGGTCCGCTCCATCGAGCACGGCCAGCTGGCCGATGAGGAGAGCGTGAGGATGATGGCCGGGGAGAACGCCTGGTGGAGCCTGCAGCCCTTCCTGCAGGACGCGGATGCCAACGTCTACCCCGATGCGGTGCGCCGCGAATCCCAACGCCAGGTGGCCGAGGGCACGGTGCGCGCCTACGAGATGGCGCAGCGTTTCGACGTCAACACGGCCTGGGGCACCGACATCCTCTTCAATCCCCAGAATACCCCGAACCAGCTGCGCCACCTGGCCAAGCTCACCCGCTTCTACGACCCACTGACGGTGCTGGCCATGGCCACCGGGCGCAACGGCGAGCTGCTCGCCCTCAGTGGCCCCCGCAACCCCTATCCCGGCACGCTGGGGCGTATCGAGCCCGGCGCCCTGGCCGACCTGCTGGTGGTCGACGGCGACCCGGCGCGGGGTCTCGATTTCCTGGAAGACCCGGAGCGCAATCTGCGGCTGATCATGAAGGGTGGACGCATCCACAAGGACCGCCTGGGGGAAGACTCATGAGGACCCGGCTGTCGGGCGACCACACCTGGCCCTCGCTCAACCACGATGGTGCACTATCACCAAGGCTCGTCGCCGAGGGCAAGGCCACCGCGATATTGCCTACGTCAGCGCTGAGCAGACTCGCCTGGTCCAAATGACGGGGGCCACATCGATTGCCAACCAGGCGGTCAAGGCATCGCGGCCAGCGTCAGGAAGGCCCCAAAAATGACCAGGTGAAGACCACCCTGCAGGATCGTCGTGCGCCCCATGGCCAGAGAAAGCGTTGCCACAAACAGTGACAATAGCAACAGCACGATATGTTCTGGCTCCAGGCCAAGCGTCAGCGGTTGGCCCAACACAATCGACAGAACGGCGACCGCGGGAATCGTCAGGCAGATACTGGCCATGGCCGAGCCGAGCGCCATATTGAGACTGCTCTGAATGCGGTTGGCGCGGGCGGCACGCAGCGCGGCCATGCCCTCGGGCAGAAGGACCGTCATCGCGATCACCACTCCGACAAGGGCAGCGGGCAGACCGGCCCGGGCTACCGCATGCTCGACTGTAGGAGCCAGGGTTTCGGCCAGCAGCACCACTGACACCAGCGCGAGCGGCAGCAGGATGAGTGCGGTTACCATCTCGCTGCGTTCAGGCTTGGCATCGGCAAGTTCCTCCAGTCGCGGAGCACTGAAGTCTCCGCGATGGCGCACCGTCTGCACGAACAGGAACAGGCCATAGAGCGCGAACGACACGCTAGCCACAAACACCAATTGTGGCGTGGCATACACGGGACCCGGCACTGCCACCGTATAATTGGGCAACACCAGAGCCAGGACGGCGACCGTGGCCAGGACGGCAAGGGCTCCTACGGCGCCGCGCGCAATAAACTCCTGCTCGCGGAAGCGCAGCCCTCCAACCAGCAGGCACAGCCCGACGATGCCGTTCAACACGATCATGATGGCCGCAAAGACGGTGTCACGTGCGATTTCACTGGTTCCCGCCGGCGCCGCAAGCAGGACCGAGACGATAAGCGCGACTTCAATAATCGTCACGGCAAGCGCGAGGATAATGGCGCCGAAGGGATCCCCCAGCCGATGCGCAATGGTCTCGGCGTGATGCACTGCCGCCAGTACCGAGGCGAATAGCAGCATGGCCGCCACTGGCACAAGCCAGCCAGGTACAGACCCGGACCATAAGACGATTAACGCCGCCGCGACCGCCAGGGAGAATATTGGCACCAGCGCTGACCAGAGTGGCGCGGGGAGGTGTTTCCATGCTGCGATCATTCCGCTATACCCTCGTCGCAGATGCGCGTCTCTGTGAACAGAAAGGTCGCGCGGGTTGTTGGCAGGGTTGGCCAGAAAGCCCGAATCGCTGAGATACGCCGGGCGGTTTCAGGCAATTATTCGTCAGGCGTAGTCGGACGCGCCAACAACTGACCTTCGCTTCCCCGAAGCTCGAGCATGCCGTCTGCCTCGATATCAAATCCCTCGATGCCGGACAGCACGCGCTTGAACTCTTGTTCCTGAGCCATGATCTCTTCACTGCAGAGCATCATGGACCCCGCAATATGCGAGAGTTCCAGACGTTCCCCGGTCAGCGTGTAAGGGGCATGAAAGCGATTGCATGAGGAGGATCCTGCCACCGTGCCTTCCTCGGGGAAGAACTGGAGGGTCATGCTGGACCCGCTCAGTGGTGCTTCGCCGTCAAGCGATATGACCTCCCAGGTGTGCCCGGCAAGCAGATCACCCGGTTGGCCCGCACAGCCATGCAGTATGCCTTGAGGACTGGCCAACGCTGCGGAATACGGATGTGGCATGCCGGTCATGCTGTCATTACACACGCCAGTGCGAATGTTCAGTGATACGACGAGCTCGTCGCCGGCTGCCCGATAGCGCGTCACGGAAGCGCCTCGGTGGGCATTCAATACGGGTGCCGTCTGAGTCCTTGCTCCGTATTCGGTGATCAGTGTCAGCTGGTCACCCTCGACGGCCGCGATCCAGGGCGGCTCATTGCCGGTTGCACGAATAGAAGAATCCGCGGGTGCCCTGTTGATCGTGCACTCTGGCAGGGTCTCCCCTCTCACGGTGACTTCGGCCAGGTCGCCCTTGGTGAAGAGTGCGGTACCTGAGTCACCGGACGACTCATAGCGCACGCCGGAGGCAGCGGGTACCTGGCGGAGTGCGAACTCCTCCGAACCCACTTGCATCATAAGGTGCTCACCAAGCGTATCCACTATCACCTCGGCACCACCGCACGCCATGGGAGTGCCATGGTCCCTGACATCGAACGACTTGAGTAACAGCTCTCCCACCTCCACGGGAACCGAGGCGGGGAACACGGTGACAGGCTCACTGACCCGAATGAGGCGCCCGTCCAGTTCCAGGCCGGCCCTCAACTCGAAGACGGCGGGCGGATCGATAACCGACGCTGCTTCAAGCGCAAAGGGGATCGGGATCTGCCGACCAGCAAAGGTTTCCTCCGTGCTTGCGATCATGCCGAAACCCTCAGGCGTAAATGCCTGAAGTTCGGTAATGGCCCGAGTGTCCGGCGGCATGGCTATGCGTTCGAGATACCTCAGACTTCCCGAGACGCGAAGGGGAAGATCGTCAGTGCTTCGCACTGCATCAGTGGAGCATCCAAGCAGCGAGAGTGACACAGCCGTCGTCAATAAGATGGATTTCATCGAGAGGCCTTATCCAGGTGAGGTTTTAGGTCGGCGCTGTGGCTCGCCCGCTATTTATGCTCATGATCAACTCACATAGTGTTGGCCTCAAACTCCTGCTGCGGCTACAGGATGCAAAAAGGACGACTCGACATGGCTGAAAGCCTAGTCATCGGCACGTCCTCCTGCAACGCGCTCCATCGAGTTGACATCAGCAGCCACCCAATAGCGCCGGACACGATAACCTGAGGGCGTCGCCGACGCTGGAGAAGCTCATGCCCTATCCTTTCGCCGCACAGCGGCTGAGAAATGCCCTGCAGCACCTGCTGATCCTGGCCGGCCTGGCGCTGCTGCTGGCGGTGCCAGGCTATCTACTGGCCGGCACCTTTGGCGTGCTATGGGCCTTCGGGCTGGTGGCACTGACGGTATATCTGGGCGGACGCATTCCCCCGCGAATGGCCCTGGCGCGCGCCAGCGCGGGCCGGTTGCACCGCCACCAGGCCCCTGAACTCTATCGAGTGCTGGATATCCTCTACCGCCGCGCCAAGCTCTCCAGTGACACGCAGCTGTTCTTCGTGCCGGCCACTGAACTCAACGCCTTCGCCGTGGGCGACGCCAGGGAGGGTGGCATCGCGGTTACCCATGGCCTGTTGCGCGCCCTGACCCTGCGCCAGCTGGCCGGCGTCCTGGCCCATGAGGTGAGCCACCTGCGCCATGGCGATACCCGCGTGATGTCCATGGCGGCGACCATGACGCGACTGACCATCTGGTGTGCCGTCCTGGTCCAACTGGGCCTGCTACTGATGCTGCCCATGGTGGTAGCAGGAGAGCTCCGCATGCCCTGGCTGGAGCTGCTGGCAGTAGCCTTGGCGCCCTCGGCCAGCACGCTGCTGCAGCTGGCGCTGTCGCGCAATCGAGAATTTACCGCCGACCTCGAGGCCGCCGCCCTGACCCGGGACCCTCAGGGCCTGGCCGAGGCACTTAAGGTGCTGGAACGCTACCAGGGACTCTGGCTCTCGGCGCTGCTGCCGGGAGGAAGTCCACCGGGCTGGTTCTGGCTACTGC
This sequence comes from Pseudomonadota bacterium, assembly GCA_051751685.1. GTDB lineage: Bacteria > Pseudomonadota > Gammaproteobacteria > Pseudomonadales > Halomonadaceae > Halomonas. Next base: position 79,708 of record JBNJLE010000012.1, on the reverse strand, counting down.
AGACCCATCCACCCACTGCCGAGCGCATTCGTCGACTGCACGATCTGGCCGAGCGCCAACCGCCACGACCGCCCTCTCATCGACCCTATCGGCCGCAAGATGAATCGGTGGTCGAGGAGCCAGCACCGCTGGGCCACCGACACTGGCTGCGTCGATGGCCGAGACGCTGACAGGCGCAACGTCTGTCCATCGAGACGTCCCACGGCCCCCATCGGTATGTTCCATCAGCCGGTGCCCTGAACCACCAGAGGCGGCCCCGAAAGGCCGCCTCTGGTGTCTGTCACGCCCCGCCTACTGGGCGAAGTGGCTTACTGTGAGGGCATCTGCTGTTGCATCCGCTCCTGCTGCTGACGTGCCAGGCGCTGCAGCTCGTCGCGCTGCTCCGCGGTCAGGGTGGACTGGATCCGCGCCTGCATCAGGGCACTTTCGGCGGTCATGTCGCCAGTGAGCTGGCCGAGGCGCTCGGCATCGCGGCGGATGGAGGCTTCATCGAAATCCGGGCCGATCTGGCTCTGGAGCTGCATCTGTACACCCTGAGCTTCGCTCTGCAGTGACTGCAGACGCTCCTGGCCCTGGGTAAGCAGCGACACCAATGTCTGCTCCTGGCTATCGTTCAGATTCACCATCTCATCAAGCTGGGCGACCTGCTGCTCGGCACTGGGGGCACCCTGAGGCATTTGCTGGGCAACCACGGGGGCGGCCAGGGCGAAGGTCAGGGCAAGGGCGCTGCTGGTGATCACGGCAAGGGGTTTGGCAAATGACATGCAATCTCCTGGAAATTCATGGGAATCGAGCGACCCTAGCACGCCGCCGTCGTGGATGACACCTTGACTCAGCGGCCATGACATCCTCCTTCCCGGAGCATCTTGGGCTAGAATCGCTGGCCACTGCCGAGACACCAGCGGAGCCCATGCGTTCATAGGAACGACATCGGAGCCCAGTCAGCGCCGCTGGCGGCGTCGATCAGGCAGTGCAGCGCTGCCATCGCAGCAGGAGAGCTTATGATCACGATCCGCGCCTATGAGCCCGACGATTGGCCGGCCCTGTGGACCATACTCGAGGCAGTGTTCCGCGCCGGCGAGACCTATGCCGTGCCCAGCGGCATCACCGAGCAGGATGGCCATCGCCTGTGGATCGAGCTGCCCCGGGCGGTGTGCGTCGCGGTGGATGAGACGGGCACGCCACTCGCCACCTATTATCTCAAGGCCAACCAGGCTGGCCCCGGCGACCATGTGGCCAACTGCGGCTATATCGTCTCGAGGACGGCGCGTGGCCAGGGACTTGCCGGCCAGATGTGCAAACACTCCCTGGTACTCGCTCGCGACCTCGGCTTTACCGCCATGCAGTACAACCTGGTGGTCTCCACCAACGACGTGGCGATAAGGCTGTGGCAGACGCACGGCTTCGCGATCGCCGGCACCCTGCCCGGTGCCTTTCGCCACCCCACGCTCGGGCGGGTGGATGCCCACGTGATGTACCGGCTTCTGTAATCGCCACGTCGGACCAATTGACCGGCGTCCCCGGGCCGGTGCATGCTCGGCAGGCGGTGAATTGCAAGACGCTGACTCAAAAAAGGAAACCAACAATGAAAGGCTTTGCACGCAGCACGCTGGTGGCCGGTATTTCGCTGGCCATGATGGCCTCCGCCAACGCCTCGGACTTCGCTGACATGGATCCGGTCACCCTGCGTCTGGCCCATGTGGTCAATGAGCAGGACGGCTTCCATATCGCCGCGATGAAGTTCCAGGAACTGGTTCAGGCACGCACCGAGGGCGCGGTCTCCGTAGACCTCTACCCCAACGCCAGCCTCGGTGACGAGCGCACTCTGCTCGAGGGCATGCAGATCGGCACCGTGGACATGGGCGTGATCACCAATGGTCCGGTGGCCAACTTTGTCGAGGAGATGGCGGTATTCGAACTGCCCTTCCTCTTCCCCAGCCCGGAGGCCGCCTATGGCGTACTCGACGGCCCCATCGGCCAGGAGCTGCTCGACAAGCTCGCCGAGGTCAACCTCAAGGGTCTTGCCTATGCCGAGCGAGGTTTTCGCAACCTGACCAACAGTGAGCGCCCGGTAGAAACCCCCGCGGATATGGACGGGCTGCGCATTCGCGTGATGGAGAATCCGGTCTACGTGGACACCTTCCGCGAGCTTGGCGCGAACGCCATTCCCATGGCCTGGACAGAAGCGCTCACCGCCATGCAGCAGGGCACCATCGACGGCCAGGAGAACCCGGTCAACGTCATCCACTCGTTCAAGCTCAACGAGACCCAAACCTACATGACCCTGACGCGGCACACCTACGCGCCGGCGATCTTCGTGATGGGCATGCCGATCTGGAACCAGCTGCCCGAACCCGCCCAGGAGGTGCTGGTGCAGGCCGCCCAGGAAGCCGCCGAGCACGAGCGTCGCGTGAACGCCGACATGGAAGCCGAGCAGCTGGCCGAGCTGCGCGAGTCGGGCATGCAGATCATCGATGACGCCGACCTCGAGGCCTTCCAGGCCGCCGTGGCACCGGTCTACGAGACATATGGCGAGCAGTTCGGCGACTATCTGACCCGCATCCGGGAGGCGATGGAATAAGTGAACCTGCTTGCGCGCTACCTGCTGCGCCCTCTGCAGTGGTGTGAGCGCGCCCTCGACGCCGTCCTGCAACCCGTGGTCGTCGCGGGCATGGCGGCGCTGATCGGCGTCATCACCCTGCAAATCGTTTCGCGGGTATTCTTCACGGCGGTGGGCTGGACCGAGGAGGTCGCCCGCTTCCTGCTGGTGTGGATCACCTTCCTTGGCGCCACGCTGGCCTTTCAGCGGGGGCGGCATATCGCCGTGACCTTCGTGGTGGATGCCCTGCCGCGGCGCCTGCGCCAGCTGGCGCGCATCGCCGCGGTGCTGGTGGCACTGGGTTTCATGGTGGCGCTGATCGTGATCGGCTATCGCTACATGCAGGTGCAGAGCTTCCAGAAATCCGCCTCGCTGCGGCTATCGATGACCTATGTCTATGCCGTGATTCCGCTCGCCGGCGCGGTCATGGCCTGGTATGCCCTGGTCGACCTGCTGGAACTGCTTATCAAGGGGCCAACGGCCCATGACGCGAACAGCGGTCCCGGCGAGGTCCCCCTCCCATGACCGGTGTGCTGTTCCTGCTGTTCTTCCTCTTTATGCTGCTGGGCGTGCCCATCGCCCTGGCCATCGGCGCCAGCACCCTGCTGGCGCTCAACGCCCAGGGCGTCCCGCTGATGGTGGTCACCCAGCAGATGTTTCAGGGCATCAACTCCTTCGCCCTGGTGGCGGTGCCCATGTTTATCCTCGCCGGGGACCTGATGGCCCAGGGCAAGGTCAGCGCGAAGCTGGTGGATTTCGCCGACTCGCTGTTCGGCTTTCTCAAGGGGGGGCTGTCGATCGTCTCGGTGGGGGCCGGCATGTTCTTCGCCGCCATCTCCGGCTCAGGCGCCGCCACGACTGCGGCAGTAGGCTCAAGCCTGGTGCCGGAGCTGCGCAAGAAGGGCTATGACCCCGCCTCCGCCGCCAGCCTGATCGCCGCCAGCGGGACCATCGGCGTGGTGATTCCGCCGTCGGTACCGATGATCATCTACGCGGTGATCGCCCAGCAGTCGGTCTCCAAGCTGTTCCTGAGCGGTATCGTGCCGGGGATCGCCATGGGCCTGGGGCTCGGCACCATCGCCATCGTCCAGGCCTATCGCCGCAACTACCCCCGCGGCACGGCGCTCTCGCTCGCCACCATCTGGCGCACCTTCAAAAGCGCCAGCTGGGGCCTGATGACCCCGGTGATCATCCTCGGCGGGATCTTCTCCGGGATCTTTACCCCCAGCGAGGCCGCCGTGGTGGCGGTCAACTACGCCCTGATGGTGTCGCTGTTTATCTATCGCGACCTGAGCCTGGCGGATGTCTATCGCATCCTGATCCGCTCGGCGATCACCACCTCGGTGATCATGCTGGTGATCGCCACCTCGGCGGTGCTGAGCTGGACGCTCTCCAGCTGGCAGGTGCCCGGCGCCATCGCCCAGACGGTGCTCTCGCTCTCCACCGACCCGCTGGTGATCATGATGCTGGTGGTGGCGGTGATCCTGCTGACCGGGGTGTTTATCGAGACGGCCAGCGCCCTGATCATCCTGACGCCCGTGCTGCTGCCGCTGGTGACCCAGCTCGGCATCGACCCGATCCATTTCGGCATCATCATCGTGATGGGGCTGGCCATCGGCATGATCACTCCGCCGGTGGCGATCAACCTCTACGTAGCCTCTTCGGTCACTCAGCTGCCGCTGGAGCGCATCACCCGTGCCATCGTGCCCTACCTGCTGGGACTGATCGGCGTGCTCTTGCTGGTGGTCTACGTGCCGATGCTGGCGGGCTGGTCAGGATGACCCCGGCGCACCTTGACCCAGCACTGGCCGGCCAGCAGGCTGGCCTCTTCTCCCTATCCCTGTCCTTCACCTCTTTCATCAAGGAAATCCCGTGATGCGATCCCGACACATCCTGCTGGCCACCATCGGCCTGGCCGTGGTCCTGCTCGCCGGTTGCACGACCTATACCTTTCCAGACGGCAGCCAGGAAACCCTGTGGGGCGTGCCCACCGAGGATGAAACCAAGACTCGCGAGGAACGCCAGGCCGAACCGCTCCGGTACCGGGTGCCCGGTGACTTGCCAGAGTGACGGCGAGAAAGCGAGACGGCATATCCGTGGCGAGCCGCCTGGATCCTGACCGCTGGAACTCTCGGTCGGGCTCTGACTAACCGGACCGATTGATGGCCAGGCGATGCCGTCGAAGCTTGCGCACCACGCTCGGCTGGCTGATGCCGAGTCGATCGGCGATGGCATAGGTGCTGGGCAACCGTTGACACAGATCGTCAAGCACGTCGCGTTCCACTCTGCCGAGATAGTCGGGCAAGCTCTCTCGGTCACCGAGCATAACGGGTAGCGATTCCGACAAATCGCCCGTTACATCCTGCGCCTGTGTTAACCGGTGATCAGCAGGCGAGGTCGGGGCGTCAATGAGATCGCCGTCGGATGAAAGCCAGGCCCTCTCGAGCCAATTTTCCAGCTCTCGGACGTTGCCGGGCCAGTCACGGCCCATCAGCTCCGACCAGGCGCTGGAGTGCAACAGCTTCTTACGCCCATAGCGTCGATTGAGCCCCTCCAGGCACTGCTCCACCAGACCCGGAATATCCTCGCGGCGGTCGCGCAGCGGCGGGAGCGTCACGGGTATCACGTTGACACGGTAATAGAGATCCAGCCGGAAGGTCCCTTCTTGAACCCGCTCGGCCAACGCCTGGTTGGTGGCGACCACCAGACGGAAGTCGACGCGGCGAGATCGCGTGTCACCCAGTCGCGTCAAGGTGCCATCCTGGATCACCTTGAGCAGCTTGGTCTGCATGATCATCGGCAGTTCTCCAATCTCGTCCAGAAAGAGCGTGCCACCCTCGGCCTGCTCGAGCAGTCCCGCCTTACCCTGTCGCGTCGCACCGCTGAAAGCACCGGGCTGATAGCCGAACATTTCTGACTCGAACAGGTTGTCGGGAATCGCCCCGCAGTTGACCTCGACAAAGGGCCCGTCGCGGCGACGGCTCCATCGATGAAGCTGGCGCGCGAAGGCCGTCTTGCCCACCCCCGACTCCCCCAACATCAGAACCGTGGCATCCGCTGGCGCCACCCGCTTTAACAGTAGCGCCACTTCTCGCATCAGACGGCTTCGCACCTGCAGCGAATCCAGGTCTGCCTCCAGGTCGCCCTCCTCTGACGGACCCGCGTAGCTGCGCTTGAGGTGCTCACTGAAGCGACGCTGCAGCAGGGCATACTCATCCTGCAAAAACTGCAGGTCGGTGAGGTCTCTTGACCGGCTGATAATGCGCTCGATCCGGCCATTGACCTCGACCGGGTGCGCTTCGGCAATGACTCGGCGGCCAGTCCCCGTCACCTGCATCAGCTGGGCAGGTTGCCCGGTTCGCAGCACCTCGAGACTGATCGATGGCTTGAGGACACCCCGCGCCTCCAGTTCCTGCACCGTGGTGGCCTTGAGTGCCTCCCGGGACATGCCGTAGACGGCAGCCGCACCGGGACTGACATCCAACACCTGACCCATGCCATCGACGATGAAGAAGTGGTCACTGGCGGTCTGAACGATGGTTTCCAGCACCCGGCTGTCGATATGCATGTTGTCGAGCCTGTATCAGTGATTCATTAATGGATCAATGATACACAACTGCATCACCTCACTCACGAACGTGATTCATAAATGAATCAAAACGAGCACAATCCTTAGCAAAATCAATAGACTATTAACTGGCACGATTCCTGCTCTATCTAAAGTGATCATCCCGTCACCAGCAGGAGAAACCATGAGCCCGTTCAACCAGCCCCTAGGGGGAAACGAAATGCCACGCTTTGGTGGCCCTGCCACCATGATGCGCCTTCCCAGCCAGGAGAGTGCCGCCGGCCTGGATGCCGCCTTCATCGGCGTGCCGCTGGACATCGGTACTTCCAACCGCCCCGGTACGCGCCTTGGCCCCCGGCAGATCCGTGATGAATCACGCATGCTGCGTCCTTACAACATGGCCACCCGCGCCGCGCCCTTCGACAGCCTGCAAGTGGCCGACATCGGCGACGTGCCGATCAACACCTTCCACCTTCCCAAGACGGTGGACATCATCACCGCCTTTTACGATGCGGTGTTGCAGCATGACTGCGCCCCGTTGACCCTCGGGGGCGACCATGTGATCACCCTGCCGATCCTAAGAGCCATCGCCAGGAAGCATGGCCCGGTCGGGCTGATCCACATTGACGCCCATGCCGATGTCAACGATCACATGTTCGGAGAACCCATCGCCCACGGCACACCTTTTCGTCGTGCTCAGGAAGAAGGCCTGCTGGCCCATGGCAAGGTGGTTCAGATCGGCCTGCGTGGCACCGGCTACGCCGCCGAGGATTTCGACTGGTGCCGGCAGCAGGGCTTTCGCGTGGTCACCGCCGAGGAGTGCTGGTATCGCTCGCTCGAGCCGCTGATGGCCGAAGTACGCGAGCAGATGGGTGACATACCGGTCTACATCTCTTTCGACATCGATAGCCTGGACCCGTCGGTGGCACCGGGCACCGGCACCGTAGAGATGGGCGGACTGACCGCCAGCCAGGGTCTGGAGATCCTGCGCGGCGCGGCGGGCCTCAACATTGTTGGCGGTGATCTGGTCGAGGTCTCCCCCCCCTACGACACCAGCGGCAACACTGCGCTGATTGGCGCCACTCTGCTCTATGAGATGCTCTGCGTTCTGCCTGGTGTCAAGCGCCGCGACTAGCGCCATCACGACTCTCAACGAGCCTTTGCCGGGGGCTCGACAACGACACAATGCCAATCACAACAATCCATGGGTTACCGTAATGTCCTCTATCGAATCCACCGGCAGCGACGACGCGAACGGCAGCGCCTTTCAGCGCCGTGACCTGTTCAAGTTCCTGATTCCCTCGCTGATCGGAATGAGCCTGTTTCTCGTCCCCTTCAAGGTCGGGGATACCATCAACATCGGCATGGGCCTGATGGCCGACAGCCTGAAAGCCCTGCTTGGCGACGCTCTGCCGGCCATCGCCGTGGTGGTGCTGTGTGTCTCGGTCGCCGCCACGCTGCTGGTAAAGGTCGCCAAACCGAGCTGGGCGAACACGGGGGTGCTGCACGACATGTTCCATGTCGGCCCCGTCTGGTTCGGTATGCGCATCCTGGGTGCCACCTTTGCACTGATGACCTTCTTTCAGTTCGGCCCCGAGTTCGTGACCGCCTCCTTTACCGGTGGCGTCATGCTCAACGACCTGGCCCCGGTGCTGCTCACCTTCTTTTTCTTCGCCGCCCTGCTGCTGCCTTTTCTGGTCGAGTTCGGCTTCATGGAGTTCATCGGCAGCCTGGTGCGAAAGCCCTTCCGGGTGATCTTCCGGCTTCCGGGCCGCAGCGCCATCGATGCCACCGCCTCGTGGATGGGGTCCGGCACGGTGGGCGTGCTGATCACCACCCAGCAGTACGAGAAGGGGTTCTATAACCGTCGCGAAGCCTCGGTGATCGCCACCAACTTCTCGATCGTCTCCATCGCCTTCGCCCTGCTGATCACCAGCTTCGTCGACCTGAACCACATGTTCGTCCAGTTCTACGTCACCGTAGTGGTCGCCGGCCTGATCGCCGCCGTCATCGTGCCGAGACTGCCACCGCTGTCGCGTAAACCTGACACCTACTACGAACCGGTGGGCTGCCAGCTGGCAGAAAAACCCACGGAGAACATCAGCCTGTTTCGCTACAGCCTGCTTCAGGCGGTACGGCGCGCCGAGAAAGCGCCCGGCCCCCGCGAGATGGTGCGCATCGCACTCTTCAACGTCGCCGACATCTTCCTGGCTCTGCTGCCTCTGGTATTCGCCATCGGCACCGTGGCGCTGATCCTGGCCGAATTCACACCGCTGTTCACCTGGCTCTCCTACCCCATGGTGCCCGTGCTGGAATTTCTGGGCGTTCCCGAAGCCGAGGCTGCCGCGCCGGCAACGCTGGTGGGGTTCGCCGACATGTTCCTGCCGGCCGTCCTGGCCACCAACATCGAGAGTGAGCTCACCCGGTTCGTGATCGCCTGCCTGTCCCTGACCCAGCTGATCTACATGTCCGAAATCGGGGCCCTGCTGATGAAGTCGAAGATCCCGCTGAAGTTCTGGGAACTGGGAGCCATCTTCCTGCTGCGCACGGCCATCACCCTGCCAATCATCACCTTCATGGCCCATACGTTCTTCTTCTGAGGCATCACCATGGCAACCCATAGCATGACCTGCGCCGACCTGCTGCTGCACTTGCTGCGCGACACCTACGGCGTTGACAGCGTGTTCGGTATCCCCGGGGTGCATACCGTGGAGCTTTATCGCGGCCTGACCGGAAGCGGCCTACAGCATGTGACGCCACGCCACGAGCAGGGCGCCGGTTTCATGGCCGACGGCTATGCCAGAGCCACCGGCAAGCCCGGCGTCTGCCTGATCATCACCGGCCCGGGCATGACCAACATTGCCACTGCCATGGGTCAGGCGCTGGCCGATTCTATTCCCATGCTGGTGATCTCGAGCGTCAACCGCCGAGATACCCTGGGTCGGGGTCAGGGCCGGCTCCACGAGTTGGCAAGTCAGCAACAGCTGATGAGTGGCGTCTCGCGCTTCAGCCATACCCTTCTCGACCCAAGTGCGCTGCCCGAGGTACTGGCGCGTGCCTTTGCGGTATTTCACGGCGAACGACCGGGGCCCGTGCACATCGAGATTCCCATCGACCTGTTCGCGGCTCCCGTCGCGGCTCCGGTGCCGAGCACACCCCCACGCCTGTTCAGGGCCAGCCCGGATCCGGAGGGGGTGGCACTCGCCGCCGAGTGGTTACGCCAGGCGGAACGACCTCTGGTATTGCTGGGCGGTGGATGCGTGGATGCCCCCACCTCGGCCAGGAGACTCATCGAACACCTCGATGCCCCGACGGTGACCACCATTAATGCCAAGGGGCTGCTGGGGCGCGACCACTCGCTCGACCTGGGTGCCAATGGCGCCCTACCCGCCGTGAGGCGGCTGGCAGCCGAAGCCGATGTGATCCTCGCCGTGGGTACCGAGCTCGGTGAAACAGACTACGACGTCGTGTTCGACGACGGTTTCACCCTGAACGGCAAACTGATCCGTATCGACATCGACGCCCAGCAGCTGGTACGCAACCAGTCCCTGACACTGGGGCTGGTGGGGGACGCCGAGCGCAGCCTGGCCTGCCTGCTCGAGCATTTTCCGCACCCCGTCCTCAGAGGGGGGGCCGAACGCACGGCAGAGGCCCTGACCGAGCTGGGCCTTCACCGCGATCCCGCTTTCACCCCCTTCGTACCCCTTTACCGCGTGCTGCGTGAGGCACTGCCAGAGGCGATCCTGGTCGGTGATTCCACCGCCCCGGTCTACGCCGGCAACCACCTGGTGGCTCAGCCCGCTCCCCGGCGCTACTTCAATGCCTCGACCGGCTACGGGACTCTCGGTTACGGGTTGCCGGCGGCACTGGGTGCGCAACTGGGCCGACCCGACCTGCCGGTGGTGGCCCTGGTCGGTGATGGGGGCATCATGTTTACCCTCTCCGAACTGGCCACCGCCGTGGAGGCTCGCCTGCCGGTAGTGATCCTGCTCTGGCACAACGCAGGGTATGAGGAGATCCGTCGTTTCATGGATGCCGAGGGTGTCGAACGGCTCGGCGTGGATATCCAGGCCCCGAACTTTCTCACCGTGGCCGCCGGCTTCGGCTGCCTCGCGACCCATGTCGAAACGCCCGCCGACCTTGCCATTGCTCTGCAGCAACGTCCGTTGGATGGCCCCCTGCTGATCGAGATCGACGCCCATCGCTGGTGCGCCGGCTGAGGATCGTGTGGCAGGCACACCGTTGACTTCACCACTTCCCCACATTGGAAAACAATAATGAGCGACACTTCCTCTCTCGTCGGTCAGGACACCTTGTCCGCCGACAACGTCGAACGCAGCCTCGGCATGCCCGGCACCTTCGCCCTGTGGCTGGGCGCCAACGTGGTGGTCACCACCATACTGACCGGCATGCTGCTGGTGCCTTCCTTGACCTTTTCGCACGCCATGCTGCTGGTGCTGATCGGTTCGAGCGTCGGCATTATCCCGCTGGTGCTGATCGGCCTGATGGGCCAGCAGACCGGCATGACCACCATGGTGCTGGCCCGCGGCACCTTTGGGCGCCTGGGGGCGATGTTTCCCGCCTGGGTCAACCTGTTTGCGCTGGTCGCCTGGAGCTGGATACAGGCCCTGCTGGCCGGCATGAGCCTGGATTACGCGGTGTCGAGTCTGACCGGCTACTCCAACGTGGCGCTGTTCACGGTGCTCTGCGAGGTGCTGGTGGTGATGATCGCGCTGCGCGGGCACCTGGGCATCGAAAAGGCGGAGAAGCTCGCTGCCGTGCTGATGCTGGCGCTTTCCGGGGTGGTGGTGTTCGCCCTGGCGCGTAATTACGATCTGCCCACGATCACCGAGATGGACGCCACCGGTGCACTCGGGGCCGGCGTGGCCTTCGATATCATCATCGCCACCGCCTTCTCGTGGATCCCGCTCGCCGCGGACTACAACCGCCACTGCCGCTCGGGCAAGACGGCGGTGATCGGCACCTGGGTCGGTTATGTCACCGCCACCCTGGTCGCCATGGGCCTCGGCGCCACGGTCTCGGCGCTGTCGGTCTCGATCGGTTTCCCGCAGACCTATGATCCCACTCAGCTGCTCAGCAGCTTCGGCTTCGGCCTGCCGGCCGCCCTGGTGATCTTCTTCTCGGTGCTGACCACCAACGTGATGTGCGTCTACAGTGCGACGCTCTCTTACATGAGCGTGCGCACCCGCACCCCCTTCTGGAAGCCAGCCCTGATCATCGGCGTGGTCTCGGTGCTGGGCTCGCTGATTCCGGGCATCCTTGACCAGTTCCAGACCTTCCTGCTGATTATCGGCAGCGTTTTCATCCCGGCTTTCTCGCTGATGATTGTCGACTACTTCCTGGTCGGGCGTGAACGCTACTCGCCTCAGCGGCTGATGGCCGAGGCCAACCAGCTGCCGGCGATCAATCCGCGAGCGCTCGGATGCTATCTGGTTGGCGCGGTGCTGGCCTACTACTGGAACTGGGTCTCGCCGCTGGCCTTTGGCGCCTCGCTGCCGGTGTTCGTGCTGACCGGGGCGCTCTACTATGTCGTTTGCCAACTGCACGCCCGCCAACAGAAGGTCACCGCATGAGCTCGTCATCCGCGCGTCTCGAGCGCATCGCCCCGGATCAGTGGTATCGCACCCAGCGCCTTGCCGACGGCATCACGCTGATCGACGAGCCCTGGATCAAACCCTTCTTTCGCTGCAACCTCTGGCACGTGCGAGGGCGTGAGCGCGACCTGCTGGTGGACTTCGGCCTGGGCGCGGTGCCGCTGCGCCGGCATGTCGCGCTTCTGGCCGAACGAGACGTGGTCGGGGTGGCGAGCCACACCCACTTCGACCATATCGGCGCGGCCAGCGAATTCGGCTGCTGCCACGTGCATGCCGCCGAGGCCGACATCCTCGCCGCGCCCGACACCACTCGCACCCTGGCCGATGATTTCCTGAACGACGCCATGTTCGAGGCACTGCCCCCGGCCCCCTATGCCCACAGTGGCTACCGCATCCCCGTACCGGCGAGCATCGCGCTGCTCGAGGACGGCGACGTGATCGACCTGGGCGATCGCCGTTTTGAGGTAATTCACACACCGGGCCACTCGCCGGGGGGCATTGCGCTATGGGAGGCGTCGACCCGAACGCTGATCTCGGGCGATATCATCTATGACGGCGAGCTGATCGAGGACGCCTACCATAGCGACCTCGACGACTATGCTGCCAGCCTGCAACGGCTCCGCGCCCTGCCGGTGCGAACCGTTCACGGCGGGCACTTCCCGAGCTTCTCGGGCCAGCGCCTTGCCACCCTGATTGATGACTGGCAGCGCGCCCATGACCGCTAGCCCGTCACACCACCGCCAGTGGAGCGTCCCGTGCAACAGCTGATACGACAGTTCATCGACAACCGCTGGGTCGAGAGCGCCGGCCAGCGCCGCCTGCCGGTCATCGACCCCTACCACCAGCGGCAGATCGCCGAGGTCACCGCAGGCGACGCGGCGGACGTCGACGCGGCGGTAGCTGCGGCGCGCCGAGCACTGCCCGGCTGGCAAGCATCAGGGGGCGCAAGGCGGGGCGACGCCCTGGCGGCTTTCGCCGATGCTCTCGCAGCGCGACGGGGCGAGTTGATCCATCTGTCGTCCACCAACAACGGCAAGGTACTCGCTGAGGCCGCCATCGACCTCGACGATGCCATTGCCTGCTACCGCTACTATGCCGACCAGGCGCGTGATCTGGATGAACGCCAGGGGTCAGCCGTCTCTGTCGCGATGTCGGGAATCGAAGCACGGTGCTACCACGACCCGGTGGGCGTCGTTGGCCTTATCACCCCCTGGAACTTCCCGTTGGTGACCAGCGCCTGGAAACTTGCCCCAGCGCTGGCGGCGGGCTGCACCGTGGTACTGAAGCCTTCCGAAGTCACGCCTCTGCCCGAGCAGGCGCTGGCCGAGATTGCCCTCGAGATTGGCCTACCCAGCGGTGTCCTCAATCTGTTGAACGGCGATGGCGAAGGCATTGGCGCGCCCTTGAGCCAGCATCCCGATATCGACAAGGTCTCCTTCACCGGGAGCAATCGGGTGGGCGAAGCGGTGATGGCTGCCGCTGCCGAGCGGACGGTTGGCGTCTCCCTGGAGTTGGGCGGCAAGTCGCCGATCCTGGTCATGGAGGATACGGATCCGGAACAGGCCGCCGATTGGGTGATGGCTGGCATCTATTTCAATGCTGGACAGATCTGTTCGGCCACTTCACGGCTGCTGGTCCACGAGGCGGTTGCCGACGCCCTGTATGCGGCCCTGGGAAAGCGCATCGATGCCCTGGTGCTGGGAAATCCGCTGTCGGAACAGACCGACATGGGGCCGCTGGCTAACGCGCGCCAGCGCGAGACAGTGAACGGTTATCTGGCTCTGGCCGAGCAGGAGGGACTGCGAGTGGTACGAGACGCCCGCCATTGCCAACTGCCTCCCCACGGCTACTTCGTCGCCCCCACCCTCTATCGCGATGTCCCCCTGACGAGCCGCCTGTGGAAGGAAGAGATCTTTGGACCGGTGCTGTGCGGGCATAGCGTGGCGAATGAGCAGGAGGCCATCCTACTGGCCAACGACAGTGAGTTTGGGCTGGCCGCTACGGTCATCAGTGGTGACAGTGACCGGGCCCGGCGCATCGGGCGTGAACTCAGGGCCGGCAGCATCTGGTTCAACACTGAGCAACTGGTGCTGCCGGAAACCGGCTGGGGAGGATTCAAGCGCAGTGGTATCGGCCGTGAGCTGGGCCCCTGGGGCCTTGCCAGCTACCTGGAGGTCAAGCACGTGATCGGGCCATCCCTGGACTAATCAGCCCTTTCGAAACACTACGCTGTAGTTATTCGCGGGCATTTCCACGAGGCATTCAACCGTCAAGCCAAGACGCTCGGCCTCGGCGATCACCTCCTCAAGGTCGCGAACGCCCCAGCGTGGGTCGCGGCGCCGGAGGTCAGCATCGAAAACGGCATTGCTGGGTGCGACATGCCGCCCGCCACGGCAAAAGGGCCCGTAAAGGTAAAGAACGCCGCCCGGCATCAGGCACTCTTCGGCCAGCGCCATCAGCGTCTCGGTCACCGCCCAGGGCGAGATATGGATCAGGTTGATGGCCACGACAGCCTCGAAGGGGCCCGCCGGCCAGCTATCGTGGTCTATGACATCTAACCGGACCGGCTGGGCGAGGTTGGGCAGGCTCGCTTGCTGGCGCCAGGCGGCGATAGACGCCAGTGCTCGAGGGTGCGGGTCGCTGGGTTGCCAGAGCCAGCTCGGCCTGTTCGCGGCGCAGTACAGGGCATGCTCACCACTACCGCTGGCCACCTCCAGCACGCGCGCGCTATCTGGCACCACCTGACGCAGCACCTCCAGGATCGGCTGGCGGTTGCGGGCCGTGGCGGGACTCTGCAGGCGCGAATCGCTCATATGACTCCTCATGGCCAGATGCTTTATCTGGCGGCTACTTTCTGCCCCGGGGCTTGCCGGCCGACCCGCCGGGCGTCGAACGTGGCCCTGAGGAGCGCGCTCCCTTGCCCTTGGCCACCGGTTTTTTTGTCACCGGTTTCTTCACGGTCGACGTCTTGGCACGTCCTTTATCAGCACCGGGTGTCTTGCCCGGCGCTGCGCCCTTGTCTGCCGCCTTGCGCCTCGCCGGCTTGCCGCTGATCGTTTTACCACCGGCCGGTGTCGCGCCTGCCGCATTGCCTCCTGCGCCACGGCGAGGCGAACGTCGCTGCTGGGCGTCCCCCTTTCCGGCGCCCTGCTGAGTGGCGCCGGCCTTGGCGCCCCTGCGCCGAGCCGAACGACGCCCGGGCGCCCGGGTCTCGGAGACGGAGTGCTCGGTCATGGCGAGGATGGTCGACACTTCAACCGGCGTCAGGTCACGCCAGTCACCCGTCGCCAACCCCTTGAGCGACACGTTCATGATGCGGATTCGCTCGAGTTTCACCACCTCATAGCCGAACACCTCGCACATGCGACGAATCTGGCGGTTCAACCCCTGAACCAGGGTGATATTGAAGACGAACCGGGACTCCTTGACCACCGGGCAGTTCCGGGTGACCTCGCCAAGGATCGGCACGCCGCCGCCCATGCCGGCAATGAACTCGTCAGTGATCGGCTTGTTGACGGTGACCCGGTACTCCTTTTCATGCTGGTTGCTCGCCCGCAGGATGCGATTGACCAGGTCGCCATTATTGGTCAGGAAAATCAGCCCCTGGGAATCCTTGTCCAGCCGGCCGATGGGGAAGATACGGGCGCCGTGCCCGACGACGTCGACGATATTGGCCTTTTCGCTCGGCTCGGTGGTGCTGACAATGCCCACCGGCTTGTTGAGGGCGATAAACACCAGGTCCTCTTCTTCCAGCGCCAGGGGCTCGACCACCTGGCCGTTGACCTTGACCACGCTGCCCGGGAAGACCTGGTCACCCGGGGTGGCACGCCGGCCGTCGATCCGCACGTTTCCCTGCTCGATATAGCGGTCGGCTTCTCGCCTGGAGCACATGCCGCTCTCGCTGATGTACTTGTTGATGCGCTTCGAGAGGGTCTGGGCCATGGGACGCGTCCGGGAGAGGGTGATAAGGAGCCGAAATGGCACGGTGCAATGCCACACAGTGAATGCCGGGCAGTGTAAGGGCTGACACCTCAGGCGGCCAACCGTAGCGGATCACGGGTATCTCTCGGCGCGGCACCTCTTGATCTTGCGACCGCTGTGGCAGATGCCCGCATCAGCCAGTTATGGCATGACAATCTCTGTACAGGTAGCGATAGAATGACAGCTCATGTCCAACATCGGATGGTGCCCATGATGCCTCTCAACGCCCCCGCCCTGCCCGACCAAGTGACCCTGGAAGCGCTTGCCAAACGCCTCGATCCGGCCTCACCGCCCGCCGTGGAGGTGCAGGGGCTGGACATGGGTTACTACCTGGTGCGGCTGCACCACGCCGGCGGCGACAGCCTGCTGGTGGATGAGCGCGGCGAGACACGGCGCTTCACCGGCACCCAGTGGGTCAGCCGCGCCCTGGCGCCGCTGGGTCTGACCCATGGCATCCTGACCTGGGCCGACGTGACCGACGAGATGGTCGGCCTCCCCGCGACGCCCCCCGTCGATACCGCCACGCGGCTGGCCCACGGTACTCGACTCGCGTTCATGACCCAGGGTTGACGGATACGTGCAGACGCTTGTTGCCCTGGATCACTGCACTGCAGCATGCTGTATGGTAAGAACATACCTAGCTCAATGCCAACATGCGCGGGAGACGTAGGATGACCGAGTCCAAACACAGCGAGGCCACGGCCTGGCATGCCCTGGCCGGCGATGACTCACTTGAGCGCCTGGACAGCACCCAGGACGGGCTGGATCACCAGGAGGCCGAACGCCGCCTCAGCGAGCATGGCCCCAACCAGCTCCAGCAGGCCGAGGCACGCCCCTGGTGGAAGCGCCTGCTGGAACAGTTCAACAACATCCTGATGCTGGTGCTGATCGTCGCTGCCATTGCCAGCCTGGGGCTAGGCCACACCCTCGATGCATCAGCCATCTTGGGCGTGGTGCTGATCATCGCGATGATCGGTTTCTTCCAGGAGGGCAAGGCCGAACAGGCCCTGGAGAGCATCCGTCAGATGCTATCGCCCCAGGCCAATGTGCTGCGCGGCGGCAAGCGCCAGACCATCCCCGCCGAGGAGTTGGTGCCCGGCGATATCGTGCTGGTGGAGAGCGGTGACCGTATCCCGGCCGACCTGCGCCTGCTGGAAGCCCGGCGCTTTCGCACCGAGGAGGCCTCGCTGACCGGGGAGTCCACGCCGGTGGACAAGGCAACCGAGGCGGTGACCGATGACGCCGACCTGGGCGATCGCACCAGCATGGCCTATGCCAGCACCATCGTGGTCCAGGGCAATGCCCGAGGCCTGGTGGTGGAAACCGGTGCCCATACCCAGATCGGGCGCATTTCCGAAATGCTGCGCGGCGTCGAGCAGCTCAAGACGCCGCTGCTGCGTCAGATCGACCGCGCCGGCCAGGTGCTGGCCTTCTTTATCCTCGCCGCCGCGGCACTCACCGGAGTCTTCGGCGTGCTGGTCCACGGAGAGCCGCTGGGCGACATGTTCATGGCCGCCGTGGGTCTGGCGGTGGCCGCCATTCCCGAAGGCCTGCCTGCCATCGTGACCATCGGCCTGGCGCTGGGCGTGCAAACCATGGCGAAAAAGAATGCCATTATTCGCCGCCTGCCGGCAGTAGAGACGCTGGGCTCCATCTCCACCATCTTCTCTGACAAGACCGGCACGCTGACCCGCAACGAGATGACCGCCCAGGCCATCTGGCTGGCCCAAGGCGAAGTACACATCGACGGCATCGGCTTTGCTCCGCAGGGGAGTTTCCACCGCGTCAAGGACGGCGAGGCCGAGGAGGCGGAACTCGATCTTGACGATGACCACGCCCTGCGCCACTTCCTCAAGGTGGGGGTGCTGTGCAATGACGCCGAACTGGCCGAAGAAGAGGGCCGCTGGCGGATCCACGGTGACCCCACCGAGGGCGCCCTGGTGGTGGCCGCCGCCAAGGCCGGATTGACCGCGGAAAAACTGCGCGACGACCACTCGCGCCATGACGCGATTCCCTTCGAGTCCGAGCGGAAGTACATGGCCACCCTTCATGAGGTGGACAGCGAGCAGCTTCTTCTGGTGAAGGGCGCTCCGGACCGCCTGCTGGAGATGTGCCACCGTGTTCGCGATAACGGTGAGGAGCACGAGCTGGACGTCGAGCTCTGGGAAGAGCGCATCCACGATCTCTCCTCACGGGGCCTGAGGGTGCTCGCGCTGGCAGAGAAACGTGTCAACGAAGTCCACGAGCTGACCGACGAACATGCCGAGGAGGAGCTGGTGCTGCTGGGGCTGGTGGGGCTGCTCGACCCGCCCCGGGACGAGGCCATCGAGGCGGTCAAGGACTGCCTCGCTGCCGGTATCCGTCCGGTGATGATCACCGGTGATCACGCCGTCACCGCCCTGGCTATCGCCCGTCAGCTGGGCTTCGCCCATACCGAGCGGGCCATCAGAGGCCGCGAGATCGAGGCGATGTCGGATGCCGATCTCGAGGAGATCATTCTCGAGGTGGACGTCTTCGCCCGCGCCGCCCCGGAGCACAAGCTGCGCCTGGTCCAGGCCATGCAGGCCAAGGGGGGCATCTGCGCCATGACCGGCGACGGGGTCAATGACGGCCCGGCGCTCAAGCGCGCCAACGTGGGCGTGGCCATGGGCATCCAGGGCACCGAGGCCGCCAAGGAAGCCGCCGAGATGGTCCTGGCAGACGACAACTTCGCCACCATCGTCGGCGCCATCCGCGAGGGCCGCAAGGTCTATGACAACATCCGCAAGACCATCACCTTTCTGCTGCCCACCAACGGCGGCCAGGGCCTGGCCATCATGCTGGCCGTGCTGGCCGGCTCCACCCTGCCGGTGACCCCGCTGCAAGCGCTGTGGGTCAACATGGTGGTGGCGGTCACCCTGGGCCTGGCGCTGGCCTTCGAGGACGCCGAGCCGGACATCATGACCCGACAGCCCCGAGACCCGGATGCCTCGCTGCTCGACCTCTTCCTGCTGTGGCGAGTGTGCTTCGTTTCCCTGCTGCTGCTGGTGGGTGTCTTCGGCATGTTCACCTGGCTGCAGGCCCAGGGCGGCAGCATCGAGCTGGCCCGCACCGGCGCGGTCAATATGCTGGTGGCTGGCAGCGCCGCCTACCTGATCAACAGCCGCTACCTGCTGCGCAGTACTCTCTCGCTGGCCGGCATTTTCGGCAGCCGACCGGTATGGGGTTCCATCGGGGTCATTGCAGCGCTTCAACTGGGCTGGACCTATCTGCCCTTCATGCAGGTGATCTTCGGCAGCGAGGGGCTGAGCCTCGGCCACTGGGGGGTGATTCTGACCGGCAGTCTGGCGATCTACCTGACCGTCGAGGCCGAGAAGCGCGTGCTGCGTGCGCGTGGCGTCCGAGGGCAGCCTGCCGCCAACCATGGCGGCCGTGACGCCAAGGGGCTGAAATCCTCCTGACGCGCTATCTGCGCTTGGTGCGAGCGGTCGCCTCGGCGGTCATCGGATCCTCAGGCCAGGGGTGCTTGGGATAGCGGCCGCGCATCTCGCGGCGCACCTCGGCGTAGCCGTTGGCCCAGAAGCTTGCCAGATCCGCGGTGACCTGCAGGGGGCGACGCGCCGGCGAGAGCAAGTGCAGCAGTACCGCTTCGCGCGCGTCGGCTACCCGCGGCGAGACCTGCCAGCCGAAACACTCCTGCAGCTTCACCGCCAGCACGGGCGGATTGCCCTCCCGACAGGGCGCGTAATCCACGCGATGACTGGCGCCGCTGGGGACTGCCAGGCGCAACGGCGCCAGGGCATCGAGCCGCGAGCGCCGCGACCACTCAAGACCATCCAGCAGGATTCGCGCCAGCGGCAGTCGTTCCACGGCGTCGAGATGCGTGATGCCATCGAGGTGCGGGCCCAGCCACTGTTCCAGCGTCGCCAGAAGCGTCACATCGGAACAATCGGGCCACTCCTCTCCGAGGGTCCGGCGCAGCAACGCCATCCGGCCCTGCAGCTGTCTCAGCGCGTCGTCCTGCGGCAGCCCACGCCGGCGCAGCGCCTCGAGCAGGGCCGCCCTGACAGCCTGCTGGGGAGGCAACGTGGCCAACGGCTTCCGGTCAAGCACCACAGCGCCCAGGCCGCGCACCTGCTCGCCCACCAGGCGCCCCTGGTCATCGGACCATTCGAGGCTGGTACGCCACTCGGCGCACTGGGGATATAGCCCTTCCAGCCGCTCGCGTTCCAGCGCCACGGCGCGGAAGATGCGGGCGCCGCTGGCCTGTCCGTCGAGTTCTACTGCGACCAGCAGCTCGGCATGGGCCAGGGGATGATCCTCGGGGAGAGTGGCCAGGCCCCCGCTGGCCAGTCGAAAGTGACCCGGGCCGACCTGAGGCGCGATGCGCTGGGCGACGCGCTCCGGATACGCCAATGCCAGCAGTTCACCCAGCGGCGCCAGGCTGGCCACATTAAGCCGTGCACCGGCGAGTCGCGCCAGACGCTCGGCATCCCGCTGCCATTGGCGATGCGCCCGGGGTTCGCGCAGCCGGGCCTGAAGCGCGCGCTCCAGGTCGCGCTCGTCGTCGATGCCACGCCCCTCGAGCAGCGCCACCAGGACGCAAGCCAACGGCTGGGCGTCGAGTGAACCAGCACGCTCCAGCATCGCTGCCAGGCGCGGATGGATGGGCCAACGGGCAGCGGCGCGACCCAGTTCGGTGAGGTGACAGGCGGCATCCAGCAGGCCCAGGCGCCGAAGCAGGTCGCGCCCGGCGGCCAGGGCCGAGGTGGGCGGCAGGGTTATCCAGGCCAGGCTCGCCGGGTCGGTGATGCCCCAGCGCGCCAGCTCGAAGGCGAGCGGAGCAAGATCCGCCTGGCGGATCTCCGGCTCGCCATGGGCCACCAGAGGCTGCTCCTCGGCCCATAGCCGAACGCAAAGACCGGGGCCCTGGCGACCAGCGCGGCCGCGGCGCTGGTCGGCGCTGGCGCGGTTGACCCGGCGAGTCTCCAGGCGGGTCAGGCCGCTGCGCGGCTGAAATACCGGGACTCGCTCGAGACCCGCGTCCATGACCAGGCGCACGCCATCCACCGTGACGCTGGATTCAGCAATGGCAGTGGCGAGCACCACCCGGCGGCGACCGTCCGGATCGGGGCGCAACGCCTGACGCTGAGCCTCGAGGGGCAGGCGTCCGTGCAACTCCATAATGACAAGCGCTGGCGCGCGGCTCGCAAGCGCTCTGGACAGCCGACGAATTTCCCCCACCCCGGGCAGGATCACCAGGGCGTCGCCCTCCTGCTGTGCCAATGCCTCGAGCAGCACCCGAGCCTGCTGGATCGCACTGTCACCGCGGGCATTTAGCGAACGATAGCGGGTCTCGACGGGGAAGGTGCGCCCGGGGCAGTCGATCACCGGGACATCATCGCCCAGTACGCCGCGCAGGGCGTCAACGTCCAGGGTGGCCGACATCACCAGCAGGCGCAGATCGTCACGCACCGACTGGGCGTCCAGCGCCAGCGCCAGGCCGAGATCTCCCTCCAGGCTGCGCTCATGGAACTCGTCGAAGATCACCCCGGCCACGCCATCCAGCAAGGGGTTGTCCTGGAGCATGCGGGTCAGCACCCCCTGGGTGACCACCTCCAGGCGCGTCGCGGGACCGACGCGGCTATCGCCGCGCATCCGATAGCCGACCCTCTCCCCTACGCCTTCGCCAAGCTGTTCGGCCATAAAACCGGCGGCCAGCCGCGCTGCCACCCGCCGCGGCTCCAGCAGCAGCAGCTTGCCTTCGGCGGCCCAGGGCGCCTCGAGCAGCGCCAGCGGCACCCGGGTGGTCTTGCCGGCGCCGGGCTCGGCCACCAGCAGGGCACGGGAACCCTCCGCCAGCGCGGCCTGGATGGCATCAAGCCGCGCCTCGATGGGCAACGCCACCGTCATCGAACTGTCATGTGTGTTCATGTACGCTTTTGGGTCATATACGATTTGCCAGATATCTCCGTTGTCTCTTCACTTTCTATCCCCATAGGAGTTTTCCATGACGGTCAGGATCGGCATCAATGGCTTCGGCCGCATCGGCCGCCTGGCGCTGCGCGCCGGCTGGACGAACCCGGACCTCGAGTTCGTGCAGATCAACGACCCGGGCGGCGATGCCGCCACCTTCGCCCACCTGCTGCAGTTCGACTCGGTGCACGGCCAGTGGACCGGCGGTGGAGATACTATCATGGCGGAAGAGGCCGGCCTGACGGTGGCCGGCCGACGCATCGCGTTCACCGCCAACCAGGCGATCGACGCCACCGACTGGACTGGCTGCGACGTGGTGATCGAGGCCTCGGGCAAGATCAAGACCAACGACACGCTGCAGGCCTATCTGGCCCAGGGGGTCAAGCGCGTGGTGGTCAGCGCTCCGGTGAAGGACGAAGGCGCCCTCAACCTGGTGGTGGGCGTCAATGACCACCTCTTCGATCCGTCCAAGCACCGTATCGTCACCGCGGCGAGCTGCACCACCAACTGCCTGGCGCCGGTGGTCAAGGTCATCCATGAAAAAATCGGCATCCGCCACGGCTCCATGACCACCATCCACGACATCACCAATACCCAGACCATCCTCGATGCTCCCCACAAGGACTTGCGCCGGGCGCGGGCCTGCGGGATGAGCCTGATTCCCACCACCACCGGGTCGGCCAAGGCGATCACCGCCATTTTCCCGGAGCTGACCGGCAAGCTAAACGGTCATGCCGTGAGGGTACCGCTGGCCAACGCCTCGCTCACCGATATGGTCTTCGAGGTGAAGCGCGAGACCACGGAAGAAGAGGTCAACGCCCTGCTCAAGGAAGCCGCCGAGGGCGAACTCGCTGGCATCCTGGGCTATGAGGAGCGCCCGCTGGTTTCCATCGACTACCGCACGGATCCGCGCAGCGCTATCGTCGATGCGCTTTCCACCATGGTGGTGGCCGGGACCCAGGTAAAGCTCTTCGTCTGGTACGACAACGAGTATGGCTACGCCTGCCGCACCGCCGAACTGGCCGCCAAGGTCGGCCTGGCGGAATGATCGCCCGTGTCGCCGCCCTGCCCCGAGAGATCCGCCAGTATCTGCTGGTCACTGGCAACTACTGGGCTTTCACCCTGACCGATGGCGCGCTGCGCATGCTAGTGGTGCTGTACTTCTACGGGCTCGGCTACTCGGCCCTCGAAGTGGCGATGCTGTTTCTCTTCTACGAGTTCTTCGGGGTGGTGACCAACCTGGTGGGGGGCTGGCTGGGAGCGCGCCTCGGGCTCAACCGCACCATGAACCTGGGGCTTGGTCTGCAGGTGCTGGCCCTTTCCATGCTGCTGGTGCCGGTGGCCTGGCTCTCGGTACCCTGGGTGATGGCCGCCCAGGCACTCTCGGGCATCGCCAAGGACCTCAACAAGATGAGCGCCAAGAGCGCCATCAAGACCCTGGTGCCGGCCGGTGACGCCGGCCATCAGTCCCTCTACCGCTGGGTGGCACTGCTGACCGGCTCCAAGAACGCCCTGAAAGGTGTCGGCTTCTTTCTCGGGGGCCTGCTGCTGACGCTGATCGGTTTCCAGGGGGCGATACTCGCCATGGCGCTGATGCTCGCTGGGGTCCTGGCGCTCTCGCTCATGCGCCTGGACGGCGACCTGGGTCGCGCCAAGGCCGCGCCGAAATTTCGCGAAGTCCTCTCCAAGAGCCGCGCCATCAATATCCTCTCGGCGGCGCGGATGTGCCTGTTTGGCGCCCGGGACGTGTGGTTCGTGGTGGCTCTGCCCGTCTTTCTGGCCACCCAGTTCGCGTGGGACAGCTGGCGGGTCGGCGGTTTTCTTGCGCTGTGGGTGATCGGCTACGGCGCGGTTCAGGCGTTAGCGCCTCGGATCACCGGACACACCGCAGGGCGCACCGCCGCCATCGCCTGGGCCGCGGCGCTGGCCGCACTGCCGGCGCTGATCGCCATCGGTCTGGATTGGCAGCCTCACCTGGTGCTGCTGGGTGGGCTGCTGCTGTTCGGCGCGGTCTTCGCGGTGAACTCCAGCCTGCACAGCTTTTTGATCGTGCGCATGGCGCGCTCGGACGGGGTTTCCCTGGACGTGGGGTTCTACTACATGGCCAACGCCATGGGACGGCTGATCGGCACCCTGCTCTCGGGCTGGCTCTATCTCGTCGGCGGGCTCACCGCGACCCTGTGGGTGTCGAGCGCCCTGCTCGTCGCCACCGTGCTGATCAGCCTGGCGCTGCCGAAGGAGGCGTGACCCCGCACCCCTTGAGGATCACCCGGGTCAGGAAGGTGGTGATCTGCTCCATATCGGCGTCGCTGAGCGCCTTGCGCTCGGTGATGCCGAGCACCTGGGCTTCGAAGTCGGCGTAGTGCTGGGTAGCCGACCAGATCAGAAAGATCAGCCAGACGGGGTCTACCGGGTCCATCAGGCCGCGCTCGGCCCACTGCTCGAAGATGCGCGCACGCGCCTGAACCCAGTCGCGCAGCTCGCCACGCAGGTACTCCTGCAGGAAAGGCGCGCCGCCAAGGATCTCGGCGGCAAACAGTCGGGATCCTTCAGGATAACGCCGGGAGAGCGCCATCTTGCTGCGGATAAAGGCCTCGAGCACCTCGGCGGGGTCGTCCTCCACCGAGATGTCATCCAGCAGCACGTTCCAGCGCGCCATCATACGTTCGAGCAGGCGAACGTAGAGACCGCGCTTGCTGCCCATGTAATAGAGCACATTGGACTTGGGCAGACCCGCCGCCTCGGCGATAGCCTGTACGCTGGCCCCCCGATAGCCGTGGGTGGCGAAGACCTTCTCCGCGGCCGCCAGAATCTCTCGTTCGTTTCGCTGGCGGGTGACGCCGTTAGCCTCGTCTCTCTCGTGAGGGCGGGGCATATCCGGAGTGCTCGCGCCGTCTGCCATGACCCATATCCCTGTGCCGGTAATCCAGCAAGAAGAGTGCCGCACAGAGACGGTGCATGCAATCGGCGCCGATCAGGCATGGCCAGGCCCGCGGCCGTTGACCTTGCAAAGTGGGTGACGGTTGGCCAAGCTGAGAAAAACCCTGACCAACTGGTCAGCAAGGCATGGCGCCAACATGTCGAGCCAACAACAGTGTCGAGCCAACAAAAGAGACAGGGCGATGATCGACTTTATGCTCAACGGGCAGCCGCGCCACTGCGAGGCCTTGCCCGACACCAGCGTACTCGAGCTGCTGCGCGAGACGCTTGGCCAGACCGGCACCAAGGAAGGCTGCGCCTCCGGTGACTGCGGCGCCTGTACCGTGGCCATCGGCGAGGCCAGCTTCGATGGCCGGGTGCGATACCACAGCGCCAACGCCTGCATCACCCCGGCTCACCAGCTTCAGGACCGTCATCTTGTGACCGTGGAGGGGCTGGACCAGGGCAAGAGGCTGCACCCGGCTCAGGCCGCCATGGTCGACTGCCATGCCAGCCAGTGCGGCTTCTGCACCCCGGGTATCGTGATGTCGCTGTTTACGCTTTACGAAGCGCAGCACGCAAGCACACCGGTGCTCCCGGCACCGCTGACCCCACAGTGCCTCGAGGCGGCGCTGGGCGGCAACCTCTGCCGCTGCACAGGCTACCGGCCGATACGCGATGCGGCGCTCTCCATGGGCGACTATCCCCACGAGCGTCCGGCATGGCTGGAGACGTGCACCGACGCCACGGCACCGTCACCTGCCGTCAAGCACCATGGCGACAACGTCTTCGTGCAGCCTGCCACCCTGGCGGAGCTGATGGAGGAGCGCCGCCGCCACCCCGAGACGCCCATCGTCGCCGGCGGCACCGACCTGTGGCTGGAGGTGACCCAGCGCCTGAAGCGCTTCGAACGCCTGGTGGACGTCACCCGGGTGGCCGAGTTTAACGCCATCGAGGCGACCACCCTCGACGATGGCCGCGCGGGCTGGTGGATCGGCGCCGCCGTCACCTATTCCCGGCTCGAGCCTCTGTTCGCCGAACACTACCCGGCCTTTGCGCACCTACTGCACCGCCTGGGCTCGGCTCAGGTGCGCAACCGCGGCACCCTGGGCGGCAACATCGCCAACGCCTCGCCCATCGGCGACACCCCGCCAGTGCTTCTGGCGCTGGGGTCGCGACTCTGGCTCGCCGGTCCGAAGGGTGAGCGGGCGCTGTCCCTCGACGACTTCTTCCTCGACTACAAACAGACCGCCTTGAATCAGGATAAAGAGCGCGAGGGCAAGGTGATCCGTGCCATCTTCCTGCCCCTTCCCGAGGCGGGTCGACACCTCAAGGTCTGGAAGCTGTCCAAGCGGCGTGAGGACGATATCTCGGCGGTGCTTGGCGCTTTCGGCTGGCGCCTGGAAGATGGCCTGCTGCGCGACGTCCGCCTGGCGTTCGGGGGCATGGCGGCCACGCCGAAACGGGCCGCCGCCGCCGAGGCGGCCTTGGAGGGCAAGGCACCGGACCTGACCGCCTTCCAGGCCGCCAGACTGGCCCTGCAGCAGGACTTCTCGCCCATGAGCGACGTGCGCGGCAGCGCCCACTACCGCGAGCTCTCCGCCGCCAACCTGCTCGAACGTCTGCGCCTGGTCATGGCACAGGCGACGACCGACGTTCCCCGGGAGGTGATGCTCCATGCGCACGCTCACTAAGCTTTCCAAGGCGCCCGATGCCGCGCCGGCCAGGGAGCCCGACACCGCGACAGACCTCTCCGCCGACGCCGCCCGGGCCCGCCAGGCGCAGCAAGACCGCATCAAGGGCGATGCCCCCCTCGCCCGGGAGACCACCCAGGCCGCCACCCATGGCCATGCCGGCAACGCCCGGGCCCATGAGAGTGCGGTCAAGCACGTCACCGGCCGCGCCGCCTATATCGACGACCTCAAGGCGCCGGCGGACTGCCTGTACCTGGCGCTGGCCCTCTCGCCCGTGGCCCATGGCCGTCTGACCCGCCTCGACCTCGACACGGTGCGCAGCCTGCCCGGCGTGGTGGATGTGGTGGGCTTTTCTGACGTGCCCGGCCATACCGACATCGGCCCGGTCTTCCCCGGCGACCCGATCTTCGTCGAAGACGAGATCAGCTACGCCGGCCAGGTGCTCTTCACGGTAGCGGCCGAAACCCAGCGTACCGCCCGGGAGGCAGTGAAGGCGGCCCTCGAGGCCGGTGTCGTCGAGATCGACGAGCAGCCGGCGAGCCTCGACCCGGTGGCCGCCGCCGAGCGCGGCGAGTGCGTGCGCCCCACTCACGTCCAGCGGCGCGGCGACTGGACGGCCGCACTGGCCGACGCGCCGCGGGTGGTCACGGGCGAGCAGTTCGTCGGCGGCCAGGAGCACTTCTACCTGGAGGGCCAGGCCTGCCTGGTCACGCCCACCGAGGACGAGGGCGTGGTGGTCCACACCTCCAACCAGCACCCCAGCGAGACCCAGAAGCTGGTCGCCGAGGTGCTGGGCATTCCCTTGCATGCGGTGACCGTGGAGGTGCGGCGCATGGGCGGCGGCTTCGGCGGCAAGGAGACCCAGGCCTCGCCCTGGGCCTGCATCGCCGCGCTGGTGGCACGACGCACTGGCCGCGCCACGCGGCTGCGCCTGCCCCGGGCCGAGGACATGCACGTCACCGGCAAGCGCCACCCCTTCCATAATCGCTATCGGCTGGGCGTGGACGAGCACGGCGTGATCCAGGGTGGCGAGATCACCTTGATCGGCGACTGCGGCTTTTCGCCGGACCTGTCGGACGCCATCGTCGACCGCGCCATGTTCCACGCCGACAACGCCTACTCGCTGGGGGCGGCCCGGGTCACCGGCTACCGCGCCCGCACCCATACCGCCTCCAACACCGCCTTCCGCGGCTTCGGTGGCCCCCAGGGCATGATGGTGATCGAGGCGGCGATGGATGACATCGCCCGCCGGATAGGCGAGGATCCCCTCACCGTGCGCAAGCGCAACCTCTATCGCCAGGGACGTACTATCACTCACTACGGCCAGACCGTGGAGCAGATCGGTCTGCTCCACGAGCTTATCGAACGGCTGGAAGCGAGCAGCGACTACTGGGCACGACGCCAGGCGATCACAGCGTTCAATACGCAGAATCCCATCCTCAAGAAGGGGCTGGCCCTGACCCCCGTAAAGTTCGGCATCTCCTTCACCGCCAAACACCTCAACCAGGCCGGTGCCCTGCTCCACGTCTATACCGACGGCAGCGTACAGATCAACCACGGCGGCACCGAGATGGGCCAGGGCCTGCACACCAAGATCTGCCAGGTGGTGACCCAGGAGCTGGCGCTGCATCTCGACGCCGTGCGCATCACCGCCACCCGCACCGACAAGGTGCCCAATACCTCACCTACCGCCGCCTCCAGCGGCGCGGATCTCAACGGCATGGCCGCCCGGGACGCTTGCCTGACGCTCAAGGCGCGGCTATTCGACTTCGCCTCCGAACACTACGAGATAGACCGCGAGGCGATGCGCATGGAGGCCGGCCATCTGGTGGCCGGCATTGGCGAGAGCGAACGGCGTATCCCCTGGGGCGAACTGGTGCAGGCGGCCTATCTGGGCCGAGTATCGCTCTCGGCGAAGGGCTTCTACGCCACCCCGCTGATCCACTACGACCGCGGCACCGGTCAGGGGCGCCCCTTCTACTACTACGCCTTCGGAGCCGCCGTCGCCGAGGTCAGCGTCGACACCCTGAGTGGCGAATATCAGGTGGACCGGGTCGACATCCTTCACGACGTCGGCGACTCCCTGAACCCGGCCATCGACCGCGGCCAGGTGGAGGGCGGCTTCATTCAGGGCATGGGCTGGCTGACCAGCGAGGAGCTGAAGTGGAACGAGGCCGGCCGGCTGATCTCCGACGGGCCGGCGACCTACAAGATCCCCACCTACGGCGACCTGCCGCCAATCTTCAACGTCGAACTGATGGAGGGCCACCCCAACTCCATGGCCAGCCTCTACCGCTCCAAGGCGGTGGGCGAGCCGCCCTTTATGCTGGGCATCTCGGTATGGTCGGCGCTGCGCGACGCCCTGGCGAGCCTCGCCGACTATCGCGAGGCGCCGCGGCTCGACACCCCGGCCACGCCGGAGCGGGTACTGCTGGCCGCCGAGGCGCTGCGCTCGCGCCACAGCGACGGGCCGCCGGCCTTCGAGGAACCGTCGCCATGATCGCCGCAAGCGACCCCCGCCCGGAGAGCTGGCACGCTGCCCTGCACCGCCTGCAGCGCGACGGCGTGCCC
The DNA here is from genome assembly GCA_051751685.1 of Pseudomonadota bacterium. GTDB lineage: Bacteria > Pseudomonadota > Gammaproteobacteria > Pseudomonadales > Halomonadaceae > Halomonas. The sequence continues at coordinate 50,806 of JBNJLE010000012.1, read as the reverse complement.
CACGCCCTGGCCACCCAGGTGACCAGCGCCGGCTCCACGCCCCGGGAACCCGGCACGCGAATGGTGATCACCGCCGACGCCGTCTTCGACACCCTGGGCGGCGGCACCTTCGAATACCAGGTGATCGAGGCGGCGAGAGCCCGGCTCGCGGGTGCACAGGGAGATTCCGAGGGCGGTATGAGCCTCGAAGCCTTCTCGCTCGGCGGGCGCAGCGGCCAGTGCTGCGGCGGCTTCGTCAACGTGCTGCTCGAGGTCTTCTCGGGCAGCACCGCTACCCTGGCGATCTTCGGTGCGGGCCACGTGGGCACGGAACTCGTGCGCCTGGCCGCCCCGCTGCCCTGGCAGGTGCGGTGGCACGACAGCCGCAAGGCGGTCTTCCCGGGCTGGGCGGCGAGCCAACCACGGCTGGCCTGCCGCCACGCGCCCGACCCGGCCGCCGCCGTGAGCGAGCTGCCTACCGGCACTCATGCCCTGGTGCTGACCCACAACCACGCCGAAGACTGCGCCCTGGTGGATGCCCTGTTGACGCGCGGCGATTGCACGTCTGTCGGCCTGATCGGCTCGAAGAGCAAGTGGGCCAGCTTCCGTTCTCGGCTGCGCGAGGCCGGCCACGACGAAACGGCGCTAGACCGGGTGCGCTGCCCCATCGGCATGGCGGCGGGACCAGATGGCAATAAAAAAAGGGGAGGCGACAAGACCCCCTATGCCATCGCCCTGGCCACCCTGGCCGAGCTGCTGCCCATGATGGAAAGCGCCGAGCGGCCCGACCAGCGCGGCCTCGACTCTGCCGAACTACGGGCCCTGTTCCGCGAGCCTTCAACGTAAATGCATCCTGTACGTCGACAAACCACCAATCCAGGGGCGCCGGGGACAGGCCGAGGAAGGAAAGGCAGGTCTGTCGCCGGAAAAGCCCCGGTGACATAGATCGAGACGAATCCGAAACCATGACCAAGACCGACTCGCGCCTGCTGCGCGCCGAACTGCTGAGCTTCGACGCCGACCCCGGCGATGATGACACCCCCGCTCCGGGGAGCGTCGTCCACACCCCGGACGGTGCCCTCTGGATCGAGAACGGGCGCATCCGTGCCGTCGGCGACCACGCCACCCTGGCCCCCGAATTGCCCCCCGGTATCGAGGTGATCGACCATCGCGGCAAGCTGATCACTCCCGGCTTTATCGACAGCCACGTGCACTATGTGCAGCTGGAGATCATGGCCTCTTACGGACGCCAGCTCCTCGACTGGCTCAACGACTACACCTTTCCGGAGGAGCTCAAGTTTGCCAGCCGCGAGCACGCGGACACCCTCTCCGAGACCTTCCTCGACGAGATGCTGCGGGTGGGCACCACCACCGCGCAGGTGTTCTGCTCGAGCCACCCGGTGTCGGTGGACGCCTTCTTCGCCGCCAGCCAGCGGCGCGGGCTGTGCATGCTGGCCGGCAAGGTGCTGATGGACCGCCACGCCCCGGTGGGGCTCACCGACGATGTCGTGGGCGGCATCCGCGACAGCGAGCGGCTGATCGGTGACTGGCACGGCAAGGGGCGGCTCGGCTACAGCCTGACCCCGCGCTTCGCCCCTACCTCCACCCGCGCCCAGCTCGACGCCACCGGCGCTATCCTGAGAAACGACGCGAGTCTGTGGCTGCAGACCCACCTGGCCGAGAACACCGGCGAGCTGGACTGGGTGGAGGAGCTCTTCCCCGGCAGCCGCGACTACCTCGAGGTCTACGAGCAGTCGGGCCTGGTGGGGCCACGCAGCACCTTCGCCCACGGTATCCACCTGGACCAGGCGATGCGAAGTCGCCTCGCCGAGCGCGGCGCCAACCTCGCCTTCTGCCCGAGCTCCAACCTGTTCCTGGGCAGCGGGCTCTTCGACCGGCAGGCCGCCCGGGAGATGGGCCTGGGCGTGACCTACGCCAGCGACGTGGGAGGCGGCACCGATCTCTCTGGCCTGGCCACGTTGAAGGCCGCCTACCAGGTGGGCCAGCTGCGCGGCCAGCCGCTCACCGCCTGGCAAGGCTTCTTTGGGCTGACCCTGGGCAACGCCCGGGCACTCTCGCTGAGCGAGCGCGTCGGCCGCCTGGCACCCGGCATGGACGCCGACTTTGTGGTCCTCGACCCGGCGGCCACCCCGCTGCTGGCCCGGCGCACGGCGCGCTGCCGCACCCTGGCCGAGACGCTCTTTGCGCTGATGATGCTGGGCGACGACCGCACGGTGGCCGAGACCTGGGCTGCCGGCCGCTGCCAGCATCGCCGCGACACTCCATCCCCGTTAGCGGGCTGAGACTCAGCTCTCTTCCTCGGCAGGCGGCAAGCTGAGCAGCCAGCTTACCAAGCGTTTGATATCCTCTTCGGCGACTCGACGATTGGGCGTCATGCGCTCTTCTCCCCAGTTGCCGCTGCCACCGTCGCGAACCGTGACCACCAGCCGCTCCAGCGCCTCGTCGTCGTCTCGATAGCGCTCTGCCACGTCCCGCCAGGCGGGTCCACGCAGGCTCTTGTCCAGGTCGTGGCAGTTGAAACAGCCGCTGTCCCAGGCCAGATCGATCATGGCCTCGTCTTCCGTGCTACCGTCGGCCTGAGCCATGCATGAAGCCAGCGCTGCCGCCAGCAGGCTCGTGGCCATGACGCTTATCGCCCCCTTGCGCATTTCACTTTCCTCCCAGCAAGGCGTCCGTCATGCGGAACACCGTTAAGGCCGCCAGAACGGCAGCAAACAGCATCGGCATCCGATAGTCGGCGCGGGTCAGGATCCACAGGTGGGTCACGCCAAGCGCCGCTGCCACATAGACCAGCCGATGCAGCCAGTGCCAGGCAGTGTAGCCCATCGCCTGCTGCACTCGCCGAAAGGAGGTGAGTGCCAACGGCACCAGCAGCAGAAGCGCCGCCGCCCCGTAGCGGATATAGGGAAGGTCGACCATCTCGCGGCGAATCCAGGGCCAGTCCCAGAACTGATCGAGCCCCATCCAGGCCAGCATATGGGCTACCAGCCAGAAGAAGGCCCACAAGCCGATCTGGCGGCGGGCGATCATGATGCCGACCCAGCCGGTAAAGCGGAACGCCGGACTGAAGGCGATGGTGGCCAACAGCAGGATCAGGCCGGTGCGGCCGGTGACATGCACCACCGCCTCGGCGGGCACCGCGCCGAGATCGCCAAAAAACCACTGCCAGGCCAGCCACACCGCCGGCAGGCTGCCCGCCAGGAGCACCAGCAGACGAAAGACGAGGATTCGCTGCGACCCATCCAGCATCGGAATTTCCCTGGGGCTCAGAAGTGTTGGTTCAGGTCCATGCCAGCGTAGAGCTCGGCCACCTCGTCGGCGTAGCCGTTGAACATCAGGGTGTCGCGTCGGCCGCTCTCGCCGATGCGCCGCTCCCGGGCCTGGGACCAGCGCGGGTGGTCAACCGCAGGATTCACGTTGGCGTAGAAGCCATATTCGTCGGGATTCTGGTCGATCCAGGAGGTAGTGGGCATCTCTTCGACCAGGCGAATGCTGACCACCGACTTGATACTCTTGAAGCCGTACTTCCAGGGCACCACCAGGCGGATCGGTGCACCATTCTGGTTGGGCATCCTCTCGCCATACATGCCCACCGCCAGCAGGGTCAGCGGATGCATCGCCTCATCGATGCGCAGCCCCTCACGGTAGGGCCACTCGATGATCGAACGCCGCTGCCCCCGCAGGTTGTCAGGGTCGAAAATCGACTCGAAGACCACGTACCTGGCTCGCGAAGTAGGCTCATGACGCTTGAGCAGCTCCGCCAGCGGGAAACCGATCCAGGGAATCACCATGGACCAGGCCTCTACGCAGCGCAGTCGATAGATGCGCTCCTCCAATGCCTGGCCGGCGAGGATATCTTCCAGGGCAAACGATCCGGGTTTCCCCACTTCACCCTCGATGCTCACCGACCAGGGGTCGGTGACCAGCTTGTGGGCATAGACCTCCGGGTCGCTCTTGCGCGTGCCGAATTCGTAGAAGTTGTTGTAGGTGGTGACGTCCTTCCTGTCCGTGAGCGCCTCCTCCCCGGCCAGGGAGCGACTAGGCAGTTCACCCGACAGCTGCCCAGACAGGGTTTCCGTCCAGGCCCGGGAGGTGGGTGACAGCAGCAGACCAGGCGCGGCCGCGACCATGCCCAGCGCTGCGCCACGCGTCAGAGTGCCCTTGAGAAAGCGCCGCCGCTGCGCGAACAGCTCCCGGGGCGTCACCTCGGACTCGGGGATGGCAGGATAGCGATAGCGGGCCATGACCGTTGACCTCCTTCGCAGATAGCGTTCGCAGAGAGAGAAAGCTTTCAGCATCCCGAAATCACCGTCAAGCGTCCAGCAATTCAACCACACCATGAGCAAAGCTTGACGTGGCTCAAGGGCAGTCCTTTTCCGACGGTTTTACTGGGTTGATTAGCGTCAAGTCACAGCAATAATAAGTACTTACCCGGACCACCACCATGAGGGGGAACTACCATGATGACCAAGCGTCTGCTGGCCTCAGCCATTGCCATGGGATCGGCGATCGCCATCGCCGTCCCGGCCATGGCCGATGATGGCCTCAGCGACTATCGCGATCGCTTCGAACCGCTGCCTCACTTCCCGCCGATTCCCGCCGACAACTCCCTGACCCCAGAGAAGGTGGAACTGGGCAACATGCTGTTCTTCGAGCCGCGCATCTCCTCCAGCGGCGTGATCAGCTGTGCCACCTGCCACAACCCGGCGCTGGGCTGGGCGGACCGCATTCCGCGCGCCACCGGCCACGACGGCCAGATCGGCGAGCGCAACACGCCCACCGTGCTGAATTCCGGCTTTCTTGGCTCCCAGTTCTGGGACGGCCGCGAGCCTGATCTGGAAGGCCAGGCTCTTGGGCCGATTGAGGCCGACGTCGAGATGGCTATGGACCTCGACACGGCCCTTGAACGCCTCAACGGCTTCACGCTCTACCAGACGAAATTTGCCGAGGCCTATCCGGACGACGCCGATCCGATCAACGCCAACAATCTGGCCCATGCCCTGGCTGGCTTCCAGCGCACCCTGAACACCCCCAACTCGCCCTTCGACCGCTACCTGCACGGCGACCAGAACGCCCTGAATCAGCAGGAGAAGGATGGCATGGTGGCCTTCGTGGATAATGGCTGCATCGCTTGCCACAGCGGCCCGGCGATGACCGACAGCAATTTCCACCGCATTCAGGTCCCAGGCTCCAGCGACGTGGGCCGCTTTGAGGTCACCGGCGACGAAGCGGACATGTACAAGTTCCGCACGCCCACCCTGCGCAATGTGGCCGTCACCTATCCCTACATGAATAACGGTGCCACCGAGACGCTCGAGGAGTCCGTCGCCATCATGGGCAAGGAGATGCTGGGACGTGACTTCGAGGAGCAGACCATCGCCGATATCACTGCCTTCCTGCACACCCTGACCGGCGAAATGCCCGACTTTGACGTACCGGCCCTGCCGTAACCCCTAACAGCGCCCGACAGGCAAGTTGCAGTCGCCCCCCTGGTCTCCCCGGGGGGCATACTTGGTGTGGAGACGAACAGAACCGCGACTGACAGCGTTGCCATGGACAGAGACGCCAAAGCGCCGGGTCGAGGCGTCAGACGCTGTCGGCGAGTTGACGGCGCAGCGCCAGACGGCGCCGGTCACTCACGAAGGCCGCCTCGATGGCGGTGCCGGCGAGCTGGATAAAGGTGGTCTCATCCCAGCCAAAGGCGCCCTGGCAAGCCAGGTAGTTGTCCAGCACGCCGCCGCCGAAATAGGCCGGATCGTCGGAGTTGAGGGTGACCCGTAGGCCGGCCTCCAGCAGCTGCGGCAGCGGATGCTCCTCGATGCGCTCCACCACTTTCAGGCGCACGTTGGAAAGCGGGCAGACAGTAAGCACCATGCCCTCATCGCGCAGCCGCGTTACCAGATCAGGATCCTCCAGGCAGCGCACGCCGTGGTCGATGCGGCAGACATCAAGCAGATCCAGCGCCTCGCGAATATACGCCGGTGGCCCCTCTTCCCCGGCGTGCGCCACTCGGGGAATACCCAGTCGCGCGGCCCGTTCGAACACCTCGACAAACTTCGCGGGAGGATTGCCTCGCTCGGCACTGTCCAGACCCACGGCGTCGAGCGTCTCCCAATAAGGCGCAGCCTCATCCAGCAGCGACATCGCCCCGGCGGCATCATGGTCGCGCAGGAAGGCCATGATAAGCGCCGTGGAGAGCCCCAGTTCGCGCTGCGCGTGGCGCCTGGCCAGGGAGAGCCCCTCCATCACGACGGGCAACTCGATGCCACGCATCCGGTGGGCCTGAGGGTCGAAGTGCATCTCCACATGCACCACGCCCTCGGCGTGGGCGCGGCGAAAGTAATCCATGGCCAGGTCGTAAAAATCCTCGGCGGTGTGCAGCACGCTCATGCCCTGGTAGTAGAGATCGAGGAATGACTGCAGGTCGCTGAAATCATAGGCGGCGCGGGCTTCCTCCACCGAGGCGAAGGGCAATTTGACTCGGTTACGCTCGGCCAGAGCGAACATCAGTTCCGGCTCTAGGGAGCCTTCGATATGCAGGTGCAGCTCGGCCTTGGGCAGGCGCGTGAGAAAATCGCGCATGGTTTGCACTCCGGTTCTTTTCCTCCATCCTGATATAAAGCTCGGCGTTGCGCAAAACGCCTCAGGCTTTTGCAATGAGCTCTTGCTCGGCTTCCGCCATCAGGGCGACACCAGCCTCCCCTCCACCAGGGTCAACGCCCGGTCGATGCCCGGGGGCTGGAAGGGCCCACCTTCGAGCTGATGCACCAGATAGACGACGCTGCGCCCCACAAGCCAGGCATCCAGCCGCACGGCAAGCGCCGATGCGGTAGCGGCATCCAGGCCAGCGAAGGGTTCATCGAGGATCACCAGGTCAGGGTCGCGCAGATGCAGTCGAGCCAGCGCCAGGCGGCGCGCCTGTCCTCCCGAGAGACGCTGGCCACCCTCGCCCACCCGGGTCGCCAGCCTTTCCGGTAGGCTCTCGGCCCAGTCGTCGAGGCCCACCCAAGCGAGCGCCCTCCACAGTTGACCCTCCTCGGCCTCAGGCGCGGCCAGGCGCAAGTTGGCGGCCAGGCTGTCATCCAACAGATCGATGCGCTGCGTCAGCCCTGCCACCCGATCACGCAGCGCCGTCTCGGGCCAGGCAGCCAGCGCCTCTCCCCCCAACCTCAGCGTGCCCGAGCGGGGAGTGAGCTGGCGCAGCAGCAGATCCCCCACGCTGGACTTGCCGGCGCCGGAGGCACCGCATAGCGCCAGCCGCTCACCGGGGGCCAGACGCAAGGAGACGTTGTCCAGGGCCGGCGCCAGGCCGCCGGGGTAGCTCAGGGTCACCCGCTCAAGCTCAGCAGACAGCGGCCCGGCGAAACGCTTGGGGCTTTCGTCTAGGCCAGCCGGCGTATCCGCGCGGGCCTCAAGTTCATTGAGCCGCTCGGCCGCCCCCCAGGTCGCCCCCAGCCAGGTAAAGGCCGCGGGCAGCGCGGCCAGTGCTTCACTCATGGCGAGCATCGCCAGAGTCATCATCACCATCACCGGCCCGGAAAGCTGCCCTGCCGCCCAGGCCTGGGACCCCAGCCACAGCGCGAGCAACATAGCGAGCCCCACCAGCAGGTTGGCCAGGGCATTGCCCAGGGCCACGCCGGCACCGAGCCTGCGCTGGCCACGATAGAGACGCGTCTCGATAGCGGCCAGCTCATGGCGCAGGCTGACCAGGCTGCCGTAAGCCTCCAGCTCCGCCATGCCCTGCAGCTGCTCCACCAGTCGACCGCGCAGCGTCTCCAGCTCATTCACCTGTTGACGGCTGGCCGCAAGCCCCCATCGCGCCTGGCCCAGGGTCAGCCACAGCCAGCCGATCAGCAGCAGCGCGCCACTCCCCAGGCCGACCCGCGGAGCGAAGAGCGCAAGGAAGGCAGAGAGCCCGAGGATCGCCAGCAGCCCCACGGCCGCCGGGGCCAGCAGGCGCAGGTAGAGGCTGTCCAGGGTGTCGATATCCGCGGTCAGGCGATTGAGCCAATCGCTGGCCCGGCGACGGGACAGAGCCTGGCCATCAAGGCGCGTCAACACGCCAAACAGTCGGGCGCGCAGGTCGGCAAGCAGGCGCAGGACGGTATCGTGGTTGTAGAGCCGCTCCAGATAGCGCGACACGGTGCGCGACACCGCGAAGAAGCGGATGCCGCCACCCGGGACATAGACCTCCAGATTGGCGGCCACACCCGCCGCCAGCAGCAGGCCGGTCAGTCCCGTGGCGGTGATAAACCAGCCGGAGAGCGCCAGCAGACCGATGGCCGAGACCAGGGTCAGCGCCAGCAGTCCGGCGCCAGCTACCAGCCGTCCACGGCGCTGGGCAAGCAGCGCAAGCCAGGGCCGCAGGGCCACCAGCAGCGTTGCGTCAGACCGATGATCGGCCATGGGCCACCTCTGTGACGGTGCCCGCCTCGATCGCCAGGCATCGGCTAGCCATGGCGATCAGCGCGGGATGATGGGTGGCAATGACCAGCGTACGGCCCTCCTGCGCCAGGGCCTGGAGCGCCACGATCACCTGGGCCTCGGTCTCGGCATCCAGACTGGCGGTGGGCTCATCCAGCAACACCAGCGGGGCACGGGACAGGAACACTCTGGCCAGCGCCAGGCGCTGAGCCTGCCCCCCGGAGAGCCCGACCCCGCGCTCGCCAACAGGGGCCTCCAGTCCATCGGGCAACCGCTCGATCCGCTCCCCGAGGCCGGCCTTGTTCAGTGCCTCCATCATGGCTGGATCCGAGGCTTCGGGGTCTGCCAGGCGCAGGTTATCCGCCAGGCTGCCCTGGATCAGCAGGGGGCGCTGATCCATCCAGGCGAAGCTAATGTCAGCGGCCAGGCGCCGCTCGCCGGCCTCAGGGCCAACAAAGCCCGCCAGTAATTGCAGCAGAGTCGACTTCCCTGAGCCCGACAAGCCGGTCAGTATCACCACCTCGCCGGGTGACAGACAAAGATCCAGTGGCCCCAGCACTCGGCCGCGGCCAGGATGGGTCACCAGGGCCCCCACAAGCTCCAGCAGCGCATCGGGCGTCTGCGGAGGACGCGCATCGGCGCTGCGCACTGGGTCGGGGTGCGCTTCGAGGATCGCCAGCAGGCCATCGGCGGCGCCCAGTGCAGCGGCCCGATCGTGATAGTGCTGGGCCAGGGTGCGCAGCGGCTGAAAGAATTCCGGTGCCAGCAGCAGCACCAGCAGGCCGCTGAACAGCGTGAGCTCGGGCGAGGGGCCATAGGTGATATAGCCGAGCAGCCCGAAACCCACATAGATGGCGATCACGGCGATGGCCACCGAGGCGAAAAACTCCAGCACCGCCGAGGAGAGAAAGGCAATGCGCAGGGTGCGCATGCTGCGGCGGCGGTAATCGTCGGCAGCGGCATGGACCTCGGCGGTAGCCCCTCGCGCCCGATCAAACAGCTGGAGTGTCGTGATCGCTCGCACCCGGTCGATGAAGTGGCCGGAAAGCCGGGATACCGCCTCGAACTGCTCGCGATTGAGACGCTCGGCGCCCATGCCGACCAGTGCCATAAACAGCGGAATCAGAGGCGCGGCCAGCAACAGAAAGAGCGCCGCCAGCCAGTCCAGCCACAGCGCCACGCCCAACACCAGCAGAGGGCTCACTACCGACAGCACGAGTTGAGGGCGATAGCGGGCGAAGTAACCGTCCAGCGCCTCCACCTGCTCCACCAGCTGGCTGGCCAGGGCCCCGGAATGCCGACCGGCGAGCCAGCCCGGTCCGAGTCGCGCCAGATGATCGAGCAGCTCGCTACGCACGCGAGAACGAATATTCAGGCTGGCCAGCTGCCCCAGCCGCTCCTGGCAGTACAGCGCCACGGCGCGGACCAGCAGCAGAGCGACCATGGCAGCCAAGGCCGGCAGCTGCGATGCCGGGGTGGCCTGTTCCACCAGAAGCTGGCTGATCACCCGCGCCAGCAAGCCAAGCTGTCCCAGCGTAGCCAAGGCGGCCACGACACCGGCCACCACCGCCAGTCCCGAGCGGTGACGCTCCTGGGTGGCGAGCCCGTTCAACCAGCGGCGGACATCGCGTCCGCCGCCGGCGGTTGAAGGAGTGACCATGGGTCAGTGGTAGCCCTCACCCACCTTGACCTTGCCCCGGAAGACCCAATAGGTCCAGGCGGTATAGGCCAGCACGATGGGAATCACGAACAGCACCCCGATCAGCAGGAATAGCTGTGATTCCGGTGCCGAGGCGGCGTCCCAGATGGTGTAATTGGGGGGAACGATCACCGGCCACTTGCTCGCCACCAGGCCGAGATAGGTAAAGATGAAAATACCGAGGGTCGCCACGAAGGGCTGACCCTCCTGACGGCGGCGAACCGCGCTCCACAGCCAGATGGCGCAGGCCAGCGCCAGTGCCGGCAGCACCCAGATCAGCTGAATATGGTCGAACCAGCGCGCCCAGACCTGCGGATCCACGAAGGGCGTCCACAGGCTGATGACCGCGAACACCACCAGCACCGCCGCCAGCAACGCCGGAGTAATGCGGTAGGCCCACTCCTGGACATGCCCCTCGGACTTGAGGATCAGCCAGGTGGCCCCCAGCAGCGCATAGCCGGTCATCAGCCCCAGGCCAGTCAGGATGGTGAAGGGGGTCAGCCAGTCCAGAGCACCGCCCACGTAGACGAAGTCCTCCACCGCAAAGCCCTGGATATAGGCGCCCACCACGGCCCCCTGAGCGAAGGCCGCCACGCTGGACCCCCAGCAGAAGGCGCGGTTCCACCAGCGGCGATTCCTGTGCGACTTGAAGCGGAACTCGAAGGCAACGCCGCGAAAGATCAGCCCCGCCAGCATCAGGAAGACGCCGATATAGAGCGCCGGAAGGAATACTGAATAGACCAGCGGGAAGGCGCCCAGCAGACCCGCCCCGCCCAGCACCAGCCAGGTCTCGTTGCCGTCCCACACCGGCGCCACCGAGTTCATCATCACGTCGCGGGACGCTTCGTCCGGGGCGAAGGGATAGAGAATCCCCAGCCCCAGGTCGAAGCCGTCCATCACCACGTACATGATCACTCCGAAACCGATGATCAGCGCCCAGATTACTGAAAGATCAAATATCTCCATGGCTTATCTCCTCCAGGTCGGGGCGGCATCGTTGTCGAAAGAAGCGTTTGCCGCGGAGAACGGCCGCTTGGGGCGGTGTACCTCACCTTCCATGGTGTTGCGCTCATCATCGGGCAGCATGCCCTGGCGCACCACCCGGGTCAGGTAGTAGACCCCGGCGAAGAACACCACCGCATAGACCGCGCCATAGCCAATCAAGGTGAACAGTGCCATCCCGCCGGTCAGCGACGGCGTCAGCCCCTGAGCATGGCTCATCATGCCGTAGACCAGCCATGGCGCACGCCCAACCTCGGTGACGATCCAGCCGGCCAGCACCGCGATAAAGGGCGTCACGCTCATGACTCTCAGTACCTGCAGAAAGCCGCGATGCTCGTAGACGCGTCCGCCGCGGCGCAGCCAGAGCCCGGCGATGGAGACAGCAATCATGAGAAAGCCGAGGCCCACCATGACTCGGAAGGCCCAGAAGACGATCCACACCGGCGGCTGCTCATCCCGAGGCACCTCGCTGATGCCGGGAATCACGCCGGCCGCGTCATGCTTGAGAATCACGCTTGCCAGGCTGGGGATGCCAATCTCGAAGCGGTTGGCCTGGGCCTCCTGGTCGGGAATGGCGAACAGCAGCAACGGCACATTGCCCCGTGTTTCCCAGTTACCCTCCATGGCCGCCACCTTGGTGGGCTGGTGCTCGAGGGTATTCAGGCCATGGAAATCGCCGATGACCGCCTGTGCGGGCGTCAGCACCAGCAGCAACCACAGGCACATGGAGAGGGCGCGGCGGTTGGCCTCCACGTCGCGCTTGATCAGCAGGTACCAGGCGCTGACCCCGGCCACCACGAAGCCACCAGTCAGAAATGAGGCCATCACCATATGGGCGAAACGCCAACCGAAGGAGGGGTTGAAGATCGCGGCCAGCCAGGAGGTCACATGAAAGCGCCCATCGAGCAGTTCTACCCCGGCCGGGGTCTGCATCCAGCTGTTGGCCGAGAGAATCCAGAACGAGGAGATGAACGTGCCGAAAGCCACCATGCAAGCCGCAAAGAGGTGTACCCCCTGGGGGACCTTGCCGCGGCCGAACAGCAGCACGCCGAGAAAGGCTGCCTCCAGGAAAAAGGCCGTCACCACCTCGTAGCTGAGCATGGGTCCCAGGAAGTTGGCCGAAGCGTAGGAGAAGTTGCTCCAGTTGGTACCGAACTGGAACGACATCACGATGCCCGACACCACGCCCATGCCGAATACCACGGCAAACACCTTGGTCCAGAATAGGGCCAGGCGATCCCAGGCAGGGTTCTCGGTTCGGTAGAAGAGCCCGTGAAGCAGGGCGATATAGGACGCCAATCCGATGGTGAAGACCGGAAAGATAGCGTGAAAGGAGACCACGAAGGCGAATTGCAATCGTGACAGCAGGAGAGGATCCAGTTCCATGACGCAAGCCTCATGACAGCGATGGACTCGGGGTCGTCGCAAGGGATGCGGATGCACGCTCCGGTGCGTGTTGTGCCTTCGGCCAGCCTGCAAGGACCCGCCGTGACGCATTCCACCTCGACACTAAGTGACAGATTCAGCCTAGCAAATGGTGATCGTGTGGCGTTCGAAAAAAACCGCCACAAATAACCCTGGGATCTAAGCTTATTCTGACTTCTCGATTATCCTACCTGTTAGAGACTCGCTCTCATGGGGAAAGTTGATGCTGATCAGTGTGTCTTCTTGTCGCAGTCCCGTATCAGTTGCCGCCTCCGCTCAGTACCAGTCGCACCAGCCAGGCGGTATACGTCAGGTACATGACCAGCAGCACTCCGCCCTCCAGGCGGTTGATGCGCCCTTCACGGCCTCGCCAGCCAAGGGCAAAGACCGCCAGCATCAGGGTCATCGCCGCCATCAGACTCCAGTCGCGCAGCAGCACTTCGGCGCCCACCTGGATCGGGTGAATCACCGCGGCGAGACCTACCACCCCGAGGGTATTGAACAGGTTGGAGCCCACCACATTGCCCAGTACCAGGTCGTGCTCGCGACGGCGCAGAGCGCTGATCGATGAGGCCAGCTCCGGCAGCGAGGTGCCCACCGCCACCACGGTCAGGCCGATAATCAGGTCGCTGACGCCGAACCCCTGGGCGATAGCCACCGCCCCCCACACCAGGATCCGCGAACTGATCACCAGCAGCACCAGGCCGATGCCCGTCCAGGCCAAGCCGGCGGCCAGCGACATGTGGTGTTCCGCCAGGCTCTGCTCGGTATCGGTGCCCAGTGGGTCGGCACTATCGCGGCGGGCTCGGAAGATACTGGTGCCGATAAAGATGGCCAGCAGCGCCAGCAACAGCGCTCCCTCCACTCGTCCCACCACCCCGCCCCACATCAGCAGCGCCGAGAGCAGTGTGGCCCCGCCGAGAATGGGCATCTCACGACGCACCACCGTGGAGTGCACCGCCAGGGGAGAGATCATCGCCACCAGCCCCAGGATCAGGCCGATATTGGCGATGTTGGAGCCATAGGCGTTGCCCAGCGCCAGGCCGGGATTGCCTTGACTCGCCGCCAGTGCCGACACCACCAATTCTGGCGCAGAGGTGCCGAAACCGATCACCAGCATGCCGATCAGCAACGGCGAGATACCGAATCGCGCAGACGTGGCAGCCGCACCGTCAACGAAGCGCTCGGCGCTCCATACCAGCAGGATCAGGCCCGCCACCACCGCTACCGCTGGAAGGATCATGGTGTTGCCTCGACGACATTCAGGAGTGCATGTTTCTCTATGGTGCCCATTGTGCCAACCTGTCACACTTTTGTCTGGGACCCGTCGAGCACGGTCGGCAGTGTAGGCCGCTCCCACTCTGGGGTGAAGCCCCTCTGACACGACTCGCCAGCAGGAGTGACGTCGCCCTTGGCCCAGCGCCCTTACCGCCTTCTGAAACACGTGCCCTCACTGCCCACCGACGCACCGAGGGTCGATCGAATGCCGCCCGAATCCCGGGGTAGCCGCCGCTTGCGCGCCTGCCGGGAGTGTGACTGGGTGGTCGCCCTCCCTCCGCTGCGCGCCGGCGAGCAGGCCGACTGCCCGCGCTGCGGCCACCTGCTGGTCAAGCGCCACCCGCGCCCGGCCCAGCGCAGCATGGCGCTGGCGCTGTCCGCACTGCTGGCGCTGGCCATGGCGCTCTCCTTTCCCTTTATCAGCTTCAGTGTGGGCGGCGTGGGCAACCGCATCGACCTTTCCCAGACCGCCACCACGCTTATCGGCTTCCATCAGCCGGTGGTGGCCGGAGCGGTGATCCTCACCATCATCGTATTGCCGGCGGTCTACCTGTTCGGCGTCATCTGGCTGCAGCTGGGTCTGCTGAACGATAACCCGCTGCCCGCCAGCCACACCATTGCCCGCTCCCTGGCCCAGCTGAATCCCTGGATGATGGCCGACGTTTTCATCATTGGCGCCCTGGTCAGCTTGATCAAGATCGCTGGCATGGCCCAGATCGAACTGGGCGTCTCCTTCTGGGCCTTCTGCGCCTTTGCGCTGCTGCTGCTGTTTACCACCCAGTCCATCGACGCCGACTGGATGTGGTTCTCCCTGGCCGGCGAGCCGCGAGCACCCGAGGGCACCCACACCGGCGAGACTGCCGCCCCCCAGGGGCTGGCGGGCTGTACGACCTGCGGCCTGGTCAATCGGCTCGACCCCGGGGGACGGGGACGCTGCCGACGCTGCGGCGAGCGGCTGCGCAGCCGCCTGCCCCACAGCCTGCAGCGCACCTGGGCACTGCTCGCCGCCGCCGCGGTGATGTATGTCCCCGCCAACGTCTACCCGATCATGACCACCATCAGCCTCGGCCACTCGAGCCCCTCGACCATCATCGGCGGCGTCGTGGAACTGGTCCAGATGGGCTCCTGGCCGGTGGCCGCGGTGATCTTCATTGCCAGCGTCATCGTGCCGGTAGGCAAACTGGTGGCGCTGGCCTGGCTCTGCCTGGTGGTGAGCCGCAGCAGCGAACTCAATGCCGCAGCACGCACCCGGCTCTATCGGGTCACCGAGTTCATCGGCCGCTGGTCGATGATCGATATCTTCGTGGTAGCGATCCTGGTGTCGCTGATCCGCGCGGGTTCGCTGATGTCGATCACCCCCGGGCCCGCCGCCCTGGCCTTTGGTGCCATGGTGGTGATTACCATGCTGGCGGCCATGACCTTCGACCCGCGGCTACTGTGGGACGCCCCGCTGCCGCGCCACGACGCCAAACGAGATCCACACGACACTCAACAGAATCCCTCGGAAATACACCAGAATTCATCAGGCAAACGCCAGAATTCACAAGGAACAGCGGATGAGTGATACGCCCCGCGGTGAGCCCGCGCCCGAGCAGGATCAGCACAAGGCCAGGCCCTCTCCCCAGGCCCGCTTCTCACCGATCTGGATCGTCCCCATCGTGGCCATCGTGATCGGCATGTGGCTGGTCTATGACAACTATCGCAGCCGCGGCCCTCAGGTGACTCTGGTAATGGCCAACGCCGAGGGGATCGAGGCGGGCAGCACCCTGATCAAGACCCGCAACGTCCAGGTCGGCCGCGTCGAGAGGGTCAACCTCTCCGAGGATCTGGCCACCGCGGTGATCACTGCCCGGATGAGCCCCGACACCGAGGGCATGCTGGTAGAGGACAGTCGTTTCTGGGTGGTCAAGCCGCGGGTGGGCCGCGAGGGGATCAGCGGCCTGGGCACGGTACTTTCCGGCGCCTTCATCCAGCTCGAGCCAGGCGGCAGCGATGTCGCCTCCCGAGAGTTTCAGGTCAGCGACCAGCCGCCGGTGGCCCCGGCGGGGGCGGCCGGCCTGCGCATCAACCTGATCAGCCAGCTGGGCAACTCCCTGCGGGTCGGTGACCCTGTCACCTATCAAGGCTATACCGTGGGCCGCGTGGAGGATGCCGCTTTCAATGCCCAGAGCCGGCGCATGCAGCATCGCATCTTTATCGAAGCTCCCTACAATACTCTGGTCACCGACAGCACCCGCTTCTGGTCGGCCAGCGGTATCGACCTGCGCCTGGACTCCGAGGGCTTCCGGGTCAACGTCGAGTCCTTCGAGGCGCTGCTGGGCGGCGGCGTTACCTTCGGCGTGCCCGAGGACCTGCCGCTGGGCGGCCCGGTGGAGCCGGATGTCACCTTCAACCTCTATCCGGATGAGGACAGTGCCCGGCAAGGCACCTTCAACCGCTACCTGGAGTATGTGCTGCTGGTAGACGACTCGGTGCGAGGCCTCTCACGGGGCGCCCCGGTGGAGTTTCGCGGCGTGCGCATCGGCACCGTGGCGGCAGTGCCCTGGAACTTCAATGCCCCTCAGCCCGAAGGCCGCACGGGCTTCTCTATTCCGGTCCTGATTCGCATCGAGCCCCAGCGGCTGGGCATCGAGAATCAGGACGTCGATCTGGCCGAGTGGCGGGAACGCCTCGACCGCCTCTTCACCCTCGGGCTGCGCGCCAGCCTGAAGAGCGGCAACCTCCTCACCGGGGCGCTGTTCGTCGATCTCAACTTCAACAGCGACCTGGCCGATCAGCACGTCGCAGAAACCTTTGTCGAGAAGGCGGTCTTTCCCACGGTCTCGGGCGGTTTTGCGCTGATCGAGGCCCAGGTGACCGACCTGCTGGCCAAGCTGAACGACCTGGAGATCGAGCCGCTGCTGGCTGGGCTCGATCGCAACCTGGCGGCCTCGGAGGCGATGCTCGACGAGGTCAAGGCGCTCACCGCCTCCCTGAGCACATGGGTCGAGGATCCCAACACCCGAGAGGTGCCAGCCAACTTCAACGCGACGCTGGCCGAGCTGCGCGAGACTCTGCGGGGGCTCTCGCCCGGCTCAAGCGCCTATCAGGAGCTGACCGTCGCCGTGGAGCGGCTGGATCGGCTGATGCGCGATATCCAGCCGGTGGCCCGCACCCTTTCCGAGAATCCGCGTGCGCTGTTCTTCGACAGCCTCGACACCGAGGACCCCATGCCCCGGGCCCCAAGGGGCGACTGACGGTGCAAGACGTCCTTCAACAAGGAGAGAAGACGATGACAAAGCAACGGAGTCTGGCCGTCCTGGCCGTCCTGATGCTCGCAGCGGGGCTCGCCGGCTGCGCCAGTTCGGGCCCGGCGCCGACGCGCTACACCCTGCCCGTGGCGACCGGCAGCGCGGCAGGCATCGAGGCCCGGCACTTGCTGCTGCTGAGCCCGCCGCGTCTGGCCCACTACCTGGACGTGGACGGCCTGGTGATGCAGGTGGACGATATCACCCTGGTGGAGGCTCGCGGCCACCAGTGGGCCGAGGCCCTGGGTCGCCAGCTCGAGCGCGGACTGCGGCTACGCTTGGCCGCACGACTGCCCGACACCCGGGTGATGCGGGATGAGGCCGGCGTGAGCGAACCCGATGCGCTCGCCTTGCGCCTGGAAATCGATCGCTTCCAGGGCCGCCACGACGGGCGGGCCGTGATCGGCGGTCAGTGGCAGCTGCGCGACGCCAAGGGAAGCCTGCTGGCCATGGACTCCCTGCGCGTGGAGGCCGAGCTTGACGACGACGGCTACCCCGCGCTGGTACGCGCCCTGGGCCGCGGCTGGGACAGCGCGGCCGATGAGCTCGCCGAAGCATTGCGACGCGCGCGCCGGCAAGAGTGACAGCCCCGATCATCGCATGGGGGTGCCGTATCCAAGGGCTCGAGAGGGTCGTCACCGGCTTGGCCATCCGCGAAGTAGCTGCGCCGGCGGCAGCAATCTGGCATAATGCAGTCACGCGGCAACCTTCTAGTCCCTCCTGCCGCCCCACTACCCGAATTTTTCACGCCCCGACCCGGGACTGGTCACGCGATACTGTGTGATACGGCCGTGGCGTTTCTGCGGAGACCGCATGACCTTTTCCGACCTTGGCCTGCGTGCCGAACTCCTTCGTGCTGTTGAGGCACAGGGCTATACCATTCCGACTCCCATCCAGCTGCAGGCCATTCCTGCTGTGCTCGAGGGAGGCGACCTGCTGGCGAGCGCCCAGACCGGCACCGGCAAGACCGCCGGTTTCACCCTGCCGATGCTCCAGCGTCTGGCCGACGGCCCGCGCCCTGGCCGTCGCGAGGTGCGTGCCCTGGTGCTCACCCCGACCCGCGAGCTGGCCGCCCAGGTGGGCGAGAGCGTGGCTGACTACGGCCGCCACCTGACCCTGAAGAGTCACGTCATCTTCGGCGGTGTGGGCCAGCAGCCCCAGGTGGATGCCATTCGCAACGGGCTCGACGTCCTCGTCGCCACCCCGGGGCGTCTGCTCGACCTCCAGCAGCAGAAGCACGTGGACCTCACCAAGGTAGAGATCCTAGTGCTCGACGAAGCGGATCGCATGCTCGACATGGGCTTCATCCACGACATCAAGAAGATCCTCCGGGTGCTTCCCCCGAAGCGCCAGAACCTGCTCTTCTCGGCAACCTTTTCCGACGAGATTCAGGCCCTGGCCAACAAGCTGCTGGATCGCCCGGCAATGATCGAGGTGGCGCGTCGCAACACCACTGCTGAACTCGTCGACCAGGCGATCTATCGCGTGGATCGCGAGAAGAAGCGCGAGCTGCTGGCTCACCTCATCAGCCAGCACAACTGGCAACAGGTGCTGGTCTTCACCCGCACCAAGCACGGCGCCAACCGTCTGGCCGAGCAGCTCTCCAAACAGGATATCCCGGCCATGGCGATCCATGGCAACAAGAGCCAGTCGGCGCGCACCAAGGCGCTGGCCGCCTTCAAGGGCGGCGGCCTGCAGGTGCTGGTGGCCACCGACATCGCCGCCCGCGGCCTGGACATCAATGAACTGCCCCACGTGGTCAACTTCGAGCTACCCAACGTGGCCGAGGACTATGTGCACCGCATCGGACGCACCGGACGCGCTGGCAGCGAGGGCCAGGCGGTATCGCTGGTCTGCGTCGACGAACACGGTCTGCTCAAGGGCATCGAGCGGCTGATCAAGCGCGACCTCGAGAAGCGGATCGAACCCGGCTTCGAGCCCGATCCCAATGTCAAACCCGAGCCCATCGAGAACGGCCGCAACCGCGGTGGCGGTGGCCGCGGCAACGGCAACGGCAACGGCCAGAGTCGTGGCAATGCTCAGGGCCAGGGCCAGCGGCGCAGCGATGAGCAGTCCCAGGCGCCCCGCCGTCGTCGCAGTGGCGGAGGTGGCGGGGGCCGCAGGCAGGCCTGATGCCTTCAACGCCATGCTGAAGCGACTGCTGGGCAAAACGCCCATCAATGTCTGGGTGATCAAGCAGGTCGATTCGGACCTGCTTCACCTTTGCGGCCGCGCCATCCTCGAGGCAAGTCCCAACCGCAAGTCGGTGCTGGCGGCCCTCGATGAGGGTCGCTTCGTCGGAGCTGTCAAGATGATCACCGGCGGCGTGGTGCTCAACGCCAAGCTTTTCCAGGCACTGGTGCCGGCGGATCAGCTCGAACTGCTCCCCGACGGCCAGGCCCGCTGGCGTGAGCGAGACTGGAGCCTTTCCCAGGTGCCTCAGCGCTGCTGGACCTTCCCGGGGCCCCTGGTGGCCCAGCCTGACCCCACCAGTGCCTCCGGCGCTCTTGTCAGTTGCGAGGATGTCTCCGGCATTCGCCAGCGGGTGGCCCAGTCTACGCATCAACGCCCCGGCGAAGTGGTCTTCAGGCCCGACAATGCCAACGAGGACGATCCCCTGATGTCGGCGAGAGCAGAAGCCTCTCCCCAGCCGTCTCGACCGAAGACAGGCAGAGAGTGGCGCCGTGACGGTCACTGACACGCCCTCGACTCCCCCTCCCTCACGACAACGCACCCTGCTGGTCTTCATCGGCCTGATGGTGCTGGTGGGGCTCAACCTGCGCCCCGCTCTCTCGAGCCTGGCGCCGGTACTGAATCGCATCCAGCAGGATACCGGCCTCTCTCCGCTCTCCATTGGTGCTCTCACCACCCTGCCGGTGCTCTGCCTGGGGTTATTCGCCCCGATGGCACCCTGGCTGGCCAAGCGTTTCGGCCCCGAGCGGACGTTGGCCGGAGGCCTGGCGCTATTGGCCGGTGGCCTGGCGCTGCGCGGGATACCGGCAGTCCCCGCGCTCTTTCTCGGCACCCTGATGGTCGGTGGCGCCATCGGCGTGGCCGGCACCCTGCTGCCGGCATTGGTCAAGCGCGAGCTGCCCATCGGCGCCGACCTGATGACCGGCGTCTATACCATGGCGCTGTGCCTGGGTGGCGCCCTGGGCGCAGGGCTCAGCATTCCCCTGGCCGACTGGCTGGGCGGCTGGCATCTGGGGCTGGCGAGCTGGTCGGCGCTGGCCGCAGTCGCTCTGGCAGCGTGGCTGCTGCTGGCTCCGCGGCGCGACGAGACGACCCTGCCCAGCGCGGGTGGCTCGATGCGCTCGGTACTCGGCCAGCCTTTGGCCTGGCAGGTGATGCTGTTCATGGGCCTGCAGTCGTCGTTGGCCTATATCGTATTCGGCTGGCTGCCGACCCTGCTGGTGGAGAGAGGCTACGGCGAGGGTGAGGCCGGATGGATGATGGGCGCTTCGGTGATGGTGCAGCTTCCTGCGGCGCTGGGTGCGCCCTGGCTGGCCCGGATGGGCCGCGATCAGCGACCGGCACTGCTCACCGTACTGGCGATGATCGCGGCCGGCTTCTGGCTGCTGCTCGTCGGGCCAGAGTCCCTGGGCTGGCTCGGCATCGTCCTGCTCGGACTGGGCCAGGGCGGCGGCTTCAGCCTGGCGCTGACGCTGATCGTGCTGCGCACTGGGAACTCCCGGCTGGCGGGCAAGCTCTCCGGCCTGGCCCAGGGCGGTGGGTATACGCTGGCCGCCATGGGTCCGCTGGGCGTTGGCGTGATGCTGCAGCTCGATCTGGGGCTTGCCACCATCACCGCCGTGCTGCTGGCGATCTGTGCCTCGGCGGCCACTTTCGCCCTGTTCGCCGGTCGCAACCGCCGCCTGGAGATCGACACCGAGGGACAGCTGGTCACCCGCTGACGCCGCCTCATGCACCTGCCTTGCCCACCCTCCATGGCAGGCCTTCGGTTGGCCGGTTAGACTCACATCACACCCTCCGGCGGCGATGCCAGCATGCATGACGACAGGGCAGCGGCTCTCGAGGCCCGTGGACTGACGCGCCTCTACCAGATGGGTGAGGTGACCATCCAGGCCCTGCGCGGCGTGGACCTGACCCTCTACCGCGGCGAATTGCTGGTGTTGCTGGGCGCCTCGGGCTCCGGCAAGTCTACCCTGCTCAACATCCTCGGCGGCCTCGACACCGCCTCGGACGGCGAGGTGCGCTACATCGACGGCAGCGGCCAGAGTCGAAGCCTAACTGGCGCCAGCCAGCGTGCGCTGACCCGCTTTCGCCGCCACCATGTCGGCTTCGTCTTTCAGTTCTACAACCTGATCTCGAGCCTTACCGCCCGAGAGAACGTGGCCATCGTCACCGAGATCGCCCGGAACCCCATGACCCCGGAGTCGGCCCTGGCCATGGTCGGCCTCGGCGAGCGCCTCGACCACTTCCCCTCTCAGCTCTCCGGGGGCGAGCAGCAGCGAGTGGCCATTGCCCGCGCTGTGGCCAAGCAGCCCGATCTGCTCCTCTGCGACGAACCCACCGGCGCCCTGGACTTCCGCACCGGCATCCGCGTCCTCGAGGTGCTCGAGACCGTCAATCGCGAGACCGGCACCACGGTGGCCATCATCACCCACAACGAGGTGATCGGCGAGATGGCCGACCGGGTGATACACCTGCGCGACGGTCGGGTCGACGAGATTCACGCCAACGCCACCCGTCGCCCGGCCCGCGAGCTGCGCTGGTGATGCGGACCCTAGACCGCAAGCTCACCCGCGACCTCTGGCGCCTCAAGGGCCAGGCGCTGGCCATCGCCGTGGTGATCGCCGGCGGAGTGATGACGTTGATCCTCTCGGTGACCACTCTGGAAGCGCTCTCCGGGGCCCGGGAGCGCTTCTACGCCAGCCACCACTTCGCCGAGGTGTTCGCCGACGTCAAGCGTGCGCCGCTTAGCCTGGTGACCCACCTGCAGAAGATCGCGGGGGTCAACCTGATCGAACCCCGGGTACAGGCCGCCATGCGCCTCTCGGTGGCGGGCTTCGACGACCCCGTGCGCGGGCTGGCCCAGTCGATTCCCGATGGCCGCCAGCCGACGCTCAACCGCCTGCATCTGGTGGCCGGCGGCCTGCCCGAAGCGGGCCGCGACGACCAGGCGGTGGTCTCCGATGCCTTCGCCGAGGCCCACGGCCTGGCGCCCGGCGATAGCCTGGAGGCGATCATCGACGGCCGCCGGGTACGGCTCGGGCTCACGGGTATCGCCCTCAGTCCAGAGTTCCTCTATCAGGTCGCCCCCACCGATCTGATGCCCGACTATCGCCGCTACGCCGTGCTGTGGATGAACCAGCGTACCCTGGCCAGTGCCTACGGCATGGAAGGGGCCTTCAACCAGCTCACCCTGACCGTGCAGGCCGGGGCCGACGAGAAACGGGTGATCGACGCCCTGGACCTGGCCCTGGCCCGCTATGGCGGCACCGGCGCCACCACCCGCCACGACCAGCCCTCCCACCGCTTCCTCGATGAGGAGCTCAACCAGCAGCGCATCCAGGCCACGGTGCTGCCGGCCATCTTTCTCTCGGTCTCGGCCTTCCTGCTCCACGTGGTAATGGGCCGACTGGTCCAGACCCAGCGCGAACAGGTGGCGGTGCTCCAGGCTTTCGGCTACCGCGACGCCGAGCTGGCCCGCCACTTCGGACTGCTGGCCGGGATGATCGTGCTGCTGGGCTGGGCGCTGGGTGTGGCCCTGGGCGCCTGGGCAGCCAGCGGCATGGCCGGCCTCTACCGCGAGTACTTTCGCTTTCCCGAGATGCCATTTCGGGTCCCGCCCTGGGCGCTGTTGCTGTCGCTGGGGATCGTCGCCCTGGCCGCCCTGCTCGGCACCTGGCGGGCGATATGGCAAGCGGTCAGCCGTCCGCCCGCCGAGGCCATGCGCCCGGCGGCGCCTGTCCGCTTCCGTCGCAGCGGGCTGGAACGCCTCCTTCCCCGGGCGCTGATCGGTCACGAGGGACGCATCATCCTGCGCCACCTCGCCCGCCACCCGGCCAAGGCCGGCCTCTCGGTGGCCGGTATTGCCCTCTCCGTGGGCCTGCTGATGATGGGTGCCTACCAGCTCGACGCCGTGGAGGCGATGATTGATCAGCAGTATCGCCAGGTGCTGCGCATGGACATGGAGCTTACCTTTGGTGAGCCGACCCCGGCCCGGGCCGCGGGGGAACTGCGCCACCAGCCGGGGGTGTTGGCCGTGGAAACCTGGCGCCGGGTGCCGGTGACCCTGGTTCACGGCCATCGCAAAGAGCGCACCAGCCTGCTGGGCATGGCGCCCGAACCGCAGCTGCGTCAGGTGCTGGACGGCCAGGGGCATCCCCAGCGCCTGCCCGAGGGGGGCCTGACGCTGACCCGCTATCTGGCCGAGTCTCTCGAGGCCCGGGTAGGCGACAAACTCGAGGTGGCGATCTTGGAGGGCCAGCGCCGCCGCGTGACGCTGCCGCTGGCCGCCCTGGTGAACGAACCGCTGGGCGTGGGTGCCTACCTCACCCGCGAACACCTCAATACGCTGATGGGCGAGGGACCGGCGATCAGCGGCGCCTGGCTGCTGGTGGATGCCGACAGGCGCGACTCGCTCAATGCCGCGCTCTGGAAGATGCCCGGCGTGGCCGCCATCGGGCGGCTCGACCAGGCCGAGCGAAGCATCCGCGACTACCTCGATGAGACGATCCTGATGTTTGCGGCGATTTTCGTGGCCATTGCCACCTCGATCAGCTTCGGCGTGGTCTACAACAATGCCCGCATTACCTTTGCCGAGCGCGCCCGTGAACTCGCCACCCTGCAGGTGCTGGGCTACTCCCGCGCCGAGGTATCGCGCATTCTGCTCGGCGAGATCGCTCTGCTGACGCTGGCCGCCATTCCGCCGGGCTGGGTCATCGGCATCGTCTTCAGCCGGCTGCTCCATCAGGCCTTCAGCAGTGATCTGTTTCGCATTCCACTGGTGCTCACGCCCCAGGCCTTCGGCATTGCCGCCAGCGGCGTGCTGGCCGCCTCGCTGTTGGTGGCCCTGTTGGTCGTCCGACGCCTGGGCCGCCTGGACAAGTTGCGTGTCCTAAAGGCCGTGGAGTGAACGATGCTGACTGATACGGGAAGGGCCGCCAACGGTGCCAGAGAGCGATGCCAGAGAAAGTACCAGGAGATAGCGCCATGACATCACGCCGCTGGATCCGCCCTCTGCTGTGGAGTCTCGCAAGCCTTGCTCTCCTGGCCCTGCTGGCCTGGGCGCTGCGCCCGGCGCCGGTCCCGGTCAGCGTGGCCCGGGTCAGTGCCGCCCCCTTCGTCGACTCGGTGATCGAGGAGGGGCGCACTCGGCTGCGGGCTACCTGGAACGTCTCAGTGCCCATCGCGGGCTACCTGCAGCGGGTAGTGCTTGAGGTCGGCGACGACGTGGAGCAGGGCCAGCCATTGTTCCTCCTCGAACCCAGCCCCGCCCCGGCCCTGGATCCCAGGTCGAGACAGCAGGCCGAGGACATGCTGCAGGCGGCCGAGGCACGTCTGCGGGCCGCCCAGGCCAACCTGGAGACCGCTCGCGCCGAGCGGCGGTTCGTCGAGGCCGAGTTCGAGCGCTACCGCATCCTGCATCAGCGCAATCTGGTCTCCACCGCTGACCTGGACCAGCGCCGCAGTCAACGAGACCGCCTGAGCGCCATAGAGAGCGCGGCGGCGTCCAGCGTCGAGGCAGCCCGCTTCGAGGTGGCGAGCGCCCGGGCCGTGCTCGCGGTGGCCAGCGGCCAGCGCGACGATGCCGAGCACCCGGCCCTCGAAGTTCGCGCACCCATCGCCGGCAAGGTGCTAACCCGCTACCGCTGCTGTGAAGGAAGCGTGGCCGCCGGGGAGCCGATCATCGAACTCGGCAACCTGAGCGACCTGGAGGTCCAAATTGACCTGCTCTCCATGGACGCCGTGCGAGTGCGACCCGGCATGGCAGTGCGCCTGACCGGCTGGGGCGGCGAGGAGTCGCTGGCGGGTGTGGTGCGTCGCATCGAACCCGCCGGCTTCACCCGTATCTCGGCGCTGGGCGTCGACGAACAGCGGGTGCCAGTGATCGTCGACTTCTCCGAGGAACTCGACCCCGCTGCCCTGGGCCTGGGCAGCGGTTTTCGGGTCGACGCCGAGTTCCTGGTCTGGCAGGCCGACGAGGTGCTGCAGTTACCCACCAGCGCCCTGTTCCGCGCCGACGGTGAATGGAGGGTGTTCCGCGTAGAGGGTGAGCACGCGCGCCAGGTGCCTATCACCCTGGGGCGGCGCAGTGGCCTTGCAACCCAGGTGCTCGACGGGCTGCAGGCCGGCGACAGGATCATCACCCACCCCGGTGAGCGAGTTGCCGAAGGCGTGCGGGTGCACATCGACGAGTGAGCCTGGCGCCTCTTATCACAACCCTCTTATCATGACTTACACCGCCGCCGGAGCCCGATAATGACTGACAACGCGCCCTCTTCCGTCCCGCTGGTGATCTACACAGGTGGCACCCTCGGCATGGTGGCAGGTGAACACGGCCTCACCCCCGACGGGAATATCGAGGCGCGCCTGGCCCGCGCCCTGGACGCCCTTCCCGCGCGGCGACGGGCGGCGCTGCCCACGTTTGACATGCTGGCCTTCCCCGACCCCATCGACTCCAGTGCCGCCACCCCACGTGAGTGGGAACGTCTGGCCCGTGAGATCGCCCGGCGCTATCGAGACCACCCCGGCGTCGTGGTATTGCACGGCACTGACACCCTGGCCTGGACGGCCTCGAGCCTCGCCTACCAGCTGCAGGGCCTGGACCGCCCGGTGGTGGTGACCGGCGCGATGCAGCCGCTGGAAGCCGAGGGCAGCGACGCCGCCGACAACGTCGAGTTGGCGCTGCGTTTCGCCGTCAATCCGGCGCTCAAGGAAGTGGCCATCGCCTTCGGCGGCAAGCTGCTGCGCGGGGTGCGAGCCCGAAAGTGGCAGTCGCATGATGCAGACGCGTTCGCCAGCCCCAACTCCCCGCTGCTCGGTGAACGGATCGGCAGGGATCCCGTCCTCTACCCCGAGCGAGGCCTGTCGCACCAGGAGCGCGGCGTCCCCCGCTTCGAGCTGCCCGACTACGGCCCGCTGGCGGAAGGGGGGGTGGCCCGCATCGCACTCTGGCCGGGCATCACCGCCCGACAGGTCACCGCCTGGCTTGAGGACCCGGCACTCAAGGGGGCCCTGCTGGAGGTATGGGGAGGCGGCAACGTGCCGGAAGATCCCGCACTGCTCGGCGTGCTCGCCAAAGCCAGCGGTCAGGGCAAGCTGCTGGCGGCGATCAGCCAGTGCCCCCATGGCGGCATCGACATCGGCCACTATGCGGCCGGCCAGGGACTGAACGAAGCCGGAGTCCTCTCGGCGGATGACATGACTCCGGAGGCAGCACTCACCAAGCTCGTCCACCTGCTGGCCCGGCCGCTTGCCGATGGCGAGCGCCGGCGGCGCTTCCTCACCCGGTTGGTGGGCGAGCGGTGAAGTCGGCTGTCACCTGCGTTGATACCGCCCATGCAACCCGATGCGCAAACCGCTATGGTAGGGTGTCATACCACTGTCGCTGCGACCCGCAAGGAGAGCCCCCATGGAACACCCCGATCACCCCTTCACCGAACTCTTTGAACAGCTGGGCCTGGCCTCGGACCCGGAAGCGATCAAGCGATTCATCGAACGTCATTCACCGATACCCGAGGAGATAGCCCTGCCCGACGCCCCCTGCTGGAACGAGGGACAGGCGGAATTTCTGCGCGAGGCCCTTGAAGCCGATGCCGACTGGGCAGAGGTGGTTGACCACCTGAATGCCTCGCTGCGCAAGCCGTAGCCGCCGGCCAGGCTAGCCGCTGGCTGCCTGGCCGTTGGCCTCAACGCGGCGCCGCACCCAGGCGCCCAGCAGCAATAGCGCGGTGAGTGCCAGCAGAGGCAGAATCACGTTGACACTCATCGCCTCGTCGTTCTCTACCGCCTCCAACGCGCCATAGATGGCACTCGCGTAAACCGCCCACTTGACTCCGAGGCCGATGACGGCCGCCAGGATAAAGGTGCCCATCGGAAGACGCAGCAAGCCTGCCGCATAGTTGACCACTGAGTGGGGAAAGCCTGGAAGCACCCGCAGAGCGCACTGGGTCAGGAAATCACTGCGCCGCTCCAGGCGGCGCATGATCTTGAGGGTCAGGCCCTTCGGAGGCCAGCGGTCGCCTATCCAGGCAGAGAGCCAATAAGCGCCGAGGGCGCCGACCACGCTACCGACGATCAGCATCGGTGTAGCTGCCAGGGGCGGATAGAAAGGCGCGATCAACCACAGGCCAATGCTGCCGGGCAGACCAAGCGCCAGCGTCACCGCCATTACCAGGATGACACTGATGACCACAGCGGGGTGATGGGAGGCCTCTTCGGCCCAGCGCTGCAGAGAGGCCAGATCGGGGGAGTGCCAGATCCACAGGTAGAGGACCATCAGCAGCAGCCCCCCCACTGTCGCTAACCGCCAGGGACGGCGCAGTGAGCTATCGTTGAACATCAAGAGTCTTCCGGTGCACGGTGACACTTATGTTGCCATGCCGGGCGAGCCGAACGCCATAGTCAGACAAGAGCGGCCCGATCTCCAAGGAGATCGGGCCGATGAACCTATGGCTGACCGACAGCGTCAGTACAGCACGTCGCGAATCACCTGATAGATGATCTCGTTGGCGGCATCGACCAGGATGGCATCGGCGCCGGCGCGGCGCCACTCGTAGCCTTCATAGCGGGGCAGGTAGTCCAGCGAGCGCTCATCGAAGCGCTTGGCGATTCCGGGCGGCAGCGGCTTGCCACGCTCCAGGTTCATGCGAATGCCCGGCGGCAGACCGGCGCGCTCATCCTCCCGAACCCAATCACGGCGTTCGCCAAAGAGTCGACGCAGCTCGCGCTCGTCCAGACTCGGACCACTGCGATAGCGGTCGTCACGACGTTCACGGTCGCGGTCACTATCCTCACGCCGTTCACGATCGCGAATCTCTTGCCGACCTCGGTCGACATCGCGGCCGGACTGACCCTGATGACGAGCCTCCTTGGGCTGCTTCTGCTGACCGGGAGGCATCTTGTGCTCTGCATGTCCCTGCCCCTGACCGCGGCCAGGATTGTCGGCAGGCTGCGCCAGGGTGGGGCCTGCCGCTATCAGCAGCACCAGGCTGGATGCGGCCAGGGCCAGGCGCGGATCGCTTCGCTTGCTCATGTGAACCTCCGGTTCCATGGGGGGATGGTCATCAGACTACCCCCCAATGATGCATCCGGCGTGAATACCACTGTCGCACTTGCGAGACACGGGGCGGGCTGACTCTGCCGCCCCCACCGCTGATGGGGCGCCCGTCCACCCCTCGCCCAACCCTCGGCCTATTTCAGGTCGCGCATCAGCAGCGCGAACTCGATGCGCTCCGGCGCGATGGCCTCGCCCGGCACCGGGATGCGTACCACGTGGCCGGAGCCCGGGGCCACGCCCACGGATTCACCGCGCTTGTTCTCGATATGCTCGAGAACGAAGCGACGATTGCCGCCGGGGAGCATCAGTTCCATGCCGTCCCCCACCTCGAAGCGGTTCTTGACATCCACCTCCAGCGTGCCGCGATCCGGGTCATAGCCGATCACCTCGCCAACGAATTGCTGGTGCACGCCCACCGAGTTGCCCTGCTCATAGTTCTGGTACTCATCGTGGACATGGCGGCGGTAGAAACCTTCCGTATAACCGCGGTTGGCCAGATTGTCGAGCTCGTCCATCAGGCGCATGTCGAAGGGGCGGCCGGCAACGGCATCATCGATGGCCTGACGGTAGACCTGGGCAGTGCGCGCCACATAGTAGTGGGACTTGGTGCGCCCCTCGATTTTCAACGAGGTAATGCCCATCTCGACGAGCTGCGGCACATGCTGTACGGCGCGCAGGTCCTTGGAGTTCATGATGTAAGTGCCGTGCTCGTCCTCGAACACCGGCATCAGCTCGCCGGGCCGGGTGCGATCCTCGATCAGCGCCGAGAGCTCGTCCTGCCCCTCCACACCGCCGGCGGTAGCCGTGTTATGTGAGGCGCTATCCACCACCTCGACACTGCCACCCCCGGAGGCGATCAAGCCAGCCTGGGTGCCCCCCTCCCCGGGCGTCCATATGCCGCTGCCGGCATGGGCGCGGGCCGAATTGGCCGGTACCAGGTCCCCTGTCTCATCGTGGGCGGCGGCCACGGTGTTGTATTTCCAGCGGCAGGCGTTGGTACAGGTGCCCTGGTTAGGATCACGATGGTTAAAGTAGCCCGAGAGCAGGCAGCGACCCGAGTAGGCGATACACAGGGCGCCATGGACGAAGGTCTCGATCTCCAGGTCCGGACATTCAGCGCGGATCTCGCCGATCTCGGCAAGCGACAGCTCACGGGAGAGAATGATGCGGCTGATGCCCTGTTGCTGCCAGAAGCGGGCCGCGGCCCAGTTGACCACATTGGACTGCACCGAGAGATGGATCACCTGATTCGGCCAGCGCTCGCGCACCATCATGATCAGGCCCGGATCGGACATGATCAGGGCGTCCGGTCCGGCCTCGATCACCGGTTCCATGTCACGCAGGTAGGTCTTCAGCTTGCTGTTGTGGGGTGCAATGTTCGAGGCCACGTAGAACTGCTTGCCGCGCTCGTGGGCATAGGCAATGCCCTTGTGCAGGTTATCGATCTTGAAGTCGTTGTTGCGCACGCGCAGCGAATAGCGCGGCTGGCCGGCATAGACCGCATCTGCGCCGTAGGCGAAGGCGTAGCGCATATTCTTGAACGTTCCCGCGGGGGAAAGCAGTTCCGGGGCTTGCATCTGGAGTCACCGTTGTCAGGACGATGGCCCCCTGGACAAGACCGCCCAGGGGGCAAAGGAGGTTGAAGGCGCGAAAGTCTAGCAACTGGGGAGGAATCTGGCCAGAAAGCGACGATTTGCGTACACTGCCAAGCGCCGAACCGGACCCCGGAACGCCGCTTCGATGGCCCGATAAATGCTCCGATCAGAGCGGACCCATGACCCTTTCTGCTTTCCCCACGGCCGATCGCCGAATTGTGGCGAACGACGCCGACGGCATGGAGGCTTGCAGGCCCGGTTGCGGGGCCTGCTGTATTGCCCCCTCGATCAGCACGCCGATTCCCGGAATGCCTGCAGGCAAGCCGGCCGGGGTGCGCTGCTTTCAGCTGGATGACCGCAACCTCTGCCGTTTATTCGGCGACCCGCGCCGGCCGGCCATATGCGATCAATTCGGCTTTGACAGGGAGCTGTGCGGCGAAAACCGCGAGCAGGCGCTGGAACGCATCGCCGCGCTCGAGATTGCCACCGGATAGCGGAGAGGAAGCAGATAGCCGAAAGCCTCAGGCAATGCGTCCGAGGCTTCGGAGAGTCTCGAGCAGGTCGGCCACTTGATCGACGGTCTGGTGATACTCCTGCATCAGCTCCCGAAGACGAGGCTCGAAATACTCCGCGCCAGGCGGATTCTCCTCCTGCACAGGTGTCGCCGGAATTAACGGGGGTGCGTTAGACGTGCCGAGAGCGTCATCGGGGCCGTCGAGTTTACGAAGCGCCTGGGCAAAAGCGTCATCGAGTTCACGAAACTGGCGCAGCTTTTCACGCTCGTCCATCGGTCTGTGCTGGGTGTACTGTTTCATTCGCCACCGATCGTTCGTGGGGTCGGCTCAGAGAACGAGCATCGGGGAAAGAACCTGGAACTCGCCTGTCGCATGTCGATGGCTTTGAAAAATCAGCTTACCGCCATCAGGAGCGTGAGCGAAGCCAGTGGTCAACATGCCAGCGGCGCCCTGAAGGCGCCGCCGGAACAAAGAGCATAAACCCCAAAGGGCGTGCACGATTACTCTTCGACGCGGACCAGCCAGGACTCCACGGTGTCACTGCTGTATTCGTCCTTCCACGCCTTCAGAGTCTTATGGTTGCCACCGCGAGTTTCCACGACTTCCCCGGTGTTGGGGTTCTTGTAGATCTTGAGCTTACGCTTGCGGCGAGCGCCTGCCGGCGCAGAAGCAGCCTTGGGGCCAGCGCCGGCAGGCTTCGGATCGAGGAGCGCCATCACGTCGGCGGCACTCTTGTCGAACTCCTTCATCAGCGACTCGAGGCGATCCTTGAACTCGAGCTCCGACTGAAGGCGCTTGTCGTTCTGCAGCTTCTCCATATTGGACTGGAGTTCTTTCAGCTGCTGTTCCATCTGCATGTATTCATTGATCAGAGACATTATCTGACGTCCTTCTTGTGGGGTGGTTAATGCAACGGGATCGGGATTATCTGACAGTTGTCATATAATTGGCAATAGTTTGGACGACACCGAGGCTCAACGCAACTCAAGGATAACTATCGTGGCTCAATAACGGAGTTCAGCGTGCAACTTGCTGATAGCATCCAGACCAGGCGACCACGACCAGTTCCTGCAAGTCATACCAAGAAGTGAGACGGCCCGTAAAGGTTCACCAGCCTCATCGGCAAGTTTGAGGCCCCATATCTCGCGGGCATCTCGTCAATGCTGAAGGAGCATGCTGCGACTATTGCCCAAACAAGAGTTCGAAGTCAGGAACTCAGAAATATGAAGTGCAAAAAACCGCCGCCCCGAAGGGCGGCGGTTCCTGTTCCGTCGGAAAAATACGTCCCGATCAGTCCTGACCCATCTGCTGCTTGATGAGATCGCCGATAGTCATCGGACCACCACTCTCAGGAGATTCCTCACGCAGTTTCTTCAGGTTCTGGCGAGTATCGTCCTGATCCTTGGCCTTGATGGACAGGGCGATCTGACGGTTCTTGCGATCGACTCCGATGATACGGGCCTCGACGCTGTCGCCTTCGTTCAGAACGTTGCGGGCATCTTCAATGCGGTCGGCGCTGATCTCGGACGCCTTGAGCACGGCGACAACATCGGTCGCCAGCTCGACCTGGGCCTGCTTGGCATCGACCTCGACCACGCGGCCGGTGACGATGGTGCCCTTGTCGTGGACCGCCAGGTACTCGGCTACCGGATCGGTATCGAGCTGCTTGATACCCAAGGAAATGCGCTCACGCTCCGGATCGATGGAGAGGATCACGGCCTCGGCCTCATCGCCCTTCTTGAAGCCGCGTACGGCTTCCTCGCCGGTATCGGTCCAGGAGATATCGGACAGGTGAACCAGGCCGTCGATGCCGCCTTCCAGACCGATGAAGATACCGAAATCGGTGATCGACTTGATGGTACCGGCAACACGGTCGCCCTTGTTGTAGCGGCCGCTGAAGTCTTCCCACGGGTTGGTGGTGCACTGCTTGATACCCAGGGAGATACGACGACGTTCCTCGTCGATATCCAGCACCATGACATCAACATCGTCACCGACCTGAACAACCTTGGACGGGTGGATGTTCTTGTTGGTCCAGTCCATCTCGGAGACGTGGACCAGGCCCTCGACACCCTCTTCCAGCTCGGCAAAGCAGCCGTAGTCGGTGAGGTTGGTGACGGTGGCGTGAACCTTGGTGCCTTCCGGGTAACGATCCTTGATATTGACCCAGGGATCTTCGCCCAGCTGCTTCAGGCCCAGGGAGACGCGATTGCGCTCGCGATCGAACTTGAGCACCTTGACGCTGATCTCGTCACCCACGGCAACGATCTCACTCGGGTGCTTGATACGCTTCCAGGCCATGTCGGTGATATGCAGCAGGCCGTCAACGCCGCCGAGATCGACGAAGGCGCCGTAATCGGTCAGGTTCTTGACGATACCGAGGATCTGCTGGCCTTCCTGCAGGGTGGCGAGCAGGGCCTCACGCTCAGCGCTGTTCTCGGCTTCGAGTACGGCACGGCGGGAAACAACGACGTTGTTGCGCTTCGGGTCAAGCTTGATGACCTTGAAGTCGAGTTCCTTGTTCTCGAGATGCGTGGTGTCGCGCACCGGACGCACATCGACCAGGGAACCCGGAAGGAAGGCACGGATGGAGTCGACATCGACGGTAAAACCGCCCTTGACCTTGCCGTTGATCACGCCCTTGACGATTTCGTCTTTCTCGAAGGCCGCTTCCAGGATCTTCCACGCTTCGGCGCGCTTGGCCTTTTCGCGGGAGAGGCGTGTCTCGCCGAAACCGTCCTCGACGGCTTCCAGGGCAACGTGAACTTCGTCGCCGATGGCGATGGACAGGTCGCCATTGTCGTCGCGGAACTGCGACGCAGGGATCTGACCTTCGGACTTCAGGCCGGCATTGACGGTGACCCAGTCACCTTCGATGTCGACAATGGTAGCCACGACGATAGCGCCCGGCTCCATATTGATGTCCTGAAGGGATTGTTCAAACAAATCAGCAAAGCTTTCGCTCATGGTGTTCCTACGTGATCAACGTTAAGTGCGGTCATGCCGCTTCCTCCGCACCACCAGCGAGTGCGGGCCTTATTTACACAACCCCCGGAGATGTTGGCGCCGGTTCGACCTGGCTCGGCTATCGGAAATCGCTACCGAACCACGTCATCACATGCTGCCGGGGGCGCCGCAAGGGGGTTTCAGATGGCAGACGCTAGACCGCGTTCGGTCAGCAATTCCGTCAGCCGATCCACCACTTCCGGTATCGTCAGGCGCGTGGTGTCAAGCGTGATGGCATCATCTGCCGGCTTGAGCGGGGCCACGCTGCGCTGCATGTCGCGTGCATCGCGCGCCTGAATCTCCTTCAAAAGACTCGATAGACTAGCATTCACCCCCGCTTCCCGCAACTGAAGCTGACGCCGGTGCGCCCTCTCCTCGGCGCTGGCGGTGAGGAAGATCTTGAGTGGGGCATCGGTGAACACCACCGTGCCCATATCGCGGCCGTCGGCCACCAAGCCCGGTGGCTTGCGAAAGTCACGCTGACGGCTCAGCAGGGCATCGCGTACCGCCGGCAAGGCGGCGACTCGGGAGGCGGCATCGCCCACTTGTTCGGTGCGGATAGTGGCGGTGGCATCCTCGCCCTCCAGCAGGATGCGGGTCGTTTCCACCTCGGCCACGAAGACCACGTCGAGGGTCAGCGCAACGCGGGCCAGGCCCGCTTCGTCATCCAGCGCCACGCCGTGCATGCCGGCGGCCAGCGCGGTAAGACGATAGAGAGCCCCCGAGTCAAGCAGATGCCAGCCCAGGCGCTCGGCGATCAGGCGGCTGATGGTCCCCTTGCCGGCGCCGCCGGGCCCATCGATGGCGAGCACCGGTGCGTGAGTTTCGGTCATACTCATGCCTCCTCCTCGACCGCTTCTTCCTCGAGGTGTAGGCCGACCTTCCGGGCCAGGTCGATAAAGCCGGGGAAGGACGTAGCCACGTTGGCGCAGTCGTCGATGATGATCTCGTCACCGGCGCGCAGCGCGGCGATGGCAAACGACATGGCGATACGGTGATCGCCCAGACTGTCGATGCGTCCACCACCATAGTTGTGTCCTTGGACACGGCCTCCCCCTAGAATATCGATGCCGTCCTCGACCAGCGTGTGCTCGACGCCGATAACGGTCAGGCCATTGGCCATCGCCTGCAGGCGGTCGGATTCCTTGACGCGCAATTCCTCTGCCCCGCGCAGGCGGGTGGTGCCCTGGGCGTTCGCCGCGGCAATAAACAATGCCGGGAACTCGTCAATGGCCAGCGGCACCTGCTCCACCGGAATATCGATGCCCGTCAGCGGGGCGTAGCGAATATGCAGGTCGGCCACCGGTTCACCGCCCACCTCGCGCTGATTGGCGAGCGTCAGGTCGGCCCCCATCAGCTGCAGAATGTTGATCACGCCGACGCGGGTCGGATTGATGCCGACATGCTCAAGCACCAGGTCGGCCCCCGGGGTGATCGCCGCGGCCACCAGGAAAAAGGTGGCCGACGAGATATCGGCGGGCACGTCGATGGGCGCGGCAGTCAGTCTGCCACCTCCGGAGAGCCAGCAGGTGTCATGCTTGCGGTGCACTTCGTAGCCGAAGCCCTGGAGCATGCGCTCGGTGTGGTCGCGGGTTGGGGCCGGTTCGCGCACCCGGGTTTCGCCCTCGGCGTAGAGTCCGGCGAACAGCAGGCAGGACTTCACCTGAGCGCTGGCCATGGGCATGTCGTAGGTGATGCCCTTCAACGCCTTGCCGCCGTGAATGCGCAGCGGGGGTCGGCCTCCCTCCACGGTATCGATCTCGGCGCCCATGAGGCGCAGCGGATCGGCCACGCGTCCCATGGGGCGCTTAGTCAACGAGGCATCGCCGGTGAGTTCGGTGTCGAAGCCCTGGCCGGCCAGCAACCCGGCAAACAGGCGCATGGCGGTGCCGGCGTTACCCACGTAGAGCGGGCCACTCGGCGCCTTGAGGCCGTGCATGCCCACCCCGTGAACGGTCACACGCCCCTGATGCGGCCCTTCGATGGCCACCCCCATCTCGCGAAATGCTTGCAGGGTGGCCAGGCTGTCCTCCCCTTCAAGGAACCCCTTCACCTCGGTCACGCCCTCGGCGAGCGCGCCGAGCATGATAGAGCGATGGGAGATCGACTTGTCGCCGGGCACGCGAATACGGCCGGTCACGGCGCCGCCCGGGGCGACCCGGTAGCGCAGTTTGCCTTGCTGTTGCATCTGATATTCCGCCTGATAACTGGTCTTGTTGAGCAGGGATTCAAAGTAGTGGCGCGCATGGCGGGCGCGGTCGAAGGTGGCGAGCATGGCATCGCCGTCGCTGTTTTCGATGGCCTGGCGCAGCCGCGCCAGGCCAGCCTCGAAGTCGTCCAGCGAGGCCAGCACCGCCTCGCGGTTGGCGACGAAGATATCGCGCCACATCACCGGGTCGCTGCCGGCGATACGGGTGAAGTCGCGGAAGCCCCCGGCGGCGTAACGGAAGATTTCCATCCGCTCGTCCTGACGCGCCAGGGTATCCACCAGAGAGAAGGCCAACAGATGCGGCAGATGGCTGGTGCGTGCCAGAACGTGATCGTGACGCGCCACGTCCATCACCAGCACCTCGGCACCGCATGCCTCCCACAGGGTGCGCACCCTGGCCAGGGCCAACGCCTCGGTGTCGGGCTCCGGGGTCAGAATCACCTTGTGGCGCACATAAAGCTCGGGGTTGGCCGCTACCACCCCGCTCTTCTCGGAGCCAGCGATGGGGTGGCCAAGCACCAGGTTGGGCGGCACTTGACCGAAAACCTCGCGGGCGCAGTCGCGAATGGTCGCCTTGGTGCTGCCGACGTCGGTAATAACGACATCGGGGGCGGCTCGTGCCAGGCAGCCGGCCAGCTCGGTCATCACGCTGCGCATGGCCAGCACCGGCACCGCCAGCACGATCAGGGTCGCCCCCTCGATGACCGAGGTCAGCTCGGTGGCGCCGCCATCGATCAGTCCCATCTCGACGCCCCGGGCGATCTCGTCGCTATCGGGGTCGCAAGAAAGGATGGTGTGCTGAAACCCGGCGGCGCGCAGCGCGGCGGCCAGCGAGCCGCCGATCAGCCCCAGGCCGACGATCAGGATGCGCGACTCCATGCCTCAGAGCACGCCGAACGGGTAGGAGCCCAGCACCTTCACCTCGGCGGCCCTCACACGCACCTCCTCCAGCACCGCGGCCACGCGGGGCTCGTCGCAGTGCCCCTTGAAGTCGATGAAGAAGACGTAGTTCCAGGCGCCGCTGCGTGAAGGACGGGTCTCCAGGCGAGTCATGTCGATCCGGTGGCGATGGAAAGGCTCCAGCAGGTCGTGAAGGGCACCGGGCTGGTTGCGCATGGCCACCACGATGGAGGTCTTGTCCTCGCCGGACATGGGCACGTCCTGGTTACCGATGATCAAAAATCGCGTGGAGTTGTCCGGGCGATCTTCGATCTTTTCGGCCAGACGCGTCAGGCCGTAGAGCTTGGCCGCCATGTCGCCGGCGATGGCCGCGCTGTGCCACTCGGTCTTGACCAGGCGAGACGCTTCGGCGTTGGACGACACCGGCACCCGCTCTGCGTGGGGGTAGTGAGCATCAAGCCACTTGCGGCACTGGGCGAAGGATTGCGGGTGAGAGTAGATCCGCGAGACCTTGTCCTGGCGAGTCGCCTCGCCTATCAGCAGATGGTGGTGGATGCGCAGCACCACCTCGCCGCAGATGCGCAGGCTGGAGTCCATGAAGGAGTCCAGGGTGTGGTTGATCACGCCCTCGGTGGAGTTCTCCACCGGCACCACGCCGTAGTTGACCGCACCCGCCTCGACCTCGCGGAACACCTCGTCGATAGCTGCCATGGGCAGACTGACGGCGCTCTCACCGAAGTGCTTGAGTGCCGCCTGCTGAGTGAACGTCCCCTCGGGCCCCAGATAGGCGACCTTGATCGGCTGCTCCAGGGCCAGGCAGGCGGACATGATCTCTCGGAACAGCCGGGCGACCTCCTCGCTGTCCAGCGGCCCCTTGTTCAACGCCATGATGCGACGCAGCACCCGGGCCTCTCGCTCGGGCCGGTAGAAGACCGTGGCAGGGTCTTCGGCGCTTTTTACCTGAGCGACATGCTGAGCGCATGCGGCGCGCTCGTTGATCAGGCGCAGAATGTCTGCGTCCAGATCGTCGATGCGATGTCGCAACGCATCCAGATCGATGGGGGTATCACTCATGCTTGTCAGCCCCTTCTGTTCTCGAAATCGGCCATGAAGTCCACCAGCGCCTCCACCGCCGCTTCGGGCACGGCGTTGTAGAGGCTGGCGCGCATGCCACCCACGCTGCGGTGGCCCTGAAGATTAAGCAGGCCCGCCGCCTCGGCCTCGGCCAGAAACGGCGCGTCCAGACGCGAGTCATTCAGCACGAACGGCACGTTCATCCGCGAGC
Source organism: Pseudomonadota bacterium (assembly GCA_051751685.1). GTDB lineage: Bacteria > Pseudomonadota > Gammaproteobacteria > Pseudomonadales > Halomonadaceae > Halomonas. Next base: position 12,933 of record JBNJLE010000012.1, on the reverse strand, counting down.
GGTTGGGAATGGCAATGGGGTTCGAATAGACCTCGCTGGCATCGATGGCGGCATAGAGCCTGGCGGCTTTCCGGGTGTTGATCGCCTCCATGGCGGCCAGGCCACCGACCTCGTCCTTGAGCCATTCGAACACCAGCCCGGCCAGGTACCAGCTGTAGGTGGCCGGCGTATTGATCATGGAGCCGGCGTCCGCCAAGGCCTGGTAGCTGAACAGCGACGGCATGTCGGTGCGGGCGCGGTCGAGCAGATCATCGCGCACGATCACCACCACCAGACCGGCGGGGCCGATGTTCTTCTGAGCGCCAGCGTAGATCACCCCGAATCGCGAGACATCCAGCGGCCCGGAGAGAATCGACGAGGACATGTCGCAGACCAGCGGCGCCTCGGAGCCATCGGGACGACACGGCCCTCCCGCTTCGCTGCCGGGAATATAGTCAAAGGCCAAGCCGCCGATAGTCTCGTTGGCCGTAAAGTGCAGGTAGGCCGCGTCGTTGGAGAGCACCACCTCCGCCGGGCGCGGCACGGCCAGATGTCCCCCGGCCTCGCTGGACGCCGCCACGTGAACGTCGCCAAAGAGATGCCGCGCCTCGGCGATGGCCTTCTTGCTCCAGATGCCGGTATTGATGACGTTGGCACGCCCGCCCGGGCCGAGCAGATTGTAGGGCACCGCGGCGAACTGTTGGGTAGCGCCGCCCTGGGTGAACAACACCCGGTAGTTGGTCGGGATGGCCAGCAGATCGCGCAGATCGGCTTCGGCCTTCTCGGCGATGGCCATATAGGTCGCTGAGCGATGGCTCATCTCCATGACCGAGAGGCCACGACCGTGATAGTCGAGCATCTCGTCGCGGGCCCGTTCGAGTACCGCGGTAGGCAATGCCGCCGGGCCCGCGCAGAAATTATGCTTTCTCATCGTCACCCTCTACACCGGAATCATCACCGCCATCTATCGCATCATCGGCATCGACCCGAGTGTCTGTCTCCGCGTCCCCCGCTTCCGTCGAGGCATCAACCAACTCGTCGATACGCACGGTCTTGACCAGCTTCTCGTCGTTGCCCAGACGGATCAGCATCACACCCTGGGTGTTACGCGAGGTGATCGAGACCTCCTCCACACGGGTGCGCACCAGGGTGCCGCGATCCGTGATCAGCATCATCTCGTCGGTGGAGTAGACCTGCATGGCGGCGACGAGCGACCCGTTGCGTTCGCTGGTCTGCATGGCGATCACGCCCTGGCCGCCCCGGCCGCGCAGCGGGAACTCCTCGAGTCGGCTGCGCTTGCCATAGCCGTTCTCGCTGGCGGTCAGGATATAGATCTGGCCGGCGTTGCCATTCTCGACGGCGACGCCCTCTTCGAGGTTGGCCTCGCTCTCATTCTCCACGTCGGCCTCGGCATCGATCTGCTGGCTCTGGGGAATGATCAGGCTGATTACCTCGGCATTGCCCAGCAGGCGCATGCCACGAACGCCACGAGCGGTCCGCCCCATGGCACGCACGTTGCCCTCCTCGAAGCGGATCGCCTTGCCGTTGGACGACAGCAGCATGGCGTGGTCGGCGCCCGTCGTGATGGCGGCGCCGATCAGGCGGTCACCCTCTTCAAGATCGATGGCAATCAGGCCCACGCTGCGCGGCCGCGAGAACTGCTCGAGGCTGGTGCGCTTGACGGTACCGCGAGCCGTGGCGAAGAAGATGTAACTCTCCGGATCGTAATGACGCACCGGCAGGATGGCGTTGATCGCCTCGCCCTCCTCCAGCGGCAACATGTTGACCAGCGGCTTGCCCCGGGAGCCGCGGCTGGCCGCCGGCATCTCGTAGACCTTGAGCCAGTAGACCTTGCCGCGATTGGAGAACAGCAGCACGGTATCGTGGGTCGAAGCCACCAGCAGGTGCTCGATGATGTCCTCATCCTTCATGGCGGTGGCGGACTTGCCGCGCCCGCCACGACGCTGGGCCTGGTAGTCGGAGAGCGGCTGGGTCTTGGCATAGCCGGAACGCGACACGGTGACCACCATGTCCTCCTCGGCGATCAGATCCTCCATGGAGAGATCAAGGTGGCTGGCCTGGATCTCGGTGCGACGCTTGTCGCCGAACTGATCGCGGATGGCAATCAGTTCTTCGCGAATCACATCAAGCAGGCGCTCACTCGAGGCCAGAATGGCCATCAACTCGGCGATCTTCTCGAGGATCGAGAGATACTCATCGAGCAGCTTCTCGGTTTCCAGGCCGGTCAAGCGATGCAGGCGCAGCTCGAGGATCGCCTGGGCCTGGGCCGGCGAAAGCCGATAGGAGACTCTTGCGTCGTCGAGACCGAACCCCTCTTCCAGCTCCTCCGGCTTGCAAGAGGTCGCCCCGGCCCGCTCGAGCATGCCGGTGACCTGGCCGGGCGGCCAGCTGCGAGCCAGCAGCTTCGCCTTGGCCTCGGCGGCGTTCGGCGAGGCCTTGATCAGCTCAATCACCTCATCGATGTTGGAGATCGCAACGGTGAGGCCCTCGAGGATATGGCCCCGCTCGCGAGCCTTCTTCAGCTCGAACAAGGTACGCCGCGTCACCACCTCGCGGCGATGACGGATAAAGGCCTCGAGGATCTGCTTGAGATTCATGATCTTCGGCTGGCCATCCTCGATGGCCACCATATTGATTCCGAAGACTGTCTGCAGCTGGGTCTGGGCGAACAGATTGTTGACCACCACGTCGCCGGACTCGCCCCGCTTGGTCTCGATCACCACCCGCAGGCCGTCCTTGTCGGACTCGTCGCGCAGCTCGGCGATACCCTCGATCTTCTTGTCCTTGACCAGCTCAGCGATCTTCTCGATCAGCCGCGCCTTGTTCACCTGATAGGGCAGCTCATTGACGATGATATGGTCGCGACCACTCTTGTCATCATGCTCGATGGTGTGGCAACCACGCACATAGATGCGACCTCGGCCGGTGCGGTAGGCCTCGAGGATGCCGGCACGGCCGTTGATGATAGCCCCGGTGGGAAAGTCTGGCCCCGGAATGAACTCGATCAAGTCGTCGACGCTCAGGGTGTAGTCGTCGATCAGCGCCAGACAGGCACTGATGATCTCGCCCATGTTGTGGGGCGGAATATTGGTCGCCATGCCCACGGCGATGCCCGACGAGCCGTTGATCAGCAGGTTGGGGACCTTGGTGGGCAGCACCTCGGGGATGCGCTCGGTACCGTCGTAGTTGTCGACCCAGTCGACGGTGTCCTTCTCGAGGTCGGCCAGCAGCTCATGGGCCAGGCGCGACATGCGCACCTCGGTGTAACGCATGGCCGCGGCGCTGTCACCATCGATGGAACCGAAGTTGCCCTGACCGTCCACCAGCACGTGGCGCATGGAAAAGTGCTGAGCCATGCGCACGATGGTGTCATAGACGGCGCTGTCACCGTGGGGGTGATACTTACCAATGACATCGCCCACGACACGGGCCGACTTCTTGTATGGTTTGTTCCAGTCGTTGCCGAGCTCGTGCATGGCGAACAGCACACGCCGGTGAACCGGCTTCAGACCATCGCGCACATCCGGCAGCGCCCGGCCGATGATCACGCTCATCGCGTAATCGAGGTACGACTGCTTGAGCTCGTCCTCGATGTTGACTGGCAGAATCTCTCTGGCGATGTCACCCATGGGTCGTCGAATCCTTTGCACTGCAAGAGGTTGGCCGCCCTCTCCGGCGTTGCCGTGGGCGCCATGATAGCGCCACATCATACCACTGCGGGCAGAGCAAAGGCAGCTGGCTATGCCAGCGCCTGCTCCATCACCAGGGGCTCAAGCAGTTCGCGAATCTCTCCCCCGATAAGCGCCGCCTGGTTGGCCGCCACGTCCAGCAGCACAAAGGTCACGGTGGCTGCGCTGACCAGGGCGTCGTCGTGCACCCGGTGTATCTCCTGACTCATCCTCGCGCTGCGTCCGCCCAGTGACGAGAGACGCGTGCGGATTTCCAGGTCATCGCCCGCCACCGCCGCGGCGCGATAGTCGATGTTGAGGTTCACGGCCACGAAGGCCACATCGCCTCGGGCCAGCCGGCGTGCGAGTCCCGGGTGATCGTCGAAATAGCCCCAGCGACCCTCCTCCAGAAATTCCAGGTAGCGGGCATTGTTGACGTGGCCGTAGCCGTCCAGGTGATAGCCACGCACCCTCAGGCGGGAAGTCGAGATTCGAGAATCCATGATGCTGCTCCTTATTCGAGTCCCAGCGATTCTGACGATGCCTCGCCATAAATTCAAACAGCTGTTTCAACCCCATGACAATCCGGCTTGCGGCTGGCACCCCTGCCCCCCTTCAGGGATAATGCACCCCCTTTTCACCGCGGGAAATGCTTCATGTGGTTCAAGCACTTGCATCTTTATCGCCTGCACGATGCACCGACGCTGGATGCCGCCACCCTCGAAGAGGCCCTGGCCGAGCACGCCGCAAGGCCGCTGGGCGGCCAGGATCCCCGCCGGCTGGGCTGGACCCCACCCGCCGGTCGCGCCGGCACCGCACGGCTGCACGAGCTCCAGGGCCAGCGGCTGATCAGCGCCCTGCGCCAGGAGCGGCTGCTGCCATCCTCCGTGGTGCGTGAGGAGACCGAGGAGCGAAGCGCCGACGTCGAGGCACGCGAAGGGCGCAAGCTGCCCCGCAAGGAAAAACTCGCCATCAAGGAGCAGGTGATCGAGGAACTGCTGCCCCGTGCCTTCGTGCGCAGCCAGAAGATCGACCTGTGGTGGGACACCCGCCGTGGACTGATCGGCATCAACGCCAGCTCCCGCACCCGCGCCGAGGAGCTGCTTGACCTGCTGCGCGAGACCCTGGGCAGTCTCAAGGTGACCCCGCTGTCCAGCCAGACCCTGCCCATGCGCGCCATGACCCAGTGGCTGGTGGATCCTACTTCGCGCCCCGTCGACCTGGTGCTGGGCGACCAGGTGGAGCTCAAGGCCAAGGGTGATGACGGCGTGCTGCGCGCGCGGCAGGTGGATCTCGACAGCGACGAGATCCAGCAGCTTCTGGAGGGCGGCCGCCAGGCCAGCAAGCTGGCGCTCGAGATCGAGGGACGACTAAGCTTCGTATTGCACGACGACCTGGCGCTGAAGTCGCTGCGTTTTGGCGATGCGCTGATCGATGAGGCCAACGCCTCCGACGATGGCGACGATGCTCTGGTTCGTCTGGAGACCGACTTCGTGCTGATGGCCGAGTCCCTGGGCACCAATATCGAACGCCTGATTGCCTGGCTGGACGGCGAGTCGGGCACCGCGAAGAGTGACGTGTGACTTCATGACCGACCAACACCCTGACGCCTTACCCGTCGATCCCTGGGCCGAGATCCGTCCCTACCTCGATCACGAGGTGGCCGAGGTTCTTGCTCGCCTGGCCCAGGATCCGGAACTGCTCAGCGCCCTGACCCGCTTTCGGCTGCCGCGACTGTCGCGGTTCATGCCACGCCTTTCCAGCACCCTGGCCAGCCTTGCCATTCGCCGCGAGGTGCGCGGCGTCACCAGCGTGTACGACTTCCAGAGGCGCATCGCCGGCTATATGGAGCGCATGATCCGCACCTCCACCGACGACTTCCAGGTCAAGGGGCTCGACTCGCTGGATGCCGATACGGCCTATCTATTTATCGGCAACCACCGCGACATCTCCCTGGACCCGGCCTTCGTCAACTATTCGCTCTACCTGGCTGGACGCGACACGGTGCGCATTGCCATCGGCGACAATCTGCTCAAGAAGCCCTACGTCACCGACCTGATGCGGCTCAACAAGAGCTTCATCGTGCCACGCAGCGCCCGTGGCAAGCGCGCCATGCTGGCTGCCTATCAGCAGCTCTCGCACTACATCCGCCACTCCATCAACGTGGACAACCATTCGATCTGGATGGCCCAGCGCGAGGGGCGCGCCAAGGACGGCATCGACCGCACCGACCCGGCGATCATCAAAATGATGACCATGGCACGGCGCGCCGAACAGCGTGGCGCAGGGATCGGCGAGGCGATCGCCGAACTGCGCCTGGTACCGGTATCGATCAGCTACGAATATGACCCCTGCGACCTGCAGAAGGCCCGCGAACTCCACGCCCTGCACACCAGCGGGAACTACGAGAAAGAGCAGTTCGAGGACATCCAGTCCATTGTCGCTGGCATTACCGGCCACAAGGGCCGTGTCCAGCTGACCTACGGGACTCCGATATCGGCCGATTTTGACACCCCCGACGCCGTGGCCGCCGAGATTGACCGCCAGGTGCTGGCCGGCTACCACCTCTTCCCCAGCCACTACCTGGCGCTGGAGACGCTGGGGGACGCTCTCGAGCTGATCGATCACTCGACCATCCGCGACGCCGACCGCGCCCGTTTCCAGGCGCGCTTGCAGCAGGTGCCCGCGGAGCTGCGCGCCTGGTGGCTGGCCCAGTACGCCAATCCGGTGCGCAACAAGGCCGGTCGCATCACGTCCTGACCGCAGGTTCCCCGACAGAGAGGACGCCATGGCACACGCCCACGGCCATCAACATCCGCCACTCCCCCCCGACCGCGGGTCCCAGACCCGCGAGGCCCACAAGGTGACCCTGATCGGCGCGGCCATCGATTTCGTGGTGGGCGTCGCCAAGATAGTTGCCGGGTTCATGGTGGGCTCGGCGGCGCTGGTGGCCGACGGCATCCACTCCTTCTCGGACATCCTCACCGACGTCTTCGTGCTGGCCGCTACCCACTTCGGCCGCCAGGCGCCGGACAGCAACCACCCTTACGGCCACGGTCGCATCGAGACCCTGGCTACCCTGTGGCTGGGCAGCGTGCTTATCTTCGTGGCCGGTGGCATCGCCTGGGCCAGCGTGATCCGACTGGTTGCCGGTGAGCCGATTCCCGCCCCGGGCATCTGGGCCATCGGTATCGCGGTGATCGCACTTCTCGCCAAGGAGTGGATCTTCCGGTACACCTTGCGCGTCGCCAAGCGCGTCAACTCGCGGTTGCTTGAGGCCAATGCCTGGCACTCCCGCTCGGATGCGCTCTCCACCGTGGTGGTGCTGGTTGGCCTGATCGCGGCCCAGTTCGGTGCCGGCTGGATGGATGCCGTGGCCGCCATCGTGGTGGGCGTGATGGTGGGACAGGTAGGCGGCCGACTGCTTTGGGAATCAAGCCAGGAGCTGATCGACACCGCGTTACCCGAGCAGGAACGAGGCGAAATGCAGGCCCTGGCCGAACGGATTCCGGGCGTGCGTGGCGTCCACGACCTGCGCACCCGCACCCTGGGCAGTCAGGCGCTGCTGGATCTGCACATCGTGGTGCCCCCGCGGGTCACCGTTTCCGAAGCCCACGAGATCGGCAACGCCGTGACCCGGCGTCTGCGTGAGGCTTTTCCCGTGCTCGCCGACGTGACCTTCCACATCGACCCTCAGGACGACGCCAACGAAACCGAGCATAGCCTGCGTCCCGGCCTGCCGCTGCGCGCCGACGTGGAGGACAGGCTCGACGAAACCTGGCAGGACGTGGCCATCTGGCACGCGCGAGTTGCCCTGGACCTGCACTACCTCGACGACCGGATTGACGTCTCGATCTTCGTCAACGCCCTGCCTGAGGGTCAGAGCCTGGACCAGGCCGCCGATGAGCTCCGTGATGCCTGCCGCGATCTGGGCTGGATAGGGCGACTACGCGTCTGGCTGGGCCCCGGCAAGGGATAGGCCCGCCCATCCAGCCCCATTGGAAGATTAGCCGAATAATGCATTCGCATTAGACAGCGGCTGAGCCTAGAATTCAGCAAACGCCGATCTACCCGAGCCCTGCCATGCCCCTCTCGCCCCGCCGTCCCGTGTCGACGGGCCGCCGCCGCTTTCTGGCGGGGCTCGGCGTCTTGCTGCTGGCGACCGGACTGGGACTGCGCCCAAGACTCGTCGCCGCCAGCTTCGACCCCTCGCGGTTACGACAGAGCATGCAACGCCTCTACGGCCAGCAGGGTCTTGCCGTACTGGAAGCCTGGTTCGACCTGCTTGAACGCCTGCGAAGTGCACCGCTCCAGGGTCAGCTGCGAGCGGTCAATGACTTCTTCAACCATCGCGTGCGCTGGGTCGATGACATCGACAACTGGGGCCACGAAGATTTCTGGGCCACGCCGCTGGAGACCATGGGCCGCGGCCAGGGTGACTGCGAGGACTACTCCATCGCAAAGTACATTACCCTCAAACAGCTCGGCGTTCCCGGTAGCCAGCTGCGCATGATCTACGTGCGAGCACGCATCGGCCGCAGCCAGATTACCCAGGCGCATATGGTGCTGGGGTATTACGAGACGCCGGCGGCGGAACCGCTGATCCTGGACAACCTGGTGCCGTCGATCACGCCTGGCCGCCAGCGCACCGACCTCGACCCCCTGTTCAGTTTCAACAGCCAGGGGCTCTGGGCCGGGGGAGGCACCGAGTCGCGGGCCGACCCGCTGGCGCGGCTGTCGCGGTGGCGAAATGTGATCGATCGCATGCGCGAGCAGGGATTTATCTGATTCGGGTGATGACCCGTGGGGAGCACAACGCCATGTCACTTATCAAACAGCTCTGGTTGACCATCGTGATACTGCTGGTGTTGGCCTTCGGCGGCAGTCTGTTTATCGGCGTGACCAGCAGCCGCACCTACATGCAGCAGGAAGTGCAGATCAAGAACGTCGACAATGCCAACGCCCTGGCATTGACCCTGAGCCAGCTCGACAAGGACCCGGTGACCATCGGCCTGCTGATTGCCGCCCAGTTCGACACCGGCCACTACCGGCTGATCGAGCTGCGCGACCCCGAGGGCGAGGTGATTGATCTGCGCGAGGGTAGCGAGACAGTGGAAGCGGCCCCCGGCTGGTTCGTGGACCTGGTGCGCTTCGAGGTGCCACCCGGGCGCGCGGTGGTTCAGGATGGCTGGAGCCAATACGGTACCTTGAGCGTTGCCACCCACCATAGCTTCGCCTACCAGTCGCTGTGGCGAAGCACCCTGAAGCTGCTTGGCTGGTTCGCTCTGGCCGGCATGATCAGCCTGGCGCTCGCTGCCTGGATCGTGCGCACCATTCGCCGCCCGCTGAGTGCCGTCGTCGCCCAGGCCCGGGATATCGGCAACCGTCGCTTCACGATCTCCGCCGAGCCGCGCACGCGGGAACTCAGGGACGTCGTTCAGGCCATGAATCGGCTTTCCGGTTCCGTGCGCGACATGCTCGGTCTCGAGAGTGAACGCATCGATATGCTCAGGCAGAGCCTGCAGCATGACAACGTCACTGGTGTGCTCAACCGTCAGGCCTTTCTTGGCCAGCTTGATATCATGCGGCAAAGCAGCGACTCCCGAGCCAGCGGCACCTTCGCCATGGTGCGACTGGCCAAGCTCGGCGTGGTCAGTGAACGGCTGGGGCATGCCGACACCGATCGCCTTCTCAGGACGCTCGGCCAGGAGCTGGAGCAGCTCGGCACCTTGAGGGGCGGTGGTATCGCCGGGCGTCTCGGCGGCGGTGACTTCGCCCTGCTGGTACCTGGCCATGTGGACCTGCAAGGTATCGGTCAGGAGCTCACCCAGCGTCTGGATGCGCTTTACAAGCAGGAGGAACGCATCAATCTCCGCCTGCCCTCCTCACTGATCGCCTACTCCCAGGAGGATCAGCCCGCAGCCCTGCTGGCCAGTCTGGACGGCGCGCTCGCTACCGCCGAAAACCGTGGCGACCTGGCTCAGCTGATCGCCGAAGGGACACAGCGTTTGCCGCTTTTCAACAGCCACGCCGACTGGCGAAAGGCCCTGCAGGAGGCGCTGCAGAGTGGCGTGTACCTGGGCCGCTTCCCCGTACTGAACGCCGACGGCAAGTTGCTACACCTGGAGTGCCCCTCTCGCCTGCGCCTCAAAGGCGAATGGCGCCCTGCCGGTGTCTTTATGCCATGGATCTCACGCCTGGAGCTGGATACCGTCCTGGACATGGCCGTGGCCAGAGAGGTCATCAAGGAGATCTCACGCCACGGCAAGCCATTGGGCATCAACCTCTCACCCGCCTCGGTGCGCAACGCCCGTTTCGTTCTCGACCTGCGCAACCTGATCAGTTCCCACCGGGACGCCGCGACCAAGCTCTGGCTGGAGGTGCCTGAATCCATGGTGATCCATGATCTGGAGAGTTTCCGCAGTCTCTGCCGCGAGCTGCAGCCCTTCGGCTGTCACCTCGGGGTGGAGCATATCGGCCGCGAATTCCGCCGCATATCCGATCTCCAGGATCTGGGACTCAGCTACCTCAAGATCGACGCTTCCCTGGTCAAGGCGGTTGACCGCAGCCCCGAACAGCAGACCATCCTGCGCGGCATGGCGACGCTGTGCCACTCCATCGGCATCCTGGTCATCGCCGAGGGCGTCGACAGCCTCCAGGAGTCCGAGCTGCTCTACGAACTGGGGATGGATGGCGTCACCGGCCCCGGCGTTCGTCAGCACGACAAGCCCGCCTGACGGTTGACCCAACAACGTTGAGGGCACCTCACAGCAGATGTGAAGCGCCCTCGTATCTCTGACTTCGGTGGCTGGAAAGATCAGATCACTCCGCTCTCCTCATCTTCATTGCCCACCAGGCTCAGACCATTGAGGCGGCGACGTAGCGACTGGCGCTCCATGACCTTCTGCTGGGCCGGCTCGGGCAGTTCCGTGAAGCTGATCACCCCCTTGTCCATCAGCACCTCAATCACATCCTCCAGCACCCGCACGAAGGCCAGATCCGAGGCCTGGAAGTGCGCCCGGCCACCGCTCCCCTCATCCGCCATCAGGAAGGCCAGCAGCTCCGGGGAATCCGCCGCCAGGAACTCCCTGCAGTCAGGCGTGGCCTCCCGGCTGACCAACTCGATACGACCGTCGTCGGTGCGCTTGATGTACATGGGGCTCACTCCAGAACTCATTTCCCACAGTTTAGCAAAAAGCCCCACCCGGGTAACCGGGCGGGGCGCAACCTCTTATCCTAGCGTATTATCATCATTCGATAGAATTGTTAGAAGTATCCAGATCCTCAAAGGACGTAGCACCAGTCGCGGGAACATCAGCCTGCTCCCCGGAATACGACGCATCAGCTTTCGCATGAGAAGACGAACCGTCTTCCTGGAAAAGGTCTTCGTCAGCTTCTTCCGACAAAACTTCGCTAGCAGTGATGGCGAAGCTGGCATCCTCAGCGATGGTCACACTCCCGTCCGTCCAGTTCACCTGAGATTGACCGAACACAACCACATCGCCGTCGGCGTCGGTGCGGCCTTCACTATCCGAACCGTAGTTGAGTTCAATACTCTCCACACCCAACTCGCCAAGCGACACCAACTCGCCTGCGTCGGTCTTACCATCCGAGTTGGCATCCTGCCATACTGCAAACTGACTCCAAGCCTCGTCGCCGGGATCAAGCATACCGTTGCTGTTGGTATCAAAGACTTCCCTGACCGCCTCCATGTCAGTTTCGGCCGTCTCGGACCACTCAGTAAAGACATACTCACGTGTCTCGTCCACTGTGCCAGAGTTGTTGGCATCGATGACAAGCAGGCCATCTTCCGGGCCGACCCAGGCAGTATTAACTGACTGACTAGTGAGCTCGTCCGTGAACACCACACCCGCGTTGAGGGAGAGGTAGTCGACGCCGTCATTGTCGAGGTCGAGAGCGATGGGGGTCACGTTCTTGGGCGATAGTGTGAAGTTTAGCGAGCTTTCGATTGTATCGCCGTCGTTATCTTTTCCGGTGACGTCGAAACTAAGATCGATCGGATCGCCCTGTACGACCTCTGTGATCGAGAAGCCACCTACTTTGAAGGAAGCAGGGGTCCCATCCGTTGAACCGGCGGTGATGCTAACCGTATCAAAGGTGCTGCCATTCGCAGATATTGTTATCGAACCGCCCTGAGCTGCAAGTTGAGTGGCAGTCACGCTTCCGCTGTTAACCGAAGTACCACCAATTCCACCGGAAAACACCTCCCACTGTATAAGGGCGTTGTTGCTGACCGCACCAAAGGGAACCACCACCTTGGTCACCGGATTGAGGTCGCCCTCATTGATGACCGTATTGCCACCGCTGCCAGAGACGGTGGTATCCGACTGGAATTGAAAATTTAGAACGTCACCAGTGGTGCCGTCAAAATCGACGTCCTGTCCTGCACCCACGCCTATCAGGTTTGAATTGGTGTTTACCGTATTTTTCCCATTATTATCATTCGCCGTCGACCAGAGAACTACGTCAATATTAGAACCGGAAAATGCATCAACGAGCGCGTAGGTATCATTGTTGCCGCCCGTAAAACCGCTTAAATCGATCGCTCCCAAGTCCTGGATTGTCGAAATAATTCCACTTACAGGAGTAATAGTGTACTGCGAATCACTATCTATAGTAACCAACATGGCCTGGGTGCCATCAGCAGTCTGCAAGGATAGGGATTCGGTGCCCAGACCTACGAGTTGCAAAGGCTCCCCATTCAGGAACAATGGATTCCCATTGGCGTCCCTGGCGGTCGTATCCTGCTGATCGCTGAATATAATCCCACCCGAATCATCAGCCCCAGAGACGAAAGTAATATCCCCATTTACAGAGACATTGGAATCATCCAGCACGGTAGCACCAGGATCATCAAAGACGAGGCTTTCCGGAACGTCGTCGGTGATGGTAAGCGAGCCACCTTGGACAGTAAGTTGTTCAAACTCTGCTCCACCTGAAGTCACCACTCCCGTCACTGTGAACTTCAAGGCGCTGTCTGTAGATGTACCTGGAGCGCCATGTTCGGTCACAGGAACCTCAAAAGGTTCAGACGTTGCCGTCGCCGTGCTGTTGGCTAAGAAGGTGATCGTGGTTAGATACGAACCGTCCATAGACACGGTAACAGTCAAATTGGACGTGGGCGCATTGTCGATTTCTGCCGAAATCGTGGCATTGTTTGTACCTTCGAGATAGGTGACGTCATCTAGGGTCACCGTGGTGGTGTCGTTATCATCGACCACCGTGGTGCTGGCTGTGGCGCTTT
>JBNJLE010000011.1:0-123772 GCA_051751685.1 Pseudomonadota bacterium | reverse complement strand
TTGTTCGTGATCGACAAGCGCCGCCTGCGTGACGTGGAGCGTCTGTTCCAGGTCGGCCTGACGTTTTTCTAGCCAGACAACCATGAGGAACCTCGCGCGATGAGCCTGCGCATGATCCTGCGCATCCTGGGCCTGCTGCTGATGCTGTTCAGCCTGACCATGATGCCGCCGATCCTGATCTCGCTGCTGTTCGGCGACGGCCAGTGGGAGGCCTTCGCCATCGCCATCGCCATTACGGTGGCAACCGGCGCGCTGATGTTTCTGCCCAACCGCCGCGCCCGCAAGGAGCTCCGCACCCGCGACGGCTTTTTGATCGCCGCACTCTTCTGGAGCGTGCTGGCGCTCTTTGGTTCCTTGCCGCTGATGCTTGTGGGCGAGTCGGCGCTCTCCATTACCGATGCGGTCTTCGAGTCCTTCTCGGGCTTGACCACCACCGGGGCCACGGTGATTACCGGCATCGAGACCCTGCCCGAGTCGATCCTCTACTACCGCCAACAGCTGCAGTGGCTGGGGGGCATGGGGATCGTGGTGCTGGCGGTGGCGATCCTGCCAACCCTGGGCGTCGGCGGCATGGCCCTCTACCGCACCGAGATCCCGGGGCCCCTCAAGGACTCGAAGCTCACCCCGCGCATCACCGAGACCGCCAAGGCGCTGTGGTACATCTACGCTTCCCTCACGGTGACCTGCATGCTGGCCTACATGGCCGCCGGTATGAACTGGTTCGATGCCCTGGGCCACAGTTTCTCCACCGTGGCCATCGGCGGCTTCTCCACCTACGACGCCAGCATCGGCCACTTCGATAGCGCCATGATCGAGATGATCTGCGTATTCTTCCTGATCGTTTCCGCAGTGAGCTTCAGCCTGCACTTCGTCGCCTGGCGAGAGCGCAGCGTGACACACTATTTTCAGGACCCCGAGGCGCGCTTCCTCTTGCTTTTCCTGCTGGGTCTAGCGGTGATCACCGTGGTTTCCCTGTGGCTCACCAATACCTACGACACCCAACGCGGCCTGCGCCACGGCATCTTCCAGGTTGTCTCGGTGGCCACCACCGCCGGCTTCGGCGTGGCCGACTTCTCGGCATGGCCGGGTGCCCTGCCTTTCCTGCTGTTCATGGCGGCCTTCGTCGGCGGTTGCTCGGGCTCTACCGGGGGCGGCATGAAGGTGATCCGGATCATCCTGATTCTCAAGCAGGGGATGCGGGAAGTGATGCGCTTGATCCACCCCAACGCGGTAATCGCGGTGAAAGTGGGCAGGGTGAGCGTGCCGGACGGCATCGCCCAGGCGGTATGGGGCTTCTTTTCGGTCTACGTGATGCTGTTCTTCCTGATGCTGGTGGGGGTGATGGCCACCGGGGTCGACCAGGTCACCGCCTGGTCGACCGTTGCCTCGGCGCTCAACAACCTGGGCCCGGCGCTGGGTGAGGCCTCTGGCCACTACGGCGATCTGCCGAATCTGGCCAAGTGGATCCTGGTGATGGCCATGCTACTCGGCCGCCTGGAGATCTTCACCGTGCTGGTGCTGTTCACCCCGGCCTTCTGGCGGCGCTGAGCTGATTTGGCCCGCTCGGTTCCATCGTGGATAATCCCCCTTCTCACTCCTTCATACCGAGCGTCCATGACCGACTCCCAGGACACCGCGATACCCACCGACTCGAAGGCCGGCGTCACCGGCCCGCGCCGCGTCATCCAGGTGGGCGAGACCCGCTACACCCTGCTGGGCACGGCCCATGTTTCCGCCGAAAGCGCCGAAGACGTGCGTGCCCTGATCCGCTCGGGCGAGTTTGACGCCGTGGCCATCGAGCTATGTGACTCACGCCACCAGAGCCTCGCCAACCCGGACGCCATGCACAATCAGGACCTGTTCGAGGTCTTCCGCCAGGGCAAGGCCGGCATGGTGGCCGCGAGCCTGGCGCTGGGCGCCTTCCAGCAGCGCTTGGCAGAGCAGTCCGGCATCGAGCCCGGCGCCGAGATGCGCGCCGCCCTGGAAGAGAGCCGCGATGCCGACTTGCCGCTGTTGCTGATCGATCGCGATGTCGGCGTCACCCTCAAACGCATCTATCACAACGTGCCCTGGTGGCAGCGCTTCTCGCTGTTCTCGGGCCTGCTGGGCAGCGTGCTGTCACGCCAGGACGTCTCCGCCGAGGAGATCGAGCGGCTCAAGGAGGGCGATGTGCTGGAGTCCACCTTCAGCGAGTTCGCCGCCGAATCCGAAACCCTCTTCATACCGCTGATCAGCGAACGCGACCGCTACATGGTGCTACGCCTGGCGGAGGATGCCCCTCCGGGACGCTATCGCCATGTGCTGGTGGTGATCGGGGCCGGCCACATGAAGGGCATGGCCGAGGAGTTCGAGTCACCCCTGCCCGAGGCCCCGACGCCGGAGCGCCAAGCGCTGGAGATCACCCCACCGCCGTCAACGGTCTGGAAGACACTGCCGTGGCTGATCACCGCACTGGTACTGACCGGCTTTGCCATCGGCTTCTCGCGCAACACCGAGCTGGGCTGGCAGCTTGTCGGTGAGTGGTTCCTGATCAACGGCGTGCTATCGGCCGCCGCCACCCTGGTGGCCCTGGCCCATCCGTTGACGGTGATGGCGACCTTCTTCGCCGCCCCGCTCACCTCGCTGAACCCGACCATTGGCGCCGGCTTCGTGGCCGCCGGAGTGGAGCTCTATCTACGCAAACCCAAGGTGCGCGACTTCTCCACGCTGCGCCACGACGTCACTTCGCTTGCGGGCTGGTGGCGCAATCGGGTTTCGCGCACCCTGCTGGTGTTTATGCTGGCCACCCTGGGCTCTGCCGCCGGCACCTGGATCGCCGGCTTTCGCATTGCCGGCGCGCTGTTCGGCAGCTGACCTCCCTGATCAGGCGACGGCCACCGGGCCAGAACCATCTCGACATGGGCAGCGGCAAGCATCGGCATGTGAGAAGGCAAAATCCGCGCCTTGCCCTAGCATGGTGGCTAACCTAATGTCAATAGGACGGCTATGGCGCCCCTGTCAGGAGTGTCGTTGCCGCAGTTCAGATCACCATCCACAGCGAGCATCCGGGAGAATGCATCCGGATAACACGGGGAATGAAGAGATGAAAACAGTCATTACATCCATGGCGCTGTTCTTTCTTTTCTTGGGATCCTCTTCTGCTTCTGCAGAATCCGAGGAGACGCTGCAGTTGGCAGAGGAGAAGCAGTGCCTGAGCTGCCACGCTCGGGAAGATGACACACCGAGGGCGCCCGGCTTCACAAGTATCGCTGCCAAATACTCGGGGGGAGAGATGCGAGGATACCTGATTGAGGTCGTGATGACGGGGGGCGAAAAACACTGGGGGTCGGCGGTAATGCCCGAATCCCATGAGCGTGCCGAGGTAAGTGAGGAAGAAGCCGAGCAGCTGGTCGACTGGATCCTGAGCAAGCACCAGAACTAAGACCCTTTCTGCTCGGTGCGCGACAGGATGATCGCGCCAGTTCATACACAACAAACCGTTAACAAACGGTTCTGTCCAGCAGTCGCTGCATCGCCGCCGTTGGTGCTTCGATCTTCTCGAAGCGCCGGCTGGCGGCGTAGCTGTCGTTGAAGGCGTCGAAATAGTCGTCCAGTGCCTGTGCGGCGTTCACATCCCCCCCCTGACGCAGCAGTTCAGCGGCCACCTCAGCGGTGCAAAGGTGCTCGGCGGAGGCGGGTTTGCGCAGGCGATAGCGGGTCAGCCTCTCGGTGCGCAGCGGCAGGACCGGCAGCCGGTCGAGGTAGGGGCTCTTGCGAAAGATGCGCCGAGCCTGGCGCCAGGTGCCGTCCAGCAGGATCAGCACCGGCATCCGTCTCTGCCGCTTCGCCTCGGCCACGGCATCGATGCCTACCACCCGGTCGGCATAGTCGGGTTGATCGTCGGGAAATATCACGAAGGGGGCGTAGCGTTTATCTTCCAGCAGTGCCAGCAGCCGCTCGTCCGGCGCGGTGCGATACCAGGTGAAGACCTCGGTGTCCGGCAGCACATCGCGGATCAGCCGCCCGGTATTGGTAGGCTTGTGGTGCTCCATGGAGTGGGTAAGCAGCCACACCCGGACCTCGCTTTCCGCCGTCACTGCATAGGGGCAGAGGCAGTTCAGCTCTGGCAGGTGGCAGCCTGGGCAGCGCTCGACAAAGCTACCGCGGGATTTGAACACGCGCCGCGGCGGACGCGGATGACCGGTAGCGGGGTCATGAGAAAGACCGGCTTCGGGGGCTTGAGCAGGCTCGCGCCCGGAGCGACACAGATGCGCCTCATCGGCGTGACGATCGGCACAGGGGTCGGGCGTATCGTACTGCATGGCGGCAACCGCGTCGGAGAAGGCGCCAGATTCTAACACCTTCGCCGACACCGTTCAGGAGGCGACCACTGTCTCCGGAAGCCAGAGCCGCCCCTCACGACTCCAGTGGCGCACCAGCGCCGGCACCCCCTTGCCGGCGGGCTGGCTGAGCCGGGTCACGCCCGGCGGCGCCAGCAGCTCCGCCTCCGGGTCAACCAGCACGCAAGGGGCATCCAGTGGCGCGTACTGCAACAGCGACGCCGCCGGCATCACGGCAAGCGACGTCCCCACCACCAGCAGCAGGTCCGCCTCGCTGACCAGCTCGCAGGCATCCAGGAAGTGGGGCACCTCCTCGCCGAACCAGACCACGTCGGGCCGGAGCTGGCTGCCCTTGTCGCAAATATCGCCCAGTTCGATGCCGCCACGCGGCAACGGGTACTGCATGCGGCGGTCCACCGTGGAGCGCGCCTTGAGGATCTCACCGTGCAGGTGCAGCACTTGGCGAGAGCCGGCTCGCTCGTGGAGGTCATCGATGTTCTGGGTGATGATGCTCACCCGAAAGCCCTGCTTCTCCATTGTGGCCAGGGCCTTGTGGGCGGCATTGGGGCGGGCACGGCGCACCTGGTCGCGGCGCTGGTTGTAGAACGCCAGCACCTTGGCAGGATCCCGCCGCCAGGCGCGGGGCGTGGCCACTTCGTCCACCGGGTGATTGGCCCACAGGCCATCTGCGGCCCGAAAGGTCTGGATACCACTTTCGGCACTGATGCCCGCCCCGGTGAACACCACCAGGTGCGGTGCGCGCTGCTTCACCATTCACCACCTCTCGCCGCTATTTCTCACCTTCCCACCTTCTCACCACGATCTCTCCTACCTTATCGCCAGCCTGTCGTCACTGCTCTATCACTCTTTTTCGCCACCAGGGCGCCGGTTGCTCGCTTGCCTCTCATCAGACCCATCACACCCAGGCGTCATGTGGTTTTACGCAGCCCCTGAAATTACCACCTGCAGCCCAGGCACGGCCAGAAGGGGACGGCAACGTTCGGTTCATTGCCGCGTCATTGGGACGTCATGGCGCTGTCATCAAGCCTTGCCAGGGTAATAGCGCCTATCCCCACTCCTGCATCCCCATGGCCCTGCTGAGGTAAGAATTATGAAAAAGTCCCTGCTCCCACTGGCCGCTGCCATCGCGCTGACCGCAACCGCTCAGATCCAGGCAGCCGAGTCCTGCCCGTCAACTCTGCGCTTTGCCGATACCGGGATCGAGGGCAGCGAAGAACTGCAGCGTGCCTACCAGGGCTTCGTCGACGAGGTGGAGTCGCGTCTCGGAGTGACGGTTGAGTTCTTCCCGGTGGGTAATCGCACCACAGCCATCAACGCACTGCGCTTCGAACAGGTCGATATCGTGCTGGCTGGCCCCTCCGAGTACGTGCTGATGGCGGAGCGCGTCGAAGGGACCAAGGCGATCACCGCCATCGTGCGCGACGCGTACTACTCGGTGTTCATCGCCCCCACGGATAGCGGCATCGAGAGCCTCGAAGACCTCGAGGGCAAGCACGTGGCCATGAAGGACCATGGCTCCACCACCGGCCACATCATGCCCAGCTACATGCTGCATCAGGCCGGTCTCGACATCGACCGCGACCTGCGGATCTCGCTGCTGGACGGCGCACGCATGCAGGCCCTTGCCGCCGGCGAAGTAGACGCCGTGGGCACCGGCATCCGCGACTTCGCTCCCTTTGTTGCCCAGCACGGCGAAGAGAACTATCGCATCATTGCGCGAGGTCAGGATATGCCGGGCGACCCCATGGTCGCCGGCCCGCACATCTCCGCCGAATGCATCACCGAGATGCAGGAGGCGTTCATGAATGACCCCGATGGCTTGCTGCAGGCCATCCTCGCCCCGGGTGAGCGCGACAAGTACCTGGGTGCCAAGATGGTGCTGGTCCAGGACAGCGAATACGACATGGTGCGTGAATCCTACGCCCTGCTTGGCCTGAGCGACTGATGGGGCCTCCATGCAAATAAGCATCGACAATATATCCAAGGTCTACCCGGACGGGACTCGCGCCCTCGACGGTCTCTCGTTCAAGGTCAGCCCCGGGGAAGGCGTGGTGATACTCGGCCATAACGGCTGCGGCAAGTCGACGCTGATGAAGTGCCTGACCGGCCTGGAGCGCCCCACCTCGGGGCGCCTCAGCCTGGCAGGCGTCGACCTTTCTTCGGCATCGCGTCGCGAGCTCAGACCGCTGCGTCAGCGCATCGGTTGCGTCTTCCAGAAATTCAACATGGTCGGCAACCTCTCGGTGCTGCAGAACGTATTGTTCGGCCTGATGGGTCTTCGCGGCATCCTGGCCAGCCATGCGCTGACCGCCAGCCGGCAGTCGCGACAGCAGGCCATGGAGGCCCTGGAGCGGGTCGGCCTCGCCCACCTGGCGGCGCGCCGGACCGACACCCTCTCCGGCGGCCAGCAGCAGCGCGTGGCCATCGCCCGCATGCTGATGCAGGACGCCGAGATCGTGCTGGCCGACGAACCGGTGGCCAGCCTTGATCCCCGCGCGGGACGCGAGGTGATGGAACTGCTGTGGGCGGTAGTCCGCGAGCGCGGCTTGACCGTACTCTGCGTGCTGCACCAGGTCGAACTAGCTCGCGAATTCGGCGAACGGCTGATCGGCCTGCACGCCGGACGTCTGGCCTTCGACCGGCCCGTCCATCAGATCAGCGACCAGGAGCTGACTGACCTCTACCAGACCGAACCGACCCAGGAGGCCGAACCGGATGAGCAATGCGTCGTCTCGACACAGCGCCCCGCCCAGGCTTGAACGCCCCTCCCCCATCGCCTTTATCCTGCTGCTGGCGTTTGCCGCCTTCTTTATCAGCGGTTTCTCCAGTGCCGACATCCATTCGGATCGCCTGCTGCGCGGGGTGATGAACCTGGGTACCTTCTTCGGCGAGGCGATGCCACCGGATATCGGCCGCTGGGATGTTATCGCCATGGCCATGCTGGAGACCTTCCAGATGGCCATCGTCGGGGTAGTATTCGGGGTCATCCTGAGTCTACCCATGGCCCTGCTATATGCCCGCAACACCAGCCCACACCCGGTGATCCGGGTCATCGCCCGCAACGTAGTGGCCACCCTGCGCACCGTACCGGACCTGGTGTGGGCGCTGATCTTCGTGGTCGCCGTGGGGCTAGGGCCGCTGGCCGGCATCCTGGCCATCGTGATGGATACCATCGGCTTCTGCGCCCGCTTCTTCTCGGAGCGCATCGAGGAGGTGGATCCCGGTCCGGGTCAGGCCCTGGCGGCCACCGGCGCCTCGCGCAGCGGCGTGGTGTGCGGGGCCATCATCCCCGAATGCACGCCCTCCTTCGTGGCCACCAGCCTGTTCTCGGTGGAAAAGGCGGTTCGCAGCGCCGTGGTACTGGGCCTGGTGGGCGCCGGCGGCATCGGCGTGGAGCTTTCCGCTGCCATGAGTCTGTTCCGCTACGACCAGGCTCTCACCGTGATCCTGGCCATCCTGGTGGTGGTGATCGGCGTCGAGCAGGTCAGCGCCTGGATTCGCAAGCGGGTAATCTAAGGTCGCTCCCGAGCGGCATCCTTTCGCATGTCAGCACCGCGTCAACGTCCAGCCCGCTTCGCGTCTCGACACGCAGGCTCATGTCTCGGGTTCCAGACACCACCCTTCATGAAGGATCAGCCCGACTTGCTGCCCTTCGACAAGCGCCGCGTGATGATAGGCCAGCAGCGTTTCTCCACTGGCAAGGCGCAGGCGCATCTCATAACGCTCGCCGCGGAAGATCACGCCTTCCACTTGCGCTCGCAGGTCGTTGAGTGCAGACGTGTCGGGCAGTAGCGTAACGTGCTCCGGGCGCACCAGTACCGCCTGGGTACGCTCGGTGGCAATGGCCGCGAGGCCGCGCATCAGCGCCGCCTCTTCCAAACGCTGGCCCGGCCTACCCACACCTACCTTAAGCTGACTGCCCTGACCGATAAAGCTGGCCACCCAGGCAGTTCGCGGCTGGCGGTAAAGCGTTTCCGGCGTGGCCCACTGCTCCAGCCGGCCCTCACGCATCACCGCGATTCGGCTTGCCAGAGCCATGGCTTCGCTCTGGTCATGGGTGACATACACCAAGGTCGCTTGGGTGCGACGGTGAAAATCGCGGAAACTGTGCTCCATGGTGGCGCGCAAGTGGCGGTCAAGGTTGGCCAGCGGTTCATCCAGCAGCACAACCGAGGGATCACTGACCAGGCAGCGCGCCAAGGCCACGCGTTGACGCTGCCCGCCGCTAAGCGCCTGGGGCATGCGCTCGGCGTAAGCGTCAAGTTCCACGAGCGCCAGCGCCTGCTGCACCTTTTGCCGATACGCCGTCCCCCGCAGCCCCCTCAGTTTGACCGGATAACCCACATTGTCGGCGACGCTCATATGCGGCCACAGCGCATAGGATTGAAACACCATCGCCATATTGCGATGCTCGGGGGGCACATGGGTATCGGCGCTTGCCAGGGTTCGGCTACCCAACTGAATACTGCCCTCGTTGACCGATGCAAAGCCTGCCAACATGCGCAGCATGGTGGTTTTTCCGCAGCCGCTAGGGCCGAGGAGGGCAACAAACTCACCCGGATTGATTGACAGTGACAGCGCATCCACGGCAGCGTGTTCGCCAAAGCGTTTGGTAACGCGATCAATCGTTAGCCCTGTCATATTACCCCTGCCATGGGATGACTCCCTTGGGTAGCCGCGATGCCAACAGGCTGAGGGACAGCATTAACGAAGCGACCATGATCACCACCAGCACTGAAACGGCGGAGGCCAACACGCTTTCGCCACCTTCGTCGAGGTTGAAAATCAGCACGCCGAGGGTTTCGTTACCGGCACTCCACAACAGTGCTGACACGGTGAGTTCATTGACTGCCAGCAAGAACACCAGCAGCCCACCTGCGAATAATGCGGGTGCTACCAACGGCAAAAGGATGTCACCGAGTCGTCGCAGTGGGCCTGCACCTGCCAGCTGTGCCGCCTCTTCAAGGGAAGCATCCAACTGCGCCAGACTGGCGGCAACGGGTTTGACACAGACCACCAGAAAGCGCGCCAGATAGGCGATAAATATCAGCCCCAGGGTGCCGTAGAGTGCCACATTGATAATCGGCAGCGGTCGTACAAACAGAAGAATGCAAGCGATCGCCAGCACCACGCCGGGGAGCGCATAGGGAATTTCAATGGCGCTGAGTACCACGCCGCGCCAGCGATCCGATAGACGCTGTAACCGATATGCCAGCGGCAGGCTCAACAGCATCAGTACCACCGCCGCGCTTCCCGCCAACCACAGGCTGTTGTGCGCCGCCCGCCACGTTGCGCCTTGGCGACCCATCACTTCGGCATAAGCGTTCAGGGTGGCGGTCTCAACGTTTAATGGCACGCCCATGGCGGGTACCAGCGAACTGATGACCAGCGCCAGCAGGGGTGCGACCAAGATAATCAGCAAGATGCCAACCAACGTGGCAGTCACCAGCGTGCGCCAACGGCCCAGGGTAAAATCATGGGAACGCCCGCTATGGCCACCCAGCCCAAAGCGGCTGCGGCGCATAAGATGCTGCTGCAGCGCCACCCCGGCAAGGGCCAGTAACCCAATCAGTAGCGACAGGGCAGCCATCTCTGCCAATACGCCCGTACCGAAGTTTGCCATACGCTGATAGATCAACGTGGGGAGCACAAAATAGCCCGCGGGAATACCCAGCATGGCCGGGATACCAAAGTTGCCCAGGCTGGAGATAAACGCCATCGCGCCTCCGGCGATCAGGCCGCCGCGGGTCACGGGGAGAATAATATGTCCCCATACCTGGGTTTGCCGGGCACCGCTGATTCGAGCGGCCTCGACAAGCTCACGAGGCAAGGAAAGCAAGCTGGTACGCAGAGCCAGAAACACCAGCGGTGCGCTCTGAATACCTAGCAGTAAGGCGATGCCTTGTGCGGAGTAGAGCGGCTGCGGGCTCCCCAGTGGTGGCGCCATGCCAATGCTTTTCAATAATGGGCTAGCCGGGCCAAATAGCTGCAGCCAGCTCAAGGCAGTGACCTGGGGCGGAATCATCATCGGCAGCATGAAACAGAACACCAGCCACGTCTTGCCCCGCACATTGGTGAGGGTGATGGAAAAAGCGAACAAACTGCCGAGCACCAGGGCAATCAGCATGCCGAGCCCCGAGGTATACAGGCTCTGCCAGAGCGCTCGCCAGGTGCTCGCACTGTTGAGCACCTGCCAAAGCGGTGATTGGCGACCCTGACGAAGATCGCTCAATGCTTCTATCAAAAGTCGCACACTGGGGGCCAGGCTCAGCAACACAATGGCGATCAGCAGGCTGGATAGCAGCCAGCGGTGCTGGCTGCTATCGGTCAGAGAAGGCGTCATGCTTACCCGCCGAATATAGCGCTGAATCGTTGCTTGAGCTCGGCTTCCTGCGCCAGCGCCTGCTCAGTATCTAGGGGCATCAGAGCAATGCTCTCGCGCTCGGGGAAGCCTTCTGGCGGGGCAATATCGTTGTGGGCAGGCAGATACCCCTGCTGGCTCACCAGTTCCTGGCCCTGCCGGGAGAGCACAAAATCAACAAACTTCTGCGCCGCCTCCACATTCTCTGCGCCCTGCATGATAGCGACAGGTTCGGTGACCGCACTCACCCCCTCTTCAGGAAATACAAACGCCACTGGTGAGCCTTTGGCGGCTTCACGAATCGGCAAAAAATCTACCACGATACCGTAAGGCTTGGTGCCTGCTGCCACGGCGTTAAATACACCGCCATTACCCCCCTGAGCCTCGGTACGGTTGGCCTTGAGGGCTTCGTAATAGGCCATACCAAGGTCAGGATTGGCAGAAATCGCCGCCATATGGATCAGCGCAGCTCCGGAATATAGCGGGCTGGGCATGGTTACCATACCTTCATAATCAGGCCCCAGCAGATCCTGCCAACGTTGCGGCTGATGCTCCGCACCAATGTTATATACGATACCGGTAGTGATCAGTTTGGTGCCATAATAGTAGCCTTCCGGATCATACAGGGCCGCGTCATAAGCCTCGCGTTCATCGCTTAAATAAGGCTGCAGGTGGCCCTGCTGCTTGAGCGACTCCATAGTCATACTGTCGGCAATCAGCAATACATCGGGGTTGCTCACCCCGGCTGAAAGCTCTGATCGAAGCCGCGTCATTAAGCGTGTCGTACCGTCACGCACCCACTCCACTTCGATATCAGGATAGGCTGCTTGAAAAGCATCGACTGTCTGTTGAGCATCACTATTGGGCTGGCTCGTATAGAGAGTTAGCCTGTCGCTCGCTGCTACCTGGGTAGCAAGGGAAAAACCCGCTACTGCAAGAACAGCAAGCGCAGATACCACAGGGCGCTTCGACATGAGAGAGTATCCAGTGAGCGTGGGCAGCCGACGTTACGCTTATCAAATGACAACATAGTGACAGCGCTGCCGGTGCCGAGCGTCGACGGTAGTGAAGACCGTTTGCAGGGAGAAGGCGGCCTGGTGACTCTGGCATGACCCTATCTCGCCCAGCAGACGGTCCCGTGAAGCGACGCAGACACCATGAGATCCACACCGACACAGGTCAACCACCACTC
This sequence comes from Pseudomonadota bacterium, assembly GCA_051751685.1. GTDB lineage: Bacteria > Pseudomonadota > Gammaproteobacteria > Pseudomonadales > Halomonadaceae > Halomonas. The sequence goes on along the minus strand of JBNJLE010000011.1, from coordinate 111,879 downwards.
TAGTGGCGATCAGGCAGGTCATCATGACGTCGGGCGGGCTCGAATCAGCAGCAGCACCACCAGCGCGATCAACAGCAGGCTGGATGTCAGCCACAGCGCCCCCGCTCCCCATGCCGTCAACATCACGCCAAACAGCCAAGGAGAAAAGGCCTGTGCCACTCTCGCCGGAGCAATGATCCAGCCCTGGCGCAACCCATAGCCCCGGGCACCAAAGAGGCTCAGTGGCAAGGTGCCTGCCGCAATGGTCAGAAGGCCATTGCCGGCACCATGCAACATGGCGAAGCCAGCCGCTGGCATGCCGAACGCTACCATCAGCGCCGCTCCCAGTGGATGCAGGCAGGTTGCCACTCTGGCCGCGACTAGAGGGTGCGCATGCCGCATCAGCGTGAATTCCGCAAACCGTGCCGCCACCTGGGCGGGCCCCACCAGCGCCCCAGCGGCCACTGCCGTAGCCAAGGATACCCCCGTTTCCTGAAGTAGCCCCGGCAGGTGGGCCGCCATCGCGGTGGAAACAAACCAGCCGGCCGCGAACACATAGGCCAGACCCGCCATCGTCCAGCGCCTGCTTCCATCCGTCTCGTCCCCTTGGGCATCCATGGGAGAGTCAGTGGAAACCGCTTTGTCCTCTTTTTCTCTTGGCAAGAATCGATGCAGCGGCAGACTGACCAGTAAATGAATGACGGCCCAAAATAGGCAGGCCTCGCGCCAGCCCAGCGCACTGTTCAACCAGGCAGTCAGCGGCCAACCGAGAGTACTGGCGAAACCCGCCATCAGCGTGACGCCGGTAATAGCACGCCGCGCATCTCGACCAAAAGCTCGGGTCAGGGTAGCGAAAGCAGCGTCGTAGAGACCCATCGCCATCCCGACACCGACGATGCCCCAGCTGAGCACGAGGCCGAGTGGGCCTTGGGCAATCGCCAGCAACCCCAGCCCTGCTGCCAGCACTAGACTCGAGAGGCTGAGCATCGTCCGCCCCCCGAAACGGTCGATGCGCTGTCCCACCCAGGGACCACAGACGGCAGTTATCAACAGCGATAACGAGAAGGCCGCAAACACCCAGTGACGCGCTATACCGAGTTCATTGGCCATCGGCGTGGCCAGAATAGCCGGCAAGTAATAACTCGATGCCCAGGCCAGCGTCTGCGTGATGCCCAGCAGCATCGTCAGCCGTACCTGGTGGCTTGGGCGGGCTGTCAGCACCGTGGACCATCCTGAGCGATGCGCGATTCGAAACAAACCGACTTGGACGTCCCCAGACTCATGCTCAGCCAGATCTCTTCATCATCCCTGGCAAGCTGCACATGAGGCGGCAGTTGACCAGGATCGCACAGCAAGTCGGCCACAAGCTCATGGCTCATATGGGTCAGGAAGGCCCTGGGGCAGCCCAACCTTTCAATGATCTGTATGGCCATCGGCAAGCTGTTGTGATTTCTTGGCGCCAGGTGAGAGGCAGGATAAGTGGCATCCATCACGACGACATCAGGCACCCACTCCCTGAGGAAACGTTCCGTTTCCTGCGGCAAGCCCAGCGTGTCGGTCAGATACGCCAGCCTCACCCCACCGTCATCCAGACAGTAGCCGAGCGTCGGCTTGCTATGCAGGAGGGGTACGGGGGTGACCGTCATTCCGTCCAGATGCATGGGCTGGAAAGGCTTGAGCCCCGCGCGGAAGTCGAGAATACCAGGGTTGCGATAGAGATCTGCGCAGCCGTGTGAGTCCTTCGGACCGAAAACCGGAATGCGCTCACCCAGCCCCCAGCGAAGGTGCAACAACCCCTGAACATGATCGGCATGGTAGTGGGTCAGGAAGATTGCCGCAGGACGCTCCCGCTCGCAGCTTTCCACGAGATCCATACGACCGGCATCCAGCAGATAGCGGTTATCATTTACCCAGAACTCCGCACTGCATGGACCGTGCCGGAGGCTCGTTATGACCCTCGCCCGCGCACAGGCCTGACAGTCGCAGCCAAAGCATGGCGTCTGCGCACTATCGCCCGTTCCCACGAAGCGAAATTTCATGTGGAACACCTCACCTCAACCAGCCGGGACAGTTCATCGAGGCTCGCTTGAGGGGTGCCAGCGTTGTCGATATGCGCCACATCAGGAAGGGAGGCAGCCAACTGCCGATGGCGCAGCAGACGGTCTTCGATCACTTCTTGGGTTTCCCTTCCACGGTTCATCAGTCGCTGACGCAACAGGCCTTCCGGCGCGGTCACCAAGACAGGCAGCAGCCAGTCGCCAAAGCGACACTGCGCATCGGGCAATGCCCGTCGGCTGCCATTGACCAGTACGGTCGCATCACGACACAACCAGGCCTCCAGCTCTATGCCCAACCCGTAGCTAAGGCCATGGGCTTCCCAACTGAGACAAAAAAGCCCCGTGCTCTGTCGGAAAGCAAATTCATCGTGGGTCAAGGCAACACTGTTCTCGCTGAGACCACTCTCACGGGTGACGTAGCGATGCGCCACCAGCCATCCGGGATGTCGACGGCGAGCCTCTCCGAGCAACGTGTCCTTGCCCACACCGCTGGCCCCCATCAAGTAAACGAGTCGGGCCATCAGTGCACCTGCCTGCCGGCACACCAGGCACGCTGCACCAAGGGATGGCCATCCAGCAGCCTCACCCTGAGAAGGTCCGCACGAAGCCCCGGTACCAGGCGACCACGATCTGTCAGCCCGACGGCCTGGGCGGGATGACGAGTGGCTGTCGCTACCGCCTGGGGCAAGCTGTAGCCATCATCCATGTGTGAAATACGGAAAACCGCATCCAGCATCGAAGCCGGATAATAGTCGGACGACAACACATCCAGTACACCTCGCCGGACCAGTTCCACTGCAGCGATATTGCCAGAGTGAGACCCCCCTCTGACGACATTGGGTGCCCCCATCAATACCGCCATACCGGAACGATGGGAGGCCTCGGCAGCTTCCAGGGTGGTGGGGAACTCGGCAACTCGAGTGCCATATTCTCGGCTCTCGACAACATGCTCCAGGCTGGCGTCATCATGGCTGGCCAGGGCCAAACCACGAGACTGACATCTGGCAGCGATGGCCCGTCGTTGCTCACTGCTGTAGCGGTTGCTGTTCTCTTTCTGCTGCTCGATGAAGGTCGCCATTTCAGGGTCGGAAAAGCCAAACTTTCCCTGGTAGTAGGTTCGGTACATCTCGAGGCTGACAAACTGCCGCTGCCCCGGCGCATGATCCATCAGCGACACCAGACCCAGCAGCGGCGACTCTGCCATCTTCTCGAATGTCGCAAGCGTGTCGGGATGGCTCACTTCGCAGCGCAGGTGCAGCCGATGGTCGACCCGGGCCAGCCCATGCTGTTGCATGTCCAGCAGGGCGTCATGCATCCTTTCCAGCGCCTGTGTCCGCATGCTGTTCATCTCCACTGTGCCAATTGAAAGCGAATCGAACACGGTGGTGATGCCACTTGCCGCCATCTGAGCATCGTGTGCAAGAGCCGCCTGACGCGAGGGCCAGGCCACCTTGGGACGCGGTTGGAAGTACTTCTCCATATTGTCGGTGTGCAGCTCAATCATGCCCGGAAGCAGGTAATCCCTTTCACAGTCAACAGCGCCGGGAAGCTGACTGGAGCAAGTGTCCATGCCCGCAATATGTCCTTCACGAATCACCAGACTGCCCTCCACCACCTCGTTATCCAGTACCAGGCGGACACGATTCAATACCTGTTCGGCTTGCATTGTCATTGACTTGCCTCCCCGCGGTGCATCTCGCGGTGGTTCATGTCGGGTCTCGGCATGTAGTCATCGAGCGGTAATAAACGGTCAGCCACCCTCTCCCTGACATCCTCGTCGTGGAAGATTCCCAACATCGCGACTCCGCAGGATTTGGCGGCTTGGATCAGTTCCACGACGACTTCACGGTTGGTGGCATCGAGTGACGCCGTAGGCTCGTCGAGGAGAAGCAGCGGGTGCTCGCCGATGAAACCGCGGGCAATGTTCACACGCTGTTGCTCGCCCCCCGAGAAGGTGCCTGGCGGCAGCTCCCACAAGCGCTGCGGGAGGTTGAGGCGTTCCAGCAGTCCCTCGGCCTTGCAGCGCGCCTGTTCCGGATCGACGCCACGCATCAACAACGGCTCCATGACCACCTCCACAGCGGGCACCCGTGGCACGCACCGCAGGAACTGGCTGACATAGCCGATGACATCGCGGCGCAGCGCATGCCAGGCATAAGCAGGAATCTCGGCCAGGTCCAGATCGCCATCCTCAAAATGCAGGCACACGTACCCTCGGGTAATTCGGTAACTGCCATAGAGCATCTTGAGCAGCGTACTCTTGCCGATGCCGCTGCGACCCACCAGTACCTGACACTCACCCGGGCTCAGCGTCAGTGACAGATCCTGCATCACATCGAGTGATAAACCACCCTGGCCATGCAGCACGAAGGTCTTTCCCAGTCCCTGGATACCTAACAGTGGTCTCGTCATTGCACTCATGTTCCCTCTCCTCACGGCGTCAGCACTGACGACACCAGCAACTGGCTATAAGCATGCTGGGGATCATCGAGAATCTGGTCCGTCAGACCGGCCTCCACTATCAGTCCACGGCGCATGACCACCAGCCGATGCGCCAGTAGTCGTGCGACAGCCAAGTCGTGGGTGACGAGAATGACAGACAGTCCAAGTTCGCGAACCAAAGTGCGCAGCATGTCCAGAAGTCGCGCCTGAACCGAGACATCCAGGCCGCCAGTAGGCTCATCCATGAACACCAGCTGTGGCCGCGTCACCAGCGTGCGGGCAATCTGTAGACGTTGTTGCATGCCTCCGGAGAAGGCACTGGGCGCATCGTCAATGCGCTCGGGGTCCAGCTCCACTCTGCCCATCCAGTCCTGACCCGCGGCTCGCAGCTGGCCATAGTGGCGCTCGCCCAAAGCCATCAGCCGCTCACCGATGTTGGCACCGGCGGAAACGCCTAGACGAAGGCCGTCGCGAGGATTCTGATGCACCAGCCCCCACTCCATGCGCAGCAGCGCACGACGCCTGGCCTCGCCGATGGCGTAGAGATCCAGCGCTCCATCGTGGGCGTGATACACCACCTGGCCCCCATCGGGGCGCTCCAGGCCGGACAACAGTCTCAGTAGGGTCGACTTGCCTGAGCCCGACTCACCGACGATGCCGAGCACTTCGCCTCGGTGCAGGGCCATGTCGATCTCCTGGCACCCTTTGCCCGGGCCATACAGGCGAGACACCCCCCTCGCCTCCAACAGCGCTGGACGTTCCAGTTGGGGACGCTTCATGCCACCTCCTCGTAGCGCTGACGGCAATAGTCGGTATCCGAGCAGACGAACATGCGCCCACCGGCATCGTCGGTGATCACCTCATCCAAGAAACTCTCCTGGGATCCACACAGGGCACAGGGCATCTCCCAGCGCTGCACCTCGAAGGGATGATCGTCGAAGTCCAGGCTCTCAACGCGGGTATACGGGGGAATGGCATAGAGCCGTTTCTCACGCCCTGCGCCGAACAGCATCAGGGCACCGGACATATGCAGCTTGGGGTTATCGAACTTGGGGATCGGCGATGGGTCGGTCACATAGCGTCCATCGACCTTGACCGGATAGGCATAGGTCGTGGCGATATGCCCGTGCCGCGCGATGTCCTCATAGAGCTTGACGTGCATGACCCCGTATTCTTCCAGGGCATGCATGAGCCGAGTCTCTGTTTCGCTTGGCTCGATGAAGCGCAGAGGCTCGGGTATCGGTACCTGAAAGACCACAATCTGGCCCGGGGCTAATGGCGTCTCGGGTATTCGGTGTCGGGTCTGAATAACGCTGGCGTCAGCCGTGCTTGTAGTCGTGGCGACATCAGCGACGCGCTCGAAGAAGGCCCGAATACTGACCGCGTTGGTAGTGTCGTCCGCTCCCTGGTCGATCACCTTGAGCACGTCGTCCTGTCCCAGAATGCTCGCCGTCAGCTGCATCCCGCCGGTGCCCCAGCCATAAGGCATTGGCATCTCACGCCCCCCGAACGGCACTTGGTAACCAGGGATCGCCACGGCCTTGAGTAGCCCGCGTCGGATCATTCGCTTTGTTTGCTCGTCCAGGTAGGCAAAGTTGTAACCGTTCATGACTGCTGAGCCTCCGACTGCGCTTGCAGGTTGTTGTCGGTGGGCTGTGTTGCGGCGTGCTCACGTCGCAGGCGCCTTAACAGCTCCAGTTCGGACTGGAAGTCGACGTAGTGCGGCAGCTTGAGATGTGACACGAATCCGGACGCCTCGACGCTATCAGCGTGTGCCAGCACGAACTCGGCCTCCTGGGCAGGCCCAATAATGGGTTCACCCAGTTCCTCGGCACGCAGGGCGCGATCCACCAGCGCCATGGCCATGGTCTTGCGCTCGTTGTCACCAAAGGCCAAGCCGTAGCCGCGGGTGAACTGAGGAGCCGCTTCACGGGTGCCACCAAATTGGTTGATCATCTGGCACTCGCTCAGCGCCATCTCGCCGATGCACACCGGCTCATCGCACTCATCGACGATGATCTCTACTTCCACATAGCCCTGGCGAATCTCCCCGGCAAAAGGATGGTTGCGCCCATAGCCCCGCTGGGTCGAGTAGCCCAGCGCCAGTAGATATCCTTCATCACCGCGTGCCAGCATCTGAAGACGCGTCGCGCGATCTACCGGAAAATCGGGGGGGTCGCGAGTAATGTCGAAGGGATCGCTGCCATCGTCCGCCTCACGCTCCATCAAGCCTTCGGCATCCAGCAACTCGAGGATCTGCGGACATGACGCCAGCACCGCATCAGTACTTGCCGGCTCGGGCACTGCGCCGCCGGCCAGTTGTATGAAGTCCAGCAGGCGATGTGTGTAATCGTGGGTAGGTCCCAGCACCTGACCGCCTGGAATGTCCTTGTAGGCAGCACTGATGCGACGCTCGATACGCATCGACGCCGTGTCCAGCGGCACACTCTCGGCCAGACGCGGCAGCGTGGTGCGATAGGCCCGAAGCAGAAAGACCGCCTCTACCAGGTCGCCACTTGCCTGCTTGAAGGCAAGCGCCGCCAGCTCGGGATCATAGAGAGAGGCTTCAGCCATCACGCGATCCACCATCAGACGCAGTTGGCCCTGAATCTGAGACACCGAGAGCTCAGCCTGCTCACGCTCCCCGCGCCGGCGGTCGGCCAGCCAACGATGAGCATTGGCGATGGCCTGTTCTCCTCCTTTCACTGCGACATACATGCGCCGGCCTCCCTGGTCGATAGCGAGACAATCCGCGTGCTTCGAGGAATCGCGGCGAGCCTCTCTCCGCAGGTGAGGACAGCATCCAGTCCAAGGGGGAAGCGCCTGGGATTGATCGTCAGGCGTGCCATCAGCGGGATTGCCTCGCCCACATCGAGCCGGCGATGCTCGGCGATACCTGGCCCGCTCAGCTGCCAATTTCCGTCATCGTCAAGACGCTCCAGGGCGACGATCAGGGTAGTGCTTCGATCCGGGTAGGCTTCACAACCCTCGCCAAACATAAGTGCGGGGTCCATCAGTACATCTGGCGTCACGACGGCAAAATGAGCCTTGTCGGCGACTGGGGTAAAACGGGCACCGGTGTGAAATGTCAGAGCCTCACAAAGGCCTTGGCCTGCCAGACAAGGCGCCACCCAGACCTGCGTATCCAGATCACAGAGGGAGAGCAGCGTGGCCCACATGGCCGAGCCGATTACCGCCCCCGGCGGCGGCAGTGGTCCATCACATACATGCAGGGTACCCGGCTCTGCCATGGCAGCCAGCACGCGCCGGAAGTGGCGCTGTGCATCATGAACGGGGTCATCAAACGCACTCCACTGCATCATCATTCCCCCCGGGCCATGCTGAAAAAATCGACCCGGGTCGCCGCCGCAACTTTGGCCTGGGTTTCGTGCTCTTCCAAGAGCAGCGCCTCCAGCGGCGCGATCAAGCCTTCCTCCATGCTCGCCTCCCACTCGGGGCGCCGGGCGCAGGCATCCGTCAGGGCGATCAGCTCGGCATGACGATAATCCCGACCCTTGACCCAGCCATGACCCAAGGTGCCATCCTCAAGCGCCACACTGACTCGGGTCAGGGTCATCTCGCCCAGGTTAAAAACGTTGCCAGTCCCCCCCATACGACCACGTACCATGGCCATGCCTGTTTCGGGACCTCTCACACATCGGTACGCGGGCGCTATACCCAGACGGTTCCAGGCTTGTTCCACGCGGTCGCCTGGGCTCAGCGCCAGAATGCGCTGGCGGCGTCGAGCATCAGTCATGACATCACCTCGTCAGAGTGAACGGATGAGCAGTGGTCCGAGAACTCACTGAAATCGATGTGGTAGGAAAGACTGTCAGCTCGCGCCCGGCTGACCGAGACCTCGACCATGGCGCCGGTCGAGTCGATGTTGTCGCTGATGATCTGCAGCAGCGGTGCATTCAGTGCACACTGAAGCCATCGGGCGTCGGCAGCAGTCGCTCCTCCCGCCTCGATGCGCGCCTGGCGACGTCTGAGGCGCAACCCGTAGTGCTGATCCAGAAAGGCACGCGTGGAGCCGCCCCGGTAACGCTCAAGCCAGCTAGGCACTCGCTGTGGATCGAACCAGTGGCAGATCCACACCAAGGGTGTCCCCTCCACATAACGCAGGGTGTCCACACGCAAGAGGACCCCGTGATCCGGCAAAGCGAAGCGCTGGGCGATGGCAGGCGGAGGAGTATCTCGGCACTGAGTCAGGCAACGCGTATCCGTGGCCATCCCTAACTCCGCCAAGTTATGGGTAACCTTGCTACCCGCGCTGAGCCGGTAATCGAGCCGACGATCGACGACTTGCGTGCCGCGTCCCTGATGACGCGTCACTAGCCCTGCTGTTACTAGCTCGTCCAAGGCACGACGCACGGTATGGCGATTGACGCCGAAGCGTAGGGCAAGCTCGCTCTCAGAGGGCAGCAGATCCCCCGCGGCAAATTCATTGCGCACCTGATCGGAAAGCGTGTCAGCCAATTGGCGGTAAATGGGCAGCTCTTTTTGTCTAGACATGTTGTTCAAAACGCCTCCATGGCAGTAAGTAGCGGATGACGGTCATGATCCCTCGATCAGACGACTCCGAATTTTTCCGGACACCCAGTCGATCGCATAGACGGTAATCAAAATCAGGATCAGGATGGTGGCCACTTCTTCCCAGTGATGGCCGCGAATGCGCTCTGACAGCTGATAGCCAATGCCACCAGCACCGACGATGCCCAGAATCGTGGCGCTACGAACGTTGGACTCGAAGATGTAAAGCGTTGACGAGATGAACATCGGCAGGACTTGGGGCAGGATCCCAAAACGCGTGCACTGCAAGGTAGTACCACCGCTCGCCGCGACCCCCTCGCTGGGCTTTCGGTCGCATCCCTCCACCGCCTCCGAAAATAGCTTGGCCAGAGTGCCAATATCCGAAATGATGATCGCCATCACTCCTGCCAAGGGCCCCAAGCCCACGGCGCGGACAAATACCAGTGCCCAGACCAGCTGATCCACACCACGCAGAAAGTCCATGCTGCGACGTATACCAAAGCGCCCGAGACGGAATCGAAACACATTGCGCGCTGACAGGAATGCAAAAGGTACCGCCAGCAAGGCGGCAAACAGTGTGCCAACAAAAGCCATGGCCAGCGTTTCAAAAATCGCCTTCATAAACTCCCAGACGACTGTGGGCTCGGTAGCCGGTGGCACCATAAAGCGCACCAGCATGCCAAGTTGTCCAAGACCCTCCCAGATTCGCATCGGCGAAAAATCGAAAATCACCAGGCCATGAATCAATGTGGCCAGCGACAACCCCAATACCAACCCCTGACTCAATCGACGACGCCAGCTAAAAGAAAATATATCGGGGTAATGTTGTTCGGCTTGAGCGACCGACAGTTTTCCGCGAAGAACTGACGTCATGACAGGTTCTCCTTGCCGATAAAACCGTGACGAATACGTTCGCAGAGCATATCCGTCAGCGATACGGTGATGACGATCAGCAGAATCAGCGCGCTGACATCCTCGTAATAGAGCATGCGAATCGCGGTAATAAGTTCCTGACCAATACCGCCGGCACCGACAATGCCCATCACCGTGGCGGTACGCACATTGATTTCGAAGCGCCACAGGCTGTAAGAGACCAATGACGCAGCCACCAGAGGGAAGACCGCGAAGCGCATACCCTGTACCCAGTTGGCTCCTGCCGCGTTGAGCCCATCCAGTGGTTTCAAGTCGATATTTTCGATAGCTTCAGAGAAAAGTTTTCCCGACGCTCCCATGGAGTGAATAGCGATCGCAAGAATGCCGGCTAAAGGGCCCAGTCCGAAGGCAAACACAAAAATCAGTGCGTAGACGAGATCAGGGACTGTACGAGCGACTTCCAAGAGGCGACGAGCCATGATCGTCAACCCGCGACTCGGTCCTACATTTCTCGCTGCGACAAAGCCAAGAACAATAGCACCGAGGGTACCCAGCAGTGTGGCGACATAGGCCATCAACAGCGTCTCACCTAGCAGTACCATCCAGTCGGGAAAGGCATAGAACCAGTACGCCATGTCCTCGCGGAATGTCGCAACACCGAGTTCCGGGAGGATCTTGGCGATGTACTCATGGACTTTCGGCATGCCTTCAACGATGCGTCCAGGACTGAATTGGCTGAGATAAGCGGAGGTCAGAAACAGAGCGAGAAACATGACCCCGCCGAGGATCCAGGCTCGGTATTTCTCGATCTGCGCTTGGTGCTGTAGAGCGCAAAAAGCCTGCCAGGCATTAGAGCCTGCGTGATCATGGTGCGACGACATCATTTGATTCCTCTGTCCGGCCGCCTGAAGGCGGCCGGACTACCCACAATCGAAAGATTCTCTCAGCGCTCGCGTCGTGAATCTCGAAGTTCCTGGACAGCTGACAGGACCGGCTGATACATCTCGTGAGTTGCCAGAACAAAACCTGATGTACGCCCAGAAGCAGCGGCATCAGCCAGATCAGGACGCTCTTCATGGAGACTTAAGAAAAAGTCGGTGATTTCCTGCTTCATTTCTTCCGGCAAATCGCCGGGAACGGCATAGAGCGGATTGGGAATCAAAGGCGACTCCCAGATCACACGGATATCATCTCGATCCAGCATGCCGCGATCCATCATCATACGCAGCTGCCCGGTATTATCTCCTTTGGAGGTCCAGGTGAATGCGGAGTCAAGAGACCCGTTGAGCACGCCGATAACACTCTGCTCGTGACCACCGGAGAAAACGGTGTTGCCAAAGAACTCATTCGGCTCAATACCACTCTCTCGCAGGCTGACCATAGGCACCAAGTAGCCGGAAGTCGAGTTAGGATCCGCCCAGGCGAGAGACTTACCCTGGAGATCATCAAGACTTTCATAGTCGCTGTCAGAGCGAACAATAAGCACTGAATGATAGCCGAGTTCACCATCCAACTCTGCAGGGACGACAAGTGGTTCGATTTCACCTTCACTATCGATCCATCCTGCAGCATAAGAAGATCCACCCAGACGTGCCAAGTGGATATGTCCCGCCGTCAGTGCCTGAACGACTGCTGCATAGTCGTTGGCCTGCTGGATTTTCATCTTGACGCCAAGCTGCTCTTCAAAGTAGTCGGCCAGAGGCTGGAATCGATCGATAGTGGCAGCCTGGTTTTCCACCGTTGTAGCACCGATAGTGACAACAGGATAGTCATCACGCCAGTCGGCATACGCAACTGTCATTGCGAGGGGGGAAAGGAGAGCCGACGCAATAACGCACTTTAGTGTGGTACGATACATGATCTTTCTCACCGTTAAGTGGATGGAAGTTTGGTTTAATTTATCAAGCAAATGCCGAGGCAGCTGGAGGTTGTTTTGACCATATTTCTCCAGACATCACTGTTTCTTTAATTGCCTTTTCGTTATTTCCAACGCCATATATATGCTGGATAGTATCGTGATCTAGCTGAGAAGGATGACCATCAAAAACCATCTCGCCATGAAGCATACCGATGACACGGTCACAATACTGGCGAGCTGTTTCCAGCGAGTGAAGGTTACACATCACCGTGATACCAACGGACTGATTGATCTCTTTTAATGCATCCATCACCATAGCCGCACTACGGGGATCCAGAGAGGCTATTGGCTCATCGGCCAGCATAATGCGAGGGGACTGCATCATGGCTCGGGCAATCGCGACGCGTTGCTGCTGGCCGCCCGACAGATTACCTGCACGCTGCAGTGCCTTGTCCGCCAGATCCAGCTGTTCCAATGCCTGGATGGCCTGCGCCTTTTCCTCGCGAGTGAACAGCTTGAACATAGAGGGTAAGGTGCCATGGTGGGCGATTCTCCCCATCAGCACGTTAGTGATGACATCCAGTCGAGGAATCAGGTTGAACTGCTGGAAGATCATGGCGGTTTGACCGCGCCATTGGCGTAGAGCTTTCCCTTTCAGTTGGCTAACTGGCTCACCAGCAAAGTTGATACGCCCTTGGGAAACATCGGTCAGCCGATTCACCATGCGAAGGAGCGTTGACTTCCCTGCACCAGAGCGGCCAATAATACCGACCATCTGTCCTTCTGGTATCTCGAAACTAAGATCATGAATGACGCGAGATTTTCCATAACTTTTGCTGACATTATCCACATGTAGCATTGCCCTTCCCTCCAGCCACGTCGTGTGGCGCCATGCGGTGTTTGCATGTCACACAGAATACGTGCCAGAGATGAAGGCAACTTGTCTAGATGATTTCATTGTTGTGAACATAAGCGACTTTCTGAGCTCACCTTTTTCCTACCCTCATAACCAGGCCCATCTAAAACAATGCCTTGGAGGATACAAGGCATAAACAGACACCAAATTGTCACCCAAACGTAATATCGGACTATCACAGATTCGCCCTTCAAGGACGTTGCCCTTGCGACAATCGCGCATTGATCTCATCAATTATCGATGGCAGTTCAGCAATGGTATCGATCAAAAAGTGTGGCTGAGAAGACGCAAACTGCCTCTCGATACTCGAACGCTTTTCTGCCATCGTAGCGCAAGGCATATCACGAAACTCCGCGTAACTAAGCCCCAGAGCGTTACCGGAACAGGTCAGTCCTACCGTCCACATACCGGCCCGACGCCCCTCGAGAATGCCGGGGATGGTGTCGTCCACCTTGACGCAGGCGGCGACATCCGTAATCCCTAGGGCAATCACATTGGCTAGCGCCTGGGCCGGATGGGGTCGCCCGTTGGGCACCTGGTCGCTGGCCACCACATGATCGGCTTTGAAGCCCTGCTCCTGGGCCCGGGCTACCACTTGCTCCATCACCACGGCGGGATAGCCCGAGCAGGAACCGATCTTCATGCCCTGCTGGCGCAGGGCGGCGATGGCCTCCAGCGCTCCAGGGATCAGTTCCGAGTGCTCTCCGATCTTGGCGATTTGAAGTGGCATGAAGCGCTCATACAGCGCTGTAACGTCGTCATCGGTAGGGATATGACCGGCAGCCAGCTCGAAACGGGCGGCGATCACCGGGTCATCACAGAGCGCGCGAATGTGATCCCACTTCCCCACGCCCATGGGGCCGCGAGCCTCTGACAGACTGATCGCTACCTTCATTTCGTCAAATGCCTCAACGAAGATCTGTGTGGGCGCGAAGGAACCGAAGTCCACCACGGTGCCGGCCCAGTCGAGAATGGCGGCTTCAAGCCGCTCGGGGGTACGGTATGTCATGACTCTCTCCAGTTGGGAAATCAAACTCCAGTCGGTATCAAGCGGCCGGACGGCAGTCGTCCACGCCCATGGCGACCAGAGCCTCATCCACCGCGTTCAGCAATCGCTCCATCACGGCCACGTCGAGGTGTCCGATGCTGCCGATGCGAAAGCTCTCCACCTCAGTGAGCTTGCCGGGATAGATGATGAAACCCCTGGCCTTGAGCTCGGCGTAGAAGCGGTCGAAATCGAAGGCTGAGTGGGCGGGGCTGAGGAAGGTAGTGATGATCGGCGACAGCCAGCGATCCTCCAGCAAGGTGACAAATCCCCTGCGGCGCATGCCGGTCACTAGGCACTCCCGGTTACGGATATAACGTGCCAGCCGAGCCGTTACGCCACCTTCAGCGTCATGCTCATCGAGTGCCTGAAGAAAAGCCGCTACCACATGGGTGGGAGGGGTGTAGCGCCACTGACCGGTGCGCTGCAGATAGCGCCACTGATCGTGAAGATCCAGGGAGAGGGAGTGGGAGCGCCCCTCTGCGGCCGCCAGGGCTTCACGGCGCACGATCACGAAACCGAATCCAGGCACTCCCTCGAAGCACTTGTTAGCCGAGGAGATCAGCGCCAGGAACGGTGTGCACTGAGCATCCACTGGTAAACCGCCAAAGGCGCTCATGGAGTCCACAATCAATTCGCGGCCCTCGGCCGCCACCGCTTCAGCGATCGCCTCCAAGGGGTTGAGGATGCCGGAGCTGGTCTCGCAATGAATCAGGGCAACGTAGCCAAGGGATGGATTGGCCTGAAGTCTTTCCGTGACTGTCGCAGGGCTCGGCGGGGCTGCATCCCCGGTGTCCAGCACCTCATAGGGGCGCCTCATGCGCTCGAGCAGGCTGACCAGCCGCTTGCCATAGGCGCCGTTGACTAGGATCAGCGTGGTGAGGGCCGGTTCGATCAGGGAGCCCAGGGCCGCCTCGACGGCGAAGGTGCCGCTGCCCTGGATAGGCACGCAGACATGACTTCCTGTGGCATTGGCATGGCCCAGCAGCCGTCGGCACATCTCCGCGGTCATGGCGTTGAACTCATCATCCCAGGAGCCCCAATCGCGCTGCATGGCCGCCTTGACGGTAGCACTGGTGGTAAGAGGTCCGGGAGTCAGTAAGAAAGGATCGGATAGGGGCGTTTTCATTGGTCTATACCAGGCAACATAAACAAAAAAATGGGTGTCTCCGATATCAGGTCAGGGGTTGCAACACCCTCAGCAGCTCCGGAAGAAAATCACGGAAGGCCAGATGGCTCAGGTCGGTTTGCTTGCCAGCATCGTCCCAGCGACGTAGCTCAACCGCCGCGGAAAAATGCTCATGGTCTTCAAAGGCGCGACACTCGTCGTCCGTCATCCGTCCACCCTGATGGACCAGTGAGTGACGCGAGGCAGTGGAGAGAGAGGCTACGTAACTCGGATCAACTCGACACAGGTAGCGTTTTGCGACCGCATGCAGCCTGATGGGGGCACAGACCCCCTCGCCGAAGTGATTACTCGCAAGCTCCGCCCCAATCTCGTCATGCCGATTGGCGTCTCGCCAATCCACTGAGTCGATGAGGTGGCCGATGTCATGAAGAAGCGCCGCCACCACAAGCTCGTCGCAGCCCCCTCCTCGACGCGCCAGACCCGCGCACTGAATGGCATGCTCGAGCTGTGTGACCTCTTCCCCGTAGAAGGCATCACCGGCGGCAGCATATAGCTGCTCCAATGCCGCGATGACCTCCGCGGCACTTGCCCCAGCAGGAGGCAGCGCCTCATCGAAAGCTACCGGTAAGTACAGGTTTTGCATGTCTTCTCCCTGACAACAGGTTGGATGACTGGAATCTCACTACCCCACCTGACGCCAGCGCTGAGCGCGAGTCAGCAACAGATGGCTGATGGCCGCATGCAGCAGCTTGACCACCAGAGAAGTGAAGAAAATCAATACCGCCATCGCCGCAGCGCTAGCGAAGTAGCCGGCCTCATCCAGATGCAACACTGCCACCGAGGCCAGCCTCGTGTCGGATGTGTAGAGAAACACCACCGCCGACACCGTGGTCATCGCGTTGACGAACAGATACACCGAAATGTCGAGTATCGCCGGCAGCGACACCGGAAGAGTCACCCGGCGGAAGGTGGTCCAGAACGGTACCTTAAGCGAGGCGCCGACCGCCTCGAACTCTGGATCGAGCTGCTTGAGCGCGGTCACCGAGGTGAGATGGCAGACGGTGTAGAAGTGCACCAGGGTATTGAGAACCAAGATTGCCAGGGTCCCATAGAGCCAGTTCAGTGGATTACCGGCCTGATTGAAGAAGAAGATATAGGCAAGCCCCAGCACCATGCCCGGCACCGCCATGGGCAGCATGGCCATGAAATGCAGCGCCTGACGCAAGGGAGCGTAACCATCGGTCTTTTCGATCAGCCAGGCATTGATGAACACCACTAGAGTGCCGATCACTGCCACCGACAAGGCCAGCTTCAGCGAGTTGAGCCACGCCGGCCAGCCGCCGCCGGCGAGACCGTCGAAGGCATAGTGCTTGAGGGTCAGCGAAAGGTTGTAGGGCCAGAACTGCACCAACGAGGCATAGATGGCGGTCCCGATGACCACGAGGATTATGGCCCCGACCGAATAGCACAGAACCACGAAGGTCCGGTCGCGCAGCCGGTGCGGCGTGGGTTGCCAGGGCACCGCCCGAGCCGAGAGCTGTGCCACCTGGCGGCGATGGATGATCCGATCGACGCCAAAGGAGACCATAGCCGGCAGTAGAAGAATCACGCTCACCACCGCTCCCATCTGGAAGTTCTGCTGGCCCACCACCTGGCGGTAAATGTCGGTGGCCAGAACGCTGAACTGGCCGCCAATGATCTTGGGCACGCCGAAGTCGGTAATCGCCAGGGTAAAGACCACGAAGGAACAGGAGATCAGTCCATAACGCACCCCGGGAAGGGTGATGGTTAGAAAACTTCGCCAGGCTGGCGTGCCCAGTGCCTCGGCCGCCTCGTAGAGCCGGGCATCACTGTTGGAAAGCGCCGTGGTCAGGATCATCAGCGCATGGGGAAAGATCCAGAAGCACATGCCCATGATGATGCCGATCGGACCATAAATGCTCTGCCCCATCAGCACGTCGCGAAACCAGCCCTGGTTGCCGAACAGATAAACAAGACTGATCGCCGGTAACAGCGAGGGCGCCAGGATCGGCAGGATGGCCAGCATCCGGAACACTCGCTTACCGGGCATACAGGTACGGGTGATGCCGTAGGCACACATGAACGCCAGCCCGACCACGATGACAGTGCTGGAAAGCGCCACTGCCAAGGAATTGACGATCGAGCCCGCCAGCGCAGGTGTCTGGAAGTAGCGGACGAAGTTGGCCAGCCCGATGAAGTCGCCGCTGCGATCCTGCAGGCTCTTGACCAGCATGGTCACGAGCGGGAACAGCAGACCGATCGTCAGGAAGGCCAGCGCCAGCAGCAAGATCAGCAGGCGCAACGGCCTCTCCATCGAGCGGCCCCCCGTAACGGCGGCCACGACACTGGATATCATCTACTGGCCCCCAGGCACGGATAGACCCGCAAGGCGTCACAAGGCAGATGCACGCCGACCCGCTGACCGGCCACCAACGCCAGCGATTGGGCATCGCGCACAGGCACGTCCGCCATCAAGCCCTGTCCGTCATCCTGGAGGGTCAGGCTGACTCGCAGGAAGGGGCCCAGGAACTCGACATCCTCGACCCTTGCGCTCATTCCTGAGGTGTTGTGGGACAGTTCGACTGACTCGGGGCGGATCGAGATTCTCGCCGACTCACCTGCCGCACAGGTATGGGGGATGTTCTCCAGGCGTCGGCGGCCTAGGCGGACTGCCGCCTCGTCGTCGGCTTTGACATCGAGGAAATTCATGTGGCCAATGAACTCGGCCACAAAGGCACTGGCCGGATGATGATAGATCTCGGCCGGTGTACCCACCTGCTCGATGACTCCCTGATTCATCACCACGATGCGGTCGGCCATGGTCAACGCCTCTTCCTGGTCGTGGGTGACCATGATGGTGGTCACCCCGAGGCGATGCTGCAGTGCCTTGATCTGGCCACGCAGATGAACCCGGACCCGAGCATCCAGTGCCGACAGGGGCTCATCGAGAAGCAGCAAGGCGGGTTCGGTGGCCAGGGCACGGGCCACGGCCACTCGCTGCTGCTGACCGCCGGATAGCGCCGCGGGGTACTTGCCTTCACTGCCGGAGAGATCGATCAGGGCCAGCAGTTCCTCAACGCGTTCACGGACCCTGTGACGGTCTTCTCGTCGGTTGCGCAGCCCGTAGGCGACGTTGTCGAATACCGTCAGATTGGGAAAGAGCGCATAGGACTGGAAGACGATACCGAAGTCTCGGGCCTGGGGCGGCAGCGCGGAGATATCCTGCCCGCGCTGCACAATGCGCCCCTCGCTCTGCAGGGCCAGGCCGGCAATCGCCCGCAGCAGAGTGGTCTTGCCGCAGCCGGAGGGGCCGAGAAAGCAGACGAACTCTCCCTCCTCAATGGACAGCTCAATCGACTGCAGGGCAGTAAAGTTGCCAAATCGCTTTGTCAACCCTGCGATCTCGAGGTGGGTTCGGGTGTCGACCAGCGTTTCGAAAACGCCAGGCGACAGGGAAGTCGTCAAAGATTGCATGGTTCACTCCTCACCCCGGGGCCGCCATGGCCCCGGGATGTGCAACGGCGGGTCAGATGAGCCGACTACGCCTCAGCGGCTCTCGGATTTGCCGTCATAGCGCCGTTGCCACTCATCGAGAATTCGCTCCCGATTCACCGCCGCCCACTGGAAGTCAGCATCGATCATTCGCTCGACGATATCCTCGGGGT
Source organism: Pseudomonadota bacterium (assembly GCA_051751685.1). Taxonomy (GTDB): domain Bacteria; phylum Pseudomonadota; class Gammaproteobacteria; order Pseudomonadales; family Halomonadaceae; genus Halomonas. The sequence continues at coordinate 93,361 of JBNJLE010000011.1, read as the reverse complement.
AGTTCTCGATCGGCTGTGCAACACCGGGATAGGCCACTACGGCATAGCCTTCGTTATAGAGCTCGTTGGCCTCTCGGGAGATGGCCCAGTCCAGCAGAGTCTCGGCGGCCTCACGCTTGTCAGTGCCAGCGACGATGGCGGCGGCCTCCATATCCCAGCCCAACCCCTCATCAGGGAAGACCAGCTCGATGGGCGCCCCCTGAGACTTGAGCCGCGCGCCACGGAAAGCGAATGAGACGCCCACCACCGTCTCGCCCGTTGCCGCCAGACTGCAGGGCGCCGAGCCGGAGTGGGTATAGCGGGAGATGTTGTCGTGCAGGCGGTCCATGTAATTCCAGCCTTGCTCTTCACCCCACAGCTGCATCCAGCTGGCCACATCCAGGTAGCCGGTTCCGGAGGAGTTGGGATTGGGCATGATCACATGGCCCTGGAATTCGGGACGGGTGAGGTCTTCCCAAGAGGTCGGCTGAGGAACCCCCATGCGCTCTCCTTCGACGGTGTTGTAGCAGATGGCGGCGACCCAGGCGTCCATCCCCACCCAGGCTGGATCCTCTCCATCTCTGGTGTAGGCGGCATCGACGAACTTGGGATCCAGGTGCTCGAGTCCAGCCGGAGCATAGGGCTCCAGCATTCCTTCGCCGTCGAGCAGCAGCAGGCTGGTAGCCGCCAGGCCCCAGATCACGTCAGCCTGTGGATTGTCCTTCTCGGCCAGCAAGCGGGCGGTGATAACCCCCGTTGAGTCGCGCACCCAGCGAATCTCGATGTCCGGATACGCCTCATTGAAGCGCTCGGCGTACTTCTGAAGATCGTCGGACTCGACGGCGGTGTAGACGGTAAGCTGTGTGGCGGCAGTTGCGGTACCGGCAAGAGCCAGACCGATGGCAGCGGCCAGCAGTGAACGGATTGGGCGAGTCATGTAATGCTCCGGACGAGTGGCTGAGGGAACTTGGTAAACAGCTCAGTATTCGACTTACCGTCCCTGGTATAGACCAAGAGTTTCGCCCGCCCGAATGACAGCCAAGTGACGATTACTTGACGCCTTGTTGAAGAATGCAAAGAAAGAATGTCGGCCGGAGAGTCAGATATCCACTGCGATGCAAAGCGCATCGTGGAGCCAGTGTTCTTCATCGAACTCAACGGGGCGGCGCTCGGCGTCTAAAATCGCGCGACGAACACCAAGCCCCGCCGTTCCAGGCATGACTCCCAGCTCACGGGCATCACAGGATCCCAGGGCCTCCGAGAACATGCGAATTGACCGGTGCGCCAGATCAATGTGCCAGCGGTCGCGCAACAGCCGCCACAACGAGTGATCGAAACGCTCCTGGAGCAGCCCAGGGACGCGATCTGACACCACCCAAAGCGACTCGGCCAGCACGGCCCGATCATCCACGTAGCGACGGCGACGGATATGGTAGAACAGCGTAGGTGGCGGAAGCTCCAGGGCCTCGGCAGCCGGCAGGTGAGGGCGTGTTTCCACCTTGAGCACCTCGGTGCGTGGCCGACGCCCTTGGGCACGAACATAGTCGTTGAAGCCGGCATCCCGAGTGGGGTCATAGACAAGCCGAGGCGGAGAGACAAACCACCCCCGCCGATTACTGCGATGAATAATCCCTTCCGCCTCTAATTGCGCCAACGCCTGACGTAGCGTGCCACGCGTCGTCTGGAAGCGTTCTGCCAGGGCGCGCTCCGCAGGCAGACGCCCCTCCTCGCTAGCCTCAGGCTCACGGAGCAGTTCACGCAGGCGATCGGTCAGACGAAGATAGTAGGCTTCGTTCATTCACTGGGCACCAAGCTGGGCATCTCAGAGTGCCTTGCCAAGCAGCGCCAGTCGAGACGTTCCCATCCTTCATACCTGGCCACCTCGGCCAGCACCGGATCGGGGTTTACCGCCACTGGACGATCGACGCGGTTGAGCAGCGGCAGGTCGTTCTGGGAATCGGAGTAAAAGCTAAGGTGAGTGGCCGCAACGCCGCGCTCCACCAGCCAGGCGTCGAGGCGGGCGACCTTGCCGCTGCGGTAGGAGAGCACGCCGGTGGTGTGGCCGGTGAAATACTTACCATCGAAGGCCGGCTCCACGGCGATCACCTCCTGGATGCCCAGGGAGGCCGCCACCGGCGCCACCAGGTGTCGCGAGGAAGCAGAGATCAGCATCGGAAGATCGCCCTGCTGACGGTGCTGGTCAATCAACTCATGCCCTTGAGCAAATAGCCGGGGCACGACACGAGCTGCCACGAAGGCCGTTACCTCCTTAGCGACCTCATCCATATGACGCCCCGCCAGGGGTGATAGGGTCAGGGCCAGATACTCTTCCAGGCGCAGCCGACCGGCATAATAGGCGGCGTTCATCTTCTGAGCGCTGTCCAGGAAGTGTCCCGGCTCGGCGATCCAGTCCCGCTCCACCATCCAGTCATTCCACAGCGCGCTGCAGTCACCATCCAGGAGGGTATCGTCGAGGTCGAAGAGGACAAGGCGCATGACAGTCTCCATAGACACGGGATATCGAGAAAGCCATAGCCTGCGCCATAGGCGTGACAGAGTCGTGACCAGGGCCTGCCGCACCACTGTCATGCCGTCGACACGGTCCCGCCACGTTTCCGTCATCTCTTGCCGATAGGGTCAGAAGGTCACAGGCCGGATTGCGGATCTCGGGATGCTCAACGGCTTCGTCGTGTTCTCCATTCCGCCGACCTTCTTCAAAGACATTCGCCTGCCGCTGTCAGTGACCAATATCGCAGCGTTGATTCGTCAATGGCCTGACCGAGATGGAGAAGTGAAATGACAAGCCTCACGATGGAAGGCCTGAAGAAGACCTACCCCGGCGGCGTGGAGGCGGTGAAGAGCATCTACCTGGCCGTGGCCGACGGTGAATTCGTGGTGCTGGTGGGTCCTTCGGGCTGCGGCAAGTCAACCCTGCTGCGCATGGTGGCGGGACTGGAAACCATCAGCGAAGGTCGACTCTGCATCGGTGCGCGGCAGGTCAACGACCTTAAGCCCGCACAGCGCGACATCGCCATGGTGTTTCAGAACGACACCCTCTACCCTCACATGACGGTGTTTGACAACCTGGCCTATGACCTCAAGAAGCGCGGCTTCGAGGGCGACGAGATCAAGCGCCGGGTAGAGGCGGCAGCAAAAACGCTGGAGATCGAGGCCTTCCTGCCGTGCAAGCCACGCCAGCTCTCCGTTACCCAGCGCCAGCGGGTGGCCATAGGCCACGCTCTGGTGCGTGAGCCGGCGGTGTTCCTGTTCGACGAGCCGCTCTCCAACCTTGACGCCAAGCTGCGCTTGCAGATGCGGGTGGAGATCAAGAAGCTGCAGCGCCGTTTGAAGACCACCAGCCTCTATGTCACTCACGACCAATTGGAAGCCATGACGCTTGGCGACCGCCTGGTTGTGCTCAACGACGGGCGCATCGAGCAGGTGGGCACGCCCATGGAGATCTACACTCGCCCAGCCTCACTTTTCGTGGCCACTTTCATCGGCTCACCGGCCATGAATTTGATTCCGCTGGATTATTGGCAGACCTACGGGAGCGCCCAGACCGCAAATGCCCTGCTCCACGACCTGCCCAAGGGCACCGACATTGTGGGCATCCGCCCTAGCGACCTGAACATGCACGCGCCGAGCGAGCCCCACCTGGTGCTGGAGTCGACCCTGGAGCTTTTCGAGGCCACCGGCGCCGAGAGCCACCTTTACGTGCGCCTGGCCGGCAGCGACCAGGCGACGGTGATTCGCACTGCCGGCCAGCCACCAGTGGCTGAAGGGGAGACACTACGCTTCCACCTCACCCGTAAGGCCCTGCACCCATTCAACCGCGCCACTGGCAAACGTACCGGAGATCAGTGGTAATAGGGTTGCCGATGCCGACGCATGGCCCAACTCATGAAACCACCGCCGAATCCTGCGTCAGGGTAGCGGTGACGGTAGTCGTGAAAGGCATCGACGAAATTACCCCCGTTCAGCAGCACCTCCGCCACTACGATGCAGAGCACGGTATCGTCGGTAAAAATGCTGGGCGGCGTGAACAGCGGAAAATCACGATGCTTGGTGCCCCTGCCTTCATGCACCGAACCGATGATGTCGCCGGCCATTGCGCCCAGCATGGCTTCCTCTCCCGTACTGAGTGCTGGTAGGTATCACCATCAGCCTAGCTGAACGACGACCCAGCGACCTGACATCAGAGTGCCGAGCCACCGTCGACGCCCAGGCCTCGCTTCTAACCGGCATTGGCTCAACCCCATCATTGGCCAACAGCTTCAGCGTCATGGTATGCATGAGCTACTGGCCGTGGACAACCCCTTGAGATCTCCCGGCCCGCGTCCCCTGCAAGCCGATAGACCAGCAAAAAAGGAGCACCCAGAATGACCTATCATCTTCCCGAAGGCCTGGCATAGCTCTGACAAACTCGCATGAGTGCCTCTGACCCCCTCTGGCTTGTGTTCGGGGCAAGCGGCGATGTGGGACGCAACATCGTGCCACATCGCGAAGGGCGCCCGCTAAGGACCGGAGACCAGATCGACAGCTGGCGGGTGCTGATCACCGAGGTGCCCGAACTTCTAGGGGGGGTTAGTCAGCGCGAATCATGAAGCTGCGGGCTGTTCTTGACCTCGCACCGTCGCACGCCTTCCTGCAGGATAAAGGCTGCGACGGTGCGACTTTTGAAATGGAGTGCCCCATGTCCGTCTACCGTCGTCCACGTAACCTTTTCGGATATTTTGCGATTCTGGTGTCCTTTATGCTTGGCCTGGCCGCCGCGCCGGTGCAGGCACAGAATATTCCCACCGACAGCGATGCACCAGCAGCTGATCCCGGTAGGGAAATTGCAATCTCACCAGGCGCGCGCGACACACAAATCGCGGATCGTCTCGAAAGCATTCTGGAGGCCAGCAACTGGTTTGCTCCTCTCTCCGTTTCCGTTCGCGAGGGAATCGTGTTTTTCGACGGGCAGACCGAAACGGAAGAGCGTCGAGAATGGGCACAGCGACTGGCTTTCCGCACTCAGGACGTTGTCGCTGTGGTGAACCGGATTGAAGTTAAGCGACCGATCAGTTGGGACCTGACTCCGACCTGGCGAGAATTAGAGCGGCTGGTTGATCGTGCGCAATGGTTCGCGCCGCTGACTGTCGTTTCCTTGTTCATCATCATCTTCTTCTGGCTGCTGTCGCGGGGGATGGCCAAACTGACCCGTCAGCTACTGAGACGCCGCCTGTTATCTCCGTTGCTGGTAGACATCGCGGCGCGGGCTTTAGCCTTACCGGTTTTTCTCATCGGTTTATACCTTATCCTGCAAATTGCCGGTCTGACGCGACTCGCCATTACAGTCCTGGGCGGTACCGGCCTTGTCGGTATCATTGTCGGCCTGGCTTTTCGCGAGATCGCTGCAAACTCACTCGCCAGCATCCTGTTGAGTGTACGCAACCCTTTCAGGGCCGGCGACTGGATACAAATAGGCGACTATCAAGGGATTGTGCAGAACCTCAACATGCGCACGACGATCCTGTTGACGTTGGATGGCAATCACATCCAGATTCCAAATTCGCTGGTGTTCAAGAGCGTTGTCACGAACTTCTCGAGCAACCCTAACCGGCGAGCCGAATTCTCTGTCGGCATTGGCTACGCCAATTCAATTGTGCTGGCGCAGGATCTGATCATCACTACACTGCGCGCGCATCCTGCCGTTCTCGACGATCCGGAACCAAGCGCCATTGTCGACGAACTGGGTACGTCGACCGTGAATATCAGGGTGCAGTTCTGGTTTGACGGAAAATCCCATTCGATCTTCAAGGTGCGCTCGTCTCTGATGCGGCAGGTCAAGCTTGCACTTCAGGAAGCCGGAATCTCGATACCTTCACCCGTTCATGAAGTCAACTTTTCCGACGGGGTGCCGTTGCACCGGATCCCCGCCGAAGCAGACACCGCCAAGACCATGCCACCCACCCCTGCCCTCAGCGACAAGGCCGAGGGCGCAACTGTTTCCTCGGGCGAAGGCAATCTCAAGTCTGAGGAGACTGATCTAAAGCGCCAAGCTGGGGAGTCCAACCTCCCCGAAGCCAAGAACAACCTGCTTACACCGGGAAGTGGCGCCACGGGCCAATCCTGAGCTACATCACGGCACACAATGTTTAAATCCCTTCACCGCCTTGTTGGCGACATGGGTCAACAAGGCAATAGAAGCGGCCCGCCATATGCTCAGACCTCCTCCCGAACCTGCGCATAGGTCAACGCGGCGAAGATGCCGGTGCCGCCTAATACGTTGCCGGCAAGGGCAGGCAAGATTCCCCCGAAAACCGCCGCAGCCAGGCCAAGTTCGCCGCGCGCAACGAGAATGAATAACTCGGTCGAGCCGGCGACGACGTGCGACATGCCGCCAAGCCCTATGACATAGGTGACGATTACAATCATCAGGACTTCTCCCGCGCTTTCCATGCGCGGCAGGATCCAGACCAGCGCAGCGATCAGGAAGCCCGCCGGGATGCCCCACGTAAAGTGTTCGAACGCTGTCGCTTCGGCGTAATGGCGCGAAACGGACAGGATGCCTTCCAAACGGATGTCCGGCAGGATGCGGCCGAAGACCAGCACGAGCGCCGCGGCGGCGCATCCCATCATATTCGCCGCGAAGACAATGCCCCACAGCCGCGCGGTTTGATAAAAATTTTGCCGGGTCGGCGATAGAAATAGAGGCAGGATCGGGGTGACCGTGTTCTCGGTGAAAAGCTGCATCCTCCCGAGGATCACAATCAGAAACCCTACCGTGTAACCCAAGTTCGAGACGCCCGCTGCCCATTCCACTTGAGGCAGAATAGAGGCCAGAAACCCTTTGCTCAGAACCGATGTGCTGATCGCCAACCCGGCAGCAACACCAGACCACCAGAGTGCGCTGAAGGGCCGTAAAAGCTCGTGCTCTCCCTCCCGGCGGATGGCTTCGAAGATGACCGAGGTTGAGACATTTTCATACTTATCTGCCTGTATTTCTTCATCGCGATCGATGTCCGCTTGTTTCTTTGACACGTGCGTCACTCCTAAGACATCCGATTAGACTCTCGCACTGTCGGGCAAGCTGCCTTGCGGCCATTCATGAAGCAAATATACCGTCTAAGCTGACCTTTTCATCGAAAGCAAGCACAAATAACGGCTCTTCAGCCATCGACTACGGGTTGCCACTACGGGTTGCCACATTGATTTTCTTTGCGAAGGGTCCCAAGAGATCCATCGGCAGACCAAGCCCTCCACCATTCCGTTGCGACTGTCTCTCGAGACAGCCCGCAGTCAGGCGCCATGATAGCCATCCTCTTCGGGATCCTCATGGCTGCCATAGGGTAATTCCGCCGCCCACGCCATGGCATCGGCGTGTTCATCACTTCGAAAGGTACGAATCTCCACGGCCTTGAACAATCGCTCTTCCAGATGAACGATATGCTCGATCCACGCCTGGTCGGTGACCACGGCAGCGCGATGGTAGCGTTCGAGATCGCCGAGCTGCGTCAGGCCGTAGCCGATGTCCTTCAGCAGCGCGGTCAAGGTCATTACGCGCAGGTTATCGATCTCGACCAACAGGCTGATGACCGGATGGTCCTGCTTGGCAGACTCGATGGCATCGATGGCGCGCTGCAGATCACTGCCATTCACGATGCCCCCCGCCTTCATCGCCACCACATGGGCCACCGGATGAGAGATCAGGTCCAACATGGGCGTTCTCCTAGGGTCTAGAGAAAAGCTAAGTGCCTTGGCTGCTTTCCGCATCTCGCGCCGTGACTATCATGCCACTTCGCATGGGAGGTGTAGCGGGAGGTCATGAAGACGTCACAGTCGCGCGCAAGCATGGTCCAAATCACCATAACAGAGTCGCACAGCATGCCTCGACGCGCACACGAACCGCTCAGCGAAGCAGAAGTGGAGTCCCTGATCCGGATGGCCAGAGGCAATGCGCTGGCCCAGCAAATCCTGGCTGAGCACAGGGCGCGGCTGGCGCCGGCCACAGCGGCGCTGCAAAACGCGAGAGCCGCCCCCACGCCCTCATCCGATAGTATGACGATTGTGATGCTTTCGGACGTCTATTTTCCGCGCGTCAACGGGGTCTCCACCTCCATCGCCAGCTTCCGAGCTGCCATCGAGCGCCTGGGGCACAAGGTCATCCTGGCCTGCCCGGATTACCCGGTGGGCCAGATGGACGAACCGGGCGTGCTGCGCATCCCATCACGCGGGGTACCGGGCGACCCGGAGGATCGCATGATGCGCTACCGGGACCTGCTTGCCCTGACGCCTCAGCTCGTCGAGCAGCCCGTCGATCTGATCCATGTGCATACGCCGTTCGTGGCCCACTATGCCGGCATCGGCCTGGGCAAGCGGCTGGGAGTGCCCGTGGTGGCCACCTACCACACTCTGTTCGAGGAATACTTGCACCACTATATTCGCTGGCTGCCGCGCCGCTGGCTGCGCTTCGCCGCGCGTCGTCTCTCGGTGCACCAGTGTCACCAACTCAACGCGTTGGTTGTCCCCTCCCAGGCTATGCAGGCGGCGCTGACGCGCTACGGTGTCACCACTTCCATGGCGGTGATCCCCACCGGACTGGCTCTGGAGACCTTCACTCACGCCCATGCGGCGGACGACTTTCGACACCGCTATGGCTTGCCCTCGGAGGCACGACTACTGCTCTTCGTGGGGCGGGCCGCCCATGAGAAGAACATCGGTTTCCTGATCGAGATGATGCCTCGAGTGCTGGCCCAGCACCCCACCACGAGGCTGATCATCACCGGTGAGGGACCCGCCCAGGCGGAGCTGGTCGACCAGGCTCAGCAGGCCGGTGTGGGTGGCGCCGTGCTGTTCCTTGGCTATCTCGACCGCGACGGGCCTCTCCAGGCTGCCTACCGAGCCGCCGATGTGTTCGTCTTCGCTTCACGCACCGAGACCCAGGGGCTGGTGCTGCTGGAGGCGCTGGCGTTAGGCACACCCATCGTGTCCACGGCGGTGATGGGCACCCGCAATGTGCTGGTGGAGGGCGAGGGCTGCCTGATTGCCGAGGAAAATGTCGACGACTTCGCCGCCAGGGTCAACCAACTGCTGAACGACGACGCCCTGCGCCAGACCCTCTCCACAAGTGGCAAAGCCTATGCCGACGGTTGGCATGAGGATGCCAAGGCCGCCGAGCTCGTCGCGCTCTATCGCTGCCACATGGCGAGAAGCACTCTCCGCTAACCATTCCCGCTCGACCGCTACCGCTCCAGGCGCGCGGCGTCATGCCATGACACCAATTGGTCATCATCTGTTTATCGCATTGTCATTCCTTCGACTCGGCGCTGTCATGGGCAACCCTCACAGTACCGACGATAACCACCTTTCGTCGTCATCACGCCACGGAGCTACCATGACCGCCAAGACCTTCCATCGCACCCTGCTGGCCGGCGCAATCGCCGGCCTCTTCGCCGCTGCCAGCCTGACCGCCAGCGCCAATCTGTCGCCGCGTTTCACCGATGCCGATGGCGACCTGGTAGCCGACGCGCCCACAGACGAAACCCAATGGGCCGATCCCAGCACTCTGGTGTTCGCCTATACCCCGGTGGAAGACCCCGCCGTCTATGCCGAAGTCTGGGCCGGCTTCCTCGAACACATGGAAGAGGTCACGGGCAAGAGCGTTCAGTTTTTCCCGGTGCAGTCCAATGCTGCCCAGTTGGAGGCCATGCGCGCAGGCCGCCTGCATGTGGCCGGGTTCAATACCGGCTCCAACCCCATCGCGGTGAACTGCGCCGGCTTCGTTCCCTTCGCCATGATGGCCAGCGAGGACGGTAGCTTTGGCTACGAGATGGAAATCATCACGTATCCCGGCAGCGGCATCGAGTCCGTTTCCGACCTGGCCGGCCGCAGCATGGCCTTCACCTCGCCCACCTCAAATTCAGGCTTCAAGGCACCTTCCGCCCTGCTGGGCAGCGAGTTCGGCCTGGTGCCCGATAAAGACTTCGATACCGCCTTTTCCGGCTCACATGACAACTCCATCCTGGGCGTGATCAACAAGGATTATGAATCGGCTGCCATCGCCAACTCGGTCTCCAGCCGCATGCTGGCTCGCGGGGTCATCAATGAAGGCGACTTCGACGTCCTCTACACTTCCCAGACTTTCCCCACCACCAGTTACGGGCACGTCTACAACCTGCACCCCGAACTCGTCGAGAAGATTCAGGACGCCTTCTTCAGCTACGACTGGGAAGACAGCGCCCTGCAGGCCGAATTCGCCAACTCCGGCGAATCCCAGTTCATCCCCATCACCTTCAATGAGCACTGGGCGGTAATCCGCACCATCGATGAGGCGAACGGCGTGACCTACGACTGCAACTGAGTGCCGTAAACACGGGTTCTGTTTCGTCATCGAAACCGCACCATGGGAAGGATCGGCCAGGAGGGCAACACTCTCCTGGCCGTATGCGTGAAGGAAGACACACCATGCTGACGCTATCCAAGGTCAACAAGCGCTACCCCACCGGGGACCGCGCTCTGACCGACATCGAGCTGACCCTGCCGCGGGGCCAGGTGATGGCGCTGATCGGCCCCTCGGGGGCCGGCAAGAGCACCCTGATCCGCTGTGTGAACCGCCTGGTGGAGCCCACGTCGGGCAGCATCCGCCTCGGTGACACCGAGCTGACTCGGCTTTCCGGCCGCGAGCTGCGCCGAGCGCGCCGCGCCATGGGCATGATCTTCCAGGAATTCGCCCTGGTGGACCGCCTGACGGTGATGGAGAACGTGCTCTCCGGCCGGTTGGGGCAGGTAGGCTTCTGGCGCAGCTTTCTGCGCCGCTATCCCGCCGATGCCGTGATCGAGGCCTTCCGCCTGTTGGAACGGGTCGGCCTGCCCCATGCCATCGACAAGCGCGCCGACGCTCTCTCCGGCGGTCAGCGCCAGCGGGTTGGCATCGCCAGGGCGCTGCTGCAGGACCCACAGCTGCTGTTGGTCGACGAGCCCACAGCCAGCCTGGACCCCAAGACCTCGCGCCAGATCATGCGACTTATCCGCGAGCTGTGTGCCGAGCGCGACCTTGGCGCCATCATCAACATCCATGACGTGGCCCTGGCCCGACAGTTCGCCGACCGCATCGTCGGCCTACGCGCCGGCGAGATCGTCTTCGACGGCCGACCCGAAGCACTGGATGCAGAGACCCTCACCACCATCTATGGCGAGGAGGAGTGGGAGACTCAGGAGCAGGCCGATGATGAAGAGGCCGCATATGGCCCCGGGCCGGCAGCACGCCTGGCGTTGGCCAGCGGAGGCGCACCATGAGCCGACAAACGCTGGCCCGGCAGGGAGAGTGGCGGCGGCGGCCGATGATCCAGGACCCGAAGCTGCGCTGGGGACTGGCACTCGGCGCTCTTGTCTATCTTGTGCTGGCGCTCTCCACCATCGACGTCAACTGGGCACGGGTGTCCGAGGGAGCCAGCCGCGGCCTCAACTTCCTGGCCGCCTTCACTCAACCCGACTTCGTCAGCCGCCACGACGACATCGTCGACGGCATCCTGGAGAGTCTGACCATGACGCTCACCTCAACGGTGATTGGCGTGGCACTGGCGATTCCAGTGGGGCTCGGCGCGGCGCGTAACATTGCCCCATGGCCCATCTACTACCTGTGCCGGGGCATCATTACCGTGTCGCGCACCTTTCAGGAAATCATCATCGCCATCCTGTTCGTGGTGATGTTCGGCTTCGGTCCCCTGGCCGGCATGATCACCCTGGCCTTCGCCACCATCGGCTTCATGGCCAAGCTGTTAGCCGAGGACATCGAGGATCTGGACTGGCGGCAGGTGGAGGCCGTTCGCGCTACCGGCGCGAGCTGGTGGCAGACCATGAACCACGCCGTCCAACCCCAGGTGATGCCGCGGCTGATCGGGCTCTCGATGTACCGCCTGGACATCAACTTCCGCGAATCCGCAGTGATCGGCATCGTGGGGGCCGGCGGCATCGGCGCCACCCTCAACACCTCGATCAGCCGCTACGAGTACGACACCTCGGCGGCGATCCTGCTGATCATTATCGCCATCGTGCTGCTCTGCGAATACAGCTCGAGCCACGTACGCCGCTGGACCCAGTAAGTCTCGGAGAGCCTCATCATGCCCGTTTCAACGACGACGCAGGGCACGCCGATCTGGCGCCTGCGCACGCCCCGCGCCCAATGGCTGAGCTATCTGGCCTGGCTGGCCGGCATTTGCCTGTTCCTGCTGTGCTGGAAGCTGATCTCAGACAACACCATGTGGGTCTTCGTCGAGGACGCCGGCCGCCAGGGCGGCGACCTGATCAGCCGCATGTTGCCCCCGGAGTGGACCTACGCCCACCGCCTGTGGAAGCCGATGTGGGACACCATGAACATCGCCACCCTGGGCACCCTGTTGGGCATCGTCATGGCGTTTCCCGTGGCCTTCCTGGCGGCGCGCAACACCTCGCCACATCCGCTGTTGCGCAGCGCCGCGCTGCTGATCATCGTCTCTTCGCGCTCCATCAATTCTCTGATCTGGGCGATGCTGCTGGTGACCATCCTTGGGCCCGGCGTGCTGGCCGGCATCATCGCCATCGCCCTTCGCTCCATCGGCTTCGTCGGCAAGCTGCTGTATGAAGCCATCGAGGAGATCCACCCGACCCCGGTGGAAGCGATCAGCGCGACCGGCGCCAGTCGCATGCAGGTAATGAGCTACGGGGTACTGCCCCAGGTGCTGCCTGCCTTCGCCGGCATCAGCGTCTACCGCTGGGACATCAATATTCGCGAATCCACCGTGCTGGGGCTGGTGGGGGCCGGCGGCATCGGCCTGCAGCTCAACGCCGCCATCAACAGCCTGGCCTGGAACCAGGTCAGCGTGATCTTCTTGATGATCTTCGTTACCGTGCTGGCGTCGGAGTGGATCTCGGCACGGGTACGGCATGCCGTCATCTGAGCCCCTTCCAACAGGAGCCTGTTCATGCGTTTCCCCGATGCCGAGGTAACCACCCTGGACCTGATGCGCCACGGCGAGCCGGTGGGCGGCCGGATGCTGCGTGGTACTATCAACCACCCGCTGAGCGAGCGAGGCTGGCAACAGATGCTGAACGCCGTCAGCCAACTGATGGTGGATGAAAAACCGCCCTGGGACGCCATCGTTACCTCCCCGCTCGCTCGCTGCCAGGAGTTCGCCCTGTGGCTGGGCGAATATCACGACCTGCCGGTGACCATCGAGCCCGGGCTGGCAGAGATGAGCCTGGGCGACTGGGAAGGCAAGACCCACGCCGAGGTGCGCGAAGCGGAGGGCGATAAGGAGGACCGCCAGGCGGCACTCTGGAGCGACCCCAGCCGAACCGCACCGCCCGGGGGCGAAGCCGCGGAGGCCTTCGTCGCCCGGGTCGGCGACGCCTGGCAGGGGCTTCTGGCGGAACCGCCCGGACACCACCTGCTGGTGGTCTGCCATCTGTTTGTCACCAACGCCGTGCTGCACCAAGTCCTCGAGCAGCCGCTCTCGCGTCTGCTCACCTTCGACCTGTCTTACGCCGCCACCTGCCGCATTCGCCACGAGTGCCACGCCCTGGGAGAGACCAGTTTAGTGGAGTGGATCGGCCGCTGAGCCAACAGGGTGGCTCAGTACCTGTCAGCAAACGGCATAACATCGCCACAGCGCCGCATGATGAAATAAATAGCTGCCTCCGGAATCGAGTAGGAGGGGGAGTCGCCTCCCCCGTCCTCTCACACCACCGGGCATACGGTTCCGTACCACGGCGGTTCACGAAGAACGGCTAAGCCCTCTTACTGTATCCAGTACCGAGACCAGTCCACGCTGAGCGAACCAGCGGTTGGGCAAAGCGTGGCGCAGGTGCAGCGCAGCTGCATTCCACCAAGGGCCTCGCCCATTTCCCGCTGATTTCCACGCCCGATAGCCATTCAGACCCAATGCCAGAAGCTTACGGCGCCGGGTTTTCGGGCACTTCCATTGCCGCCATATCAAGTCGCGTAATCGGCGACGTACCCATTGATCCAACGCTTCCAGCGGCCGCTTCACATCGACGAGACGGAAGTAGCTGGCCCAGCCCCGCAGGACAGGGGCCAGCTCCCTCGTGACGCGCCGAATATCGCCTCCCCTGCCACGCTTTAGGATCTCGCGGACACGCCCCATCAAGCGTTGCAGACTGGCTTTGGCCAATGTCAGCTTCGGCAACCTGTGCCGAGTCAGCGTGTAGCCCAGATACCCCCGGTTCCACGGCCGGTCCACCGCACTCTTGTCGCGATTGACCGTGAGCCTGAGCGAACTCTCGAGAAAATCACTCAGGCTAGTCATGACGCGCTCGCCTGCTCACCGACTCCTGACATACACCTGCAGGTCGTCGGCATAGCGGCAGAAGCGGTGACCGCGGCGTTCCAGTTGCATCGGCGCCGGGGTAGGGTGGGGAGGACTCCATCCCATTGCTTATGCCTGTCGGATTTACGGCATGGCGTTCCGTGCAAGTACTGGGCTTTGATGAGTATGGCCATCTCACCCCGCCATGCCGCCTCGTATCCGCTTCCTGTTCGTCAGGCCAGCGTTTTGCCTCGGGCTTCCTTCAGCTTCCCCCTCGCGGGGGACACCCTTGCCGTCGGCTAGCACTTCCCCTTGCCGGGCGTGCAGGGGACTTTCACCCCCACGTCATCCCGAGGCACCACCCTCGGGAACAGCGCCAGTCAAGGCGCTGCGCGCCATGCCTGGCGCACCATCAAAAAGCCGGCAACCTGTGAGGTCGCCGGCACAATGATCGAATCAGCAAAGCCGAACAAATGGAACTATTCTGCCATCATTGATCAGAAATGATAGCGGGCACCGACGATATAGTAGAGGTCATCATTGATACCGCTATCGGCGGGGGCATCGAAGTCCCTGTCGGCATCGTTCAGCTCGAGGAACATATCGAAGTTGCTCGACAGCTTATAATGAGCCGCTGCGGCCCAGGCATTACGATCGCCGGCATTTTCGATATCGATATTGTAATAATCGGCATGAAACTTCCAGGAAGCCAATGCGTAGGTCATGCCAAGCCCCACAGTATCGTAGTTGTCATCTTGGGTCTCGTAGGCGAGGCGAGCCGAGAACGCATCATTGATATCGTAAGCCGCCGTGGCGCCATAGATATTCTCGCCCTGGCCGCCGGCCCTGCCATCCTCATCATCCACATAGCCCAGTGCGAGACGCAGGCCATCGACCTCGTAGCTGATGCCACCCTGAGTGACGACTTCAGAGGATGGGGCATCGGGAGCCTCATCGCGCTTGCTGTAGTGCTTGGCGGAGATGAAGGCCTGGAAGCCCTCAAGGTTGGGAGAGATATAGCCCAGAGAGTCACCGCGCGCCTGCAGACCGCCGCCGCCGATCTCATAACCCCGCTCGATATAGACATCGAACGGCCCAGCCACGTAATCGCTGTAGAAGCTGTCGTAGTTGCCGGCCATGAAGGTACCGAATTGCTCACTCTTCAGGCCCAGGTAGCTGTTACGCACCTCGCTGAATCCGGAGTCGGTATCACGCTCATCCGCATTGAAGCGCCACTGCACGCGTGCGAAGGCGCTCAGGTCGGAGGTGATCTGGTGGCTGCCGGTGATCTGCAGGCGGGACCCCACGTTGACGAACTCCTCGCCGTTGTCGGTGGTCGGCGTTTCCAGGCCACCGCCCTCGATACCCATGGCGATGCGCCCGTAGAGGTCCAACTTGGTGCCATCCTGGTCATAGACCACAGCGGCATTCCCGGCGGCACTAGCGGCCATGGCAGCTGCCACGGCAACCGTCATCAGTGTCTTCTTCATGATGTCATTCCCCTTGAATGATCCGTTAGATTTAAATACTTCTTGTCGTACGCTTAATTCTTATTTAAGACACACCTTACTGGGATAATATTTCATATTGCTGACAAATTATTGAACTTTATAAAATCATCCTGGATACTAGCCAGACAATAAAGCTCTTGCTTCCTGGTCAAAAAACCTCCGCAACTACTGATGATCTTACTGAATACAACCGACGTGAAGTGCTGCCAGCCGGTCATAGCAAGCACCCATAAACTTATTTCACGTGCATATTGTGTGTATGCGGCCAGCGCGAGAAAGTCATGGCCGAATCAGTCAAATAATCTATGGAACCCGGATGACATGACGATGACATCAGAAAGAAAAAAGTTGAAACAGAATTGACACTATACCGTCAGCAAGCTGTAACCTGACCGAGTGATTCTTGTGTTGGGTGAGTTGGTTGTCAGCCATCACGCTGGTAAAGACGCTTCACCGATAATCTCCGCCTGTCTCGGGATTTCCATGGGCCATCAAAGTGATCAACGCATTCGCCTGGACGCGGTCACCAAGCGCTGGGGGGAAAGTCGAGCCGTCGAGGGCATCTCCTTCGACGTCGACCCCGGCCAGTTCGTGATCCTGCTCGGCCCCTCGGGGTGCGGCAAGTCAACGACGCTGCGTATGATCGCGGGCCTCGAACAGGCAACGGAGGGGTGCATCCACATCGGCGAGCGCGATGTGACCCGGCTTCCGCCGGGGGATCGCGGCCTCAGCATGGTGTTCCAATCCTATGCGCTCTTCCCCCACCTCAATGTCGCCGACAATATCGTCTTCGGCCTGCGCAGTCGCAAGGTGCCCAGGGCAGAGCGACGAGAACGCCTGAAGCGAGTCGTCGAGCTGGTCGATCTCGTCGCCTATCTGGATCGCAAGCCGGCACAGCTCTCTGGCGGCCAGCGCCAGAGGGTGGCGCTGGCCAGGGCGATCATCTCCGAGCACCCCATCTGTTTGATGGACGAACCGCTTTCCAATCTCGATGCCCGCCTGCGAGGGGAGATGCGGCGCGAGATCAAGGCGCTGCAATCCAGGCTGGGCATGACCGTGGTCTATGTCACCCATGATCAGGTCGAGGCGATGAGCATGGGTGATCGGGTGATCCTTATGCAGGACGGCATCATCATCCAGGACGACAGCCCGGATGACCTCTACAACCGCCCCGCCACCGCCTTTGCCGCGAGCTTTATCGGCAGCCCGGCGATGAATCTGGTGAGTCTGGAAACGGCGAGGGGCGCAGCCGTGATCGACGGCGAGCCGAGCGTTGCCGTCGCGCCCGCCGAGGCGAGCAACGGTCAACTGGGCTTGCGACCGGAGGATATCGTAGTGCTGGGCCCCCACGAACCCGGATTACCTGCCAGGGTGATCGACGGCGAGTATCTCGGCGCCGATACCATTCTGCGTCTGGCCGTGGGCAGCCAGGTACTGCGCGCGCGTCTGCCTGGCAAGCAGACGCTGGCCGATGGCCAGCGCTGCCGGCTCGGCTGGGCTCCGGCAGCGGCCCACCTGTTCGATGCCAACGGCGTGCGCCGGAACGATCTCATTCCCCTGACAGTTTCCGCGGCCGTGGGCCGCATCTCCGGCGAAGGCGAGCAAAGCGCATTGCCTCCGCACTCCGACAGCCCGTCGAGCAGTCACTTGTGAACACAGGAGTCATCCCATGCGTGAGCGTCTCTCCTTCCCCCTGACGGCCATGGCCGCGGGCCTGCTTGCTGCCGGTTCCGCCATCGCCGACGACCCGGTCGAACTGACCATGTACTACCCCATTGCCGTGGGAGGTGCCCTCACCGATGTCATCGACGGTCTGGTCGACCAGTTCGAGGCCGAACACCCCGAGATCGCCGTGGATGCCATCTACGCCGGCAACTACGACGATACCCGGGTGCGCGCCATGTCGGCTATCGAGGCCGGTGACGCTCCTCAGCTATCGGTGCTCTTCTCCATCGACCTCTACGAACTGCTGGAACAGGACGCCATCATCGCCTTCGATGAGGTCATCGAGACCGACGAGGAGCGCGAGTGGCTCGAGGGCTTCTATCCCGGGCTGATGGAAAATGGCCAGTTGGATGGCATGACCTACGGCATTCCCTTCCAGCGGTCGACCATTGTGCTCTACTGGAACAAGGACGCCTTCGAGGCCGCCGGCCTCGACCCGGAGACACCTCCGGAGACCTGGGACGACATGGCGCGAATGGCCGCCGCGGTGCGCGAGGCATCGAATGGAGAGCAGTGGGGCGTGATGGTCCCCTCCACCGGCTACCCCTACTGGATGTTTCAGGCCTTCGCCTTCCAGAACGGCCACCGGCTGATGAGCGAGGACGGCACCGACGTCTACTTCGACAACCCCGCCGCCATCGAGGCGCTGGAATACTGGGTCTCGCTGGCCACCGAGCACGACGCCATGCCCGACGGCACCATCGAATGGGGCACCCTACGCCAGAACTTCATCGAGCAGTCCACGGCGATGATCTGGCACACCACCGGCAACCTCACCGCGGTGCGTAACGAGGCCGACTTCGATTTCGGGGTCGCCATGCTGCCGATGAAGACCCAGCGGGGCAGCCCCACCGGCGGCGGCAACTTCTACCTCTTCAAGGATGCCAGCGAGGAAGAACAGCGTGCCGCCATGACATTTATCCGCTGGATGACCGACCCGCAGCGCGCCGCCGCCTGGTCGATCGAGACCGGCTACATGGGGGTGAGCCCCGCCGCCTATGAGACCGAGGCACTGCGAGACTATATCGAGCGCTTCCCGCCGGCCGCCGTGGCCCGGGACCAGCTGGAGCACGGCACCGCCGAGCTCTCCACCTATCAGGGTGGCCGGGTGCGTCGGGCGCTGGACAACGCCGTCCAGGCGGCCCTTACCGGGCAGATGACGCCCGCCGAGGCGTTGGCACAGGCCCAGGCCGAAGCGGACGCGGCCCTGCGGCGCTACGTTCGCTGACACCATTAGAACCGAAAACCGGGCAACCCCCCGGGGTGGCGGCTGTCGCCCCGGGGCGGGTGAGAACGGAGGGCCAACATGGTCGAGATGAACGCCCATCGCCGCATGCAGCTCTATGGCGCCCTGCTGCTGCTGCCGGCCGCCGTGCTGCTCTCCACCTTTGCCTACCTGCCGACCATCGCGACTCTGGCCAACAGCCTTTTTCTGCCCGGCTTTCGCGGCGCGCCGACGGAATTCGTCGGGCTCGAGAACTACCGATTGCTGATCGAGGACAGCACCTTCTGGCAAGTGGCACGCAACAACCTGATCTATGCACTGGGCACGATTCCCACCTCCATCGCCCTGGCGCTGGCCATGGCACTGTTCGTCAATGCCCGCCTGCCGGGACGCGGTGTCGTGCGCATGGCCTATTTCACCCCGACCATCCTGCCGATGATCGCCGCGGCGAATATCTGGATGTTCTTCTACGCTCCGCAGATCGGGCTATTCAACAAGCTCCTCGGCGCGCTCGGTTTCTCCGGGGTGAACTGGCTGGGAGACCCTGGCGTTGCGCTGACGTCGGTGATCGTCATGACGGTATGGAAGGAAGCCGGCTTCTTTATGATCTTTTATCTCGCCGCCCTGCAGGGCATGGCGCCCGAGCTCAAGGAGGCCGCCGACCTGGAAGGCACCAGCCGCTGGAGCTTCTTTTGGCGGGTCACCTTTCCTCTGCTGATGCCGACCACCCTGTTCGTCTTGATCAACGCGTTGATCAACGCCGTGCGAGTGGTGGACCACCTCTTTATCCTCACCAAGGGCGGCCCCAACAACGCCACCAACCTGCTGCTCTACTACGTCTACGAGAACGCCTTCTCGTTCTTCGACCGCACCTATGCCGCCACCATCACCGTGGTGATCCTGCTGGTCCTGGCGATCGTGGCCACGGTGAAGTTCGCCATCCTCGACCGCAGGACTCACTACCAATGAGCCAGCCCAGCACCGCCAAGGCCGCCGGATGGCCGATGACCCTCGGCCTACCCGGCCTCGAGACCATCGCCGCCTGGCTGCTGGCGTTGATCTGGATCTTCCCGCTGCTCTACGCCATCTGGGCGGCCTTCCATCCACCGGCCTTCATGGTGCGCTTCGATCTGCTTGCCCCGCTGACCCTGGACAACTTCGCCAACGCCTGGGCCCAGGCGCCATTTGCCCGCTACTACCTCAACACCTTCCTGCTGGTCACCGGGGTCGTGTTCGCCCAGTTCGTGGTCTGCACCCTGGCCGGCTTCGCCTTCGCGCGCTTTCCGATCCCCGGCAAGGATTTCCTGTTCATGCTGGTGCTGATCCAGCTGTTCGTCTTCCCCGAGGTGCTGATCGTCGAAAATTACCGCATCGCCAGCTCCCTGGGGCTGGTCGACACCATTACCGGCATCGGGCTGCCCTATGTGGCCAGCGCCTTCGGCATCTTCTTGCTACGTCAGACCTTCAAGACCATTCCCCGCGAGCTGGAGGATGCCGCACGGATCGAAGGCTGCGGCTGGATGGCGATCCTGCTCAAGGTCTATGTGCCGCTGGCCAAGCCCACCTACCTCGCCTATGGCCTGGTCTCGATCAGCCACCACTGGAACAACTTCCTGTGGCCCCTGGTCGTCACCAACTCGGTGGAAAGCCGTCCGCTCACCGTCGGGCTGGGGGTCTTCTCGGCGCCGGAGACCGGGGTCAACTGGGCCACGGTCAGCGCTGCGACCCTGCTCAGCATTGCCCCGCTGCTGATCGCTTTCCTGCTCTTCCAGCGACAATTCGTGCAGTCCTTCCTGCGCTCCGGCATTCGCTAGGCGCCATGGCCTAGATCGGCCGACAGGGCCGCTCAGTTGGGCTGGGAGGCCCTGTCGGCACGCACGCAGTTCACCAGACACAAAACGGCCAGCGCGCCGGTCATGGTGGGCAGCAGGAAGCCGACGGCATAACTGCCGGTCAGCCAGACGATCAGGCTGAATAGCGCCGGCCCCACCAGCACTCCCATGTAGGTGAGCACCAGCACAGCGGCGGTGGCCTCGCCCACCTCTCCAGGCCGGCAGCGCCGGGCCACCTCGGCCAGGTAGACCCCGTTCCAGCCCACCGCTGTTGCGCCGGCAACTACCATCAGGATAATCGTCAGCCAGGTGGGCACCCGGGTACCAAGCAGGGCGAGCAACAGGAAGACTGTGGCGATCACACCGGCCAACCCGAACAACACCTGCAGGCTACCTCCCAGGCGGTCGGCCAACGCCCCCCAGGCCAGGCGGCCTGACACCCCGGCCACATGCACCAGCGAGACGATCGCCCCAGCCATCACCAGCGTCAGCAACAGCTCCTCCACCATGAAGGCCACCGCGAAGCTCAGCAGCGAGAGCTGCGCCGCCGAAAGGCAGAAGCCGGTAGCGCCCAGCCAACGCATGGCCCGGTCGCGCCGCAGCACGTCCAGACTTCCGACACCCCGCATGCGAACGCTGGCGTCGAGGGGTAGCATCCCAATGGGCACGCTGGGGCTGAAGCAGCAGCAGCGTGGCCAGGCTGGCACCGCTCACCGCCAGGAAGGCTGCCTGCCAGTTCCAGTAGGCGGCCAGCGGCGGCGCCAGAAGCCCGGCCAGCACGCCGCCCAGCGGCACACCGGTCTGCTTGATGGAGAAGACGAGGTTGCGCCGTTCAGGGGAAGTGAAGCGAGTGAGCAGCTCTGCTGCCGCGGGACTGGTGATCCCGTAGGCGAGGCCCAGCATCAGGGTAGTGGCCAGCAGCGCCAGCGGCGAACCGATCAGGGCCAGCGCACAGCCAACCATGACCAGAGCGATGGCCAGCTGGCTGGCCCGACAGCCGCCCAGGCGCCGAGCCAGCACCGCCGATTGCAGCGAGGTGAGCATCGCCACCCCGTAGAGCAGGCTGACCTGAAGACCCACCCAGCCGGTCGGCACGCCGAAGGCCGCCGCCACCTGAGGCGCCAGGGTCGGCACCAGCAGCATCCCGCCACTGCACAGCACCTGCACCCAGGTGGTAACCGCCAGCACGCGCCAGCCCTCTTGACGATCCGACGAGGCGGCAAGGAAAGGCTCAGACATGGTGACTCCGGTCCAGGGCAAGACCGTTAGCCTACACACAAATTTTCCATCGCCGCCAACGCTATTAGCGAAGGCTGCGTTCGTCGCCGGTTCAGGCTACCAGGGCAGCGGTTCGCCGTTGCTGTGCCAGAAGCCGCCAGTCGTTGCCAGACTGAGCGCTTCAATCCGCTCGGCGATACCGGCAGCGGCTTCTTCCGGGGTGATCATGCCACCGAAGTCGACCATGCGGGTCTGTACATAGCCGGGATGAAGCTGGGCCACGGCGATGCCGCGGGGCTTGAGGTCCATGGCCAACGATTTGCCGAAGGCGTTGAGCGCCGCCTTGGAGGCGCGATAGCCGTAGCGCCCGCCAGAGTCATTGTCAGCGATGGAGCCCATGCGGCTGGTGATGTTGGCCACCTTGCTGCCATCCCCCAGGCAGCCGAGCAGCGCCTCGGTCACGCGCAGCGGCGCGTAGGCATTGACCTCCATCTGCTCGCGAATGGAATCGAAGTCGAGCGCACCCAGACGCTCGTCCTTGAGCAGGCCAGCGTTGTTGATCAGCAGGTCGAGCCGCTGGCCCTCCAGCTCGACGGCCAGGCGGGCAACGTCCTCGTCACGGGTCACATCAACGCCCTCGATAACCCTGTTGGCCACCTGCCGAAGCTCGGCGGTATCGCCACCGCTGCTGCGGCAGACGCCGATCACCTCCCAGCCGGCATCACGGTAGCGGCTTGCCAGGGCGAGACCGACGCCGCGATTGGCGCCGGTGATCAGTACAGTAGACGGCATGACAACTCCTCGTTACTAGGTGAACAACACGACAGTGGCGCAGCACGGCGCCGACATCAAGTCGGCCCATTGCACGAAAGAGGACCTTTTCGGTACTATTTGATCGTTCGAAACGTCCATGACCGGCGTGTGTCACGTGCGCACCAACCGCGTCGCCCAAGGCCTGGCTACCATGCAGAACACCGACCCCGAGATCAGCCACCAGCAGAGGACCCGCGACACCCGACGCGTTACTGTGCTTGCCATCTGGGTCGACGGCATCGTCGGCCTGGTCAAGGTGATCACCGGTGCCCTGGTAGGCTCGGCGGCGCTGATCGCCGACGGCATTCACTCCTTCTCGGACCTGATCACCGATGGCTTCGTACTGGCCGCCACCCACTATGGCAGCCAGGGGCCGGATCATGATCATCCCTATGGACATGGTCGCATCGAGACCCTGGCCACGCTGTTCCTGGGCAGCGTACTGATCTTCGTGGCAGGCGCCATCGCCTGGTCGAGCATGGAACGGCTATTCTCCGGCGCCCAGATACCGCCGCCAGGCATCTGGGCCATGCTGATTGCCTTGGCCGCCCTGCTTGCCAAGGAGGCCTTGTTCCAGATCACCATGCGCGTGGCACGCCGCCTGGACTCCAAGCTGCTGGCGGCCAACGCCTGGCACTCCCGCTCGGACGTGCTCTCCACCGGGGTGGTGCTGGTGGGCCTGGTGGGCACCCAGTTCGGCCACGGCTGGCTGGATACGCTAGCCGCAGTGGTCGTGGGACTGCTAGTCGGCAAGGTCGGGTGGGATCTGCTGTGGGAGGCGGGCCGGGAGCTGGTGGATACCGCCCTGCCGGTGTCACAGCAGGAGGCGATGCGCGACGTGGCACTGAGCGTGCCGGGGGTGGACGGCATCCACGATCTGCGCACGCGCCAGTCGGCCGGACGCACCATGCTCGACCTCCATGTGGTGGTATCGCCGCGTATCAGCGTTTCCGAGGGCCACGAGATCGGCAACGAGGTAAGCCGCCGACTGCGCCAGGCCCACCCGGAGCTGACCGACCTGACTTTCCACATCGACCCCGAGGATGACGCCGGGGCGGGAGACCCGAGCCGCCTGCCCGGTCTGCCGCTACGCCCCGAGGTAGAAGCAGCGCTGACACAGCGCTGGTCCACCCTGCCCGACTGGCCTGAGCTGCGCGACCTGGAGCTGCACTACCTGGAGGGTCGGGTCACGGTAGTGGCCTGCCTCGACGAACACTCGCCGCTGGAGAGCCAACAGACGGCCCGCCGGCTGAAGGCCGCTGCCGCCGATCTCGACTGGTTCTCCCACGTAGAGATTCGCCGGCTGGCACCGCAGTCCTGTGCCGCCGGCGCGACCTCGGTCGTCACGCCCTCTCGTGGGTGACATCGTCGCGTCGGGCGGTGACAATGGCCGGCCACTTTGTGACGCCACCTACTGACTCGGCGGTTCCCCCGGTATGAGCGACCCTCTGCGCATCCTGCATCTCGACGAGCACCTGGTAGCCGTTCACAAGCCGGCGGGACTGCTGGTCCACCGCACCGCCCTGGCCCGGGGCGAGTGCGAATTCCTGCTGCAGCGGCTGCGCGACCAGCTCGGTCGGCGGGTCTATCCCGTGCATCGACTGGATCGCCCCACCTCAGGGGTGATGCTGTTCGCCCTCACGCCGGAGATCGCCAAGCGGCTCAGCGAGGCCTTCACCGAGCGCCTGGTGGCCAAACGCTACCTGGCGGTGGTGCGCGGCATCGGTCCCGTAGCGGATCGGCTCGAGTACCCGCTGCGCGAGGAGGATGGCAGCCGCCCCAAAGCCGAGATGCCCGCCATGGACGCGGTCACCGAGATAAGGCGCCTGGACAGCGTAGAATTGCCGGTACAGGTGGATCGCTATCCGCACAGCCGCTATTCCCTGATGGAGGCCCGCCCACTCACCGGGCGGCGCCACCAGATTCGCCGCCATCTCTCCCAGCGCGGCTACCCGATCATCGGCGATGCCAAGCACGGCAAAGGCAACCACAACCGATTTTTCGCCGAGCGGCTGGACGCCCCGCGGCTGCTGCTGGCCGCCACCCGGCTGGCCTTCGTGCATCCGGTGACGGGGCGGCCACTGCATTTGAGCTGCGCCCTGGACGCCATCATGACGGCGCTCTTCCAGCGCTTCGGCTGGGCCGGCCACCTGCCGGTAGACACCGTTCAGGAGACCCCGTCCCATCATGCACCCGCCGCCACCGACTGACCGACACGCCACCATGACCAATCTGCCCTTCGCCTCTTCTGCCATTCCCCCCCAGGACTCCGTCGACACGGACGACTACGCCCTGCGCTTCGGCGGCATCCGCCGACTCTACGGCACCCGCGCCTTCGCGCGCTTCCGCTCTGCCCACGTGGTGGTAGTGGGCGTGGGCGGCGTAGGCAGTTGGACGGTGGAGGCGCTGGCCCGCTCCGGCATCGGTCGGCTGACCCTGATCGACCTGGACGACATCTGCGTCTCCAACGTCAATCGTCAGCTCCATGCCCTGGACGGCACCATCGGCCGGCCCAAGGTCGACGTGCTGGCCGAGCGCTGTCGAGCCATTCAGCCGGGTATCGACGTCGTGGCCGACACCGCCTTCGTCACCCCCACCAATCTGACTGAGCGCATCCCAGAGGACGCCGATCATGTGGTGGATGCCATCGACAGCGTAGTGGCCAAGGCGGCGCTGATCGCCTGGTGCAAGCGGCGCAAGCTGCCGATCACCGTCACCGGTGCCGCCGGCGGTCAGACCGACCCTACCCGCATTCGGATTGCGGATCTGGCCCGCACCGAGCATGACCCCCTGCTGGCCAAGGTGCGCGCCCGGCTGCGTCGCGACTTCGGCTTCTCGCGCAACCCGAAGCGACGCTTCTCCGTGGAGTGTGTCTATTCTGACGAACAGCTGGTCTACCCGGACAGCGACGGCGAGGTGTGCTTCCAGAAACCCGGCAGCGGCGAGTCCACCCGGCTGGACTGCGCCTCCGGCTTCGGCGCCGCTACCTTCGTCACCGGCAGTTTCGGTTTCACCGCCGCCGCCCGGGTACTGGCCCGGCTCTCGAAACGGGCCGCGATGGCTGCCGCCGATGACATCTCACCGCCCTGAGCTCTCCTCTTCCACTTCCCGGCGCCCCGTTTCCTACCCCCAGCCCCTGACACCTTGACGATGGAGTCTGCCATGTCCCGTCCACTTGCCGTTCCCGGTATCTATGCCCACTACAAGGGCAACCGCTACGAGGTGCTGGGCCTGGCCCATCACAGCGAGACCGAGGAGCCCCTGGTGGTCTACCGCGCCCTCTACGGCGAATACGGCCTCTGGGTTCGCCCCCTGGATAACTTCACCGAGCTGGTGGAAGTGCGAGGAGAGCCGGTGCCGCGCTTCGAGCTCGAGAAGGCATTCTGAGGCCTCTTAGCGCTGGCCACGATGCGCCCAGGCCGTCATTCGCTTCTCCAGCAGCGCAAACAGTTCGTACATCACCATGGCCATGGCGCTGATCACGATCAGCCCGGCGAACACCAGCGACATGCGCATCTGGGAGCCGGCACTCATCATCAGGTAGCCGATGCCCTGGTTCGAGGCCACGGTTTCCGAGACCACGGTTCCCACGAAGGCCAGCGTGATGGCGATCTTCAGTGAGGCAAAGAAATAGGGAAGCGAACGCGGCAGGCCCACCTTGAGCAACACGTCCAGGCGTTTTGCCCCCAGCACCCGCAGCACGTCCTCCAGTTCCGGCTCCAGCGTCGCCAGGCCAGTGGCCACATTGACCACGATGGGAAAGAAGCAGATCAGGAAGGCGGTAAGAATCGCCGGCACCGAGCCGATGCCGAACCACACCACCAAGATCGGCACGAAGGCCACCTTGGGGATGGCGTTGAAACCCACCAGCAGCGGATAACAGGCGTGGTAGAGGAAGCGCGATGAGCCGACGATAAAGCCCAGTACCAGGCCGACCGCCACCCCCAGGCCAAAGCCTGCCATGGTGGTCCAGAAGGTCTGCCAGGAGTGCATGCCGATGGGGCCGGCGAAGGTGACCAGGGCCTGAGCGGTGGCCGAAGCGCTGGGGAAGATGAAGGGCGGCACGTCAAAAGCGCGCACTGCGACCTCCCAGATCACGATCAGGACCACCACGGCGATCCACGGGGCCAGGCGTTCGAGCAGCCGGTTGTGCTTGGACATGGTGACTCCTCAGCTGCCGTGGATCTCGCCGATCCGCGAGCGAAGTTCGTGCACCACAGCGGTGAAGGGCGCATCAAAGGTCATTGCCAGGGAACGCGGGCGCGGGAAGTCGATGGCGCGGGCTTCCAGGATGCGCCCCGGACGCCGACTCATCACATAGACGGTATCGGCCAAGAAAGCCGCCTCCCGCAGGTCGTGGGTTACCAGTACCACGGTAAAGCGCTGGGCCTCCCAGAGGTCACGCAACACGCACCACAGCTCCTCCCGGGTGAAGGCATCCAGGGCCGCGAAGGGCTCGTCAAGCATCAGCAGTCGGGGCCGGTGGATCAGCGCCCGACAGATGGAGGCACGCTGCTGCATCCCGCCGGAGAGCTGCCAGGGGTACTGGTCCTCATAGCCCGCCAGGCCCACGGCGCTCAGCAGCTGCCGGGCCCAGCCCTCGAACTCGGCGCGACGGCGGCGAAACTGGGAGCGGTAGGGCTTCACGATCTCCAGAGGTAGCAGCACGTTGTCCAGGGTGGTGCGCCAGGGCAGCAAGTTGGCGCTCTGGAAGGCCATGCCGCAGATCTTCAGCGGCCCGCCCACCGGCTCACCATCGACTCGCACGCTGCCCGCGGTGGGCGCATTCAGACCAGTGCACAGCTTCATGAAGGTGGACTTCCCGCAGCCCGAGGGGCCTACAAAAGCTACGAACTCGCCCTCCTCGATGAAGAGCGAAATCTCCTCGATGGCGTTGCCGCTATCGTCGTAGGCCAGGCTCACCCGGTCGAAGGCCACGAAAGGCGCCGCTGCCCTGGGCGGGGCAGCGGCGTTCTGGTCCAGGGCAGCGATTACCGTCATGCTCAGTCTCCCTGACCCGGGAAGATCATCCGCTCGCCCTGCTCGGGCAGGTAGCGGGAGGTGAAGACCCGCTCCACCGAGGGCACCTGGGGCAGGTCATAGGCATTGGCCACCAGCTGAATGGCATTGGTCAGACGTGTCTCATTCACCGCGCCGGCGCCGTGGGCGCGGGCCTCCTCGGTATCGATCACGCTTTCGATGGCCAGCTTGAGCCGCCGAGTCTCCATCGCCACGTCGATCAGGCCATCGCGGGCCAACACATAGTCGATGGCCCCCTCAGGGTCGGCCAATGTCTCGGCCAGGGCGCGGTTGAAGGCGCGCAGAAAGCCTGCCACCGCCTCAGGGTTCTCCTCGGAGAAGGACTCGCTGGCAATGATGGCATTGCCGTAGAGTGGCACCCCGAAATCCGGGAAGGGCATGATGGTCAGCGACTCTTCCCCCATGCCGCGCCCCTCGAGATTGAGCAGGCTGGTAAAGTAGAAGCCGGTGATGGCGTCCACGTCGCCACGCACCAGCAAGGTCTCTCTCAGGGTTGGATCGACGTTCTGCCACTCGACGTCATCGGCATCGAGGCCATTGGCGGCGGCGAAGATGCCCCAGGCGCGGTAGCCGGTGTCGAAGGCCGGTGCGGCAATCGACTTGCCAGCGAGGTCCGCCGGCGACTCGATGCCGCGATCCTTGCGCGCGAAAACCGAGGCCGGGGAGCCGTCATAGACCACGTAGACCCCCTGAATACCGGGGCCATCGGGATTCTCGGCCAGGAATTCCACCAGAGCGTTGAGATCCCCGAAGCCCATCTCGTAGGCCCCCGAGGCGACGCGATTGATGGCGCCGGCCGAACCGCTGCCGGAGTCGACCTGGACATCAAGGCCTTCCTCGGCGAAATAGCCCCGCTCCACCGCCATCAGAAAAGGCGCCGAAGGCCCCTCGAAGCGCCAGTCGAGTTGGAAGCGGATGCGGGTCTCGTCGGCCAGGGCAGCACTGCCGAGCAAGGCGCCGGCAAGTGACAGGCCTAGTACACCGCCCACCAGGCCGGCGGAGTAGGGAAGATGATGACTCATGGACATGCCCTCACGCTGATTGTTGTCATCGTAATAATGCAGGAAGCCTGCCAGATTGGCCGCCTGACCTCTCGGTCAGGGCCGGCGCACCATGTCGCAGCCGCCGCTCCGTCGGCGTGGGTCCATGACGGCGCAATGCCTGAGGCCCCACCGGGAGCTATGCACCCGCCTAGAACATTAGCGTAGAACATTAACCAGGAACATTAGCGAAGAGCATCAGCGGACAAGAGTGTCTTCGACCCCGGAAACGCGACCGGCGCCACAAGGGCGCCGGTTGACATACGAAACAAGCCGTGAACGAAGGGTTACTCTTCGCCGGCGACCTGCATCTGCTTGAGCATATAGTTCTCGATGCCGACCTTGTCGATCAGGCCGAGCTCGGTTTCGATATGGTCTATGTGGTCTTCCTCGTCGGCGAGAATGTCGCGGAAGAGATCGCGGCTCACGTAGTCCTTGACCTGCTCGCAGTAGGTGATCGCCTCGATGTAATCATTGCGCCCTTCGTGCTCGATCTTGAGATCACACTCGAGCATCTCGTGAACGTTCTGGCCAATGTTGAGCTTGCCAAGGTCCTGGAGGTTGGGCATACCTTCGAGGAACAGGATGCGCTCGATCAACTTGTCGGCGTGCTGCATCTCCTCGATGGACTCACCGTATTCCCACTTGGCCAGTTTCTGCAGACCCCAGTCCTTGTAGATCTTGGCATGCAGGAAATACTGATTGATCGCCACCAGCTCATTGCCGAGCGCCTTGTTGAGATGCTCGATGACCTTGCTGTCGCCTTTCATGGATTCACCTTATAGCTGTCGTCGGGGAAGTGTCGCTGTAGACTGGCATGCCGTGAACGGCATTACCAGACGCTGTCCATCAGTCTAGCGAGTTCTGACGAAAAACCAACGAAATCAATTGCCTGATAACGAAAGCGAGAATCATCTAGATTCCATCAGACAGCGTAGGCCAGGTCCCCGACGCCTACCATCAATTCGTCCTTCACAGCGTCCCGGGTGATGCCCTTTCCCTGACAGGCACACTTGCCGCACTGGGTGCCGCAGCCGGTCTCGCGCTGGACGTCGCGCCAGCTACGGGCGCCGTCCTCGACGGCCTGGCGAATCTGGTGGTCCGAGACCCCCTTGCAGAGACATACGTACATGAGCATCACCTCGCTGACGACTGCAAGAATAAATGTAAATGATTCGCATAGACTCTTGCAAGCGGGAAGCGACCAATATCTGATCCGCGTCAACATCATCTCGGCGCATGACTACTTGGCAGGCTTGGGCAGCAGCACCACCCGGGTGCCTGAGACGATATCCGGCCAACTGCGCCGCTCGGCATCGAACAGTACCCACACATAGCCGAGCCCGAAGACGGCGATCGACAGGCAGGACGACAGGAAGCGCACCGCCGCCTGAGCCAGGCTGATGGAATATCCGTCGGGAGTCTGCACCCGCAGCCGCCAGGCCTGCATGCCGAGGGTCACGCCGCCGCGAGTCCAGAAGAAGGCGAAGAAGGTAAAGGCCGACGAAAGCAGCAGCAGCTGCAGCGACAACGCCCACAACAGACTCTGTCCCACCTGATCGGCGGGAATCCCCAGCAGATAGCGCCCTGCCAGCAGATGCAAGCCAGCCACCAAAAGCCAGATGGCCGCCACCAGGAAGGCATCGTAGAGCATGGCACCCAGCCGGCGGGCAAGCCCCGCTGGACAGACGTCGTCCAGGTTGCCGAAACGTCGTTGCATGTGAGCTCCTTGCTCAGGCGGTTCGCCGTAGAAGGTAGAGCCCCACGGCGGCGCAGATCAGAGTCGGTGCCAGCACCGCCCAGGCGGGCGAGAAGCCGAACACCATGGAGGCAGGTGCCAGGAGGTCCTGCAGGTATTTGAAGACCAGGCCGGTCACCACCCCGTAGAAGACCCGGGTACCGGCCGCCACGGTGCGCAAGGGGCCGAACACGAAGGAAGCGGCCACCAGCACCAGCGAGCCCATGGTCAAGGGCATCAACATCTTCTGCCAGAAATAGAGCAGCGGCTGGGTCGCCGCCTGCCCCTGGACCTGAAGATAGCGGGCATAGGCAAATAGCTCGCTGGGCGACTGGCTATCGATGGGCCGCAGCAGTCGATTGAGCTGCTCGGGCGTCAGGCTGGTGTCCCAGGGCAGGACCGCGTGCCGCTCGGCCTCGGTGCGTTCGTCGTGAAAGCGGGTAACCTCGACGCCCTCCAGCCGCCAGCTGCCGTCACGCCAGACGGCACGTTCGGCGCTGGCGGCCTCCACCAGGCGCACCCCTTCGAAGCGGTAGCGAGTCAGGTCAAGCACGGTGTCGTCGGCGCGAATGGCTCCGAATCGGTAGAAACTGTCTCCCTCGCGCTGCCAGCCACCTCGCTCGGTGAGCACGGCCCCGGCGCCCTGGATGCGCTCCAGACGCCAGGCATTGGCGAACTGCTCGGTACGCGGGGCCACGTATTCGGCCACCACCAGCAGCAGCACAATCACCAGAATGATCGGTTTCATCGCCCCCCACAGAATACGCGTCAGGGAGCGTCCTGCGGCACGCATCACGGTGAGCTCGTTGTTCGAGGCCATACTGCCCAGTCCGATCAGGGCACCGATCAGCACGCCCACCGGGGCATACTGGTAGAAGCGCCAGGGGAGACGCATCGTCAGATAGAGCAGCACCTGGAAGGCGCCATAGCTACCCTCGACATCATCCAGATCGTTGATATAGGTGATCACCAGGTCCAGGCCGAGTAGCACCACCTGTACCACGATAATGGCTCCCAGCACGTTGCGAGCCAGATAGCGATCGAAACGATCGGCGATCATCCGCTGATCCCCTTGCGCTGGGCTCGCGTCATCATGATCAACCCGAGGGCCAGGAAGGCGCCATGGATCGGCCACATCCCTACCGTGGCCGGCAGGGCACCGCGACCGATGGCATCCAGGCCGGCCAACAGCAGGCTCAGGTAGGCCACGTGCAGGAAGATTGCCGGCAACAGTTTGGCAAAGCGTCCCTGGCGCGGATTGACCCGAGAGAGCGGCATCGCCAGCAGGGTCAGGATAAAGACCATCAGCGGCAGGCCCAGCCGCCATTGCAGCTGAGCCTGAGCGCGGGCCGAGTCATCGCCGAACAGGGCCACGGTGGTGGCGTACTCGGGAGCATCGAGCTCGCGCATATCGTCGGCCTGGGAGAGACGCACGGCATAGGTGTCGAACTCGAGCCGCTCTGCCTCGAAGCGCCCTGGTTCCACGCTATAGCGCTCGCCGTCGGCCAAGACCAGAAAACGGCTGCCGGTCTCCCTGTCCAGGGTCTGATACCCTCCCTCGGCGCGGGTCATTGCTGTCTCCGGGGTCCCGTCTCGGCGCCGCTGGCGCTCACTGATGAAGACGCCACGCATCTCGCTACCGTCATCACTGATCCCCTCCATATAGGCGGTGCGGCCGCTGCCGAACTCCTGGAATCGGCCCGGCGCCAGGGCCGAAAAGTCGATTCGACTGCGCTGCTCCTCGAGCATTACGGCGTTTTGCAGGGCGCCGGCAGGCGTCAGCCACAGGCTGCACATGGCCACCAGGATCGCCACCAGGGTGGCCGGCACCAGGCTCACCTGCAGCAGCCGGTTGGGGCTGGTACCGCAGGCCACCAGCACGGTGATCTCGCTGTTGAGGTACAGCTGCCCATACGCGAGCAGGATACCGAGGAAGAAGGCCAGTGGCAGGATCAGCTCAAGGAAGCCTGGCAGATGAAACAGCATCAGGGTGCCGAGAATGCTGGCCGGGATGTCGCCCTCGGCGGCATTACTGAAGTAGCGAATAAAGCGACTGCCCATGATCACCAGCATCAACACGCCGGCGACGGCGGCCATTGTCAGCAGGATCTCGCGAGTCAGGTAACGGAAGATGATCATACGGCGCCTGCCATGCAAAGGGGCCATGCCTTGGGTACACTGTTGCGGCACGGCGACGTGACGGCATTATCCAGAATCCCCCTGCACTTGTAACCCTAACCCTTGTAACCTTGACGCCTGCAACCAACACGCTTGTCTGTGGAGACGCCATGGAATTCCCAGTAAAGACGGGTAACCCCGCCAAGGTCGAGACCGCCTGTCTCGTCATCCCGGTGTACCAGGACGGCGAGCTTCTGCCCGCCGCCGCACGCCTCGACGACGCCAGCGAGAAATTGATCGGCCAGCTCATCGAGCGCGGCGATTTCGACGCCAAGCTGGGCAAGGTACAGATGATTCCCTTCGCGCCGGGGCTCTCCGCCGAGCGGTTGCTGCTGGTGGGCCTGGGCAATCGCGACAAGTGCCAGGAAGCCGCCTTCCGCAAGGCCTTGGACGCCACCTTCACGGCGCTGGCCGACCTCCCGGTGGACGACTGCGCCGTGGCCTTCACCGACGTGCCACTGACCGAGCGTGACGCCGACTGGAAAGCGCGCATGGTAGCCGAGGCGACCCACCGCGCGCTCTATCGCTTCGACCAGTTCAAGTCCGAAAAGACTCCCGCCCCGCGCCTGGAGCGGGTGATCCTGCTGGTCACCGAGGATAGCGACGCCGGTGAGGCCCGAGAAGGCGCGCGCATCGGTGACGCCGTGGGCGAGGGCATGAACATCGCCCGCACGCTGGGCAATTTGCCCGGCAACGTCTGTACCCCAAGCTATCTGGCCGAGCAGGCCGAGGCACTGGGCAAGGCCTCCCGCGGTGCGCTCGCGGTGGAGATCCTCGACGAGGAGGCTCTGGAGGCGCTGGGCGCTCACAGTCTGCTCTCGGTGGGCCGCGGCAGCGAGCAGCCCTCGCGGCTGATCGTGATGACGTACCGGGGCGCCGAGGACCCCGACGAGCCCCCCCATGTGCTGGTGGGCAAGGGCATCACCTTCGACACCGGCGGCATCTCGCTCAAGCCCGGCGAGGCCATGGACGAGATGAAGTTCGACATGTGCGGCGCGGCCAGCGTATTCGGCACGGTCCAGGCCGTCCTTGGCATCCGCCCCAAGGTCAATCTGGTCGCCATTGTCGCCGCCGCCGAAAACATGCCCGACGGCCGTGCCACCAAGCCCGGCGACATCATCAAGACCCTCAAGGGCCTGTCGGTTGAAGTGCTCAACACCGACGCCGAGGGTCGCCTGGTGCTGTGCGACGCCCTCACCTACGCCGAGCGCTTCGAGCCGGCCAGCGTGATAGACATCGCCACACTGACCGGCGCCTGCATCATCGCCCTGGGCCACCACGCCACCGCCCTGCTTTCCAACGACGACGATCTGGCCCTGGACCTGCTCGACGCCGGCGAGGCGGCCTGGGACCGCGCCTGGCACCTGCCGCTGTGGGACGAGTACCAGGAGCAGCTCGACTCCAACTTCGCCGACCTGGCCAACATCGGTGGCAAGCCGGCGGGCACCATCACCGCCGCCTGCTTCCTCTCGCGCTTCGCCGACACGTTCCCCTGGGCGCACCTGGATATCGCCGGCACCGCCTGGTCCTCCGGCAAACAGAAGGGCGCCAGCGGCCGCCCCGTGGGCCTGCTGACCCAGTACCTGCTGGACCGAGAAGCCGACGCCGTGGTGGAGGATGAATCGGAATAAACGCTACACCACCACCTGCTGCGAAGGGCGCCGGAACAGCCCTGAGGCCACCCCCGAATGTCAGCCACGCAGCAGGGCTTGCGTTTTTCCCGCGTCGCCTTTCTCATGTGGGACTGACGATGAATCCACGACCCGGGCCGGCTCTCGCCGGCCCGACCTTCCTGTATCACCCCGGGGCAGGCACGCTCCGGGCGTAGCGGAGACCCCTTGCCGTGTCGACTGCCAGCTTCGAACTCCTGTCCAACTCCACTCCCACGACCGACTCGATCCGTGAGGATATCCTCGCCAACCCCGGTTTCGGCCAGTATTTCAGTGACCATATGGCGCATGTCCGCTGGACCCTGAACGCCGATTGGCACGGCCACGAGGTACGACCCTACGGGCCGCTGACCCTGGACCCCGCCGCCGCCGTGCTGCACTACGCCCAGGAGATCTTCGAGGGCATCAAGGCCTATCGCCACGCCGACGGCTCCGTGTGGACCTTTCGCCCGGAGAAGAATGCCGAGCGCTTCCGCCGCAGCGCCCGCCGTCTGGCCCTGCCGGAGCTCTCCGATAAGGACTTTATCGGTTCCCTCAAGGCGCTGCTGGCCCAGGATCATGTCTGGGTCCCGACGCCGCGGAATGAGACCGACGAGTGCAGCCTCTATCTGCGCCCCTTTATGATCGCCAGCGAGAAGTTTCTCGGTGTGCGCCCGGCCCATGAGGTGGACTACTACGTCATTGCCTCGCCTGCAGCGGCCTACTTCAAGGGTGGCGTGGAACCGGTCTCCATCTGGCTCTCCTCCCACTACAAGCGCGCCGCGCCGGGCGGCACCGGCTTCGCCAAGTGCGGCGGCAACTACGCCGCCTCGCTGGCCGCCCAGAAGGAAGCCAGCACCCACGACTGCGGCCAGGTGGCCTTCCTGGATGCCGTAGAGAACAAGTGGATCGAGGAACTGGGGGGCATGAACCTCTTCTTCGTCTTCAAGGATGGCCGCATCGCCACCCCGCGCCTGACTGACACCATCCTCGAGGGCGTCACCCGCGACTCGGTGCTGACCCTGGCCCACGACGAGGGCCTCTCGCCCGAGGAGCGTCCCATCAGCATCGATGAGTGGCGTGAGGCGGCGGCCTCCGGCGAACTCACCGAGGTGTTCGCCTGCGGCACCGCCGCGGTGATCACCCCGGTGGGCGAGCTGGTCACCGAGGACGGCGCCATCCGCCTGAAGGCAGACAGCGGCAATCCCATCGCCAAGCGCCTGCGCACCAAGCTGCTCGACCTGCAGTACGGCCGCGCCGAGGATACCCATGGCTGGCTGACGCGGCTGGTGTAACCATCGTCAGCGCGCCCCTCGCTTTTCGAGGGGCGCCGGAGGATAACCACTGCCTCATGACCCAGATCGATTTCTACGTCCTCCCCGATACCACCCTAGAGGCGCGTCTCGATTTCGCCTGTCGGCTGGCCGAGACCATCCAGCGCAAGGGCTATCGCCTGCACCTGCATGCCGAAGACGAGGCCATGGCCCGGGTGCTGGACGAGCGGCTCTGGACCTTCCGTCCCGACGCCTATGTGCCCCATGCGCTGTTTGGGGATGACTTGACTGAAGCCGAGGTGGACACGCGCATTCCGGTGACCATCGGCTGGGGCGCGCCGCCCTCCCCCGATCAGTCCGTGCAGGCACTGCTCAACCTGGCGCCGGACATTCCCGAGTGGTTCTCCCGCTTCGAGCGGGTCGCCGAAATCATCAACCAGCACCAGGACGTGCTGGTGGCAAAGCGCGAGTGCTGGCAGACCTACAAGAAGCGCGGCTACCCGGTCAAGGCGCATCAGCTCCGCGGGCAGCCAGGCTGACGCCGGGTGTCACGCCGCGCTATACTCGTTCCCATTTTTCGTCGCCCTCTCCTGCCGTCCGGCCCTCTGGCCGGCGGTGATCATTTCTGGACCCGGAACGCCCCATGGACAAGACCTACCAACCCGAGCAGATTGAATCCCGCTGGTACGAGCG
The DNA here is from genome assembly GCA_051751685.1 of Pseudomonadota bacterium. GTDB lineage: Bacteria > Pseudomonadota > Gammaproteobacteria > Pseudomonadales > Halomonadaceae > Halomonas. The sequence continues at coordinate 57,155 of JBNJLE010000011.1, read as the reverse complement.
CTGGGAGGCCGATGGCCGCTTCGCCCCCTCCGGTGAGGGCGAGCCCTACTCCATCATGATCCCGCCACCCAACGTCACCGGCAGCCTGCATATGGGCCACGCCTTCCAGGACACCATGATGGACACCCTGACCCGCTGGCGACGGATGCAGGGACGCAATACCCTCTGGCAGGTGGGTACCGACCACGCCGGCATCGCCACCCAGATGCTGGTGGAGCGCAAGATCGCCGCGGAAGAGGGCAAGAGCCGCCATGATCTCGGCCGCGACGCCTTTATCGACAAGGTCTGGGAGTGGAAGCACGAATCCGGCGGCCATATCACCCGCCAGTTGCGCCGCATGGGTGCCAGCGTCGACTGGTCCCGCGAGCGCTTCACCATGGACGACGGCTTCTACAAGGCGGTCCAGGAGGTCTTCGTGCGCCTCCACAAGGAGGGGCTGATCTACCGCGGCAAGCGTCTGGTCAACTGGGACCCGACCCTGCATACCGCCATCTCCGACCTTGAGGTGGAGAACCGCGACCAGCAGGGACAGTTCTGGCACTTCCGCTATCCGCTGGCCGACGGCGCGACCACCGACGACGGCAAGGACTACCTGGTCGTCGCCACGACTCGCCCGGAGACCCTGCTCGGCGACACCGCCGTCGCGGTCAACCCCGAGGATTCGCGCTACGCCTCGCTGCTGGGCAAGTTCGTCATCCTGCCGCTGGTGGGACGGCGCATCCCCATCGTGGCCGATGAGCATGCCGACATGGAGAAGGGCTCCGGGTGCGTGAAGATCACCCCGGCTCACGACTTCAACGACTATGAGGTCGGTCGTCGCCAGCACCTGCCGCTGATCAACGTCTTTACCCAGGATGCCTGCATTCTCGAGCGCGCCGAGGCCTTCGATATCCAGGGCCGGCCGCTGCCGGAGATCGACCCGAGCCTGCCCGGGGCCTATGCCGGCCTGGACCGCTTCGAGGCGCGCAAGCGGATCGTCCCCGACATGGAGGCCGCCGGGCTCCTCGAGCAGATCGAGACAGTCAACAACACCCTGCCCTTTGGGGACCGCTCAGGCGATGTCATCGAGCCGCTGCTCACCGACCAGTGGTTCGTCGCCGTGGAGAGCCTCGCCAAGCCTGCCATCGAGGCCGTCGAGAAGGGCGACATCCAGTTCGTGCCCAAGAACTACGAAAACATGTACTTCGCCTGGATGCGCGACCTCCAGGACTGGTGCATCTCCCGCCAGCTGTGGTGGGGCCACCGCATCCCCGCCTGGTACGACGCGGACGGCAACGTCTTCGTGGCGCGCAACGAAGTGGAGGCCACCCGGGACTACCTGGTCGAGCTGGCACATTTCATCGAACATGAGCAGGGCGACTTCGACACCGCCATGCGCCTGCGCGGCTTCAATCAGCTGCTGGGCAGCACCACCGAGCTGACCGCCGATGCGCTGACGACCATGGAAAAGCTGGGGGTACCGCGCCTCGCTCAGGACGAAGACGTCCTCGACACCTGGTTCAGCTCGGGTCTGTGGACCTTCGGCACCCTCGGCTGGCCGAAACGCACCGAGGAACTCAAGACCTTCCATCCCACCAGTGTGCTGGTCACCGGCTTCGACATCATCTTCTTCTGGGTTGCACGGATGATCATGCTGACCCTGAAGTTCACCGGCGAGGTGCCCTTCAAGCAGGTCTACGTCCACGGTCTGGTTCGCGACGGTCAGGGTCAGAAGATGTCCAAGTCCAAGGGCAATGTGCTCGACCCCATCGATCTGATCGACGGGATCGCGCTCGACACTCTGATCGAGAAGCGCACTGGCAGCCTGATGCAACCGCAGAAGGCCAGGGCCATCGAAAAGGCTACCCGCGACGAGTTCCCCGAAGGCATCGAACCCCACGGCACCGATGCGCTTCGCTTCACCTTCCTGTCCCAGGCCACCACCGGGCGCGACATCAAGTTCGATATGGGCCGCCTGGATGGCTATCGCAACTTCTGTAACAAGCTGTGGAACGCCTCACGCTACGTGCTGATGAACGCCGAGGGCGAGGATACCGGCCTCACTCTCGAAGGACAGGATCGCGAGCCGGTCGAGCTGTCGCTCGCCGACCGCTGGATCCTGTCTCGCCTGCAGCAGACCACCGCCCAGGTAACGAAGGCCATGGAGGAATTCCGCTTCGACCACGCCTCCCAGGCGCTCTATGAGTTTGTCTGGAACGAGTACTGCGACTGGTACCTGGAGCTCTCCAAGCCGGTGCTGTGGGATGAGGCCGCCTCAGTGGAAGCCAGGCGCGGCACCCGCCAGACCCTGGTGCGGGTGCTCGAGGCGACCCTGCGCCTGGCCCACCCGATGATGCCCTACATCAGCGAAGAGATCTGGCAGCGGGTGGCACCGCTTGCCGGCACCCTGGCGAGGGAGGCGGACGGGTCCATCATGGAGCAGCCCTGGCCGCAGGCCGACGAGGCGCTGCTCGACGAGCAGGCGGTCCGCGACATCGAATGGCTCAAGGGCGTGATCGTGGCAGTGCGTAACATCCGCGCCGAGATGAACATCGCCCCAGGCAAGCCGTTGGAGGTGCTGCTTGCCAAGGGAAGCCCGCTGGACCGAGAGCGCCTGGAGGCCAACCGCCGTTTCCTGGCCAAGCTGGCCAAGCTGGACAGCGTTGGCTGGCTAGACAATGCCGAGACAGCGCCACTATCTGCCATCCAACTGGTGGGCGAGATGGAGGTGCTGGTGCCCATGGCCGACCTGATCGACAAGGAGGCGGAACTGGCTCGTCTGGACAAGGAGATCGAGAAGCAGGACAAGCTGATCGGCGGCATCAAGAAGAAACTCGGCAATGAGAGCTTCGTGGCCAAGGCCCCTGAGGCGGTAGTGGATAAGGAGCGCGCCAAGCTGGCCGACTTTCAGGCCGCCCATCGCCTGCTGGTGGAGCAGCGCGACAAGATCGTCGCGCTCTAGGCCAACCGCTCCGCCCATGGCCCATTCTCCCCCCTCAGCGGTCCGTCATTGGCGGGCCGCTGGCGTATCGGCGCTGGAGCATGGCTCAGTTCGCCTTCCGCCAGCCGCCTAACACTCGTTTATCGGGGCCGAAGAAGACCAGACGATCATGGTCGATCAAGTAGCGGTAGGCGGTCTCCAGCATGCCAATCACCCGTGCCGCGTCCTCACCTTGGGGGCAGGCGCGCCGGGTGGTGCCCAGCTGCGAGAACTCGATGCGCTGATTCTCGCTCAGTCGCGCTTGTCCCATGAGCTGGTTGCAGCCGTTGCTGCCGGTGACACGGCCATCGGAGGAGATACGAAACCAGGCAGGTTCAGGCAGCGACAGTCGCTCGTCGGTGCCGACCAGCAGCAGGTTCCAGCGTTGTTCCACCACCGGCCCCGAGAGACTCACCTCGCGGTCGGTCGGCGGCGCATCGGGACGCCCCCCACAGGCCGCCACCAGGCTAGCAGCCGCCATTACCAGTCCCAGTCGGACCACAAGCGTCGTGTTCATGTGTTGTCTGTCTTCCTTGTGGTGAGGTCGTGAGGCTGGCACCTCACCAGGTGCCGGTATTTTCCATGGAGGCCCAGGGCTCCTGGATGGAGAGCGGGTCGCCCTTCTGGAGCAGCTCCACCGAGATGCCATCAGGGCTTCTGACAAAGGCCATGTGGCCATCCCGAGGTGGGCGGTTGATGGTCACTCCGCCGTCCTGGAGCCTCTCGCACAGGGCATAGATATCGTCGACCCGATAGGCCAGGTGGCCGAAGTTGCGCCCGCCGCTGTACTCCTCCGGGTCCCAGTTCCAGGTGAGCTCCAATTCCGGGGCCTTGAGCTCGGCAGAGCGCGTCTCATCCTCCGGAGCGGCCAGGAAGATCAGGGTGAAACGCCCCTTTTCGTTCTCCTTGCGGCGCACTTCCTTGAGGCCCAGCAGCTCGCAGTAGAAGCGCAGCGAAGCGTCGAGGTCACTGACGCGCACCATGGTGTGCAGGTACTGCATATCCGACTCCTTTTAGGGGATCAGTGGGTGTACTCGCTGAAGATCTCAGGCGTGCGGTCGTCGCGGTGCCAGCCCAATACCCGGTAGTCATCAACGCGACCGGTCTCCATGCCCGGCGAGCCGTGAGGCATGCCCGGCACGGAAAGGCCAGCCACGTCCGGACGCTCCTCCAGAAGGCGGTGGATGTCCGCCGCCGGCACGTGGCCCTCGATCACGTAGCCATCAACCATGGCAGTATGGCAGGAGGCGAGTTCCGGAGTGAGGCCTTGCTCGATCTTGATCGCGCGCATCTCGCGGGTCTTGTGGCGCTCCACCGTGAAACCCTCGGCCTCCAGGTGATCAGCCCAGGCACCACAGCAACCGCAGTTGGGGTCCTGGTGCATCTCGACCACGGGCCGCTCGGCCCAGGCGGGCGTTGCCAGCAGGGCCAGCAGGGCGCCGGCGACTAGGGGGGGAACCATTCTCTTCATGACAGGCACTCCGCAATATAGGGTAATAGCACGATTGTCGGCGTCAACGAGGCCCTTGCCAAGGGCTTGGATCACGTCAGTTTGCGGCGGGGAGCCCCAGCATGAGCCACTACTGTGACCTGGCCCCGGGCCATCCGTTTCACGCACCCTATCACGACCACGAGTACGGTTTCCCGGTGGCCGACGATAAGGCCCTGTTCGAACGCCTGGCGCTGGAGATCAACCAGGCCGGGCTCTCCTGGCTGACGGTGCTGAAGAAACGCGCCGCCTTCCGGGAGGCCTTCGACGGCTTCGTGATTGATCGGGTGGCAGGCTACGGCGAGGCCGAACGGGCCCGCCTGCTGGCCGATGCCGGCATCATCCGCAATCGCCTCAAGGTCGACGCGGTGATCCACAATGCCCGGGTGCTGCAGGCCCTGCAGGCCGAGCACGGCGGCCTCGCCGCCTGGCTCGACCACCACCACCCGCTGTCCCATGCGGCGTGGGTCCGGCTCTTCAAGCGCACCTTCCGCTTCACCGGGCCGGAGATCACCGGCGAATTCCTGATGAGCACCGGCTACCTGCCCGGCGCCCACCGCGACGACTGCCCGGTGCAGGCGCGCATCCTCAAGGCCGGGCCGCGCTGGGCTGATGCCTGAGGTTACCGCTCGGGGCTCATCGTCATTGCACTTGCTTTGAGGTAAGAGGGAACCCACCCCCGTCCGTGGCATCATAGCCGAGCACTCTCAGCGAGGAACGCCTCCCGATGGATTCGATTACCCAGGCCACTCTGGGAGCCGCCATAGGTGGCGCCGTGCTCGGCCGTCGGCTGGGCCGCAAGGCGGTGCTGATCGGCGCCGTCCTCGGCACTCTCCCCGACCTCGACGTAGTCATCGACTACGGCGACGCCGTGGCCAACGTCACCGAACACCGCGGCTTCTCCCACTCGCTGTTCGTGCTGGCGGGGCTGGCCACGGCACTGACGCTGCTCTGCGTCCGCTTCGCCCCGGCACGCGATATCTCCCTGGGGCGCTGGGGGGCCTTCTTCAGCCTCTGCCTGCTGACCCACCCGCTGCTCGATGCCCTGACCACCTACGGCACCCAGCTATGGTGGCCTCTGGACGTACCACCCGTCGCCTACGCCATCGTCTTCATCATCGATCCGCTCTATACCTTGCCGCTGCTGGTAGGCATCGGCACAGCGCTGGTTACCGGCAATGGCCGACGCGGCCCGGCCTGGGGGCTGGCGCTCGCCAGCGCCTACTTGATGTTCGCCTTAGGCGCCAAGCAGCTGGTAGCGCATCGCATCGAGCCGATACTGGCCGAACGGGGCCTGCAGGAGGCTCCGCGCCTGGTCCAGCCCACCCCCTTCAACACCCTGCTTTGGCGGGTCACGGTGGTAAACGATGACGAACACCATGAGCTGCTGGTGGGCGTGCTCGACGGCGGCATCCCGCCCCTGGTGGAGACCTACCGCCGCGGCGCCGAGCTGGAGGCGGCGGCCCTGGCGAGTGAGCGCGGCCAGCGGCTGGACTGGTTCGCCGGTCCATTTCTGCGCTACGAAACGCGCGAAATCGACGGGCAGGAGACTCTGGTAGCTACCGACCTGCGGCTGGGCTTTCCCGGCTTTTATCCCTTCGCCTTCACCCTGGCCATCCGCGAGGGCGACAGCTGGCAGGAAGTGGTCGTCTCTGAGCAGCTTGCCGCCCCCTCCCGAGGCACCCGTGAGGCACTGTCACGGCTGGCTGGACGCGTCATGGCCCCCGAGCCTGTGCTTTGCACCAGCGATTTCGTCGCCAGCGTCTGGCTGCTCGATACGTCCGGGCCCTGCTGATCCGGAAGCCGATCTCAGCAACGTCGAGGGGCAGCCCTTAGGCTGCCCCGCTGCATCGAATGGTGTTACTTAAAGACGCTGTACCAGGCCATCGATGGCCTGACGGGCTTCCTTGAGTGAGGCGTCTCGCTTGCCCTCACCCATGGCAAGCCCCTCGGCAAAGATGGCATCCACGTCACCGATGCCGATCATGCCAAGCATCAGCTTGAGATGTGGCGTCTGGGCGTCCTTCTCGGTGCCAGCGTACTGGCCGCCGCGGGCCGCCAGGATCACCGCACGCTTGCCCTCCAGCAGGCCCTCGGGGCCATTCTCCGTGTAGCGGAAGGTCACTCCGGCGCGCATCACCCGATCGAACCAGGCCTTGAGCTGACTGGGAATACCGAAGTTGTACATTGGCACTGCCAGCACCACCAGATCATGGGCCCGCAGTTCGTCAATCAGCGTCTCGGAGCGGGCGGCAAGCTCTCGCTGCTCGGCGTTGCGCTCCTCCTCCGTTACCTGCCAGCTGCCCAACTCCGCCAGGCCAAGATGGGGAAGTTCGTCAGCCACCAGGTCCCGATGGGTCACCTCGAAGTCATCGCGACCCCGCAACTGGTCGATGAAATGCTCGGCCAGCGCCTTGGACTGGCCGTTCTCACCGAGAATGGAAGAAGTGATCACGAGGGTGCGGGTGGTCATGGCGACCTCCTTGAAAATCATCAGGATAGTAAGCGCCATGTTAGTTGGATTTTTTGCCATAAAAAGCGCAAAAGTCCGCACCTTACATTCGATAAAAACGAAAATAGTTCTTTACGGGGCAATCCCCTGGCCACATCCCCGATACTGTTCACCATCCACCGTCAGAGTGACACGGGCGGGGAAGGGTTCACCGCTCATGTCATCCAGGCAGGCGCCGGCCTGGATACGCAGCTCGAAAGGCGTATCGCCGCGGCCGCTGGCCAGAACCACGCGGCCCGCCTCGTTGTCAAGGGCGGTGACCCGATAGGGCAGGGTCTGCTCCCGGGTACCGTAGTCAAGGCTCAGGGTCAGTTGGGGTCGATCATGGGCGAGGCTCGCCATCCAGCCCGGCTCGTTGCCACGTCCCAGAAACATCACGCCGGGGCGCTGCTGGCGGGTGAACGCCTGGCGTTGCATGTAGGCCTGACACTCCAGGCGACCCCGGGATGTCTCCACGATGGCATCCGTCCCCTCGTTCCAGAAGCTGACCTGCTCCCCCTCATAGCGATCGCCGCTGGCCACCACGGCAGGCTGAAGCCGCCACGCACCGTGGGCCGACCAGAGGCGAAGTTCACCCTCTGGCGCGGCCGTGACCAGCGCCTGGTTCGGATGACACCGCCAGGAGGTAAAGGACTCCGCGCCGCCAGCAAAGAGCGTCGAAGGCAGCAGCGGTGCATGGGTACCCGAGGTGATCGACGACGGCGGAGTGGCGACAGCACAGCCACCAAGCAGCAGGGTAAGGCCGAGAGCAGCGGGAACGAGAAGGCGGGGCATGGCATCTCCTGGCGGGGCGCGTTTCCTTGTTTCACCGATCATAGCAGCCGACGGAGCCGGGGGGCAGTTCGCGCTCGGCACCAAGGCACGGATAGCCGACAATGCGGGAAAGGCGCCTCGTTAACTGCTGAAAAGATAAATGAACCAAGATGTCTGGGTGGTCATTGCGAGTGAATCAAACTAAACTTAAAAATCTTAAAAATGAAACCGGCTCACTCTGCATGCTTGAACTGCGACACCTCAGAACCCTGGTCGCACTGCGCGACGCGGGCTCCCTCGTCGAGGCGGCCGAGCGGGTCCACCTGACCCAATCTGCCCTCTCCCATCAGATCAAGGACCTCGAGGAGCGACTCGACAACCCGTTGTTTGTGCGCAAGACCCGTCCGGTGGAGTTCACTCGCGCCGGCGAGCGGTTGCTGACCCTGGCCGAGCAGGTGTTGCCGCTGGTGCGCATGGCCGAGCGTGACCTGGCGCGGCTGGCCGGCAATGAACAGGGGCGGCTGCACATGGCGATCGAGTGCCACAGCTGCTTCCAGTGGTTGATGCCCACTGTCGACCACTTCCGCGACCACTGGCCGGAGGTGGAGATCGACATCCCCGGCGGCCACCATTTCGATCCGCTCCCGGCTCTGGCCCGGGAGCAACTTGACCTGGTGATTACCGCCGACCCCCAGCCACTGGCCGGCATTCACTACGAGCCGCTGTTCCGCTACGAGGGCCTGCTGGCAGTGGCCCGTCAGCATCGCCTTGCCGGAAAGGCATTCGTGACCCCCGAGGCGCTAGCCGAGGAGATACTGATCACCTACCCGGTGGAGCACTCGCGGCTGGATGTCTTCACTCAGTTTCTGGACCCTGCCGGGGTCCGTCCGAAGGAACTTCGCACCGCCGAGTTGACCATCATGATGATGCAGCTGGTAGCCAGCGGCCGCGGAGTCTGCGCGCTGCCCAACTGGGCCCTGACCGAATATCTTGAGCGCGACTATGTGAAGGCTGTGGCGCTGGGGGAGAAGGGCGTGTGGAGCACACTGTTTGCCGCGGTCCGCGACGAGACCCGCCAAGCCCCCTGGATGGAAGACTTCCTGCGCACCGCCCGGGAGACCTCCTTCGCGGTGCTGGAGGGGATCAAGCCGGCGTAAGCCTCTCTCCTGAACTGCTGCCTGGGCGCTGGGGCAGTAGCAGGGTGAAGCGCGCACCACCAAGCTCGGGGCTGTCGTCCACCGCCACGCTGCCACCGTGCCAGATCATCACCTTCTGCACGATGGACAGCCCCAGGCCGTAGCCGCCGGAGCTTCGGGTTCGGCTGTCGTCCAGCCGCGCAAAGGGTTTGAAAATCGCCTGCCGCTCGCCGGCCGGCACCCCGGGGCCATCGTCTTCCACGTCGATGCGCACCAGTCGGGGTTCGGATTCCACGCGGACCTTTACCCGGCTGTGGGCATGGCGGCAGGCATTGGCCACCAGGTTCTGCACTGCCCGCTGCAGGTAGCGCGCTTCGACCAGTGCCTCCACCTCGGGACCCTCCTCGATCTCGATAGCCAGGTGCCGGTGCAGCGGCGCCAGCGCGGCGATGACCCGCTCCACCATGGCCCGACACTCCACCAGGCTGGCCTGCATTTCGCGACCGTTGACCGCGTCGCTGCCCAGGCGAGCATAGGTGAGGATCTCGTCGACCAGGCCATCCAGCTCCTCGATGTCTCCGTCGATGCCCTGCAGCTGACGACGGATCGACGGGTCGTCGGTCATGTCATCGACCATCTGCACGGCGAAGCGGATGCGTGCCACCGGCGTGCGCAGCTCGTGGGAAACTGCGCGGATCATGTCCTGCTGGGCGCGCAGCAGCGCCTGCACCTGGGCGGCCATGCCGTTGAAGGCCATGCCCAGCCGGCCGAGGAAATCGCCACTCTCCACCTTGACCCGGGTATCGAGCCGACCGGCGGCGATGCGCGAGGCCGCCAGCTCCAGCCTTGCCATACGCGCCTCGACCCCGCGCACGATCAGGTAGATGGTCGCCCCGAGCACCGCCAGCAGGATAAGCACCACCAGCAGCTGCAGCGAACCCGGCACCGGCTCGAAGGCCTCCACCGGCCCGATGGTCAGCCAGCTGGCCTCGCCGCCGCCGGGAAGCGACAGGTACATGGCCATGGCCCAGCGTCCGGGAAACAAGCGGATCACTACCTCGCCGTCGGCCAGTCGGCCGAGCTGATAGGCGTCCAGTCCAGACGGCGGGGCGTCGTCGAGGTCGACCAGGATGCTGCCCGCCGCCACCCGCGATAACCTGGCACGGCGCTCGGCAGGTGGCGTCTCGATGAGCCACTCCCCAAACAGCTCGGTGAGTCCGCGCAACTGCTGCTCGCTGAGGCTGGCAAGATCCACCTGCAGCAGGCGATCACCGCCAGGCAGCAACTTTTGCAAGCGCCAACCGCGCCCATCGCGCTCCTGCACCAGCACCTTGCCGCGTTCCAGACGCAGGCGGGTGAAGTAGCCTAGGGAAGTGAACTGTACGGGTAGCACGGAGGGGGTCAAGTCGAGACGGCGGGCCTGAGCTTCGAGCCAGTCGGCATGGGAATCGACCGGCATGGCCTCAAGGCGCTGGGCGAGAAGGCGCATGGGCACCTCGGCGAGCTGCTCGCGGTGGTGCTCGCGGCGCACCTGGTCGACCATCGCTACGCCCACCAGGGCGAGGCCGAAGGTCAACAGCAGGGCCAGCGCCAGCAGCATATAGACGCGCAGGAAAGTGCTGTCGCCCAGGACCCGCCGCATGATTCAGCTCTCCTTGACGAAGAGGTAGCCCTTGCTGCGCACCGTCTTGATCTGGTGAGGCTGGTTGGGGTCATCGCCGATCTTGGGACGGATGCGCGACACCCGCACATCAATGGAGCGATCCTGTCCGTCGTACTTGATACCGCGTAGTTGGGAGAAGATCTCCTCGCGGGTCAGCACCCGGCCGGCGTTGCTGGCCAACAGCCACAGTAGATCGAACTCGGCGCTGGTGAGATCGATGCGCTCGCCTTCCAGCCACGCCTCACGGGTGGCGCTGTCGATCTCCAGGTTGCCGAAGGTGAGTCGCGGTTCCGCCAAGCTCTCGGGGCTCTCGGCACGACGCAGCAGTGCCCGCATGCGCGCCAGCAGAACCCGGGGCTGCACCGGCTTGGGGACGTAGTCGTCGGCGCCCATCTCCAAGCCCAGCACTTGATCCATATCGTCGGTGCGTGCGGTGAGCATCAGGATCGGGCCCGGGTAGTCACTGCGGACACGCCGACAGATCGACAGGCCGTCCTCGCCGGGCAGCATAAGGTCGAGTATCACCAGGTCCGGCTGCAGCGCCAGGATCCGCTCCACACCGCGGCCGCCATCGGCCTCCAGGGTGACGCGAAAGCCATTCGCCTGCAGGTAGTCGCGGGTCAGTTCGGCCAGGCGCTCATCATCCTCGATGATCAGCACATGGTCCTGCTCCCGGGGGTCCAAACTCTCGTCCATCCTCAAGTTCCATCCTGACAGGCCGGTGATCGGAAAAGCGGGGCCAGGGGCCGTTCCGCCATTGATTAAAGGATACCCGAAATCTACCGGCGCGCCTGCCTGTCGCTCTACAACGACGACGACAACGCGCTACAGAGACAGCGGTTCCTTAAAGCGATCACAGTCCATCCACAGGGTTATCCCCTTGAAGCCTTCTCAAACACACACTATCTTGTGTTCGCAGGCGGCCATACCCACTACATCCTGTATAGACGCCTTTCGTCATCCTGTATATCACAGGCGCTTTCCAAGGGCGCATACCGCTTCTTCTCGACCATCAGACAGGGACATTGTCGACATGCCATCCCCTACCCCTGCGGATACATCATCCGTCACTACCACCGCCCCGCAGCGCCTGCGCGTCATCAAGCGCACCGGCGACGCGGTGGCCTTCGATGCCGACAAGATCGCCGTGGCCATGCGCAAGGCGTTCATTGCCGTGGAGGGTGATAAGGCTGACGCCTCCTCCCGAGTCCGCGACGTCGTGCAGCATGCCGCCGCCGCCATCGAACAGACCTTCCTCCGCCGCCTCCCCGATGGTGGAACCCTGCACATCGAGGATATACAGGACCAGGTGGAACTGGCCCTGATGCGTGCCGGTGAGCAGAAAGTCGCTCGCGCCTATGTGCTCTACCGGGAAGCACACGCCAAGGCCCGAGACGCGGCTGGGGATATTGCCAGGCCCCACCCCACCCTCAACGTCACCCTGGCCGATGGCACCCTCCGCCCGCTGGATCTGGGCCGCGTCGAGACCCTCGTGCAGGACGCCTGCGCGGGGCTAGGCAACGTCGAGCCCGGCCGCATCGTCGAGGAGTCGCTGAAGACCCTCTACGACGGCGTCAGCGTCGACGGTGTCTCCCAGGCGCTGATGATGACCGCCCGCACCCTGGTGGAGAAGGAGCCCGACTACACTTACGTCACCGCGCGCCTGCTGCAGGACAACCTGCGCCGCGAGGCGCTTGATTTTCTGGACATCGCCGAAGAGGCGACCTACCAGGAGATGGCCGAGCTCTACCGGCCGGCCTTCGCCGCCTACGTGGCCCGCGGCATCGACTTCGAGCAGCTCGACCCGCGCCTGGCCGAGTTCGACCTGGCACGCCTCGGCGGGGCCCTGGACCACACCCGCGACAACGCCTTCACCTACCTGGGCCTGCAGACCCTCTACGACCGCTACTTCCTGCACCGGGATGAGGTGCGCTACGAACTGCCCCAGGTGATGTTCATGCGCGTGGCCATGGGCCTGGCGCTCAACGAAGAGGACCGCGAGGGGCGGGCCATCGAGTTCTACGAGCTGCTCTCCCGCTTCGACTACATGGCTTCCACCCCGACCCTCTTCAACGCGGGCACCCTGCGCAGTCAGCTCTCATCCTGCTATCTGACCACCGTGCCCGACGAACTGGACGGCATCTTCAGCGCCATTCGCGACAACGCCCTGCTCTCCAAGTGGGCCGGGGGGCTGGGCAACGACTGGACCCCGGTGCGCGCCCTGGGGGCCTGGATCAAGGGCACCAACGGCAGGAGCCAGGGCGTGGTGCCATTCCTCAAGGTGGTCAACGACACCGCGGTAGCGGTGAACCAGGGCGGCAAGCGAAAGGGGGCGGTGTGCGCCTACCTGGAGAGCTGGCACCTGGACATCGAGGAATTCCTCGAGCTGCGCAAGAACACCGGTGATGACCGCCGCCGCACCCACGACATGAACACCGCCAACTGGGTGCCGGACCTCTTCATGAAGCGGGTCTTCGAAGATGGTGAATGGACGCTTTTCTCACCCTCTTCCTGCCCGGATCTCCACGACCTCTACGGCGCCGCCTTCGAGCAGCGCTATGGGGAGTACGAGGCGATGACCCGTTCAGGCGAACTGCCGCTGTTCAAGCGCGTGCGCGCCAAGGACCTGTGGCGCCGGATGCTCTCCATGCTGTTCGAGACCGGCCATCCCTGGATCACCTTCAAGGACCCCTGCAACCTGAGAAGCCCTCAGCAGCACGCCGGCGTGGTGCACTCTTCCAACCTGTGCACCGAGATCACCCTCAATACCTCGGCCGATGAGATCGCGGTGTGCAATCTCGGCTCGATCAACCTGGCCCAGCACGTGGTGGATGGCGTCTTCGATGGCGAGAAGCTGAGGCGCACCGTGCGCACCGCGATACGCATGCTCGACAACGTCATCGACATCAACTATTACGCGGTGCCCCAGGCCAAGCGCTCCAACTCAAGGCATCGCCCGGTGGGGCTCGGCATCATGGGCTTCCAGGATGCCCTCTACGCCCAGGACATCGCCTACGCCTCCGATGCTGCCGTGGCGTTTGCCGACCGCTCCATGGAGCTGGTCAGCTACCATGCCATCGAGGCCTCCAGCGACCTGGCCGCCGAACGCGGCCGCTACGAAAGCTTCGAGGGCTCGCTGTGGAGTCAAGGCATACTGCCCATCGACTCCCTCGAGAGACTCAGGGTCGAGCGTGGCCAGATGTATCTGGAGGTGGACACCTCCGCCACCCAGGCGTGGGACCAACTGCGCGACAAGGTCGCCGGCCAGGGTATGCGCAACTCCAACGTGATGGCCATCGCCCCCACGGCGACCATCTCCAACATCTGTGGCGTCACCCAGTCCATCGAACCCACCTACCAGAACCTCTTCGTGAAATCGAACCTCTCCGGCGAGTTCACCGTGGTCAACGCCTGGCTGGTCAACGACCTCAAGAGCCGCGATCTGTGGGACGAGGTGATGATCAACGACCTCAAGTTCTTCGACGGCTCGGTGCAGCCCATCGAGCGCGTACCCGCCGACCTCAAGGCCAAGTACGCCACCGCCTTCGAGGTGGCGCCGAAGTGGCTGGTGGAAGCCGCCGCACGTCGCCAGAAGTGGCTCGATCAGGCCCAGTCGCTGAATCTCTACATCCAGGGGGTCTCCGGCAAGAAGCTCGACGTGACCTACCGCATGGCGTGGCTGCGCGGCCTCAAGACCACCTATTACCTGCGCGCCCTTAGCGCCACCTCGGTGGAGAAGTCCACCGTGGCGCGTGGCAGCCTCAACGCGGTAAGCCATGCCGCACCGGGGCAGACACCGAGTGCCTCGGATATCGACGAGCTGGGCTGCGAGGCCTGCCAGTAACACCCCTACGACATGAGAACACCGCGGAGCAACGCGAAACTGGGCTCCCACAGGACATTCTGACCCTCATCGGGAGAGAGACAGATGCTGAACTGGAACGACTTCCACAAAGACGAAAGCGGCGTCGCCGAAGCGCCGACCACTACTCAGCCGTCCAGGGCCGAACCGGCGCCGACAGCCATGGCCGAGAGCCACGGCAGCTACCAGGTCGCCGAGGGCGACCGCCTGGCGCGCGCTCGCAAGTCGCTGGAGGCGCTCGACGTGGCCGCCGGCCTGGAGGAGCTGGAGATGGGCGCGGCGCGCATCGAGGTCGACGACAAGCAGATGATCAACGCCCGCGCCGACTTGAACCAGCTCGTGCCCTTCAAGTACGAGTGGGCCTGGCAGAAGTACCTGGACGGCAGCGCCAACCACTGGATGCCCCAGGAAGTGAACATGAACGCTGATATCGCCCTGTGGAAGCGCCAGGACGGTCTGACCGCGGACGAGCGGCGCATCGTCGAGCGCAGCCTGGGCTACTTCTCCACCGCGGATTCGCTGGTGGCCAACAACCTGGTGCTGGCCCTCTACCGGCTGATCACCAACCCCGAATGCCGCCAGTACCTGCTGCGCCAGGCCTTCGAGGAGGCGATACACACTCACGCCTATCAGTACTGCGTGGAATCGTTGGGCATGGACGAGGGGGCGGTCTTCAACATGTACCGCGAAGTGCCCTCGGTAGCCGCCAAGTCTGCCTGGAGCCTCAAGCACACCCAGTCCCTGGCGCAAACGGACTTCCAGACCGGCACCCCGGAGACCGACCAGGAACTGCTGCGCAATCTGGTGGCCTTCTACTGCGTGACCGAGGGTATCTTCTTCTACTGCGGCTTCAGCCAGATCCTCTCCATGGGGCGGCGCAACAAGATGACCGGCGTAGCCGAGCAGTTCCAGTACATCCTGCGCGACGAATCCATGCACCTGAATTTCGGCGTCGACATGATCAACCAGATCAAGATCGAGAATCCGCACCTCTGGACGCCCGAGTTCCAGGACGAAGTGACTCAAATGATTATCGAGGGTACCGAGCTCGAGATCGCCTACGCCCGGGACACCATGCCCCGCGGCGTGCTGGGCATGAACGCGGCAGTCATGGAGGAGTATCTGCACTTCATCTGCAATCGCCGCCTGGCCCAGATCGGCCTCAAGGAGCAGTTCCCCGGGGCGCAAAACCCCTTCCCGTGGATGAGCGAGATCATCGACCTGCGCAAGGAGAAGAACTTCTTCGAGACCCGCGTCACCGAGTACCAGGTGGGCGGCGCACTGAGCTGGGATTGATCCCCCCGCGCCGGTAACCCCCGTGATGTGCCGACATAAAGCAGAAGGGCCGCCGAAAGGCGGCCCGATGGGTATCTTCCCTGCCGAGTAGAGAGGCTATCCCTTGGGCCCCAGCAGGAACCAGATGATCAGCCCCACCAGCGGGAAGAACAGCAGCACCAGAATCCACAGCAGCTTGGCCAGGCCACCGGCCGAACTCTTGGCCACCTTGACAACGGCCCAGATCACGATGATCAGCCAGATCAGGCCCAGCAGGCCACCCACTTCGATTCCCATTCGACGTCTCCTTGTCCATTTCCTGGCGGCGCAGTGCCGTTTCTCGAAATGCCGTCTATAGAGTTAGCACAGCGACAGTGAAACGGACAATCGCCACCGGTAGCGATTTGTCAGCGGCTGTAACCGCTCCCCGATCAATCGGGCAGCAGGTGGCCCACCTTTACGTAAATCAGTGCGCCTTCTTCGCCCGTGAAGGGTGCATGGCGGCTCTGGTGGGGGCTGCGAAGCCAGCTGCCGGCGGGATAGGCCCCGTGCTCGTCGTGGAAGGTACCCTCCAGCACCAGGATCTCCTCGCCGCCCCAATGAGCGTGGGGCTGGAAGCGGGTGTGCGGCGCCCAACGCACCAGGGCCACATGCTCGCCTTCGAAATCGTGCAGGGGCATTACCTGCAGCCCCTCCACCAGCCCCGGGCGCCACTCGCCCGAGCGAGTATCGATGGCCTTCTGCTCCGAATCCTCGGGGGAAAACTGGTGCAGCTTGACGAAGATCGTCGCGCCCTGCTCGCCCACCCGGGGCGCATGGGCGGTGCCGATGGGGTTGCGCAGGTAGCTACCCGCCGGGTAGGTGCCGTGTTCATCGGCGAACTCCCCCTCCAGCACCAGGATCTCCTCGCCGCCACCGTGTTGATGAGATGGGAAGGTGCTGTTCGGCGCATAGCGCACCAGCGAGGTGGCGCGAGCCACCTCCTCGCCGATCCGATCGAGCATCATCCGTTCGACCCCCGACATGGGCGAATCGACCCAGATATACTCTTCCGGCGTGACCACCACCCGCTGGTCGAAGTCGGCATTGAATCGCATGGCAATCTCCTGTCTGGGGCCCGAGTCAGGCCTGTGTCGTGTCGGTCGGACTCTCGAAGCTGGCTGACGTTCCCGGCAGCCGCCACCAGTCTGGCAGCCGTGTAAGCACCTCGCGCCGGGCGAAGCGGTCGTCCATCAGCACGACGATACCTCGCTCCTCGGGGCCGCGGATCACTCGGCCGGCGGCCTGCACCACCTTGATCAGCCCGGGGATCCGATAAGCGTAGTCGTCGCCGCAGCCGAAGCGCCCCTGCAGCCGCGCCTTGAGGGCCTCGTTGAAGTCATCGAAGGGCGGCAGCCCCAGGGTGGCGATAAAGGCGCCGATCAGGCGCTCGCCTGGCAGGTCAATGCCCTCGGCAAAAGCGCCGCCCAGCACGGCAAAGCCGATGCCCATCCCGCCCGTTGCGAAGCGGGCCAGGAAGGCGTTGCGCTCGGGCTCACCCATACCGCGCACCTGGGCCCAGACAGGGATCGCCGGGTGTGCCTCGGCAAAGGCCGCCCGCGCCCGCTCCAGATAGGCGAAGCTGCTGAAGAAGGCCAGGTAGTTGCCGGGACGGCGGCGAACCTGGCCGGCCAGTTCGGCGATGATGGGTACCAGCGAGGCCTCGCGGTCTCGCAGTCGAGTGGAGATGTCGGTGCGCAGACGCACCTCGAGCTGTTCGGCGGCGAAGGGCGACGCCACCGACTGCCAGACGGTCTCCGCCGGCAGCCCCAGCAGATCGCGATGGTAGCCGGGCGGCGCCAGGGTCGCCGAGAACAGCACCACGCACCGAGCCGCTCGAAAGCGCGGGCCGAGGTAGTCTGCCGGCACCAGGTTACGGAACCCCAGCACGGCGCGGCCGCGCCCGTGGCGGGCCAGGTCGCACAGCGAATGGTCGCCGAAGGACTCCGCCAGTCGGGTGAAGGCCAGCGTCTCGAAGAGCAGCTCCTGCACCTCGGGGCTGGCGGACTCGGGGTGCTCGCCCAGCGTGTCAGTGATGGCGCTGGCCACCCCCTGCAGGGCGCCGACCATACCTCCCGGCAGGCCGTCGAGCACCCGGTAGGCCGGACGCCCCTTCTCGCCGGATTCGCTCAGTCCCGCCTCCTTGACCAGCGCCTGCCACTGGCGGGCCAGGTGGCTCAGCGGCCGAGCCAGCGCCGGCGGTGCCGAACGGCGCAGGCGGGCCAACCGGCGTTGGTCGAGCTCGGCGCTGTACATGCTACGGGCCCGCTCCACCAGATTGTGAGCCTCGTCCACCAGCAGGCCGACCCGCCAGCGGTTGGCCTTCGCCAGGCCGTGGAGCAGCGCATTGGCGTCGAACCAGTGGTTGACGTCGCCGACTACCACGTCGCACCAGCGCGCCAGTTCCTGGCCCAGGTAGTAGGGACAGACGCCGTGTTGGCCGGCCACCTGACGCAGCGCCTCGCGGTCGAGCCAACCCCGTGTCACCGCCGCCTGGCGCGCCGTCGGTAGGCGGTCGTAGAAACCCGCCGCCAGCGGGCAGGCCTCGCCGTGACAGGCCCGACCGGGATATTCGCAGGCCTTCTCTCTGGCAATCAGCTCCAGCACTCGCAGCGGCTGCGGCTCCCCCCCCCGATGACTCTTATCGGATTCCACCGCCATACTGGCGCCCGACCCCGCGCCCAGCTGGCGCAGCGCCTCCAGGGCCAGCGCGCGGCCCGGGGTCTTCATGGTCAGGAAGGCGAGGCGGTCGAGGCCATGGCGGGGCATGGCCACCAGCAGGGGAAAGAGGGTCGCCACAGTCTTGCCGATGCCGGTGGGCGCCTGGGTCAGCAGGCAGCGGCCGGTAGCCGCCGCCTTGTAGACGCCCTCGGCCAGCTCCCGCTGTCCGGCGCGAAAGTCCGCGTGGGGAAAGGCCAGGCCGCGCAGGCTGACGTCGCGGCGCTCGCGGTGATCTTCCTCCTGTTCGGCCCAGGCCCGATAGCGTCGACACAGCGATTCAAGGAAAGCCGACAGCTCGAGGGCCTCGAAGTGCTGTTCCAGACGCGTCTCGCGGCCGCTGCCCACCTCCAGGTAGACCAACGCCAGGGTGACGGCGGGCAGGTTCCGCTCGACACATAGCAGCGCGCCATAGGCCTTCGCCTGGGCCCAATGCAGGGCGCGCTGGTTGTCTGCCATGCGCGCCAGGCTGCCGCGATGGGTCTTGACCTCCTCCAGGCAATTGGCCGCCGGATCATAGCCGTCGGCACGGCCGCTGACCCTGAGTCCCTCGATCACGCCACCCAGCGGCACCTCACGCTCGTACCTCTCGCCGCGACGGCTGGCCACCTCCCCGTGGCCAGCGATGCCCTCCTCGGCGCTGGGCGCCGGGGTGAAGCGGTGGTCGAGATCCCCTTCCCGAGCGGTGAAGTCACACAGGGCGCGCACCGCCACTCGATGCCGCGACGCCTCGCTCATGCCTCCTGCCCCGTCCAGCGCACGTGGCAGACCGCGACGGGGATGCCCTGCTCATGGAAGAAGGCGAGCCAGCGGCGCTGGTTGTCCTGCAGGCGATCGCCCGGCCCCTTTACCTCGATCAGCCGATAGCGCGGCTCCCCCGCCGGTGCCTCGGGCCGGAACTGGATCAGGTCCGGCAAGCCGGCGCGGTTAGCCTTGAGATCGCCCAGCAGCCGATCGCAGCAGGCGCGCAAATGGTCTGGCGGCAGACACTCCAGCGCCAGCCCGAGCAGTACCTCATCGAGCGCGCCCCAGTGCACAAAGGGGTTGGCGAGCCCCCGCTTCTCCCGCCATGTCGCCAGGATCGCCTGCCGATGGCAGCCATCGTCCAGCCGGGCCAGGCAGGCAGCGAAGGCGCCGCGACGCCGAGCCACGAAGTCCTCCCGGTAGAGGTCCGCCGGGCCGCTATGGAAGGGGTGAAAGAAGGCCCCCGGCAGCGGCGCGAAGAGCGCCTCCCAGCAGAGCAGGCCGAACAGGCCGGTGATCAGGCTGTTCTCCACATAGGCCACCGGCGCCTCGTCACGATGCAGGTGCTCGCACACCGCCCGCTCGACGCTGGGCCGAGGCCCCGGCAGGCAGAGCTCGAGGCGCTCGGGGATGGGCTCCTCCGGTCGCGGCAACGCCGCCTGGCCCTGTCGGCGCCGCAACCGGGGGCGCAGTCGCGCCAGTGCCTGGGCCTCAAGCTCGCTCGGCGATGCCACGGCCAGGGTCTCGGCCAGCGTGTGGGCCTTGTCGTGCTGGCCTTGGCGCTCCAGCAGGCGCAATCGACGGATACGTGCCTCCGCACTACCCGTGGCCACCGGCCAACCCGCCTCGCCGAAGAGGGCCAGGGCAAGTTCGGCCCGCCCTGCTCGCTCGGCCTGGCGTCCCAGGGCCACACCGAGCCGCTGGCGTCGCGCCACGAGCCAGGCGTTGTCTTCCGGTACCGGCGGCAGCTCGGCAGCCAGTGCTTCCACCGGTTCACCGGCATCGAGCCGCTCCCGTAGACGATGTAGGGCCAGGTAGGCGTCCACCTCCTCGCGGCGCTGGAAGGCCCGCGACTCGGTGCTGAAGGCTACCCGCTCGAAGCGCTGCACGCCCAGCTCGGCGAGCACGAACTCGGCCCAGTCCTGACGCAGGTTGCCAAAGAACATCAGCCGAAGCCGGTCGCAGGTCGCCATCACCGTCAGCCGTACCACCCGGTCCTGTGCGGCCGGCCACCACGCGGCCAGCGGGCGCGCGTCAAGGAGACTCGACGCCAGCGCCTCCTGCAGCGCCGCCTTGCCCAGCGAGGCCGACATTCCGGCGGCGCAAATCTCCTCGGCCAGCACCAGGCGCAGTTCCGGCAGGCGCAGCTGACGGAAAAGTTCGTACAGCGTCAACAGGGGGGCGCCGTCAACCAGCTCCGCAGCCACCAGCGGCTCGAGGGCCGCCTCGCTGTCGCCGATCTCGGAATAGACGAGCCGCGAGGTGCGAAAATGCTGGCCCTTGCGCATCACCATGCGCACCAGCAGCGCCTGGGAGGCCTTGGGCAGCGCGGCGAAAATTTCGACAAAACGGCGCTCGTCGTGGCTCAGCAGGTCGCCATGGCGCTCGGCCACCCATGCGATGACGAACCTGAAGTTCGTCAGGTAGTAAAAGGGGTCATCGAGGGAGGCGGCGACCGGAGAGGCATGCATGACACTGTTCATCCATCCATGTTACCAGCTGGCCGGGAAGAATGAAGTCTCCGATGTGCAAGGAATCGACCCGCCGGCCGGACCCAAGATGACATCGCCGCCACCCTTCCACCGCTGCCCGGCATTTGTCGGCGACGACCCATACAGAGTTAGTCATGGCAATTCGTCTTCCCTGGCCCATCCCGCTGCGTTACAGCGCCTTCCTCGCGAGCTTGCTGGGGCTTCTGGTCAGCCTGCCTGCCTGGACGATGGGGTGGTATTTCTGGCCCGTCTCAGTGTTTTCAGCACTGGTGGCTCTGGGGAGCCGGGATCTTCAGCAGCGCTCCCGGACCTTGCGCCGCAACTATCCCATCCTCGCCCATCTGCGCTACTGCATGGAGGGGATCGGCCCTGAAATCCGTCAATACTTCGTGCAGTCGGATACCGAGGAGCGACCCTTCTCGCGCGAACAGCGCAGCGCGGTCTACCAGCGCGCCACGAATGTCCTCGACAAGAAACCCTTCGGCTCTGTGCTGGACATGTACGCGTAAGGCCATGAATGGATCAACCCGTCGCTGGCCCCATCGCAAGCGGATCCAGACAGTCTCGCGGCAGATGTCGGCAGTGAGCGCCGCCATCCCTATCGGGTCAGTCTGCTCAGCATTTCGGCCATGAGCTTCGGCGCCCTGTCAGACAACGCCATTGCTTGACGCCCAACATTCTCGGTGGCCGCCTCGGCTTTAAAGGCCTCGTGCCAGCTCGGCGATGACCTGGGCGGCGGGCACCTCACGGCAGCGGCTGGCGTTCTGCCCGGCCCACAGCGGCGAGAAATCGCCAAGCCCGCTGGCCTCGGCGGCGGCACGCAGCGGCGCAATGGCGGCAGTGGCCAGAGGGAAGGCGGGGGCAACGTCGCCCATCGGCCCCAGTTCGCGCATCAGCCGGGTGACGATGCCGCGGGCCGGGCGACCGCTGTAGAGGTTGGTCAGCGCCGTGTGGCGAGCGGCCTCGCACATCAGCGCCCGACGGTGGATCGCCGAGATGGTCGACTCGGGGCAGCACAGCAAGACGGTGCCCACCTGAACGGCGTCGGCGCCCAGGGTTCGCGCCGCCGCCACGCCTCGAGCATCGGCAATCCCTCCGGCGGCAATCAGCGGCAGGCCCACCGCCTCCCGTACCTGGGGCAGCAGAGCGAAGGTGCCCATCTGTGTGGTCAGTTCGTCGGTGAGGAACATGCCACGGTGGCCGCCCGCCTCCAACCCCTGAACGATGACGGCATCGACGCCGTTGGCCTCGAGCCACTGCGCCTCAGCCACCGTGGTCGCCGAGGAGAGCACTTGGGCACCCCAGCCCTTGACCCGCTCGAGCAGCGCGGCCTCGGGAAGGCCAAAGTGAAAGCTCACCACCTCCGGCCGGAAGGGCTCGATCACATCACAGGCCGCCGCATCGAAGGGGCGACGGCCGAGGCCCTCGGGCACGGCGTCGATATCCAGGCCCAACTCGACATACCAGGGAGCGAGGGCCGCATGCCAGCGCGCCATGGCGGCGGCGGCCGGTTCGGGCTGGGCATGACAGAAGAAGTTGACGTTGATCGGTGCGGCGGTGGCGGCACGGAAGGCAGTGAGCTCCTCGGCAATGGCTCCGGGCGAGAGCATGGCGCAAGGCAGCGCGCCGAGGCCACCGGCTCTGGCCACGGCAATGGCCAGCTCCCTTCCCTGGGCGCCGGCCATGGGGGCCTGAAGGATCGGCAACGCAATGCCGCAGGTATGCGTCAAGCTCATCGGGTCTCTTCCTGGTCGGATGGTTCGGCGGTGTTCCCGGCGGAGCGCCAGGGCCGGTGTTCGCCCAGGGTATCGGCCGCGAAGGCGCCGCGCTCGCCAAGGGGTCTGGGCTCACCGGTGGTGGTATCGTGACGGGTCTGACGTTCCATTTCACTGTTGATCTCGGCGCCCAGCAAGACGGCGAAGGCCGATAGCCAGAACCACATCATCAATACCACCACCGCGCCCAGCGAGCCGTAGAGTTCACCGAGGGGTGCTACATGGCGAACATAAAGCGACAGCCCGCCAGAGCCCAGCAGCCACAGCAGTATCGCGGCGATGGTACCGACACTGACCCACTGCCAGCCCGGAGAGGTGCGATGGGGACCGAAGCGGTAAAGAACGGCGAGGGTGAACACCATCACCAGCAACAGCAGCGGCCAGCGCAGCAGCCCGATCAGGTTGACCAGAGTGCTGTCCAGGCCGAGCGTGCCGATGGCCAGAGGGAACAACGCCACGAAGGCGATCGAAATCAGGGTCAACATGATCAGGCCAACGGTCATGGCGGCGACCACCAGGACCCGGCTGATCATTCCGCGCGACCCCTTCTCGCCATAGACCGCGTTCAGGCCGGTGATGATTCCCTGTACCCCCTTGGAGGCGACGAACATCGCCACGACCAGGCTGCCCAGCGCCGTCAGGCTGAGGCCGGTACCGGTTCTCTCACCGACCTTGCGGGCCTGCTCGTCGATCAGGCTCGCGACCTCTGGTGGCAGATAGCGGGAAATCTCGCCTATCTGGCGAGTCATCTCCTGTGGATCGAACACCAGCGCCCACAGCGAAATGATCGCCGCGATGGCGGGAAACAACGAGAGCAGGGAATAGAAGGCGATGCCGGCAGCCAGCAGGGTGACGCGATCACTGACCAAGGACTGACGAACCCGCCACAGGATATCGAGCCAACCCACACCAGGAATTTGCTGGGGCTGTTTGGCGCGACGGCCGCGAGGTCGATTGGTCATGAACAGTTCAATCACTGCGCGCCGGATGCAGGACCATGCGCGCGTCCCGAATCTCGATGTCGAAGCGGTTGAGGAAGCTCATGCCAAGCAGCGCCACATTCCCCTCCATGCCGGGACTGATGGAGCCGCGCACCTCACGCGCCGCGAAGCCGCCGAGACTCACCTCATCAAGGGTGGTGAGGTCGCCACGCACTCGGCCATTGGCGGTGTTGAACCAGGCGCTGCTGGTGGGCTCCAGACTCAACTGGTCAGCCAGCGACGCGGAGACAGCCACGTAGGTGGCTCCGGTATCGAGCAGGAATTCCACTGGCTCACCGTTGATGTGTCCGGTGGCCATAAAGTGCCCGGCCCGATTGCGCTCGAGCTCCACCGAACTAACACCGTTCCCCGCGTTGACCAGGTGGGCGTTAGGGTTGCGCTGGTTCTCCAGGTAGCCGTGGAACCACCAGGTCCCGGTGCCGATGAACAGCATCCAGAACAACAGCATCATACCCAGACCGGTACGCCGGACCGCCTTGTTGTCGTCGCTCATGACACGCCTCCCGGGCCCTTGGTAAGCACTGTGGTCTGTGCATTGACACTCGACCTCCCCCCTGGCTGCACTCGCCGTGCGCTCGCTCACGAATCCTCCCGTAAGGATAATGCCCCATGCAGAACAACACTGCATTTGACTGCCGTAATCCCCCATCATTCCCTTGCCGCCGGCGTTTACCTCGGCGCAGCTCTGCTGCTGGCCGGTGCTGGCCTCGACCTGAAGGAGGCCGATCGCATCGAAACGGCGCTTCACTCCTGCCGCCAAAGCTCCCACCGACCGCCGTCTTCGGCAGAACGTTCCCAGCCCCATTGACCGCTCAGCCGAGCCCCGGCGTCGAGGGCCTCGAAACGCCCCTGCCCACGATCCGCTCCCAGACTCCAGACAAAGTGCAGACGCCCCTCGATCACCTCACCCTCCAGCTGCCCTACCCCCAGCCCGTAGCTGAAAGCCCCCGATACCCGGTCGCCGTGCCGCTCCAGCTGCACCAGCACCGGCAGGCTGGCCGAAGCATCTCCCAGTTCGCCCCGAAAGGTGCCGACGTAGTGGCGGGCAAGGTCGGCTGAGGCGACCGGGGCAGCGCCGATTCCTCCCGACATGAACCGCTCACCTTGCCGACGTGGCCCCAGCGCGGAGGGGTCAGTGGCCCTACCGAGACGCAGGATGCCCGCCTGAACCTCGGGGTCGTCCATAAAGGTGGCCAGCCGGCGGATCTCTTCGGCGGCCCCCTTAAGGGCGGTTCGCATCCCCACTGGGTCCGGCTCGGCCCGAGCGAAGGCCTCGAGGTACTCCACAAGCGCGGCGGCCAGGCCACGCAAGCGGTCGGAGGTCAGCGGATGGGTGGCCTCATCCAGGTAAACCCGATAGGCCGCCTCATCGGCGAAGTGCCACCGGTTGGCCTCCCAGTGGGCCATCAGGGTAAAGAAGAACGCCATGCCCAGCGGCGGATAGGCGAGACGGGCCATCACTGCCAGAGCAAAGTCATCGGCCTCGGCCTCATGGCCGCGGGCCGTTTCCCGGGAGACCTCGGGACCATAGCCGGGATGACGATGCAGGGCATGCCCCAGTTCGTGGAGCAGCACGAAGACCAGCGCGGAGGTGTAGAGCTTGCCGTAAAGGTCCATGACCGCGACCTGCTCGCGCACGTCATCGGGGATGCCGAGCACCTCCAGCGGCAGCGGATAGCGGCCGCCGGAAAAGGCCTCCCGCTGCCGGTGGCGCAGCATGGTCAGGTACTGGGGAGGAGTCTCGATGGATAGCCCCTCCAGCTGCAACCAGGCGGTGGCCAGGGCCAGATCGCCGAACAGGCGCAGAGAAGTCACCGACATCACCACCTGGCGGCGTCCGTCGGCCAGGGTCTGCTGGTAATAGCAGAAGGGCTCAAGCGCGGGCAGGGGACAGCGCGGCGGAAACACCAGGGTAACGTCCGCCAGGCGCTGGCGCTCCTCCGGTTCCAGTGCCGGCAGCAGGCTCTCACGGAAGACGCCACGAATGTCCTCCGGAGTGATGGCAGCCCAGTGGCTCAGGGTGGCATCATCATAAAGCCTCTCGAGGGCCGACACCGGGACGGCCCCCAGCCAGAGCATCAGCGCGAGAACAGTCCCCCTGCCGCGGTTCACTGCGTCACCTCACCGTGACGATATAGCGACGCTGGGGCCGAGAAACGCACGTCGGGCGGGTCATCGCGGGCATCGCGCTCCCCCACCCAGGCAGCGAAGTCGGCATAGTGGCCCCACTCCCCCTGCCAGGCACCCTCCAGCAGGCGCAACTTGACCTGGCGCAGGTCGTTGCGTCGGGCAACGGCATCCGCCCCCTCGGCCGACGAGACAACATCGAGGGCATTGAGCGTGAAGAGCAGGCGCCGCAGCTGGGCCAACTCGAACTCGACATCCCGCTGCCGCCCTGGCGACGCCGCGCCAGTGGGCACTACCCCGGAGTAGTGACGCCATGTTGACTCGCCACCGATCTCCGCGGGCGCATAGGAATTCAACGGGGCGTGGGTAGCCTGTACGGCGCTGTAGAGGGAGATGCCCAGCGCGATGCTGCCAAACAGGGCAAAGAAGAGCCCGGGCGCCGCCCGGTTGAGGATGACTTCGGCGCCGCCGGGCAGAGTCACCTTGCCATCACTGCCGCGTTGGGTCGGCACGGCAAGGAAGAGGCGATACCCCAGGTAAATGGCCATGCCGGCGAACAACACGACCAGGATGCGCTCCAGAGCGCGCAGGGTGACGGGATCCACGGCGACACTCTCCAGGAGGCAGGCGGGAACCCTCTCAGTCTAGACCCCCGGTGACTGCAGCACGAGATTGCCGCCGGCCATCGGTAAGCCGGCGGCAATCATGTCGGGGTGGGGAGTAGCAGACCTGCTGCCGACCCCCTGAGTCCGGATGACAAAAGTAGCCTCACGGCCTCACCGATTGATCGGCGTGGATGACGTTGCGGGCTTCCCACGCCGCTGCGGCTCGCTGGCCCCGGGCCTGATCGACAGCCAGACAGATCAGAATAGCGAAGATGAATAGCGCAGCGCAGAGCAGGATCGAGGCCTGTAGCCCCACCACGGTCTGCAGCAGGCCCAGGGCCACGATGCCGAACACCCCAGCCAGCTTGTTGGCCAGGCCCCAGAAGCCGAAGAATTCAGCAGCCTTGCGCCTCGGCGAGAAGAGCCCCACCAAGGCGCGGCTGGCCGACTGGCTGGAACCCAGCGAGAGCCCTGCCAGGCAGCCCACGAAGAGAAAGAGGTGCTGAGCCTCCCAGCCGAGCCCGAAGCGGTCATTGAGGAAGGCGGTGACCTGCGGTGTGGCCCAGATGGCGATGATCGCCGCCACCCACAGGACCAGAGTGAACAGGTAGGTCACCTTGGTGCCAATGCGGTCCTGAATGAAGCCGAAACCGAGTGCCCCGGCCGCCGCGGTGATCTGCACGATGATAAACATCAGGTTGCGGATCGATTCGTCCCAGCCGATCACCTGGGCGCCGTAGATAAAGGCGAAGGCGATGATGATGTAGACCCCCGCCATCGAGAACAGCAGCGAGACCAGGAAGATGCCCAGATCACGGAAGCGCCTGAGCTCATGAAGGGTGGTGGAGACTCGCTCCCAGGCGATCTCGCGGTAGGACTTGCCCGGCGGCTGCGGCGTGCCGTACTCCTTCACCCACAGAAACGTAGGAATCGCCGTGACCAGGAAGAAGGCCGCAGCGAAGGGGCCCACCCAGCGAATGCGCTCAAAGTTCTCTGCAGTGGCCTCGCCCAACGCCACCAGGGTGAAGCCGGCGGCAAACAGTCCACCCACGTAGCCCAGCGCCCAGCCGAAGCCGGAGATCTTGCCCAGATCCTCCGGTGGGCCCAGGTCAGGCAGGAAAGCCGCGATAAAGGATTCGCCCATGGAGTAGGCGTAGTTGGAGAGGATGATCAGCGCGAGGCCAAGCACCACATAGCCCGGCGCCACGAAGTAGAGCATGGCGGTGGTGACCACCGTGGCCAGATAGCTGGCAAACAGGAAGCGCTTCTTGGCGGCTTGATAGTCCATCACCGCCCCGCATAGGGGACCGGTGACCACCACCAGCAAGTAGCTCACCGCCAGCGCCAGGCTCCACAGGAAGTTGGCCAGACGGTAGCCATCGCCGCGATCACCAACGATCACCGTGGTAAACAGCTCGCCGAACACCACGGTGATGATCAGCAGGGTGTAGGCCTGGTTGGCGAAGTCGAACATCGCCCAGCCGACAATTTCCTTGCGTGAAGCGCGAGGTGTCTTCGGCACGGCGTCAATCAGGCTCATTCAAGACGTTCCTGTGAAAAGGACGTCACCATAACAGCCCATACCGCTCTAGACGAGATCGCGGGGGATGGTCTCATCCCAGGTTCGCGCAAAGATCCTGGTATCCCCCTCCCAGGCATCCAGGGTGGCGCGGATACGGAAATTATCCAGGTCGCTGGTCATCAGGGTGCGGGTCAGGGTATGCACCTCCCAGTCGCCGCGCTTGAAACTGCGCTGCCATTCCGTCCAGCCGCTGACGCTGTCGTAGCTGCCGTAAGAGTACTGATAGCGCTCAGTAACCCGGGCGGCGATCTCCAGATCTATGTCGTCGATCCGATAGCGCCCCTCGTCGTTGATCACTTCCAGAGTGGTCCGATCGTTGGCCAGGTCGCGGATCACCTGCCAGCTCTCCTGGGTCGGCTGCAGCAGGGTTTTAGCCATTGGCGACGCGCCCTCCGGCTCGTCGAAGGCCGTCAGTGTGGCTTCCTCGGCAGGTCGCGGCGCCCGCATCGGTAGCACCAGGCGACAGCGGCTCGGCAGAATGGTCAACCGTACTGGTCGGGGGGCCGGCCAAGCCAGCGGCCAGTAGCTGGTGGAAAGTGCCAGGCGAATGGCGTGTCCGGCAGCGAACTGCTGGGCGATGTGCTTGAGGGGAATCCGTACCCGGTAGCGCTGGCCCGGCACCAGCGGCTCGGGGTGCTCGTCGCTGTCACGGTGGGTAAGGTTGAGCAGACCGTAGGAGACCCGGGTGGCCTTGTCGTCCTCGGCGATGTCGGAGAGGCGCAGGGCCACCATGGCCACTGGCTGGTCGGCGGAGATCTCGAGCTCGACCATGGGCGCCCCGAAAATCTCCAATGCCGCATCCAGGCGAGGTGTCTGAAAGATCAGCGAGCCCCCGTCCTCGTCGCGCTGGTCGTGGGGAAGGTCCGGCGGGGCATTGTAGGAGCACCACTTGCCGGCATAGAGCCCCACCGAGAGCGGCGAGCGGATGTCCAGGGTGGTATCGTCGTCCTGGCCGTCGGCTTCGGGCAAGAGGTCATGCCCCGCGGTGAGGCAAAACGAGCTTGGCAGGATGTTCGGCGATGGCCACTCAGGCTCGGTGATCCAGCGCCCGGGACGCTCCTCGTAGCGTGCCGAGGGCGGGATAGACTCCTGCATCCAGACCCGCACCATGGGCTCATCCATGATCCCGGTGTCAACGCCTTTGAGCCAGCGGTCCCACCAGCGCAGCGATTCCTGGAGGAAGCCGATGGCCGGCCCCGGCACGCCCAGATGCGGGTACTTGTGGGCCCAGGGGCCGACCAGCCCCTTGCGCGGCACCGAGAGCCCCTCCAGCACCCGAAAAACGGCATTGCAATAGCCGTCTGCCCAACCGCTGACGGCGTAGACCGGACATTGAATGGCCGAATAGTCCTCGCATACTGAACCATGCTTCCAGTAGTCATCGCGGCGCTGATGTTCGAGCCACTGGGCGAGCCACATGCCGCTTCCCTCCAGGCGTTCGAGCCACATCTCTCGCCAGCGCTCCCCCACCAGATCGGGGTCCGGCGGGCAGGCGTTGCCATCGAACATGGTCGAGGCCCAGGAGAGGTTGTCACCCAGCAGGCAGCCGCCCATATGGTGAATGTCATCGGCATAACGATCGTCGGTGAAGCACAGCGTGATGACCGCCTTGAGTTGAGGCGGGCGCAAGGCGGCAATCTGCAGGCCGTTGAAGCCACCCCAGGAAATGCCGATCATGCCGACTTCACCGGTGCACCAGGGCTGGGCCTCGAGCCAGGCGAGGATTTCCAGGCCGTCATCCAGCTCCAGGGGCAGGTACTCGTCGGTAAGCACGCCATCGGAATCGCCGGTGCCGCGAATGTCGACCCGTACCCCAGCATAACCGTGCCCCGCCCAGTAGGGATGCATCTGGACGTCACGCTCGGCGGTCAGGTCACGTTTGCGATAGGGCAGGTACTCGAGGATGGCCGGTACTGGATGGCGGTCGGCATCCACCGGACGCCAGATCCTGGCCGCCAGGCGGGTGCCATCTGCCAGGGGGATCCAGGTTTCTTCCTCCTGCACACGACGGGGAAAATCGGTAACAATTCGCATGGGCCGGTATTCCTCTGTCCTTTAGGTCTCGCGCGCCACTCCCGGAAACTTCAGCCCTGGATGTCGTCGAACTCGAACGCCAGTCGCGTCACCAGACGGTCGAAGTCCGCGAGCAGCTGCTCAGCCGAAGATCCCCCCAGATAAACATGCGCCAGCGCGAAGCTGTAGGCGTCCTGCTCTGGCAAGGAGGAGAGCCGCTGCCCCTTCTCCACCTGGACAGCGATCTGGCAACCGGGGAAGTCGGCCAGGAGTTCTGCGAGTTCCGCGTCGGAGGGGACCCGTGTCACCACTGCATCGGCAAAGAATACCCGGTGGAAGAACTTGGCCGCTATAGGAAATTCCCCCTTGCGATGGGGCATGTCGGGGCGCCGTCCCAGACCGAGGTCGATGGTGACCTGCTGGTTGCTGACACCATCGACCTTCTCGAAGAGGTCGCAATGCGACTGCGAAATGCGGGTATTGATCTCCAGCAGCCAGATGCGCCCCTGCACCTCGTCCCAGAAGTACTCGATGTTGAAGGCGGAATTGTCGTAACCGATGTGGCGCATGATGGTGTCTGTCAGCTCGACCATCGTAGCCTGTACATCCGCGGGCAGCCCCGAGGGATAGCGATAATGGAAAAAGCTGAGCACCTGAGGATAGCGCAGCGAATCGACGATACCGTAGCTGACTACCTCGCCCTCGACAACATAGCCCTCAACCGTGCACTGCCAGCCGCCAATGATCTCCTCGGCCATGCAGAAGTGGCCGTCCACGGCGGCGATTTCCGGGGGCAGATTGGCATGCTGAAGCACCGTATTGAAGGGATCGGCGATGGTGCCGATGGAGTCTCGCAGCTGCTCGATGGCCTGGTAGAAGTCTTCCGGCGTGTCGATGCGGAAGCCCAGTCGCGAGCCAGACGACTTGATCGGCTTGACGAAGAAGGGGAAATAGAGCCCCGCCTCGCCGATGCGCGTCATCGACTCGTCATCGAAGGGATCGAAGGCAGTGAACCCGGGGATATGGTCGGGGATCACCTCGCGCTGAACCCGGCGACTCCAATACTTGTGTTCGCACTTCAGCAGGCTCGACAGTGAGGTGCTGCGGATACCGAAGCGTTCACAGAGGATCGGCAGCATGGTCGAGACCGGAAAATCCATGTAACCGACGACGGCATCGATAGTGCCGTCGAAGGCCTCGAGCTCTGCGGTGGCCTCCTCCAACATGGCAGTGATATCAAAAATCTCGGTATCGTAGACCGCCTCGGGCGCGATCAAGCCATGAAAGCGCCAATCTTCTGCCCCGCGCAGGGTCTCGAGTCGCTCGCGATTGAAGTCGTTGAGCCCTATCACGAAGATATTCTTGTGCTCATTCACGGCCTGCTCTCCCAGTCTGGCAAAGGCGCCACATCAGGAGCATAGCCCAGGTTGGCCGGCTCGAGTGCCGTCGAATTGCCTCTATACCTGTTTGTCACCGCCGTCATCCAACGGTGGGCTATTGCCCCGCTGGAAACGATCGATGGCCGCCCCACCTCGTTGCGACAGGTCCGCCAGGCGATCAATCTGGGCGTCCAGCCGGGGAAGGGCCTCCTGGCGATAGCGCGACAGGTCATCGATGGCCCCCATCACGTCCTCGAATGCCTGCTCGAGAGTCTGCATGTCCAGCATTGCTCCGGAGGCGCGCTGCTGGATCTCCACCCCCTGCTGACGCAGAGCGCGGGCGGTGCCGCCGATCATGGACGAGGTGGTGGCATTGAGGGCCTCGACGCGGTCCAGCACCAGACGCTGGTTGGCCAGGGCCAGGGCCACGGTCACCGCTACCGTCAAGGCCGAGACGGTGACGTTGATGGCACGATCGACGCCGCGTATCAGCTCGCGGTTGTTGCGAATCACCACTTCGAGGGCCAGCACCCCCTGCTGGCTGACCGTCAGCTGCTGCTGAAGATCGACGATGCGCTGACGCAACGGAAAAAGCAGTTCCTCTTCGAGAAAGCCTCGCTGAGGATCCGCCGCGTCGCGCCGGGCAATGGCCTCCTGCAGGCGCAAATCGATCAGCCGACCCAGGGCGACCTGACGCTGCAACTGACCCAGGATCTCGCCCATGGCGGTCTGATCGTCGCTTAGCGTCACGTTGTCGCGACGCAGCATATCGCGCCCCGCCTCCAGATCGGCGATAATCGCATCCAGCGCTTCCTGGGCATTCTCGAACCGGTGAAAATATCGCTGCAGGCGGCTGCCAACGCCGGGAATACGCGCCAGCACCCTATCCAGAGGACCCGGTGAGAGCCGATACCGGCCAGGGTCGAGCTGATGCATGCGCTCGCGCAGCTCGACCAGCGACTTCGCCACCGGCCCACCTTCATCGCCCTGGTGGGCCAACTGGCGCAGGGGGGTGTCCAGCATGGCGCTGCGATGAGCAGCCTGCTGCTGCAGTTCCAGCCCCATTTCGTCAACGGCATGCCGCTGGCGTGCCAGCGATCCCTCGTCGCCGCCGCGGATCACCTCCTCCACGAATTCATCGGCCATGGCGACCAGGGTAGCATCGTCATCCGGCACCTCGGCATTGCTCTGCCCGGGTGTCGTCGTTCCCAACTCGCTGGCGATCTCGTCAAGCGGCGGCAACGCCAGGCGGTGGCCATCTGGGGATTCTTGATTCATAAGCACCTCTCGAGACGTGAAACTCCCTTGGCCAGTCACCGGGGGTCGAGCCAGACGGCCCTTTCTCACCCGCTGCCGTGCCCGTAGCGATCGGCCCCCTCGACGAAGCGACGCAGCTCTTCGAGCGCCAGGTCGGTGGTCAAGGATGCCTGAGGTCGCCCGGTCTCGATACGCGCCATGGCCACGGCCGTATCGTCAAGCACCGTCAGCGCCGATTCGTTGCGCGCGGCGAGTTCAGCCAGGCGGCGCTCGGTCTCTTCGACCAGTTCCAGGCGCCGCATCAAAGCAGCCCGCTCCTCCTCACCCAGCCGCTCGCCAGCGGCGGCCAGGCGACGGCGCACGAAATCGGCATCCACGCTGGCCACCCCCCGGGCCTGGGAGGCCATGGCATTGAGGGTGTCCACCGCGCCGAGACACACTTCTGCCACCAGGCCTCGAGCCCGCTCGAAGGCCAGCTCTCCCGTGTCGAAACGGCCACTGAGTACGGCCAGAACATGGCGATAACGGCTGTACAGCCGGTCGGCCTGAACGGCCAGGTCGGGACGGCTCGCCTCGAGAAGGCTCTGCTTGGCTCGACACATGGCCAGCACCAGGCTGTCGGCGTCCACCGGCGGCCGGGCCGGGTCGAGGACCGCCACTCCGGCTTCATGGGCTTCTCCCGCCTGACGCTTCCGGCGTTGCCGGCTCTCGGCCTCCCGCTGCGCCAGCAGGCGCCGTTCTCGCCGATGACGCCGCCAGCCCCGCAGACGTCGCTCCAGCGGCAACGCCAGGGGAATGGCGACGATCCCCGCGAGCCATCCCGGTAGGCTCGGTCCGAAACCTCCCCAGAGCGAGGTCAGCCACAGCAGCATGCCGATAAAGGGCACCACCAGGCAGTAGCGGACGATGACCTGCCAGCGGGCAGGGGTCTCGGTACCCACGGCCAGCCGCGGGTTGACCAGCCCCACCAGCAGCCAGGGCAGGCAGGTCATGAAGAGACCATAGGAAAATCCCTGCAAGAATCCCAACATGGGGCGCGTTATCCTTCCATCCGGCGGGGAAAGTGTCGAGTGTAGAGCAACCGTTCGAGGGAGACGACCGCCACTGGGCCAGGTGCTTGACATGATCGACGTCAACCCCGGGAAAACGAGACCAGCGTCAACAGCAGCGCCACGCCTCCTACCACCAGCGCCACGATCACGGCGATGTCGACCAGGCGATCAAGCCAACGATCGATACGAGCACCGTCAGGCAGATATCTGCGCTGCCCGGGCTGACGCCGTTTCGTGGCCCCGCGGCGAGGGCCGTGGGCGGTGGGCATAAGTGACATGGTCGAAATCCGTTTTTACCAGTTCCATGAGCTTACGGCCTGTGCCGCCGCCAGGCCAGTGGCGACGGCAAAGTCCATCTCGAGGGGATTGCGCGGCGACCTGCCACCCACCATGGTAGGATTCATCAGCAGGCTAACTTCCTGGAGGAACCATGCCCCGTCTTGCCGACACCCCTCTCTCCGTTCTCGACCTGGCTCCGATCCGCGAGGGTGGCAGTGCAGCGGACAGCTTTCGCGAAAGCGTGGCCCTGGCACAGCTCACCGAACGCCTGGGCTTCACCCGCTTCTGGCTCGCCGAGCATCACGGTATCGAGGGCATTGCCAGTGCCGCCACGGCAGTGCTGATCGGCCATGTGGCCGGCGCCACCGAGCGCATCCGGGTGGGCAGCGGCGGCATCATGCTGCCCAACCACCCGCCGCTGGTGATCGCCGAGCAGTTCGGCACCCTGGAGACCCTCTATCCCGGGCGCATCGACCTGGGGCTGGGACGCGCGCCGGGCTCCGACGGGGCCACCATGGCTGCCATGCGCCGGGACCCCTACGCCGGCGTGGAGGACTTCCCCCAGCGCCTCGAGGAGCTACAGAGCTTCCTGGGCGACGAGCAGCCCAACCAGCGGGTGCACGCCGTTCCCGGCCAGGGCACCAAGGTGCCGATCTGGCTGCTCGGCTCCAGCGACTACAGCGCCCAGCTCGCCGCCCGCCTCGGCCTGCCCTTCGCCTTCGCCGCCCAGTTCGCCCCCGGCTACCTGTTCGAAGCGCTGCGACTCTATCGCGACAATTTCCGTCCCTCCGAGATACTGAACAGGCCCCACGCCATGGTGGGCCTGCCGGTGATCGCCGCCGAGAGCGACGCCATGGCCAACTACCTGGCCACCACCGCCCAACAGAAGTTCCTGGGCATGATCCGCGGTCAGCGCACCTGTGCGAAGCCGCCCATGGAACATCTGGAGATGACGCCCATGGAGGAGAGGCAACTGCAGCAGTTCCTGGGCGCTGCCATTGTTGGCGGCCCCGAGACCGTTCGCGAGGGCCTGGAGGCCTTCCTCGAACAGACCGGCGCCGACGAGCTGATGCTCAACACCGACGTCTTCTCCCTGGAGGATCGCCTGAAGAGTTATCGACTTGTCGGCGAGGTGTGGCGCTCATGACGCAAGCCGATACCTCGCGCCTGACCCTTGGACACCTGGCCGGGGGCGTTCGTCGCATGGCGCCCCTGTCTCTGTTCGTCATCGTCTTCGGCCTGGCCTTCGGGGTTGCTGCCCTGCAGCAAGGGCTCTCCGGCCTGGAGACGCTGCTGATGAGTGGCCTGGTATTCGCCGGGGCCGCCCAGTTCGCGACCCTCGAACTGTGGGGCGAGGCCATCCCGCTGGTGCCACTGGTGGCCATCACCCTGGCCATCAACGCCCGTCACCTGCTGATGGGCGCCGCCTTCTATCCCCACCTGCGCGACCTGCCCGCCGGCCGGCGCTACGCCAGCCTGATCCTGCTCAGCGACGCCAACTGGGCCATGGCCATGGGCGGCCGCTCCAAGCCGGAGCGGCTGGGCATTCTGGTCGGCGGCGGCTTCGCCCTCTGGACGGCCTGGATGATCGGCACCGGCCTGGGCGTGGCCTTCGGCAGCGGCATCGGCGACCCAGAACGCTTCGGTCTGGACGCCATCATGGGCTGTTTCCTGCTGGCTATGCTGGTCGGCGACAAGCGCGACCTCAGCGTATTGCTGCCTTGGGGCGCTGCCGCTATGGCCGCCCTGGCGGCGATGGCCTGGCTGCCGCCCCACGCTCATGTGATCGTCGGGGCCCTGGCCGGCGGCCTGGTGGGCCTGCTGCTTCCCCCCCGACGCAAGGAGGCGACCCGATGACACTGACGGCCGCCAACGGCGGTGTGCTGCTGGCCATTATGATCATGGCGCTGACCACCTACCTGACCCGCGCCGGCGGCGTCTTCGTGATGTCCCGGGTACCCATCGGTCCGCGCGTCGAGCGTTTCATCAATGCCATGGCTGGCTCGGTGCTGGTGGCGGTGATCACCCCCATGGCAGTGAACGGCGACGGCGGCGCCCGCATGGCGCTGGTCGCTACGGCAGCGGTGATGCTGGCCCTGCGCAAGCCGCTGCCGGCGATCACCGCCGGCATTATGACCGCTGCGCTGTGGCGCCTGGCCGCATCCTGATCCATCCTCGGAACGAAGCGCCTCGTCGGCTTTCCAAGGGGCAGCTATTGGCCGTGCGCCACGTCCAGCGGCGCCGAACGTCGCCCAACCGGAGAGATCAATGACCGATTCCCGAGACCCCCGGCGGGA
This sequence comes from Pseudomonadota bacterium, assembly GCA_051751685.1. GTDB lineage: Bacteria > Pseudomonadota > Gammaproteobacteria > Pseudomonadales > Halomonadaceae > Halomonas. The sequence goes on along the minus strand of JBNJLE010000011.1, from coordinate 20,926 downwards.
CCCCCGCCGAAACCCTCATGACAATCCCGCCTGGCGCACCGCCCAGGCCTGGCAACAGCGCGCCCGACAGACCCAGGGCGGCGGCCTGCTCGGCAGCCTGAAGATGCTGCTGGCCTGGCTGCTGTTCGGCGCCATGATGATTGTCGCCATGGTGCTGGGGCTGTTCTTCCTGCTGCTGGGCTGGGCGCTGATGCCACTGCTGCGCTACCGGCTGAAAAAGCGCATCGAAAAGATGCGCGCCGACCAGGCCGAAGATGTGGTCGACGGCTCTCACGCTTACCGAACCGAGTATCGCGAGACCCGCTACCGTGATGCCTACCGCGCCGATGGCAGCCATCGTGAACAACAGGTGCTGGAGGGTGACTATTCCGTCAAGGGAGATAACAGCCAGAGCAATGACATCAAGGACAGTGAGCGCCGCACTGACTGATGCTTGTCGCTAGGCTGTCTGACGCATCACTGCCTCCAGGGCAGCAAAATAGCCCTGGCTGCCAAGCCCGGCGACCACCCCGTCAGCACGCAGTGAGACATAGGAGTGGTGACGAAAGCTCTCCCGCTTGTGCACGTTGGAGAGATGTACCTCGATCACCCTGCCGTCGAAGGCGTTGAGGGCATCGAGAATTGCCACCGAGGTATGGGTATAGGCCGCAGGGTTGATGATGATCGAGGCGGTACCGTCCAACCGCGCCGCCTGGATCCAGTCGATCAGCTGCCCCTCATGGTTGCTCTGCCGGCAGGCGAGTTCCCAGCCCGCCAATGCCGCCTGTTCGCAGAGCCCGTGATTGATCTCCTCAAGGGACTCGTGACCGTAGATCTCGGGCTGGCGCCTGCCCAGCAGGTTGAGATTCGGGCCATGTAGCACCAATATCTTGCGCTGACTCATCGGACAGTCTCCCATCTCATGTTATACGCGCTTTCAAGCGAGCACCCAATGCGCGTTTCCCCGTCGCGGACGATTGTGTGTCGCGGCCCCAAGTCTTGCAAGGCTGGCAACCGGACGTCATTCCCGGGCCTACCGAGGGAGATACGTCAACTCGCTTACTGGAAACAGACTCTCGCTACCGTGTCTCAATAGTGAAAAAACCAATCTGGTCAGATTTGACTCTGCACCCGCTGTGAATTCTTTGCGCCCTTACCGACAATGCTGGTCAGCAAGACCGCGGCGGAATCTCACATCGCCCGGCTTGCAAACCCTGGAGCACACGCGTGGCCAGTAGAGCCAAGATCAGCCTCATCGAGCGGGGGCCACAAATTGGCATGGCATATCGCCATGCATTCACCGTCAACAAGACCAACAGGTGACCCGATGGATAAGACACGTTTAGCAGGAAAGAACTGCCTGATTACCGGCGCCGCACGTGGCATGGGTGCCGCTGTCGCCGAGCATTATGCCGCGCAGGGCGCCAATGTCTGCGTTGCCGACCTCAACATCGAGGGATGCGAGGAAGTCGTCAAACGCATCAACGGCAAGGATGGTGGCAAGGCCATCGCAGCAAAGCTCAATGTCACCGAGAGAGACCAGGTGAAAGCAGCCGTCATGGCCACCGTGGAAGCCTTCGGCAGCCTCAACGTCATGGTCAATAACGCCGGCATCAACAAACCACTGATGTTTCTCGATATCACTGAGGATAACTGGCACCAGATCATGGACGTCAATGCGTTGGGCTGTCTGCTTGGCATGCAGGAAGCCGCCAAGCAGATGATCGCGCAGGGCAAGGAAAATGGCCCCTACAAGATTCTCAATGTCGGCTCCATCCTGTCGCGCCAGGCGTTCGATGATGTGGTGCCCTACTCGTGCAGTAAGCACGCCGTACTGGCCATGATCAACGGTGGCGCCAAGGCACTGGTCGACCACAACATCACCGTCAATGGCTACGGCCCCGGTGTCGTGCGCACCGAGCTATGGGAACAGCTCGACAAGGATCTCGTCAGCATCGGCAAGTTCGACAAGCAGGGCCAGTCCATGGACGAGCTCGCAGAGAAGATGATCCTGATGAAGCGCTATTCATACCCGGAAGATGTGGTCGGCACCGCCTCCTTCCTGGCCAGCCCGGAATCGGACTATATGACCGGTCAGTTGCTGATGATCGATGGCGGCATGATCATGCAGTGATATCACCGGCAATCAGGCGGATGATGGGATTGGATAATGGGATTAGCAGTATCCCTTCTCTCGCATTAGCCGATCGGCCCTGTCCTGCGCCATGGACAGGGCCTTTTTGATGGAGCGACGCCCATCCAGCACCTCGAAGATCTCATTCCCGGCGATAGTGATCAGCTCCGTGATACCCGGCACAGGAGGACGCGGCCAGGACTGCAGGATATCCTTTCTTGCCATGCCATCCACAATATTGATCAACGGTGACAGCGCCAAGACTTCGGGATCCTGGCTGACGCTGAAGCGTGACGTTACCAGGCTGCCGTTCAGGATGTAGAGCTTGGACATGCTCCGGCACGTCAGGTGGCGCAAAGCCGCCCAGGCTGCCTCCACTCGCTCTTCCGAAAGATTTGCAGGAATGGCCAGAGAGTAGCCGCCGATGGGAGCGAAGGATCGACCATGGTTGCCGACAGTGTGGGGCAGATAGCCGGTATTTTGCCAGGCCGGCGATCTTTTGTTGAGTTCGAAAAGTGGGGCGAGTGAAGTGTAACAATAGGCCATGCTGACTTCGCCCGACGAATAGGATTTGGCGCGATCGTACCAGGACATCTGGAGAATATCAGGAGGTGAATACTTCAATATATCCAGCATGTATTCGCAGGCACGAAAGGCGGCATCAGACAGGAACATGGGGCGACGTTGATCCCCTGTCGCTTCCTCGAACGCGTAGCCGCCATCGATACGCGGAAGGTTGATAATTGGTTGGCCAAATTTCGCCATCAGGAAGGCAAAAGTATGCCCCAGAGGCGTTCCCCTGGCGGCATTCCAGGCAATACCATAGAGCCCCTTGCCGGGATCGTGGAGCGCCTTGGCCACCCTGATCAGTTGCTCAGTGGTCGTCGGCGGTGTCAGGCCCGCGCTTTCCAGAATGTCCTTGCGGTAACACAACAGCTCCGGTGAGGTCTGAACCGGTATACCATACTGCTTTCCAGCATAGCGGGAACTATGAATAGCCTCAGGATGAAAGTCAGATAAGTTGTATCCTTCTCGATCGATAAAGTCATCCAGAGGCAATAGCATATTCTGCGATGCCAGCTCCCCGAACCAAGGGAGGTTACACGTGATGATGTCATAATGTGAATGAGGAAAGCGCGCATTAGCAAGAATCTCTTCGCGCAAACTATCAACCGACTTCGCTTTGTTGTTGACGCTCACCCCGAAGATAACTTCGAGCTGTCGCTTGAGATTGTGCATGGCCATGAACGTGGGGTCAGCGTGCATCAAGACTCGCAACCCGCCTTTCAAATCAAGGCGTTGTGACAGAACAGCAGGTGGTGATATGACGTTGATCGACTGATAAGACTCTTCCAGGACGATACGACTAGAGGAGTCGGATTTCGGGTCCAGAGTTTCTCCCAACAAGGCCTTGATACGGTTTGCATAATTCTCCCATTCCTCGATCATGGCGTGAGAGGGATGCAGGGAAACCGTTTTACCCGACTTCGTCCGGGGACGGGAAAGAATCAGTCCGCGATTGATGATACCTTCGATTCCACGCTTGGCCGTGCCATAGGAAAGTCCGGAAGCATCCGCAAGCGACGTGGGTGTTGTGAGCCGGCCCGCCAGGTGATTGCGCATGACGTGAATCATCATGCGCAACTCTCGGTAACCGTGACTCATTGAGAGTCCGTCATCGGTCACCTGCTCGAACTTTTCAATGAACTCGATGAAGCGGAAGAGCTCCGTGTTGGAGAGCTTCGACATCGGCATCTGAGACAGACTGTCATAGGGGCCCTCCGGATGACTCTCGTCTAGAAGCTCGCTCATGCTGGCCTCGGGTCAGGGGCAACGGGATGCATCACGATAGCCCGTCGCCTCGCGCCTGTCAGTACCTGCAACGCCAACGCAACTACCCCCAGCCGTCAACGATCAGCCTGATGCCCAGCAGAATCAGCAAGCACAGGATGACCCGGAAGAAGAGCTCACCGCTCAGCCGCTTCTGTATGACCAGCCCCAATCGCACCCCCAGCCAGGCCACCGGGATCAGCAGCAGTGCAACGGTGAGGTTCTCGACGTTCAGCAAGCCGAGCATGCCGTAGGGCACCAGCTTGACCAAGTTGGTGGCGGCCAGGAAGACCACCGCGGTCGCGAGGAACTGCTCCCGGGTGAGCCGGCGCTGCAACAGATAGAAATTGAGCGGTGGCCCTCCGGCATGAGCAATGAAGCTGGTGAAACCCGCGATACCGCCACTCAGTCCCCCGACCCAGGTCGGCACGACGCTCCCGCGAAAGGGCTTGAGCAGACCCCACAGACCAAACAGGATCGAGAACACCCCCAGCAGCACCTTCAACAGATCCTCGTCGAAGAGGCCATAGGTCAGGTAGCCAACCGCCACCCCCAGCACCGCCGGGGGAAACATAAGCCACAGGACAGCCTTCACGCGGTGGCGCCACCAGGCCTTGAGGCTGAAAACATCCATCACGATCAGCAGCGGCAGCATGACGGCCACGGCAAAGGTCGGGCTGGCTTTCAGCGAGATCAGAGGCACCGCTACCACACCGACGCCGCCGGCGAAGCCCGATTTCGAGATGCCCGTAATCAGCACGGCAACGATGATCAATACAATGAACTGCCAGTCATACACCATGCAGGCCCCTGCTCTGACCAACTATAAAAAAGGGCCGTGGCGATCACGGCCCAAGTGGAGGATGACATTGCCATCCATGACGGGAGTGCCTTATGGATGCCCCGGAAGCCGGCTCCCAGGGCAAGGGGTCAGAGGACTTCGCAGACCTCCTCGAACGTGAAGCGATCTTGACGAGGGAAGAGCGCCGAGGCATCGCCGTAACCCAGGTTGCAGAGGAAGTTGCTTTTCACCCGTCCATCGGAGAAGAACTCCTCATCCACCGCCGCATTGTTGAAGCCGGACATCGGCCCGGCATTCAGCCCTATCGCACGAGCGGCAAGGATGAAGTAGCCCCCCTGGATGGAACTGTTCCGGAACGCCGTCGTATTGATGAAGTCGGTCTTACCCTCGAACAGCGACTTGGCATCCTTGTTGTGGGAGAACATTCTCGGAAGGTGCTGATAGAATTCGGTGTCGTAGCCCAACACGGCTACCACGGGCGCCTTCATCGTCTTCTCCTGATTGCCCGGCAGCAGCGCCGGCTTGAGTCTTTCCTTGGCTGCTTCGCTCTTGAGGAATAACACGCGCAGGGGCTGGCAATTCATGGAGGTCGGGCCGAAATGCATCAGTTGATACAGCTCGCGCAGTTTCTCGTCGCTAACCTCCTGATCCGTCCACACGTTGTGAGTGCGCGCCTCGGTGAACAGGGTCTCAACCGCATTGTTGTCGATGGCAGTATTATCGATGGCAGTCATGTCGCTTTCCTCTTTCTGAATGGTTTAGTCTTGCTGGATAGTGTCGTCTTGCAATGGGACTAGCGGCTCGCCTTGAGGCCGAAGTCGTATGTCAGATGGCGGAAGGGAACGTCCATCTTCCGTCCATCCGGTGCTTTTCCTGGCGGCAGCAACTTATACTCCCTGACCAGAGAGTCCTTGACACCGAAGACGGCGTCGGAATCGAGATAGGGATCGTCCTCGGCAAAGACCTGGGTCACCAGGGTCTCGTAACCCTTGGCCATCAGCATGAAGTGCACATGGGCGGGCCGGTAGGGATGCCGACCGGTGACTTCCAGCATCTTGCCAACCGGGCCATCGGTGGGAATCGGGTAGGGTGAGGGGGTCACCGTCCAAAAGGCATAGCGGCCCTGGTCATCGGTGGTAAACCTGGCCCGCAACGAGGCACTCTCGAGCTCCTTCTGCACGTCATAGAACCCCTCGCTATCCGATTGCCAGACATCGATCACGACATTGGCCAGAGGCTCGCCGCGACCATCATGCACCCTTCCCTCCACGAAGAAGGGTTCTCCCTCGACGTTCCAGTCAATCGACGTGCCCTGGGCGGCTTCAGGCGGGTCGGCCACATAGAAGGGACCCAGCACCGTGCTCTCCGACACCATGGGGTCCGAAGTCTGATGATTGATGGCATCAACCAGCATCGTCACGCCAAGGGTGTCGGAGAGCAGAATGAACTCCTGGCGCTTGTCATCGCACATCTGACCGGTGCGCGTCAGGAAATCGATGGCCTGGGTCCACTCCTCTTCGGAGGGTTCCACCTCCCGCAGAAAGCCGTGCAGATGGGCCACCAGGCTGTTCAGTATCTCCTTCAGCCGCTCGTCGCTGCAGCCGGCGAACTGCTCGATCACGGCATCCGTGATGTTCACGGCATTCAGGTTTCGCATGTCGTCATCCTCTGGCGCCGGAGGCGCTCACGATGGCCGGCAACCCGGAAAGGCGCTCGGTGTGATGAATAGTGGCGATGTAGTCCTCCTCACCGTGACCCGTGCCGATCAGGGAGCTGTAGGCCTCGCGCATCTGGGCAGCCAGGGGCACAGCAACACCGTCTCCGTGGGCACAGCCGAGGATCAGGTCCAGGTCCTTGGCCATCTGGGCGGCCGAGAAGGTGGAGGTGAAGTCACGGTCCTTAAGCGGCTGGGTCTTGTACTTGACCATCGGCGAACCCACGGCACTGTCGGCCATCAGGTCCAGCATTGCCTCCCAGCCGATGTTGCCCTTGCGCGCCATCGCCAGGGCCTCGCCCATCATCCCCGCGCTCACCGCGATCATCAGGTTGATCGCCAGCTTGGCGTAGCGGGCCTGCTCGTCGTCACCGAGCCAGTACTGGGCCTTGGTGAAGGTATTCATCACCAGCGCGGCATCATCCAGCGCCTCGCGCGGTCCGGAGACCATGGCCGACAGGGTGCCGGACTCGGCAGCGACGGGATTGCCCGACACGGGACTTCGCAGATAGGCGATACCTCGGGCATCGGCGGCCGCGGCCACTCTGGCGGAGGCCTCGATACTGACGGTGCTGGTCTCGATCAGCACGCTGCCAGGGGCCATTGCTTCGATCAGTCCATCCTGCGCCAGGGTCAGGCCCAGCAGGGCCCGATCATCGGGGATCGAGACAAAGACCAGATGGCACTCCTCGACGGAAGAGGCCAGTGTCCGATGGGACGTGATACCGGCGTCTTCGGCCAGTGCCATCCGTTCGGCGCTGAGGTCGAATCCCTGGACCGGGTAGCCGGCCGCGGCGATCCGCACTGCCATGGGCAAGCCAAGCTTGCCGAGGCCGATCCAGGCTACCTTGGTGGTGGTTGTCATTGTGATGACTCCTCTTGGTGCCGCAACTGAAGCTCGGCATAGATGCGTCGACCGGAGGCATCCAACTGGCTGATACCGTCCTCGACATCCGCCAGCAGCCTGCCGTGTCGCTTATGGAATTCACCCGCCACCATGACGCTGTCGACGTTGGCGAGACTCGCCTGCATGACCACGGTCGAGATCGGGTCGCTGACCGGCTGCATGTTGAGCAGGCCGCTGTTCAGCAGCACAATGTCGGCCTGCTTGCCCGGTGTCAGGCTGCCGATGCGCGCCTCCAGGCCCAGGGCGCGCGCGCCGTCGAGAGTGATCCACGCCAGTGCCTCGCGGGTGCGGATGGTCGAGGTGTCGGGAATGCTGCCCTGCTCGCGTCGCGAGGCATCGTTGTCCAGAGAGCGCTGCATGCCCAGCGCCATGCGGGCGACCGTGAACATGTCCCCGGAAATCACCGACTCCAGATCCACCCCCAGGGAGACGACGCCGCCGTGGCGGCGAACGTGGCCGGTGATCGGGAAGCCATGTCCCTGGGTCATCTCGTTCTCGGGGGCGATGGAGAAGGTCACGCCCTGCGCGCAGAAACGGGCCAGTTGGCCATCGTCCAGGCTCTGCCCGTGCACGATGTTGATATCCGGCCCCAGCAGCCCCTGCTTCTCGATCGTGTCCCAGCCACCCGGGCTGACGGCCTTGCCGCCGCCCTGGTGCATGGAGGCCACCAGGCCGAACTCCTTGGCCAGCGCGAAGTCCTGCAGGCTGACGTCCAGCGTGGAATAGTGAGGGCCAAGGATAGCCATCCCCAGAGTCACCCGGGCGTCGGGATCGTCGAGCTCACCCTTGAGCAACCGCTCGACCTCGCTGCGGGGATGGGGAACCTCGCTGAAGTGAGGCTGCCCCGGCTTGGGGTCCGGTTTGGGCGAACCGTGGAAGAATAGCGCCCGGATACCGGACTCCTTGAGTCCCCGCACCGCCGCATCGGTATGCTCTGGTGTGGGGTTGTTGTGGCACCAGTCACCCAGGGTGGTGGTACCGCAGTTGAGTTGGTTGAGCGCGCCCATACGGGTGGCGATATAGATATCGTCAGGGGTGAACAGGGTGGCCAGACCGCGATGCACGTGACCGAAATATTCGAGCAGCGTCCAGTTGGCGGCGACGCCGCGCAGAGCTGTCTGCCAGGTATGCATGTGGGCATTGACCAGCCCGGGGATCAGGATGCCGCCTCGACAGTCGATGACCTCGGCACCCGCAGACGGCAGATCATGGCCCACGGCCAGGATGCAGTCGTCTTCTACCAGCACCTGGCCACCGCTCAGTTCACCGAGCTCGGAATCCATGGTCACGACGGTGGCATTGATCAGCAGTGTTCTCATCGGTCTGCTCCCTCCTCGCTCGCCGGCCGTTGACCGACCAGGGCGTGGCTCAGCAGACGATGAATGCCCTCGGCCTCGACCTCGCGGGGGTTCCAGTAGGGGTTCCGGGTGGCGATCTCGACGGCGCGCTCGACATCCTCCTGCCTCAGGCCGATCTCCTCCAGTGCCGTGGGGGCACTGACCGCCCTGGCCAGGTCGAAGAGGCCGGCGGCGGGATCCTCGCAGCCCAACGCACGAGCGATTCGCGTCATCGCCTCGGGAGCCGCCGGGGCGTTGTAGGCCACCGCATGGGGCAGCACGATGGTGTGGGTTTCGGCATGGGGCAGGTCGAAGGAGCCCCCCAGGGTATGGCACAGCTTGTGGTGCAACGACATGCCCACCGCACCCAGACAGCTACCGCACAGCCAGGCGCCATACAGGGCATCGGAGCGTGCCTTGACATTCCCCGGGTCGGCGGTGATCACCGGCAGGCTCCGGGCCAGCGCGGCGATGCCCTCCTCGGCCATCAGCGAGATCACCGGATTGCGGTCGCGGGCATAGAGTGCCTCCACCGCATGGGCAATGGCATTGATACCGCTGGTGCCGGACATCCCGGCGGGCAGCGAGAGGGTCAGGTCGACGTCATAGATCACCGTCTCCGGCAGCACCTCCAGGGTGCGTTGGGTGGTCTTGATGCCGTCGCGCGTCTCGCCAAGGATCGGCGTCATTTCGGAGCCGGCATAAGTCGTGGGGATGACCACCTGGGGAAGCCCGGTGCGCAGGGCGATGGCTTTACCCAGACCAATGGTCGAACCGCCACCGATGGCCACTGTGCAGTCGACTCCCAGTTCCTCGACGACTCGCATGGCATGCTCGGTCACCTCGACCGGGGTGTGCATGGCGGCCTCGGCATATAGGCCTACGCCGCGTTCGCCGAGCTGCGCCAGCACCTTTCGTGCCTGTTCCTGCTGCTGGGGAGTCGCCAACACCAAGGCCCGACGACAACCAAGCTGCTCGACTTCCGCCGCGAGGCCCGACAGGGTCCCCTGGCCGAAGACCACCCGAGATGGCAGACCATGATAGACAAAGGGTTGCATGGATCTTTCCTCAGACGTTGAAGATGCATGTCGGCGCCTCGTTGGACGCCGCGGTGGCGGCGGACCCGACTAGCCGGTCGCGGCCGCCGCCGGCGATGGCTTGACCATTCCGGTGATCGCCTGCACCAGCTCATCCTCGCTGACGCTGTCCCCATCGAACTCGGCCGTCACCTTGCCGTCGTACATGGCGATGATGCGATTACTGACACCCAGCACCTCGGGCATCTCCGAAGAGATCACCAACACGGCATAGCCGGTACTGGCCAACTCCTTGATCAACGCATGGATCTCCGCCTTGGAGCCGACGTCGATGCCGCGCGTCGGCTCGTCCAGAATCAGCAGTTTGGGATGGGTGTGGAGCCACTTGCCAATCACGATCTTCTGCTGATTGCCACCGCTGAGATTGCCGACCTTCTGACGCCAGCTGGGCGTCTTAATCTTCATGGCAGCCTGGTACTTGTCATAGACGACTCGCTCGGCGCCCGCCTGCATGAAGCCCATGGATGACACGGTGCCCAGGCCGGCAAGCGTCATGTTGTCGCGACAGTTCATTCCCAGGATCAGACCCTGGTCCTTGCGATCCTCCGGCACCAGGGCGATACCCTCGACCACCGCATCGTGGCTGGAACGGATCGATGCGACCTTGCCGTCAAGCAGGATCTCGCCAGCAGACGGCGTACGAAGTCCGAAGATGGTCTCGGCGACCTCGGAACGGCCCGCCCCGACAAGCCCGTACATACCGACGATCTCGCCCTTGCGGACGTTGAAACTGACATCTTCGAAAACACCGTTGACCGTGAGGTTGCGCAACTCGAGCATATTCTCCTTGAAATCCCGCGGCTTGCTGGAGTGGTCCAATTCGAGACTGCGCCCGATCATCAACTTGGTCACTTCATCTTCGTTGGTATCGACGGTATTCAGGGTCCCGTTGTATTCGCCGTCCCTGAGTACCGAAATCCGCTGGGACAGATGAAATATCTCGTCCATACGATGAGAGATGTAAACGATACCGACACCCTGCTCCTGCAGATTCTGGATGATGTCGTAAAGCACCGGCTTCTCATGGTCGGTCAAGGAAGCGGTGGGCTCGTCAAAAACCACCACCTTCGGGGTAAAGACCAGCGCACGCGCGATTTCGACCATCTGTTTCTTGGCAATGGAGAGATTGCTTACTGTTTCCCGAGACGTAAAAGTACACTTGAGTCGCTCAAGGATCTGGCTGCTGTCCTCGTGCAGTTTTTTCCAATCGACTCGATTTCCCCACTTGAGAGGCAGGCTACCAAGGTAGATGTTCTCCGCCACCGTCATCTCAGGCACCAGCGACTGTTCCTGATGAATAAGAACGATGCCGCTCTTTTTTGCCTGTTTGGGATTTTCGAAGGACTTCTCCTGGCCATCGAGGATAATCTGGCCACCATTCGGCTGATGCTTGCCAGCCAGCACCTTCATCAGGGTGGATTTGCCTGCACCGTTCTCACCCAGCAGTGCGTGCACCTCCCCGACCCTGACATCAAAGTTGACCTTGTTGAGCGCCACAACGCCTGGAAATCTCTTGGTTATGTCGACCAATGAGAGCACCGGCTTTGCGTCATGCGAATGCTTACCTGAATGGTGGCTCGCGGTGGCAGTGCTCATATGCGGACTCCCTTGTTGGAATGGACATTGAGCTTCTGGTCGATAATCAGCACGGAAATCAGAATGCCGCCGAGAATGACCAGGACGTAAAAGGCCGGCACCTGCATCAGGTTCATGCCGTTCCTGAGAATACCGATGGCCAGAACGCCACCCAGAGTGCCGGTGATACTGCCGTACCCCCCCGCCAACTTGGTACCGCCGAGAACCACGGCCGTGATGGTCCAGAGCTCATAATCGCGACCCAGGTTGGGTGTTGCTGCCCCCATCTGAGTTGACAAGAGAACACCGGCGAGAGCCGCAAAAAAACCGACAATCATGAAGTTGATCATCATATGCCGACCGATCCTGATGCCAGCATCGAGTGCTGCCTCGGTATTACCGCCAACGGCGAAGGTGTTGCGGCCATGCCCGGTCTTCTTCAACACCAGATGCATGATCAGCGTGCAGATAAGGAAAATAATGGCCAGTACCGGGATCGGACCGATCGAGCTTGTGCCGAAATCGGAATAGGCAAAATTGGTAGCGTAGAAGGATTGCTCCTGGGTATAGATGAAGATCAAGCCACGGATACCGATCATTGCTCCCAAGGTGACGATGAAGGCATTGACACCCGTTTTCCAGACGATCAGACCGTTAATGGCGCCCAGCACAAGGCCTGCGACAAGAGCGACGATAACAGCCAATGTGATTCCGTAATCCTGCAACCCGACGGCCAGAGATGCCGCAAGCCCCAGCGTGGCGCCTACGGAAAGATCGATGTTGCCGTTGATCATCACATAGGTCATGCCCAGCGCGATCAGCCCTATGGTCGAGGTCTGAACCAGAATATTTGAAATATTTCCAACGGACAGAAAGTATTCCGACATGAAACTGAAGAAAATGATCAGGGCAACGACGAACACCCAGATCGGCTGTATAAAACCGCTACCCTTAAAAAAACTCTTCATATCCATCATGTTGTTCACCCTTTATGAATGAGTGGTAAACAGGCGCTTGCGCTTGTTGGCAAGATCCAGCCACACCGCAAGGATGATAATCACCCAGGTAACAAGCCACTGGGTATAATAGGGGTAACCCATCAGCAGCAAGCCGTTCTGTATGAAACCCAGGATCAGCACACCAATCACCGTTTTCCAGATACTTCCGGCACCACCCAACAGGCTGGTACCACCGAGGATGATCCCGGCGAGTACGAGTAGCTCATACCCCTGCCCGACGTTGTTCTGTGAACCCATCACTCGGGAACCAAGCACAAGAGCGGCACAGGCGACGCAAAAGGCAGAGATCAGATAGGTACTGAAAACGCACCAGTTCTTGCGTATCCCGGAATAGACAGCTGCCACGGGATTGCCGCCAACGGCAAAGATGCGCCTGCCGTAACTGGTATAGGACATGACGCTCTGAACGATGAGGGCCAGCAACCCGAAGATCAGTATCGGAACAGCAATGCCTGCCACATAGCCGCGTCCGAAAAAGGCAAACCAGGTATTACCTTGATTGGCTACATCGACGTTCTGCCCACCACTATAGATAAGCACCAGACCCTGAATCGCCGAGAGCATCGCCAAGGTGACAATCAGCGAGTTCAAACGCATGAAACCGATCAGAAAACCGTTGACTGCGCCAATCAACAGCGTCAGGACAAACATCAGAATAATGGCATTCGTCGGGCCAATCTTGTCATGCAGGTCGACGACAAGGACGGTAGAAAATGACAGCATTGAACCCACAGATAAATCCAGGTTCCCGCCGACGATCACCACGGTTACGCCCACGGCGATAATTCCGATAATCGATGCCTGCCGAACAACCGTCATGATATTTGACTGGGAAAGAAACTGTTCGGAAAAGAGAGAGAAAACGAACATGCCGATAAGAAAGAATATCAAGATACCTTGGGCAGATAGAAAACTCATCAGCCCGGCCTTGCTTACTCTTCCTGCGATCAAGCTCTTATTGCCTTGTTCTGCAGAAGCCATGTCACTCACCTGTCTGGATATCGCCTTGCCATAAACCATGGTGATTTTGTTATGATGCGCCAGTGGATCTGTCCTGTAATCAGAAAGGACGGATCACGTGATCACGAACACAACATGAGCACTTGGTTAACAAGAATTTCTTCTTTCATTTTTCGCACCGGGAAGCTCTATGCCAGATCACCGGTGCGAAAAGCAAGACGGATTGACGAAACTTGCTTCAAAATATCTAAAGCAGTGCATAGTGAAATGTCAGAAGACAGGCTTATCGAATTGATCGATATTGTCAGCCGTGATCTTGGGAGTCTCGAAGAAGTTCATCTTGGGAACTTCCTGGCCATCCAGAACATCCAGGGCTGTCTGCAGGGCAGCTTCAGCATCATCCACAGGGGACTGATAGATGGAGCCGTAGTATTCACCTCTTTCGATGGCCTCGTAGCCGACGGCAAAGTTAGTCGCCCCGATGAAGACGATATCTCCGGCCCTTCCGGCACCCTTCGCGGCGCTCAAGGCGCCGACGCCCATGTTGTCGTCACCGGAATAGACGCCATCGATTCGATCATATTTGGTCATGAAATCTTCCATGACACGCTGAGCACGCTCTCGGTTCCAGTTTCCCGGCTGGGTTTCCATCAACTCGACATCCGGACAGAGTTCGGCCAGGCGCTCCTCGAAGCCAGTCGCACGCTCCATCGCAGTGGTGTAACCTGGCTGACCGGAAATCTGTACGATCTGACCCTCGCCACCCAGGGCATCACACATCATTTCGGCCGAGGAGATTCCTTGCTGTACGTTGTCCGGCCCGGAAAAGGCGGCAATAAAATCAAGTCCTGCTTCGGCGATCTTCGAGTTGGTTACCACCACGGGAATGCCAGCATTGTGCGCCTGGCGAATGGCGGGAATCACTGCTTGGCCATTGGTCGGCCAGATGATGATGGCATCCACTCGCTGCTGTATCAGGTCCTGCATCTGGCCGATCTGACGCGCCACGTCGCCACCGGCATCCAGCACAACAGTTTCGATATTGCTATTCCTTGCCGACGCTTCTTCGAAAGCGCTCTCATAGGTGGTCTGGTAACTGTCGACACCGACGTTATTCTGGGTGATACCGATCCGATAAGTCGTTTCAGCATGGGCAATGCCCGATGAGATCAATATGACACTGGTCGCTAGCGCAGTCTTGTAGAACATGTTGTCACCTTTTTTAATGGCTTGTCTTGTTGTAATGGCTTATTGTAAGGATTTGTTGTAATAGCAATCTGGCGTTGCTTAGCTGACTGGGTCCGCTACCAGTCAGTGTGAATGAAGCTTATGGGCCGGAGGGATGTCGCCGCAACGGTGCTGAAGGTGAGAAATAGCCATTCTGGTTATTTTTTGATGCGCCGGCTCGGCGGCGTGCACGAACGACAAGGCCCCGCCCGTGGAAACGGTCGAGGCAGCTATCACAGCAAAAGGGGCGGCAGCACGGGAGACTGAGTCGGTCAGGGATCAGCCGCTGCGCGTCACGACGTCGGCGGCTCCAGCAGCCGCTGCCAGGTCTCGATCACCACCCGGCGATGATGCTGGAAGGTATCCTTACTTCCCCGAGAGGGCTCGCGGGTCAGTGCAGCGCGATGGGCGGCGCTGCGCAAGGCCAGATAGGCGTCGCGCAGGCGCTGGCACTCCTGGGCCGGAAGACGCTCCGTGGCTTCCAGGGTCTCGAGAATGCGCATGTTATCGCTCCACTGCAGCAGTTCCGGCGTCTCCTCGCCCATGGCCAGTACCGCGTACTGGCACAGGAACTCGATATCCACCATGCCGCCCGGATCGTGCTTGAGGTCGAACTCCCCCTCCTTGCTCTTGCCACCCAGATGATCGCGCATCTTGTGGCGCATCTTGACCACTTCATCGCGCAGCACCCCCGTCTCTCGTTTGCGACCAAGGATCTCGCTGCGGATGGTGTGGAATCCCTCCGCCAGGCGCGGATGACCAGCCACCACCCGGGCACGCACCAGTGCCTGATGCTCCCAGGTCCAGGCATCGCGTCGCTGGTAGTCGGCAAAGGCCGTCAGGGAACTGACCAGCAGCCCCGAGTTACCGGAGGGGCGCAGCCTCATGTCTACCTCGTAGAGAGTACCAGCAGGCGTCACCGCGGTAAGCAGGTGGATGATGCGCTGACCCAGGCGGGTGAAGAAGACCCCGTTGTCCAGCGGGCGCTTGCCATCGGTACTGCCCTGGGTGGCGCCGTCGTGAATGAACACCAGATCCAGGTCCGAACCGTAACCCAGTTCGATGCCACCCAACTTGCCGTAGCCGACCACCAGAAAGGCCGGTTCGATATCGGCTCGGCCACCATCGGCCAGTTCCGGGAAGCCGTGCTTGCGAGTCAGATGCTTCCAGGCCATGGCCAGCACTGCCTCGAGGATCACCTCGGCGATATAGGTAAGGTAGTCGCTCACCTTCATCAGATGACGGGTCCCGGCAATATCAGAAGCGGCCACATGCAGCACCTGAGCGTGCTTGAAGACCCGCAGCGCCTCGAGCTGGGCCTCTTCGTCATCTTCTGGAAGGCGTGCCAGGGTCTGACGCAGCTCATCCGCCAGCAGCGTCTTGTCGGCGGGGGTGTAGAGGGTCTCCGGGGTCAGCAGCTCATCGAGCAGGATCGGGTAGCGGGCCAGCTGCTCGGCGATCCATGGGCTCGCCGAGCAGAGCGTCATCAAATGACCCAGGGCGTCGGGATTTTCGCGCAGCAGCGCCAGATAGGCGGTGCGCCGCAGCACTGCCTCGATCAGCGGCAGTACGCGCTCGAGCGACTTATCCGGCATATCGCTGTCGACCACGGCATCCAGCAGCATTGGCATCAGCGCCTCCAGCCGCTCGAAGCCGATACGCTGCATGCCCTGAACCTGGCGCGAGTGGTAAAGCCCGTGCAGACGCCTGGCCGCCGCTGCGGGGTCGTCGAAGCCGGCCTCCTCAAGTAGCTCGGCGACTTCCTCTTCTTCGAGTTCACCACGCCATAGCGCTCGCCACTGCTCCATGGCAATGCCGCCAATGGATTCCTGAGAGGCCTCCGCCACTTCCTCTTCGGGGTCGGCGATCACCGCATCGAAGTGCTGACGGACCCTGGCTCGCACCTCGTCGAGCCTGGCCATCAGCGCCGGCCAGTCCTCCATATCCAGCGCCAGGGCGACTCGCTCACGGTCGAGGTGGTCGTCTGGCAGGCTTTGGGTCTGGCGATCCTCCAGGGCCTGAAGGGCATGCTCGAGATCGCGCAGAAACGCATAGTCCGGGGTGAGCTCCTCGACCACTTCGATGGGCAGCAGGCCGAGCTCTGGCAGGCGCTCCAGCGCGGTCTTAAGTGAGGTCACCTGCAACTCCGTGTCGCGGCCACCGCGGATCAGTTGGAAGGCCTGTACCACGAACTCCACCTCGCGGATGCCGCCGGGGCCAAGCTTGATGTTGCCCTCCATGCCCTTGCGGCGCACCTCGCGGTTGATCATCGCCTTGAGCTCGCGCAGCGACTCGATGGCGCCAAAGTCCAGGTAGCGGCGATAGACGAAAGGTCGCAGGCTGGCCAGCAGCTCGGCGCCGGCGCTTAGGTCGCCGGCCACCGGGCGCGCCTTGAGCATCGCGTAGCGCTCCCACTCCCGCCCCTGGTCCTGATAATAGCCGGCCAGAGACGAGAAGCTGCCCACAAGGGGGCCTCCGTCGCCCAGCGGGCGCAGGCGCATATCGACCCGGAAGGCGAAGCCATCGGCAGTCACCGCGTCCAGGGCGCCGATCAAGCGCTGTCCCAGCTTGGTGAAGTACTCTTGATGCGCCAGGGACTTGCGCCCTCCTTCGGTCTCACCGTTCTCGGGGAAAGCGAAAATCAGGTCGATGTCGGAAGAGAGGTTGAGCTCGCCGGCACCTAGCTTGCCCATGCCGAGCACCACCAGGCGCTGTTCGCTGCCGTCCCGACGCAGGCCAGGCCGGCCCCAGCGCGGCTCAAGGAAGCGTTCCAGCCAGCCAAGAGCCACGTCCAGACAGGTCTCGGCCAGGCGCGACAACGCCGCCGTGGTGGCCCACATGTCGATGCCCTCGGGACGGGTGAGATCGCGCCACACAATGCCGACCATGCGCGCGCGACGAAAGCGACGAATGGCCGCCTGCATGGCGGCCTCGTCCTCGGCAGACTCCAGGCGCTCCTCGAGCCAGCCCCGCAGGTTCTCGGCATCGGGGGTGGCGTCCAGCTCACCGTTGGCGTCCAGATGAAATAGCCACTCCGGATAGCGAACCAGGGTCTCGGCAACGAACTCTGATATCGCCAGCACCCGGGCCAGCTGCTCACGCCGTGATACGCAGAGCCCCTGCCAGTCTTCCAGCGGCGATTCCCGGCCGGTCATATCGGCCAGGTTGTCGGCCTGAGCCAGGGCCTCGACCAGGCGCTCATGGATACGCGCAAGCGGCGCCTTGAGAGGCTCGGGAATGTCGATCAACGGCAGAAAGTCATCAGGCAGCGGCATGGGTGGTCTCGCATCGGGGTGTGGCGAATATGCCAGCATAGCGAAGCCCAGGCGTCATGGGCACCCGGCACGACGGCGGAAAGCTCAGCCGAGCAGCTTCTGCCCGGCCAACAGCAACCAGGTAAGCCCGACCAGGGCCAGCGACACCATGACCGCGGCGGAGCCAAGATCCTTGGCGCGGCCGGAGAGCTCATGATGCTCGGGGCCGATGCGGTCCACCACGCTCTCGATGGCACTGTTGACCAGTTCCACCACCAGCACCATAAGACAGCTACCCATCAGCAGGACCCACTCGACCGGGCCTTCCCCAATCCACCAGGCCAGCGGCAGCAGCAGCACGCAAAGAACCAGCTCCTGACGGAAGGCCGACTCATGGCGCCAGGCGGCCTTGAGCCCCTTGAGGGAGTAGCGGGTAGAGTGTACCAGGTGCCGCAAGCCGGTATGTCCGGGTTTCATGGCGAGTTCCTCAGGGGGGAAGTCAGACCGTTCAATGGCTATCGATCATCCGCTCGAGATCCACGGCCAGCGGGTCCAGCACCTCCGACCAGCTCAGATAGGGGGTGCTCCCGGTGCCGTTGACAAGCACGGTAAATACGCCCCAGCGTCCGCTGCGGGTGCGGAAGTAACCGCTGGTGGCGCGCACTGCCACCGGCTGATTGAGGGTGCCTGTCTTGAGCATGACGTGGTGCTGGAAGGTGGATGATCCCCGGCGGATGAAACGCATGACGCCATTGCCGGGAGACTGCAGGGTGACAACAAAGCTTGGAAACAGCGACGGGCGATGAAACATGCTGGCCAGCAGCGCATTGGCCCCCTTGGCTGACGTCAGGTTCTCTGTGGTCAAACCACTGCCGCTGAACAGCGTCACCGGACCGTGGTCGAGAATGCCTGCCACGAACGCTTCGATGGCCAGCCCGCCCAGGCGCAGGTCGGCGCGGGGCGTCTCGACCAGGTTCAGGGCCAGGGTATCGGCCATAAAGTTGTTGGAGTAGTTCATCACCCGCAGCAGCAGCTCCTGTAGCGGCTTGCCTTCCACCGCGGCCAGGGTGTTGGCCCCTGCGGGCGGCTCGGCCTGGGTGGTATCAGCACCATCCCGCACCGCGATGCCGGCCTGGTCGAGCATGGCCCGCAGCGTCATGGCCATCTGGTCAGCGGGGTCGGAGCTCGCCCGATAGATGTCCCGGGGGCGTGCATTGGTGGAGATCTGTCCGCTCAACATCATCATGTCATGGCCGTCGCGGGTGACTCGCTCTGCCCGCAGCTCGGTACCGCTATTGTCGGGGCGCGTCTCCACCCGATTGTCGATACGCAGGATGGCCGCCTGGCTGTCGCAGCCAGTCACTCGGGCAGGATCCCCCGGGGCCGCCCCCGGGGCCACGCTGACACACCAACTGCCGTAGTTGACCCCCGCCGAGGAGAGAAGCGCGCTATAGGCGTTGGCGGAACGCTCGCGCGCCTGGCATCGGTCCGTGGTGATGCACTCGACTGGACCGAAGCGCCACTGGCTGACCAGTAGCCTGCCCTCCACCATGCGCACCCCGGCCTGATAAAGCCGCTGCACCAGGCGCCACAGGTCCTCGGTGGTCAAAGCGGGGTCGCCACCGCCGTCGAGGATCAGATCCCCTCTGAGCAGGCCGTCAGCGTCCGGGCGTGCCGAGCTGACCAACCGAGTGGTGAAACGATGCTGGGGGCCCCACCGATCCAGCGCCGCCGCTGCCAGATAGCTCTTGGTCACCGAAGCCGGGGATAGCTGGCGTTCCGGCTCGATCGACCCGAGCATGTCATCTCCACCATCGATCAGGCGCGCCTCAGCGCTGATCAGAAAGCCCTTCTCGGCCAAACGGTCAAGCTGGGCGAAGCCTGAGGCCTGAACGGCCAGAGGCAGCAGGCAGAGAGTGAGCAGAAGCAGCTTCGACAGGCGATCATGCATGGCAGCACCACAGATTGGGGCGGATTGAAGGATCAGTGCGTGGAAATCGCCGAGAAGAGCTGAATGGTCAGCACCCCCGCTACAATCAGACCAATGCCGATCACAGCCGGTAGGTCGGGACGCTGGCCATAAACCACCAACCCCACCACGGCGACCAGAACGATACCCAGCCCCGCCCAGATGGCGTAGACAATGCCCACCGGCATCGTCCGCAGCACCAGTGAGAGCATGTAGAAAGCTAGTGCATAGCCAACCACCACCAGCAAGCTAGGCCATAGCCGGGTAAAGCCCTCGGTAGCCTTGAGCGCGCTGGTGGCGACCACTTCAGCCACGATGGCCACCGCCAGATAGACAAAGACCATCACGCGCCCCCTTCCCCGGCTACCAGGTCGGGATCATGGGGCAACGCGACCGCGAGCTTCCACAGCGACTGGCCGCTGACGTGGTACTTCTGCTCGAAGGGTGTCAGGGGATGCCCATTCGGCTCATGGATTACCACCTGGGCCTCGTGTCCCGTCGCCTGGGCCACGGCCAGGGCGAACTCCTCCACATAGAGCCGCCAGTTGGAACGCAGCTCCAAATGCCCTCCCAGCGCCAGTATCACTGGCAAGACCGGATGCCCTTGCCAGCGCATCTTGAGATGGGCCGACTTCGGGTAGGGGTTGGGATAGAGCAGATAGTGGCGAGCGGGCTGCCAGCCATCCCGTAGTGCCAGACGCCAGAAGTCCACCAGGTCGGCACGAATCAGCAGGGCATTGTCGGACAGCGGACCGTGCTCACGGCTCAGGCGATCTCTGCTGCGATCCACGCCGATCACCGCATGGTCCGGGAAACTTGCCGCCAGACGGCGAGTAGAGAGCCCCACCCCACAGCCGGCATCGAGGATCAACGGCATCTCCGGACGGTCAGCCAGCCATGCCCCGGCCTCCCGAAAGGCTGCCTGAGTATGCTCGGCGACGGGTTTGCGCAGCGGGTGCTCCAACGCACGTGCCACCCGCCTGGTCAGGTCCTCGTGGGTACCTGACTGATTGGTGTCGATGGAACGAGAGCTGGCATGCATGATCTCACCGCGGAATCGAAGGAGCGACGATTCTAGCAGCCCGGCCGTGGCACTGAAACGCAAAACGCCCCGCCCTCTTG
>JBNJLE010000010.1:0-139874 GCA_051751685.1 Pseudomonadota bacterium | reverse complement strand
GCTGTGCTGGCTCCATAGTGTCAGTATAATTGTATGTATAATTCTATGAGTTTAATGGAGGTGCGCGATGGCATCCCTACTCGAGCGCCCGGAAGACGCCGTCTCCGCGACAGCCATGGCACGCGGCTTCAGCGCCCGGCTTAAGGAAGTATCGTCTCGGCACACCGACAGGCTGGTGATCTTCAAGGACAATCAGCCGGTTGCCGTCATGATGAACGTTCAGGCGTATCAGGATCTCGTCGATGAGCTTGAGGATCTGCGTATCGAGGCAATCTCGCGTGACCGGCTTGCCAGTTACCAGGCTGACCAGGCGATCTCTCATGAGGAGATGCGCGCCCTGTTCGAGGCTGATTAACGCATGGCCTGGCACGTTATCTACCACCCGGAGGTGCAGCAGGACCTTGCCCGCTTGGGCTCGGCCGCTGCGAAACGCATCCTCGATGTGATTGAGGAGAGGATTCGTGACGGGGAGCCAGACAAGCTGGCAAAGCCCCTGCGTGGCGCATTGGCGGGCTGCCGGAGAATCCGTACGGCTAATACGCGCATCGTCTACCGGGTGGACGGAGATGCCATCCAGGTGCTGATTGTGGCGGTAGGGGCTCGCCGTGACGAAGAGGTTTATCAACTCGCCGACCGACGCCTATGAAAGGTGAGCGCTGGCTGGTAGTGAGTGATGGGGCGCGACCCACAGAGGATATCTACCGTTTCTGCGCGGATTCTACCAACCCTCTGCTGCGCACCCTGGCCCGCTGCTGGCCTGGGCGTTGAGTAGATACCGAAGTTGGTGGCCGCTTTTCGCCGATGTGTCGGACCACCGATAAATCGGGCTCCTACGGGGGAGGATGAGCGACAGGAGTGGTAGGCGCCTGTTTCGCCGCCGGTTCAACTCGGGGTGTGTTGGCGAGGCAGAGGCTCGATAGTCAGTCGCAGCCCCAGGGCGTTAGCGACCTTGCTGATGGTGGAGTAAGCGGGGTTGCCTTCACCGGATAGCGCCTTGTAAAGCCCCTCGCGGCTCATGCCGACCTCCTTGGCAAGCTGGCTCATGTTGCTTGCGCGGGCAATGTCGCCCAGGGCCGCAGCCAGCAGCGAGGGGTCATTCTCTTCCATTATGGCCTCCAGATAGGCGGCGATATCTTCCTCGGTCTGTAGGTACTCAGCGGTGTCGTAGTGGCCAAATGTCACTTTTTGGGTCGCCACGGGGTCACTCCTTCCATTGCGTAGCAATGGCTTTGGCAAGTTCGATGTCGCGTGGCTGGCTGCTCTTGTCGCCGCCACAGAGCAGCACCACGACAATCGGGCCTCTGGCGAGGTAGTAAACGCGGTAGCCAGGGCCGTAAGGAATACGCAATTCCGAGACGCCTTCGCCCACAGGTTTTACGTCGCCAGGGTTGCCCAGGGAGAGTCGCCTGAGGCGGGCAATAATCTTAGCGCGTGCTCGGGTGTCACGTAGGCTTCGCAACCATTGGTCAAAGACATCAGTCTTGATGAGTTCGAGCATGTGTCAACTGTAGTTGGCACATGCTCGGGTGTCAACTGGAGTTGTTAGTGACACTAAAGACGGCTTGTTCGGCTCGCTGCTGCACATGGTGGCTCGACCGCTGCTGGCTTAACATGTGTCGCTAATGAAGGGTGTCCAGAATATTCGGAGCGGTTTATACGTGGCAAGCCCCGCAACCGGGCCAGGCGTATAGCGAAGGCATAGCCGCCGTGATTTAGCTCGGGTACTACAGCCTGCGCCCGATATATCGGGCTTCTGCATGCGAAGGGAGGCACCACCAACGGCCCCGTAGAAGCGCGATGTATCGCGCGATGGGAAGTTGGTGATCTGTCACATCGGCAATCATTTATATTGACAGGAGAGACCATGCAGCGCGAGCGCTGGCTGGTAGTGAGTGATGGGGCGCGACCGACCGAGGATATCTACTTCCTTGAGACGGTCGCGCCCCTCTTGCGTTCTGAGGGGCATGATGCGGGCCGTCTCGATGTGCGCGGTTGGCGCTGGCGGTTAGTGCGCTGGATGCTCTCACGACAGCCGGGGGCGAATCTGGTGTTGTGCCGCACGCTGCCGGAGGTGGCGCTGCACTGGCTGGAGTGTTACCGCGAGGCCTTTGGCCGGATCGTCTATCTCATCGATGACGACTTGGACGCTGCGGCGGAGGAGATAACCCTGCCGCCAGCCTATCGGCAGCGCATGGCCAGGGCGGCGGATCAGCAGCCTCGTCTACTCGCCCTGGCCGATGAGGTGGTGGTCAGCAGCGGAGTGCTGGCGGAGCAGTTAGCCCTTAGGCATGGCAATGTGCATGTGATGACGCCGCCGTTGATTTCACCCTTGCCGGACCTGAGCCACTTTGATCGGGGACCCTCTGCCGAGCAGCCTTGGCGCGTGGGCTTTCATGGCACCCGGGCCCACCTGGCCGACCTGGCGCGGATTACGCCGGCGCTGGTAGCGCTGCAGCAGGAGCGCAACGATACCGAACTGGAGCTGATGCTGGGGGAGCATGCGCCGGCGGAACTGGCGGGATTGCCGCGGGTGGACTGCCCGGCGCCGCTGCCCTGGGGCAAGTTCCGCCACTACCAGGCGCAGCGGCGGGTGCATATCGGTCTGGCGCCGCTGCTGGATTCACCGTTCAACCGCGGCAAGTCGTTTATCAAGTTTCTGGATATCGCCGTCATGGGCGGGGTGGGCATCTACTCGAACCGCTACCCCTATACCGAGATCGTCGAGGATGGCGTCAACGGCCTGCTGGCCGATGACGACCCCGCCGAGTGGCGGCGCTGTCTGGTGTGGCTGCTGGTGCATCCCGAGCAGGCGCGCGGGATGGCCGAAGCGGCGGCGGAGAAGGCGAGAGGGCATGGACTTGGAGAACTGCCGGGGTGGGTGACAGTACAGTCGAGGTGATGTAGGAGCCGGATTTATCCGGCGATGGATAAATTGTCGGCGTCTGGGTGTCGGCCCAATCGCGCGATAAATCGCGCCCCTACAGTGGTTGTGGTGAGCGGTTGACGCCGTCGGTCATCGCGCAATTAATCGCGCTCCTAAGGGTTTGCCATGGCGGTGGCGAGGGCGTCGAGGGTCTGGTCGATTTGCTCCCGGGTGTGCTCGCAGCTGAGGAAGAAACGCAGCCGGGCGCTTTTTTCCGGCACGGCGGGGTGGAGGATCGGCTGGACATTGATGCCGCGCTGGAACAGGTCGTGGGAGAGCCGGGCGGCGAGGGGTGAGCTGCCGACAATGACCGGTACCACGGCGGCGCCGATGCTGCTGCCGGTGTCGAAGCCAAGCGCCTTGGCCTGTTCGAGGAAGTAGCGCGAGATATCGTGCAGCTTCTGGATCCGCTCGGGCTCCTGGTGCATCAGCTCGAGGGCGGCCAGCGAGGGCGCGGCCACCTGGGCCGGCAGGCCGACGCTGTAGAGAAACCCCGGGGCAAGGTAGCGCAGAGTCTCGACAAGTTCGCGGCAGCCGGCAATATAGCCGCCGCAGCCGGCCAGCGCCTTGCTCAGGGTGCCCATCCAGATATCCACGTCGCCGGGCGGTACGTCGAAGTGCTCGCGCAGGCCGAGGCCGCGCTTGCCCAGTACGCCGAAGGAGTGGGCCTCGTCGACCATCAGCCAGGCCTGATGGCGGTGCTTTGCGTCGATGAAGCGCGGCAGGTCGGGCACGTCGCCGTCCATGCTGTAGAGCCCTTCGATCACCACCAGCACCCGTTCGAACTGGTGGCGGTGGCGGGTCAGCAGGACCTCCAGGGCCTCGGGATCGTTGTGGGCGAAAGACATGCGCTTGGCCCCGGAGAGCTGGGCACCTACCAGAGAGCTGTTGTGGATGTATTCGTCGTGGAGGATGAGATCCTTCGGGCCCATCAGGTAGCCCAAGGTGGAGACATTGGTGGCGTGCCCGCTGACGAAGACCACGGCGTCTTCCACCGCATAGGCCTCGGCCAGGGCGCGTTCCAGCTCGCCATGGATGGGGCGTTCGCCGGAGACCACCCGGCTGGCGGAGACCGAGGTGCCGTAGCTGACCACGGCGTCGCAGGCGGCCCGGTTGACCCGCACATCCCCCGAGAATCCCAGGTAGTTGTAGCTGGCGAAGTTGAGCCGTTCGCAGCCGTCGATGCGCGAGGTGGCGCCGGCGGTGCCTTCGTGCACCTTGAAGAAGGGGTCCGTCAGGCCAAGCCGGCGGGCCCCTTCGCGCATCATGGCGATCTGCTGGTAGCCCGGGTGGCTGTCGAAGCGGGTAAAGCGTTCCGCCACGCGGGAAGTGCCGCCCTGGGTTGCCGGGCCGGGGGCATTGCTTGGCCCCTGGCGTGAACGCTGGCGAGTCCTGGCCAGCAATTGGGCCTTTATCTGATCACGATGCTGGCTCACGAGGTCGGCTCCTTGCTGGATGGGTCCGGGGTTTCCAGATCGCCCGCGCCATGGCGGGCGGCCATGGCGGCCAGCTCGGCGACGTCATCATCGGCGTCGTCGGTGCCCTGGCCGAGCTTGCTGATCAGCACGCCGGCCAGCTTGTCCAGGGTGGAGGCCTCGCTGAGCACCATTACCGGGACCTGCACGCCGAGGCGGCCCTCGATGGCGGTCATCAGCTCCACGCCCATCAGCGAATCGAAGCCCATGTCGTAGACCGAGCGGTTGACGTCGATCTTCTCCTCGTCGATCAGCAGGATGGCGGCCAGCTCCACGCGCAGCAGTTCGGTGACGGTGGCGCGCTGCTCCTCCGGGGAGAGTCCCGCCAGCAGGGCGGAGATGTCGTCGCCGTCGTCGTGGCTGCGGTTGTCGTCGTCGGCCTGGCGGGCGATCTCGCCGAAGCGCGGCGCCTCGGCGGTGGGCAGAAAGCGGGCCAGCGCTCCCCACTCAAGCTCCAGCACACCCAGGGTAGGACCGCCGAGGGGGCCGTCGCCGTGGTGCACCAGCAGCTGCTCGAGCACGCGCAGGGCGTCGTCGGAGTGCAGCGCCGAGCCGCCCAGGCGCTCCTGCAGGGCGTCCCGGGTGCGCGTATTGCGGGCCAGGAAGCCGACGTCGTCGATGGCGCCCCAGCGCAGGCAGCTGGCGGGCAGGCCCCGGGCGCGGCGACTGGCGGCCAGTGCCTCGAGCCAGTGGTTGGCGGCCACGTAGCTGGCCTGGCCGGGGTTGCCGAACAGGGTGGTGGCCGAGGAGTAGAGCACGAAGAAGTCCAGCGCCGCGTCGCGGGTCAGCTCGTCGAGGTGGCGGGCGCCGTCGATCTTGGGCGCCATCACCCGGGCGATGCGCTCAGCGTCCAAGTTGCGGATCAGGCCGTCGTCGATCACCGTGGCGGCGTGGATCACTCCGCGCAGCGGGCCGAGGCTCTCGCGGCAGCGGGCCAGCAGTTCGGCCAGGGCGCGGCGGTCGGTGATGTCGCAGGCGGCGGCCACGACCGTGACACCCCGGGCTTCCAGCTCGGCCACGCCGGCCTGGGCCTCGTCGCTTGCCGCCCCGCTGCGGCCCACCAGGATCAGCTGGCGGGCGCCGCGATCGGCCAGCCACCCGGCGGTCTTCAGGCCGAAGCCGCCCAGTCCGCCGGTGACCAGGTAGCTGGCGTCTTCCGGCAGCGTCAGGGCGTCGCGGGACAGCGCCTGTCGAGGCGCCTCCCGCTGGACCTGATCATGAGTGACCACCACCTTGCCGATCTGACGGGCCTGCTGCATGTAGCGGAAAGCTTCCACCACCTGCTGGCTGGAGAAGGCGGTATAGGGCAGCGGGGTGAGGGTGCCATTGGCAAACAGCGCCATCATCTCGCCGAACAGCTCGCCGGTGAGCTCGGGCATCTCCTTCATCAGCTGGTCGGAGTCGATGCCGAAGTAGCTGAGGTTGTTGCGGAACGGGCGCAGTCCGATCTGGGTGTTCTCGTAGAAGTCGCGCTTGCCTAGTTCCAGGAAGCGGCCGAAGGGGCGCAGGGCGCGCAGGTTCTGGTGGATCGCCTCGCCGGCCAGGGAATTGAGCACCACGTCGACGCCGCGGCCATCGGTCGCTTCGAGAATCTCCTCGGCGAAGGTGAGGGCGCGGGAGTCGTAGAGGTGCTCGATGCCCATCAGGCGCAGGAAGTCGCGCTTTTCGGGGCTGCCCACGGTGGCGTGGACCTCGGCGCCGAGCCACTGGGCCACCTGGATGGCGGCGATGCCCACGCCGCCGGCGGCGCCGTGAATCAGCACCTTTTCCCCCGGGGCCAGGCGCGCCAGATGCCGGAGCGAGTAGTACACGGTGAAGAAGGCGGTGGGGATGGTCGCTGCCGCGGCGAAGCTGAGCTCGCCGGGGATTGGCGCCAGAGCCTGGCGGCTGGCGATCAGCCGGTCGCTGAAGCTGGCCGGGCCGAAGCCGACCACGGCGTCGCCCACCGACAGGTCGCCCACGCCTTCACCCACCGCCTCGACGACGCCGGCGAATTCCAGCCCCAGGGTGGGGCCGGCGAAGCCGTTCTCGATGGCCTCGTCGGAGAGCAGGCCCAGGGTGTACATGACGTCGCGGAAGTTGAGGCCGGTGGCCTTAACGCGGATCTCCACCTCGCCGGCGCCCGGTGCAGGCAGCGGGCGCGGAATCCAGGCCAGGTTGCGCAGCTGGCCGGGTAGCTCGAAGCCCAGCGACATGGCCTGGCGCTCGTCTCCTGTGGCCTCCGCCTGAGGGCCGGGGGCCGGCAGGGTGCGCAGCCGGGTGGCGAAGCGCTGGCCTGCGGTATCCAGCACGATCTCGGTTTCGGCGTCGGGGGCGGTGAGCTCATCGGCCAGGGCCTCGATCACCGCGTCGTCGAGCTCACCGATGGGCAGGTCGAGCAGACGCACCGGGTAGCCGGTGGACTCGTTGGCCAGGGAGCGGCCGAAGCCCCAGAGGGCGGCGTCGAGATTATCGTAGGAGCCGGATGTATCCGGCGAGGGGGTGTGCTCCGCTGATCGCCGATGTGTCGGACCACCAATAAATTGGGCACCTTCAGGAAGGGAGGATGGCTGCCACATGGCGGCGACGCCACGGGTGATCAGCCACAGGCTGGCGTCGCTACCCAGTGGTTCCAGTTCCCGGGCCAGATCCATGGCCTGGGGGCAGCGGTCATCCCCCTGGCGCAGGTCCACGATCACGGGGGACAAATTCTCGCTCTCACCCACGTTTTCTTCCGCCATGGCCTGGTGGCCGCGGCGATTCAACGTCTCGGCCAGGCGCTCGGCCAGTGGCCGGCTGGCGTCGTCGGCGAGGAGGTGAATGGGAGACAGACCCTCATGGCTCTTCTTATCGTTCTTATTGTCGCCCTGGGAAATGGAAAGGGGGGGCTGTCCACAACTGGCATGTCCCCAACTGGCGTGCATCACGTAAAGGCCGCGGTCGTCGCCTTCCAGGGGCAGCAGGCCGATGTCGCCGGCGCCGAGGGCTTCGAGTTCGCGCTGGACCTCTTCCGGGGTGATGGCGAACAGCAGCGCGCCGTCGTCGCTCAGGCCCGGGGTGGCAAGCAGGCCGTCGAGCCAGCCGCTGGGCCGGGTGCCGACGAGCAGCAGCTGCGCGCCAGGAGCGAGGCGTTCGGGCAGTGAGCGCAGCAGGCGGCGGGTGCGTTCGCGGTGGCCGACCTCGAGGCTGATCAGCGCCAATTGAGCGGGCGGCAGCGGGGCATCGCCGGCGTCCAGCGCCTCACAGGCGATCAGCGGGAAGCGTTCCTGCAGCTGCTCGGCGTGATGCCTGGCCGCCTCGCCCACGGTGAGCAGGCCGAGATCGCAGCGGTCGGCGTCGAGCAGCTCACACAACCTCTCGGCCAGCGCCGGCGCAGCGGGGCCGGCTTCCAGCAGGCGCAGGCGCTGGCCTGCCGGCAGGGTCTCGATGATCCGGGGCAGCGCCTCGCGCAGCACCTCGGCGATGGCCTGCCAGCCGGCGGCGCCGGGCAGTTGACGGCACAGGGCGGCCAGCGCATCGGCGGAAAGCCCGAGTGTCTCGGCGCTTTCGCTGCCATCGAGCAATGCGGGGAGATGCAGACCGAAGCGGCCCAGGCGCTGTACCGGGACGAAATGGTCGGGATAGTCGCGCACCAGTAGCTGCCAAATGGTCGCCGCGGTGACTTCTTCGTCCGAAACGCCGAGCTGCCAGCCTTGCTCGCCGGCCTCGAGCCGGCCGGCGCTCTGCAGCTGATGGAGCAGCTGATCGAGCAGTCGCTGGGCGCCCAGGTGCCGGCGGGTCAGCTCGCGGTAGCGGGCTTGGCTGAGGTGTGTACCGCCGGCCAGCTGCTGCAGGGCCTCGGCGGCGAAGGCGTCGGCCAGGCTGTCGAGCAGCGGGTCGACCTCGCCGGCGAAGCGTCCGCCGGTATGGTGCTGGTAGGCGCCGATCAATTGCGGCACAGCGGCATACAGCGGTGCCAGGTCGAGGGGGGTGGCGCTACGCTGGCGGGGCGCCGGCGTGAGTCGGACATCCAGGTAGCTGAAGCGCTGATGATGCTGGCGCTTGAGGCGAATGGCGCGAAAGCGGGTCTCGCTGAGCACCGCCACGGCGCGACCCTGGGCGTCGAACAGCGCGAAGTCGGCGGTAAAGGAGTGGGGCGCGCGCTTGAGTACCCTGGCATGGGCCAGCGCCGGCACGCCCCCGTCGGCCAGCAGCTGTATCCGGCCAACGCGCACCGGTACGAAGGCCAGGCCGCTCTCTTCCTGCCCCAGTGCGGCGGCATCGCGGGCCATCAGCGGAATGAACAGCTGAAAGGCGCTGTCGAGGATGCCGGGGTGCAGGTGCAGGCTATCGCGGGTCTGCTCGATGACTTCGGGCAGGACGATCTCGCCGATCACGCTGTCCTGCTCCACCCAGGCGCGGGCGATGGCCTGGAAGGCGGGGCCGTAGTGCAGGCCGAGGCGCTCGGCCAGGGCCAGGTGTTCGCTGAGCTCGATGTCCGGATCGCGTCGGGGCAGGGTGGGGGCCTCGCGCTGCAGCAGGAAGCCGCGGCTCTGCTGCATGACCCGGGCCACGGCGTTGAGTTGCCACTCTCCCTCGGCCAGCGGCTCCCGGGAACGGATCTCGATGCGGCCGTCTTCGGGCGCGAGATGCAGGCGCAGGCGGCGGCCGTGCTGGCTGTCCAGCAGCAGCGGCGCGCGGATCTCCAGCTCCTCGATGTCGACGACCCGGGCATCGTGGGCGTGTCGGCCGGCGGCCAGCGCCAGCTCGATGAAGCCGGCGCCAGGGAAGACCGCGGCGTCGCCGACCACGTGATCGGCCAGCCAGGGCAGGCGGCCGGTGTCGAGTTGGCTCTCCCAACTATTGGGCTGCTGGGCCAGGCGATAGCCCAGCAGCGGGTGCTCGTAGTAGCGGTTGAGCAGGCCCTGGCCGCCGGGGGTGCTCTTGATCCAGAAGCGCTCGCGCTGCCACGGGTAGCGGGGCAGCTCCACCCGTCGACCCGCCACTGGAAACCAGCCCTGCAGATCACAGGGGGCGCCGCTGAGCAGGACCTGGCCGAGTGTCTGGCGCAGACAGACCTCGGCTGGGCGCTCGCGCTCCAGGGTGCCGAGCACCTTGCCCGTGACCTCGCGGTCGCGCAGGGCGTCGCTCACGTAGCGGCGCAGGATCGGGTGGGCGCCGATCTCGATGAAGAGCGTGCTGCCCGAATCGATCAGCGTCTTGATGGCGGCATCGAAGAGCACCGGCTGGCGTATGTTGTGCCACCAGTAGTCGGCGCCGAGCTCGCTGGCGGCCAGTTCGCCGCCGGTGACGGTGGAGACGAAGGGAATAACCGCCTGCTGCGGGGCGATGTCGGCCAGTGAGGCGACCACGCCGCTCTCGATGGGGTCCATGGCCGGGCTGTGGAAGGCGTAGTTCAGCGCGAGGCGCTTGGCGAAGGTGCCCTGCTCGGCAAGCTCTGCCTCCAGCCGGCTCAGGGTGTCGGGGTCGCCGGCCAGGGTGACGCCGCGGGCGCTGTTGATGCCGGCCAGGTGGACGCCGGCGTAGTCGCCTTCGGCCAGGAGCTCGCCGATCTCCTCGGGGCCCATGGCCACGGCACTCATCTCCCCCTGGCCGCGGGTCTTGCCCTGGTAGTGGCTGCGGAAGTAGATCACCTTGACCGCGTCAACCAGGCTCAGGGCGCCGCAGGCCCAGGCGGCGGCCACTTCGCCGACGCTGTGGCCGGTGACGGCGGCGGGCTCGATGCCGTGGTGACGCAGCAGGCGGGTCAGGCCCACCTGGACGGCGAACAGCGCCGGCTGGGCGATCTCGGTCAGGGCGAGCCGGCTCGTGCCTGCTTCCCGAGGCGCGTTGCGTCCCTCCAGTTCGGCACGCAGAGAGAAGTCGCCGTGGTGCTGGAACAGGGCGTCGACCTCGTCCACCGCGGCGGCGAAGACGGCCGAGCTTTCCAGCAGTTCGGCGCCCATGGTCTCCCACTGGCAGCCGTTGCCGGCGTAGACGAAGGCCGGAGTGCTGACATCCGTCAGGCGCTCGCCGCGAACCCGTTGCGGGTCGGGCTCCGCCTCGGGGTCGGCCAGGACATTGAGCTGGGCAATGGCGTCCTGCTTGCTCTCGACCATCAGCAGGGCGCCGTCGGGGTGATGTTCGCGGTGATGGCGCAGGGTGTAGGCGATGTCGTAGAGCGAGTCGTCGCTTGCCTTCAGCCACTCGGCCATTCGCCCGGCCATGGCACGCAGGGCCGGCTCGCCGCGGGCGGTGAGCTGAAACGGCAGAGGCCCCTGGCCTTCCCGCTCGCTGGAGGCCTGTGCGCTGGCGGTTTGCGGCGCTTTGCTTTGCTGAGGCGGGCTTTCGAGAATCACATGGGCGTTGGCGCCGCCGAAGCCGAAGGAGTTGACGCCGATGATCAGGCGGCCCTCGGCCTTGAGCGGCAGGGCCTTGGTGACCACCTGGAGGTTCCACTCGTCGAACTTGATGCGCGGGTTGAGCGTGCGGATGCCGATGGTGGCCGGCACTTCGCGATGGCGCAGGCTGTAGAGCGCCTTGGCCAGGCCGACGGCGCCCGAGGCGGTCTCCAGGTGGCCGACGTTGCTCTTCACCGAGCCGATGGGCAGCGGCGTCGATCGATGCTTGGCGAGCGCCTCACCGATGGCACGGGTCTCGATGGGGTCGCCCACCGCGGTGCCGGTACCATGGGCCTCCAGGTAGTCGATCTCGTCGGGGGCGATGCCGGCCTGCTCGTAGGCCTCGCGCATCAGCGTCACTTGGGCGCTGGCGTTGGGCACGGTCAGCCCCGCCTTGTGGCCGTCGGTATTGACCGCCGAGCCGGCCACCACGGCGAGGATGCGGTCGCCATCGGCCACGGCACGGTCGTAGTCCTTGAGCAGGAACAGGCCGGCGCCCTCGGAGCGCACATAGCCGTCGCCGGCCTCGTCGAACACCCGGCAGCGGCCGTTGGCCGAGAGCATGCTGGCCTTGGTGAAGATGATGAAGCCGTAGGGGTGCAGGTGCAGGCTGATGCCGCCGGTCAGCGCCATTTCGGTCTCGCCGCTGCGGATCGCCTGGCAGGCCTGGTGGAAGGCCACCAGCGAGGAGGAGCAGGCGGTATCCACCGACATGCTGGGCCCTTGCAGGTCGAACAGGTAGGAGATGCGGTTGGAGGCGATGCTCGAGGTGTTGCCGGTGGCCGAGGAGGGACCGATTGACTCGAGATCGTCGGCCTGGCGATAGGCGTAGTCGATGCTGGCCACGCCCATGAAGACACCGCAGCGGCTGCCGCGTAGCGAGGAGGGCGCAATGCCGGCGTCTTCCATGGCTTCCCAGGCCAGCTCCAGTAGCAGGCGCTGCTGAGGATCCATGTGGCTGGCCTCACGGGGCGAGATGCCGAAAAAGGCCGCATCGAAGCCGCTGATATCACCGAGGCTGCCGGCCGCAAAGGTGATGCTGGTGCCGGGATGCTGGCGCTCAGGATGCTGGTAGGCCTCGTGGCTCCAGCGATCTTCGGCCACCCGGGTCACCAGGTCCTTCTCTGCCTGCAGGTCCTGCCAGAACGTTTCGGGTGTGGTACCAGGGAAACGGTGGGCGGCGCCGATGATGGCAACGCGTTTACTCATTCTTGCTCCTGATGGCTCTGGGTATGCCCTACCGCATCGTTGTCTTGGGGATCGTCATGGGGCGATTCCTGGCGGCTGGCATCTTGCAGCAGCGCCTCGAATATCGCCATACCCAGTTCGCTGACGCCGAGTGATTCGGCGGCTTGGGGGGCGTTCGCTGTCGTTTCGCGCCGGCTGGACCAGAGAGCGTAACAGGTATCGCCGCTGGGCTCGCCCAGCCGATCATAGGCTCCGGTCATGATCGGAACATGATCCCCGTACCAGCACAACATACCGGGCCTGGCCGCGGGCGAGGCGGGCGTCAGTTTGGCTCGGAGCCGGCCGAGCATGACGTCGGCGTTGCGCAGGTGGCGCAGGTAGACTCTAAGATCGGCGATCTCTTCCGTCTTCAACCGGTTGGCGGCGGCACCGGAAAGATGGGGTGCGTCGTCGGGAACCGGCCTCTCCAGATGCAGCGGGCCATGATTCTCCATGGTGATGGCGAACACGA
The DNA here is from genome assembly GCA_051751685.1 of Pseudomonadota bacterium. GTDB lineage: Bacteria > Pseudomonadota > Gammaproteobacteria > Pseudomonadales > Halomonadaceae > Halomonas. The sequence continues at coordinate 127,418 of JBNJLE010000010.1, read as the reverse complement.
ACAGCGGTCTATTATCACTGTCATCCAGCAGGGTGCCAACCATCTCTGCCACCGCCAGGTCGCCGACGTACTGGCCATCACGATCCCGAGCATCGAAGTGGCGGATATCGAAGAAGTGATCGAAGCCCAATTGCGGCATTACCCTGTGGCGCAGATAGAAGCTGGCCGGGTAGGGGTGCACGCAGACGGTGCGATAGCCAAGCCCGCCTAGGCGGCTGGCCAGGCTCGGCACCGGGGTGCGGATGAACTGCCGGTAGGGCGTGAAGCGGTGAATGCCAAGCGCCCGGGGTGGCAGGCCGGTCAAGAAGGCCGCTTCGGTACGCACGGTATTGGCGCCCCAGGCGGGCACCCTCAGGGGGCCCTGGCGAAGGGCGCTGCGCGTTAGGGCATCGAAGTGGGGCAGCAGGTCGCCCGGCACCAGTTCACTCCAGTCACGCGGGTCGAAGAAGGATTCGCTCTGCACTACCACTAGGTTGGGCAGGTCTTGCGAGACGAGGGTGGTCCCGGCCCCCGCTTCGGAGGCAAAGGGACCCTTGAGCGCCTCGGCGGGAAGCGGCCTGATGGCCAGGCTGCCGTAACTCCACAGGGCGGAAAACAGCCCAAGGCGGTGCAGATCCTCGTGGGGCTCTAGCCGGCAGGGCGGCAGCCCCTTCAGCCCCGTTAGTAGCAGGATTGCCGAGCTCATCAGCAGAAGACCCACTGGCAACAGAAGCGCCGCCGGGCCATGGCGGCTGAGCAGCGAGGGCTCCAGCCACAGGAAGGCGGCGATGGCGAAGGAGCCGACACTGCTGGCGGCAATCGCCAGCCGGATTCCGAAGAAGGGGACATAGAGCCGGGGGTGTTTGATGGCGTCCAGGAAGTACTCGAAGTCCTGGCAGATGAACGGCTCATTGAGGGTGGCCGACTTGGTGTTGCTGGCCTGAACCACTACCAGCTGCAGCGAGGCGATGAAGACAACAGTGAACCAGGGGCGTTGCAGCACCATCAGGAAGAACGCGAACAGCAGGCAGGTGCTGCCCAGGTGGACCAGCAGCGTCGCCGGCGGACGTCGCCAGAAGGGGGCGACGGCGGGACGCAGCAGGGCCTCGATGGCGAAGGTTAGTGCCAGGCTCATCAACAGCGCAGCGACAATGGCGGAACTCATGGCTGGCTGCCATAGCCCATCAGGCGCAGCAGGCGCTGGGAGATCCCCGCCGGCAATACCGCCAGCCACCAGCAGCCGAAATCGAGCGGAAAGGGGAAGCTGATGCGGGCGCGGTTGCGGGCGATGCCGGCCTGAATCACGCCGGCAGCCTTTTCCGGTGGCCACTCCCAGGGCTTGGGTCCCGGCATGGCGGCACACATGGGCGAGCTGACATAGCCGGGCATGACCACGGTGACGCCAATTCTGTGGGGTGCCAGGTGGCCGCGCAAGCCCTCGCCAAAGGCCTTGAGGCCGGCCTTGCTGGCGCTGTAGCCGGGGGTGGTCGGTAGACCATGCCAGGCCGCCAGGGAACTGATTAGCACGAACTGGCCAGAACCGCGCCGGACCATGGGCGGCGTCAGGATGTTGGCCATGGCCATGGGCGCACGCAGATTGATCGCCAGCAGGTCGCTCACCTGGCTCCAGGGCTCCAGCTCGCCGGGACCGGGAACGTGGTGGTTCTGGCCGGCATTGGCAATCACGATATCCGGCAGGCAGCGCGCGGCCAGGGCTTCGAGCCACTCCCGCAGCAGGGCATCGTCGGTCAGCGGCACGGCGTGACATTCCACCTCGGCACCCTTCTCACGGCAGGTCTCGGCCAGCGTTTCCAGTGCCTCCACGCGGCGACCGTGCAGCAGGAGCCGGGTCGCCGGACCAGCGTAGGCCTTGGCCAGGGCGCCGCCGATGGCGCCGCTGGCGCCGGTGATCAGCACGGTGCGTTCGATCGTCACATCGGGATCCTGATGGCTCACAGTAGCGCCTCCAGCGGGGAGTGCTCTGCCGTCAGCACCCTGGCGGCGTTCTCAACCGCCAGCTCGATGCCGCGGCGACAGTAGAAACCGCCGTTGATCTGGGTGGCATGCATCACGGTGTCGTGGAAGCTGCGGAAGAGCTCATCATGCGGAGGCGGCGGCTTGTGCCAGAACTCATCCAGGCTCTCCTGGAAGGTAAGACCGGCCATGTTGTAGATCGGGTCGCTCAGCGCCAGGGTCGGGCAGCGGTGTTCCAGGGACACGATGCCAACGGTGCTGTTGACGGTGACGGTGCCGGCGGCACGTTTGAGTAGCGTATTGAGGTTGCCGGATTCGAGATAGACGATGCGCCCTTCCAGTCCGTAGAAACGCTCCAGCTCGCGGATGATCCTGGCGTAGTTGACCAGCCCCATATCCAGAGGATGGTTCTTGATGCACAGCAGGGCGTCCGCCGGGGCAAATTCGGCGAAGGACCCCATCACCCGATCCATCACCTGCTGCATGTCGTCGAAGGGCGAATGGTCGCGGATCTGGGCGTCCGTGTTCAGCTGCAAAGGCAGCAGAAAGAAAGGCCGTTTGCCGCCGACCAGCGCCCGGATACACTGCTCGTCGCGGGGCTTCCAGAAGCGCAGCTGGGTGAAGCGCTTGAGGTAGCCGGCGTACTCCACCGGCGCGGTGATCGGTGCATGGTTGCGGTAGTGCGGATAGGCCAGCGGGTTGGCGAGGCCGCCCAGATGGTAGAGGACGTCATGGGTGGCGCGGACACGGAAGGCCGACTTGAAGCGATCGGGGGCTGGCAGTTCGGGCAGCCGTCGCCCGGTTTCCAGGAACCACTCTGGATCCCTTGGCAGCAGGGAGTGGCCGTTGACGCCTTCTCTCTCCAGGGTGATCCAGAAGGGGCGGAAATAGCCCTCTTCGAACACATGGGTGCGGATGCCCTTCGCAGGGGCACCTTCGATGGCCGGTCGATGCACCGGGCGCCGGTCGCCGAAGACGACCTGGTCGGTTATCGCGTGGCGCTCCCAGAGCGATTCAACAACACTGGCGAGTTCGCTCAGGGGGCCGCGAAAGTGGTGGACAGGGCCGCTGTCCCGCTGCCAGTAGAGGGTGTCGCCGCCGTTGAACTGGACCTTGACCACGCGGTTACCCTCGGCTGCCAGGCGCTGGCCGAGTCGCGGGTAGAAGGGAGAGCAGACCCCCTGCAGAAACAGGAAAGAACGTCCTTGGCGTGTCACGTCAGTCTTTTCCAGTGCATCGATGATTGCCAAGTTCAGTGCTTGCCAATAAAAGTGTTGCGATAGCGACGATAGAGTCGGGTCTTCCACGTCAGTACCTGACACCGGGAGCGCTGCTGCTCCAGCAGGGTCACGGCGGTTTCGGCACTGCATAGCTGCCCGCTCTGCGGATCCACGTAGGTGGGGTAAAGCAGCAGTGTGGCCGCCACCAGGGCATCCAGTGTCAGCCGTCGCGTGCGTCTTTCGCAGCTCATGTGGTCCTGGGTCAGGCCCCAACCGGCATAGAAGGGCAAACCATAGGTGGCTACCCGCTTGCCCCTGAGCAGTGCCTCGAAGCCGGTCAGTGAACTCATGGTGTGGACCTCGTCTGCGGCATCGAGCAGCTCGGCGATCTGGATGTCGCCGACGTCGAGATCATACAGCTGTTTGGTGGTCTCATCGAGCGCCCCCAGTCGAGCGCCGCTGACTACGTCCGGGTGGGGCTTGAAGAGCAGCAGGGCCTCCGGGTGCCGGGCCCTTACGGTTTCAAGCAGGGCGAGGTTGGTGCGAATCTCCGGTGAGCCGCGGGCGATGGAGGCGTCGGTCTCGACTTGGCCCGGTACCAGGATACGCCGTCGCCCGGCTGGCAGCTCGGGCAGTTGGCGGCCTGCGACGTTGTATTTCGAGAGTTTCAGCCGCACCAGGCGCTCGCGAACGGCCGCGGCGCGAGCCTGCAGGTCATCCGTGAAGTCGGCCTCTTCGAGGAGCCGCTCGAGCTCGCTGGCGCAGGTGGGGTCGTAATAGATGCCGAGGTGATCGATGACCAGTGACAGCGGGCGGGCCAGGTCAACACCGAGCCCCACCGAACGAATGAAACCATCCTCCATGCGTGCTAGGCCGATCTGCCGCTGCTGGCAGCGGCTTTCCAGATCGTCGTCCACGCGGCTGGCCCAGGCCAGCAGGCGAGAGCCGGCGGGGGCGGCCGCCAGGGCGGTCTGGCTGTCGGAATAATGCGCGAGTTTCGCCTCGGAGCCCAGGAAGTCGCCCACGAAGCCGCGTTTCCAGCGGGAGAACCCTCCGGCACTCCACTGGCCGGCCAGACGGTCGCGTTGGCGCTTCTGGTCGGCGATCAGGGCGATGGTCTCTTCCAGGCTGGCGGGCTCGCCGGTGTAGGGGTTGCCGTAGCGGCAGTAGCGCAAGTAGGCCGCGGCAAACAGCTGCTCCAGGCTGCGCGAAACCTGGCGGCGTGAGCAGCGCTGACGGTCCTCGGTCAGCCCCCAGCCGGCATAGAACGGCAGGCCGTGGCAGGTGACCGATTTGCCGGCGATCAGCGCCTCGAAGCCCAGCTGGCTGGTCACCACATGCACGTGATCGACGATATCCAGCAGCGCCCAGGGATTGATGTCGTCACCGATCAGCCGGCAGCGAGGGTGCTGACGCGCCGCTTCGAGCAGATGGCCTTGCTTCTTGCCGGCGATGACATCGGGATGCACCTTGACCAGCACCTCGGCTTTCACGTGGGCTCCGAGCGCCTCGTCGAGCATCTGTTGAAAGGTGTGGCTGCTGGCGCCGCCATAGCCAATCGAGGCGTCGCCCCGGGTTTGATCGATCACCAGGACCCGTTCGCGCGTCTCTGTCAGCTCGGGAGGGAGGCGGTCCGGCGCGTGGTTGTACTTGGATAGCCGGTGGCGTCGCAGCAGGGCCATGCCGTGGCACGCGCGGGCGAGCTCCTCATCGGAGAAGTCACCCTCAGTGATCATTCGCTCCAAATCCGAGGGGCGAGTGGCGTCGTAGTAGATGCCCGAGGTGTCGACCACCAGGCTGTGTGGCTGGAAGCCTTCTACCCCGAGCCCCAGTGAGCGCAGGAAACCATCTTCCAAGGCGGTGTAAGACAGGCCATGCCGCTCTGCATAGGCTCTGGCCCTGTAAGTGGTCGGCTTCAGCCCCCAGCCGATGACCGCATCAGCCCGTCGTGACAGACCACCCATCCGACAGAAGCGCTGATACTCAGGCAGCGCGGCGGCCAGAATTCGGATCCGGGCGATGCCGCGTGAGGTATAGCCTGCTGTGCGGGTGGGCATGGGCGTTCCGTAGGGTTCGGCAAGGCCAGGAAAAGTACGCGAAAGCGCCAACAGGTTCAATTCTTCGCCGGCCAGATGTAGGCGCGTCTTCCCCCATCCAATATTCCACTAGCCTGGTTTCTTGGCTTACCTCGGGGGGCATGGTCTAAGCTGACCAGGGCCAACCTCGTCAGCCCACAACGCCAAGGAAGCGCATATGACAATGGTCAGCCATACGTGTCGGCGGCAGGCCGAGATGCACTGCGAGGGCTGCTCGCTGCACTCGACCTGCCTGTCGCGCAGCCTCTCCCAGGCCGCTCTCGACGCCTTCAATGGAATTATCATGCAGCCCCAGCCGCTCAAGCGCGGCCAGGCGCTGGTCCACCAGGGGCAGGCCTTTCACAGCCTTTATCTGGTGCGCTCCGGCAGCCTCAAGCAGGTGATTCGTCTGCCGGGCTGCCATGGCGATCAGGTGATCCATTTCTACCTGCCCAGCGATGCCGTGGGGCTCGAGGCGATTGGCGAGGCGGACTATCCCGCCTCGGTGGTGGCCCTGGAGACCACTTTCGTTTGCGAGCTGCCCTTTGCGCAGCTCGAATCCCTGGCGGCGCAGCACGATACTCTGCGGGCGGAACTGATGGGGTGCATGAGCCGCGAACTGCGCCGCGATCAGCGCCAGGTCTGCCTGCTTTCCGGGCGCACCGCCGATCAGCGCCTGGCGGGTTTTCTGCTGGGCCTCGCCCAGCGCTTCCATGCCCGGGGCTATTCTCGCTATCGCTTCCAGCTCACCATGTCCCGCGCCGATATCGGCAGCCATCTCGGGCTTGCCCTGGAGACGGTGAGCCGGGTAATGGGGCGCTTTCAGCGACAGGGGCTGGTGAAGGTGTCGGGGCGCGAGCTTACCATTCGATCGATTGAGGGCCTGGAGGCGCTGGGTGAGGAGGTCTGACGCCGCCCCGAGCCCGCGTGCCTGATGCAGGGCCAAGGGCTGGTGGCAAGCGAGTGGCGTGGCGGCGACGTCGAGGATGTGGCCTGATACTATTCCATTACCCATGTCATGCTATGGCATGACTCGACCGCCCCAATGGAACGCCGGACACCCGCTCGCCGATGACGATTCACTTCTGTGCCTTTTTCGCCCCAAGCTTGCCCGTCCGTGAGGCCGCTTGACCGGCTGGCTGAACCTGTCGCTGCGCTTGCGACTGCTGCTGGGTATCGGCCTTGGCTGGTTGGTGCTGGTGGCGGCACTGCTCGGCTACAGCCACCTGAGCGGCGGAAACCTGACTCGCCACGAGAACCGTGTCCACCTGGAGTACGAGGCACAGCTGGTGGCGGGTCAGCTTTCCCGAGACATTACCGAGCGCAAGCGGGTGCTGGCGCGACTGGCTGATGACATCGCCATCGATGACGCCGGGCTCGCCTCGCAGCTGCAGCGCCAGCAGCCGCTGCTGGCACTGTTCGACCGGTTGATGGTCTTTGATGCCGAGGGCCGCCCCGTCGCCGACTGGCCGCCCTTTCCCGAGGGCGGCCCGGAGATTGGCCATCGCCCCTACTTCCAGCACGTCAAGGCCTTTCGACGCCCCCATGTCAGCGAGCCCTACCGCGGCGGCGAGACCGGCATCGACCAGGTGATGGTGATTCACCCGCTGCTTGGCGACGGGGGAGAATTTCTGGGGATCCTTGGCGGCAATACTCGCCTGCGTGGCGGCCAGGCCTACTTGAACCTGCGCGGACGGCGACTGGGAGAGGCCGGGCACCTGATGGTGGCCACCGCCGACGGCCAAGTGATCAGTCACCCGATCGACGCCTGGCTGACCCGGTGGTTGCCCGGCCCGGAGACCCACCCGCTGGTCGAGCAGGCGCTGCTGGGCTGGGAGGGTAGCGGTGAAAGCCACACCCTCGACGGTGAGCCTGCGCTGGTGGCCTTTCGCCAGGTGTGGCCGGCCAACTGGGTGGTGGCCGTCTACCTGCCGCTGTCCCAGCTACAGGCCCCGGTTAACCGCTATGCGCGCGAGCTGCGCTGGGTGGGTGCCGGCAGCGTGGCGGTGATGCTCCCGATGCTGTGGTGGCTGCTGGGGCTGGGTCTGCGTCCGCTGCATCGCCTGGAGCGCCAGATCGGTCGGGTGGGGCAGGGCAAGGCCGAACGCCTGGAACTCAACACCGGTATGGTGGAACTGCAGCAGGTCGCCGAGGCGTTCAACCGAGTGGAAGAGGAGCGCCACGAGGCCATGGAGTCCTTGATGGCCCGCGAAGCCTTTCTGCTGTCGGTGCTGGCCTCCTCACCGGTGGGGATGTTTCTCACCGACCCTCGGGGCCAGGTGACCTATCTTAACCCGGCGTTGACGAGGCTCTCCGGGATAGACGCCGAGGACTATCGGCCGCTGGCCTGGCTGCGGCGTGTCCACCCGGAAGACCGTCACTTCGTCCTCAAAGGCTGGCGCCAGGCACTGTTGCCGGGCGGTATCCTGACCCAGCTCTACCGTTTCCGCGGTGCCCAAGGCGACTGGCGCTGGTTCGAGGTGCATGCCAGCCGAGTCAGCGGTGGTGGCCGAGTGCTGGGCTACGTGGGTCTGGTGCAGGACATTACCGATCGCCATCAGCGTGAGCAGCGCCAGCGCTGGGAGGCGGAGCACGACCCCCTGACCCGCTGTCTCAATCGACGTGGTTTTGCGCGACGATTGAGGGCAGCCTGCGCGCTGTCACGGCGCAAGGCCGATCATACCCTCGCGCTGGTGATGCTCGACCTGGACCACTTCAAGGAGGTCAACGATAGCGCCGGCCATGCGGTGGGCGACGAGCTTCTGCAACGGGTAGCCGAGGTGCTGGGTGATGCGATGCGCGATGAGGACGCCGTGGCGCGCCTGGGTGGCGATGAATTCGCGATGTTGCTGCGCGGCGCGCCCAGCGCGTCGGCCAGGGAGATCGCTGAGCGTGTGCGCCAGCGGCTGGCCGCCATCGATTTTCGCCACGGCGGACGCCGTTTCCGCGTCAGCGCCAGCCTGGGCGTGGCGTTTTTCTGCGAAGATGACAACGACGCCAGCCTGATGGAGCGTGCGGACAGGGCCAGCTATCAGGCCAAGCAGGAGGGACGCAACCGTGTGGTGATGGTGGATACCTCGCTGTCTCTGGATAACGGCTGAGTCGTCGGCAGGCCATGGTGTCTCGAACCGGTTCGACGGATCGACGCATCCATGGAGATCTGAGATGATGCACGCACTCTGCAGGGTCGGCTTCCCACGAGTTCTTTACACTCCCCTCGACATGGATACCGCGACGCATGTGGATTCGACAATCCTGCGGTCCGGTCTGGTGCCGGATACCCATTGCATTTATACCGCCGCTCAGGGCAGATCCCCATGATGTCCTCGGCCTTCTCGGTGTCGATCAGGCCTCGAAGGGCGGGATAGCCGGTTTATGAAACTCGTGCGTCTCTCCGTGGTGAGCATCGCCGCCTGTCTGATCGGCCTTGCCACGCTGCTTCTGGTGGGGCTTCACAGCATGGGCGAGATGCAGGAAAAACAGGCAGAAATCGAGGACCTGATGGCACTCCACCATCGCATCGGGGAATTCTCCGTCGCCAGCGACGCCCTGCTGGTCAAGCGTGCCGATCCGATACTCAGAGAAAAGTATCGTGGCGAGGCCGGCTCCCTGAAGCAGACCCTGGCCGCGCTGGCCGATGAACATCCCGGCGCCCGTCGCGCTATCCACTACATCGATTTCCTGGTCGGGACTCTCTCGGCTGTCTATTCGCAACCCTTCAGATTCCGGGAGGAAAATGCGGCCCAACGCCAGGCAGAGAGTCCGCTGAGCCTGCCTCTGCGCAGCCAGGTCATCATGAATCAGGTCGCCGGCTACGGCATCGAACTGGATATTGCGCTTCGGGAGGTGACAAGCCAGCGTCAGGCGCAGATTGCCCGCGATGCCAACTGGATCGCTGCCGGCTTCGCCGGGGCGGCGGCCATGTTCGGCTTCTTGTGTGTCGGTGCCTTCGCGCTGCTCGTCAGGCGAATCAACGGTCCTCTTCGCGGCCTGTCCCGGGTCGCTCGGCGGGTGGAAGCCGGCGAACACCAGGTTCGCGTTCCCGTGTCGGGCGCCGACGAGTTCGCGGATCTTTCGCGCGTCTTCAACCAGATGCTTGACCAGCAGGACGCCATGGTCGAGACGCTCTCCGCGGCTCTGGCCACGCGCCGGGCGCTGATCGATTCGCTTCCCGCCCATATCGCCCTGCTGGATGGTGACGGCAGGGTGCTTGACGTCAACGACCAGTGGCGACACTTCGGCACCATCAATGACCAGCGGGACACGACCTTCGGCGTCGGCAGCAACTATTTGTCGATCTGTCGTGCCGCCGAGGGCAACTGCGCCGAGGAAGCATTTGAAGCGGCCGATGGGTTGCAGGCCGTACTGGAAGGCAAGCGGGACTCCTTCGCCCTCGAATATCCCTGCCATGCCCCGGACCAGCCTCGCTGGTTCCGCATGATGGCCAGTCGGCTGACACCCGACCTCGAAACAGAAGGCATGCTGGGCGCCGTGGTGATGCACGTGGACATTACCGGACGCGTACTGGCGGAACAGGAGCTGAAGCGACAGGCCTACCAGGATCCATTGACCGGCCTGGCCAATCGGCTGGGCTTCACCGAAGCCTTTTCGAAGCACTTAGCCCGGCAAGGTTGGAACCCACAGGACATCATCGCTCTACTGGATATCCGGGAGATGCGCAATATCAACGATGCCCATGGCTACCATACCGGCGATCAACTGCTGATCGAGATGGCACGTCGCCTTGAAAAGCGCCTGTCGGATGACACGCTGATTGGCCGTATCAGCGGTGACCAGTTTATTCTCCTGCTGCCCGGTGATGATGTCTCCCCCCCCCAGAAACATCTTGACCAGCTGGCTCGTATTTTCCTGCAGCCGATACGCCTCTCGGCACAGGTTATCGAGGTGGCGGCGCGCGGCGGTTATACCCTGCTGGGTGAGGAGGTGCGCAGCGCCGAAGCCCTGCTCCACGAAGTGGAAATCGCCCTGCATGAGACTCGCCGTCGCGACAGCAGCGAGTTCTATCGCTACGACCGTGAAATGGATCGACTCGCTCAGCAGCGCATCGACCTCACTCGAGATCTCCGTCTGGCCCTGGAGGAGGAGCAGTTCGAGCTGCACTATCAGCCCAAGGTGGATCTGATGACGGGCAACGTGATCGGCTGCGAGGCGCTGATCCGCTGGATGCACCCGGAGCGCGGCATGCAGATGCCCGGCCAGTTCATCCCCGTCGCCGAACAGAGTCAACTGATCGGCCCGATCGGCGACTGGGTACTCTTCCAGGCCTGCCGCCATATGCGCGAGTGGCAGAAGGCTGGCCTTGACCTGGTTAGGGTCTCGGTGAACGTCTCGGTGGATCAGTTCCGCTCCGGGGACTTCACCCGCAAGGTGCGGGAGGCCCTCGAACTGCATGCCATTGATCCGGCATCGCTGACCCTCGAGATCACCGAGAGCGTATTCAGCGAAGAATCCGACACGCTGCGGCAACAGCTCGATGCGCTGCATGCGCTGGGGGTGCGGCTCTCCCTGGACGACTTCGGCACCGGCTATTCGTCCTTGCTCTACCTCCAGCAATACCCCTTCGACGAGATCAAGATCGATATGGGGTTCGTGCGCGGCATCCTTGACGAGCCGCTGAACCGCAATATCGTCTCCATGATCCTGGGCATCAGCCAGGTGCTGGGAGCCGAGACCGTGGCGGAAGGGGTGGAGACCTCCGCCATACGCGATGTCCTGCTCGAGTTGGGATGCCGGATCGGGCAGGGGTACTACTACAGCATGCCGCTGGAAGTGGAGGACTTCCGCTGGTTGCTGGAGAAGCAGTCCTGCTTGCCACTGACGCCCCCCTCCAACGCGCTGCCCTCTCCGGGAACGTCATGACCAGATGCCCAACAACTGAGGCGCCCTTTCCGCCAGGAGCCACGATGAACGACGCCAACACAATAGCGGAACGAGGGCTTGTCAAACGGCCCACCGGCATTCAAGCACTGGATACGGTCACCCATGGGGGGCTGCCCGCCGGCGGTGCGACCCTGGTAATCGGCGAGCCGGGTTGCGGCAAGACCATCATCGGCCTCCAGATCCTCGCCAGTGCCTTGGCACGTGGGGAAGGGGGTGTCTTTATGAGCTTCGAGGAGTCTCGCGACCAGATCCTGCGCAATGCCGATGCCTTCCGCTGGGGGCCGCAGCTGCGGGGGTCATCGCGCTGCGAGGTCATCGACGGTCAGTCGATGAGAAGGGCTGAATTCTCCGGTGCCTTCGACATCGATGGGCTGCTCGCGGTGCTCGAACTTTGCGCCAGACGGGTGGAGGGTACCTGGATCGTTCTCGACGGGATCGACCAGCTACTGCGTCGCCAACTGGACAGCCAGATGGCCATCGACCAGATCGCCCAGCTCAACGACTGGTGCATCGAGCACGACTATTCCCTGCTGCTGACCGGCAAGCACACGAGTAGTGACCGCACCCAGCCGGATTATCTCAACGGCATCGAGTTCATGCTGTCCACCATTCTGGTGCTATCGAGCACCCTGGTGGACAAGCGCCTCAACCGACGCTTTCGCATCGCCAAGTACCGGGGCACTCGCCACAACCCCGACGAGCTTGCCATGCTGATCGATGAGGACGGCATCCACCTTCCCTATGCGGATCCCTTTATCCCCGAGTCGGTGCCCGCTGTCGGCGAACGCCTCGGTACCGGTATCGAGCGCCTCGACAAGATACTGGAAGGCGGCGTCTATCGCGGCTCGATCACGCTGGTGTCCGGTCAGCCCGGCACCTCCAAGACCACATTGGGAGCGGCCTTTGTCGCGGCCGCCGCCAAGCGCGGCGAGCGCGCGCTACTGGTCAGTTTCGACGAGTTCGCCCGTCAGATCGTACGCAATGTGGCGACCGTGGGCATCGATCTGCAGACGCCGATTGATAGCGGCCACCTGAGAGTCGTTGCCCGGGCAAGCTGGGGGGCGCTGGTGGAAGAGCACTACATGGCCATGTTGAAACTGCTCGATGACGTTCAGCCGGACTGCCTGGTCATCGACCCGGCCTCGGCACTGCTCAAGTCGTCCGATGCCGATAGCGCTTTCCTCGCCCTGGAGCGCCTGCTGGCCGTGACGCGTACCCGCGGCATCACCCTGATGCTCACCTCGCTGTCCGAGGCCGATGATCCCTTCGGTGAAACCACCCTGAGCCATGCCTCGACCCTCGCGGATACCTGGATCGTGCTGCGTTACCAGGTCCAGGGCGGCGAGCGCAATCGCTCGCTGTCGGTGGTCAAGTCCAGGGGCACGGCCCACTCCAATCAAGTTCGCGAGATAACGCTCTCGCCCCAGGGTATCGAACTTGCCGATGTCTACCCCTACGGCAGCGACGTCCTGATGGGCACTGCGCGCATCCAGAAGGAGAGCGAGGAAGCCGCCCTGCGGCAACGCCAGCTCAAGGAGCGCCTTCGCCAGCAATATGGTCTGGAACGAGAGATCGACAAGACCCGCGGCCTTATCCAGCAGGGGCAGGAGGAACTTGAACGGCTGCAGGAGGAGTTGATCGCCGAGAGTCACGATCAGAAGGAAGTGGATCGCGGGGCGGACCAGCATCAGGACAACGTCATACAACACCGTAATCCCGGCCAGGGAGGGCGCGACCAGTGAACCTCTCGCCAGCCGACGATGCCCACCCGAAGCGCACCTCTCTTATCCTGTTTGTTACCGGAGAAGCACCCCGTTCCCGTCGGGCTTACCACAACCTGAACGCCGCCCTTGACGACAGCACCCTCGATGTCGCTCCGGCCCGCGAGATCGATTTGCTGCGTGACCCCCAACAGGCCATCCGCTTTGGCATCTTTGCCACCCCAGCCCTGATGCGCGTCGATGCATCGGGTAGCCGCAGAGTGCTGTATGGAGACCTCTCCGATGAACGCCGCCTGAAAGACTTTCTCTCGGTGCTGTGATGCAAGAGGCAGTTCGCCCGCCATCACCCGGGTGACCGGTGTGCCCCGTCGGCGCTTCATCGGGCCAGGGAGCTGGGCCCCAACCGCAACGTCTGTGATCCGGAAGGCACACTTTCGCGATGCCGGCTCAGTTTCCCGCACCTGACATGACGCGGTTGCGGCCGCTGCGTTTGGCGCGATAGAGCGCGCCATCCGCGCGACCCAGCAGCTGTTCGATGGATTCGCCGAGTAGCATCTCGGCAACACCCAGTGACAGGGTGACCTGTCCCACCTCGGCATCCTGCAGCTGCTCTACGGCAAGGCGTAGGCGTTCCGCAAGCCCCATGGCCGCGGGGCGATTTGCCTGAAGGACGATCAGGAACTCCTCACCTCCCCAGCGAATGGTTGGGTCATCTGAGCGCGCCTGCTGATTGATCACCCGGGCGATAAGCTGGATGATTCGGTCGCCGGCAAGATGGCCGAAGGTGTCGTTGACGGTCTTGAAGTGGTCGATATCGCAGATGATCACGCTTAGCGGCCGGGCATTGGCAAGGTGCTCATGGTGGGCCTTGTGCAGCGCTTCGTCGCCCGCTCGCCGGGTCAGTAGTCCCGTGAGCTTGTCCTGGGTGGCCATCGTATGCAGCGCCTTCTCTCGCTCCACGAGCTCATCCACTTGCCATGAGGTGCTGATAAAGTGAGTGCGCCTGCCGAGAGGGTTCAAGACGGGGGCAATGCTCTGCTCGACATAGTAGCGGCTGCCATCCTTGCGGCGGTTGATGAAACGCCCCTGAAAGGCCTCGTTGTTTTCCAGGGCCTTCCACATCTTGCGGTAAAAATCGGGACTCTGCTCGCCGGAACCGAGCAGGGCGGGTGTTTTCCCCATGACGTCTGCCGCCCGATAGCCGGTCAGTGACTCGAAGGCCGCGTTGGCAAACACGATGCGTGCCTCTCTGTCGGTCACCAGGACCGGATCATGGGCCTGATTCAGCGCCTGAATCAGCATATCACGCTCTGCCTCGGCTCTGACCCTGGCGGTGATATCCTGCTGCATCGAGACGAAGTGAGTCACGTATTTGTCGTCATTAAACACGGGGGAAATGTTCCAGTTCACGACATAGGGCTCGCCATCCTTGCGGTAATTGACGGTGCTGCCTTCCCAGAACTTGTTCTGGTTCAGCCCCTGGCGCAGTGAGTCGATGACCGTTCGATCCGTCTCTGGGCCCTGAAGCAGACGGGGAGAACGCCCCAGCAGTTCGGAGCGCTCATATCCCGTCATGCGGCAGAAGGCCGGGTTGCAATAGACAATAAAGGGCCCCCCGTCGGCAAGATCAGCGTCGGTGATCAGCACCGCGTTATCCGCCTGCTCGGCTACGGTGTTTAGCAGCCGTGATATCTCGATTCCTTCCAGCATGTCACAACTCCCAGTTGGCCAGCGCCGACTCGATTGGCTGCGGCCGTGCGAACAGGTACCCCTGGAAGCGCCGACAGCCGTTGGCCTTGAGCCAATCGCGTTGGGTGGCGGTCTCGACGCCCTCGGCAATCACGCTCAGATTGAGTCTTTCTGCCAGCGCGATGATGGTCATCACGATCGCCCCATCGGCGGGGCTGTCGAGAAGGTCGCGCACAAAACTCTGGTCGATCTTCAGCTCATCCAGCGGCAGCCCCTTGAGGTAGCTAAGCGATGAATAGCCAGTGCCAAAGTCATCCAGTGAGAACTGAACACCCAGCGATTTCAGCCGCTCCATGATTGTACGAGTGGCGCCGGTGTCATGCAGGAAAAGGCTTTCCGTGACTTCCAGAATCAGCCGGGTGGGGTCGGCACCGCTCTTGCTGAGGACAAGGCAGACATCATCGATGAACCCGGGATGGTTGAACTGCACGGGGCTCACATTGACCGAGATCGTCAAGTCCTGCCGTTGATGAATCGACTTCCACTCCGCCAGCTGCCAGCAGGCACATTCCAGCACCCAGTGGCCGATGGGCACGATCAGACCACTCTCCTCGGCCAAGGGGATAAACACGCCGGGAGAAATGATGCCGCGCTCGGCGTGCTGCCATCGAAGCAGCGATTCTACGCCGATCATGTTCCCCGCTTCATTAACCTGTGCCTGGTAATGCAGCATCAGTTCATTGCGGCCCAGTGCGTGGCTCAGATCGGCTTCCAGGTGGGTGCGTTCCACCATGGCGGCCTGCATGCCGGCATCGAAGAAGCGCACATTGCCGCCTCCCTGACGCTTGGCTTCGTACATGGCCAGTTCGGCCTGATGGACGCTCCCGGCCGCCAGCGTATCGGTCTGATGAAAGAGAGCGATGCCCGCACTGGCACTTACTGGAAGCTCTTTCAGATGTTGTCCGCTGCATGCACGGATTTGCAACAGCAGGACATCGGCCACTCGCTGCGCCTTGCGTGCGGCACTCTCCGGGTCGGTGCCGAGTTGCCCACTTAATAGCGCGAACTGATCGCCTCCCCAGCGTGCCAGCACATCATCACCCTCCAGGGAGCCGCTGACGCGCTCGGCAATCTGCCGAAGGAGCGCATCGCCTTGCTCATGGCCAAGCGTGCTGTTGTAGGCCTTGAAGTTGTCGAGGCCCACCAGTATCAGTGCCGATTGCTCGTCTGACTTGGCTGCATTGCTGCCAAGATGGTTGAGCCAATCAAGCAGCTGCTGCCTGTTCGACAACCCCGTAAGAGGGTCGTAAAAGGCGAGGCGATGCAGGGCATCTTCCGCCTCCTTGGAGTCTGACAAGTCACTCAGGGTGGCGACGTAATGAAGCAGTTCGTTTTGCCCATCGCGGAGGGCACTGATCGTCAGCCACTGGGGATAGACGTCGCCGGCCTTGCGCCGATTCCAGACTTCGCCTTGCCAGCTTCCGTCGCGCTCGATGGCTCCCCACATATCGGAATAGAACGTGGCATCATGTCGTCCAGAGCTCCATATGCTGGGATTGCATCCCAGCACGTCGCTTTCCGGGTAGCCAGTGATATGAGTGAAAGTGGTATTGGTCTTGATGACGTTGCCGTGGGCGTCAGTAATGAACATGCCCAGGTGAGTCTCGAAAGCCATGGCCGCAATGCGCAGCTGAGCCTCCCGTGCCCTTTCCCGGGTGACATCGGTGACCAATACCACGGTGCCCGCAGAAACAGCAGTATCGCCCTGAAGTGGCCTCAATACGGCCTTGAAGTCCAGGGACCTTCCCTCCAGCTCCAGACGATAGCCGACTTCCGCCGGCAGGTTGGTGGCCCGTGTCTCGGCGAGGGCGGCCGTGAAAAGCTCTGTGACATCACCGGGCAGAAACTGGGAGTAGTGGCGACCCAGGATATGTTCCAGCGGTGCCAGCAGGAGATCCGGCCGGTGGGCATGGGCAAATTGAAGATAGCCATTGCCATCGAAACGGAACACCAGCGCTTCGATACCGGCTACCAACGCTCTGAGTTCCGCTTCTCGCTGCTGGATGTGGTGCTGAACACGCTGTCGCTGCTCAACTTCCTCAAGCAGGTGCTGCCCACTCGCCAGGGCACTGAGATGTCGACGCAGGGCCAGCCATCCCAGCAGGGCCATGATCAGCCATCCCGAGAGGAGAATCCCCAGTTCACGCCACCAGGGGCGCAAGATATCGGCAGTGGTGCGGCCAATCACGACCAGGTAAGGGGCATTCTCCAGCCGGTGGCTGGATACCAGTCGCTCCTGCTGATCCAGCGGTGAGCGAACGACCAGGCCATCCAGTGCCGACCGTTCCTGCAGAGCGCGGCTAAGTAACGCCAGTTCAAACGGCAGTCCGACCCCCACCCCCGCTGACGTGGTTGGCGGATAGCGAGCGATCAGGTGAAGGTTCAGGTCAATCAAGGCAATACTTTCCCCTTCGAGCTGGGAGGCCCCGGTGACCTTGGCGTCAAGTTCGCTGACGTCAAGCAGTGCCACCATCACCCCCTGAAGGCGACCGCCGGCGTCATGCAACGCCCTGAAGTGCAGGGCCACCAGACCGATGCTCTCCGGCCTGCGTAACAGGCCGGTGACGCGGGAGGTGTCATGCCCGGCAAGAACGTCATCTATAAGCGGCGCGTTCTGGCGCAGCAGGTCTTCCATAGGGGCGTTGCCAGATGCAACCAGCAACTCACCCTGGGGGGAGAGCAGGGCCAGGACCTCGACAAAGCGCACGGCATCGGCCCGATCAGCGAGGCGGTCGGCAAGCTGGGAGAGGGGCGCGCTGGCCTGGTCGGCGAGCGCCTCCAGCGCCAGCATGCCGGTGCCGGCAAGCACGAGCTCACTGAGATCGAAGCTACCCGAGATCCAGTCGCTGACCAGTTCGGCCTTGGCATCGGTGTAACGTCTGGCCTCTTCCAACGAGACCTGACGACGCTCGGCGAGGACCCAAGCCATAACGGCAAGGGTAATCAGCAACAGACCGAGAAAAAGAGCGACAGGGGCTTCTGGCCACCAAGCGCCGTTCTGGGCTTGCTGCTTTGGATACGGGTTTGCCAACTGATTGATGCCCCATGGACGGGTGTCGCGCAACAGTGAATGTTGCCCTGTGGGCGGCCATCTTGGGGCCACAGGGCAGCAGGGTAAAGTTCTTACCGCTTCTGCCGATAGAGAGGGATGCTGTCATTCATTAACCGACATTCAGTTGCCGCTGCCCTGTTGCCGCAGCGACAAGCACTCAGGGGACATCATGGATCTGGCCACGGTAATCGGCATGATCGGTGCCATTGTAATGGTGACGGGCGCCATCTCCCTCGGCGCCTCTCCGATGATCTTCCTCAACCCCATCAGTCTGCTGATCGTGGTGGGGGGAAGCCTGATGGTGGTGCTGTCCCAGCTGCGATTCTCCGAATGCCGGATGGCCCTGCATGCCGTGAGCCGGGCATTCAAGCACAGCCTTCCCGATACCGCATCGACAATCGAGGAGATGATCGAAATCTCCAAGCTGGCCCGCAAGGGGGGGTTGCTGGCGCTGGAGGAGTTCGAGACAAGCTCTCGCTATCTCAAGCAGGGCCTGCAGATGCTGGCCGACGGTTTCGCGCCAGAAACGGTCAAGGATGTGCTCGACAGGGAGCGCCTTATGACCCTGGATCGTAATCAGGCCGGTGCCAGGGCATTCAATCTGCTCAACGAAGTGGCACCGGCGATGGGCATGATCGGCACGCTGATAGGTCTGGTGCAGATGCTGGCGAAT
The DNA here is from genome assembly GCA_051751685.1 of Pseudomonadota bacterium. Classification (GTDB taxonomy): domain Bacteria; phylum Pseudomonadota; class Gammaproteobacteria; order Pseudomonadales; family Halomonadaceae; genus Halomonas. The sequence goes on along the minus strand of JBNJLE010000010.1, from coordinate 109,074 downwards.
ATGGACGACCCCTCTTCCATCGGGCCGGCCATGGCGGTGGCGTTGTTGACCACGCTCTACGGGGTGCTGATCGCCAATGTGATCGCCAAGCCGATTGCGGAAAAGCTTGATGCGCGTATGCATCAGCAGGAGAAGCTGCAGGTGCTATGGACCGATGCGTTGCTGGCCATCCAGGAGGGGAAGAATCCACGGATCGTCGAGCAGATGTTGCTGGCCTATCTGCCGGATGAGGTCCGTGATCGCCGTCAGGCTCAGGTAGCCGAGGCTGCCGCAGTGACCTCCGGGGAGGAGCCGGGTGCCTAAGCGAAAGAGTGGCGGCGGGTCGATACCGCCCTGGATGGTGACCTATGCGGATCTGATGTCGCTGCTGCTCTGCTTCTTTGTGCTGCTGCTCTCCTTTGCCGAGATCGATCTTGTCCGCTTCAAGCAGCTTGCCGGCGAGATGTCCGAGGCATTCGGGGTGCAGCGTCAGGTCCCTGCGGAGACCATTCCCATGGGAACCAGTGCGGTATTTGACCGTTTTTCTCCGGCCGAGCCGCAGCCCACGCTACGCGATGAGGTTCGCCAGACCACGACTCAGGAGCGTCTACGGCACGATACCTTTCGCGAGCAGGTACAGACCCGCATGGATCAGCGAATCGATGCCCTGAAGCTCAAGGTGGAAGAGGCGTTGCGCTCCGCTATCGATGAAGGCGGTGTTCGCGTCGAGCGCGATGGCGCCAATGTGCTGATTCGCATCGACGAACAAGGGACCTTTCCCTCAGGTTCCGCCGAGGTGACGAGCGATTTTATTGCGCTGCTTCAGGCGCTTTCCGACGCCCTCTCGCCGATGCCGGGGGAGATCGCCATCGATGGCCACACCGATAATGTGCCCATCCGTAGCTCACGCTTTCGCAGTAACTGGGACCTGTCGGCGATGCGTTCAGCCACGGTGGCCAATCGGCTGCTCGAAAACCCTGGCCTGGACCCGACGCGCTTGACCGTGATGGGGCATGCCGACACTCGACCCTTGGTCCCCAACGATTCCGAGATGGCTCGCGCGCTCAATCGTCGAGTGGAAATCACTCTGCAGCTCGGGCCGGCGGTTGAGCGGGAGGTGCTTTCTGCCATGGCGCTTTCTGCGGTCCAGTAGCGGTTTCGTGCTGACTCGAGTTGAGCAGAGATTGTATGGCGGGCTCCTCGGGGCGGAAGCGTTGATATTCGTTTGACGCGCTTGCGAGGCTCAAGGGTGATTTGCGCCATGTTTCGCGGCACACTTCATTAAGTTCTTGTCTTGCATCCGCAGAGTGGTGAGTCGCTATGACCCGTGGTGAACGCAGCGTCAACCTCCCACTCCACTTGCCGCCGTTGCCTGAGCGTCTGAGTCACAGGCTTTCGAGCTGCGATAGTCTGCCCTCACTACCTGCTGCCGCTGTGCGTGTCTTGATGCTTGCTCGGCATGGTGAGGCAAGCCTGGTGGACTATGCCGAGGCGGTTGAGAAAGACCCGGCATTGACGCTCAGGCTGCTGTCGCTAGCGAACAGCAGCTACTATTCCCGAGGTAACGTCGAGTCACATACCTGCCGGGAGGCGGTATCAAGGCTGGGGCTGGACACGACGCTGGCGGCCGTCATGAGCTTTGCGCTCGCCAGAATCAGCACCTCGGCGCTCAACCTCGACTCCCTTTGGCAGCGGGCCATCATTGCCGCTCTGGCCTCGCGGCACCTGGCGGCCCGGCTTTGTCCGGAAAAGGCCGGAATGCTCTTTACGATTTCGCTGCTGCAGGATATCGGCGTTCTGGCGGCCATCGCGCTGAATGAAGACGACTACCATCGGCTCATCAGTTCCACCGAGGGGCATGACAGCCTCGTGGCCGCCGAGCAAGCGCTCTATGGATGCGATCACGCGCTCATCGGCGCCTGGTTGGCCCACAGCTGGGGGCTGCCTGTCCATCTGGTCAGGGGGATTGCGTCGACTCATGGTGGTCTCGACTTCACAACGCCAGACGCTCTGTGCCTGCGGCTGTCGGGTCCGGTGGCAGACGCCTGGCTATCCGGATCACCGGCGCGGGCGTTTGTCAGCCTGCTGCATCGCTTCGAGACACTGGGCGATGTGCTTCCGGTATCGCTGGCGACTCTGCTCGAGGAGGTGCAAAGCGCTCTCCCGGACATGGTGCAGCTGCTCGATATCACAGCGCCACCCAAGTACGATAATCAGTCCCTTTTGGAAGAAGCACAGCAGCATCTGTTCCGGCAGGCGCTGTCTCTTACTGCGCGCCTGGATACTCAAGAGGTCGAGTTGGAGATGCTTCGCCAAGGCCAGACCGAACTCGAGCAGCGCAGCAGGCGTGATGACCTGACGGGTCTTGCCAACCGTGCCTGGATCGAGTCACAGCTGAAGGAGCGCTTTCGGCTTTCTCGAGAGCAGGGACGGAGCCTGTCGGTGGTGTTCATCGACATCGACCATTTCAAACAGCTCAATGATTACTATGGCCACCTGCTGGGTGACCGGGTGTTGGAAAGCTTTGCGGTTGCGCTGCAGGAATCGGTACGAGAGGGGGACCTCGCCGGCCGCTATGGTGGTGAAGAGTTTCTGGTCATCCTGCCGGACGAGCAGGAGGAAGGTGCTATGGCAATGGCCAGCAGGCTGACGCAGCGGCTCTCTTCGCAGCCCATGGTTCACGCCGAGGGCGTGCCTATCCATGTCTCGGTCTCGATCGGTATTGCCTGCCTGGAGGACGCAGACTTCGGCAATGCGCGCGAGATGATCGATGCCGCCGATCAGAGTATGTATCGGGTAAAGCGCGAAGGTCGGGGTGGCACGGCCACCTTCAGAGGGAAGCTGTAAAGATAAGCGGGACCACGAGCACTCCTGCCTACAGCTATCGCTTAGCAAGTTAGCGATGCGGAAACAGAATAGCCTCGATGGGGTCAAGGTTTTCGTTGGTTGGTCGATATATTCTTGAGGAGTGAACCTCACTTCCCCTTCTGAAGCGAGTGCACTTCCATGGCGAGCGACGAAAACAAGCCCCCTACCCAACGCCTGCAGGATGGACACGCATCCCCGGTCGCGCGTCATCCTGTGGCGCTAGCCGGCCTCGCCTTCGAGAATGCCCGGGTGGGGCTTGCCATCATCGATGTCGCAGGCAGACTGCGGGCTGCCAACGCCTGTTTTCGAGCCCTGCTGGGCCTGTCGCCGGATGCGGTGCTTGACGATCTCTGCATTGGCAAGCTGATGCCGATTGGGTCGGCCCTTTCCTTGTTGCCCTCGGAGTTGAAGCAGAGCGAGTGGCACGAAGTGTACCTATATGATGCTGCAGCCAACGAGGGAGATCTGCTGCTGTCGGTCACGGCCCTGGAAGCGGACGCCTGCCAACTGCTGACGCTGGTGCCCAGAAGCCTGGTCGTCCACGGCGTTTTTACTCGCGATGCGCTTACCCGGCTGGGGTCGCCGAGCCTTTTTGAGGATCGGCTGGACAACGCGCTGACTCGCGCTGAACGGCACGAGCAGCCCCTGGCGATATTCCTGGTGGAGCTGGATCCATCGCCGCGTCGTGCCGCGCTGGTGCGCTGGCAGCGCTGGCGGCTGCTGGAGCAGGTGACGCTTCGGCTCCAGCGGGTGCTGCGCAAGGAAGACGGCCTGGCAAGGTTGGGGGAGGGGCGCTGGGGAGTGATCATTGAACACCCCCTGACTCCCCGGAGTCTGCAGACCGTGGCGCTGAGGTTGACAGAGGCCATGGACGCCCCCTTCAAAAGCGAGTTCGCTGATGGCCTGATGACGCTGTCTATCGGCATCGCACGCTTTCCAGAGGATGCGGAGGACGTCACCGGCCTGATGGCGGAAGGGTCTCAGGCGTTGGCGCAGGCGCGCCGCCATGGTCCGGGTTCTTATGCATTCCGAGACAGCGGCCTTCGCAGGGATCTTGAGGCGCGTGGGGCGTTTCTGATGCAGTTACACGAAGCACTGCTGTCGCCCTCGCGACATTTCCACCTGCGGTTTCAGCCTCAATGTGATGCGGTGACAGGGCGCTGGTTGGGGATTGAAGCCCTAGTGCGCTGGACGCCACCACGGCATGGCACGATCTACCCAAGCCAGCTGCTGCCGGCGATTGAGGAGCTGGGTGAGATGGTGCGCCTTGACCGCTGGGTGCTGGATCAGGTGATACAGCAGCGAGCTGCCTGGCAAGCATCAGGAGTGGCGCTGGCATCGCTGCCGCTGAGCGTGAACCTGATGGCGGAAACCCTTGAGCAGGACGTGTTCGATGGCTGCCCGCTGGATCATTTTCTGCAGCGCTATTCTCGGGCATTGGAGGGAATCTGTCTGGAATTCCCGGCCAGTGCGATCGAGGGGCTTGTCGACCACCAGCGGCACCTGCTGAAGCGGCTGCAGCGAATGGGCATCGGTCTGGTCATGGACGGCCTGGGGGCGCCGCCTGTCTCGCTGGTCAACTTACCGGCCCTGGGCCTCGCTGGAGCAAAGCTGGCGCCCGTGATGATGGCGGAAATGGAACATGGCCAGCTGGTTCGACAGGGGGTACGGGGGCTGCTGGCGGGTTTGCACGCTCTGGGTATTCCCACGATCGCCGTCGGCGTCGAAACCGCCGAACAGTTGGCGCGGGTCAAGCGATTGGGGGTTGAGAGTATTCAGGGGTATGTCTTCTGTCCGCCGTTGACGGCCGGCGAGCTGGAGGCCCAGTGGGAGCAAATCCAGTCGACGAGCACATGATCACAGGCATGCAGCGTCTCGCGGGTACAGGGCCGCAGAGGCGTGCTCAAGCCGACGTATTTACCCTGCCAGGTTGGCGACCGGTGCGTCCGGAAGGGTTATAGAGCGTCTTGTCGGCTATCTGATGCATAAAGTCGAGCATCTTCTGGTTATGTGATGCGCGCATCTGCAGCAGCTCACCCACCAGGTCATTCAGGCGAGCCGTACGCTCGGTAGCCATCAGGCAGGCTTCCCACTCTTCCAGGCAGTCGGCTTCTTCGGCAGCGGCCCTGGCACCCTCCAGGCCCACGGCGTAACCCAGGCGAGACTGCACTTGGCGGCGCAGTGTCTCCTTGCTCTCCAATTCATTCAACAGAACCTGCTTACGCTGGGCGAGCTGGACGAGTGTTTCTCCGTCAACGTCGCTGGTAGTGAGCTGCTGAAGCTCCTGTTCGAGAAGCTGGGTGAGCTTGGCCAGGCGGGCGCGCTGGTCGGAGAGCAAGCGGGTCAGGCTCATGCCTTGTCGTGCCCGAGGAGTTCTCGCACGTTGTCAATCAGGCCATCAGCGATGCGGTCGGCATGAATCTCAAGCCGGCCGTCGCGAATGGCCTCACGAATCTCGGCGACGCGGGCGACGTCGATGTCCTGACTGGCATTGGCGGCCTCATGGCTGAGGTGGGTCTTGGCGGCCGGCTCGGCGTGACGGGAAGTCGGCTGGCTGGCACCCTTGACCTTCTGGGCGTCATCTCGCGCCTGCGGCTGGCCAGTGCGGATCAGCGGGTTGTGGTTGTTGATCTTCAAGATGGTTGCCTCTTGACCTTATGCGGTTCAGGGGTGCTTGCCCTTGATATCGGCAGGTCGTCGAAAGACTTTAGGCATGAATCTGGTGTCAATGAAGCGGGCCGCGATAGCGGCACTGAGGATGCCTGGCACATTACCCCAGGGTTCGCTACAAGTCCACGGCGAGGCGCCCTTCGCCAATGACGCGCGCCTGGAGGATCTCGCGCTGTCCGAAGCGCACGCGAACGTTCTCTCCCAGGGCCCCGGGCTCCATGGCTTCACCCGAGCGCGTCACCAGGAAACTGGCGCCGCCAGCCTCGACCACCACTGTCTGGCCACGTTCCACCAGTGCCCTGGCCTGGAAGAACTGGGACTGCAGGGGAGAGCCTGCGCGGATACCGCGGCGGGCCTGCTGGCCCAGCAGCGGAGTCGCATCGCGGACGGCGTGGCGTGCCAGTTCGGCGAGATTACCCTGACGATGCACCAGGTGTGCTTGGGTTAACACCGTTCCGGGTGCGATGTCCGTTGCTGCCACCGGGTAGCTGGCTATCACGTCGACCTCGGCCTGCAGGTAGCGCACCTGTCGGCCGCCCACTCCGCAGCGAACGCCTACCGAGACTCGGCCGACTACCGATGCATCCGGGCGAGTCAGAAACGGCTCGGGTGATTCGCAGCGTGGCAGGTGAGCCGATGGCGGACGCAGCTCGATCACGACCTCGTCGGCCTCGGTGCCGGCCATTTCGTACAGAAACGATTGAACCCGATGGATGAGCTCATCGTTCTGGTCGCTTGCGGCTATGCCGGATAACGAGATGACCCCGAAGCTCATAAAAAGAGTGACCCAGCGAAGGGGAGAGGGGAGGGACATGGCGACACTCGCAAGCTGGGAAAAGAAGCTGGCTTCATTCTAGAGCGCCCGTGCCTGGGGCAATCTCGGAAATGGGCGCGGAAGCGTGGGTTGTTTGGGGCTTTGGCATGACCGTGGGCTAGCTATTCTCCATCCTGAACCAATCCCCACTGCCGAGGATGTGCTGGGATGATCGATAAGCTAGAGGCTGCCTTTCAGTACCACCAGCAGGCTCTTGGTCTGCGTCAGCAGCGCCACAAGGTGCTGGCTAGCAATATCGCCAATGCGGATACGCCCGGCTACAAGGCCCGGGATATGGACTTCGCCAGCGAACTGAAGAAGGCCGTCGGCAGTGGCGGGGTCAATGGCCAGGGACTGTCGCTGGCGCGCACGTCGGAGCGGCATATTGCCGGTCAGGGAGCGGCAAACGCTCAGTCAGGGCTGCTCTATCGTGTGCCGGAACAGGCCAGCCTGGATGGCAATACCGTGGACATGGACCGTGAGCGCACTGCCTTTGCCGACAACTCGGTGCGCTATCAGGCCGGGCTTACCATCCTCAATAGCCGCATTCAGGGCCTCAAGAATGCGATGCAGCCTGAATAACCGCAGCCTGAGTAAGGAGTTATTTCGTGTCGATGTTTTCCGTTTTCGATATCGCCGGGTCGGCCATGAGCGCCCAGTCGCAGCGCATGAACGTCACCGCCAGCAACCTGGCCAACGCCGATAGCGTAGCGGGGCCAGACGGGGAGGCGTATCGCGCCAAGCAGGTGCTGTTCGAGAGCCGTGCCAGCCAGGCGCACGGCATCGGCGGCGTGGGGGTACGTCAGGTAGTCGAGGATTCTTCCCCGATGCGTCTGGAGTACCGCCCTGAGCACCCTCTGGCCAACGACGAAGGCTACGTCACCATGCCCAACGTCGAGCCGGTACACGAAATGGTCAACATGATCTCCGCGTCGCGCTCTTACCAGGCCAACATCGAAGTGATGAACACCAGCAAGCAGATGATGCTCAAGACCCTGACGCTGGGCGAGGGTTGATGCCATGACAACCCCGATTGGCAATAGCGTTCTCAGCACGGTCAATGCCGGTGGTGCGCCAACCATGGGTAGCCGGGAGTCCGACGAGCTGCGTGACAACTTCATGACCCTGTTGATCACCCAGCTGCAGAATCAGGACCCGCTCAACCCCATGGAGAACAACGAGCTCACCACGCAGCTGGCACAGATCAACACCGTCAGCGGCATCGAGCAGCTGAACCAGACCATGGAAGGCATCACCTCCCAGATCACCGCCGGCCAGACCATGCAGGCAGCAGGCCTGATCGGCCAGGGCGTGCTGGTGCCAGGTGATCGCGTGCTGCTGGAGCAGGGGGAAGAGGGCGTTGCCCATACCACGCCCTTCGGCTTCGAGCTGGCGAGTTCCGCAGAGAGCGTGAAGGTGTCGATCATGGGGGGTGATGGCCAGGTGATCAATCGCTATGACCTGGGCGCGATTGGTGCCGGTGTCGATTCCTTTCGCTGGGATGGCAAGACCAGTCAGGGCGAGAGCGCCGTGCCGGGGGCCTACCGCGTGCGCATCGAAGCCACCAACGATGACAAGCCGGTGGCCGTGGAAGCCCTCAACTACGCCATGGTGGGCGGCGTTACGCCACCGGATGATCAGGGTGGCGTCCGCCTCGACCTGGGGGCCGTCTATGGCCAGGTGAGCCTGGACCAGGTCCGCCAGATTCTCTGACCGTTCTTATTGATGTGCGCGGGCTGCTCTGCGGCTAAGTCATGAATACCAAAAGGCAAAGGAATCCGACATGAGCTTCTCTCAGGCACTCTCCGGTCTCAACGCCCAGCAACAAAAGTTGGGTGCCATCGGCAACAACATTGCCAACTCCCAGACGGTGGGCTTCAAGAGCTCCGATGTGCAGTTTGCGGATGTCTTCGCTAATTCGCGCATTGGCCTAGGGACAAAGGTCTCTTCTGTGCTCCAGAACTTCGGCACAGGCAATATCGAGTCCACCAGCAGAAACCTGGATCTGGCGATTGGCGGCGACGGCTTCTTCCGTTTTCAGCAGCCCACCGGTGAAGTGGCCTATTCCCGAAATGGCCAGCTGACCTTTACCGCCGAAGGTGAGCTGATCAATTCCCAGGGCGCACGCATCATGGGCTATCCGGCCGACAACAATGGATTGGTTCAAGCAGGCGGCGCGCCGGCTGCCCTGAATGTGCCTACCGGCGACTTGCTGGCTCAGGCGACGACAAACTTGTCTATCGAGATGAACCTCGATGCGGGGGAAGAAGCTCTAGCCTCGGGAGCCTTTGATCATGAGAACCCTGATACCTATAACTATGTAACCAATGCCACCGTTTACGATTCTCTGGGTAACTCACACAGCGTGTCGCTTTATTTCATCAAGACTCTCGATGGCGCACCGGCGGAAAACAACAAGTGGAGCGTGGAGGCAAGGCTTGGTGATGAGCAGCGTAGCGCTGGCACTCTGAGTTTCGATAACTCTGGACGCCAGGCCGCTGGAACCGAGACGCCGGTGACATTTGCACTCGCTGGTTTCGATGAAGGTGGCACGCCTGAGAACGTAGACTTAACGTTCGACATAGACCTCACCCGCGCCACGCAGTTCGGCAACGACTCCATCGTCACCTCGGCCACTCAGGACGGCTACACCTCCGGCGCCCTGGTGGGGATTACCATCGAGGATGACGGCACCATCATGCGCAACTACGCCAACGAGCAGTCGCTGGCGGCGGGGCAGATTGCGCTGGCCAACTTCCGCAACCCGGAGGGTCTGCGCCCCGTGGGTGACAACCTCTGGACGGCTACCCAGGCCTCGGGGCAGGAGGTAGTCGGTGCGCCGGGGACCGGTCAGCTGGGCCAGGTGGTCTCCAGCGCCGTGGAGAGCTCCAACGTGGATATGGCGCGTGAACTGGTCGACATGATCATCGCCCAGCGGGCTTACCAGGCCAATTCCCAGACGATCAGCACCCAGGACGAGCTGTTGCAGACCATTATCAACCTGTAACAGTGACGTCTCATGCAGCAAGGAGTTGAGCCATGGATCGTATCCTCTATACCGCCATGAGCGGCGCCAAGCAGACCATGGACCAGCAGTCGGTGGTGAGCCACAACCTGGCCAACGTCGATACCGCCGGGTTTCGCAGCCAGCTTCACGCCATGCGTGCCGTGCCGGTGCAGGGCGAGGCGGCCCATGCGACCCGCGTGTCGGTTGCCGCAAGCACACCGGGCAGCGACTTTTCCCCTGGCAACATGATGGCCACCGGGCGTGAGCTCGACGTGGCGGTGCAGGGGCAGGGCTGGATCGCCGTTCAGGCCCAGGATGGCAGCGAGGCCTATACCCGCCGGGGGGATCTGCAGGTGGACGGCGACGGCATCCTGCTGATTACCGGCAAGCCGGTGATCGGCGACGGCGGGCCAATCATTGTCCCGCTTGGCGCCGAGCTTTCCGTGGGCACCGACGGCACCCTGAGCGCAATCGCAGAGGGACAGGGTCCTGAGGCGCTGGTGGATGTCGGCCGCATCAAGCTCGTCGACCCCGGTGAGGCGGGGCTGATGCGTGGCGACGACGGTCTGTTCCGGGCGGCGCCCAACGCCGAGGGGGAGGGCATCGCACTGCCTCAGGCGGAGGAGATGCGCCTGGTCAGCGGCGTGCTCGAAGGCAGCAACGTCAGCGCCATCGAGGCCATGGTGTCGATGATCGATGTTGCACGCCGATACGAGATGCAGATGAAGGTCATCAGCACCGCTGACGAGAACGCCCAACGCGCCAACAACCTGCTGTCGATGCAGGGCTGATCCCTGCCGTTAGAGGAAGCAATGCATGATCAAGTCACTCTGGACCGCCAAGACCGGCCTGGAATCCCAGCAGGTGAAGCTGGATGTCATCTCCAACAACCTGGCCAACGTCAGTACCAACGGCTTCAAGCGCAGTCGCGCGGTATTCGAGGACCTGCTCTACCAGAACCTGCGTCAGCCCGGTGCCCAGAACGATGTGCAGAACCGCCTGCCTTCCGGGATGCAGGTAGGGTCGGGTGTGCGCCCCGTGGCGACCGAGCGACTGCATACCCAGGGCGGTCTGGAACTCACCAGCAACTCACGCGACCTGGCGATCAACGGTAACGGTTTCTTCCAGGTGTTGATGCCCGACGGCTCCACCGCCTACACCCGCGATGGCAGCTTCCAGCTCAATGAGAATGGCCAGATGGTGACGGCCAACGGCTATCCGATGGAGCCGGCCATTATCATTCCCGACAACGCGCTGTCGGTCTCCATCGGCGAGGATGGCATCGTCTCCGTGCGCCAGCCTGGCGTCACCCAGTCGCTGGAAGTCGGCCAGATCAGTATTTCGACCTTCGTCAACGCCACTGGCCTGGAAAGCATCGGCGGTAATCTCTATCTGGAAACCACGGCCTCCGGTCCACGCAACGAGACCATGCCCGGCATGAATGGCGCTGGCAGGCTGTTCCAGGGCTATGTGGAGACCTCCAACGTCAACGTGGTGGAAGAAATGGTCAGCATGATCCAGACCCAGCGGGCCTACGAGATCAACAGCAAGGCGATTCAGACCAGCGATGAAATGCTGGCTCGCTTGACGCAGCTGTAAGGTTGCCGGCCGGGAGTGACGAAGATGCTGTCCTCGAACACACGCAACGTGGCCATGGTCTTGCTGGCGCTTGCGCTCCTGATCTTGTCGGGCTGTGCGCAGGTCCCGCGGGCTTCGGTGGTGGGGGAGCAGGAGAAGATCAACATCGATCCGCCACCGCCCCCCATGGCCAACGGTTCCATCTATCAGTCTCACCGGGGTTCACGGCCGCTGTTCGAGGACCGGCGACCCCGCATGGTGGGGGACATCCTGACCATCGTGATGGATGAGCAGGTCAGCGCCAGCAAGAATGCTCAGTCCAACATGAATCGCAACGGTTCGGCCGGCCTTGATCTGGAGGGTCTGCCGGATGCCCTGGAGCGCCTGGCCGAGTACGGCTTCGATCTCTCGGGCAACAGCAGTTTCAACGGCGGCGGTGGTTCCCAGGCCAGCAACAGCATGACCGGCACCATCACGGTGTCGGTCCTCGAGGTGATGCATAACGGGAATCTGCGCGTGCGCGGTGAGAAGCAGATCGGCATCAACCAGGGTGTCGAGTTCATCCGCTTTTCGGGGGTCATCAACCCGCACACCATCAGTGGTCAGAATACTGTGCCGTCGACCGCGGTAGCCGATGCGCGCATCGAGTACGTGGGCAACGGCTATATCAGCGAGGCACAGCATATGGGCTGGATGCAGCGCTTCTTCCTCAATATCTCGCCGTTCTAGGAGACAGCATGCAGGCCATTGCCCCAACCGTGTCTTCCCGTCGGTTTTCCCGCTGGCTTGCCAGGCTGCTGCTGATGTCACTGGCCTTCCTGTTGGCTATTCCGGTCCAGGCTGAGCGGATACGCGAGTTGGCCACCTTCGCTGGTGTTCGTGACAACGTGCTGGTGGGTTACGGTCTGGTGGTCGGGTTGGATGGCACCGGGGACCAGACCATGCAGGCACCCTTTACCGGGCAGAGTCTGACCAACATGCTCTCGCAGCTGGGGATTACCGTGCCTCCGGGAACCAACATGCAGCTGCGCAACGTGGCCGCGGTGATGATCACCGCCGACTTGCCGCCCTTCGCGAGGCCGGGCCAGCGTATCGATATCAACGTCTCCTCGGTGGGCAATGCGCGCAGCCTGCGTGGTGGCACCCTGCTGATGACGCCGCTCAAGGGAGCCGATGGCGACACCTATGCCATTGCCCAGGGCAACCTGCTGGTGGTCGGTGCCGGCGCCGAGGGGGGAGGTAGCTCGGTCCAGGTGAATCAGCTGGCCGGCGGTCGTATTGCCGGTGGCGCCATGGTAGAGCGGGAGGTGCCGTTGGACCTGGGCGCCAACGGCGGCCTGCTGGAGCTGCAGCTCAAGCAGACCGATTTTGGCACCGCCCAGATTGTGGTCAATGCCATCAATCAGCAGTTTGGCCGGTTCGTCGCGACCGCCCGCAATGGTCGGGTGATCACGCTGGATGGCCCCATGACCGACAATGCCAGGGTCAACTTCATGGCCCAGGTAGAGAACATCCGGGTAACGCCCACCGAGGCTCCCGCCAAGGTCGTGCTCAACTCGCGTACCGGCTCGGTGGTGATGAACAGCGCCGTGACGCTGCGCCGCGCCGCCGTGGCCCATGGCAATCTGTCGATCACCATCGACACCCGTTTCGGGGTCAGCCAGCCGGCGCCCTTCGGTCAGGGGGAGACCGTGGTGGTGCCGGATGCCGATATCGAGATCGCGCAGCAGGATGCCTTCCTGCGGGTGGTCGAGGGCGCCGATCTGGTGGACGTGGTCAACGCGCTCAATGCGCTGGGGGCAACGCCCCAGGATCTCATGGCGATTCTCGAAGCGCTCAAGGCCGCTGGCTCGTTGCGCGCTGACCTGGAGATTCTCTGATGAGCGTGCAGGATATGGGCAGCCAGTTCGCCCTCGACATGCAGGGGCTGGACCGCCTCAAGCACACGGCCCGACAGGACCCGAGCAAGGGCGTTCGCGGTGCCGCGGAGCAGTTCGAGGCACTGTTCCTTCAGATGATGCTCAAGAGCATGCGTGACACCATCCCCCAGAGTGGGCTGCTGGAGAGCCAGGCCACCGACTTCTACCAGTCGCTGATGGATCAGCAATGGTCACAGGTCATGGCGACCCGTGGCATCGGGCTGGCCGACAGCCTGGTCGCCCAGCTGGAGCGCAGCGGCATGGTGCCGGAACAGGCCCAGCGGGGGAGTGCCATCGATGAGCTGATTGCCGGTATCCCCCGTGGGGCACCGAGGCCGCTGCAGGATGCGCTGCTGGAAGACCGCGATTTGGCAGACAGCGCTGCAGAAGCCTTAGCGTCAAAAGAGTCTGAGTCTCGAGAGGCCGCGCCGATGGAAGTGCAGTCGTCTCCGGCGGCCGGTGAGTTGGACGCCATGCGCCGCTCGAATACCGCAGATGCCGCGCCGCCCGCCGGCTTTATGGAAGCCTTGAAGACTTCACCTGCCGGGTTTATGGACGAAGTGGCCACCCAGCCGCTGGCCGCGGCACCGTCCTCTCGTGATCCGCTGCCCCGCGATGCGCCAACTCGCGGGGCTGAAAGTGCCGGAGGGGCGGGAGCGGTCAGTGGCGATAGCCGGACCACCTCCAGCACCGCCAGCGGCCAGGTGCCGGCCCATGTCCAGGCGTTCGTGGACAAGCTCGAGGGACCGGCCCGCGCCGCCAGCCGCCAGACGGGGGTGCCGGCAGAGCTGATTCTGGCCCAGGCCGCTCTGGAAACCGGCTGGGGGCGCCATGAGATCGCCACCGCCGATGGTCGCAACAGCCACAACCTTTTCGGCATCAAGGCCGGCAGCCGCTGGCAGGGGAGCACCACCGAAGTGGCGACCCACGAGTACCTGAACGGACAGCGCACGCGGGTGAACGATACCTTCCGGGTCTATGGCTCCTTTGAAGAGTCGTTCACCGATTATGCTCGGCTGATCAGTGACAACCCACGCTATGCCGGCGTGGTCACTGCTGGCAGCGCCGAACAGGCCGCTCGCTCCCTGCAGGCAGGCGGCTACGCCACCGACCCCGCCTATGCCGACAAGCTGATTGCGGTGATGGGGACGCTCAACGGTGCCAGCGCGTTGGCGGGCACGGGTGGCGGAGCGTCTTCGGATTCGCTGGTCTTCCTGCGCTATTAAGGGGGCGCCCAGCTCTGGGCGCTCAGCACGGGGCGCTTCCAGCCCTAAAGATATGATCGCCGCGGCCGATAGCTACACCAACGGCGAAAGGACTATTCGACCATGAGCATCTATTCCATCGGCCTGAGCGGCCTTAATGCCGCCCAGAATGCCCTGAACACCACCAGCAGCAACATCAGCAACGTCTACACACCGGGCTATAACCGCGAGTTGACGATTCTGGGGGAAGGGCGTGGCGACGGCGGGGTGCAGGTCAACGACATCCAGCGCCAGTTCAACCAGTACGTGGCCAACCAGCTCAACTCGGCCACCAGCAGTTCAAGTGCGCTTGACGCCTATCAGGGCCAGATCAGCCAGATCGATAACCTGCTGGCGGACCGCGATGCGGGCCTGGCGCCGTTGATGCAGAGCTTTTTCTCCTCGCTGGAGGATCTGGCCAGTGCGCCCTCGGACCCTGCCGCCCGGCAGGGTGTGCTGGGTACGGCCCAGACGCTCGCCGCTCAGTTCCAGTCCTTCGACAGCTACCTGCAGGACATGCAGGAGGGCATCAACGGCCAGATCCGCGATGAAGTCACCCAGATCAACAACACCACCGAGCAGCTGGCGACCCTCAACCGCGAGATTGGTCTTGCCCGTGCCCGCAGCGGCGAGGCGCCCAACGGCCTGCTCAACCAGCGCGACCAGCTGGTGGCTGAACTGAGTGAGCGCATGGACGTTCGCCTCAATATCCAGGACGGCAAGACCTATAACGTCAGCCTGCCCAACGGCCAGCCGCTGGTGTCCGGCACGAATACGTTCAAGCTCGAGGTCATGGACGCTCCCACGGATCCCCAGCGCAAGGTGCTCGGCTACCGTGACTCCGGCCAAAATTTGGTGGCGCTCCCCGAAGATACCGTCAAGGGCGGCACGCTGGGCGGGCTGATGGCATTCCGCAGCGAAAGCCTTGATAAGGCGCAGGACCAACTGGGTGAACTGGCTGTGGCACTGGCAGAGGGTTTCAACGAGGTGCACGAGGGCGGCTACGACCTGAACGGCAATACCGACATCGCCTTCTTCGAGATTGAGCCGGCCAACCTCGGGCGTGCCGCGAGCAGCCTGAAGGTGGCCATCACGGACGCGGACCAGATCGCTGCTGCCCAGTCGGATGCGACCGGCGACAACCGCAATGCGCTGGCGCTTCAGGATCTGCAGAACGCGAAGCTAGTCGGGGATCCAGACTCTGGCGCCACCCTCAACCAGGCCTATGCCAGCATGGTCAGCGATGTGGGCAACAAGACCAACGTGGTGCAGGTGAACCTGGAGGCCCGCCAGGGGCTGACCGATCAGCTGCGCGCGGTGCAGCAGTCGGAATCCGGCGTCAACCTGGATGAGGAGGCGGCTAATCTGCTGCGCTATCAGCAGTTCTATGCGGCCAACGCTCGCGTGATCGACACCGCCTCCACCATCTTCGACAGCATCCTCGGCCTGCGACGCTGATTCGGGAGAAATGATCGATGCGTATCAGCACCGTTACCATGTTTGAACAGGGCGTCAACTCCCTGAATCGTCAGCAGGGCGACTTCCTGAAGGTGGGTCAGCAGATCGCCACCGGGCGCCGGGTCGTGAACCCCTCCGACGACCCCCAGGCAGCGTCGCGGGCGCTTTCCGTCAGCCAGGCCAAGGCGGTCACCGAGCAGTATACGGATTCGCGGATCAGCGCCCGCAATTCGCTCTCCCAGGTGGAAAGCGTGCTCAATAGCGTCAGCGATGCCATCGCCAGCGCCAAGACGCTGCTGATCCAGGGGGCCAATGACACGCTCAGCGACGCGGATCGCGAGTCGGTGGCGGCAGAGCTCAACGGCATCTATCAGACGCTGATCGGCCAGGCTAATGCCACCGATGGCAACGGACGCTATCTGTTCGGTGGCTATCAAGATGATGCGCCCCCGTTCCAGGAAATTAATGCAGGCGTTATTACCTATGAGGGCGACACCAATGTTCGCCAGCAACGAGTCGACGCTACCCGCTTGATGGAGGTGAGTGAGAATGGCGACTCCATTTTTTCCTTCAAGGATAAAAATGGCGTTGAGGCTGGTCTTTTTGCCACCTTCGAAAGTGCGCTTGATGCGCTCGGGAACCCCGGCGATCCGGGTTTCAGGCAGACCATCAATGACTCGATGAGCAAGATGGATAGCGCCCTCGACAACGTCCTGACCCGCCGTGCCTCCGTGGGTGCGCGTCTCAACGAGCTGGACGTGGTCGATTCGGTGGCCGGTAACCGCATGCTCAACTACGAACAGACGCTGTCTGATCTGGTCGATCTCGACTATGCCGAGGCAATCTCCGAGTACAGCCTGCGCCAGGTGGGGCTGCAGGCGGCCCAGAAGGCTTTTGTGGACATCAAGAGCCTGTCGCTGTTCGACTACCTGCGGTGATACTGAAACGTCCCTGAGCCGGGTGCCGTCACTCTCGGTACCCGGTGACTCCTTGCCCTGACGCACCACCGTCAGGGCTTTTTTATGTCGGTTTTTTATGTCATAGGGGCGAGGGCGTCGAGCAGGTCGCGCATGAACGCGAGCGAGTTGGCGAAGAGCCCTTGCAGGAAGCGCCCGATATCGGTCATCAGCACCATCATCATCGCCAAACCCACGATCAGGGAGGTGGGAAAACCGATGTTGAACACGGTGAGCTGGGGCGCCGAACGGTTGAGGATGCCCAGCGACAGATTAATGATCAACAGGGACCCCACCAGCGGCAAGGCCAGCATCATGCCGGAAATGAAAATGGTGCCGCCATAGCGGGCCAGCATCTCGAAGCCCCCGGCGTTGAAGCCGCCCAGGCCGAGTGGCAGCGTGTCGAAGCTGGTGGCCAGAATCTCGAGCACGATCAGATGGCCATTCAAGGCCAGAAACATCAGCAGAGCAATCATGTAGAGGTAGCGCGACAGCACCACGAGGTTGGTACCGCTGCCCGGATCGAAGAAGGTGGCGAACGCCAGACCCATCTGCAGGCCAATGAATTCGCCGGTGGCCATAACGACCGCGAAGGTGACGTGCATCACCAGGCCCATGGCAATACCAATCAGCACCTGCTCGACCATGATGCCGACTCCTGCCCACGACACCAGTGGTACGTCGGGAAGCGATACCACGGGGGCGATCACCATGGCGATCAGTGCCGCGAGCCCCACCTTGGCCTGGTTCGGTACGCTGGAGTGGCCCCATAGCGGCGAGGCGGCCAGAAACGCGGTGATGCGGGCGAAGGGCCACAGGAAGGCCATGATCCAGCCCTGCAGCTGGGCGAAGGTCACCTCTACCATGGCGGAGGAGCCACCTAGGAGACCATCAACGGGATATTGAGGAACAGTTCCCGAGTGAAACCGGTGATCAGCTTGAGTAGCCAGGGACCCGCCAGGACCAGCACCACGAAGACGCCGAGAATCTTGGGGATAAACGACAGCGTCATCTCGTTGATCTGAGTGGCAGCCTGGAACAGACTGACGATAAGCCCCGTCACGAGAGCGGTCAGCAGCAGCGGGCCGCCCAGAAATAGGGTGACCTTCATTCCCTGATACGCCAGGCCCATCACCATTTCCGGGGTCATTGTCTTCTCCTCGCGCTTGTTCAAGCGCTAGATATAGAAACTCTGGGCCAAGGAGCCCACGATCAGTTGCCAGCCATCAACCAGCACAAACAGCATCAGCTTGAAGGGCAACGAGATGGTGATGGGGGGCACCATCATCATGCCCAAAGACATCAGAACACTGGCCACCACCAGATCGATGATCAGGAAAGGAATAAAGATCATGAAGCCGATCTGAAAGGCGGTCTTGAGTTCGCTGGTGACGAAGGAAGGCACCAGGATGCGCAGGGGCACGTCCTCCGGTCCCTGCATGGGCCCTATCTCCGCGAGCCGAGCAAACAGGGCCAGGTCCGGCTCGCGGGTCTGGGCCAGCATGAACTCGCGGAAGGGCTCCTGGGCAAGCAGCAGAAATTCCTCGAAATTGATCTCTTCGGCCGATAGCGGCACCCAGGCAGTGTCGTAGACCACTTGAAATACGGGGCCCATCACGAAGAAGGTCAGGAACAGTGCCAGCCCCAGTAGTACCTGGTTGGGGGGTGTTGCCTGGGTGCCCATGGCGGTCCGCAGCAGGCTCAGCACGATGATGATGCGGGTAAAGCCGGTCATCATCAGCAGCATGGCCGGCAGAAAGGCCATCGAGCTCAGCAGCAGAAGCGTCTGCAGCGACAGCGACCACTGTTGCCCGCCATCCTCGAGCGGCTGGCTGACGATGCCCGGTATCTGTTGGGCCATCGCCAGCGCCGGTGTCATGAGCAGTCCGAGCCCAAGGATCAGGACGGCAATATGGCAGGGGAGGCGAGGGTTCACTGTCGGCCGCGCCCCAGCCCGGTCCTGTCCTTGAGACCCGCGTTGTGCTTGAGCGCCTTGGCAAAGCGGCTGGCAAAGCTGTCGCCTGCGGCAAACACCGCTTCCGCTGGGAGAGAGGTGGCTTCGTGGTCGGGCGCCGCCAGCTCGTGGAGTTTGTTGATCTGGCCGCCGCCTACGCCCAGCACCAGCCAGCGCTCTTCCACTTGCACAATCACCACCCGTTCGCGGGGTCCAACTGCCGTGGCGCTGATCACCCTCAATCGCCCACCTCCGGGCTGGCGACGCTGCTGAAGTCGTTTGAGCAACGCACTGGCAACGAAGATGATCACCAGCACCAGCGCCAGGGCGGCGGCCGTCTTGCCCAGCGTGGCCATGCCGACCAGGGAGTCGCCACCGACGCTGATGGCCTCCAGGCCGCTGGCAGGCGTGTCGCGGGGGGGAGTGTCGCTCATTTGTTCAGTTTCTGTACACGCTCGGAAGGCGTAATGATCTCGGTAATACGGATGCCATACTTGTCCTCAACCACCACGACTTCCCCCTGGGCGATCAGGTAGCCGTTGATCAGGATATCCATGGGCTCACCGGCGAGACCGTCGAGTTCGATGACCGACCCCTGTGCCAGCTCGAGAAGCTGCTTGATCGTGATCCTCGTCCGGCCCAGCTCAACGGCGAGCTTGACGGGGATATCCATGATCATTTCGAGGTCTCGAGCATTCTTGGTGTTGCTTACCTGTTCCAGCGGGCGAAACACGCTGTCACCGGCGGCCTTGGCTGGCGCCGGCGAGGCCGAGGGTTCGACGAGGCCGCTGTCTGCCTCAGCGGCTGCCTGTTCGGCCATGGCCTCGGCCCAGGGATCATCGTCGGCGGGGGAGGGCGCGCTGCCCCCTCTTTCCTGCTCGGCCATGGCATCGCCCCACATGTCTTCAGCGCTCTCCTTGTGGGGGGCGCCTTTCTGCTCGGACATGGCGTTGGCCCAGTCGTTGTCCCCGATGGGCTGATCAGGTTTCTTGGGATCAGTCATTCTTCAGTTCCTTGGATGGCGGCACCGACCCCTTGACGAAGGAGTCGGCCGTAGCGGCGCTCTGTGCGTGGTCGATCATCCGCAGCACTCGCAGCGCACGCTGTTCGTGCTGGCTACCGTATTCACACTCCATGACGGGAACGCCGTCTACGCTTGCAGTGACCGTCTCGGGAAGCTCCAGCGGAAGGATGTCACCCTCCTTCAGCGCCATCACATGGGCGATGCGAGTAGGAATCGTCGCGAAGTCAGTGACGAGCTCCACTTCGGAATGTCGGATCTCGCCGGCCATGCGACGCTTCCAGGTGTCGTCGTCATGATGACTCTCCTTGAGCGGATTGGAGAGCAAGTCACGCAGCGGCTCGATCATGGAATAGGGCATGCATATCTGGAACTTGCTCGACAGATTGCCGACTTCAATATTGAACGATGTGTTGACCACGATCTCGTTGGGCGAATTGGTGATATTGGCGAACTTCGATTGCATTTCCGAGCGTAAGTAGCTGATCTCCAATGGATAGACGGATTTCCAGGATTCTGCATAGGCGTCGATGGCGAGGTTGAGCAGACGCATGATGATCCGTTGCTCGGTGTTGGTGAACTCGCGCCCTTCGGAGCGGGTCAGGAAGCTTCCGTCGCCGCCGAACAGGTTATCGACCACCATGAATACCAGGGCCGGCGGAAACACAAACAGCGCCGAACCGCGCAGCGGCTTCATGGCAATCATATTGATGTTGGTGGGTACCGGGACATTGCGAGAGAACTCGCTGTAGCTAAGATAGCGTACCGACTCAACGGTAATGTCGGCCGTGCGACGCAGCAGGTTGAAAAGCCCCACGCGAAAATGACGAGCGAAGCGTTCGTTGATGATATCCAGCGCGTGCAGTCGCTCGCGAATAACCCGGTGCTGGGTGGCCGGGTTGTAGGGGCGGATACGAGCGTCTTCGCCGTCGCTGCCGCCGCCGCTCGATTCCTCCTCGCCGCTGACGCCCTTGAGCAAGGCGTCGATCTCTTCCTGCGACAGCAGATCGTCTTGTGACATGGGGATCGATCCGCTTATTGAACGATGAATTCGGTAAACAGTACGTCTTCGATCAGCAGATCCGGCTGATAATCAGTCATCGGCTCATAGAGCGTAGCGATGACCTTCTCCGCCAGCTGCTCCTTGCCGCCGGGATGGGTCAGTTCGCTGGCCAGCTGACCCGAGAACAGCATCAGCAGGCGGCTTCTGACCTGGGGCATATGTTCCTGGAGAATCTCTCGGGTCTCTTGATCGCCGACCTTGAGCGATATGCCCGTATAGAGCAGCCGACTGCCGTAGTTATCGTCGGCCAGGTTGACGGTGAAGGGATCGATCTTGACGAAGATGGGGGCGCGGCGTTCAGGCGTTACCTGCGCCTGGGAGGCTTGCGATTCGCCCTGGCCCATCACCATATAGAGCGCGGCCCCCGCGGCAGAAACGGAGACCACTACCAGAATCACCATCAGCCACAGTAGCTTGCGTGAACCACCACCGGTTTTTGCCATTGCCTTGCTACCTTTGGGCGCGGTGCGAAAGAGGGTTGGATGTCATCCTGCTCAGTATGCCCGTGCGGAGCCAGCCCCATAACGAAAACAGGCCCGCGTAACGGGCCTTTCTCGGCTTTTTACGTGCTCATCACGCGTAAAGATCCACTCGGCCAGCTTCCTGAGGTGCATTCAGTGCGGTGCCCGTGCCGACAGGATCGTTCTCGTCGATGCCGGTTGCCGGGCCTGTCATGCCAGGGTGACCGGCTGATGCCTGCTGGTCACCCTGGCCCTGTTGGCGGTGCTCGCCTACCGAGGTCTGGCCCAGGCTGATGCCCTGCTCAGCGAGGGCTTCGCGCAGCTGTGGGATGGCCTGTTCGAGGGCCTGACGCACCGGTGCATGGGCGGAAAGAAACTGCGCCTGGGCACCCTGCTCGCTCACTTTCAGTGAAATGGTCAGCGGCCCCAGTTCGGCGGGGTTCAGGTGCAATTCCACGCGCTGCTCTCCGCCGCGCTGTCCCAGCATCACCAGTTGCTGGCCGAGCTGGGTCGGCCAGGCGGGGCTGTAGAGAGACGCCGTCAGGCTGCCCTGGGCGGGGAGGGCGGACGCCGCAGGCATGCTGCTCCCGCGCGCAGCGTGGTTAAGGCCGGTCAGCCCCTCTGGGCGTTCTTCACCGCGTCCGACGAGGCGCGAGTCGGACAACGCCTGGGCGACGACGCCCGCCCGTGCCAGGGCGCTGGGAAGGACATCGGCCATGGCGCTCTGGCGCTGCCCGGGCATGCGGGTCTCGGTGCCAGCATTGGCGGCGAGAGAAGGTTCGCTGCCCAACTGGGCCAACGCTGAGGCGCGTCGAGACGCCAGGCCGAGGGGTGAGGCCGCATCGGCGGCGCTACGGGCATTGAACGGTGTGCGTGCTGGTTCCCCGGCAACGGCCGCCAGCTGTCCGGCCGCTTCGGTAGCGACGGCCAGTGCATCGCCACGGGCGTCGAGGCTGGTGCCCTCAACCGACAGGACCGCTGCGGTGGAAGCTTCCGACGAGTCGCCCGCCGCGGCAATCAACGCCAGACGCTTGGCGATCTGGGCCAAGGGATTTTCTTCAACAGGGCTCACTCCAACAGGGCTCTCTCCAACAGGGCTCTCTCCAAAAAGGCTACCGCCCAAGAGTCCGTCGCCGAGCAGGCCCGTTCCGTCGCTCAGGGCCCGCATCATCGTCTCGAGGCTTGCCTGGTCCGTGGCGTTGGCCGCAGAGAATTCGCCCGAGCCGAGAGGCGCCTGGAGTGCCGAAAAGGTGTCAGCGAAGCCTCTTGCGGGACTGCCGACGGCTGCGTCAGCGCTGTTTCCAGGGCTGTTCGCGGTACGCGTATGGCCGGAAACAGAGGTAAGCAGCTGCGAAATATCCATGGGTCACTCCGAAATCAGCTTTCGCTTGGGCGGGTACGGGCCAGTCGGCCATTGACCATTTCATCGCTGAGCCGCTGTTCCTGGCGTGCCTCGTGACGTCGCTGATCGGCTTGCCGGCGAGACGCCAGCGTGTCGTAGGAAGAGAGCTTGCGCTGCTCCTGCTGCCACTGGTCCTGGCGTTGATCCACGCGCTGTTGCTGTGAGACCAGGGCGTCTCGGGCACGCGCCAGAGCAGCATCCAGGGAGTCCAGGAACTGTTGGTAGTTGCGCATGCTAGCGGGGTCAATCCCCTGATGCATCGCCTGCTGGAGGCGCTGAGCGTATTCCAGCCGATACTGACTGAGAGACTCGAGCTGGTCGGCGACCTGCCGCTTGTTCTGGCGCTCGCTGGCCAGCGCCTGGCCGGCCTGGTCGCGGTCACTCCGGGCCAGTTCGATAAGGGTATCCAGTGGAGAAGCACGGTGGCTCATTGGATCACTCCCACGGCCTTGGCTAGGGCTTCACGGGCGGCATCGGTGGGGGCCTGTTCATCGATATGCTGCTGGAGAAAGGCTTCCAATGCAGGGTAGCGTCGCACCGCTTCGTCAAGTTGCGTGTCGTGTCCCGGGCTGTAGGCGCCCACGCTGATAAGGTCGCGGTTCCGCTGATAGCGTGAGAACAGGCGTTTGAATGCTTGTGCCATCTGCACCTGCTCGGGGCTGATGATCTGGGTCATGGCGCGGCTGATAGAAGCCTCAATATCGATGGCGGGATAATGCCCCGCCTCGGCCAGTTCCCGGGATAGCACCACATGGCCGTCAAGGATGGCGCGCGCCGAGTCGGCGATAGGGTCCTGTTGATCATCGCCTTCTGTCAGAACCGTGTAGAAGGCAGTAATCGAGCCGCCGCCGCGTTCGGCGTTGCCGGCCCGTTCCACCAGGCTGGGCAGCTTGGCGAACACCGAGGGCGGATACCCCTTGGTGGCAGGCGGTTCTCCGATGGCCAGAGCGATTTCACGCTGGGCCATGGCGTATCGCGTCAGTGAGTCCATGATCAGTAACACGTCTCGCCCCTCATCCCGGAAGCCTTCTGCCAGCCGAGTCGCATAGGAGGCTCCCTGCAGCCGCTGCAATGGCGAGGTATCTGCCGGTGCCGCCACCACCACGGCACGCCGACGACCCTCCTCGCCAAGGATATTGTCGATAAAGTCCTGAACTTCGCGGCCACGCTCGCCGATCAACCCCACCACGATGACGTCCGCTTGTGTAAACCGGGCCATCATGCCAAGCAGTACCGACTTGCCAACGCCCGAGCCGGCGAACAGCCCCATGCGCTGACCTCGGCCCACGCAGAGCAGGGCGTTGATAGCGCGGATGCCGACATCGATCTGCGTGTCGATGGGCGCTCGTGACAGGGGGTTGAGAAGCGGCATCTGTAGCGTCGCCTGCTGGGCATCGTCGAGCGCACCCAGCCCATCCAGAGGCGCGCCGTTGCCATCTACCACGCGCCCCAGCAGCGATTCTCCCAGCGGGAAGCGCCGCGCGCCGCTGCCTTCGCTGCCAAGCGGGAAAACTCGAGCGCCAGGCAGTAGGCCAGTGATTTCGGTCAGCGGCATCAAAAACAGCTTGTCGCCGGCAAAGCCGACCACCTGGGAATCGGCAAAACGTGGCGGTTCGTGACTGTAAGGGGCCGGCAGTTCGATGCGACAGGCGCTGCCCAGCGGGGCCTGTAGTCCGACCGCTTCGATCACCATGCCCGTTGCGCGAACGACGCGCCCACTGGCGCGGAAGGACGGAATCTTTTCGACCCTAGCGCGAACCTTGCGCAACGACTGCTGCCAATGCTCGTGGTAAGGGTTGCTCAGGCTGGTAACGCTCATGACTTGGGCTCCCCCTGAAGTTTGGGGGTGGCACGGCGGCGGACCTGACGTTTTACCGCCGCCCAGCGCGTCTCCCAGGTGGCGTCCAGTTCGCCGCTGGCACTGGTGACGCGACAGCCGCCACGAGTGACCTGGTCGTCGGGCTGCAGCGTCCAGCCGGCGGCTTGCAGTTCATGGCCGAGGTGCTCCTCGACAAGCGCATGGTCGCGGGGGTGCAGCCACAGGCGCGGCCTGCCGCTCATGACCGGCTCGGTGTGCAGCAGGCCGCGCACGATGTCGAGAACCTGCTTGGGGCGAGCCTTGAGTGCCTCGCCTGCTAACTGCCGTCCCGTTGCGAGGGCCAGCTCTACCAGCTCTTCGGCCACCGCCTCGTCCAGTTCCTGAAGGGCGCTGCCAAATGCTTCCACCAGAGAAAGCAAGGGGGTCAGCGTCTCGGCTATGCGCTGCTCGAGCTCCTCTCGAGCCTGGGCATGTCCCTGTGCCAGGCCTTCGGCAAGGCCCGCCTGATAGCCCTCGGCATGCCCGGCCTCATGGCCTTGGCGATGGCCCTCCTGGCGAGCTTCCTCCATGACTCGGTCGCGCATCTCACGCAGTTCCGCCTGGCGCTGAAAGGCGGCCTTGCGCCGAGTGGTCTCTTCGACAGAGGGAAGGGCGCCGTCGGCGCTGTGTCGCGCCTGAGGCAGCTCGCCCATTTCCCAGCGCTGCCAGGCCACCTCGCCCTCATGGCCTGGAAGAGAGTGTCCCGGACGTTGGGGCTCGGTGCCCGGGTGAAGCGCCTTAGACATAGGTATCGTCTCCGCCGGTCAGCACGATCTCGCCGCTGTCGGCCAGGCGGCGGACAATCTGCAGAATGGCCTTCTGCTCGGCCTCCACCTGGGAGATGCGGATCGGACCACGGGCTTCCATGTCCTCGCGGATCAGGTCGGCAGCACGCTGAGACATGTTGCGCAGGAACTTGTCCATAAGCGCTTCCGGTGCGCCCTTGAGCGCCACCACCAGGGAGTTGGTATCGATCTCCTTGAGCACCAGCTGGATGCTGCGGTCGTCCAGGTCCAGCAGGTTCTCGAACAGGAACATTTCGTCGATGATCTTCTGGGCCAGGTCCTCGCTGTGGGCGCGAACCGTTTCGATGACGGCCTCTTCCTGGCTGGAGTTCATCAGGTTGAGGATCTCGGCGGCGGTTCTCACGCCGCCCATCTTGCTGCGCTTCAGGTTCTGGCCGTCGAGCATGGAAGAGAGCACCTCGGTGAGCTCCTGCAATGCCGCCGGCTGCACACCGGTAAAGGTGGCAACGCGCAGCACCACATCGTTGCGCAGCTTGTCGTCGAACAGCTCCAGCACAGCGGCTGCCTGATGCCGCTCCAGGTGAATCAGCACCGTGGCGATGATCTGCGGATGCTCGTCGCGAATCAGCTCGGTCACGATGGAAGCTTCCATCAGGTTCAGCGCGTCGATGCCTGAAGTGGCGCCGGAGGTTTCCAGTACATCCTCGATCAGGCTGGAGGCCCGCTCGCTGCCCAGCGCCTTGGTCAGCACCGAGCGGATATGATCGCTGGAGTTAAGATTCAGCGCGATAAACTCTTCGGTCTCGGCGTGGAAGTCGGACAGTACCTGGCGCATCTCATCGTGGGAGATCTGGTCGAGGCGAGCCATTTCCCCGCTGATCAGCTGAATCTCCTTGGCGGAAAGGTACTTGAACACCTCTGCCGCGCTGTCCTCATCCAGCGCCAGCAGCAGGATGGCGCTGCGTCGTGCGCTGCTGAGATTCTGTGCCTTACTCATGCTTGTTCATCCAGCTGCGAACGATCATCGCCACCATGCGCGGATCCTCCTTCGCCATGTCGCGCAGGTCGCTGAGGTTCTGTTCGTAATCCGAGGACTTGCGGTGGCGCTTGCGTGTCGGCTCATAGGTACTATCGGCATCATTGGCGGCAGTTGCTGTCCCCGCGTCGCCCGGATCCTCCTCGTCGCCGACGCTGACCTGCAGGTTGGTGCCGCGCGCCATGTTGGCGTGGGGTGCCTGTGTATGGCGATTGATCAGCGGGCGCAGAATCAACAGGTAGAGCAGCAGGGCCGCCAATGCCACCAGCAGGTAACGCCCGAAGGTCAGTGCCAGGGCGTGGATCTCGGGTGACTGCCACCATTCCAGCTGGTGCGGCTCTTCGGTGGTGACCGAGAAGCGGCTGTTGACCACCTCGATCTGATCCCCGCGGGCGATAGAGAAGCCCATGGATTGGCGGACCAGACGCTCAATCTGTGCCATTTCCACGTCCGTGAGCGGCACGCGTACCGGTTCGCCCTCTTCATCGACGTCGTCGCGGTAGTTGACCACCACTGCCGCTGTCAGCCGTTCCACCTGGCCCAGGCGGTGCTGAACATGGGAGACGCTGCGGTCCACCTCATAGTTGGTGACTTCGTCGTGGTTCAGGGTGTTGATGGCCTCGAGCGCTGCCTGCTGAGCCTCGGCGTCGACGCCCTCTTCACCCTCGGGAAGTTCGACAGGTGAGGGGGCGGTACCCGGGGGCGTGTTGCTCAGCGCGCCGGGGATGCCTTGAGCGAGGCCCTCATCGCCGTTGTAGGCGACGCTGGCCTGGCGGCTTCGAACCGCCGCGGCGTTGGGGGGCTGGTTGGGCCCGAAGCGCTCGGCGGTTTCCTCGCGGACAGAGAAGTCGATCTGTGCCGCGATCTGGGCGCGAACATTGTCACGCCCCAGCAGCGGCACGAGGATATGCTCGATGCGGCGCTGGTAGGAACGCTCCACCTCTTCGATATATTCCAGCTGCGAACCATCCAGATCGTGGCGACCGGCTGCCTGGGTGGAGAGCAGGCGACCGCTCTGATCCACCACGGTAACGTCTTCGGCGGAGAGTTCCTGCACGCTGCTGGACACCATATGCACGATGGCGCTCACCTGGCCATCGCTGAGCAGGCGGCCGGGATGCAACGTAAGAATCACTGAGGCCTTGGCCGGCTCACGATCACGCACGAAAACCGATTGGCGGGCGAGTGCGAGGTGCACACGTGCTCGCTCCACGGGGCCCAGTGACTCCATGGAGCGAGCCAGTTCCCCCTCCATGCCACGCTGGAAATTGACCTGCTCGGCAAACTGGCTGATGCCAAAGGCCTGGTCATCCAGGAGTTCCAGGCCGACGTTTCCGCCGCGAGGCAGCCCCTGTTCGGCCAGCTGCAGGCGCAGGCTGAACACCTGATCACCGGGCACCAACAGCGCCTGGCCATTCTGGCTGAAGCGATAGGGCACCCCGCGAGTGTCAAGCTCGCTGACAATGCTGCCACCATCGGCATCGGAGAGGTTGCTGTAGAGAACCCGGTAATCGGGGGCGCGTGCCCACATCATCAACGCCACGATAATGGCCACGGAGGCGGCTCCCGCCACCATCAGCACGATCAGCGGATTGCCGCGCAATTGCTTCAACGCGCGCTCTGTTCCAGTGGTGGGTTTGCCCTCCTGGCGCAACGTGCTGCCCTGAGTGCCAGTGGACTGGGCACCGTTACTCATTCACGCCACCCGGCAGGGCCGGCATGGGCAACGGCGGTTGCCACTGTCATGGAGGAAAAAGGCATGTGCAGCGTCCGTGGATCGCGATTGGCTGCCCTTGCGGCAGGCGAAACTGTGATGCACGCCATTATCCTTGTCACCGTCGACCCTTAACCCGGAAAAAGCCCCACTTTCCATTGGTAATTGCTGCGATGGCGATGGGTCTGGGGGTGCTAGCCTTGATGTCTACTGACCATCGTCATATCGACCACCAGCAGGCGAGGCGCTTTTATGAGTTCACCGGCCATTCAGTCAGCCTTGACGCAGATGCAGAGCATGGCGAGTCAGGCCGCCGGTCAGCCCAACCGGGGGCAGCAGGTTGCCACCGCGGTGGGAGCGGGTGGCTTCGCCGGGGAACTTCAGGCCTCGATTCAGCGCATCAATCGTCTGCAGCAGGCGTCGGCTGCCAAGGCCGAGGCCTTCCAGGCGGGTGACCCCGGTGTGGAGCTCAATGACCTGATGGCCGATATGCAGAAGGGAAGCGTTGCCTTCCAGATGGGGACGCAGGTGCGTAACCGGCTGGTCAGCGCCTACAAGGATGTCATGAATATGCAGGTGTAGCGTTGATACAGGTGCCTAGGTGCCTAGATGCCGAGGCGCTAGGCCTCGAGGCGAAGCAAACGCCCACTGACCTCGCCGAGACGCTCTGCCACCCGCAGCACCTCTTCTGCGGGGATCTGTCGAATCACCTCACCGCTCTCGCGGTCAATGATCTGGGTGATGACCCTCGACGCTTCGTCACCCAGTTCAAACTGCACGCCATAATGTCGCATTACCTCGTTGATGCGCTGAAGCGGCTCGACCAACGCATCCCGGCTCGGCGGCACCTGGTGGCTGTCCGCCTGGGCAATGGCGCTGCCAGCGGCGGGCAGGGCCGTATCCAACACGCGCTCCACCTGTTGGCGCAGCGACAGCCCCTGCTGGGCCGGACCGACAGGAGAGACGCTGGTGGCGTCATACAGAGGCGAGCTCATGGCGCGATTCCTTATTGGATGTTCTTCTACGCGACGCCGCGGCAACGATCACCACGGCATCTTCTGAATCGATCTCTTTTCTTATCGGCACAGGGGCCGCAGAGCTTTAGCCTGAACAATCACGAATAGGCTGGCTGCTGCTGGCTGGGGCTAGGGGTCCAGGCGCTAGGCAGCGATGCATTGTCGCTGACCTTGAACTGGCCAATCAGCTGAGCCATGTCGCTGGCCTGGTCGTCCAGTGAGCGGCTGGCAGCCGCGACCTGTTCCACCAGGGCGGCGTTCTGCTGGGTCACTTCCTCGAGCTGCGACACCGCCTGGTTGATCTGCTCGATGCCGGCTGACTGCTCTCCGGTTGCGGACGCCATCTCGGCGACCAGTTCCGCGACCTTCTCCACCTGATGCATGATATTGGCCAGGGTTTCGCCGGTGGTCCGTACCAATCTTTCGCCCTCAGCAATCCGTGTCACATTGGTGTCGATCAGGCGACGGATTTGCTGAGCCTCCTCGGCGCTGCGGCTCGCCAGCTTGCGCACTTCCTGGGCGACTACGGCAAAGCCGCGGCCATGTTCTCCGGCTCGGGCCGCCTCTACCGACGCGTTGAGAGCCAGCAGGTTGGTCTGGAAGGCGATATTGTCGATGGCCGTGACGATGGAGGTCACTTCCTGATTGGCCGTGTGGATCTGATGCATCGCCTCGCTGGCCTGCATGGCCACCTCGTTGGCGGCCTTGGCAGACTCGGCAGTCTCGCTCGTCATGGCTCTGGCTTCATGGGCGTTGTCGGCGGTCTGACGTACCGTGGCGGTGATCTGTTCCATGCTGGACGCGGTTTCCACCAGTGAGGCAGATTGCTCTTCGGTACGCTGAGCCAGATCCTGGTTGCCCTGGGCGATCTCGCCGCTGGCAACCTCCACGGAGAGCGCGCCGCGGCGGATATTGGCCAGCAGCTGCTCGGAAGCATCGGTAGAGACGTTGAATGCCTGGTAGAGACGGTTGATCTCGTCGGTGCCAAGCACGGGCAGCCGGCGAGTGAGGTCGCCGCCGCGGCTTTCGATGTCCTCGAGGGCAAGACGTAATGAACGGACCAGGCTGCGTACCACAAAGAAGGCAAACAGCATGGCAAGAACGATGGCCAGAGCGGTGATCACGGCATAAATCACCAGTTCCTGACGCGCCTCACCGCGCAAGCTGGCCGCGGCAGTGGCGACCTGGTCAGCAGCGAAGTTCTCGACGTTACGCAGGCGCTCGATCTTGACCGTCTGCCAGTCGAACCACTGCTGGGGGTCGACGTCGAACATCCCCGTGACCCCTTGATCCACCGCGATCTGGCGCAATGGCGCCAGTCGCTCGATCTCTGGCCCGCTCAGGGCACCCGCCAGTTGTTCGCGAAGGGCCTGGTCTGCCAGGCCGTCGAAGGCTTTGAGGAACGCGGCTTCCTCGCCAATCAACGACAGCAGCTGCTGATAGGCGGCGGTGCGCATTATATTGGCGCTAAAGGCGTTGGCGAGTACGGCGCGCTCGATGCCGGCCAGTTCCTTGGCTTCCAGCAGGGTGTAGTAGGCAGAAAGCCCGCGAGTAATGCTGGCGGCATCGGTGCGCTGTGTCATGCGCGCGACCATGGTGATGAGCTCCTCGTTCAGGCGGGTGTAGTGGCCAATCGCCTCTGCGACGTCGATGCCCAGGCTATCCACACGCTGGCGGAGGCTTTGATGGCTCGACAGGAGTTGATGAACCCGGTCAAGGCGGGTTTGCATAAGCTCATCCAACTGGACCTTTGTGCTGCTCAGGTAATTCCGCAGGTCAGCAATTTGCTGGTCGGACTGTATACGCTGGGCCGCAAGGCGGTTACCGAACTGACTGCCCTGGCTGCCCAGGTAGCCTGCGGTCATGCCACGCTCACGCTGCATCTCGTGCACCAGGTTGCCTCCATGCTGGGCAAGCACCGTCAGGCTTTCGAGCTCGACCATGTTGGCGGCCAGTCGTTGGCGCTCGACGATACCGCTGCCTGCGAACCAGGCCAGGGCCAGCAGCGGCAGCAGCAGAGTGAGCAAAAACTTCCTGCCCATGGGGATGCGGTGCAAGAGATGCGTCATGGAAAGACTCCGAGTCGGGCCGTGGCTTCAGGTATCAGATGGCAGGCTTACCGACACCGGCCGCCTGTCTCAAAGCAATATCGGCGATGCGCCTTTTCCCTTTAGGGCGCCGGAGTCGTGAGGATGGTTTGGGTGATCCAGGTCAAATTCATTGCCTGTCACTTGTCGCGCTTGTTGCGACGAATGGCGGCCTGGCGAAAGGCCTGGCTAACCACGAGGCGAAGTTCATCGTCATCCCACGGTTTTGTCAGGAACTTGTAGATGGCGCCTTCGTTGATGGCTTCGGTCACCGTTCTGAGGTCGGTGTAACCCGAGAGCATGATCTGAATGGCGTCCGGGTAAAGCTCGGTGACGTGACGCAGAAACTCGGTTCCGCTCATCTCGGGCATGCGCTGATCACTGATGATCACCTGGATCTCCTCGCCAGCCAGCAGCTCGAAGGCCTCGCCGGTCCGGGTCGCCGTCAGGATGCGATAGCCGGCCGGGCGCAGGATGCGGGTCAGGGCACGCAAGATGTTGGGCTCATCATCCAGCAGCAGCAGGGTCTGGACGTCATGGTCCTCCCCACGCGGCTGATCCAGGGTATGGCGGAGGTGGTACTCCTTCAGAAAGGGGATCAGGCTGTCCAGCGGCATTGGTCGCGCAAAGAGATACCCCTGGAAGGTGTCGCAGAGTTGCTTGCGCAGGTAGGCATACTGCGCCGGGGTTTCGACGCCTTCGATGACCACATCCAGTCGCAGCTTGCCCGCCATGGTTACCACCCCCTCGATGATGGCGGCATCGCGGTGATCGCTGATCACATCGCGGACAAAGGAGCGGTCGACCTTGATCTTGCTGATGGGCAGGTGCTTGAGATAGCTGAGGCTGGAGAAGCCGGTGCCAAAGTCGTCGATGGCAACTCGGACGCCGTGCTCGCGAAGTGTCTGAAGGGTCTCGATCACCCGCTCGGTGCTGTCCATCAGCACGCCTTCGGTCAGTTCGAGCTCGAGCAGCGAGGGAGACAGCCCGCTCTCTTCCAGCACCTTGGCCACGCCACCGATGAAGCCGGGTCGCTGAAACTGCATGGGTGAGATGTTGACCGCCATGCACAGCGAGCCGAGTCCCAGCGCATTGAGGTGCATGGCATCGCGGCAGGCGGTACTCAGCACCCAGTCGCTGATGGGAATGATCTGTCCGGTATCTTCGGCGAGGCCGATGAATTCCAGGGGCGAGATATAACCGCGCTCCGGGTGCTTCCAGCGCACCAGCGCTTCGAGCCCGATCACCCGGCCGCTGGGGGCATGCACCTGTGGCTGATAGTAAAGCTCGAACTGCTGCTCTTCGATGGCGCGCTGTAGGGCGTTACGCAGGCTGACCCGCTCGCTTACCTGGTGGTCGAGGTCGTGAGTGAACCAATGAAAGGTATTGCGGCCTTGGCGCTTGGCCTGGTACATCGCCAGGTCGGCTCGCTGGATCAGCTGCATGGGGCGTGCGATGGAGCCATCGTTGATGCTGATGCCGATGCTGGCGGTGATACGCAGCTCGTGGTGCTCGACGGCATAGGGCGACGAGAGGCTCGAGAGCAGGCGTTCTACCACGGGTGGCACGTCGCGTTCGTGGTCAAGGTCGGGCAGCACTACCACGAACTCATCCCCCCCGAAGCGGGCTACGGTATCGGCGGCGCGAAGCTGTGTTGTCAGCCGGCCGGCCACCTCGCGAAGAATCTGGTCGCCTGCCTCGTGCCCCAGGGTGTCATTGATGGGTTTGAAGCCGTCCAGGTCAACGAACAGCACCGCGAGCAAGCGTTGATCCCGCTGAGTGATCCGGCAGCCCTGCTGAAGCCGCTCCTCGAGCAGGGTGCGATTGGGCAATCCGGTCAGGGCGTCATGGCTGGCGTGGTGAGACAACTGGGTCTCGTAATCCTTCTGGGCCGAGATATCGTTCTGCACGCCGATGAAGTGGGTGACCACTCCATCGCTGTCGCGAACCGCCGAGATATAGAGCTCATTCCAGAAGGTGGAGCCATCGCGGCGATAGTTCTTTATCACCAGGTGAACATTTTCCCGGCGAGCAATCGCTAGGGTCAGCCGTTGCCGTGCCTGGGGGTCGGTCTGTTCACCTTGCAGCAAACGGCAGTTGTGGCCGATCACGTCGTCGCGATGGTAGCCGGTGATCTTCTCGAACGCCGGGTTCACATAGACGATGGGCATATCAGGCAGCCGGGCATCGCAGATCACCACGCCGTTGATGCTCGCGGTCACGCTGCTCTCCAGCAGACGCAGCTGTCGGTCGGTATCGCGGCGCTGGCTGATGTCGCGAAAATAAACCGCCAGGCCCTCGTTCGACGGGTAGGCGTGCACTTCCACCCAGAGCTGTAGTTGCGGGGTAAAGGCTTCGAAGTGAGCCGAGGACTGCTCGGCCACCGCGCGCTCATACTCCTGCTGGAACCGGGAACCCCTGGCCTCGGGGAAGGCGGTCCAGACGTGCTGGCCGATCAGGCTGCCTGTGTCGCGCTGTAAAAGTCGTTCTGCTTCGGAGTTGGCGTACCCAAAGCGCCAGGTGGCGTCGAGAATGAAGAAGCCATCGGTCATGCTCTCGAGGGTGACGCTGAGGCGTTTGGCCAGGCCCGCGACCTCGCGGTGCAGCGCTGTCTGCTCGGTGATGTCCTGGGTAGAACCCTGCACCTCGATGATCCTGTCGTGCTCATCGCGCAGGGCGTTGGCGACCACCCGAACTCGCATCTCACGGCCCTGAGAGGTGGTAATGCCGTATTCCGCATCGAACGGGATGCCGTGGTTTGCGCACGCCGAGAAGTCCTCGAAAATGCGAGCCCGGTCCTCGGGATGGTAGAACGCGATGGCCTCGTCCAGGGTGGGCTGGAAACCGGGGGCTTCGTCGTGGAGCGCGCAGATCTCATCGGACCACGTCGGCAGCCCGTCAGGCAGTCGAACGTACCAGCCGCCTACCCTGGCCGTCTCGCCGACGATGGTGAAGAACTGCTCATGGCGTCGAAGGATCAGCTCGCTCTGCCGGCGTGCATTGATATCCCGGGCCACCACGTAGATGGCGGGTTCACTGCCCAGCGCGGCATTGATCTCCACCCAGTGGTGCTGGCCGCGGGTATCCACCAGCCGAACCACCAGGTCGCGCACGGCCTGCCCGCTGGCCAACTGCTGCAGGCCAGCCTCGATGGCGGGGCAGTCGTCGCTGGCCACCAGCCGCGTATAGGGCTGCCCGACCAGCTGCTCCTCGGTGTAGCCCAGCAGTGAGTAAAAGCCTGAGTTCACCTGCAGAAACTGTCCCTCGGGTGAGACTCGGCAGATCAGGTCCAGCGAGAGGGTAAAGAACTGATCGCGCTGGTCGAGCACCTCCTTGAGCGTATGGTGCTGTTGAAGCAACGAGCGGCGACGCTGCTCGCCGCGCAGGAACAGCGCGGTGCTCACTGTCAGCATCAGGCTCAGCAACAGGCCACCGACCAGCAGCAGCAGACCGCCCCGCGTGCTCACCAACGCCACCGCATGGGACTTGAACAAGGAGTGCGTGGCGA
The DNA here is from genome assembly GCA_051751685.1 of Pseudomonadota bacterium. Taxonomy (GTDB): domain Bacteria; phylum Pseudomonadota; class Gammaproteobacteria; order Pseudomonadales; family Halomonadaceae; genus Halomonas. The sequence goes on along the minus strand of JBNJLE010000010.1, from coordinate 74,715 downwards.
GATCCGACAGCACCAGGATGCCCCCCCACAGCAATGCCACGGCCACCAGTATCGGCAGGTAGCGGCGCAGCATCACGCCGGGCCACCCTGGGAGCGGTGGACGACCAGCTGAAAGCGGGTCTTCTCCATGGCTTCGAAGTTCATGAGTCGCTCGATGAGACGCGCCGTCAACTCCTTGCCCTCATTGAGCAGCAGCATGCCGGTCTCGCTGTGCAGGTCGCGCGCGAGCACCATGCCAGCCTCAAGGCCGAGCGTGCCCACCGCCAGCACGTCCTGGCCCCTCAGGCCGAGATCGGGCGCCTGCTCGATGCACAGTGTCACAAAGGTCTGGCACAGCTCGGGGTCGTAGACTCGCCCGGCCAGGCGCTGCAGCAGTGCCAGTGCGTCATCGCGAGACACGTGTCGCGGCAGAATCATCCCGCGCTGCAGCTCAATGAAGTCAACGGCCAGCGCCAGCAGCCTGGCACCGACGGGAATCTCTTCGCCCTTGAGGTGGTCCGGGTAGCCGCTGCCGTTCCAGCGCTCACGATGGTGGCGAATGATGCGTGCGGTGTCGTCGAGGGTGTCGAGCGCCATCAGCAGAGTCTCGCCGGTGACGGGGTAACGCTGGTAGGCCTCACGGTCAGCTGCGAACAGTCCCTCCGAGGGGGTGGTGAGCTGGCGATCCTCCCAGCCCAGCTTTCCAAGGTTATAGAGCGCGCCGGCCATGGTCAGATGGCGGGTGAATTCGTCATCGAAGCCGTGGGCCTCGGCGTAGGCCTTGAGCAGGTCGATGACCTGGGCATTGGTCTGTAGCGTTCTGGGCAGGCGCAGCGTGATCAGCCGCGAGAAGACCCGGGTCGCCGTCACATAGCTGCCCTTGAGCTCGGCATAGGCCAGATCGAGCATGTCGGCGACCTCGCGCAACTCCTCGGTGCGCGCCTCGACCCGCTCTTCCAGGGTGGCGTTGAGATCGGCCAGCTCGCGGTTCTGGACCAGGGTGAGGCGTTCCAGCCGCAGCCGCTCGCGTTCCGTCTGCTGATGGGCAAGCGCCTGCTCCAGCACCTGGCGAAGTTCATCGTCGTGCCAGGGCTTGGCGATATAGCGGTAAAGGTGGCCCTCGTTGATGGCGCGGATGGTGGCGCCGAGGTCGGCCTGGCCGGTGAGCATCATGCGCAGGCAGTGTGGGTAGCGCTCCTGCACCTGGCGGAGCAGTTCGGCACCATCCATGCCGGGCATCATCGAGTCGGTCAGCACCAGGTCGACCGGTGCGTTGGCCAGATGCTCCAGGGCCTGTTCGCCGTTCTCTGCGGTCAGCAGCGTCAGCCCAAGCGGGCGCAGGCAGCGGGCCAGCGCTCGCAGCACCAGGGGCTCGTCATCGACCAGCAGCACGCAGGGGCGCGAGGAGGGCGCGGCCATGGCGGTTGATATCATGCGTCCCCCGCTGGCGGGGTGGCGGCCGGGTGGGCAATCTGCTCCAGCGGCAGCCAGACCCGAAAACGGCTGCCACGGCCGGGCTGGCTGTCCACCTCGATCCACCCGGCGTGCTTTTCGACGATCCGGTAGGAGAGCGCCAGACCCAGGCCGGTGCCTTCGCCCACCGGCTTGGTCGTGAAGAAGGGCTCGAACAGGCGCGGCAGGTGCTCGGCGGGTATGCCCTTGCCGTTGTCTTCCACCTCGAACCAGGCCTGTACGCTGTCGTGGCCGGTCCGCACGCTGATTTGCCCACCGGCACCCAGGGCGTGGACGGCGTTGGTCAAGAGATTCAGCACGACCTGATTGATCTGGGAGGGCATGCACTCGATGGGCGGCAGTTCTCCATACGCCCTGACGACGTCGGCGCGATACTTCAGCTCGTTGTTCATCAACTGAAGGGTGGTGTCGAGGCAGTGATGAAGGTCGGCGACAAGAAAGGTGTCTTCGTCGACGTGGGAGAAGTCCTTGAGGGCAGAGATGATGACCTTTACGCGCTCAATGCCCTCCTCGGACTCACCGAGCAGGGCAAGCACATCCTCGCGAATATAGCCGTAATCCAGGCGCTGCTTCATCGCCCTAAGTTCCTCCAGGCTGTCGGCATGCTCCGCCCGGTCGATGATCTTGAGCATGGCATCAACATAGCCGACCAGCGTGCGCAGGTTGGAGACCACATACCCGATGGGATTGTTGATCTCATGGGCGACACCCGCGGCAAGCTGGCCGATCGCCGCCATCTTCTCCGACTGCAGCAGATGGCGGGTGACCTGCTCGAACTCATGGGGCTTCATGTTCGTGTTCTGCAGGTCCTGGCGCTGCAGGTCCTGGTTAACGTTCGGCATGTTAGTCACGAAAGGTGTTCGACTCCGGGTTGGCGTCGTCTGTAATAATGATCGGCCGTGGGAAGGTGGCCTTGAGGGACGTTGTCAGCGGCTGACCGGCTGAACAATAGTGGCTATCATGCTGCACCAGAAGCGGGCATCAGCATAGGCTCAATGGCACAAATAGATAGCACCGAGCGGGAATGCTTTCCGCCTCGAGGTCTTCCCTCCTCTGGACCCTTGAACCCGAGTTCAGGGCCCAGCGCTCCATTCGGTCGTGGCCGTCGGGCGGGTGGCGACCGGGCGGGTGGCGATGTGGTAGCCGTCGCGTCCGGCCGATTTCGCCTGGTAGGCCGCCTGGTCGGCCAGCCGCAGCAGCTGGTCGCCGTCGCAGGGGGCGGCATTATCCAGCATGGCCACACCCAGGCTGCCGGTGACGCTGACCTCGGCTGCGCCCAGGCCGATGGGGTCGCGCAGCGCCTCCAGCACCCGCTGGAAGACCGTGTCGCCATCCGGGTTGCGCAACAGCAGCACGAACTCGTCCCCGCCCAGGCGGGCCACGCTATCTTCGGTGCGGAGTAGCCCGCTCAGCCGGCGAGCGATCTCGATCAGCACTCGGTCGCCGGCCGCATGGCCGTAGCTATCATTGATCGGCTTGAAGTTATCCAGATCCAGCATGCAGATGGCCAGCGTTTCGCCGCTGCGCAAAGCATGGGCAATGGCCTGGCTCATACGGTCGCTCAGCAGCCGGCGATTGGGGATGCCGGTCAGCGGATCGTGGTAGGCGATAAACTCCAGCTCCTGCTCGTGCTGTTTGAGCTCGGTAATGTCGCGGATATAGCCGTGCCAGATGATGCAGCCATCCTCCTGGCGCGAGGGGGTGGCGCTACCCTCTAGCCATCGCTGGCCATCGCGGGGATGCTCGACCCGGTAGGAAGCCCGCCAGGGTGACAACGTCGCCGCGGAGACGTGGATACTGCGCTCGACCGCGGCCAGATCATCGGGGTGGATGACCTGAAAGACAGGCAAAGCGTCTTCCATGACCTCCTCGGGTTGGCACCCGTAGATCTCGAACAGCCGCGGTGAGGCGAAGGGGAAGTGTGAGCTGCCATCCGAGCGCAGACGGAACTGGAAAAGCACGCCGGGAACGTTGTCCGAGAACTCCTGGAAGCGCTGAATCCACGCCTGCTGCGTCTCGATCAGGCGGTGTCGATCAGTCACGTCGATATGGGTGCCCACCACCCACTCCGGTGCGCCCGCCGGGGTGCGGGTCTGCAATTGGCCTCGGTCATAGATCCATACCCAGTGGCCATCGCGGTGGCGCATGCGCAGCTCGCAGCTGTAGTAGGGCGTGTCGCCGCTCAGGTGACGCTGCAGTGCCTGGTTGGCGCGCAGGACATCGTCCGGGTGAATCAGTGATAGCCAGGTATCGCGCGTAATCGGCTCCAGTGCCTTGAGGGAGTAGCCCAGCATTTCGGCCCAGCGGCGATTGCAGCGGTTCTCGCCGGTCACGGCGTTCCACTCCCAGGTGCCGGCACGCGTGCCCCGGATGATCCACGCCAGACGGGTGGCAAGTTCCCCCGATGCTTTCTTGAGGCGGCGCTGACGCCGATATCCCAGCGTGATAATCACCAGCAGCAGCAGAATCACGCCGGCCAGGCTCAGTCCGATGACAATGGCCGCCCAGTAGCGCTGCCACACATCCGACCAGACAAACGCGGGGGCGTGGTCGAAGGGCGGCAGGCGCAGAGAGACCATCAGCTCCTCGACGCTGGCGTAGTCGGCGGGAATGGTGAAGCCATGGATGCCCGCGGTGCGGGCTGCGGGATGAGTGGGCGAGAGATCGAACAGCAGTGCCGCGATGCGCTTGCTGATGTCGCGCGGCAGGCTCCAGTGAGCCACGAAAGCCCACTCCGGATAGAGACGAGTCGAGGTGGCGAAGGGGAAGCCGGGAAAGTGGCGCGGTGCCACCACGCTGATCTCTCCGGGCGGGAGCGAGCCGTCCCGCAGCTTGGCCTCCAGCACCCCGGTGCGAATCAAGCCGACATCGGCGCGCCCCGCGCGTACGGCGTCGATCACCGCATCGTGGCTGCCGCCGGTTTCCATAAGGGTCAGGTGATGGGGGGCAATACCCAGACGCTTCAGCTCGCCAACCGGCACCGCGTAGCCGCCCAGAAACTGCCGGCCGACGACGGCGATGGAGTAGTCGGGCAGGGCCTCCAGGGTATCGGGTCCCTCGGCATCGTGGCGCCGGATGACCACGCCGCCCAGGTGCTCAGTGGGCTGCCCGTGCTGCAGCGACACCTGAGTGGCCAAGGCACCAGAGAGCTGGTTGCGGGTGCGCAGTTCGATATAGTGGGCGGGGTTGGTAAAGATCAGATCGAGCTCGCTGTCGTCCAGTGCCGCCTGCATATCGGGCTGTGTCAGCGCGCGAAGCTGCACCTCGAGCTCACCGTCCAGTTGTTCATTGAAGTAGTCCACCAGCGGCTGCCACATCTCGATCATCACCGCCTCGGGGCGGTAGGCAAAGACCCCCAGGGTCAACGTCGGCACCGGCTCGGCTCGAGCATCCTGGGCCTGGCCCAAGGGCATCACCAGCGCCAGAGAGGCCAGCAGGCACCATAGCCCCAGGGCCGTGATGCTCCGCAGACGCTTGCCACGGCGGGGACAGCCCCGTGCCCGGTGGTGTTTCATGGGGTGCGCCCTGCCGCTTTGGAATTTGGTCGAAGAGGGTAGCACGGCTGTGGTTTGGCTTGGGTACCGCACCAACTCGCTGCCTGCCCGGGCAGCCGGCGAAAGCCCCGCCAACGGTATGGCGAGCGCTTTCGCTTTAGGCAATCCGCCAGAATTGATACGCATCAAGTCCGGCGGCGGATTCCTTCTCTATACTGCCATGTTTTTCTAATGCTTCCCGCCGACTCGAGCGCTGTGACCCCATGAGCCAGGAACTTCCCATCGAGCGCATCATGCACGCCGCGCTGTTGACCTGCGACCCGACCACGCTGCTGAGCGAAGCCGCCAGCCGTATGGCAGAGCGGCGCTGCAGCTCTATCCTGGTGATGCAGGCGGGCAAGCCCGTGGGCATCTGGACGGAACGCGACGCCCTGGCCGTGGATTTTTCCGATCTGGCGGCCATGCAGCGCCCCATCGCCGAGGTGATGAGCTCACCGGTGAGCAGCCTGCATCGCCGCACCCCGGTGGGCGAAGCCATGCTGGCGCTCGATGTCGACAGCCGCCGCCATCTGCTGGTGGTAGGCGATGCCGGCGAGCCGCTGGGCATGGTGACCCAGACCGATCTCGCCGTGAACCAGGGCATCGAGCCCTACCTGCGCCTGCGCGAGGTCAGCAGCGTGCTGAGCCACTGCCCGCTGGTTCTGCCCGGCCACCTGCTGTTGGCCGAGGCCGCCGTGGCCATGCGTCAGCACGGCGACGCCGCCGTGGTGGAAGCCAACGGTGCCGGCGAGCTGGGCATCATCACCGAGCGCGACATGGTCCGCTTTATCGCCCGCTACCCGGGCAACACCCCGGTGGGGCCGCTGGCCAGCCGCCCGCTGATCACGGTGGCTCAGGAAGACACCCTGATTCACGCCCGTGACAGGCTGATCGACCTGCGCCTGCGCCACCTGGCCGTGGTCGACGCCGGCGGCCAGGTGGTCGGGCTGCTGGGCTTTCGCGACATGCTGGCCGGCGCCGAGCGGCTCTATGTGGAAGACCTTCGCCGCGCCCTGGAGCAGCGCGACAAGGCCCTGGCGCTCTCGCGAAAGAACCTGCAGATGGCCGAGCGGGTCATCGATGCCTCGCTGGAAGGCATTATCCTCACCGACCACCATGGCGTGATCGAATATGTCAATCCAGCCTTCTGCCAGGTCACCGGCTACAGCGAAGAGGAGGCCATCGGCCGCACGCCCTCGCTGCTCTCCTCCGGGCGCCACGACGCCGTGTTCTATCGCTGCATGTGGCACGAGCTCGATCTCCATCGCTACTGGCGCGGCGAGGTCTGGAACCGCCGCAAGGGCGGCGCGCTCTACCTGGAGCGGCTGACCATCACCGCCATTACCGATGACAACGACAGGGTGACCCACTACGCGGCGCTGTTCACCGATATCACCCTGGTCCGCGAGAACGAAGAGCGCGTGCGTCGGCTGGCCTACTACGATGCGCTGACCCGCCTGCCCAACCGCCGCCTGCTGGAAGACCGTCTGGGGCTGGCCATCCGCCATGCCCACCGCCAGCAGCAGCGGCTGGCGGTCATCTTTATCGATCTGGACCACTTCAAGCAGGTCAACGACACCCTCGGCCACGCCGTGGGCGACGAGCTGCTGCTGCAGGTGGCCCAGCGGCTGCAGGCGAGGCTGCGCGAGGACGATACCCTGGCCCGCCTGGGTGGCGACGAGTTCCTCGCCCTGCTGCCGGAGCTGGACGGCATAGAAGAGGTGACCCGGGTGGCACGCCGGCTGATCGACGCCATCAGCCGGCCCTTCGAGGTGCTCGGCAACACCTTCCGCATGGGCTGCAGCCTCGGCATCAGCCTCTACCCGGAAGATGGCACCACGGCCGATACCCTGGTGCGCAGCGCCGATACCGCCATGTATCGGGCCAAGCGCGAAGGGCGCAACACCTACCGCCTGTTCCGCGCCGAGATGAACGACCACGACAGCTGCCTGCTGGCGCTGGAGAGCGCCCTGCGCGACACCGTGGAAAGCGGCGAGGGGCTGGCCGTTCACTATCAGCCGCTGATATCGCGAGACAGCGGCGAGGTGGAGGGCGCCGAGGCGCTGGTGCGCTGGGAACATCCCGAGTTCGGCAGCGTTTCGCCGGCCACCTTTATCCCCATGGCCGAACGCTCGGGGCTGATCATTCCGCTGGGGCACCGGGTGATGGAGCAGGTGGCCGAGCAGCTCAGCGAGTGGCTAAAGGCCGGGCTCAACCCGCCCCGGGTGGCCGTCAACCTCTCCGCCAGCCAGTTCTGGCAGCGCGGCCTGGTGGAGCAGATTCGCCAGCTGTTCGAGGACTTCTCGCTACCGCCGGGGCAGATCGGCTTCGAGCTCACCGAGAGCGTGCTGCTCGACCGCCAGCAGGAAGCCGTGGCGGTGCTCGGGGCGCTGCGCGAGCTGGGCTGCCGCATCGCCATCGATGACTTCGGCACCGGCTACTCATCGCTCAGCTACCTGCAGGACCTGCCGCTGACCACCCTCAAGGTGGACCGCCGCTTCGTGCAGCGTCTCACCGGCGACGAAAGCGAACGCCGCGGCAGCGCGGCCATCATCGCCGCCGTCACCGGCCTGGCCCAGGAGCTGGGCCTGCGCGTGGTGGCGGAAGGGGTGGAAACCCAGGAACAGCTCGACGCCCTGGCTCGTTACCCGGTCACCCTGATCCAGGGCTATCTCACCGGGAGGCCGGTGGAGGCCGAGACCTTTGTCAGGCGCTACCTCCTGTAGATGGCTCCTCTCGTCTCACTATCGGTCAGGGCGCCGGAGGTGAGGCCATCCGTGGCCCGTCATCGCGTTGGACATGACGCCTGGGTGCCTCGCCGATGATGACCAGAAGAGCCTGTGCAAGAGTTGTACAAGATGTCGCTGGGTTTGTTGATGTGAATCAACCATATCGCCTGATTGAGCAAAAATAATTACTCTGTTCAGCATGATGGCATTAGCTTCCTAGTCGATATGGGCAGCAACGTTGTACATGCTGCCGGGGGTGAGCCCGTAGCGGGCCAGGGTTGTTCTCACAAGGAACCAGGTGATGGGAAAGGAAAGACCGGGCCGGCAGGGGAGGCAATGGTCAAGGATGGAGCAGGCAGGCGGCCTGCAGGGCGCTATCGAGACCATGAGCCACAGGGAACAGCTGCGCTTGATGGCAACCGCTTTCGAGACCGGACAAGCCACTATCATCACCGATGCTCGCCTGCGTATTCAGCGAGTCAATCGGGCGTTCACTCGCATCACCGGGTTCAGTCCCGGTGATGTGCTGGGCGAGACCCCGCGGCTTTTCAGGTCTGGCCGTCACGGGCCTGAATTCTATGCGCGGCTATGGGAGGCGCTAAACAAACACGGTCACTGGCAGGGCGAGATCTGGAATCGTAACAAGCGGGGCGAGGTCTACCCGGTGTGGCAGTCCATCACGGCGGTGATAGGGGACGACAGTGAGGTGAGGCACTACGTCTCGGTGTTTCATGACATCGCCGAGCGCAAGCGCATCGAGCAGACGCTGACCCGAGAGGCGAGCCGCGACCACCTGACCGGTGCCGCCAACCGCCGCACCTTCGATCGCGCCCTGATCAGCCTGGTCAGGAGCGCGCAGGCCAGAGGTGGCGAGCTGTCGATGATGCTTTTCGATATCGACCACTTCAAGGCGGTCAACGACAACCATGGCCACGATGTCGGAGACGCGGTGCTTCACACTCTCACGCACCTGGTGCAGAAGCGACTGCGCAAGACCGACCTGCTGGCGCGCTGGGGTGGCGATGAGTTCACTCTGCTGCTGCCCGACACGCCATTGCAGGGCGCCTGCCAGCTTGCCGAGCGGCTGCGCGCCGACGTCGAGGATGCCGACATGCCCGGACCAGGTGTGACCATCAGCATCGGCCTGGTCGGCTTCAAGGACGGCGATAGCGCACGCGATCTGCTGCTGCGCGTCGACGGGGCGCTCTATCGCGCCAAGCACGCCGGCCGCAATCGGGTGGGGCTCGATTCGGCAGCGCGCGACACGCTCGGCGCTGCCATCGTGACCGAGGCGCTACTGCCTGAGGCGCCCCGTTATATCGATGAATACCGGGGCATGTCGCGCCGCGCCCAGCTGAACCGCCTGCTCGAAGACGCCGTGACCCTGGCCAGCCGCCGCAACGGCACGCTGACGGTCTGCGCCCTGGATGTGGATCATTTCAAACGCGTCAACGAGCACATGGGGAATACGCTGGCTGACCGGCTGATGGTGGCACTCGCTCAGCGCCTCGACGGGCAGCTCGGCCTTGAGGATCTGGTCGTGCGCACGGGCGGTGACGAATTCGTGTTGCTGATGCACGATATCGCCGACGTCACCGTGTTCGAGCAGCTGCTCGAGACTATCCGCAGGCCCTTCAGGCTGGGTGGCCATTCACTGGTGATTTCGGCCAGCCTCGGCGTTGCCGGCTTCCCCGACGACGAGGTCGAAGCCGATGTGCTGCTGCGCCATGCGCAGCAGGCGATGTACCGCGCCAAGCAGAACGGACGCAATACCCTGACGCGATTCGATCCCGGCCAGGACCGCCAGCTGCGGCATTGTCAGACCCAGCGCCGGCGCGTCGAACAGGCCATCGTGGGTGACGAGCTCTGCCTGCATTATCAACCCCAGGTCGATATGGCCACGGCCCGGGTGGTCGGCTTCGAGGCGCTGGTGCGTTGGCAACACCCCGAGAAGGGATTGCTGGCGCCTGCCGATTTCCTGCCGGTGATCGAGGGCACCTGGCTGGAATCCGTGCTGGGAGAGTGGGTGCTCAAGACGGCGCTGGAGCAGCTGGCGTGCTGGAGCGAGGTGAGCGGCAGCCTGCCGGTGAGCGTGAACATCAGCCCGTCGCATCTGCTTTCGCCGGACTTCGTGACGCGTCTGTCGGGGCTGCTGGCCGCCATGCCTTCGATGCTGCCCTCGCGGCTCAAGATCGAGGTGGTGGAAACCGCCGCCATGCACGACACCGCCGCCGCCATCGCGGTGATCTCCCACTGCCAGGCCATGGGGGTGCAGGTCGCCATCGACGACTTCGGCACTGGCTTCTCCTCGCTCACCTACCTGCGACAGCTTCCCGTCGATCTGATCAAGGTCGACAAGAGTTTCGTGCGCGATATGCTCAGCGACGAAAGCGATCGCGCCATTGTCGAGAGCGTCATCTACATGGCCAGGCGCTTCGGCCGCGAACTGCTGGCCGAGGGCGTGGAAAGTGTCGAGCATGCCAACGCACTGCTCGGGCTGGGCTGCCGCCTGGCTCAGGGCTACGGGATTGCACGCCCCATGCCCGCCGACGCGCTGCCGAGCTGGCTGGCCGAGTGGCCCCAGCGCCGCGAATGGACGGCCTTGTCACTCCAGTGAGACGCCTCATCGGCTAAAGTTCTCCGCCAAGCGGCCGATAGCTGCATACAACTATGATTGGCATCCGTGCGTCGCGCACGAAGTGAGGAGTTTCCATGTCCACCATCACGGCTCTCGGCGTCGGCTCCGGCCTGGACCTGACCGGTCTGCTCGATCAGCTGCGCGATGCGGAGCGCGGCAAGCTGGCCCCCCTGGAAGCGCAGAAGGCGCAGCAGCAGGCGAAGATCTCCGCCTACGGCCAGCTGCAGTCATCGCTCACCAAGTTCCAGGACAGCGTGGCCAAGCTCAACGACGCCTCGCTCTACCAGAGCCTCTCGACCAACGTGCGCGGCGAGGCCTTCACCGCCACGGCCAGCAAGGCGGCCCAGCCCGGCAGTTTCAGCGTCGAAGTCAGCCAGCTGGCCCGCGCCGGCACCCTGGCCACCCAGCGCGTGGCGGCGGCCGACACCGCCATCGTCGATGCCGATACCACGCTAGAGCTGACCTTCGCCGGCCTGGATGATCAGGAGCCGGCGCAGAACATCAAGGTGAACGTTGCTATCACCGCTGGCAGCACGCTGGAAGATATCCGCGATGCCATCAACGCCGAGAACGACAGCGGCGTCAGCGCCTCCATCGTCAACGACGGCAGCGGCTACCGCCTGGCGCTGAACAGCACCGAGACCGGTGCCGAGGCCGCCATCGCCTCCAGCAACTTCTTCGATATTCTCGGCGCGGATGCCCAGGCGGCCATCAACGCCGATAACACGGCCGAAGCCGGCAGCAACGTGGTGATCACCCAGGCGGGGCAGGATGCCAACCTCAGCGTCAACGGCATCGACATCACCAGCGCCACCAATCAGGTGGAGGGCGCCATCCAGGGCGTAACGCTTAACCTGGAGCAGACCACGATCGCGGGCCAATCCCAGACCATGCGGGTGGAGCAGGACACCCTCAAGGCCCGCGAGGCGGTGCAGGGCTTTATAAAAGCCTTCAACGAGATGAAGGGCACCACCGGCAAGCTCACCGCCTTCAACGCCGAAACCGGCCAGGCCGGTGAACTCAACGGCGACAGCGCCGTGCGCACCATCGAATCGCGCATGCGCAGCGTGCTCTCCGGCGGTGTGGGTGAAGGCGAGCTGCGCATGCTCAACCAGGTGGGCATCAGCCTGCAGCGCGACGGCACCCTGAAGCTCGACGATGCCAAGCTCAACGAGCTGACCAGCGGCAATATGGAAGCCCTGGGCGAGTTTTTCGCCGGCGCCGACAGCAAGGGCGGCCTGGCAGGGCAGCTGACCACCACCCTGGGCCAGCTGCTGGACGATAACGGCGTCGTCAAGCGCTCGATCACCAGCGCCGAAGGGCGGGTTACCAGCCTGAACGACCGCTATGAGCGCATGGAAGTCTCCATCGAGCGCACCATCGACCGCTACCGGGTGCAGTTCGGCCAGCTGGATGCCATGATCGCCCAGATGAACCAGACCAGCGACTACCTTACCCAACAGTTCGATGCCCTGGATGCTCAGCTGGGCCGCACGAAGTAATCGCCCTCGTAAGCCCGGGGCGATCGAGGGACAATCGGCTGGCTGCCCGGTTCGTCACCCCCTGCATTACCTCCAGCGCCCGGCCTTGCCGGGCGCGGGTCTTTCTGAAGGCCTGCCCGCTAGGCACAACATGGTACTCACGCTGGCGTTGCCTGGTGTCAAGGCAAACATCGCAAATAATTTCGCTCCAAGACTAAAGGTTTCCCGCGGCCCGCCGTTATAGAGAGTAACGGCCAACGGCGCCGTTGTGGCAGGCCCGCTGGGCCTTGAAACACCAATCGCAGCGGGCCCGCCAATGGAGCCCTCAACAGCTTGGAAGGAATCACACCATGTCCGTGATCAATACAAACATCACCTCCATGATCGGCCAGAGCAACCTGAACAAGTCTCAGAATGCTCTGCAGACCTCCATGGAGCGTCTCTCCTCTGGCCTGCGCATCAACAGCGCCAAGGATGATGCGGCCGGTCAGGCCATCGCCAACCGTATGACTGCGCAGATTACCGGTCTGGCGCAGGCGCAGCGTAACGCCAACGATGGTATTTCCATTGCTCAGACCGCTGAAGGTTCACTGAATCAGGTTAATGACAACCTGCAACGTGTCCGTGAGCTGACCGTTCAGGCTGCTAACGGCACCAACTCCAGCGAAGACCTCAACTCGATTCAAGCAGAAATCGGTCAGCGACTGGAGGAGATCGATCGTATCTCCCGTGAAACCGATTTTAACGGCGTACGCGTGCTGTCTGATGAGGCTAGGCCGCTGACCATTCAGGTCGGTGCTAACGATGGCCAGAGCATCAGCGTCAACCTGCGCGAAATCAATGCCGAAACTCTCGGGCTGGGCTCATTCGACGTCACCGAAGCGTTTACTTCAGCAGTGCAGACTGTTAGTAGGATTGGTGGCGATACGATTGATACTTCTGGGCTTACTGCACCTACCGGCGGGTCAATCGATAGCGTTGGTCAGGATGAAAACGGCGACTGGTTTGCTTTAGTTTCCGGCTCCACTACTCCTGCTGAGGACGGTTACCACACCATCACTATGGGCGACGACGGTGTTGTTACGACGGCCACCTTGGCTACTCCAGCAGCTGATCCTACTGGCTACGAAGCAAAGACCACAACTGATATTGTCTCTGTGGACACTGACAGCTTGGTTCCTTCAGGCGGTGCTATTGGCGGTGAGGTATCCCGCGTCGTAGAAGATGAAAATGGCGATTATTTTGTTCAGGTTACTGGTGCTGACGACGACGCTGCCAATGGTTTCTATGCAGCCGCCATCGATGCCGACACCGGAGCAGTCACCGTAGCTGATTGGGGTACCCAAGCCACAATTGCTGGAGCCCCTGAGGGTGCCAATCTTGAGCCATTGAAAGCACTGGACGATGCGCTGATGCAGGTCGATGAACTGCGCTCAGAGCTGGGTGCTGTTCAGAATCGTTTTGAAGACGCCATAACCAACCTGCAGACCAACGAGACCAACCTCGCAGCTGCCCGTTCGCGCATCGAAGATGCCGACTACGCGGTGGAAGTGGCCAACATGACCCGCGCGCAGATCCTGCAGCAGGCAGGTACGTCTGTACTGGCCCAGGCCAACCAGATCCCGCAGAACGTGCTGTCTCTGCTGGGCTAAAGTTGAGCCTCTAGGGAGTAGGTTTCTTCCCTTTGGCACTGCCATCGAACCGGCTCCCTTGTGGAGCCGGTTTCTTTACTTTTGGATTGAGGAATACGGCTTATTGCCATGAACCAGATCGATGCCCGCGAGCTGATGCGCGATGTCCTCCCCAAGCTGCGTGCCACACGAAGCCTGATCGATACCACCCTCAAGGGGCGTATCGAGACCTGCGACGATGAGGAGGAGAGTCATCGGCTCACCGTGCTGCAGGACGAGTTCGCGTTGGAGATGACCATGATTCGCCTGAACCTTGAACACCTGCTCAAGCGCTATGAAGATCAGCTGGAGGCGGCAAGCCGGGGAGAGCAGTTCTTCACCAGTCCGATCCTCATCATGGACGACGCCGAAGCCATGGCCATCGAACGCGCCAAGCGCCTGTATGTCCGCGCCCACCAGCTGCAAACGAGGTGACCATGACACAGGACGACCACCAGCACGTCATCGATGAACTGCAAGCCGTCATCGAGGACACCCAGCTCACCCTCGACCGCTTCGACGCCAGCGGCATGCAGGAAGCGATGCCCGAGGATTACGAGAAGCTGCTGAGCATTGTGGACGATGCCGTGACCCAGCAGCGAGAGCACACGTGGGCGATGCTGGGGGTATAGCCCGCAGCCCAATCGCGACCTTTGTCGTGGCTGCCACAGCCCGTTTTTTCTTTGTTCTGTGTATTCGAATGTGTAGAATTGTTGCCAGTTCAAAGGGAGCTTGAACTCGCCGCCCGGCTGGTTTGCCGGCCTGAATCATGGCGAGACCTTCCAGTGTTTAATCAAGAGAATATCGGGAGTCGTTGGCCCCTCCCGGTAGGCAAGAAAAACGAGGCCGGCAACCTGGAACGAAGGGAATTCACACATGAAAATCGTGACTCTGTCTGCGGCCGCTCTGGCCGGTAGCCTGATGGTGCTGGGCACCGCTTCTGCCACCGCCGCGACCAACGGCGACATCAACCCCTGGCAGCACTGTGGCATCGGCGCGATGATCTTTGACGACAACACCACCGCCGCCGCCATCTCCAACGTGATCTGGGATTCCGGCACCACCGCCGTGACCTCCGCGACCATCTCTCCGGAGACCTGCAACAGCGAGGAGATCCGGGTCGCCCAGTTTATCGACGAGACCTACGACCAGCTGGCCATGGAAACCGCCATGGGCGAGGGCGAGCACCTGGCCGCCGCGCTGGGCCTGATGAACTGCAGCGCCGAGACGAGCCAGCAGGTGGTCAGCCAGCTGCGCACCGATCTGCAGGGCGCCAGCGCCGCCACCGGCTATGCCGATGCGGCCCACGCCGACAAGGCCTTCCAGTACTACAACAGCCTGAACCAGGCGGCTGCCGACTGCACCGCCAGCTAAGTGCTGTTCAGGGCCGGGGAATCCCCGGCCCTGTGCGTCTGTTCTTCATCCCTGCCTGAGAATCCTGCCATGCGACGCCTGTTGGTGGCGCTGTCGGCGTTGCTGTGCCTGCAAGCCGGCGCCAGCCTGGCCGCTGCCCCCGCGCTCTCCGATCACCCCCAGTGGCTCTCCCTGCTGCACTTCGATCGCGACGGCGTCTTCAGCGAGCCGCGCAGCGCGGTGCTGGATGACGCCTTCTTCCTGGCCGAGAACGGCCGGTTCGACCCCGACGCCGAGCTTGCCGCCACCCTGGCGGCGCTGCGCCAACCCGCGTCGGACGACGAACCCCACGCCCGCTGCCGCTTTCCCGCTCGTGCCCTGTGGCTGACCCGCCAGACGGGCGAGCAGTGGCCCGCCGCCGAGTGTCCCGAGTGGCAGGTGTGGCAGCAGGAACACAAAGGCGCCGAGGCGGGGCTGATGTTTGCCTCGGGCTATCTCGGCAACCCGGCGTCGTTCTTTGGCCACCTGATGCTGCACCTGGAGCGGCCCGGGGAAGGGCAGGGCGAGACGCTGTCGTGGTTGCTGGATACCAGCCTCAACTTCGGCGCCGACGTGCCCGCCGATGAGGGGCTGGCCACCTACATGGCAAAGGGGCTGTTCGGCGGCTACGAGGCCACGTATTCCCGCGCGCCGTTTTATCGCAACACCACGCTCTATTCCGAGCGCGAGATGCGCGACCTCTGGCACTACCGGCTGGCACTCTCGGCATCCAAGCGGTCGCTGCTGGTGGCCCACCTGTATGAGGTGATCGGTCAGGATTTCGACTACCTGTTCCTGACCGAGAACTGCGCCTCGCGTATCGCCCGCACTCTGGAGCTGGTGGTGGAGGCAGACCTGACGCCGGGCAGTGCCCCCTGGGTCTCGCCCGAGGCCCTGGTGCGCGCCATCAGCGAGGTCGAGGTGGATGGCCAGCCGCTGCTGCAGAGCAGCCGCCACGTGCCGTCGCGCCGGCTGCAAACCGAGTGGCGCTACCATGGCCTGGCCGGCGAGGAGCAGGCCGCGGCCCGGGCCGTGTGGCCGGCGATCGATGCCCTGGACCTGAGCGCCCCGGCGTATCGGGCGCTGGCGCCCGAGCGGCAGGCCGCGGTGCTGGATACCCTGCTGGGCCATGCGGCCTTTCTCAAGCAGACCGGTGACGAGCCGGGCCTGGCCGAGCAGGAGCGGCAGCTGCTGCAGGCCCGCCTGGGGCTGCCGGCGGGCAGCGAACCGCTGCAAGCCGACACGCCGTTGCCGCTGCACGAGGCCACGCCGCCGGCGCTGGTGCGGGTGGAAGGCGTCTACAACGAGGCGCTGGGCGGCGCTGCCCGTCTGATCCTGCGACCGCTGCAGTACGACCTGCTGGACAGCAACGCCACCCGCATGCCGAACTCGGCCCTGGAGATCGGGCGAGTTGAGCTGGACCTTCTCCATGAGGGGGCGCGGCTGCGGCGGCTGGAGCTGTTTGAGGTGACCAACCTGCACGCCCGAAGCGTGCCGCTGCCGGCTCTGCCAAATAGCGCCTGGCATGCCTCTGCCGGCATCGAGCGCGGCCGCCTGGATTGCCAAGGCTGCCTGGAGGGGCGCGCCACCCTGCTGGCCGGCAAGTCTCGCCAATGGGGGTCGCACCTGCCTTTCGTGCTGCTGGGCGGGCAGCTGCGCACCGAGCGCTACCAGGCCGGCCCGCTGGCCCCCATGGCGCGGCTGGGCCTCATCAGCGACTGGACGGTGAACCAGCGCTCACTCCTGCAGGTCAGCCACGCCGATGCGCTGAAGGGCGAGGCGGGGCGCCGCACGCGATGGCTGCTGCAGCACCGCCTGGCGCTGGGCAAGACGCTGGACCTGCGCACCGGGGTGGAAGGGGATGACCATGCCCATGAGGTGAGCCTGGGGGTGTCGTGGTATTTCTAGCCTATCGGCTGGGTCTGCAAGCTTGACTCATTTCGGTACTGGCTGATGCGAATCGCGTGCCGCAGCAGGTGCTGTTTCTGCGGGACTGAGCGGAAGATGATCCCTACGGCAGTGCTATGGCAACCTGGCTGCTTAAAGGAAAAAGAGGTGTGCTGATGAGCGCCGTCTTGCGGCGCTCATCGTGTTGTCAAAGGTTTCTTACGAAAGAGAGAGGTTCGCGACTACCGTCGTGAAGAGTCAGCTGAAGCGTAAAGTAATTGTTTTCCTGGAAGATTTGCCTCAGCGACCAGGTGTGCTGTTGTCCATTCAGTGTCAAATTGAAAGCAACGATAGCGTTATCTTGGTCTACCTCGGCAATGCGAACCGGTATGAACTCTCCGTTGACCGTCAGATTGCTTTGCCCAGATGTGCGAAAATCAATTTGGATCATTGAATTATCATAGTCTGAAGACCAGACGCCGCTGACATCCTCAAGTTGCTGATTTTCCATCTCCTGCGAGAATTCTGGCGTCAGAAAATAGAGTCCAAACAGTAATGCCAAGGCACCAATGGGAGCTAGTGCAAGGCCCAGTGGTCTGCTGAAGAAATCGGGGATTCCCGGCCACATGGTTTCTTCATGAACGACCTTTCGGTAGTAATCATGACTGGCCAGTTGCGCGCAAATAACGGCGCCAGGCACCCAATATACTATTTGGGGAAGGCTGATGCCGAAAATTACTTCCAGGAGGCTAAGAAGTGCGCTGATCAACCACGTCAGCGCCAGCAACAACGCCCCTTTTCCCCACATCTTCTTGAAGAAGTAGTAAAGAGGTCCGAAAACAAAGCCCCAGGCATTAAAGCTAATACGCTGCTTGTCGCGGAATCCAAGGGCCTTGAATTCCGGGCTGCTCATGACACGATAGAGCGACTTGCTATCAGCACCTGCCTCTTCCAGAAGCATGAACTTCTTGCGCCAAGCCTCACTGACTTCGTGTTTCTCTACATCTCTTTCGTTGTCTTCACTGCTATTTTTCATCGGCTCTTCCCTGGTAGGTTATGTAAGATAGATGTGACCAAAAAGTCCTTCAGGCATTTCTGTCAAAACTTTAATTTTGAATTGCAGTTTTCTTGACGTGACTCCCTCTTTGCTGAAAATTTACCCAGCCTTGTGGGCATGCCGCCACCTATAGAAAAATGGCCAAGCACTCCCCCAACTGGAGCGCTTGGGGGAGTGCTTGCTGACTTTCTCGCTTTATGAAATCAGGTTTTGTTTTTGCTTGAAATCTTCTCGATATTCAGCGCAATCGACAGGATGATGATCAGGCTCTCCTTGACCAGTGACATGGCGATCACCGCGAAATAGGTAGTGATCAAGACGCCGATCATGGCGGAGAAGCCGCCGACAATGGAGCCGGAGAAGCTGAAGGCAACGGTGAAGAAGGTCATCAGGCCCACTAGCGCGCCGATGAACCAGGAGAGGAAGATCAGGCCGTCCCAGGCGGTGCGCAGCCAGTCAAATACCGGGAACTCCGAGCGGCTGGAGGCGAGCACTTCGGCCTCATCACGTTTGCGCATGTCGGCCAGGCGCAGGGTGGCACCCTTCCAGATGCTCCAGGGAATGGTAAAGAAACGCAGCACGCAGACGATCAGCGCGCTGATCACGGCGGGCAGCAGAGCGGGTGCGAGTTCGTTTTTCAGTTGAGACATGCTCTTTCCTTGAGTGGTGAGGTCTTGGGGGCCCTTGAGTCAGCTTCCCTGCGGGAAGCTGAACTCGAAGGATTGTCGTGGGGATGGGTCGCTGACCGTACCCGTCTGGGTTTCGGTGTTTCCTTCGAGGGTGATGGAGAGCTCGAAGGGAATGGGGTTGCTGCCGTCACTGCAGCGGCTGAACAACGAGACGGTGGCCACGTAGGTGCCCTCCGGCGTGCTGTCGGAGTTCCAGAAGACGTTTTCGACGGGGGCCTGAGAACTGGGCGTGCAGCCCGCATTGGAGTCCACGTCAAGCTGCCCTCCTGAGGCGGTGATGGGGCTGTTGAAGAAGGCGATGTCTCCGTAGGGGTCTATCACGGCTAGATCCAGATCATCGGCGCTGTCCCAGCGCAGGGTCACCTGGATATCGCCAGTTCCCAGCACAGGCTCCGCGCCGCTCCTCTGATCATCGACGGGCTGAGAGACCAATTCCGCCGGCGGCGTGTCGGCATCTCGAGAGGAAACGGTCTCTGCCGGAGTCCGACTCTGCGGCCAGGGCAGCGAGAAGCGCTCCCTGTGCTGGAACGCCAGCCACAGGCCGAGCAGTGCCAGCACGCTCAGCAGCGGCAACAGCAGAGGAATCACCCAGCGCCGCCGCGGGCGCGTTGCAGGGGGTGGCGTTGGCACGGGGGGCCTCGGCGCGGCGCCCGCGGCAGGGGTTGCGGCCCCGATGGGGACGACGGGCACCCAGCGAATCAGCAGGGGCTCGCCCCCCACCGAGTAGAGGGTGTCAGGTGCCGCCGTCGTGGGCAGTTCCCGCAACTCCGCCGCGGCGGGGTCGTGACGTCGCTCCAGTTCGCCGATCAGGTTTTCCAGCGCCAACAGGCGCTGGGCAAGCTGCCCTTGCAGGGCCACCTGCTCGGCCGCCGTCAGCTCGTCCAGCCGGCGGGGCTGTCCCGGCAATTCTGTCCACCACTCCAGGCCGCCGGCACCGCCCTTGCGCGCAATGGCAAAGAGATTGCCAATGCTGGGTGGGCAGTAGCGGTGGACTAGCCCCTGTCGGCGCGCTGGCTGCTGCGGGTCGACAAGGGCATGGCCGGCATCACGCAGGATCAGCTGCATGCTGGCCCTCTCTGGCGTCGCGGTGGCTGCCCGGCATCACGGTGTGTAGCCCAGACTCTGCTGCAGGCGGTTGACCTGCCGCTGCAGCGTCTCCAGGCGTGTCTGGCGCTCCTCCAGGGTTTCCGATTCGGTGTCCGAAGCGCGGGGCCCGGAATCCATCTGGCGTTCCAGTTCGTTGAGCTGATGCTGCAGCCCGAGCTGGTCATGGCTGCGGCGTTGTAGCCGAGCCACCAGTTCCTGAAGGTCGCGCTCCAGCTCATGGTGCTGGGCATTGGTCACGCGCAGCTCGCTGCGGGTGGCGCGCTGCTGCTCGGCGATCTGGCGATCGATCTGGCGGAACAGGGCATTTTCTTCCCTGTCGAGCAGCACCTGCTGCTCGCCGGCGTCGATGCGAGCGCGATAGCCACCGCCGGCGTCGCAGGAGAGTTTGGCCACCAGGCTGGCGTCCCGGTTATTGGGGTCGCAGGCCTCTGGCGTGGTGGCGCAGCCGCTGAGCAGTGCGAGCCCGCCGAGGGCAAGAAGGATACGAACGATCATGCTGGCCTCCTCAGCCCAGGGTAATGGCGGAACGCATGCTGTAGAGGTCGTCCACTTCCTGCTGCAGGGCCAGCACCTGCTTGTTCATCACGTTGATTTCCTGCTCGATCTTGTCGAATTCCTGCGGGCTGGCCTCCTGGCGCTCCAGTTCTGCCACCTTTTCGTATTCGGTCACCTTGCTCTGCATGTTGCCGAGGTCGCGGCGCAGGATGCCGATGTTGCTGTCGATGCCGGCAAGCTCACGTTCGGCGGCGGCCTGGTCGACGCGCTGCTCGGCCATCTCCAGTTCGAGGCGTTCGATGCGCGCACGATCGTCGGCCATGACCTGGCGGGCGGTCTCGGTGCGTGCGGCCACTTTCTGGGTGTCTTTCTGGATCTCCTGGCTCATGACGTCCAGGCGCTCCGTGGTGGAGGCGTACTCGCTGCGGCGCTGGTCGAGGTAGTAGTTGGCGCCCATGGCGACGCCGCAGGCGGTGATGCCGGCGGCGACCATGCAGGTGGTGCGGTCGCTGGCGCCGCTGAGCATGCAGCCGGCGATGCCGACGGCGGCGCCCGCGGCGCAGGCCTGATAGCCGGATTTGCTGAAGAATTGGGCATCGCTGCCCTGGGTCAGGCGAGTGTCAGCGTTCTGGTTGGCACCCAGCATGCTGCTTCCGGTGCTGGCACAGCCGGCGAGGAGCAGCGAGCCGGCAACCGCGGAGCCGATCAGCAGCTTCTTGAAGAGGGCGGGGACTGTCAGTGTCATGGTGGTTTCCCTTGCGTGTTGATGTTGGTGGTTATTTAGTTGGTGGTTATTGGTTATTGGTTATTGGTTATTGGTTATTGGTCTGCCATGGCCTTGCAGCTTTCCAGCCAGGCCTGGGCGTTGATGCGCGGGTCATCCAGGTACTGGCGTTGTTGCTGCCAGTAGGCCTGCAGGTAGGGGGCCAGCTCGCGTAGCTGTGGGTTGCGCGAGAGGATCTCGCTAAACACCTCCACCTGGCGGGCGATGGGGTCGCGGCCATACAGCGTGGCGGATTCCACCAGACTGCTGGCGTAGTAGCGGCTCAGCCCCTGAAGCCGCTGCTCCTGCTCGTTAAGGCGTGACTGGCGCATGGCGCAGCTGGCATCCGGGTCATCGCCTTCGCAGTTGAGGCGGTAGTTATCGGCCAGGAAGTCGTAGAAGACGCCGTCGTCCTCAAGCTTGGTGCACAGGAAGGCCCCCAGATTGAGGCTGGCGCGAATGGCCTGGTTGCGGGCTTCTTCCTGGCGCTGGTTGCTGGCGCGCAGCTGGCGCTCCAGGGACTGCAGCTGTTCCTGCAGGGCGTCGTCCTCAACGCCTGAGGCCAGCTCTGCCAGCTGCAACACGGTGCCGGGAGACCCGTCGAGCTCTTCTTCGCCGAGCCCCAGCGCCGACCAGCCCTGCTCGATGGCGGCAATCCGCTCCCGGGAGGTCAGGGTGGGGGCTACCAGCGCCAGGCGAAGGCCGGTGGCGCGGCCTCGGGTGTGGGCGCCGCTGTCGGGCTGTGGGTTGCTGGCGTAGTAGGGCTCTTCGCCGCGCAGGGACGTGCGCAAATCCTCCCGCGGCGTCAGGTAGCTGCCGCCGCGCACCACGAAGCCACCGGCCTGGCCGTGTTGACGGTCCAGCTTGTTGAGCCGGAAGGGCTCGAACATCATCTCGGCGGCGTTGCCCAGCATGTCGTGAAGGCCCAGCGGGTTGGGTGCCAGCAGCCCGGCCAGCTGGAGTCGGCCGTTGGAGGACTGTGCCCCCGAGAACCACTCGTGGGCGTTGAGCCCCTCACGCATGGGATAGCGGGAGTCGCGATATTCCGCCGTGCTGACCTCCAGGCCGCCGCGAGCGGCGAACTCCCACTCCACCTCGGTGGGCAGTCGCAGGAAACCCCGTGCTCCATCTTCACTGGGCAGCGTCTCGGGGGCGTGTTCGCGCAGCCACAGGTTGTAGGCATCGCTGAGCTGCATGGCGTCGAACCAGCTCAGGTCCACACGAGGAAAGCGCTTGCGGTTGGAGGGGGCGGGGCATTCGTCGCCCGTCAGGGCCTCGTATTGCAGGTCGGTAAGCTCGTACTTGGCCAGCAGATAGTGGCGCGAGGCGCCGCCATCGTCGTCGCTGAAGCTGCCGGAGATGAAGGCGGGCCGGGTCTGCTCCACATAGCCCCAGCCGGTGCCATCCTGGCCCACCTGCACAGGGAAATCGTCCAGGGGCTCGCCGGCCGGTACGTGGATCTGGCGAAACGCCATGGCCCCGCCGCAGGGCATCGGCAGAATCACGTCGTCCTCCAGGGGGGACGGGTTGAAGAGCCGTTCATCCCACTCCGGCTGAGCGTGTGCGGTTAGGGAGACCCCGAGGCCGGCGCCCAGGGCGAAAAGGGGGGCAATAAGGGGGGCAAGAAGGGTGGCGAGAAGGGGGGCAGGCTGCGTTTCAGGCTTCACGTAGGCTCTCCGCTGGCTGGATACCGAAGGCGCGCACCACGCCGATGACCGCCACTAGCAGGGCGACTCCGAGGGTCAGCGCCAGGGCGATAAGGGCGTGGAAGGGAGTGATATGGCTGACGACGCCGGCCGCCATGTGGCTGGTGGCCAGGGCGCGGTTGAACACGGCGGAGCCGAGAGCGAACAGCCCCAGGCCGACGATGAAGGCCAGCAGTGTCAACAGGCCCACCTGCACCGCCACAAAAGCGGCCACGGCGGGGCGCTGGAACCCGAGCAGGCGAAGCACGGCGTACTCGCGACGCTTGCGGTCGATGTTGGCCATGAAGGCGCCAGCCATGGAGGCCAGGCAACCGGCCAGGGCGGTGATGGCGATGACCCCGAAGATCAGCCCGAGTACCTGGTTGATGGCGCGCACGCTGTCGATTTCGGCCAGCTGACTGGCCGTCTCGATGCGCCGGGCTTCCAGGGCTTCGACGACCCCGGCCACCGCCTCTCCTTCGCTGGCGAAGATGCGCGCCCGTGCGAAGCGCACGGGATACTCGCCACGCTGGGCGCCGTGTTCCACGCCGAGTAGCGGGCTGGCGTGGCCGTCGCGGAAACGCTCCAGTTCGATCAGCAGCGGCAGATCCACGAAGGCCGCCGGGCGCGGGAAGCGGACCGCCTCGAGCACCCCGGTCACCTCGACCTCCAGGCGGCCGCGCTCCTGCTGGCCCTCCAGGCGCCGGCCGACCGCCAGCGTCAGGCGATCCCCCTCGCTGGCACCGAGGCGGCGTGCGGCGGGCTCACTCAAGACCACGCCGATTCCCTCCGGAAAGCGCGCCTGATCGGCCAGCAGCGGGTCACCGGCAGCGGAGGGAATCAGCTCGGTGCCCTCCAGGAAGTGCTGGCGGTCGCGCAGCAGGTCGGCCTGGGTATTGAGCGAGCGGGTCTGTCCGATGGCGAAGCTGACCCCGGGCAGTGCGCGCACCTCGTCTAGCCAGGCCTCGTCGTAGCTGCCGCTGGTCAGCATGCGGATCTCAAGGTTGCGTGGGTCGTCGAGCAGTTCGCGTTGCAGCTGACTGACCACCCCGTGCTTGAGTCCGAACAGCAGCAGCAGGGGGGCAATGACCGCGACCAGTGCCGCGGCGATGCACAGCGAGACCTGGCGGTCATGCCAGAGGTCCTGAATGGCAAGGCGCAGGATCAGGACGGCTCGGTTTGATCCTGTCGGGCCTAGACTCGTGCCGGGGCTATTGCCGTGGCTCTGGCTCAAAGCGACATCCTCCTGAGGTCAGGGTGGCCACCAGCCTTGGCAGCTTGAACTGGGTCACCAGAGCGCGGTCGTGGGAGACCACCAGCGCGGCCATGTCGAGCTCCTGTACCAGCGAGAGGATCAACCCGAACAGCCGCTCACCGGCCTGGGGGTCCAGGGCGGCGGTGGGCTCGTCGGCCAGCAGCAGGCGCGGCTCATGGGCCATGGCGCGCACAAAGGCAGTGCGCTGGCGCTCGCCGATGGAGAGCGCGCCTGGCCGCTTGTCGAGCAGCGTTTCCAGGCCCAGGGTCGCGCAGGCGTGGCGCACGCGCTCGCTGTCTGCAGGAAGGCCAAGCAGGCGGCGAGGCAGGGCGATGTTGTCGCGCACGCTCAAGAACGGCAGCAGCCCGCCGTTCTGCAGCAGGAAACCCAGTTCTCGCGAGCGGATTCTGGCCAGGGCCGGTTCGTTGTCCGCCTGAAGCAGCGCCGCCAGGTCGGTGGCGTCTGGCCCCAGTGCATAGCGGCCAAGTTCGCTCGGCTTGAGCAGCAGCCCCAGGGCCTCCAGCAGAGTGCTCTTGCCGCAGCCGCTGGGGCCCACGATGGCCAGCATGTCGCCGGAGGCTACCTCCAGGCGGGGGAGGTGAACCTCATGGCGCGCGGTTCCCTGACCGCGCGCAACACGGAGTTCGCTTAAAGTCAGCACGGCGGGCTCAGGGCATCATTTCAAGCGGGACGGGATAGACGTCGTCGCGTGGGTCGGCGCCTTCGGCAAGCGCTACCCAGCGATCTACGTCCTCGTTGTAGCGCTGGTAGTGGCGCAGCTTGGTGGCCAGGCGGCGAATGAAGCGCTCCTGCTGCAGGCCGTCCCAGCTCAGCCAGGTCTCCTCGTCGAGGTTGAGCACCTCGCTCTGGTAGGGCAGATCCTCGAGATATTCGCCCATCAGCCCGAGCTCGCCGAGACGCTGCCCGTCGCTCTGCTGAACCTGACTGGGGTCGGCGCCCATGGCGGCGGCCACGGAGCGCAGCCGCTCGAACATGTCGGTGGGGGAGATCAGCCCGGCGTTGGCGGCGTTGAGAATCTCGCTCACCACGTCGCTCAGATCGCTCAGCTGGCCCTTGGTGAGCAGCACGCGAACCTCGGTGGTGGGAACGTGCTGGGCGATCAGGTCGCGGTCGCTGATCCACGCCTCGAAGACCGGCGGCGCCTGGCTGCCGGTGGCCTGACCCAGATAGGCCAGCCGCATGGCGTGGCCGATCAGCGCCATGTCATCCATCAGCCGCTGCTGGCTGGGGTCATCGGGCACCTCTTCGGCGTGCAGCGCGCTGCCGATGGCCTCGTCCCCCAGGTAGGCGGCGTGCACCTGGTCGGTGATGGCTGCCGCCAGCGCATCGACCCGCTGGCCGAAGAGGGCCACGTCGCCGGTATCCACCGGGTAGTAGAGGGAAGTCCCGGTGCCGGTGAAGAGGGAGAGGTTGCTGTACTGCGCCTCTGCGATGGCGTGGTCGCCGCGCTGTTCACCGCCGGGGGTCTTGAGGTGCAGGGTATAGACCGCGATGCCGTGGCGAGCGGCCTCTAGGCGGACCTGATCGGCATCGAGTCCGGTGGAGGAGCGTTCGCCGTCGCCTTCGATGGCGCTGGCGTCGGTGATCAGCACGATATAGCGGGCGCCGAAGTTGCTCCACTCGACCTCGTCGATGGCCTGCATCACGCCGGCGTAGGCGTCCTCCTCCCAGCCCACGGTAGATGCCTGGGCCTCGCTCAGGTCGGCCACCTGGGCCATGAAGTCGCGGCCATCCTCGACTTCGTTGGGGTCGGCGTACATGTGGGTCACGTAGTCGATGCCGGGGGCGGCATCGATGCTGTCGCGGAAGGAGACCAGGCCGAAGCGCACCTGGTCGGTCAGCTCTTCCTGCTCGATGCGCTGGTAGATTCGCTCCACCGCTTCACGGGTGCGCTCGATGTAGGGACCCATGGAGATGGTGGAGTCGATGACGAAGACCACGCCGGCATTGAATTCACGCAGCTGGGAAGAGACATTCTCGGGCGGCTGCTCCGCCTCGCCCTCCGCGGCCTCGCTGACCGAGGCGACCCGCAGCAAGCGGGTCATGAAGCCCGCCTCGGTCATGATCTCCTCGCCTTCCAGAATCGGCAGCAGGTAGAACTGTTCGTGAAGGTCGACGAAATATTCAGGCTCCTGGGCCACGACGCCCGGAGCCTCGCCGTCGCGCCGCAGCTGGGCGCGCAGGGGAGCAACCTGGCCGGAGGGCTCGAAGTCGTCGAAGATCGACATCAGGCCGTCCTGCTCGCCGAAGAACATCAGGCGTCCGCGGTTGGCCGGGTTGGTGAACGACAGCGTGAGCTGCATCTTCCACTCGACGGTGCAGGCTTCCGGCAGCCAGCCGTTGACGCTGCCGTAGCGGTCAGGACCGACCTCGAGCCAACCCTCGCCGTTCTGCTCGCTGCGCTGGTAGACGTAAAAACGGCTGAACGCGGGCTGCAGCTCGCCACTGGTGCCGCCGGCCTGTTCAGCAAGCTGGCATCCCGGAGTGGTCAGCACGCGCTGGTAGAGCGTCTGCTTGCCTTCCTGCAGCAGCGGGCGCACGTCGCCCAGCGCGGGGGCGGCGATCAGGGGCAGCATTGCCAGGCTCAGCAAGATATTGCGTGGGCTCATCCCTGCAGCTCCTGCAGTCGCTGGCCGGCTTCGGCGCTATCGGCATCGAGGCCCTGAGCGGTTTCGTACCAGAAGATGGCGGTTTCCGCATCCGCCTCGGGGAAGCAGGCGCTGGGTGAGTGCAGGGCGGGGTCGAACTCGCGGGCATAGGCCAGGGCGGCAGCGGCATCGCCGTTGAGCGCCTGGTGGGCATAGAGGCGGCGGGCGATGCCACAGTGGTCGTTGGCCAGGGCGTCATCGATCACGTTCAGCAAATCGCCGCCCCTGCTGCCGGTGCAGGCCTGGATGAACTCCAGTTCGCCCACTTCCCCCATGCGCTGCAGCGAGCAGGGACCTGCCGCGGCGACGGTTTCGCTGGGAGCGGGGTCTGCCGGCGCTCCTTGCTCGCTGAGATCGTCAGGGAGGGGGTCTTCGTCCAGCGGTTCGGTTGCCGCTTCCGGCTCGAGGCTATCGTTCTCGTCCAAGGCGTCTTCGCCCGCATCTTCTTTCAGGGCTTCCTCTTCCAGAGATTCCTCGACGACGGTGTCGCCCTCGCGGCCCGCTTCGTCCCTGTCACGCATGGACAAGCCGAACCACGCGGCGGCACCCACAATGGCGGCGAGAACGAGCACGGCGAGCAAGATCCACAGCCAGCGCTTTCCCTTTCCCTTGCCCCCAGCGGCCCGGGGGGGTGGCTCGGTGGTTTGGGTGGGGGGCGTTGCCTGCTCGGGCTGGGGCTCGGGTTCAGTGAACGGGTCGGGTTCAGCGACAGCGGCAGGCGTGGGCTGTGGCGTGTCCAGACTGGCTCCGGCTTCCAGCGAGGGTGAGTTGCCGCTGGCGCCAGAAGGCATCAGGCCATGGGCCAGGCGCAGGCGCGCCCTGCCAGCCTCGGCTCCGTCGGCGCCATATAGCCTCGCCATATGGGTGGCATGGGAGTTGGCCAGCAGCGGGTCGACGATTTCCTTGTCCAATACGGCCGTCAGGCTGCCGTCTGCACCCTGCTGCAGCGGCGGCAGGTGGAACTTGAAGGCGTTGCTCTGCCACTGCCCATCTTTCTGCAGGTAGCCCTCGTCCTGGTTGCGCTGAATATCGAGGGAGAGTCCCTCGCTTTCGCCATTCCAGCCGATGATGACCAGCTCGCCGAAGCCGGGCTGGTTGGTCTCCAGCGGTCTGAGTTCTACCTTACGCATGGGCCTTCTCCCTGGCGGCAAACATTTCCAGCACGTTGCCGAGACACTCGTTCTGTTCGATGGTGATTTCGCGCCCGCCGCTGTGGCCGGCGTTTTCCTGGGTCATCAGGCAGAGCCCGGAGAGCCAGTCGCCCAGATAGACCACCGCCTGGTTGATCGGCTGCTCTGGCAGCTGGGGCAGGTCGTCACCGGTTATCTGTCGCTGCTCGTAGCCGAACAGATGCGTCTTGGCGCCGATGAAGCTGTTTGGCCGCTGCTCGATCGGGCTGTAGTGGAAACCGAGCCAGGCGATGAAGTCGCGCAGCACCAGCTGCGCCGCCAGTACCTGGCGAGCGACCAGGCGATCGCGACGGGCGCCGCTCTGCACCCGCTGCAGCAGCGCCTCGTGGAGCTTTTCCTGAACATTTAGCCTGCTCGCACCAGTGATCAGCTCATCGCCGAGCAGCTTCACCAGATCACGGTCGAGGCCCAGCATGCGCAGCAGGCCCTGGCGCTGGGGCAGTTCGCGGACATGGCCCACCCAGGCGTTGTAGACCGCTCTTGAAAAACGATGGTCGGCGCTCTGCAGCACCGGGGCCTGTGGCTCCTCGACGGGCAGCGAGGCGCCGGGTTCTGCGCCGAAGGGGAGGTCGCCGAAGCCACCTTCCAGGCCAAAGCCGCTACTGCCGTAGAGACCGGCATCGTCGTTTGCCGTCTCTTCCTCGTCGCCGTCCGATTCAGGCACGAGGCTGTCCTCGCTGTCGCTGAGGTAGAGATCGCGTACCAGCTCATCGTTGAGTTCGAGGTGATACTGGAGCTCGCCAAGCGAGGGCAGGCGCGTCTGCAGCTCCTTCCAGAAGCGTGTCGCGATCTCGCGCTTCTCGGCAACTTCGCCGCCGGAATCGCCGAAGTGCCACTTGGCCAGGCGCCCGGAAATCAGCCTGAGGTGGGCATCTTCCAGCTGGCTCTCGATACGCCCGAGCTTGTACTCGAGGCCTGCGATGCGTCCCAGGTAGTCGCCGATGCGTGCCATGCCGCCATCGTCGAGGGCCAGCATGGCCTGCCAGGCCTCTGCGGGTTGGCCAACGTGATTCAGAACCGAGGGGCTTTCGATGAAGGTGGTCTGCATGCGCGCCAGGGCGTCTGCGGCATCGTCATGGATGGCGACTTCGCGCCCGTCTTCGCTGACCAGAAACGGGACGGGCAGACGGGGCTTGCGCACCAGGAAAGTGTTGTTGAACGTCTGACCGGGCGACCACTCCTGCATCCAGTCGAAGGTGCTGAAGCGCTCCAGCATGGTCATCTTGATCAGGCCTTCCCAGCCTTCGCGCAGCTGGTTGTCGGGCTGCTGCAGAGAGCCGACGATGCGCATGTCGAACATGGTCAGCGCCCAGATCAGCCCGGGGTCCCGGTGACCGCGCTCTTTGGCCGTTGCCCCCTGGGTCTTGTCGATCCAGCGGGTCAGCACCGGGCCAACGCTGGTGACGTCACTCTGCTTGCTGGAACTGGTGCACACCACCAGGCCGTTCATCTCCTGGCTGTCGGTGTAGCGCTCGAACAGGTAGGCGACCTTGCCGCGCAGCAGCAGCTGAGAGAGGCCCTCCTGGCTGCCGGGCTCACCGATCTTGCGCAGACTGAGGCGTCCGCGGTAGCCGGGGAAGTCGAGCAGATCGACCTTCTCGACTCGCGGATCGCGGGTGGGCTCCACCAGCGGAAAGGTAAGCTCGGCGGTGATGGCCGCGAGCTGGGCGACCGGCAGGCTGACCGGTGCGCCCAGCGAGTCTCCGTTGGCGGGGCAGACGTCCAGCGGCAGGTCCTGGGCAGTGCCCAGCCGCTCCAGGATATCCACGTTCATGATGCTGTCGCGCTGGCTGTAGCCGTCACCGTCGCGCACCACCAGGCAGCGCAGAGGTGCATAGACCCGCGGGGCATGGTCCAGGGCGCTCAGCGTCTGGGCCAGCTTGAGGTACAGGTCCGTCAGCTCCTTCTGCTCGCCCCATAGAATGGAGAACAGCCTGGCGCGCTCATGAATGGGCAAGCGCGGAGCGAGCTTGACCACCCGCGGCCAGTAGCGGACGTTGAGCTTGCTGACCGACTTGGGAAAGCTGTCGCTCAGATAGTCCCACAGCTCGACGATGCTCTCCTGGGTCACGCCCGGCTGCAGGGCATCGCCGAGCTCGCCCTCATGGGGCGCGAGTACCGTCGCCACCTTGCTCTCGTCGATCTCGTAGGCGTCCTCGCGCTCGTGATCGAAGTCGTTGAACCAGGCGTTGGCCAGCACCTTGGCGACCTCGATCTCGCTGAACAGCTTGAGCTCGACCGGAAACTCCGCGGGGCCGGAGCTCGCCGTGCGGCTGAAGCGAGTGACCAGGCCGGTCGCCTCCTTGCCGCCGCCCACCGGGTTGACGTGCTCGATGAAGTCCAGGCGCGCCGAACCGTAATGGGTCTCCAGCTTGCCGCTCTCGCCGGCCGCAAGTGCAGAGATCAGGTAGGACTTGCCCGCCTGGGAGAGGCCGAAGAAGCCTACCGTCATTGGCGTGGTGGCTGCCCGCGACAGGCTTTGGGCTAGGTTGCGGGCGCGGTAAAGCTCCAGGCTGAGCTGGTCGGCCTCGCTGTCTAGGCTGGGGGCGCTGTCGCGGACGGCGTCGATCCACTCGACGGCCTTGCCGGCGCCAAGGTGAAAGGCCTGCCAGCCTTCGCTGAGCCGCTTCTGTTCGGGGGTCAACTGGTTCATGTGCGCTTCACGCTCCCGCTGTCCAGCCAGTAATTGGTGTCCCCCAACCCGGCGTCGTTAAGGGTGTTGAGCTGCAGCTTCAGGTCTCTTGTGCTGAAGCTGGCATCGCCATCGGCATCCACGCTGGCGACCTTCAGGCGGTCACTGATCATGCTGCCCCGGCCGGCCCGTTCATCCACGGCCAACTGCACCTTCAATACGGGGGCCTGACCCCCCTTGGATTCTGCTCGGGAAAGCTTCTCGGCACCGGCGGCGGTGAAGTCGAGGGTGTAGAGCGGTGACGCCGTCCAGCGCTGCGCCGCCAGCTGACGGAACCCGATACGCAGTGGCCCACGCATCTCGATGACCGGTGTGTTGCCATCGTCATCCTCGAGCTTTATTGCGGTACCGCCTTCATGGGTCTTGATGTCGCGATAGGTCACATCGGCGTCGGGAATGGTGTTGTTGTTATCGATCAGGCCAATGTGGCGGATCGTCGAGTAGGGGCGCAGGGCCGCGGCGCGGAAGAAGAAGTTGGAGAGATTGCGCTGGGCACACAGCAGACAGAGCATCGCGCCCACCGAAGCGGTGCTCTTGGGGTCGTCGATGCGGCCGTTGCGGTGGAAGGGGTACCAGCTGCCGGTGCGGTAGCCCTGCAGGGGCAGGATGCGTCCCGGGGGCAGCGGCAGCATCTTGCGCAGGTAGGCCTGAATGCCCGGCAGGCGAGAAGGCCTGCCGGTGATCAGCAGGGTGTCGCACTGATACAAGAACACCACCTCACAGAGTGAGGCCAGCGTCTTGCAGATGTTGAAGCGGTCCTTGAGGAAGGCGCGGTGCACCTCCACCAGATCGAACGTCAGCGAAATGTTCAGCAGGTCGAACTCGACTTCGGCACCCAGTTCGCGACGCAGGGCGCTCTCTACATAGCGGCACACCGGGCCACTGATGGCCTGCTCGCCGAGGCGCTCGCCATAGCTGAGTGTTTCCGGTCCGCAGGGCTGCTCGGGGGTGAACCCTTCATAGGCTTCAAGCAGGGCCAGCCCCAGGGGGGTAAAGACCTGGAGGTTGAGCTGCTGACGCAGTACCTGCTCCTGGGCGTTGGCGCCCTCCTGCCCGCAAAGCCGCGACATCATGGCGTCCGGTGAGCGCGCGCCGGCCTGTTTTAGGGCCGCTTCGAAGCTGGGCAGTATGAAAAGCTGGATGACGTCGAGCAGGATGTCGTCGCCGGCAACGCGGAAACCGTCGCGGAAGCGCTGCTCCGGCACCACGAAGACGTTGCTTCCGCTGCTGCCGCTGCCGTTGCGATCTAGGTGGTAGTCGGTGATCACCAGATCGGTAGTGCCGCCGCCGATATCGATGGTGGCGAGGCTGATGCCTTCTCGATTGGCCTTGCCGGGGCGCGCGAGCGTGGCGAAAAACTCCTCGGGGTGACCGGCGAAGTTTTCCTTGATCTCGGTATAGAGATAGACCAGCTGGCCACAGGAGGCCTCGTCCCATTCCACCCGCAGTTTTGGCATGGGGACTTGAAGCGTACCGTTGCTGCCGGCCTCGTAGGGATTTCTCTCTTCCACATCGGTATGCCAGCCGAGGCTTTTCCACACCAGGGCCACCGTCTGCTCCAGCCGTGAGACCAGCAGGCTGCGTTCCGCCTGCGGCATTGCCGGAGGAACGGTCAGGGTGATCGAGCGCAGCTGTCGCGGCCGGTTAGTATGGCCCTGGCGGATGCGCTGAGCCGAGCTATTGATCTGCATCAGCGCCTGGGCCAGCACCTCGGCCAGCATGAAGGTCATCAGCGAACTTCTCGAGTAGTGCGGCTTGAACACCGGCATCTGCTCGGCTTCCGGCAGGGTGTAGAGCGCGTCACCCAGTTCGTTGATCAGGTGCGAGAAAGGAGCGGCGGTGGCGTGAGGCTCGGTGTCGGTACGCACGTAGGCGCTGTTGAAACGCCAGCCGTGGCGATAGAGCTCTTCATCCCACAGGTAGCGCTTTGGGCTCGAGAGCCCGGTAGAGCCCTCCGTGCCGCGGCGGCGTCCGGCCAGGCGGCCCGCTTCGACACCGACCCGGGCGATGGTGGGCCACAGGAAGGCATCGGGTCGGCCGCTCTTCACCGACAGATGATCCTTGCCAAAGAAGGTCTGGGAGAACTCCACGCGACTTTCGAAAGGCTCGTGGTAGACCCGTTCCGCGTCGACCAGATCGCGCAGCTCCAGCACATAGTTATGCTTGAGCCCCATGCCCGACTGGTCGTGATCTTCGATCAGAATGCCGCAGGTACGGGAGTTGCCAACGTCCAGAACCAGATCGACGGGGATGGCCTCTTCGCTCTGGGTGATGACTCTGATATCGGGGATTGCGACGCGTGGGGTTGGATCGCGGTGCTCCTCCTTGATGGGTCGGTGGAGAAGGCTGAGCACATTGAGGTAATGGGCCAGGTGCTGGCGCTCCTCGAGGGCTTCTTCCATCTCCTGGCTATCGAGCCCCGGATTGGCCTCCTCGAACAGCTCCTTCAGCCACTTCTGGACCCAGTCCATGTCCATGAACCACTTCATGTCGATCATCATGGTGGCAAGACGGAAGTTGGCGCCGGCACTGACGTCATCTCCGGTCGGACAGAGGTAGGCGGTGTTGTCTCGTCGGGGCAGCGTACGGGTATCGAAAGCCAGGGTCAGCCGGTGGGTGTGGCCGTCGAGATCGGGCTCTTCGAGCGCCACCAGACGCATGCGCGCCCAGTTGTTCGGGCCTGCGTCGAACTTGCTGGGCGGTCGGAATCGCAGGAAAGGCATAGGCAGCCAGGCACCGTTCAATTGCTCGAGGCTGGTCGCCATGGCAACGTCAAAATCAGGCTGCTTGACCGTCTCTATGATCTCTTTGGCATCCTTTCGTCCCACGACATGGAACAGCGAGCCATCTTCCTCATTGACCAGCAGACGAGTCGGTATCCTGGGGGTGTGGGCCAGATAATTGAACTCGCCGGCGGGTTCCTTGCGCGGGTCGAGCGTCAGGCCGAAGTCCATGAACTGGACCCCGGAGTGGCTGACCAGAGTGGCCACCTCTTCGAACTTGATGATTTCTGGCAACATGATCGATTGACCGTCCTGTTAGCTGGCTTTCCGCAACTGCATGGGGAAGGGCTCGTCGTCGTAGCTGGCGGCGCAACTGGCCACCTCGCCATCCGCCTGGTGGCATTGCACCCGTGGCATTTCGTAGTGGCTTCCGTCCTCGCAGCGCGCTCGCTGCCGGGCTTCCACATGAAGCTGTCCACCCTGCATGGCGGCGCTGACGGGGCCCGCACAGGTCATGCCGCTTTGGCCGCCGCGCTGGATATACATGTGCCCCTCGCCCTGATCGAACACGTAGGTCACCTGCAGGGGGCGGCCGGTCTGATTGTCCATGACGCCGGCGCCACGCCAGTTGCCGTCGAGGAAATCGGCGGCTCCGTTGGGTGCGTCGGCAGGCAGGGTTAGGGGGTCCAGGCTGGGAGGGGCTGCGCCCGACTCTTCTGGGAGCCCGCCTGGAACAGGTGCCGCTGGTTGACCTTCGATTGGAATCTCGGGCGGAGCCATGCCTTCCGGCAATCCGGGAACGTCCGGCATTGCTCCCAACTCCGGCATATCGGCCGGCGCGGTCTCGTCAAGGCCTGCAAGGTCCGGACGTTGGCCGTCGGGAGGAGCTATGCCAGGCATCTCCATATCGGGCATGCCCATCTCGGGAAGGCCGCCGTCGAACGCGGGGAGCTCCAGGCCGCCATCGAGGCCTCGAGAGGTTCGGTTCGGAGTGGACATTGAGCCGCTTCCGAAGCGATTGAACGGCCAGATATCTCGGCCCTGCCACAGGGACTGTGGGAAAGAGGCCGAAGGAGCACCAACGTTCAGAGAGGGGGTGGACAGGCCGGGGCCGTTAACGGAGGACGTGCAGGCCCTTAGCCCGAAGAGCAGCAGGCCTAGTGCCAGGGCCAGCGGAAGCAGCCACCACCAGCGCCGCCACCATGGCCGGGGCGTCGTCGCTACAGGGTGAATCGCCGGTTCAGCAGCCGGTTCAGCGGCCGGTTTCGGCGTCGGGATCGCGGGAGCACTGGCCGGCACCGATGCAGCTGGCTGCGCCGGTGCCGATGAGGGATAGAGGCATAACAGCGGATTGGCGTGGCGATCAGCTTCCGGGTGGATGAACCCCCAGAAGGTGATAACGGGAGTGCCATCGACCAGGTAGACGTAATTCTCATCTGGAAAATGACAGACCCACTTGACCAGTTGGGAGAACACTTCATGGTCGCCGCCTTGACCGTCATGAGGCGCCTGATTGAGTGCGATCACCTGCTGTCGGAAGGCCTCGACCTGAATACGGGCGTCTTCGCGCTCGCCTTCCGTGGCGCTGCGCCAGGGGATCACGTCGCCGTGGATATCGCTGTACCAGTCGGCGCCTTCGCCCTGTTGATCCCGTTGCGGCACGGCCAGGTGACGTTCCATGCCGGGGAGGCGACGTGAGATGACTTTGCGCAGCTGAAGCGCGGAGTGATAGACCGGCTGTCCGGTTTCACCCAGAGCCCGAAAGTGTTCCGTCTTGCCGCTATGCAGCAGAATTGCGGACATGTGCGCCTCTTCCCATGACATGACCCCTCGCGCAGTTTGCACAGAGGTGTGAGTTATCAGGTGTCATAGGAAGAGCGCGAGCGTGGCGCGATGACGCCTGCGCCAGACTCTTCTGGTGTTCTTGCACTTGCTATGCCATCCCTAGCGTAAAAATCGGCCAACTGATGTCGGCTCTCTAGTTCTACTAATGGTTATTAATTTAAATTAGCACAAGCTCTTATGCTTTTGGAAGTGAACCATAGTTCAGCGACCGGTGATTGGTCACATGGCTCTTATCGGCCATCCGCCGTCAGACTTGAGGCCTGTTTTCGGCAAAGGCGTCTTTGCCGGGCCCCTATGGCAAGGGTGGCAGCAGTTTGAGTGACTGAATGCGCTGGCGGGAAGGCGGGGCGCCGCACGCGATGGCTGCTGCAGCACCGCCTGGCGCTGGGCAAGACGCTGGATCTGCGCACCGGGGTGGAAGGGGATGATCATTCCCATGAGGTGAGCCTGGGGCTGTCGTGGT
Source organism: Pseudomonadota bacterium (assembly GCA_051751685.1). Classification (GTDB taxonomy): domain Bacteria; phylum Pseudomonadota; class Gammaproteobacteria; order Pseudomonadales; family Halomonadaceae; genus Halomonas. The sequence continues at coordinate 39,300 of JBNJLE010000010.1, read as the reverse complement.
ATTTCTGAGGTGGTGGTGGGACATCTCGGTGACTCAGGTTCAAGAGACGTTGCGACTGAACGACATCACGCACTCAGTGATAGCTGCTCGCTCGCCACGGCGCTGGGGCTGTCACCGGCGGCCACCGCGGCGGGGCGATCCTCCTCGGCGGATTGCCGTGCGCGCTGCATCTCGCTTTGCTGCTGGGCCAGCTCCAGCTGGGCGGTCAGCAGGTACTGGCGGGCGGTGGCGGCGACCTGGTGATCCTTGGGGGAGGGGTCGGCAGGGGCTAGGGCGGCGCTGATGACCTGCTGCATCTTGTCGATGGTGGCTCTGGGGTCGCCGGTGACGGGGCCATAGTCGATGGGGACCGTGCCGGCCACGGCGTAGCGTTGGCCGTCGGCCCCTCTCTCGTACTCGAAGCTGGCCGCGCCGGTGTACTGGCCGCCTGCGACCTGGTGCGCGAGTTCGTGCTGGCGCACCTCGCGGTCGGTGGTCTTGAGCTGCTCGAGTTAGCGAAGGTCTTCTTCGGTGAGGGTCTCGCCATTGGGTTGGCTGGCGCTATCGCCCTCGGCGACTCTGCCCCGGGTGGCCTGTTCGCTGGCAGATGCCTGGCCGCCTTGTGGGTCAGCGGTTTCGCCCGCGCCGGCTTTCGCCTCGGTTGCCTTGGCGGCCTCAGCCGATAGGCTGGGCTGTGCAAGGTTGGGCGGATAGGCAACGGGGCCGATAACGGTGGAGACAAACATGGCGTGGCGTTCCTGACATTGCGCTTACGGTAAGTATTGGTCAGGTGGAAGACGGAGGCAACCGCGGGGCATCAGGGCTCAAGTTATCCCTTCGTTAGCCGATAGTTGATATAAGCCCCAATCAATGACCCAGGAAGCTGCCAATGCCAACCGAGCCGACACCGACTTCGGCCGACCAATCGCTGATCATGTTCTCACCAAGGGCGGATATCCGTTGATGATCGCGTCTCTTCCCTCTGATGAGGCGGCGAGAGTTCGCGAAATGTGGCGCTATACCCTCCATGACCGTGGCCCAGACCCTGTGCTGGATGCCATTACCCGGCTTGCCGCCAAGCACTTCGATATCCCGCTGGTGCTGGTCAGTCTGGTGGATGAGAAGTGCCAGTGGTTCAAGAGCCGGGTGGGCCTTGACGCTCTACAAACGTCTCGCGATGTCTCCTTCTGTGCCCACGCCATCCTGGGTGAGGGGCTTTTCGAAGTGCCGGACGCCACCCGGGACCCCCGCTTTCAGTCCAACCCGCTGGTAACCGGGCCGCCCCATATCCGCTACTACCTTGGCGTGCCACTGGTGACGCCGGATGGCTTTCCCATCGGTACCCTGTGCCTCATCGATTCGCGACCGCGCGCGCTGGATGAGGCGCAAAAGCAGCATCTTGCGGTCCTGGGCGAGCAGGTGATGCGCCACTTTGAGCTGCTGCGCCTGCGCCGGCTGGAGGAGACCGTGACACGGGCGGGTCTGGGCATCTGGGAGATGGATGTCGCCTCGGATTCTGTGTGGGGCAATGAGGTATTTCAACGCCTGCATGGTGATGAACCGCTGATTTCAGGCAACCATCACGCATTGGCTCTCGACTACCTGCCTGATGATCGCGCACGTCTGCAGGCGGGGCTTAAGGAGGCCATTGAGCAGGGTAATACCTTCGATGCGTGCCTGCGCCTGAAGCGTCCTGGCGATTCCCAGGACATCTGGGTGCAGCTGACCGGGGCGCAGGCAGATGCGGCAAGCCCCGCTCGCCAGCTAGCCGGCACCCTCAGGGACATTACGCCGCTGAAGCAGAAGACGCGCGAGTTGGAGTGGCGCCATCATATGGATCAGCTGGTAACGCGGCTGCAGTCGGGGTTCATCGCCGGCGAGGATATCCCCGGCGCCTTTTCCACCGCGCTCGAAACGCTGCTGGAGTTCACCGAGAGCGAATATGGCTTCATCGGTGAGGTGTTTCACGATGCCGAGGATCGGCCCTACCTGCAGACCTACGCCATTACCGATATCAGCTGGGACGAAGCCTCCCAGGCGCTCTTTCAGCAGACCCGGGCCAATGGACTGAGATTCTCCGGGCTCGATACGCTGTATGGCCAGGTGCTGCAGAGCGAGGAGCCGTTGATCACCAACGCCCCGGGCAGCGACCCGCGCGGCGGCGGGCTACCGCCAGGCCATCCGCCATTGAAAGCGCTGCTGTGTCAGCCGGTGCTGCTTGAAGGGGAGATGGTGGCGATGGTGGGGCTCGCCAATCGCGCCGGGGGCTATAGCGGGCACTCACTCACGCTGCTGGAGCCCATGATGGGGCCGCTGGCTCAGCTGGTTCATAGCCTGAGACTGCGGCGTCAGCATGCGGCGGCCTGGGAGCGGCTGGAGTTATCGGCCAAGGTGTTCTCCAGCAGTCGCGAGGCGATCATGATCTCGGATGCCGAGAACCGCATCATCGAGGTGAATGAGGCGTTCGAGCACATCACCGGTTATTCCCGGGATGAGGTGCTGGGCCAGAACCCCGGCCTGCTCTCTTCCGGTCGCCAGACCCCCGCGTTCTACCAGGCGCTGTGGCATTCGCTGCAAGAAGCGGGGCACTGGCAGGGGGAGATGCTCAACCGGCGCAAGAACGGAGAGCTGCTGCCGGGAATGTTGTCGATCTCGTTGGTGCGTAACGAGGCAGGCGAGGTGACCCACCATGTGGCGGTGTTCGCGGACCTGACCCGCGTCAAGCAGCACGCCGATGAATTGTTCCAAGCCGGCCACTTTGATCGTCTGACCGGCATGCCCAACCGCCACCACATGATTCAGCTGATGCACGAGGCGATTGGCCGCCGCGGCCCGGATGAGTCGATGGCGGTGGTGGTGCTCGACCTTGACCGCTTCCATGATCTCAACGCCCGCCTGGGCCGTGAGGAGAGCGATCGTGTGCTGGTGGCGCTGGCGGGGAGGCTGGCCGAGGCGGGCAAGCCGGGCGAGCTGGTGGCTCGGCTCGGCGGCGATGAGTTCGCGTTCCTGCTGCCTCGCTTCCAGGACTCGGCGACGAGGCTCAATCGTATCCTCGAGACATTAGCCGAGCCGCTGTTCTCCCGGGGGGGCGAGACGCTGCGGGTCACCGGTAGCCTGGGAGTGACTCTCTACCCCGCGGATGATGAGGACCCGGAAACCCTGCTCCGCCATGCCGACCAGGCCATGTACCGTGCCAAGGTGATGGGGGGGAATGGCTTTGCCTTCTTTGACCCGGACCGCGAGCAGGAGATCAAGGCGCTGCAGCTGAGGCGCAAGGAGATCGCCGAGGCGCTGATCGCCGATGAGTTTGTGCTTTATTACCAGCCTCAGATCGATCCGTTCACCCAGCACGCCGTGGGCGTGGAGGCGCTGATTCGCTGGCAACATCCCGAGAAGGGGCTGCTGGCGCCGGATGCCTTTCTGCCGGATATCACCGGTAGCGATCTGGAACTGGCCTTCGATGCCTGGGTGCTGCGTGAGGCGCTGCGTCAGCAGCAGATCTGGCTGGCGCAGGGGCTGATCCTGAGCGTGTGCATCAATCTCACGCCGCAGTCGCTGATTCAGGACACCTTCGTCGATACCCTGCGAGCAACGCTGGCGGCTCACCCCGGGGTGCCGCCGGGGCTGATCTGCCTGGAAGTGCTGGAATCTACGGCGCTGGAGGACTTTGAGGCGGCGACCCGAGTCATGCGCGAGTGCCGATCGCTGGGCGTAAAGGTAGCGCTGGATGATTTTGGCACCGGCTACTCCTCCTTGGCCTATCTGCGCAACTTGCCGATCGATGTAATCAAGGTGGACCGTAGCTTTGTCATCAGCATGCTGGAATCTGAGGATGACCTGGCGATCGTTGAGAGCGTGATCTATCTCGCCCAGCGTTTTGCCAAGCTGGTGGTGGCAGAAGGGGTGGAAAGTGACGCTCATATCCAGCGTCTCAAGGAGATGGGCTGCGACCTGCTGCAGGGCTTTGGCATCGCCCGGCCGATGCCGGCCGAGGCGCTAGCCAGTTGGTGCCGTGCGGCTTATGGATACCAGATGCCCAGCGTCGCTAACGGGAACCGCAGCGCACGGTGGATATAAAAGAAGGCACCCCGCCGGGGTGCCTTCGGTCTTTCTACCTTTCGTTTTTTACTTCTCGCTTTTTACTTATCGCTTTTTACTTCTCGCTTTTGCCGGGCGATTGGTCTCGGGTTCGTCTTGCGGGTCAGAAGCTTTCCCAGTCTCCCTCGTCGCTGGTGGCAGGGGCCTTGCGCTGTTGCTCGCCAAGACGACGTGGCGCCGCGGGCTTCTGCTGCTGGGTAGGAGGCTGATGGCTCGACAAGTGGCCCGTGGCATGCCCGGCTGTATGGCCGGCTGTGTGGTTGGCTGAAGGACTGGTGGAATGCCCCAGCGTTCTGGGCGCGTCAACCAGGGGCGGCTGAGAGGCACCCTGCGACAGCGACTGGGTAGCGCCGACCCGGAAGATGCGCACCGACTGGGCCAGGTCGCGGGCCTGATCCTCCAGCGAAGCGGAAGCGGTGGCGGTCTGCTCCACCAGGGCAGCGTTCTGCTGGGTCACCTCGTCCATCTGGCTGATTGCCACGCTGACCTGATCGATGGCCAGAGTCTGCTCGTCGGAGGCGCGGCTGACCTCGTTCATCAGCGTGGAGACGCGGCCGATATTGTCGACGATCTCCTGCATGGCGCCGCCCACGCTTTCCACCAGTTCGCTGCCCTGGTGCACCACTTCGCCGTTGTGGTCGATCAGCCCTTGAATCTGCTTGGCCGCATCGGCGGAACGCTGGGCAAGATTGCGCACTTCACCGGCGACGACGGCAAAACCCCGTCCCTGCTCGCCGGCCCGAGCCGCCTCCACCGAGGCGTTCAACGCCAGGATGTTGGTCTGGAAGGCGATGCCGTTGATCAGCGAGATGATGCTGCTGATCTCCTCAGAGCTTCTGGCCATCTCGCGCATCTTCTCCACCGCCTGGTTGGCGCGCTCGCCGCCGCCGCTGGCCGATTCGCTGGCCTGGTGGGCGAGGCGGTTGGCCTGGCTGGTGTGATCGGTGTTGTTCTTCACCGTGGCGGCGACCTGATCCATGCTCGCGGCAGTCTCCTGCAGGCTGGAGGCCTGCTCCTCGGTGCGCTGCGAGAGATCCGTGTTGCCTGTGGCAATCTGGGTGGATGCGGTGGAGATGGATTCTGCCGAACGCTGAATGTCGATGATCAGATCACGAATCCTGTCGCGGGTATCCGCCAGCACCATCAACATCTGGCCGACCTCGTCGCGGCTGTGGGCCTGGATGTCGTCAGTGAGGTTGCCGTCCGCCATCTGCTGCAGATGATGCTTTGCCTGCGCCAGCGGCCGCAGGATTCTCTGCATCAGCAGCCAGCCGAGTACGCTGCCCAGCACAATGCCGGCAATCAGCACCGCGATCACGATAAGGCGCAGTCTGTCCGAGTGGGCCTCTGCAGCCCGGTAGGCGGCGGCGGCCTGGGCGTCTTCATACTCAACCAGCGACTGCAAGGTGTCCATGAGCGCGCGGTAGGGAGGCATGGCCTCGACGAAGACGATTCGGTTGGCGCGGTTGAAGTCGTTGGCGGCGTAAAGAGGGATAGCCGGCGTGATGCCGTTGTCGACCAGTTGCTGGTACTGCTGATTGAACTGCCCCACCAGTTCGCTTGCCTCGGTTGAGCGCTCTGCCGCCACCAGGTCGGCCCACAGGGTGTCGATCTTTGCCAGGTTGGTGCGTACGCTTTCCAGGTGCATGGCGGTGGGATGATCATGAAGGCCGCTGACCGGGAGGCGCGGGTCGTGCTGGGCCGAGATGGCGAGCTCCATCATGGTGTCTCGGATCAGCTTGTTGACATTGGAAAACTGTTGCGCCTCGTGAAGGTTGTCGTAGTAGAGAGTGACCGCGGCGCGGTTGGCCGTGGCCATGCCGCTCAGGCCCAGCAAACCGACCCCGGCAAGCATCAACAGCATCACGGAAATCAGCAATATCAGGCGAGACTTGATTGTTAGGGTCATCGAGCAGCCTTCCATGTGTTAAGTGAAAAATGTGTTAAGTGAAAATGTGTTAAGTGAAAATAGTGCGTTAACGTCTTGGTGCCAGTCATGGCATGTCGCCGGTTAGCGGGTGCTCCGATCTGTTCTATAAACTATCGGCCGAAGCCCCTCAAACTATCGGCCGAAGCCCCTCGAAACTTTAGGCCCGGCCGCCCACCTCCACTTGCCATAAGCAGACGCCCCGTAGCATGAAAACCTTGAATGTGATGCTGTCGCTTTCGCCAGAGGCCTGTCGGGCCTATTACGAGGGGCGCGCCGAGCAGGTGCATGCCTACAGCACCGACGGACGACGCATCGCCTTCCCGGCCGTGGCGCTGCGTCGAGTCGTGACCCGCGAGGGCGTGAACGGCATCTACTGCCTGCAGGTGTCCGATCAGGGGCGGCTGCTGGGAATACACCGCGTGGCAGACCTGCCGGCGAGCTGAGCACGGGCTCGGCTGGAGGCCGAGGCCAGCCACCCGGCGCCTGTTTCCGGATGGCCTGCCCCCTAGGAAGCCTGGGCGCTGCATCGCCTGCGTCAGCCGGCCCGAACCAGTCGTTGGGTGGCCGTGGGCTGGCCCAGCCGGAAGGTGCCCACCGCGGCGAGCAGGCTGCTTGCGGCCTCAGCCAGCCGTTCGGCGTTGGCATGGGAAGCGCTCAGGGCCTGGCGAGACGCCTGCAGGGCGGACTGCATTTCCAGCACGCTGCCCTCCAATTCCTCGATGCCAAGATGCTGCTCGCGGCTGGCGCCGTCGATCTCTACCAGGCGCGCGGCGACCTGCTCGAAAGCGCCGAGCACCTCGGTCATGGCGTCGCTGGCCGTCCGAGTCCGGTTCGCGCCGGCCTGGACGCTCTTGTCTGTTTCACGAATGCGCGTCCGGATACTCTCGGCGATCTCCTGGGTGCGTTGGGAGAGCTGGCGTACCTCGCCGGCGACCACCGCAAACCCGCGCCCCTGATCACCGGCCCGAGCCGCTTCCACCGAGGCATTGAGCGCCAGCAGGTTGGTTTGAAAGGTGATCTCGTCGATGTCACCGAGCAGGGCGGCAATGCCGGCGGCATCGCTCTCCAGCTGCGTCATGGCGTCACCCAGCGCTTTCACTTCCTGCTGACCGTTCCGCGCATGGCCCGCGGCCGCTTCGGCAAGGTCACGCACTCTCGCGGTTTCACTGGCGCTTTCACGGGTCGTGGCGCTCAGCTGAGTGGTGCTGGCAGAAACCCGTGCTACCTGGCCGGCATTGCGCTCGGCCTGGTCGCTAAGCTGTGCCTGGCTGCTGGCCAGCGCGTCGCCCAGGTCGCCGACCTCGCTGGCCGTGTTTCGCACCTGGTGAAGCGCGCTGGCCACGCGCTGCTGCATCGTATTGATCGCCGCCAGGGTGGGGCGGCCGAGATCGCGAGGACTGAAGACATCGTCCAGTCGCCCTTGGCCGGCGCGTTCCGCGAAGGATGCCACCCGCATCCCATCCCGCAGCTGCCCGCGAAGTACCAGAGAGAGGTAGCCCAGTATCAGCGCCTGAGCGACCACTGCCCCGCCGTGCTGGAGCAGACAGACCAGCAGGGCGGAGCCGGCATGTTGCGCATGTTCGCCGAGCCCCGCGTAGAGGCTCACCATCCCGAGGGCCTGCAGCCAGGTGAACAACGCATGATGCACGGCGATCACGGCGGCACCGAAGGCAATCACCCGCCAGTCGCTGTAGAGAATCAGGGCCGACAGCATGATAAAGATACTGAAATGGGCCTCGATCACGCCGCCGCTCTGCTCGATCAGCAGGGCGGCCAGCGCCATATAGAGAGCCGCCTTGGCAAAACCGTTGGCGGGATGCTCCGGCAGGCGCCATTGCAGCAGGGCAATCGGGGGCAGCACCAGCACGGTGAACCCCAGGGCCAGCGGCCAGGTGCCGTTGTAGACGCCCAATGCCAGGCATAGGGCCAGCAGCATCAGGGCCGGCATCCACATCAGGCGATCGATGCGCCGATAGTGATGGTAGGCGGGTCGGCCGGCCGCGATGGCCTCGGCGTGGGTGTTGGTATGGTCGTCGGCACTGCTGTCAGAGAGGGTGTCAGAAATGGTGTCGGTTCGGGGCATCCGGGGCGTCCTTTCATGGGATGGTTAAGCGGAGAGAAGACGCACCGCCTCAATCGGTATATCGGCCGCCAGTCGACAAGCTTTAGATGCCATGGCGCCCCCGTCAGGATTCTTGGTCGAGGGCTCTCCTTTATCGTTCACCGCCATCGTTCACGGCATCCTCAAGTTCACTGTCCAATGGCCGATGCTGTCCGAAGGAATATCTCGTGCAAGGGGCATTGGGTGACGGGCACAAGCAGGCAGGGCGAGGAATGACAGGAGCAAAAGACGGCTACGTTCGGGTGACGGCACCTACCGAGATCGAGGAGATGTTGGCCCGGCTCAGTCAGCCGGGGGGCGCGTCGCTGCAGCTCGATGCCGAGGAGAGCCGTCCGCTTCCCGTGCTGGTGGTGGATCAGGTGCCGGGGGATTATCTGCTGCTGGATATCAGTGCCATTCGCGAGGTGGCCGCGGAGCTCCGGCGCGGCGCCGCATTCCGTCTGCTGGGCCAGAGTCGCGATCAGATGCTGCGCACTCCTCCTCTGCTCATGGACACATGCCATGAGCAGGAGGGGCGTCTGCTGTGCCAGTGCCCATACCCCATCAACCTCGAGGTACTTCAGCGGCGCGCTTCCTTTCGGGCTCGCCTGCGCCTCGGGATGGAGGTGGGGGCGATCGTGCGTGGTGGCCATAGCGAGGCGCCGCTGCAGAGCGATCTCAAGGATCTCTCGCTTGAGGGGTGCCAGCTCGAATTGCCACTGTCGGCGGCCAGCTGGCTGGCCGCGGCAGAGACGGTGGAGATCGAACTCTGCTTCCTCAACGGGGTGCGCTTTACCATCCGCGCGGAGCCGCGCCACTGCCTGGCGGACACCGAACGACAGGCGCTGCGCGCGGGGATGCGTTTCGTGGCGTTGAGTGGGGATCAGGAGCGACAGCTCTGGCACTTTGTGCGCGAGATCGAGCGCGAGTCTGCTCGTCAGGGCGAGAGCAGTGACAGTTCGCTGTTGCCGTCGTTACTGTTCCAGACCGATCTTGCGGCCACTGCGCCGGTGAGTCGGCGCAATATTTCCCGCTATGCCACCCCGATGGCCAAGCGGCTGGCACGTATTGCCGGCTATCTGGATGCCCAGCTGCTCGAGATCCAGGAGGGCGGGCAATGGGATGCCGTGCAGCTGTCGAGTTTTGCCGATCGCCTGTTGGGCCTGCATGCCGAGGACAGCGAAGCGCTCCTGTTTGCCACCCACTGCTTGTACAACGAGCCTCTGCTGGTCCGCCATGGGCTGGGCGTCGCCGTGCATATGCTCGATCTGGCCACGGCGGGGATGCTGCCGCGAGACGCCCGCAAGGCACTGGCCGCCTGTGCCATGGTGCATGACCTGGGCAAGGCACTGCTTCCGACCGAGCTGCTGGAAGCGTCGGACTGGGACGACGAACGGCAGGCAGCGCTCCACGTTCACGTGGACGTTATGCGCGAGGGGCTAGGCGCCTGCCATTGGCTGGCCCCGGGTGTGGTGGAAGCCGTGGTAATGCGAATCAACGAGCGCCTTGACGGTAGCGGTTACCCGGCGAGGCTGTCCGGTGAGACCCTCGGGGAGCTGACGCGCCTGGCCAGCGTGGTCGACGTGGTCGAGGCCATGCGGCGTGACCGCCCCGATCGCCTGGCCTGGAAGATCGGCGATATCTATCGCTATCTGCTCAGCCATCCCGGGCAGTTCGATTCCCGCTGGGTGAAGCGCTACCTGAAACACTTTGGCGTTATGCCGATCGGCACCCTGGTGCGGTTTTCAGGAGGTGAGCTGGGCTGGGTGCAGCGCCTGGACGGCGATGGACGCCTGGCGCAGATTCAGCTGACAGATCGTCCCGCCCCCCCCGGCGAATCACTGGGCGACGTGCTGAGAGGAGAGCGTCTCAAGCGTCTGGGCGACGTCGTCGAGGTGCTGAGGGCCTCCTTCTGATCCCGCACTTCCCCGTGACTTACTGGGTCAAGCTCTAAAGTCCCCTTTCTGCAGGCCGATAAGTAAAATACCCGTATCAACGAGGGTTGTTCATGGCCTCGCTCGATGTTGGGCGTGTCACACTTCACGTCATTGTGGTGCCTCAAGTGGCATCCATCAGGTGGCGTACTCGGATCGGTCCGGCCAGTGCCGGTCAGCAGAAAGGAGAACAGGAATGAGTGCCATACGTGGGGCCGCCTCCTACGGCCGAGGTGCCAGCGCCTATGCTCGGGTTGGCGTGGAGAGTGGCGTAATGTCGGCCAGTCCGCATCAGCTGATCGTGATGCTGTTCGACGGTGGGTTGGCCGCCATTCGCGCCGCTCGCCTCCAGATGGAGGCGGGCAACACGGCGGAAAAGGGTCGCGCCATTTCGAAGGCGCTGGATATCGTCAACAACGGTCTGGCGGCTGCCCTGGACACCGAGAAGGGTGGCGAAGTGGCTGAGCGGCTGGGATCCCTTTATGACTACATCGCCCGCCTGCTGTTGGCCGCCAATCTGCACAATGACCCGCAGAGCTTGAGCCAAGCTGAGTCGCTGCTCGAGAATGTGGCCTCCGCCTGGCGTGAAATCGGCGGTTCGGCAGGTCGCGAATGAGCTCGCTCCCCCTGGTCGGAGTTGCGCAGCCTGCCGACCGTCAGGAGCTGTTGCTGGCGGCCTATGAGTCGCTGTTGAATGCGTCGCAGCGCATGCTGGCTAGCGCCAGGGCCGCCGATTGGGATGCCCTGGTGGAGCAGGAGAGCGAGTATCTGGTCCGGGTCGAGCGTATTCGGCGAATGGACGCTCAGCTGAGCCTGGACGACAAGGCGGCCACCCGCAAGGCGGCCCTGCTGGAGGGGATACTCGAGCAGGATATGGAGATTCGCCAGCGACTCGTTGAGCGGCGCGATGAGCTCGGTCGCATGATCGGCAACTCGCGACGTCAGCAGGCCCTCTCTCGCGCCTATGGCCCCCAGCAGGGGGCGATGCCGGTGGATGCCGGCCATCGGTTCGGTCAGCAGGAGCCGTGAGCGGCATCAATTCGCTGATCGATACCGTCCTGCATCAGGTTCTGGGCAAGCGGATCGATACAGCCCCACCGCGGGAGCTCAATGAGCCCGTGCGGCCCATTTCCCCCTCCGACGCGCCGCGTGCGTTGCACAGCGATTCGCGTCTGGATGCCAGAAGCCGCTCTGCAGTGGTCCCGGCGCTGTATCGCTCGGGGCGTGAGGCGCCTGCCGCCGCCCCTGCGCCTCGCGGCAGTGGTGAGGTGGTCGCGCCGGCCTCCACCCAGACTCATTTTACCCCCGCCGCCCGTTCCATTGCCGACGTGCTGCTGCGCTTCCCGGCTCCCCCCTCTTCGCTGAGGCCGACCGGGCCATTGGTTGCGGCGACCGAGTCCTCTTCCGCCGCAGTCATTGCCGACCGGCTGCAGCTCAGCGTGCGCGACAGTGGGCTTTTCTATGAGTCACATCTGAACCGCTGGTATCGAGGTGACATGCCCCGAGATCAGCTCCTTCGCGAGCCGCAGCATCTGCGGCTGCAGATCTTCGTGCCGGTTACCGCGACACTGAGTCGTGATGTGATGTCGCCGCTGAAACCGGCACAAGGTACGGAGTCGCTGGAGCGAGGCGCCACCATGCCCGGCCGTGAAGTCCCATGGTCCGCTGTCCGTGAGCCGGTGCACGAGAGTCTGCAGGGGATCGTGCGTCATCAGCTCGAGATGTTGGTGACGCCGGTGCTACGCTGGGAAGGTGATGTCTGGACGGGGTTGTTCATGGCGCTGGTGCTGCAGGTGCCCGTGGCTGAACAGGAGGATGCAACCGGTGAGGAGGGGCAAGAGAGCGGCAGTGAGCAGGAGGGATGGCGCAGCGCGATGACGCTTCAGGTGGCGGGGTTCGGTGAGGTTCGGGTGTCGGTATGGCTGCAGGGGGCTCGCCTCGATATCGGCCTGTCGGCTCCCGAGCCGGCGGTTCGCCGGGCGCTGGAGAGCGGCTTGGAGCGGTTGAAGGTCAGCCTGGCGGCGCTGGATCTCGAGGAGGTGAAGGTGCGTGTGTTCGAGGAGGCGCTCGATGAGTGAGCGGGAGGGGGAGCCCCGGCGGCGGGCGGTTGCCCTGGCCTACCAGGAGGGAGACGAAGCACCGCGCGTGGTGGCCAAGGGCTACGGCGAGATGGCTGAGCGCATCATGGCGGAAGCACAACGGCAGGGAATCCATGTGCATGACGCCCCGGAATTGGTGGCTCTGCTCATGGGGCTGGATCTGGATGAGCGGATTCCCCCGACGCTCTACCAGGTGATTGCCGAGCTGCTGGTATGGGTGAGAGAGATGGCCGATAAGGCCGAAACTTGAGAGATATTTTGTAAATTTCTGTATGGAATTGTAATTTTCTTGTATATTTTGCTAATGATACTTTGCTTTTCCCCTGCGCCAGTATGGGTAACATCGTTCCATTAGGATGATTTACTTCATCTTTTTGAATGCCATGACCCTAGTCATTAGTCTGTCATTCATTCGGCATATTCGGATGTCTTGCATCCTCGCGCCATTCGCCCAGAATCTACTCCCAAGCAGAGGCACGCCCGTTGTTCGTGCCTGTTATCGTCACGCCCACCGCTCAAGAGTGGGTGAAAAAAGAAAGCCGACTGACACAGCTCTGGTGCGGTAAAAAATATTGACGTGGGGAATCATGGAACATTCCGATCTGATGGGTGAGCTCGAGGAGCTCAACCTTGCGTATCTCTTGCTGGCCCAGCGCCTGCTGCATGCCGACCGCGTGTCGGCGATCTTTCGCCTCAAGATCGATGAGGAAATGGCCGATTTATTGCTGTCGCTAAGCTCTCGACAGCTGGCGAGGTTGGCACGTACCAATCAGCTGCTCTGCCATTTCGGGCATGAAGGCGCCGAGCGCCTGCGGCAGGTTGTCGATAACCCTCGCGACCAGGGGATGGGCGGCTTTCATGCGTCTCTGCTGATGGCTACCCGCTCGACGGCGGCTCTCCCCGATGGAAAGGGACGCTGACCTATGTCCCAGAAAAGCCTCGTTGAAGAGATGCTGCAGGTGCAGCTGGCCATCGAATTGATTGAGCTGGGCGCACGGCTGCAGGTGCTGGAAACCGAGACCGAGATCAGTCGCGCCAAGCTGATTCGACTCTACAAGGAGGTGCGCGGTATGTCGCCTCCCAAGGGAATGCTGCCGTTCTCCGCCGACTGGTTCATCACCTGGCTGCCCAATATTCATTCCTCGCTGTTCTACAATATCTACCTGCGACTGCGGATCGATCAGAAGTCGGGGCGCATGGAAGCCTTCGTGGGCGCGTTCCGGCTTTACCAGGAGCAGGTGAGCCTCGATGGCGTGGAGAGCGTGCTGGGCCTGACCCGGGCATGGACCCTTCTGCGCTTCTTCGAAAGTGATTTGCTGCAGCTATCCGAATGCACTCGCTGCGGTGGCCACTTTGTGGCCCACGCCCACAGTCCCTCCCACGATTATGTATGTGGCATCTGCCAACCACCCTCTCGGGCAGGCAAGACCCGCAAGCGTCAAAAGGCCAGCGCACCGGCATTAACGGAGGTCCGCCGAGTCTCCTGATCCAGCGGCGCCAGTCCAGCGCCGCTAGCATCCTGCCCTGAGCCCTCACGCTGAGGTGCCAATTTCCCTGTTTCTCTCAAGTCTTATGTCTGGTGGCCGATATGCCCACTACGACCTTTCGGTTGTTCCCCGCTGGTGACCATAACGAACCGTGGCGCGCAACAGGCTGAGTGAAGGAAACGGGCAGTGCTGATACCTATTGGATACATCGTTGTCATTCTCTGCGTGTTCGGCGGTTTCGTACTGGCCGGCGGCAGCCTCGGGCCTATCTTCCAGCCACTCGAGCTTCTGATGATCGGTGGTGCCGGTGTGGGTGCCTTCATCGCCGCCAACAACGGCAAGGCGATCAAGGCCACGTTCCGGGTGTTCTCCAAGCTCAAGCGCGCCAATCGCTACGATAAGGCGTTCTACATGGAGCTGATGGCGCTGCAGTACAAGATACTTTCCAAGATTCGCCGTGAGGGCATGCTGGGGATCGAGCGTGATATCGACTCTCCCCAGGAAAGCGCGCTGTTCAACGAATACCCCAGACTGCTTGCCGACCCCATGATCATGAACTTTCTCACCGACTACCTGCGCATCATGGTGAGCGGCAGCATGGAGCCGATGGAACTCGACGAGCTGATGTTGCATGAGATCGAGGCCTTCGAGGCGGAAGTGCATATTCCGGCGGATGCCATCGCCAAGGTGGGCGATGCCATGCCGGCTTTCGGTATCGTGGCGGCGGTGCTGGGGGTAGTGAAGGCATTGAGCACTGCCGATGCTGGGCCCGACGAGATGGGGGAGATGATTGCTCACGCGCTGGTGGGCACCTTTCTCGGCATCCTGCTCGGCTATGGCTTTATCAATCCGTTGGCCAGTCGCATCGAACGCCAGGCCAAGGAAGCGGAGAAGATGCTGCAGTGCATGCGCGTCACCCTGTTGGCCAGTCTGCATGGCTATGCCCCTCAGATGGCCGTGGAGTTCGGCCGCAAGGCGCTGCATACCGCCGAGCGGCCCAGCTTTCATGAGTTGGAAGATCATGTGCGCAGCACCAAATCGGAGTCTATCGGCGCATGAGCATGGGGGACGCGCGACGACCCATCATCATTCGCCGCAAGAAGGTGGTGCATCGCCACCACGGCGGCAGCTGGAAAATCGCGCTTGCCGATTTCATGACGGCGCTGATGGCCTTGTTCCTGGTGATGTGGATTCTGTCGACGGCCAGCCCCGAGCAGCGTGAAGGGGTGGCCGAGTATTTTCGTACCCCGCTGGCCACCGCCATCACCGGGGGCAGTGGGTCGGCCCACACCAGCAATGTGATTCCCGGGGGCGGGCCTGACGCAGTCTACTCGGAGGGCGAGCGGGCGCGAATCGACATGCGCAGCCAGACGCGGCCCAGTGACTTTCAGCGTCGTTTTTTTACCGATCTGCAGCAACGCATCGAGTCGGCGCTTCAGGCAGATCCTGATCTGCGCCAACTCCGTAGCCAGCTGCGCTTCGATATGACGCGAGAGGGCCTGCGGATTCAGCTGCTGGATACCGATCAGCGACCGATGTTCGATGTGGGCAGTGATCGCGTCGCCCCCTACATGCGCAACCTGCTGCGCACCATGGCCCCCCTGCTTAACGAGCTGGACAACGACCTGAGTATCGGCGGCCATACCGACAGCACCCCGTTTGCCGGTGGTTATCGCGGTTACAGCAACTGGGAGCTCTCCAATGATCGCGCCAACGCATCCCGCCGGGAGCTGGTGGCGGGTGGTTTCGACTCCGGCAAGCTGCTGCGGGTCTCGGGATTTGCCGATCGGGTACCCCTGCCGGACCACGACCCGCGGGATTCCACCAACCGCCGTATCGAACTGCTGGTGCTGTTTCCGGAGGTGAGCGAGCAGATTCGCACCCCGGTACTGCTGGCTGGGCCCGGCATGCCGTCTCCCGGGGCGCGCATGGGTGGCCAGGTGGACCTCCCTCCGCTGGAGGCCTTCCAGCAGAGCCTGCGCCAGGCCCTTGGCGGCGATTCGCCCTAACGAAGAGAAGGACACGCGATGGATATCACGGATTTCTATGACACCTTCTTCGAGGAAGCCGATGAGCTGTTGGCGGATATGGAACGCCATCTGCTTGAGCTGGACGTGGAGGCGCCGGACGCCGAGCAGCTCAATGCCATCTTCCGGGCTGCCCACTCCATCAAGGGCGGGGCAGGGACCTTCGGCTTCGAGGTGCTGCAGAAGACGACGCATCTGTTCGAGAACCTCCTTGATCATACCCGCAAGGGGGAGCTGGCCCTGCGACGGGATATTGTCGATACCTTCCTGGAAACCAAGGACATGCTCAACGACCAGCTCAGCGCCTACCGCAACGGGGAAGCTCCCGATCAGGAAGCCTTCAAGCGTATCTGTGCCATCTTGCAGCAGCTGGCACTGGAGGAAATCGGCAAGGGCCTCGGCGGTGAGGCCGCCAAGAGTTCTCCGGCGTCGGTGCCGGCCGCCGATAAACCTGCAGTGGATCAGTGGGACACATCGCTGACCGATGCCGTGGAGGACGTCAGTGGCTGTCTGGTAGTGGCCCTGCTGGGCCTCAGTGAAGAGAATCGCGAGCTGCTCGTCGAGGAACTGGGTCAGCTGGGTGAGGTAAAGGCTCGGGGGGGCGATGAGGCCCGTTACGAGGTGCTGCTGGCGACCACGGCGACCCCGGACGACATCGAGGCGGTCATGTGTTTCATCATCGAACCCGATGAGGTCGAGGTGACGCAGGCGGAATCGGGGACAGCGGCCCATTCCACAGCCGGGACGCCGGCAGCGTCTGTGGCTGAAGGTGCATCGGGAGAGGCATCGGGGTCCGTCGCCGTTACCAAGCCCAAGGCCGAGCCCGAGTCCAAGCCGAAAGCGAAAGCCAAGGGCGCCGAGTCGGCGTCGATTCGCGTCTCGGTGGAGAAGGTCGACCAGATCATCAATCTGGTGGGCGAGTTGATCATTACCCAGTCCATGCTGGACCAGACCGTCAGCCAGCTCGACGGGGTCGGCAATGGCGCTCTGCTCAACGGGATGAGCCTGTTGCAACGCAATGCCCGGGATCTTCAGGAAGCGGTGATGTCGATCCGCATGATTCCCATGGATTTCGTCTTCAGCCGCTTTCCGCGCGTCGTGCGCGAGACCTCGGCCAATCTCGGCAAGGAGATCGAGCTGATTACCGAGGGCGAGTCCACGGAGCTCGACAAGAGCCTGACCGAGCGGATCATCGACCCGCTGACTCATCTGGTACGCAACAGCCTGGACCACGGCATCGAAGCGCCCGAGGTGCGCGAGGCGGCAGGCAAGCCGCGCACCGGCCGGCTGACGCTGTCAGCACGCCATCAGGGCGGCAATATCATCATCGAGGTGATCGATGATGGCGCCGGCCTCAACCGTGAAAGACTGCTGGGCAAGGCGCGGGAGAGTGGCCTTGCCGTTTCCGATGCCATGAGCGATGACGAAGTGTGGCAGCTGATCTTCGCGCCCGGCTTCTCCACGGCCAAGGAGGTCACCGATGTCTCCGGCCGTGGCGTGGGCATGGACGTGGTGAAGCGCAACATTCAGGGCATGGGCGGCCACGTGCAGATCATGTCCCGTGCCGGAGAGGGCACCACCATTCGCATCGTGCTGCCGCTGACCCTGGCGATTCTCGACGGCATGTCGATCCGGGTGGGTGAGGAGGTCTTCATCCTGCCGCTGACGGCGGTGCTGGAGTCGCTGCAGCCGGCCCGCGAGAACCTCTATGCCATGGCCGGAGACGACGTGGTGCTCAAGGTCCGCGACGAGTATCTGCCGGTGGTGGCGGTGCATGAGGCGCTGGAGGTCTCGGGCGCCCATACCGAGCTGACCGACACCATTGCGGTGATCGTGCAGGGAGAGGGACGTCGCTATGCGTTGCTGGTGGATGATCTGGTGGGCCAGCAGCAGGTGGTGGTGAAGAACCTCGAGACCAACTATCGCAAGGTGCCTGGCGTATCGGCCGCCACCATTCTCGGCGACGGCAGCGTGGCGCTGATTCTCGATATCGCCGGCCTGCACCAGCTGAGCCGCTCCAGGAAGCAGGCGCAACACGCCAGCCGCGCGCCGGCTTCCGCTACCCCGCTTTTTCTCAAGGAGGTTGACGTCCAATGAATAGCTCGACCAACCAGGCGGCGCTGTCCGCCGAGGCCGGCAATCAGGAATTCCTGGTGTTCTCCCTGGGTGACGAGGAGTACGCCATCGACATCCTCAAGGTGCAGGAGATCCGCGGCTACGAGAACGTCACGCGCATCGCCAATGCGCCTGACTTCATCAAGGGGGTGACCAACCTGCGCGGTGTCATCGTGCCGATCGTCGACCTGCGCATCAAGTTCCACCTCGAGCGCGTGGAGTACGGCGGGCAGACCGTGGTGATCGTGGTCAATGTGGCCGAGCGGGTGGTGGGCATCGTGGTCGACGGCGTCTCCGATGTCATGACGCTGACCCCCGAGCAGATCAAGCCGGCACCCGAGTTCGGCGTCACGCTCTCCTCTGACTACCTCAGCGGCCTGGGGAGTCTGGAGGACCGCATGCTGGTACTGGTGGATATCGACAAGCTGCTGACCAGTGACGAGATGGCCCTGGTAGAGAAGGTGGCGGAGTAACGCGGGGCGTTTATGACAGGCGGGGCCCGGTGCTGGAAACGGCAGCCGGAAACCACAGCGGGGGAGGGACGCGTGAAGCGACTGGTCAGTAGGGGCTTCAACAATATGACGGTGCGGCTTAGCTGGCTGCTGGTGCTGGGTACCTTTCTCGGCCTTATCGTGGTGATGGGCGCGCTGGGTCTCGCCATGCTGACACTGACCAGCGCCGCTCTGGCCGAACTGGCTCCGCTGGCCGGCGACGCGGGTGTCCCGATTCTGGAAGGCTTTGCCGCTCGGGCTGGCCACTATCGCTGGACGATGATCGGTGTGGTGGCGCTCTCTCTGCTCACCGCCATCGTGGTGGTATGGGGAGTGTCCATCAATGTGCTGCGCCCCCTCAGGCAGGGGGTCGAGCACTGTGACCTGATGGCCCAGGGCGATCTCACCGTGCCCGTTGAGCCCCACGGCAACAACGAGATCGGCCGTCTGTATGCGGCGCTGAGATCGCTGCAGGTCAGTCTGGAAAAAACGGTGGGCACCGTGCGTCACGGCAGCGACGCTATCCATCAGGGCTCACGGCATATTGCCAGTGGCAATCAGGATCTCTCGGCGCGCACCGAGGAGCAGGCGGCCGCTCTGCAGCAGACCGCGGCCAGCATGGAACAACTGGCCTCCACCGTGAAGCAGAATGCCGACAATGCCCGTCACGCCAGCCGGCTTGCCGAGGATGCCTCGCGCACGGCGGGAGAAGGGGGACAGGTGGTGAACGGGGTGGTGGCGACCATGCATGAGATCAGCGAGAGCTCCCATCGGGTCAGCGACATCATCAAGGTGATCGACTCCATCGCCTTCCAGACCAATATCCTGGCGCTCAATGCATCGGTGGAAGCGGCCCGGGCCGGCGAGCAGGGGCGCGGCTTCGCCGTGGTGGCGAACGAGGTGCGCAATCTGGCCGGACGTTCTGCCGAGGCGGCTCGCCAGATTCGCGAACTGATCGAGATCTCGGTGTCCAGGGTGGACGCCGGAACCGAACGGGCTGATCGCGCCGGACGCACCATGGGCGAAATCGTGGCGGCCGTGCAGAAGGTCAGCGACATCATGGATGAGATCGCCGCGGCATCTGCGGAGCAGAGTCACGGTATCGACCAGGTCAATCAGGCAGTGTCTCAGATGGACCAGGTTACCCAGCAGAATGCCGAGCTGGTGCAGCAGGCGGGTAGCGTGGCGAGCCAGGTGGCGTCTCAGGCGGAGTACCTGAGACGCGTCGTGGCGGGATTTCGGCTCATGGAGGGCAGTCCGGAGCCGGAGGCTGCCCTCTCTGAACCGGCAGCGGAGACGCGCCTTGGCGCGAGCGACAGCCATGAGGCACAGCTGGCTCGCTGGATGCCGTCGCTGATGCCGTCGCCGTCCAGGAAGAGGGCGAGGGAACACGGACGCGGCACAGATAGCGATCAGGAGTGGGAATCCTTCTGACAAAGGGCTGTTCGGGCGTTAGCAGGCGCCTGGGCCGGTTTTCATACCTGCACTTATCACGACGTGCCCTTACCAGAAGAGCGGTAATCGTTAACCGCCTCGGAGAACACAACATGCGCGATAACCAGCCAGTGAGCAGGCAGGAATACGAGCTTCAGGATGAGCACTTCCTGATCTCTCGGACTGATCTCAAGGGGCGCATTACCTACGCCAATCCGGCTTTCACCGAAGTGAGTGGCTTCAGCCACGAGGAGCTGATCGGTTCGCCCCACAACCTAGTGCGACATCCCGATATGCCCCCCGAGGCGTTCCGCAATATGTGGGAGACCCTGGCGGCAGGCATGAGTTGGCGCGGCCTGGTCAAGAACCGGCGCAAGAATGGTGACCACTACTGGGTCGATGCCAGCGTCACGCCGGTGATCGAGGATGGCGTGGTCATGGGCTATGCCTCGGTGCGGATCAAGGCCGAGCGGAAGCAGATCAACACGGCGGAAGAGGCCTACGCCAGAATGCGCGCCGGCCAGGGGCGGCGCCTCTATCTGCACAGGGGTCGGCTTCGTCGTCGTGGCATGCTCGGAGCCCTGGGGCGTCTGAACCTGACTAGCGTGCGGGCGCGTATCAGCCTGATGGTGGCGGTGGCGGCGCTGATGCTGTTGGCCAGCGGCGGGCTGGGGCTCTATGGTCTCAACGCCTCGGGTGAGCGGCTGGCCGAGCTCAATCGAGACGGTCTCGAGGACGTGGTGCGTCTTCAGCAGGTAGGTCAACTGATCAGCGAGGCCCCACAGAACCTTGCCGGCAGCGAGCGGATGTCATTGCTCGGTGAACGCCATGAGCTCGCTGCGGGCCTCGAGGAGACGACCGCCCGTCTCGACGCGATCTGGGCGGATTTCATGGCTCGCGAGATCAATCAGGCAGCCGAGACGCGACAGTTTGGCCAGCAGCTGCAGGCCTACCTGAATGAGGGACTGCTGCCGATGGCCGATGCGCTCACAGGCGAAGCCTTCGATGCCATGATGGCGCTCAATGATCGGGTCTCTCCGCTGCAGGAGCAGGCGGGGACGCTGACCGCAGCCGTCAACGAGCTGATCGCCCGGGAACGTCGAGGGGCGGGGGCGATGGCGGATGCCGCCGAGGTGGGTCAACGTACCATGCTGATGGCACAGGGGAGTGTGCTGGTGGTGGCCCTGCTGCTGCTGATGGCACTCGGCATATTGACCCTGCGCGCCGTGGTGAGGCCGCTGGAAAGGGCGATCGACTTTACCCTGCAGATTGCCTCGGGAAACCTGGCGGCCAGCGCTCCACCGCGAGGCCGCGATGAGGTGGGGCGCCTGCTGGGCGCCCTGGATGTAATGCGCAAGAGTCTTGGGAGCATCGTGGGTGACGTGCATGCCGGCATCAGCGCGGTGACCCCGGTTGCGCGGGACATCGCCGTAGGCAATGACGACATTGCATGCCGTACCGAGCAGCAGGCCGCATCGCTTCAGCAGACGGCGTCCAGCATGGAGGAGATGACCACCACGGTGCAGCAGAATACCGACAATGCCCGGCAGGCCAGCGGGCTGGCCACCGAAAACGCCGAACGGGTGGGCGAGACCGGCGAGTTGATGCATCAGGTGGTAGACACCATGGGCCGCATCACCGAGAGCTCGCGCAAGATGGCCGAGATCATCGATGTGATCGATTCCATCGCCTTCCAGACCAATATCCTGGCGCTGAACGCCTCGGTGGAGGCGGCGCGAGCCGGCGAGCAGGGGCGGGGCTTCGCGGTCGTCGCGAGCGAAGTGAGAAACCTGGCGGGCCGATCGGCTTCGGCCGCCAAGGAAATTCGTGTGCTGATTGACGGGGCCAGCAAGGAGATCCAGGCCGGCGCGTCGGTGGTGCAGCGTGCCGAGGTGGCCATCGAGGGCGTGGTGGCGGCGACGACTCGGGTAAACGACATCATGGGTGAGATCTCCGCGGCTTCTCAGGAACAGAGCGGCGGTATTGGCCAGATCAACCAGGCCGTGGCTGAGATGGACCATGTGACCCAGCAGAATGCCGAGCGCGTGCAATCCATGGCACGCGCGGCGCTCGGGCTGGAGCGACAGGCCGAGCAGCTGGTGATCGCCGTGACGGCATTCCGTGCACGGGGAGCCGGCCCAGAACGTGTTTCTGACCTGGTTGAACGGCGCGGGTCGCCGGCGTTGAGCGAGGCGTCCGGCGATGAACGCAAGACGCTGCCTTCCTCGGCTTCCTCGTCGGGCTTGCATCGTCAATCTGGTGTCGAGGAGTGGGAGGCATTTTGAGCGAGTTTAGGGAGTCGGCACCGTCCACGGCCGGCAGTTGGGGCAATGGCAGCTCCATGGAGCGTGATCTGGTGCTCACGGAAGAGGACTTTGCGCGTATCCGCCAGCTGATCTATCAGCGGGCGGGTATCGTGCTGGCAGAGCACAAGCGGGAAATGGTATACAGCCGGCTCGCCAAACGCCTGCGCCATCACGGGCTGACCCGCTTCAGCGACTACCTGGCGCGCCTGGAGCGACAGCCGGATGCGCGGGAGTGGGAGGCGTTTACCAACGCCTTGACCACCAACCTCACGGCGTTCTTCCGTGAGTCTCATCATTTTCCGCTGCTCGCTGAGCATATCCGCGGCCGAACCGGACCCATTCGGGTGTGGAGCGCTGCGGCCTCTACCGGTGAGGAGCCCTACTCCATTGCCATGACGCTGAGTGAGGTGCTGGGCAGCCGGGCCGGAGACGCCAAGGTGGTGGCAACGGATATCGATACCGAGGCCCTGGCCAAGGCCGAGGCGGGCGTCTACCCGCTGGAGCAGGTGCATAAGCTCGAGGCCGAACGAATGCGCCGTTTCTTTCAGCGGGGAACCGGCCGCCAGGCCGGCCTGGCGCGGGTGGTCCCCGAGCTAAGGAGCATGGTCGAGTTCTCGTCGCAAAACCTGCTGGCACCCGGCTGGCAGGTCAACGGCCCCTTCGATGCGATCTTCTGTCGCAATGTGATGATCTACTTCGACAAGACGACGCAGGCCAGGATCCTCGAGCGCTTCGCACCGCTGCTGAAGCCCGATGGCCTGATGTTCGCAGGACACTCCGAGAACTTCTCTTACATTACACGCACCCTGAGGCTGCGCGGGCAGACCGTCTATGCGCTGGCAGCGACTCAGGCATCAACCTCGGCATCGGGCCATGGATCGACGCCTGCACGCTAAAGTCTGCTGGTCGCCGGCCGATACCTTCAATCCACGCAAAGTGCGCTGCCTGTCCTCGGGCAGCCCGCGTGCCGCCACAGGAGAATCATCTTGAGTGCCGCCACGATCAAGGTGCTTTGTGTTGACGATTCAGCGCTGATTCGCGACCTGCTCAGCGAGATCATCAATAGCCAGCCCGACATGGAGGTGGTGGCAGTGGCCCCCGACCCGCTGGTGGCCCGGGACCTCATCAAGCGTCACAACCCCGATGTGCTGACCCTCGATGTCGAGATGCCGCGGATGGACGGTATCGACTTCCTGGAGCGCCTTATGCGACTGCGCCCCATGCCGGTGCTGATGGTGTCGTCGCTGACCCAGGCCGGGTCCGAGGTCACTCTTCGGGCGCTGGAGCTTGGGGCGCTGGATTTTGTCGCCAAGCCAGCGCTGGGGATCCGCAACGGCATGCTGGAGTATGCGGAGTTGATCGCCGAAAAGATCCGCGTCGCGGCCCGTTCGCGTCCGCGGCGTGCCGCGGCCCGCGATGCAGCGCCACCCGCACGTTTGACGGCACCGCTGATGTCGAGTGAGAAGCTGATCATCATTGGTGCCTCCACGGGAGGCACCGAGGCGATTCGCCGCGTGCTGGAACCTCTCCCCGCGAACAGCCCGGCCATCATGATTGCCCAGCATATGCCCGGTGGTTTCACCCGCTCCTTCGCCGAGCGCCTCGATCGGCTCTGCCAGATCAGCGTCAAGGAGGCCGAGGACGGCGAACGAGTGCTGCCCGGACACGCCTACATTGCGCCCGGGGACGCCCATCTGAAACTGTCGCGCAGCGGGGCCAACTATGTGGCGCGTCTCGACCAGAGTGCCCCGGTCAATCGCCACCGCCCGTCGGTGGATGTGCTGTTCCACTCTGCCGCGGAGCAGGCGGGCCGAAACGCCGTTGGTGTGCTGCTCACCGGCATGGGCAAGGACGGTGCGGCGGGTCTGGTGGAGATGCGTAAGGCCGGTGCGCCCACCATCGCACAGGATGAAGCGAGCTGCGTGGTCTTTGGCATGCCGCGGGAAGCCATTGCCCTGGGCGGTGCGTCCGAGGTCGTGACGCTGGAAGAGATTGCACCGCGACTGCTGGCACTGGTAGCCACCTCCGGGCGTGCCCAGCGCGTCTAGGGCAGCCTGGCCAAGCCGCTAACCCAATACCGATCATCGGCCGGGAGCCCTCTTTATTCCGGCCTGGACCGACAGCAAGAGGAATCATGATGGCAGACAAGAACATGAACATTCTGGTGGTCGACGACTTTCCCACCATGCGACGTATCGTCAGGAGCCTGCTCAAGGAACTCGGCTTCACCAATGTAGAAGAGGCCGAGGATGGCCAGGATGCGCTCAGCAAGCTGCGTGCCGGTGGCTTCCAGTTTGTGGTGTCCGACTGGAACATGCCCAACATGGATGGCCTCGAGATGCTCAAGAAGATCCGCGACGATGATGCACTCAAGCACCTGCCGGTGCTGATGGTGACCGCCGAGGCCAAGAAGGAGAACATTATCGCTGCTGCCCAGGCAGGTGCCAGCGGCTACGTGGTCAAGCCGTTCACCGCGGCGACCCTCGAGGAGAAGCTGAACAAGATCTTTGAGAAGCTGGGCATGTGACCACACGGCCCTGCGGCCGACGCGAAGGAGAGTAGTGTATGAGCACCCAAGACCCGAGCCAGGCGGCAGCCTCTGCCAGCAGCGATGATCTGGTACAGCGCATCGGCCATCTGACGCGCATGCTGCGTGAAAGCATGCGGGAACTGGGCCTGGACAAGGAGATCGAGAAGGCCGCCGAAGCGATTCCCGACGCTCGCGATCGTCTCAGCTACGTAGCCAGCATGACCGAGCAGGCGGCCGAGCGGGCGCTCAACGCCATCGACCGTGCCCAGCCACTTCAGGATGCCTTGGGAGAGCAGGCCGTCGCGCTGGACAAGCGCTGGGACGAGTGGTTCGCCGAGCCCAAGGACCTGGACGAGGCCCGGGAGCTGGTCACTGATACCCGCGCCTATCTGGCGGATGTGCCGGGGCAGACCAGCGCCACCAACAAGGAGCTGCTCGAGATCATGATGGCGCAGGATTTCCAGGATCTGACCGGCCAGGTGATCAAGAAAATGATGGACGTGATCCGCGAGATCGAGACGCAGCTCGTTCAGGTGCTGATCGATAGCGTCCCCGAGGGGGAGCGTCGTGATGATATGCAGCGTCGCGCCGACGAGTCACGGCGCGACACCGGCCTGCTCAACGGCCCGCAGGTCAATACCGCGGGTGATGACGTGGTCAGCGATCAGGACCAGGTCGACGACCTGCTGGAACAGCTCGGTTTCTGAGCCGCGTATTCCGATAGTCTTATGCCGACAGTTCCATGCCGACAGTTCCATGCCGACAGTTCCATGCTGATAGTTCTCTGCCGATAGTCGCGAATAGCTTGCGGTTATCGGTCCTTTTTAGCGCATCACCCCTTTCCCTCACTGCCCACAATGGCCAGGGTCCCCCAGACCGACCCCGATGAGTGGCCATGGCCGAACAAGACAGCGATCAGGAAAAGACCGAACCGGCGACGCCACGACGGGAAGAGAAGGCTCGAGAAGAGGGCCAGGTTGCCCGTTCACGGGAGCTGACCACCTTTATGCTGCTGCTCGGCGGTGTCGCGGGATTGTGGGGCATGGGACCACTGCTCTACGACCAACTGGGTCTAGTCATGGAGCAGGCGTTTCTTTTTGAGCGTCGTCATGCCCTCGAGACTAACCCCATGCTCAGCCACGCGCTGCAGCTTGGACAGCGTACGATGCTGGCGCTGCTGCCACTGTTCCTGCTGCTGGCCGTGGTGGCGCTGGTCGCGCCGGCGCTGCTGGGGGGCTGGATCATTTCGGCGAAATCCCTAAAGCCTCAGCTCTCGAAGCTCAATCTCTTCAAGGGCCTCAAGCGCATGTTTGGTGTTCAGGCGCTGGTGGAACTGGCCAAGGCAATCGCCAAGTCACTGTTGGTGGGCGGCGTGGCAGTGACCTTCCTGTGGACCAATCGCGGCACCTATATGAGCCTGATGGATCAGCCGGTACAGCTGGGACTGGCTCACGCGCTGCAGTTGGCTGCGCTGGTCTGCGGCCTTATCGTGCTGACCCTGCTGGTGGTGATTCTGATCGACGTGCCCTATCAGCTTTGGAGTCATGCCAAGAAGCTGCGCATGAGCAAGGAGGAGGTCAAGCGTGAGCACAAGGAATCCGAGGGTGACCCTCATATCAAGGCGCGCATTCGTCAGCAGCAGCAGGCCATGGCCCGCGGCCGAATGATGAGCAAGGTGCCGGAGGCCGATGTGATCATCACCAACCCGACCCACTATGCGGTGGCGCTGCGCTATGACGAGGCCGGTATGGCGGCGCCCAGGCTTATTGCCAAGGGCGCCGATCTGGTAGCTAGCCGCATTCGCGAGTTGGGTGATGAACACGGCGTGCCGCGCCTGGAGGCACCCCCTCTGGCCCGGGCGCTTCACTACCATGTGGATCTCGACGCCGAGATACCCGAAGCGCTCTATACCGCTGTTGCCGAGGTCATGGCCTGGGCATTCCGGTTGCGCCGGGCCGCTCAGGAGGGCGGTGAGGTGCCGCCGCGACCGCAGGCATTGCCGGTACCAGAGGGGCTTGATCTGCCGCCTGCCGGCAAGGGAGATGCCATATGAGGGCCCTTAGCCAATACCTGAGTGCGAGCTGGGCGGGGGGCGCCCAGATGAAGATGCTGGCGGGTCCTCTGCTGATCCTGTTTGTCATGGCGATGCTGATTCTGCCGCTTCCGCCGATCGCGCTGGACCTGTTCTTCACGTTCAATATCGCGCTGGCGGTGATGGTACTTCTGGTCAGCATGTTCACCCGAAAGCCGCTGGATTTTGCGGCGTTTCCTGCCGTATTGCTGTTTACCACGCTGCTGCGTCTTTCACTCAACGTGGCGTCCACCCGGGTCATCCTGATGGAAGGGCATCAGGGCGGCGACTCCGCCGGCAAGGTGATCGAAGCCTTTGGCCAGTTCCTGGTCGGCGGCAATTTTGCCGTGGGCCTGGTGGTCTTCCTGATTCTTATCGTCATCAACTTCATGGTCATCACCAAGGGCGCCGGGCGTATCGCCGAGGTGGGCGCTCGTTTTATGCTCGACGCCATGCCCGGCAAGCAGATGGCTATCGACGCCGATCTCAATGCCGGCCTGATCGGCGAGGAGGATGCTCGCAAGCGCCGTGCGGAGGTGGCCCAGGAAGCGGACTTCTTCGGCTCCATGGATGGCGCCAGCAAGTTCGTGCGCGGCGATGCCATGGCGGGCCTGGTGATCATGGTGGTCAATGTCATCGGTGGTCTGCTGATCGGCATGCTGCAGCACGACATGGGCTTCAGCGATGCGGCACGCACCTACACCCTGATGACCATCGGCGATGGCCTGGTGGCGCAGATTCCGGCCCTGGTAATCTCCACCGCCGCCGGGGTGACCGTCTCTCGGGTCAACACGGATAACGGTGAAGACGTTGGCCAGCAGATGCTCAGCCAACTCTTTACCAACCCCCAGGTGATGATTCTCGCGGCGGCGGTAATGGGTCTGCTGGGTCTGGTACCCGGCATGCCCAATTTCGTGTTCCTGTTCTTTACCGTGCTGCTCGGTGGGTTGGCCTGGGCCCTGATTCGCCGTCAGAACCGTCAGGAGGTGGAGCAGGCGCTGGCCGCGACCGAGACGGTGCCAGCCCCCGAGGCACCCGAGGCGAGCTGGGACGATGTACAGCTGGTTGACACCTTGGGTCTCGAGGTGGGGCATCGTCTGATTCCGCTGGTCGACCAGCGTCAGGAGGGCGAGCTCTTGAGTCGTATCAAGGGGGTGCGCAAGAAATTTGCCCAGGAGGTCGGCTTCCTGCCTCCGGTGGTGCATATCCGCGACAACCTGGAGCTGGGCCCCTCGACCTATGTGATCACCCTCAAGGGGGCCGAGATCGGGCGTGCCGAGGCCTTTCCCGGTAAATGGCTGGCCATTGACCCGGGTCAGGTCACCGGCGAGCTTTCCGGTGCGGCGACCACCGATCCGGCCTTTGGCCTGCCGGCGGTATGGATCGAGGCCAGCCAGCGCGAGCACGCCCAGGTATATGGCTACACCGTGGTGGACGCCAGCACGGTGGTGGCCACCCATCTCAACCACCTGATGCATCGCCATGCCGGTGAAATGCTTGGTCGTGGTGAGGTGCAGAAGCTGCTCGATCGACTGGGTGAGGATCAGAAATCGCTGGTGGATGAGGTGGTGCCCAAGCTCGTGTCGCTCACCGTGTTCCAGCGCATCTTGCACAACCTGCTCGAGGAGGAGGTTTCGATTCGCGACCTGCGCACCATTCTGGATACCTTGGCCGAGCATGCCGGGCAGCAGAGTGATGCCGGTGAGCTGACCGCGCAGGTGCGGATTGCCCTGGGCCGTGGGATCGTCCAGCAGTGGTTCGGAGCCGAGCCAGAGATCCATGTGATCGGCCTGGAGGCTCAGCTCGAACAGGTGCTGATGCAGGCCATGAGCGGCAACGGCGCTCTGGAGCCGGGGCTTGCGGATACTCTGATGGTTCAGGCGGAGCAGGCGCTGGCGCGTCAGGAAACCAGTGGTGAGCCGCCGGTGCTGGTGGTTCAGCACAGTCTGCGTCCTGTGCTGGCGCGTTTCCTTCGGCGTCGACTGCGCCACCTTGCCGTGATCTCCCAGGCTGAAATTCCCGATGACCGCACCCTGCGCGTGACGCAGCTGGTGGGGGGTCGCTGAGATGAGAGGTTGCTGACAGCATGAGCGTGATGCGATTTACCGGGGCCAATAGCCGGGAGGCGATGCGCCAGGTGCGGGCCACCCTGGGCGATGACGCCTTGATTCTGGCCAACCGGCGCACCGAGCAGGGCGTCGAGATTCTGGTTATGGCCGATCTCGCTCCGGCAGAGCCTGCGCCTGCGCCCGGCGCGGCAATGTCGTCTCCGCCGGCGGCCGCGCCACTCGAACCGTCCGCGCCGCGCCCTGCCGACACCCTCCCCGCCGAGTCGACGCTTGCAGCGGCCACGTCGGTAGCGGTGGAGCCGAAGCCAGACCAGACCTTCCAGACGCTGAGCACCCGCCTGCTGGAGGAAATGCAGGAAATGCGCAGCCTGCTGGCCGCGCAGCGCAGTGACCCGCAGCCCGCGACACGGCAGCAGCGGCTGGCGAATTGGCTGCTCGAGGCGGGATTTTCACGCACGGTCTGCGAGGAGGTGCTGGCGGGCCTGCCGCACACTCTGGGGCCCGATGACGAAGAGGCCTGGCTGGTGAATCGCCTGGCCGCCCGCCTGCTGGTGCAGGAGGACGAACTGGCGTTGCTGGACCGTGGCGGCATTCTGGCACTGGTTGGACCCACCGGAGTGGGCAAGACCACCACCGCCGCCAAGTTGGCGGCGCGCTTCGTGATGCGCCACGGCCCCGAGCGAGTGGCGCTGGTGTCCACCGATGGCTTTCGTGTCGGTGCCCACGAGCAGCTGCGTATCTACGCCGAGCTGCTGGGCGTCCCCATGCACGGACTGGATCTTGATCAGCCCCTGGAGGCGCTGCTGCCGGCGCTGGCCGAGAAGCGTTTCGTGATCGTCGATACCGTGGGCATGAGTCAGCGTGACCGACGCGTCATCGATCAGCTGGCGCGGCTGCAGGGCGGCGCGCCGGTGCGTCCGCTGCTGCTGCTCAATGCCGCCAGTCAGCCGGAGGCGCTGGAGGAGGTCATTATCAACTATCGGCAGGCGGCACGTGCCGCAGGCATGAGCCTGGATGACTGCCTGATCAGCAAACATGATGAGGCCGGGCGCCTGGGTCCGCTGCTTGACGCCTTGATGCGTCATGGTCTGCGCGTGCTGCTCGTTGCCTATGGTCAGCGTGTCCCCGAGGACCTGGCGGTGATGGATGCTGTCACGCTGGTAAGGCAGTCCCTGGCGGTTCGCAGCCCTGCGGTGCGCCCGGAGCCACCGGCTGCCGCTGGGCTGCTGCTTGGGCAGGGGCGTCGTCTTGCCACGCTGCTGGCGACCTTGCGTGAACGGGTGCCCGGTTTCGCGGACCTGGCGCAGGCCTGGCAGCTGGCCGGGGTGCCACCCAGCCTACAGTCACCTCGTCTCGAGGCTTTGCTCGCAGGAGCGTCGCAGCCAAACGGCAGCCGTGTCTGGATGTCGCGCTCTCGCGTGCGGGGTGAGGCTTGGTCACAGCCGGACCTCCAGCTGGATGCCGCCGGGCAGTGGTCGGCGCTGCCGTTGCCGCAGCATCTTGCCCCTGCCGGTGAGCGCGAGCGGCTGATCGCCGCCGAGGAGGCCAGCCCCCTCGGTGCCCACCTTCTGGCGGGGCTGCCCGGCGGTGACGTTCGGGCCTGGCTGGGGGACCAGGGACGTGACTGGATTGCTCAGGTACGCGGGACTCAGCGCATTGAGGTGAATGGCGAACGCCAGCCACTGGCGGCCTTGGCACCCATGATGACGCCTAGACAGCCGCGCACACTGCGCTGGCGAGGTCGTGAAGCGCAGCTGAAGTTAGCTGCCTGTGCGGTGACCCTGGGGCGTGGAGAGTCGCAAGGGCTACGCGCCTGGGCGGTTGAGCTGGTGGACGCCTTTGGTGGTCGCGTGCTCAAACGCGGTTATTGGTTGGCGCCTGACACCCTGCGTGGCCGTGCCGTCCCCCTGCTGGTGACTCAGCTGGCCGCCGAGGTGTTGCCGGCACTGACCCGGCGAGCCAATCGTAGGCTTGCCGAGGCGGATCCGGCCATGTCGCCGGTGCTGCGGTTGACCCTGGCCGCTGGCCTGGCAACGGTGGCGATGCAGCTCGAGGCCAGTGATGAACGCTGGGCATTATCGCTGCGTAGTGAACTGCTGGCGCTGCTGGCCGGCAGAAAACAGTGCAGTGCCGAAACGCTGCTCGAGGCGCTGCTGCACTTGGGGCTCGCCCGTGAGGCGCTGCGTGAACTGGGGACCGTTGGGCTGGAGGGGCTGAACTGATATGGCGATGGATCAGGCGTCAGGGCTTCGGCAGTGGGCATCGCTGCAGGCGGCAGGGACCAGTGACTGCCCGGACCACGTGGCCGAAACGTTGCTGGCGTTGACCGGGCAGGTGACTGCAACGGTCAGTGATACGCCTGTACGCAGGTCACCGCCGCCGACGGATGCCGCCGCTCCGCCTCAGGGGGCAGGGACCACACTGCTGGTGGTTGGCCTTCCCACACGCCAGATAGAACGTGTTCGCGACCTGCTTGCCCACTGGCATGGGGAGGGGCGCCGCTGGGTCGGTGATCCGCAGCGCTGGAAACTGGTACCCGTGGCGGTGGAACATCCGCACCTGGCACTGCTGGCTGAGCAGCAGGCCCACTGGGGACTGTGGGTAGAAGCAGACCCAGAGGCCTTTCGGCGGGCCTGGTGGCTGTTGCTGGTCCTTGCGGAGACTCGTGGGCCGCGTCAGCTTCTGCTGATGCATCCGCCCGGCCTATCTCGCCGTGGCCTGCTCGATAATCTGCAGCAGGCCGCCGCCCATTACCTGGGAATCGATCTCGTGGTGCTGGCATGACGGCCTGGCCGTTGGGCCTCGTGTTGGTCCTGGTCTCGCACATGTTGGCGCCGTCGGCGCTGGCGGCGGGAAGCTGGGTTGGTCAGACAGGATCGGTTCGCGCCCTGATGTCGGAGCGCGGCATGGCATCCTCGCTGATGGTGCCCCCTTCGGCGGTGTCCGCTGGTGTCATCGAGGAGGTGCGTTGGCGCTATCGGGTGCCCGCCGGTCAGACTGTGATTGGCTGGCTATGTCATTCGGGTGGCTGTGTATCGCTTGACGCAGCGGTTGGTATCAACCGGGCGCTGGCAGGACTGGCCGCGACGACTCCCCTGCATTTTCGCTTCGCCCTGGCACCTGGCCAGCGAGCGGCGGTGCAGGTCAGTCACCTTCAGGTTATCGTCAACTATCGCTAAGGCAGGCGAACGGGATGTATACCGCCAAGGGAAAGATCGAACAGAACGAGTTGCTGACCCAGTATCTGCCCCTGGTGAGACGTCAGGCGCTGGCGCTGCAGGTGCGGCTTCCGGCAAGCATAGAGCTCGACGACCTGATTCAGGCTGGAACAGTCGGGTTGCTGGAGGCGCTTGGTCGTTATGACGCGACGCAGGGTGCCACTTTTGCCACCTTTGCGAGCCAGCGAGTGCGCGGGGCAATGCTGGATGAGCTGCGCAGTCGAGACTGGTTGCCGCGCAGCGTAAGGCGCAACGCTCGGGCCGTGGATGAAGCGGTGAGACGCCTCGAGCAACGCCTTGGCAGATCCCCTGAGGAGCATGAGATAGCGAGTGATCTGGCGATGGACCTTGCTGACTATCGTCAGCTGCTCAGCGATACCAACAGTGGTCAACTACTGCCCTTCGAGGAGCTCGTCGCGGAAGGCCACGAGCAGGGGCTTGAAAACCTTCAAAGAAGCACCCCGTTTGCCGAGCTGGTCGATCATGAACAGCGTGAGCGACTGGTAGAGGCCATCGCCGCGCTTCCGGAGCGCGAGAAGCTGCTGATGGCGCTCTATTATCAGGAAGAACTCAATCTCAAGGAGATTGGTGCGGTACTGGGCGTGACAGAATCACGGGTGTGTCAGCTGCATAGCCAGGCGGTGAGTCGACTGCGAACCCGGTTGCGCGATCAGACCTGATAGGTATCAATGCCTAGAGATGTCCCATCAGGGTGTCAGCCTGCGTCATGGCTTCCCTATAGCAGCGCTGCAGCTGATCGCCACTGACATCGCCGTTGGCTTCCGCCATTAGGCTCTCCTGCTCCTCGGCAAGCGAAAGCAGCGCCCCGAGATGACCTTCTCGTGCCTTCAAGGCGGCGCTCAAGCTTGCGTTCAGGGGGAGTTCGTCGAGCAGTTCTTCCTGGGATTCTTCCAACAGCGGGCCCATCAGCGAAAATAGCCCCGCGGTGAAGGCTTCCTCAGGGTCGATACTGCGGAAGGGGGCGGCGAGATTGCGGCACATGTAAGCACGGATGAGTGCCATGCGAAGCTTGAGCTTGGAGGAGGGCAACTCGCCAGCCAGTGTCAGCGTCATCACCAGCCGGCGCAGTTCGTTCAGGCCCAGCATGGGAATCGCCCGGCGGAGGTCGACCGCCTGGCCGCCGCTTTGGGAGAAATGCACAGAGTTTGCTCGGCGCAGAACGGCAACGTGCAGATGTGGCATCTGCAATATCAGCTCGTAGAGCCGATTGAGCTCGACATCCTCTCGGTAGAGCTCATTGATCAGGCGCAGCTGGGCCGCCCGGTTGCCATGGCGCCCCCGCGGCCTGGCCGAGTAGAACGCGGGTTCTGCCAGATAGCGCCCATCGAAGAAGTGGCAGTGCATCTGCTGATAGCGTTCGAGGCTCTTCGCATCGCTGATGTTGTCGGCGAGCAGGCGTGATCCGCGAAGACGCAGGGCTCTCAGTGCCTCTTCTTCCAGCTCGTCAGGGTGGCTCAGGCGTATCAGATTGGCCAAGGGGGCAAGAGTGGAAACGTTGCCGCGTAGACTCGAGCCGTGAATGAGCAGCCGATAGCCACGTTCCCGCACCTGGGCGAGGCGGTCGATCAGTGTGTCATTGATCTCCATCTCGCGTGGCATGCCAAGAATGATCTGGCTGGCGGGGGTGGGCAGAAGATCTGGCCGTTCCAGCCACTCTTCGGGAAGGTCGATGATCAGGTCGCGCTGGCCCAGCCGGTTGCGGTCATCCAATTCATAAATGGTCGTGGCGAGCGCCCTGGCAAGGTTGACTTCGGAGGGTTCGCCGGCGTCCGTCTGGTGTCGATAAAGCAGCCGGTCGGCAACGTGCCGGCCCTCGGCATCATGAATCGGCTGGAGCGCTATGCCTAACGCGTGGCTGTCTGGCTGTTCTATCATTGGGCTCTCCCTGTCGTTCCCTGCGATAACTGTCGGCTAATCTCCCAGATCCTCCTGGGTTGGGGGCGGCCAATTGGTGCCAGAGTATCATTGCGGCCAGCGTGATGCGTCGTTAAAGAACAGTCAGCTGCGGCCGATAAATGACTTCATAGCATCTCCCTTACCCGGCAAGGAGCCGTGCATGAATCCTTCGACGCTCATCGGCATTTTCGCCAGCTGCGTGCTGCTTGCCAGCGTCTTGCTATTCACCGCGGAGTCGCCACAAAGCTTCCTGAACCTGCCAGGCCTGGCCATCGTGCTGGCGGGCACCTTGGCCGCAACCTTTATCAGCTACCCCCTCAAGGAGGTGGTTCGGGTGGTGCGGCTGGTCGGTATCGTGTTTCGGCGGGAGAACACCTATTCCCGAGATGACATCAAGGAACTCGTGGACATGTCGCGGCTCTGGTTCAAGGGCGACGTCCGCGCCGTCGAGGAAGCGCTGGAACATACCCGAAACCCCTTTCTGCGGACGGGAATCCAGCTGGTGATCGCCAATACCAAGCAGGATGAAATCTACGACCTGCTGAGCTGGCGTATTGCCCGGCTGAGAGCGCGGGAGCAGGCCGAGGCGCAAATCTTTCGCACCATGTCGACCTATGCGCCAGCCTTCGGCATGATCGGCACCCTGGTAGGGTTGGTTAACATGCTGGAGGTCATGGAAGCCGGAGATCTGCATGTGATTGGCCCGCGCATGGCGGTGGCGCTGCTGACCACCTTCTACGGCATTCTATTTGCCAACCTGATTTTCAAGCCGATCGCGGTGAAGCTTGAGCGTCGCACCGAAGAGCGCCTGATTGCCATGAATATGGTGCTCGAGGGGATTTCCTTGATCACCAAGCGCCGTCTGCCTTCCTTCATTGAGGAGACCCTCAACTCCTTCATGGCCAACTACCACGATGAGATTCGCGAGCCCGGCAAGTCGCGTCCGCGCGGCAACGAGGCAAATCAGAATGCTTGACCGCAACCTCAGGGAGATTCTGGCCCCTGGGAAGGCGGGTGATGACGAGGGAGAAGCCTGGCTGGTCAGCTATCTGGATGTGCTGACGCTGCTTATCACGCTGTTTGTGCTGTTGCTCTCCATGGCGGGCAATGGGCAAGCAATGAGCGGTCGCCAGTACGCCGGCGAGACGGCTCGCCAACCTTCTCCTCTCGACCAATCGGTGGCGGGTGCCGTGGCGGGCGGGCCGAGGCCCATGTCTACCGGTATTCAACCTCGCCATGATGGCCTACAGCCACGTTTTCAGGGGCTTGAGATCGAGGGAGTCAGCATTGATGAGAACGCCCAGGGCATTACCCTGCGTATCGATGACAATCTGCTGTTCGCCAGTGCCCAGGCCGAGCTGATTGCCGGTGCCGACCGGGTTTTGCAAAGCTTGATTGAGCTGATTCAGGAGTTCGAGGGTGATATCTCGGTGGAAGGTCACACCGATAGTATTCCCATCTCCACGGCGCGTTTTCCCTCCAATTGGGAGCTGGCTACCTCTCGAGCCATCTCGGTGCTGCGCTACCTTGTCGGTGCGGGAGTGGACGAGGGGCGATTGCGGGCCATCGGCTATGCGGATACACGGCCGTTGGAAAGCAATGCCTCGGCAGAGGGGCGTGCAGCCAATCGGCGAGTCGAACTGCTGTTGCATCAGTCGCTGCAATGAACAACATTCGACGGCTTTGTAACAAAGATTTAAAGGGATAGCGATGAAGCATTGTGCACGGACAGCGGGTCGCTGTGGACGCTGTGAAGGGCAACTGCCCTTCGAATTTACTATGGCCTTTCAGCCGATCATCGACCTTGAGACTGCGCGTACCACCACCTTCGAGGCGCTGGTGCGCGGACCCAACGGAGAATCTGCCTGGAGTATTCTTTCTCAGGTGACGGGGGAGCTTCTTTATCGTTTCGACCAGGCCTGCCGAGTCAGGGCGATCGAAATGGCTAGTGCACTGCAGATGCAGGAGCGGCTCTCCATCAACTTTCTACCCAACGCGGTCTACGAACCTGCGGCGTGTATCCAGGCGACCCTGGAGGTGTCTCAACGAGTCGGTTGGCCCGCAGACAAGATCGTCTTCGAGTTTACCGAGACGGAGCGCGTGACCGACCAGGCCCACTTGAAGCACATCATCGACAGCTATCGCAACATGGGTTACACCACGGCGCTCGACGACTTCGGCAACGGCTTCGCCAATCTGGATCTTCTCACGGTGCTTGAGCCTGACAAGCTCAAGATTGATCGTCAGCTGGTCATGGGGTGTGATCAGGATAGGCGGCGTCAGGCCCTGCTCAAGGCGCTGCATAGTCTGGCGTCGGAGATGAAGCTCGAGCTGATCGCCGAGGGAGTGGAAACCCGGGAAGAGGCGCTATGGCTGGCGCGCGCAGGCATCATGCGTCAGCAGGGGTTCTTCTATGCGCGGCCAGCGCTGGCATCCCTGGGGAAGGATATCGGGCCGCTGCTGCGTGAGATTCGGCAGGCTATTTGAAGCTGCTTGTCCCGGACGAGTCATCGGAATCTGGCTGCCGAGGGCGAGTCGCTGAATGGTAGGTGATCTTTCCCCGCCGCCGGCGTGTGAGGATTATCTGCCAGCAGTCTGGCTTCCTTCGAGAAGAGAGAGCACGGGGAACAGCTGGCTGGGATGCAATATCAGCAGGTGATCGCTGGACGCTCCATGCATCGGAGTGATCACGGCAAACTCTCCCTCCTCGAGATGGAACTCATGCACCTCCTGCTCGCCTGCCGGCTTGTGTAGCCGACAGGCTCGGTAGGGGTCGTCTTCGCCGTATATCAGCCGATGGTAGACCTTGAAGAGCGTATACAGTCTCAGGCCGTGGCGGAAGGCTGGCCAGCGAGACGGTGTCTGGCAAGTCCCTTCGTCAAGCGTCAGGCCTTCCGCTTTGGCGTCTCGAATGGCTTTCTCTAGGGGCCGGGCCAGCAGTTCACCCGCTTCGCCGGGCCATCGGGTCTGTTGTTCGAGTGCCTGCCGGTAACGCGCTTCGACACGGCGTAGCTCTTCCAATGACCCGATGGAATGATCGCTGTGGCTAAGCGCCTCGGGGTCGCAGCCGCCATTTTCCCAGCCGTGAATGACGCGCAGGCAAAGACGCTTTTCGGTAAGAGGGCGCCCGATCAACGCCTCCATGGCTAGCCTCAGATGAAGCAGGCGTTCTGTGGTTGTATTGTCGAAGGCGCTGTAGGGATCAACAAAGATCTCATGCAGCTGACCTGGCGCGTGTTCCTTGGCTTCGGTATAGGGCATCCGCTGGCTTCCAACGTCTGGTTCTGATGAAGGGGAACGAACTCCCTGTATAGATCGCTAGGGGGTTATCGGCACCAGCGGCGGTAGCTTTAATGTCTGGCGTCAAGCAGTGAGTTCAGCAGGTATGGAGGGCCGAGGTACGATGCCTGCTCCACGACATCTGGCACCGGCTTATAAATTGATATCTTGTATGAAGACGCGCCTGGCTCAGTCAGCAGCGAGTCCACTCACTATGACCTTTTGATGGGCGCTTCGACGCTGGGTGTGGAATTCGCCCCCAGAACTGGGCCAGGATATGACCTCCACGACGACAGGAGGCATGGCATGGCCGGCACCCAGATGCTGACCCTCGGCCTGGGCCTGGAAGCGCCCTGGATCCTCAAGGATCAGCACCTGGATACCTCCCCGTGTCACCCCACCGGTTGGACCTCCACGTCGAAGCCGAGCGAGGCAGTCTCTATCCATGCCCTGATGCCCGATGCGCAAGGCCCTAACCACCCTGTCAGGGTCATCAGGCCACCGAGCATGCCACCAGTCATTGTCAGACATGGCAGTGGCAGGGAACATACGGGCTTGATTCTTCATTCGCGGTCCTTCTTCATCTGCTGATACCCTTTTCATCGGCTTTCGCTGCGTGCGTAACACCGGTCTAAGATTAACGTTGCACATTTCTCTCTATCGCGCATCCAGCGTTCACCGCGCTTTGGCCAGCCCGCGTCGCGAAAGGGGATAGAGATAGACCAGTCGCACGACAAGGAAGATCAGCAAGAATATCCACATTGACCGAAAGCATTCCCACGGTCCATGCAGCCACATGATTAGGGTACACCCCTTGTCGTTACCCATGCAGGACGACGCCTGACCGGTTGACTAGCCGTGACCAACTGGAATGGGGCTAACTATGCCTTGATGCCGAGCAGGATTCGCGGAAATGCTGAATCGTATCGGTAGTATGATGAACAGCCGTGACGTTCGGTAGGCAAGAACCCGCTTGGTTCTCGTAACCGCGGAGCCTATCGATTAACGCTTGAGCATCGATAGTGATCTAAGCAGTATCCGACAGGCGACAGATTGAGCCGTGGCGGACTAAATTGTGGAGCACATTGGGTCTATTGTATGAAGTCCTTCGCTTGGACGCCTAGATTGAGCAGGGGGCAGTTCTGGACGCTACTCAGGTACATTGTCCCACATTTGCCACTGAACCAAGGCAGCCAAGGCATCGAAGCAAAAATGCCATTGCGTTTGTATTTGCCTTTAATTATCATGTCGTTTGTAAACTAACCCGCTAGAGACCGACCTAATGTCAAACCTTTTGCAACAGTATGCCCAGCAAGAAAAACAAATGCAGCAGATCGCTGAGCAGCTGGAAAAGATGAAATCTGATCCCCGGCTCCAGGCGGAGATTGAGTTCAAGAACCAGCTTGAAGCGCTGATGAAGGAATTCGACAAGAGCGCAGCTGATGTTCTGTCTCTGCTCCGGCCTGGACAGCAGGCTGATAGTGGCCAGCAGGCACCGGGTCAGCGTCGGAAGCGCAAGCTTAAGGTTTATGAGAACCCCAACACTGGGGAGGTTGTTGAGACCCGTGGTGGCAACCAGAAGACCCTCAAGCAATGGAAAGAAGAATTCGGCGATGAGACGGTCGAATCCTGGCTGGTCCGTACGGAAGACTGATCCAGCGCAGTAGTGGCTGCTGATGCAGCACCAAAAACCCCACATCCGTTCACCATCGGTGTGGGGTTTTTGCTGTTACGAACGAAAATTTACGCATGTACTAAGCTTTGTCCGAAAAAGCAGTTTTTCTAATCTAGATTTTGCCTGAATATACTTAATATAAACAATGGTCTATGCATTTTTGGCATGGGGCTTTATCCACGGATATTGGCTGTAACCGGATGCGACTAGCTGGGTAGCAACCTCCGTGACGGGATGTCCTTACTCCGTCACCTGTTTGATGGCGTCGATCTTGGCTGGCGGCTCATGCGACCTCCTGGGGGCCTCTAGTATAAGGCCTGGTGGTGTCTAATGCGCCCGAGGCAATTCATCACGCCCCTAATGTCTTGGCCCCGTAGATAACTCATACTTGAAGCGCATAAAAAATTCAATGTGCACAACCGCACCGACTGCTTATAAAAATGGCTCATAATAATTTCCTGGATGTCACCGCTGGACGAGATGTTGTCTTTTCAGATCAATCTCTGCCATCAAGATTTTATGATGGTCTCCATCTGGGGG
>JBNJLE010000009.1:0-143068 GCA_051751685.1 Pseudomonadota bacterium | reverse complement strand
GAATGCGGGGCGCTGTCTCAGTGTCGACCGAAGATAGCGAGGATCAGGTGATCACCGTCACATCATCGGCCTGCAGGCCGCGCTCGTTCTCGATGATGTGGTAGCGAACCTTCTGGCCCTCGGCCAGGGTACGATGACCGCGACCGCGGATGGCGCGGAAGTGCACGAAGACATCCTCACCGCTATCGCGGGTGATAAAGCCGTACCCCTTGTTGACGTTGAACCACTTCACCTCGCCGATCTCGCGATCGTCGTTCTCGACCTCGGCCAGATTGACCAGTTGCGGGGTGAGCACGTTGACCGCCAGAGTGGCAATCAGCAGCATCAGGAAGACCGCCAGGGCCGCGGCAACATAGACCACGGCAATGCCGCCGACTTCGAGACTGGCAAACAGCGCCTCGGCGAGGTCGCCGCCAGCGAGATGCACGAACAGGGCAATCAACAGCGGCGCGGGGGCAGCCAGCAGCAGGCTAACCAGGCTGCAACGAAACATGACCTTGCGATTCATGGACTCGAGTGACTCTCTTGTTGGTGATGAACGTAATAGACAACCATGGGCAGGTGCCACGATGAACGATGACACGCAGCGTGAAGATTCTAGCATGAGCCTGCACCAGACGTCCGATGCCCTCGCCGAGCGCCTCGAGGCCCTCGAGAGCCGAATTGCCTATCAGGAGCACTGGCTGGACACCCTGGACGAGGCCGTCGCCACCCAGGAGCGGCGCCTCACCCGACTGGAGCGCATCAACGATCTGATGCAGGAGAAGCTGCGCGACCAGCAGCGGTCACTCCAGGAGGGGGATGCGGCGGCGCCCGGCCCCGGGGACGAAGTGCCGCCGCATTATTGACTCAAGGGAAAAGGAACAAGCCGCGGCGTCGTGTCACCAAAGGCAGCTACCCCGCGGCTTGACTCTTAGCGCTTACAGGTCATCCAGATAGCGCTCGGCGTCGAGTGCCGCCATGCAGCCGCTGCCGGCGGAGGTGATCGCCTGACGGTAGACGTGATCCATGACGTCGCCGGCGGCAAACACCCCGGGCACGCTGGTCGCGGTGGCGTTGCCGTCCAGGCCGGATGTCACCTTGATATAACCGCCGCTCATCGCCAGCTGGCCCTCGAAGATACCGGTGTTGGGGCTGTGGCCAATGGCAATGAACACGCCGGGCGCGGCCAGCTCCTTCGTTTCGCCGGTCTCGGTGGACGTGATGCGTACCCCGGTCACGCCCGAATTATCGCCCAGCACCTCGTCCAGGGTATGGTGCCACTCCAGCACCACCTTGCCCTCTTCGGCCCTCTGGAAGAGCTTATCCTGGAGGATCTTCTCGGCGCGCAGGCTGTCGCGGCGGTGCACCAGCGTAACCGTTGACGCGATGTTGGCGAGATAAAGCGCCTCCTCCACGGCGGTGTTGCCGCCGCCGACCACCACCACGTCCTGGTTGCGGTAGAAGAAGCCGTCGCAGGTCGCGCAGGCCGAGACCCCTTGCCCCATGAACTGTCGCTCGGATTCCAGACCCAGATAGCGGGCGCTGGCCCCGGTGGCGATGATCAGCGCATCACAGGTATAGGTGCCGTTATCACCCTTGAGGGTGAAGGGGCGCTCGCGCAGTTCGACCTCGTGAATATGGTCGAACAGGACTTCGGTATCGAAGCGTTCGGCATGGCGCTTCATGCGCTCCATCAGTTCCGGTCCCTGCACGCCGGCATCATCGCCCGGCCAGTTGTCCACGTCGGTCGTCGTGGTCAGTTGACCACCCGCCTGGATGCCGGTAATCAGCAACGGCTTCAGGTTGGCGCGGGCCGCATAGACCGCGGCGGTATAACCCGCCGGGCCCGAACCCAGAATGATCAGGCGTTCGTGACGCGCATCGCTCATGAAAAACCTCGTGGCTGGGGAGTTCAGTCAGGAACGCTATTGTAGCAGCCCAGGCGGGCGACTAGAGCACCTCGTCGTCGCACCCCAGTGTCAGGCTGAAACTCGGCGCTTCATCGAGGTCATTGTCCACGTTGACCTCAATACGTACCTGAATTGGCGCACAGCAGACATGACAATCCTCCCAGGTGAGGTGGCTCCCCTGGGAAGCATCCACCAGCAAGTCGAAAGGGGCATCGCAGTAGGGGCAGTGAACCCGCCGCGACGCCAGTTGTTCCTCGTGCATAGTGTCTCCCTCGCCCATGGGCGCGCTGTCATCGGTGACAGCATAAGGCTTTCATGTGGTGGCGATCTCAGCCGTATCAAGCCGTGGCGCCCCTCGGCAGCACTTGAAAATTGCGCCTATGATAAGCAAGTCTGATACATGACCGGGAAGGTTCGTTCACTCCCCGCCAGAGGAGGCATCGATGAGCACCGAAATACCCCAGAATATCCTGCAGACGCTGGACGCCGGCGGCCGCACCTTCCACTACCATAGCCTGGCGAAGGCCGCCGAGGC
Source organism: Pseudomonadota bacterium (assembly GCA_051751685.1). Classification (GTDB taxonomy): domain Bacteria; phylum Pseudomonadota; class Gammaproteobacteria; order Pseudomonadales; family Halomonadaceae; genus Halomonas. The sequence continues at coordinate 140,641 of JBNJLE010000009.1, read as the reverse complement.
GCTAGGCAGTATTGACCGGCTGCCCATGACCCTGAAAATCCTGCTGGAGAACCAGCTACGATTCGCCGATGACGACAGCGTCTCCCGGGACGATATGCAGGCGCTGGTCGACTGGCAGAAAGAGGCACGCTCCGACCGCGAGATCGGCTACCGCCCGGCACGGGTGCTGATGCAGGACTTCACCGGCGTGCCCGGCGTCGTGGATCTCGCCTCCATGCGCGCCGCGGTGGAGGCGCTGGGCGAGGACCCGGCGCGTATCAATCCGCTGTCGCCGGTGGATCTGGTGATCGACCACTCGGTGATGGTCGACAACTTCGGCAATGCCTCTGCCTTCAAAGACAACGTCGCCATCGAGATGGAGCGCAATCACGAGCGTTACGAGTTCCTGCGCTGGGGCCAGCAGGCCTTCGACAACTTCAGCGTCGTGCCACCGGGCACCGGTATCTGCCATCAGGTCAACCTGGAGTACCTGGGCAAGACGGTGTGGACCCGTGAGGAAGACGGCAAGACCCTGGCCTATCCCGACACCCTGGTGGGCACCGATTCCCACACCACCATGATCAACGGCCTGGGCGTGCTCGGCTGGGGCGTCGGCGGCATCGAGGCCGAGGCGGCCATGCTCGGCCAGCCGGTCTCGATGCTGATTCCCGAGGTGATCGGCTTCAAGCTTACCGGTAAGCTGCGCGAGGGTATCACCGCCACCGACCTGGTGCTGACGGTGACCGAGATGCTGCGCAAGAAGGGCGTAGTGGGCAAGTTCGTGGAGTTCTACGGTGACGGCCTCAACGAGCTGCCGCTGGCCGACCGCGCCACCATTGCCAACATGGCCCCGGAGTATGGCGCTACCTGCGGTTTCTTCCCGGTGGATGACGAGACCCTCAACTACCTGCGCCTGACCGGCCGCGACGACGAGCAGGTCGCTCTGGTGGAGGCCTACAGCAAGGCTCAGGGGCTGTGGCGGGAGCCCGGCGCCGAGCCGGTGTTCAGCGATACCCTGGCGCTGGACATGGGTGAGGTGGTGGCCAGCCTGGCCGGCCCCAAGCGCCCCCAGGATCGCGTGGCCTTGAGCGATATGCAGGCCGCCTTCGAAAAGGTGATGGAAGACGACGGCAAGCCAGCCTCCTCCACCGAACGCAGCGTCGAGAAGGGAAAGCTGATGTCCGAGGGCGGTCAGACCGCCGTGGGCGTCCGACGCAGCTTTGATCACGCCGACAGCCAGGATGTCGCCCTGGATGGCAAGCAGTTCAAGCTCGATCCGGGCGATGTGGTCATCGCCGCCATCACGTCCTGCACCAACACCTCCAACCCCAGCGTGATGATGGCCGCCGGCCTGGTGGCGAGAAAGGCCCGAGAGAAGGGACTGGATACCCAGCCCTGGGTGAAGACCTCGCTCGCCCCCGGCTCCAAGGTGGTCACCGACTACCTGGCCGCCGGCGGCTTCAACGAGGACCTCGACGCCCTGGGCTTCCACCTGGTGGGCTATGGCTGCACCACCTGCATCGGCAACTCAGGCCCCTTGCCTGCCCCCATCGAGAAAGCAATCGAAGCCGGCGATCTCACCGTGGCCTCGGTGCTCTCGGGCAACCGCAACTTTGAGGGCCGCGTGCACCCGCTGGTCAAGACCAACTGGCTCGCCTCGCCGCCGCTGGTGGTGGCCTATGCCCTCGCCGGCAACGTGCGCTGCGACCTGACGAAGGACCCCATCGGGACCGGCAAGGACGGCGAGCCGGTCTACCTCAAGGACATCTGGCCCAGCCAGGCGGAAATCGCCGAGGCGGTGGCCAGGGTCAATACCGAGATGTTCCGCAAGGAGTACGCCGAAGTGTTCGAGGGGGACGAGGTCTGGAAGGCCATCGACGTCCCCCAGAGCAAGGTCTACCAGTGGTCGAAAGACTCCACCTATATTCAGCATCCCCCCTTCTTCGAAGGCATGGGCCGTGAGCCCGACGCCATCGAGGACGTCAAAAATGCGCGGATACTCGCCCTACTGGGCGACTCGGTCACCACTGACCATATCTCGCCGGCCGGCAGTATCAAGCCGGACAGCCCCGCTGGGCGCCACCTGCAGGAGCACGGCGTCAAGCCGGTGGACTTCAACTCCTATGGCTCTCGCCGCGGCAACCACGAGATCATGATGCGCGGCACCTTCGCCAACGTGCGCATCAAGAACGAGATGCTCGACGGCGTGGTCGGCGGCGAGACCCGTCATGTCCCCTCCGGCAAGCAGATGGCGATCTACGACGCCGCCATGCAGTACCAGGCAGAGGATACGCCGCTTGTCGTGATCGCCGGCAAGGAGTATGGCACGGGCTCCAGCCGCGACTGGGCCGCCAAGGGCACCCGTCTGCTCGGCGTGCGCGCCGTGCTGGCCGAATCCTACGAGCGCATCCACCGTTCCAACCTCATCGGCATGGGCGTCGTGCCCCTGCAGTTCCCCGAGGGCGAGAGCCGCAAGAGCCTGGGCCTCACCGGTGACGAGCAGATCTCCATCGCGGGACTTGCCGACCTCACCCCGGGCGGCAAGGTCAAGGTGACCGTGACGTCCGACAAGGGCGAGCAGAAGATCGAGGCGCTCTGCCGCATCGATACCGCTAACGAGCTGGAGTACTACCGCCACGGCGGCATCCTCCACTATGTGCTGCGCAAGATGATTGGAGCGGCATGATCGCTCCGACCTGACGGCGAAAGGCCCCGCCGGTCATCCCGGCGGGGCCTGTATCGTACAGGCATCGCAGCTCAGAACGATCGACGACGGTAGGTGCGATACGCCGGCGTCCAGCAGCTGCGCTCGATGGCCGCACGCAGCTTGATGCCGTTGGTCTTCAACGCCACACCCTCGCCCTGGGCCTGAGCGGCCACGTCGAAGGCGATGGCCTTGGAGAGCTCGCGGATCTTGCCAAGCGGCGGTAACAGCGCGCCCACACCCTCCTTGACGATAGGCGCCTCCCGGGCCAGCGCCCGGGAGGCCGCCATCAGCATGTCGTCGGTCACCCGTCGCGCCCCGGCAGCCACCACGCCCAACCCGATACCCGGGAAGATATAGGCGTTGTTGCACTGGGCGATGGGGATACTGCGCCCTGCGTACTCCACCGGCGGGAAGGGACTGCCGGTGGCTACCAGGGCTGCCCCTTCTGTCCAGCGGATCACGTCCTCGGGGAGCGCCTCGGCCTGGGAAGTGGGGTTGGAGAGCGGCATGATCACCGGCGTCTCGCAGCCGGCGTGCATGGCGCGCACCACCTCCTCGGTGAAGATGCCCGGCCGACCGCAGACACCGATCAGTACCGTAGGCTGGATCCGACGAATCGTTTCCGTCAGGTCCTGCCCCTGCCATCCCTCGGTGAGCGTCGGGTCGTGGGCGAGACGGGACTGAAAACCGAGCAGCCAGGTCTGGTCCGAAGTGACCAGGCCCTCGCGGTCCACCATGAAGACTCTTGCCCGGGCCTCCTTCTCGGCGAGCCCCTCGGCCTGCATGGCCACCACCACCTGCTCGGCGATGCCGCAGCCCGCGGAGCCCGCCCCGACGAATACCACTCGCTGCTGACCGATGCTTTCGTGGCGGGCCTGGCAGGCCGCCATCAGGGTACCCACCACCACCGAAGCGGTGCCCTGGACATCGTCGTTGAAGCAGCACAGCTCGTCGCGGTAACGCTCGAGCAGCGGCACGGCGTTGGCCTGGGCAAAATCCTCGAACTGCAGCAGCACGCTGGGCCAGCGACGCTTGACGGCGTCAATGAACTGCTCGAGAAAGGCGTCGTACTCCTCCTGGGAGATGCGCGGATGGCGCCAGCCCATATACATGGGGTCGTCGAGCAGGGCCGGATTGTTGGTGCCCACATCGAGCATGATGGGCTGAGTGTAGGCCGGGCTGATACCGCCACAGGCGGTGTAGAGCGACAGCTTGCCGATGGGGATGCCCATGCCGCCGATACCCTGATCGCCCAGGCCGAGGATACGCTCGCCGTCGGTGACCACGATCACCTTGACGCGATCCTTGGTGGAGCTGCGCAGGATGTCATCCATGCGATCACGGTCGCCATAGTTGATGAACAGCCCGCGATGGTTGCGGTAGATGTTGGAGAACTCCTGGCACGCCTTGCCGACGGTGGGCGTATAGATAATCGGCAGCATCTCGGCGAGGTGTTCGGAGACCAGCCGGAAGTAGAGGGTCTCATTGTCGTCCTGGATAGCGCGCAGATAGATATGCTTGTCCAGGTCGTGCTGGCACTGGCGGTACTGTCGGTAGGCCCGTTCCACCTGCTCCTCGATGGACTCAACACACTGGGGAAGCAGGCCAATCAGGTTGAACTCGATGCGCTCATCCTGGCTGAAGGCGCTGCCCTTGTTGAGAAGCGGCATCTCCAGTAGCGAAGGGCCGGCGTAGGGAATATAGAGGGGACGCTTGGTTTCAGTGGTCATCTCTGCTCTCGATACAGTGACTGGAACGGGCCATTGGCGCTCTCACGGCACCTTACGAAACACTCTATCACGCCCGATACGACCGCGCCCCGGCCGGGGCCGGGGCGCAAAATCACGCAAAGATCACCTTCGATGACACGCCTCAGCAGCCCTTGGCCGCCGTCACACGGGCCACCCCACCTTCAAAGAAGAGGGGGCGCAATCTCACCCCCAGCATGTTGCCGGCGAAAGCCGCCACCAGCCACACCCACCCATGCAGGCTCCCCGAGGCAATGCCGCTGAAGTAGGCGCCAATGTTGCAGCCGAAAGCCAGGCGAGCGCCGTAGCCGAGCATAAGGCCACCGATCACCGCCGCCAGCACCGACTTCGCCGGAATGCGGAAATTGGGGGCGAACTTGCCGGCCAGGGAGGCCGCCACCAGAGCACCGACCATGATGCCCACGTTCATCACCGTGGTGATATCGCTCCACACGCTGGCCTGCAGAGCGGAAGCGTTCCAGCTCGCCTGCCAGTAACCCCACTGGCTGACGTCCCCGCCCAGCGCTTCGAAGCCCTTGGCCCCCCACAGGGCGAAGGCAGAGGTAATGCCCCAGGGACGCCCCGCCAAGGCCAGGGTGGCGTAGTTGAGCAGCGCCAGGGCGATGGCGCCGAACAGCAGCGGCCAGGGGCCGATCAGCCAGCGACGGTTGCGGGTATCGATTGTCGGCGTCTGTTCGAGCTGGCCATGGCGGCGCTTCTCCATTACCACGGTGAAGGCGGCGATGGCCGCGAACAGCGCCATGCTGACGGCGATGCCCCCGCCCACGCCGGCGGTCTGGACCAGGGAGATCGGCCGGAAAGCCGGCAGGCTCTGCCACCAGCTGAAGTGGGCGGTGCCGATCAGGGAGCCGACGATAAAGAACAGCAGGGTGATCAGCATGCGGGCGTTGCCCCCGCCCGCGGTGAACAGGGTCCCGGAGGCACAGCCGCCGCCGAGCTGCATGCCGATGCCGAACAGAAAGGCACCGAACACCACCGAGACGCCGATGGGCGCCACGAACCCGTAAACCGGCTGGCCAAAGAGGTGGCCCGCTCCCAGCGCCGGGAAGAACAGCAGCACAGCGATGGCCAGCATGACCATCTGGGCGCGCAGGCCGCGACCACGGCGCTCGGTGATAAAAACCCGCCAGGCGGCGGTAAAGCCGAAGGCGGCATGGTAGAGCACCATGCCGAGCAGGCCACCCACCACCATCAGCGCACCGCTACGCACGCCATGGGCCGCCCCCACGGCCAGGGCGCCCAGCAACAGGGCGCCTGCCGCGACGGCCGGCAGGGAGAGTCGGGAGCGTTGTGTCAGGGCAAGATCACTCATGGCGGGCTCTCTCGTTATCGTCCGGGGGCGAAGTAAACGCGTATGCTAACCACTCAAAATCCTTACGTAAAAGTATTTAAAATAAGACTTTAATTCCATAAAAGAATAAAAGAATCGCCGTGGATACGCCTCAACGCCGACGGACGCCCGAAGGCGTCCGTCGGCAACATCGGCACGTGCAGGGCTTGCGTCAGATGAAGCGGCCCAGGCCTACCGCCTCGCGCAGGCGGTCCATCAACGGAGCCGCCTCGGCGCGGGCACGATCGGCGCCCTTCTTCAGCACCGCCTCGATATGGCCCGGGTCCTCCATCAGCGCCTGGTAGCGCTCCCGCGGTTCGCGCAGGTGTGCATTAAGGCAGTCGAACACCTGATTCTTGGCATCACCCCAGCCGATGCCGTTGAGGTACTCGGCACGCATGGCAGCTGCCTCCTCCGTCGTGGCAAAGGCGGAATAGATCTGGAACAGCGTACAGGTATCCGGATCCTTGGGTTCGCCGGGCTCCAGCGAATTGGTCTTGATCTTGCGCACCAGCTTCTGCAGCGTCTTCTCGGCGACGAACAGCGGGATAGTGTTGTTGTAGCTCTTGGACATCTTGCGCCCATCCAGGCCGCCCAGCACCTCCACCTTCTCGTCCACGACCGCCTCGGGCAGGGTGAAGTAGTGCCCCTTGTAGAGGTGGTTGAAGCGCCCGGCGATATCGCGGGCCATCTCGATATGCTGGATCTGGTCGCGCCCCACCGGCACCCGGTTGGCGTTGAACATCAGGATATCGGCGGCCATCAGCACCGGATAGCCGAACAGGCCCATGGTGATGCCCTTGTCGGGGTCCTGATTATCGGCGGCTTCGTTCTCGGCCACCGCGGCCTTGTAGGCGTGGGCACGGTTCATCAATCCCTTGGCGCAGACACAGGAGAGCATCCAGGTCAGCTCGGGAATCTCGGGGATGTCGGACTGCTGATAGAAGATGGCATTGTCGGTATCCAGCCCCAGCGCCAGCCAGGTGGCGGCGATTTCCAGGCGCGATTCCTGCACCCGGCGCGGGTCCTGGCACTTGATCAGCGCATGCAGGTCGGCGAGGAAGTAGTAGGACTGTACGTTCGGGTCCTGACTCGCCTCGATGGCCGGCTTGATGGCGCCGACATAGTTGCCAAGGTGAGGGGTACCGGTCGTGGTGATGCCGGTAAGAACGCGGGTCTTCTCGGAAGCTGCACTCATGGGGTAGGTGGACTCTGCTGGTCGGAAATGCCGACTATGGTAACGCGCGGCCACCCCACAAGGCGACCGGGCCTCACCGCCTCAAGATAGCCAAGAGAGACGTCATCAGGCAGATGCCGATCCCGCCATCAGGCGCCGGGTGAGCTGTCGCCTCAGGGACGACCTGCCCCGCAGCACCAGCAGGCCTCGAAGACGCCCTCCTGGGGTTCCCCGCAGCCGGGGCAGCGCCAGGCCGGCGCCTCGCTCTCGCCGGCCAGGGCCTGGCGGATCAGCGTCTCGGCACGCTCGCGGTTGTGGGGCTTCACCCACACCTCGGGCTCGCACTCCCCCAACGGCAGCTCACCGGCGCCGCCGCCCAGGGTCATGTTGCGCAGCTGGACCGGGATGCCCGCGGCCGCCAGCAGGTTGCTCACATGGCTGACCAGCAGGGCATTGGAGTGGGCGAAGACGCGTACCGAATCGACGCTCATCTCAGTCCCGGAACACGCGCACGCCCAGGGCCTTGAGGTAGCTGGTCTCCGGAATCGCCGGGTGCACCGGATGGTCCGGGCCCTGGTGGCCCTGGAAGATGACCTGGCCGTGGCGATCCTGATGGCGCACCGCGCCGCGCACCACGTCCATCAGCCGCTCCGGCGCCAGGTGCATGGAGCACGATGCCGACAGCAGCAGTCCATCGCGGCCCAGCAGCCGGATCGCATCCCGGTTGAGCTTGCCATAAGCGCGCTCGCCGTTGGCCATGTCCTTGCGCTTCTTGATGAAGGCCGGCGGATCGAGGATCACCACGTCGAACTCCTCGCCGTCGGCCTTGAGCGCCGCCAGGGCCTCGAAGGCATCGCCCTCGCCCACCGACACCCGCTCGTGCAGGCCGTTGAGGGCGGCGTTCTCGGCCACCCGTTCCAGGGCCGCCGCGGAGGCGTCCACGCAGAGCACTTCGCTGGCGCCACAGGCGGCGGCCTGCACGCCCCAGCCGCCGACGTAGCTGAACAGATCCAGCACCCGCTTGCCGGCCACGTATTGGTTGAGCCACGCGCGGTTGACGCGGTGGTCATAGAACCAGCCGGTCTTCTGGCCATCGAGTACCGGCGCGGAGAATGTGACGCCATTCTCTTCCAGCAGCACCGGCTCACTCACCGCACCCTTGACCACCTCCACACCGAGCTCGAGGCCCTCCTGGCGGCGGCCGCTGGTATCATTGCGCAGCACCACGGTGGTCGGCGCAAGCACCTTGTCCAGGGCATCGAGAAGTTCGGGTAGCACCGCCTGCATGCCGGCGGTGTTGAGCTGCACCACCAGGGTATCGCCAAAGCGGTCGATCACCAGTCCGGGCAGCAGGTCCCCTTCTCCGTGAACCAGACGATAGTAGGGGGCAGCGAACAGGCGTTCGCGCAGCGCCAGCGCCTGATTGAGGCGGTGCACCAGCAGCGAGCGGTCAAGTCCCTGCTTCGGCTCGCGAGAAACTAGCCGCGCGCAGATAAGCGAATTCGGATTGACGTAGGCCACACCCAGCGCCTTTCCGTTGGCGGCCTCGATCACCACCTGCTGGCCAGGCTCGAGGGCCTTGAGCGGGGTGACGTCGGTATCGATCTCGTTGGAATAGAGCCACAGGTGACCGACCTTGAGGCGGCGGTCGGCGTGCTTCTTCAGGCGCAGGGAGGACAGGGTCATGGAGATCTCTCGAGGAATCAGGTCTGGCAGTGGGGACAGTAGACACTGGCCCGCTGCCCGAGGGTGATGAGGCGCAGCTCGGCGCCGCAGCGCCGACAGGGCTGCCCGTGGCGGCCATAGACGTTGAGGCGCTGCTTGAAGTAGCCAGGCTCGCCGGTCCCGCCGACGAAGTCGCGCAGGGTGGTACCGCCCTGGGTAATGGCAGCGGCCAGCACGTCCCTGGCGGCGGCGGCCAGGCGATCGAAGCGTTTGCGGGAGATACGCCCGGCGGCGCGGCGCGGATCGATGCCGGCCATGAACAGCGCCTCGGACGCGTAGATGTTGCCCACCCCCACCACCACGGCGTTGTCCATCAGGAACGGCTTCACCGCCACGCGCCGGCCGCGGGAAAGGGCAAACAGCCGCTCGCCGCCGAAGGCCTCCGACAGCGGTTCCGGCCCCAGGCGTGTCAGGCGAGGGTCCCGCTCGGGGCTGTCAACCAGCCAGTCGACGAAGCCGAAGCGGCGCGGGTCGTGATAGCGCAGGATGGCGCCGCCATCGAGCACCAGATCGATATGATCATGCTTCCTGGGCAGCTCGCCGACCCGCACGATACGCAGGCTGCCGGACATGCCCAGATGCCAGAGCAGGGTGCCGCCGGGGGCATCTCCGCCGGAGAGCGGCACCAGCAGATACTTGGCGCGGCGGGAGAGCTCGCCAATGCGCGCTCCCACCAGCCGCTCGCCCAGATCCATCGGCACCGGCACCCTCAGGCGCGGCTGGCGCACGATGACCTCGCTGATCTCGCGCCCCTCGATGTGGGGGGCGATGCCACGGCGGGTGGTCTCGACTTCGGGCAGTTCGGGCATCGGCGCGCTCATTCGACTCGCTTCCGGAGGACAGGGCCCGGAAACGCCTGAACCCGGCTGATCACTCGGCCGGGTTCAGGTGGACAGGCTGGAACACCTGCGGAAGAAGACCAGGGCTTACTTGATCTTGGATTCCTTGTACATCACGTGCTTGCGAACTACCGGGTCGAATTTCTTGAATTCGAGCTTGTCCGGCGTGTTCCGCTTGTTCTTGTCAGTGGTGTAGAAGTGGCCGGTACCGGCACTGGACACCAACTTGATCTTGTCGCGCATGACTGCTGCTCCCTGAATGGATATCGCTTAGACGACGTCGCCGCGCTTGCGGATGTCGCTGAGCACCGCTTCGATGCCCTTCTTGTCAATGACGCGCATGCCCTTGGAAGAGACGCGCAGCTTGACGAAGCGGCTCTCGGACTCCACCCAGAAGCGATGGGAGTGCAGGTTCGGCAGGAACCGGCGGCGGGTCTTGCGCTGGGAGTGTGAAACGTTGTTACCAGTCATCGGGCGCTTGCCGGTGACCTGACATACTTTTGACATTGGAGCCTCCAACCGCTGGGCCAGGTGTTCGACGCCTGATACGCGAACCCTGAGTGTTCAAAACCTGTCGGGCAAACCGGGAGATCCCGTGAAATTTGACCCAAGGGAATTCAAAGGCTGCACTTTATACCAGAGACCGCCACGCCGGGCAAGCACGGAACGGAGATCCAGCAGGGACATAAGGTGTCGCCGCAACGGGGCGTGGCGCACGTGGCCAGCCGATAGCGGAAAGCATGCTTGCGACCCTGAATCCCGGGACCTTTACCCAAGGGAGCCGAGCGCAGCCGGGCGCGTATCCTATCAAAGCGCCCGAAGAAGCGCTATAGCCACCCCCTCTCGGCGAAGGACACCACCTCCCCGTCGCCCACCACGAAATGGTCCAGCACCCGGATCTCGAAGAGCCCGAGCGCGTCGCGCAGCCGGTCGGTGATGCGCCGGTCGGCATCCGAGGGCTCGGCAATGCCGGAGGGGTGGTTATGGGCAAAGATGATCGCCCCGGCGCCCAGCTCCAGGGCGCGTCGAGCCACCTCGCGGGGGTAGACCGAGGCGCTGTCCAGGGTCCCGCGAAACAGCGACTCGTAGCGGATGACCCGGTGCTGGCTGTCGAGGAAGAGTGCGGCGAACTCCTCGTGCCCCAGGTGGCGCAGCTGGCTGGAGAGGTAGGCGCGCACCAAGGTCGGCGAGGTCAGCGCCTCGCCCCGCGCCAGCTGGCTGGCCAGGTGGCGTCGCGACAGCTCCAGGGTCGCCTGCAGCTGCACATACTTGGCACTGCCCATGCCCCGCGCCGCGCAGAAGCGTTCGCGATCCGCCTCCAGCAGCTGGCGCAGGCCACCGAACTCCAGCAGCAGGTCCCGGGCCAGGTCCACCGCCGAGCGCCCCTGCACGCCCACCCGGAGAAAGATCGCCAGCAGTTCCGCATCGGAGAGCGTCTCCGACCCCAGCGCCAGCAGCTTCTCCCGGGGGCGCTCCCCCTCCGGCCAGTCCCTGATCGACATCGCCGCCTCCCTGCCCGTTTGCTCCTCAGTGTAGCCACTCCCTCGTCTACGCAAGGTTCAACGCGGGTGGTAAGGTAGACGGCTGACAACAGCGCCCTGGAACATGTCCATGTCATCTATTTCCGGACCCGGAAACGCCGGCCGTCGAATACTGCTCGGCATCAGCGCCGGGATCGCCGCCTACAAGAGCGCCATGCTCGCCCGCCTGCTCAAGCAGGCAGGCTGCGAGGTGCGCGTCGTCATGACCCAGGGCGCCCAGGCCTTCATCACCCCGCTGACCCTGCAGGCGCTGACCGGCGAGCCGGTGCGCACTTCGCTGCTCGACCCCGAGGCCGAAGCCGGCATGGGCCATATCGAGCTGGCCCGCTGGGCCGACACCATCGTTATCGCCCCGGCCACCGCCGACCTGATGGCACGCCTGGCCGCCGGCATGGCCGACGACCTGCTCACCACCCTGTGTCTGGCAAGCGATGCTGAGAAGGTGATGGCCCCGGCCATGAACCAGGCCATGTGGCGCCACCCGGCCACCCTGCGCAACGCCGCCAGACTCGCCGAGGATGGCTGGCGGCTGCTCGGCCCCGCCAGCGGCGACCAGGCCTGCGGCGATGTCGGCCCCGGTCGCATGCTGGAGCCCGAGGCGATCGCCGCGGCCCTGCTCTCTCCTTCCATGTCGCCCGATGCCGCGCCGGCCGATGCCGCGCCAGCTCCTGTTACGGCGCCCGATGCCGCGCCAGCTGAAGCGCCCGCCTCTCATGAGGCCGCCGGCCTGACGATCACCATCACCGCCGGCCCCACCCGGGAGCCGCTGGACCCGGTGCGCTACCTCTCCAATCACAGCTCCGGCAAGATGGGCTACGCCCTGGCCCAGGCCGCCGCGGCACTCGGCGCCCGAGTACAGCTGATCAGCGGCCCGGTCGCCCTGCCCTGCCCGGAAGGCGTGGAGAGGGTCGAGGTGGAAACGGCGCTCGAGATGCACGAAACCGCCAAGCGACTGGCGCCGGCCAGCGATATCTTTATCGGCTGCGCCGCGGTGGCCGACTACCGCGCCGAAAGCGCCGCCGAGCACAAGATCAAGAAGGTCGAAGGCGAGGATGAGCTGGTGCTTCGCCTGGTCAAGAACCCCGACATCATCGCCACCGTGGCCGCCCTCCCGGCGACCAGCCGCCCCCTGGTGGTGGGGTTCGCCGCGGAGACCCGCGACGTGGCGGCCTACGCCCGCAGCAAGCTCGCCCGCAAGGGGCTCGACATGATCGTCGCCAACGATGTCTCCCAGGCGGGGCTCGGCTTCGGCAGCGACGACAACGCTGCCCTGCTGCTATGGCGCGATGCCTCAGCCGCGGCCGCGACCACGGGGCCGGAGCGCCTGGACCAGGAAAGCGTGCATCAAGAGACCCTGGAGCCGCAGCCCAAGCGAGACCTGGCCCTGGCGGTGGTGCGCCGCGCCCTGGCCTGCCTGGCCGCCCGCCCCTCGCGTTAAATGCTCAAGGCACTGAACGCCCCAGACAACTCTCGACCACCCCTTTCAGGAATGCCCCATGTCCCACCGTGACGCCAAGCCCCGCCTGGCCGTAAAGCTCCTCGACGAGCGCCTGCGCGACCATATGCCCCGCTATGCCACCGAGGGCTCCGCCGGCATGGACCTGCGCGCCCTGCTCGACGCCCCGCTCAGCCTCGAACCGGGCCAGTGCGAGCTGGTGCGTACGGGGCTGGCCATCCATATCGCCGACCCGGGGCTCGCCGGCCTGATCCTGCCCCGCTCGGGGCTAGGCCACAAGCACGGCATCGTGCTCGGCAACCTGGTCGGTCTGATCGACTCCGACTACCAGGGCGAGCTGATGATCTCGGTGTGGAACCGCGGCCAGCGCGACTTCACCCTTCAGCCCTTCGAGCGTCTGGCCCAGTATGTGCTGGTTCCCGTGGTGCAGGCCGAACTTGAGGTGGTGGACGACTTCGAGCCAGGCCAGAATGACACTGACAAGCCAGCTACCGGCCGACGGGGCACCGGCGGCTTCGGCAGCTCCGGCCGCCACTGACGCCCAGCCTTCCCCGACGCTACCCACAGGACAAGGACACCCATGACCGCCGAGACCCAGACCGTTCCCGCCTCCATCTTCCGCGCTTACGACATTCGCGGCATCGTCGATGACACCCTGACCGAGTCGAGCGTCGAACTGATCGGCCGCGCCATCGGCAGCGAGGCCGCCGCCCGCGGTGAATCCACCGTGGTGGTGGCCCGGGATGGCCGCCTCTCGGGCCCGCGGCTCAGGGACGCCCTGGTGCGCGGCCTCACCGCCGCCGGCCGCGACGTCATCGACGTCGGCATGGTGCCCACCCCGGTGCTCTACTTCGCCACCCATGCGCTGGACGGCACCACCTCCGGGGTGATGGTCACCGGCAGCCACAATCCGCCGGACTACAACGGCTTCAAGATCGTGCTCGCCGGCGAGACCCTCTCCGGCGAGGCGATCACCGCCCTGCACACGCGCATCGTCGAGAATGCCCTGGCCGACGGCCAGGGCAGCGTTCGTGAGGTGGACGTGCGCAGCGCCTACCTGGCCCGCATCCTCTCCGATGTGCGCCTGGCGCGCCCCCTCAAGGCGGTGGTGGACTGCGGCAACGGCGTGGCCGGCGAACTGGGGCCGCAGCTGATCGAGACGCTCGGCGCCGAGATGATCCCGCTGTTTGCCGAGATCGACGGCACCTTCCCCAACCACCACCCGGACCCCGGCAAGCCCGAGAACCTGGTGGACCTGATTCGCACCGTGCAGGCGTCCGGCGCCGACATCGGCCTGGCCTTCGACGGCGACGGCGACCGCCTGGGCGTGATCACTCCCTCCGGCCGGATGATCTACCCGGACCACCTGATGATGGCCTTCGCCGAGGACATGCTCGAGCGCAACCCGGGCGCGAAGGTGATCTTCGACGTCAAGTGCACCGGCAACCTGGCCCGGGTGATCGACGAGGCCGGCGGCGAGCCCGAGATGTGGCGCACCGGCCACTCGCTGATCAAGGCGCGCATGAAGGAGACCGGCGCCCTGCTGGCCGGCGAGATGAGCGGGCATATCTTCTTCAAGGAGCGCTGGTACGGCTTCGATGACGGCCTCTACGGCGCTGCCCGCCTGCTGGAGATCCTCTCCCGCCAGACGCTGGACGCCGACGCCTTCTTCGACCGTTACCCCCAGGACCTCGGTACCCCGGAGATCAACATCACGGTCACCGACGAGACCAAGTTCGACCTGGTGGCACGGCTGGCCCGGGAAGGCGACTTCGGCGACGAGGGTGTGAAGACGACGCTGGACGGCATCCGCGTCGACTACCCGGACGGCTGGGGCCTGTGTCGCGCCTCCAACACCACCCCGGTGCTGGTGCTGCGCTTCGAGGGCAAGACCGAGGCGGCCCTCGAGCGTATCCGTGCGCAGTTCGCCGCCGCCCTGAGCCAGGTGGCCCCGGAGCTCGACCTACCGCTCTGAGCCCCTGCCGCCCCGGGGTCAGACCCCGGCGGCTTGGCCGGGGTCTGACCCCAAGGGAGCCGGCCACCGTGACACCTCAAGGTAAAACGCCGCCGCGTCTGTAGCGGCCACAAGCAAGAGAAGGGAACCCATGACCGAACAGACCCGTGACCCGCGCCTGGTGGTGGAGGTGCTCTCCGAGGCACTGCCCTATATTCAGCGCTTCACCGGCAAGACCGTGGTAGTGAAGTACGGCGGCAACGCCATGACCGAGGACACCCTGATCGACTCCTTCGCCCGCAATATCGTGCTGATGAAGGAGGTGGGCATCAACCCGGTGGTGGTCCACGGTGGCGGACCGCAGATCGGCGACCTGCTCAAGAAACTCAACATCGAGTCGCGCTTCGTCAACGGCATGCGGGTCACCGACGCCGAGACCATGGACGTGGTGGAGATGGTGCTCGGCGGCCTCGTCAACAAGGGGATCGTCAACCTGATCAACCAGAGCGGCGGCAAGGCCATCGGCTTGACCGGCAAGGACGGCAGCCAGATCCGTGCCCGGCAGCTCAAGGTGGAGCACCAGACCCCGGAGATGACCGTCCCCGAGATCATCGATATCGGCCACGTGGGCGAGGTGGAGCATATCTCCACCGACCTGATCGAGATGCTCGCCGAGCGGGACTTCATCCCGGTGATCGCCCCCATCGGCGTCGACGCCGCGGGCCACAGCTACAACATCAACGCCGATCTCGTCGCCGGCAAGGTGGCCGAGGCGCTGGGCGCCGAGAAGCTGATGCTGCTGACCAACGTGGCCGGCTTGATGAACGCCGAGGGCGAGGTCCTCACCGGGCTATCCACCGCCCAGGTGGACGAACTGATTGCCGACGGCACCATCCATGGCGGCATGCTACCGAAGATCCGCTGCGCCCTGGAGGCGGTGAAGGGCGGCGTGAACAGCGCCCACATCATCGACGGCCGGGTGCCACACGCCATCCTGCTGGAGATCTTCACCAACGCCGGCGTTGGCACCCTGATCACCGACGAAAGATAACACCACCATGACGCAGGCAACCCCCACGCCCAGCCGCCGCGAGCAGATCCTGCAGGCGCTCGCGCTGATGCTGGAGGAGGACAGCGGCAAGCGCATCACCGTGGCCGCCCTGGCGAAGCAGGTCGGCGTCTCCGAGGCTGCCCTCTACCGCCACTTCCCCAGCAAGGCACGCATGTTCGAAGGGCTTATCGCGTTCATCGAGGAGACGCTGTTCGCCCGCATCACCCGCATCCTCGACGAGACCCCCGAAGCGTTGCCCCGCTGCGGGGCGCTGCTCACCCTGCTGCTGGCCTTTGCCGAAAAAAACCCCGGGCTCTCCCGGCTGCTCGATGGCGGCGTGCTTACCGGCGAGACGGCGAGACTGCGGGTGCGCATCCATCAGCTCTTCGAGCGGCTCGAGACCCAACTCAAGCAGGTGCTGCGCGAGGCGGAGCCACGCGAGGGACGTCGTCTCACCCTGCCCGCCTCGGCGGCCGCCAATCTGCTGCTGGCCACCGCCGAGGGACGCATCAGCCAGTACGTGCGCAGCGACTTCAAGCGCCGCCCCACCGAGCACTGGGACGCGCAGTGGGCATTGCTCTCCGCTCAGCTTCTGAAGGAGAACCCGCAGCCGGCCTAGCGGAGCGTCTTGCCGGCACCACAACTTGCCAGCACCATTGCCAGTACCATCAGCCATACCCCCCGCCGGATTCTCATCCGACGGGGGGTATGGTCAGGCTTGTACCACTGGTGGGACATCGGCTCCCGCAATACGGGGTGGCTACCCTCCGGGGTCATGCCACCAGGGCATCGCCGATCTGCTCGCGAATCTTCTTCATGGCGTTCTTCTCGATCTGACGGATACGCTCGGCGGAGACGCCGTAGACATCGGCCAGCTCATGCAGGGTGGCCTTGTCGTCAAGCAGCCAGCGGCGCTGAAGAATATCCCGAGAGCGTTCGTCCAGGGCAGTCAGAGCCACCTGCAGACGACGGGTGGCATCGTCGCCCCAGTCACTCTCCTCGAGCCGGGTAGCGGGATCCGCCGAGGCGTCGTCGAGATAATGCACCGGCGCCTGCCAGCTGCTCTCGTCGTCCTCGCCCGGGGCGGCATCGAAGCCGGCGTCGTGGGACGCGAGACGCCCCTCCATCTCGCGAACCGCCTCGGGCTTGACGTCGAGGTCCTTGGCGATGGCATCGACCTCGTCGGTATTCAGCCAGGCCAGGCGCTTCTTGGCGCCGCGCAGGTTGAAGAACAGTTTACGCTGGGCCTTGGTGGTCGCGATCTTGACGATGCGCCAGTTGCGCAGCACGAACTCGTGGATCTCGGCCTTGATCCAGTGCACCGCGAAGGAGACAAGCCGCACGCCCTGGTTGGGATCGAAGCGCTTGACCGCCTTCATCAGGCCGACGTTGCCCTCCTGGATCAGATCCGCCTGGGGCAGGCCATAGCCGGAATAGCTGCGCGCGATATGTACCACGAAGCGCAGGTGCGACAGCACCAGACGGCGCGCCGCTTCCAAGTCACCCTCGTCGTGAAGCCGATAGGCGAGGTCGCGCTCCTCCTCGGCGGTCAGCATCGGAATGCTTCTTACCGCCTTGAGGTACCCGTTAATGTCATGCCCCGGGGAGAGTTGGCCCACCGGAAGAAGACTGGTACTCATGTGCCGGATGTCTCCTTGTCAGCCCAGAAAATCATTGGGGTTCATCTTAATACGACGCCAGAAACCGGAATATGTTCCGTCAAAACACGCCACTAGGGTGGATTTCCGGCATTCGAGGCCGGAACACCGGCCTCGTGCCGCTACCGGGGCTTCCCCTCGGAAAGGTGACGACTGACCGCGATCCAGGCGCCTAACCAGCCGAGCAGTATACTACACCCCACCAGCATAGCAGAACCGTCAACCCCCAGCTGCGGCAGGCTGAAGCTGGCCCCGTAGCTGGCCGCCAGGGCCGCGACCGGGGCCGACAGCCACTCGCCACCGAGCGACAGCAGCCCCCAGGCCAGCAGACCTCCCCCCAGCCCGTACCAGGCACCGCTGTAGAGGAAGGGGCGCCGCACAAAGGCGTGGGTGGCCCCGATCAGGGTCACCACCTCGATCTCCTTGCGACGATTCTCCACCGCCAGGCGGATGGTGTTACCCACCACCAGCAGTACACCGCCGCCGAACAGGATCGCCAGTGCCAGGGCGACGCGGTGCCCCAGCTCGGCCAGGTGGCGCAGCCGCTCGATCCAGGCCAGGTCCAGACGCACCTCCTCGACCCCTGTCATGGTCTCGAGTTCACCGGCCAGGGCGCGCACCGCTTCCGGCGCAGGGTCGGAGGGCGTGACCACCACGCTGGCCGGCAACGGATTCTCCTCCAGGCGCCCCAGGGCGTCGGCCAGCCCCAGCGCCTGCTGGAACTCCGCCATGCCCTCGGCGGCAGTAATCAGCCGGGTGCGACCGATCCCTGCATGGGCGGCCAGCGCCTCCTCGATGCGCTCGGCCTGGGCCTCGTCCACATGGTGGGCGAGATACGCCGTCAAGGTGGCACTTTCGGTGAGCTCGGCATCCAGCAGCCGGGCGCTGTCCAGGGTCAGCCATAGCGCCGCCGGCAGCACCAGCGCGATGGCGATGGCCAGCATGGTCACCAGACTGCCGATGGGCGCACGCAGCAGCCGCCAGGCGCTGTCCAGGGCCATCGCCCGGTGATGGCGCAGCCAGCCGCGAAAACGACTCGAGGAACGGGTGCGATGGGTACGGGCACCGCGGGGTGGTGGCGGTGCGGGGCGGCGACTCATGCGGCCTCCTCATCGGCCACCAGCCGCCCGTCGCGCAGACGCAGGATGCGGTGGCGCAGCCGGGCGATCAGTGCCAGGTCGTGGCTGGCGATCATCACGGTGGTGCCGATGCGATTGAAGTCCTCGAACAGCGCCATGATATCGGCAGAGAGCTGGGGGTCGAGATTGCCGGTGGGCTCATCGGCCAGCAACAGCGGCGGCTTGTTGACCACCGCCCGGGCGATGCCCACCCGCTGCTGCTCGCCGCCGGAGAGTTCGATGGGCAACGCCTTCTCGCGGTGCAGCAGCCCCACCTTATCGAGCGCCGCGCGCACCCGGCGCGCCGATTCCCGCGGTTCCACCCCCTGAATCTCCAGGGGCAGCGCCACGTTGTGAAAGATTGAGCGGTCGTGGAGCAGCTGATGGTCCTGGAAGACCACACCGATCTGACGCCGATAGTAGGGCACCTGGCTGGCGTGGAGGCGATCGATATCATGGCCGGCCACCAGGATGCGTCCCCGGGAGGGGCGTTCCAGGCGCATGACGAGCCGCAGCAGGGAGCTCTTGCCGGCGCCGGAGTGGCCCGTCAGAAACAGCATCTCGCCGCGGCGCACGCGGAAATCGAGGTTGGCGAGCGCCTCGAAGCGACCGCCGTAGCGCTTGCCCACGTGCTCGAAGGCGATCATTTCGGGTCGTCGTTGCCGTCACGGTCGAACAGGGCGTCGACGAACTCGCGGGCCACGAAGGGCCGCAGGTCGTCCAGCGACTCGCCGACCCCGATAAAGCGGATCGGCGTGCTCATCTGCTTGGCCAGGGCGAAGATGATGCCGCCCTTGGCGGTGCCATCCAGCTTGGTGAGGGTCACCCCGGTAATCGGCACCGCCTCGTTGAAGGTGCTGGCCTGGGCGAGAGCGTTCTGACCGGTGCCGGCGTCGAGCACCAGCATCACCTCGTGGGGAGCCTTGGCGTCCACCTTGCCCATCACCCGATGGACCTTCTTGAGCTCCTCCATCAGGTGAGACTTGTTGTGCAGACGACCGGCGGTATCGGCGATCAGCACGTCGATGCCGCGCGCCTTGGCGGCGGACACTGCGTCGAAGATCACCGAGGCGCTGTCGGCGCCGGTGTGCTGGGCGATCACCGGTACCTTGTTGCGTTCGCCCCACACCTTGAGCTGCTCCACTGCCGCGGCGCGGAAGGTATCGCCGGCGGCCAGCATCACGCTGTGCCCCTCGCGCTGGAAGCGCTGGGTGAGCTTGCCGATCGTGGTGGTCTTGCCCGCGCCGTTGACGCCCACCACCAGGATCACGAAGGGTCCCTCGCCCTTCGGAGGGAGGGTCAGCGGCCGACTTACCGGCTCCAGCATGGCGGACAGCTCCTCCTGCAGAGCGCGATAGAGCGCTTCGCTGTCCTGAAGCTCCTTGCGGGAGACCCGTTCGGTGAGGCGATCGATGATCTCGGTGGTCGCCTCGATGCCCACGTCCGCCAGCAGCAGCTGGGTCTCGAGGTCCTCCATCAGGTCGTCGTCGATCTGCTTCTTGCCGAGGAACAGGTCCGCCAGACCGTCGGTGAGGTTGGCGCGAGTCTTGCCGAGGCCGGCCTTGATGCGCGAGAACCAGCCCTTCCTCTCGCCGGCAACGGGTTTCTCCTGCAGCGCGGCGCGAGGCGGCTCGGGCGCGGGCTCGGGCTCGGGCTCGGGCTCCATGGCGGGGGGCTTGGCCACCTCCTCCACCGGCTCGGGGGCATGCCGAGTCGCCCCCGGCTCAACGACAACCTCGGACTCGGGCTGTCGCTCCGGTTCCGCTTCGACCACGCCGCGCTTTTCGGGCAGGGCCTCGGACAAGGGCTCGGGGAGCGGTTCGATCGACTCGGTGCGCTCGGGCTCAGGCTCGGACTCGATCGGGGCCTCGGGCGCCTCGGCGGGATCTTCCTGACGTTCCTGCTCTTCGCGGGTCGCCTCGTGTTCCTGCTGTTTCTTTTTACGCTTGAGAAAACCGAACATGGACAGAATCAGCCTCGCGGGTGAACGAATCGCCACATCCTACCACCGCCCACCATGACTGTGGATAAGCCCGCGGGTACAATCACCGCCATGACTCGACGCCCCCCAAGCCCCCGCCGCGCGGCCAAGCCCACCGATCGCCAACCAGGCAGCCGCCGAAGCGCCGGTCACCGCAGCGTCGGCCGCCTGAGGATCATCGGCGGCGACTACCGCCGCCGCTTGCTGCCGGTGCTCGACAGCCCCGGCCTGCGCCCCACGCCGGACCGGGTGCGCGAGACCCTGTTCAACTGGCTCACCGCCGACCTGCCCGGCGCCCGGGTGCTGGACCTGTTCGCCGGCACCGGCGCGCTGGGGCTGGAGGCCCTCTCCCGCGGCGCCCGGCAGGCCAGCTTCGTGGAACGCGACCCGCGCGTCGCGCGCCAGCTGGAGGAGAACCTGGCCACCCTGGACGCCACGCCGCGGGGCCGGGTGATCACCGCCGACGCCGCGACCTTCCTCGCCGGCCCGCCAGCGCCCTGCTCGCTGGTGTTTCTCGACCCGCCCTTTCGCCAGGGGCTCGCCGAGCCCTGCTGTGCGGCTCTGGAGGCCGGCTGGCTGACCGATAAGGCCTTCATCTATCTGGAGTGCGAAGCGGAACGGGAACCGGCGGTGCCGGCGACCTGGCGGCTGCACCGCGAGGTGCGCGCCGGCGACAGCCACGGCCGGCTCTATCGCCGCGCGACAACTCCACAACCAAACTAGCGAATGGCGCTGGGGATAGGCCGGAGAGGGGGTCCGAGGACCAGGGATGGCCGAGGTAGCCTACAGGGAAGTATTCATAGCGCCCCCTCGAGGGCCTGTCGCCAGAACAGCCATGAGCGTCGCGCCAACACGACGCTTGCTGAGGCCGGGGCTCGGCGTTACGCTGCTGCCCATTCAGTGATCAATCATCCAACCCTGCCCCGCCCCGGGGCACCGGCCAGGCCTCGAGAACGGTTCAAGAAGCCCCCTTTCGAAGGGCCATCCCGGAAGGACATCAGGAGAACACCATGAGTAATGAACTCTTCAACCGGCTCGAGCAGAAGGTGACCAGCGCCGTGGAGGCCCTGGAGCTGCTGAAGATGGAAGCCGAGGAGTTGCGCGAGGAGAACACTCGCCTGAAGCAGGAGCGCGAGGAGTGGGAGCGCCGCCTGACCGGCGTGCTGAGCAAGCTGGATGAGATCGCGTCCACCGAGACCGCCTGACCCGGATTCAGCCGCCGGGCGCCTCCTCCACGACCAGCGGCAGCGACATCAGCAGCGCGTCCTCACGGTCGTCGCCGCCCACCGCCCCGGCCTGCCGGGGCGGTGTCGTTTCCGACCCCCGGGCAGACGGCGGGGGCGCCGGCAGCGGCGGATAGTAGCCACGGCGAACACCGTCGTCTTCAAATCCCGCATCGCGATACAGGGCGATGGCCGTCGCATTGCCCGCCCTCACCTCCAGCAGCAGCCGCTCGCTGCCCCACGCCCGGGCCTGAGCCACCACCGCCGCCAGCAGTCGCCGGGCGAACCCTCTGCCACGCCAGGCGTCATCCACCAGCATCGCCTGCAGCTCCGCCTCGAACGGCAGCCGGACCACCGCGGCGTAGGCCGTCAGGGTATTACCGACCCTCAGGCCAAGCAGCGCAGACGCCTCATCGTTCAGGGTCGCCGCCAGCTGCACGGCAGAGCCGCCCATTGGCCAGCCGTGGGCTGCCTCCAGGGCCGCAACCCCTTCAAGGTCGGCCAGCGTCAGTCGCATCAAGGCGACCCCCTCGGAAAGCTCATGGGAAAGCCCCTCAGGCAGCTTCGTGGCAACCCCGTCAGGATCGCCCTCAGCGCTCATCCGGCACCTGCTCGCCCGTCTTGTGCCAGGCCCGGCCCCAGGCCAGCAGGTGCGGGAGAAGCGCCCGCTTGGCCTCGGCACTACCGGCCAGTTCAGCCAGTGACGGACCCTGCCAGGCCGGCAGATCCAGTAGCGGGCACCGCTCGGCATCGAGGGACAGCACCTGGCCGAGGGCCGCGTCCGCACCGAACAGCAGCAGCCGCTCGGGCGCCCAGCCGCGGCGGCGGGTACCGGCGATAAAGGCCTGCAGCCCCTCACGGGCCTCCTCGAGAGGCTCATGCACCGTCAGCCCCTCCTTCATGGGCCAGCGGAAGCCCTGCAGCACCGGCAGCGGTGCGGCGATGCCGGCGGCGCGCAGCAGGTTGGCCAGCAGCGTGAGCTCGGTGGGCCCGGGGGACTTCTCGCCGGCCAACAGCAGCAGCCAGCGCCCCTCCAGACAGCCCGCCTGGAAGGCGAAGCGCAGCGGCGCCTGCGGGGCCCCCGGCTCGGCGGCAAGGGCCTCGACCGGCGCCGCGGCTTCCTGGGCCGGGGGCTCTTCGAGCAGCGCTCGCGCCATGCCGGGCCGGGTGGCGCGGTCTGCACGCGCCGTCCTCGCCGGCTCCGGCGGGGCCGGGCGCGCCGGCGCCGACTCGCGGGCCTCATCGAGCAGCGCATGCAGACGCTCACCCGGGGCCTCGGCGGGCGGCGCCTCGGGCAGCTCCCACTCGCAGGCCGGGGTCGGGCGGGCGTTGGGCAGCGTGTAGCTCGCCACCCAGGCCGTCAGGCCCATGGCCTCCAGGTACTGGAGCCGCTGCGGCTCGGTGGTCACGGCTTGCTGCCACCCCGGCAGTCGGGGGAGTCGGGCCGACTCTGGCCGCTGGCCGCCCACTCGGCGGGCGTGTAGAGGTGCAGCGCCAGGGCGTGGACCGGCCCGGCCAGCTCATCGGCCAGCAGGGCATAGATCTGCTGATGGCGCTTGACGGGCATCAGCCCCTCGAGGCGCTCGGAGACGAGGGTCACCTTGAAGTGGGTCTCGGAATTCGGCGGCACGGCGTGCCGGTGGCTCTCGTTCTCCACCGCCAGAAAAGTGGGCGCGAGGGCCTGCAGCTTATCTTCGATGGTGGCCTGAATGCTCATGGCGGCTTCCCCGAACTGAGTGAAATGGGTGACATGTAGGTGACATGAAGAGCCATTATACGCGCTCTAGCGAGCGGTAACGATGCGGCTCACTCGCCCCGAGCGGCTTCAGCCGCGCGACGCTGGGCGGCACCGGCCAGGGGCACCCGGGCCAGGCTCGCGCCCAGCGCCAGCAGGGTGGCCAGGGCACCCACCCACAGCGAGGCCTGCACCGGCATGCCGATGGCCAGGAAGGCGCCCACCAGCGCTACCCCCAGCGACTGCCCCACGGTGCGCGAGGTGCTCATGATGCCGGAGGCATTGGCGCTGCGCTCCCGGGGCACGGTGCTCATCAGCTCGCGGTTATTGGGCGGCTGGAAGAGCCCGAAACCGATGCCGCACAGCAGCATGCGCCACAGCACGTCGACCCCGCCGGCCTCGGCGTCAAGCCGCGCCAGCAGCGCCAGCCCCACCAGCATCAACGCGAGCCCCGCGCTGGCGATCAGGCTCGGATTCACGCGATCGGCCAGGCGACCGGCGCGAGGGCCCACCAGCATGATCGCCAGCGGCCAGGGGGTAAACATCCAGGCGGTCTCCAGCGGCGAGAAGCCCATCTCGCTCTGGAACAGAAAGGAGAGCGCCACGAAGGCCAGCCCCTGCCCCACAAAGGCGGTGCCCTGGGTGGCAAGCGCCAGGCTGAAGCGCGGCTCACGGAAGATCCCCAGCGGCATCAGCGGATGGCGGGCCCGGCGCTGGCGATACAGGAAGAGCAGCGCAGCCGCGACGCTCAGCGCCAGCCAGGCCGCCACCCGTCCCGCCGGCATGCCGTGGCCGATGCCGTCCATGGCCAGGAAGACGCTGCACAGCATGGCCACCGAGAGCAGCGCACCGGCCAGGTCGAAGCCGCCGCGCCGCCCCGCCTCCCGCGGCAGCGCCTTCCAGGCCAGCACCACTGCCACCGCCCCCAGCGGCAGGTGCAGGGCAAACAGCCAGGGCCAGTCGGCCACCGAGAGCAGCACGCCGCCGATGGCCGGCCCCGCCGCATAGCCGCCGGCCACCACCATGGCGGAGAGCCCCAGCGCGGTGCCCAGCAGGCGCGAGGGGAAGATGGAGCGGTAGAGCGAGGGCCCGATGGAGAGCGTCGCCGCCGCCCCCAGCCCCTGCAGCGCCCGGAACACCAGCAGCGACTCCAGGCTGGGGGAGAGCGCACTGCCTAAAGCAGCCAGGGTGAAGACGCCCACTCCGGCCACATAGAGCCGGCGGCGGCTGACCAGCTCGCTGAGCGCAGCGAAGACCAGCAGGAAGGCGGCACAGCTGATCTGGAACAGGTTGGTGACCCACACCGCCCGGGAGGCGGACACCTCCAGCCCCACCGCAATGGAGGGCAGCGCGATATTGACCATGGTGGTATCCACCACCGCCATCAGGGTGCCGAGGATCAGCGCCAGCACGGCCAGGCGCCGCTCGGGCCCTGGCAGGCCGTCATCGCCGGGGCGGGTCTCGAAGAGTCGACTCATTCCACGTTCCAAGGGGTTGCTAGACACCGAGAGACCGTAACGAAGAGACCGTAACGAAGGGACCGTAACGAAGAAACCGGCCGAAGCCGGTCTCATCCTGCCAGCCTGTGGGGCAGGCTTGGGCTTGGCGCCTAGTCCTGGTCGAAGTCCATCAGCAGCGAGTCGTCGACTTCGGAAATCTCCAGGGCCGCCTCGTCATCGAGATCGATGGCCAGGTAGCTGTGCTCCACCTGCAGGAAGCGCTGGAACAGCGCCCAGTCGACGGGCTCCGGCCACTGGTTCTCGTCCTCTTCCCAGGCGCGCAGCTCGGTCTCGAGAATCTCCAGATGGCGTTCGCGCACGAAGCCTTCCAGGGCCTCCGGGGTGTCCATCTCCGGGATCAGATAGACCGTGCTTTCGCGTTCGACGTCGGCCAGGGCGATATCGTCATCCCCCATGGTCGGCTCAAGGGCATTGATCCAGTCCACGAAATGCTGGGTAGGGCGGACGCTCAGGGCAGAGCGGTTGAGCAGTTTCATGGGGGTCTCCTCGACGTCGAAACGATGACCATTATGGGTGCTGGCCGCCCGGGTTACCAACACTTCCCGCCCCTCACTCCACCTCGGGGCGCATGGCCGGGAACAGCAATACGTCGCGGATCGAGGCGCTGTCGGTCAGCAGCATCACCAGGCGATCGATGCCGATGCCCTCGCCGGCGGTGGGCGGCAGGCCGACCTCCAGGGCGCGAACGTAGTCGGCATCGAAGTACATCGCCTCGTCATCGCCGGCCTCCTTCTCCGCCACCTGCTCGCGGAAGCGCTCGGCCTGATCCTCGGCGTCGTTGAGCTCCGAGAAACCGTTGGCGATCTCGCGGCCGCCGACGAAGAACTCGAAGCGCTCGGTCACGAACGGGTTGGCATCCTTGCGCCGCGCCAGCGGGCTCACCTCGGTGGGGTACTCGGTGATGAAGGTGGGCTGCTTGAGGCGGTGCTCCACGGTCTTCTCGAAGATCTCGATCTGGATCCTGCCCAGGCCCCAGCCATCCTTGACGTCGATGTCCAGGCGCTCGGCGATCTGGCGCGCGGCGGCCTCGTCGGCCAACGCCTCGGCGTGGATATCCGGGTTCATCTCGAGAATAGCGTCGAAAACGGTGATCCGCTTCAGCGGGCTGCCGAAATCGTACTCGTAGCGCTCAAGCTCCTCGCCCGCGCTGTTGCGCACGGTGTTGACCACCGTGGTGGTGCCCAGCACCTCCCGGGTGAGGGTGCGCAGCATCTCCTCGGTGAGGTCCATCAGGTCGTGGTAGTCCGCGTAGGCCTGATAGAACTCGATCATGGTGAACTCGGGGTTGTGCCGAGTGGAGAGTCCTTCGTTGCGGAAATTGCGGTTGATCTCGAACACCTTCTCGAAGCCGCCCACTACCAGGCGCTTGAGGTAGAGCTCCGGCGCGATGCGCAGGTACATGTCCTGATCCAGCGCGTTGTGGTGGGTGACGAAGGGCCGCGCGGTGGCACCGCCGGGGATCTGCTGCAGCATGGGGGTCTCGACCTCCATGTAGCGGCGCGCCTCGAAGAAGCGGCGCATGGCGCTGATCACCGCGGCGCGGGTCTCGAACACCCGGCGCGAATCCGGGTTCATGATCAGGTCCACGTAGCGCTGGCGGTAGCGCGCCTCCAGGTCGGTGAGGCCGTGGAACTTGTCGGGCAGCGGGCGCAGGCTCTTGGTAAGCAGCCTGGCCTCCACCATCATCACGTAAAGATCGCCCTTGCCCGACTTGTGCACCGGGCCGCGCCCCGCGACGATATCGCCGATGTCCCAGCCCTTGATCTCCTCGAGCGCGTCCGCCGGCAGCCCCTTCTTGTCGACGTAGAGCTGGATCTGCCCGCTGACGTCCTGGATGACGACGAAGGGCCCGCGCTTGCGCATGATGCGTCCGGCCACGCCGGCCTGGCGGTTCAGCGCCTCCAGCTCGTCCTTCTCCTTCTCGCCCAGCTCCTCGATCAGCTCGGCCGCATGGCTGTCGCGGCGGAAGTCGTTGGGGAAGGCGCTCTCGCCGCGGGCGGCGGCCCGCTCGCGGCGGGCGGCCAGCTTGGCACGGCGTTCGGCGATCAGGTGGTTCTCATCGTTCTGGGGACTGTTCCGTGAAGAGCTATCTGGAGAAGCGCTATCCGGAGAAGAGCTTTCGTTGGCCATGTCGTTACAATCCTTGCTTGAGGCTGGCGACGATGAACTGGTCGATATCACCATCCAGCACCTTGTCACAGTTGCTGGACTGCACGCCGGTGCGCAGGTCCTTGATGCGCTGGTCGTCCAGCACGTAGGAGCGGATCTGGCTGCCCCAGCCGATATCCGACTTGGACTCCTCCGCCTCCTGCTTGGCAACGTTGCGCCGCTCCATCTCGTGCTCCCACAGCTTCGCCTTGAGCTGCTTCATGGCGAAGTCGCGGTTGGCATGCTGGCTGCGCTGGTTCTGGCAGGCCACCACGATACCGGAGGGCTCGTGGGTGATACGCACGGCCGAATCGGTGGTGTTGACGTGCTGACCGCCGGCGCCGCTGGAGCGATAGGTATCGACGCGCAGGTCCGAGGGGTTGATCTCCACCTCGAAGCTGTCGTCCACCTCCGGCGAGAGAAACACCGAGGCAAAGGAGGTGTGGCGGCGGCCGCCGGAGTCGAAGGGGCTCTTGCGCACCAGGCGGTGCACGCCGGTCTCGGTGCGCAGCCAACCGAAGGCATAGTCGCCCTGGACATGCACCGTGGCCGACTTGATGCCAGCCACTTCCCCGCCGGATAGCTCGGTGATCTCGGCCTTGAAGCCGTGATGCTCGGCCCAGCGCAGATACATGCGCAGCAGGATATTGGCCCAGTCCTGGGCCTCGGTGCCGCCGGAGCCCGACTGGATGTCCAGGTAGGCGTTATTGGCGTCCATCTCTCCTGAGAACATGCGCCGGAACTCGAGCTTCTCGAGGCTGGCCTGCATGCCGTCGAGCTCCTTCTGGACCTCGGCGACGGTGTCCGCGTCCTCCTCCATCTCGGCAAGCTCGAGCAGGTCGCGACTGTCCGCCAGGCCCTGATCCAGCTCATCGATGGTCTGGACGATGGTTTCCAGCGTCGCCCGCTCCTTGCCCAGCTTCTGGGCATAGTCCGGGTCGCTCCAGACGTTCGGGTCCTCGAGCTCGCGGGTGACTTCCTCTAGCCGATCCTTCTTCTCGGCATAGTCAAAGATACCCCCTCAGGACATCTGTCCTCTCAGACAGGTCCTTGATGAGGTTGTGAATCGGGTTGGTTTCCAGCATGGCTCACTCGCCTGAATCTGCGGTGGAAAAGCGACCGCCGCGGCGCAGGCATCGAACCGGCGCCCCGGCGGCACGAATAGGGCTTGTGCTAAAGCTTGAGGTGTTGCGCTAAAGGACGAGCATTGTAGCGAACCTGGCGCCACCCCGCATCCGCCGGGGCCGCCCTGGCCTTTCGACCGCCCGGACGCAGGGAACCCGGCCGAGGCCGGGTTCCGTGGTCACGCTGGCGGGCGGGCGCTCAGAAGCGGTAGGTCAGCTGGGCACCGAAGCCGTGGGCTTCGTTCTTGTAGTCGGCGGTGTAGGTCGAGGTGATCAGGCCATCCGCATCCCGCCGCTCCTGGTCGACACGCGTGCTGCGCTCCGTCAGGTAGGAGTAGGCGAGATCGACGGTCAGGTTGTCGACCGGCGTCCAGCCGGCACCGACAGAGAAGATACGACGGTCATCCGAGGGAATCCGCGCGCTGCGGAACTCATCGCTGGTCGGTGTGAAATCCAGCGTGATACCGGCACGCAAGGCCAGCTGGGGGTTGAGCTGGTACTCGCCACCCAGTGAATAGGCCCAGGCGTTGGAGTAGTCCTGCTCCTCGAAAGTGATCTCGTCACCGCTCGGGTCGGTGACAAGAATCTCGTTGAATCGATTCCAACGCGTCCAGGAAGCGCCTGCCATCAGCTTCAACCGATCCGTCATCTCCTGGGTAACGGAGAAGTTGACGGTTTCCGGGGTGGTCAAGTCAAGATTTGCATCTCTCTTAAGCCTTTCAGGCGCTATTAAATCAAGTGTGCCAGTAGGATCAGTGGCTCGGTAGTCACCGGTCAGTGTGTAACTGACCTTGGAGCGATAAGTCAGGCCCAAGGTGGTTTCCGGAACCGGCTGGAAGATCACCCCCAGGTTATAGCCCCAACCATCGTCATCACCCTCGATACGCGCATCAAGGTCTGCGGAAGGGTTAGTCGGGCTGACGGGGCTTGGGACTTGCCTATGCAGCTCGCCGTCCACCCGGTTATAGGTAACACCTGCACCCACCGCCCACTGGTCGTTGAAGCGATAGGAGACCGTCGGCTGCGCGCTGATGACCGTCAGTTCGGTGTAGTTGCCGAGGTTGCGCCCGATAAAGCCATCCTCATAGTCGGTCTTGGAGCCGAAGGGCGCGTAGACCCCGAAGCCGAAGGCCAGCCGCTCGTTGACCGGATGAGCATAGAAGGCAAACGGTACCAGGGTGCCGGGCACCATATCCCCTTCGGAAGAGCCATCGATTGGCATTTCGGGCCCACCGCCCACAGAACGAGTGGCGCTGGCATTGTCGATATCACTATTGACGTGCAGGTAGGTTCCACCTGCAGTCACCTGGGCGCGGTCCAGGAATGACATGCCCGCCGGATTGCCGAAGACGATGGTGGCGTCGTTGACGTTGGAGCTACGCCCGGCGT
This sequence comes from Pseudomonadota bacterium, assembly GCA_051751685.1. Taxonomy (GTDB): domain Bacteria; phylum Pseudomonadota; class Gammaproteobacteria; order Pseudomonadales; family Halomonadaceae; genus Halomonas. The sequence goes on along the minus strand of JBNJLE010000009.1, from coordinate 111,217 downwards.
GGCCGTAGCCCTGGCCGCTGACGCTCTGCTCGTTGATCTGGTAGCCGCCCGCATGGGCCTGGCTGGCGAAGGCGGTAGCGGCGATGGCCACTGCCAGGGAAAGGCGATTGAAGTTGTTCTTCATGGGGTCATATCCCTTGCGGTTCTGTTTTCACGCTGTCGCTGGCGTGTCCTCGCAGCGGAGGCAGGAGCGTGCGAACCCGTTGTCTCGCAACCACCCGCCAGATTCAAGGGCAAACGTTCGTTTTAATGCCGTATTAACTAATTCTTTGGTCGCACGCCTGTTTGATACATCGAACTTTCAGTGGGTTACGCAACACAGCCACGGTTGTTTAGAAACGGCATAAGGCTATACCTCATCCGCCTTGACCCTTGGGTAACACAAGGGTTTTACACTAGGCCCAGCCTGAACCGCTGCAAGGCATCGACCTGCGAGGACCCCATATGAAGGTGAGCGAACTGGCCAGGACCGCCGGCGTGACCGCCGAGACCGTCCGCCACTATGTACGCGAGGGGCTGCTGGCCCCCGAGCGCCACCCCGACAACGGCTATCAGCTCTTCGAGCGGGGTGATCTGGAGCGCCTGCGCTTCATCCAGCGCGCCCGCACCCTGGGCTTCGGCGTGGCCGAGATCCGCGACATCCTCACCCACGCGGACCACGGCGACTCCCCCTGCCCCATGGTCCGCGACCTGCTCGCCAGCCGGCTGCCGGAGATCCATGCCCGCATCGCCGAGCTGCAGGCCCTGGCCGCCCGCATGGAGCAGGCCCTGGACGCCTGGGCCGAGATGCCCGATGGCACGCCGGACGGCCACAGCCTCTGCCGCCTGATCGAGAGCTTCCCCGAGCCCCTGGGTAACAAAGAGAGTAATAAAGAGCTCATCAAGGAGCGCAACGCAGCGCGCGGCGGAGGCAACGGCAGCGCGCCCGGCGGTTCAAAATCCACCGAGGAGACCCAATGAACGCCCGCACCCCATTCGAACGCATCGTGCCCGGCATGAACTGCCAGGGCTGCGTGAAGAGCATGCGTGAGGCGATCCAGGCACGGGACCCGGAGGCCGAGGTGATCGGCATCCCCGCCGAGAAGCGCCTGGACGTGACCACCGTGCTGGACGACACCGCCCTGGATGGCGCCCTGCAGGAGGCCGGCTACCCGCCCGATGGCCGCCCGCTGCGCCGCGAGCGCACGGTGCCCGGCATGAACTGCCAGGGCTGCGTGAAGAGCATGCGTGAGGCGATCCAGGCAAGGGACCCGCAGGCCAAGGTGATCGGCACCCCCGCCGAGAAGCGCCTGGACGTGACCACCGTGCTGAACGACGAGGCCCTGGACCAGGCGCTGGAAGAGGCCGGCTATCCAACCGGCGAGCTCGCTGACGCTTCCACAGATGGTAAAGAAGACACTAGCGAAGAAAACATCAGCGAATCAGCCGACGCGACAGAAGCAGCGCCGAAGGCACAGGCCACCGAACCCACCGACGAGCGCGCCACCACCCTGCGGCTCTCCATCAGCGGCATGACCTGCGCCAGCTGCGTGAAGAGCGTGCAGCAGGCACTGGAGCGCACACCCGGCGTGGTGAGCGCGGAGGTCAACTTCGGCACCCACACCGCCCAGGTGCGCGGCAGCGCCGACCAGGCCGAGCTGGTCCAGGCGGTGGACGCCGCGGGCTATGAGGCAGAGCCGATCTTCGATCTGCGTCAGGCCGAGGATGCCCGCGCCAGGAAGGACGCCGACACCTACCGCCAGCGCCTGCGGGGCAGCTTCTGGTCGCTGGCGCTGGCCGTGCCGCTGATGGCCAGCATGTTCTTCTACCACCCCCACCCGGTGGGCACGGGCCGGCTGTTCTGGCTGGTGATCGGCCTGCTGACGCTGGCGGTGATGGCCGGGCCCGGGCGCCACTTCTTCATCAACGCCTGGAAGAACCTCAAGCACCACCAGGCCAACATGGACACCCTGATCGCTATGGGCACCGGCACCGCCTGGGTCTACTCCATGGGCGTGGTGGCCTTCGCGCCCTGGCTGCCCGCCGTGGCCCACGGCATCTACTTCGAGGCCTCGGCGATGATCATCGGCCTGGTGCTGCTGGGCAACGCCCTGGAGCTGCGCGCCCGGGGTCGCACCAGCGAGGCGCTCAAGCGCCTGCTCGACCTGCAGAGCCGCACCGCCCGGGTGATCCGCGACAGCGAGGAGCGCGAGCTCGATATCGACGAGGTGCGCGAGGATGACCACATCCGCGTGCGCCCCGGCGAGCGCCTGCCGGTGGACGGCGAGGTGACCGAGGGCAAGAGCCACATCGATGAATCCATGCTCACCGGCGAGCCGCTGCCGGTGGCCAAGGCCACGGGCGATGAGGTCAGCGCCGGCACCGTCAACGGCAAGGGCTCGCTGGTCTACCGCGCCACGCGGGTGGGGGCCGACACCAAGCTCGGCCGCATCACCGAGCAGGTGGCCAGCGCCCAGAACTCCCGGCCGCCCATCGGCGAGCTGGCCGACAAGGTCTCCAGCATCTTCGTGCCCACGGTGATGATCATCGCCGTGCTCACCGCCCTTGCCTGGTTCAACTTCGGCGCTGAGCCACGGGTTATCCATATGCTGGTGACCGCCACCACGGTACTGATCATCGCCTGCCCCTGCGCCCTGGGCCTGGCCACGCCGATCTCCACCATGATCGGGGTCGGCAAGGCCGCCGAGCACGGCGTGCTGGTGCGCAGCGGCGAGGCGCTGCAGGTGGCCAGCAAGCTCACCACCCTGGTGGTGGACAAGACCGGCACCCTCACCGAGGGCAAGCCCAGCGTCACCGAGGCCCACCTTTTCGCTCTCGAAGGGCGTGAGGGCGAAGGGCCTGAGGGCGAAGGGCCTGAGGGCGAAGGGTTAGGCAGCGAAGGGCGTGCAGGAGATGGCAGCAACGAGCAGGCGGTGCTGGGCCTGGTCGCGGCCCTGGAGCGCGGCTCCGAGCATCCGCTGGCCGCCGCACTCATGGCCCACGCAGAAGAGGCCGGCGCCGAGCCCGGCGAGATCCAGAACTTCGACAGCGTGACCGGCGGCGGCGTGAAGGCCGAGACCCCCGACGGCAAGCCGCTGCTGCTGGGCAACGCCCGCCTGCTGGAAGAGGCCGGCGTCGACCTGGCCGCCGGCATGGAGAAGGCCGGCGACCTGGAGGCCCAGGCGCGCACCGTGGTGTACCTGGCAGTGGACGGCAGGCTGGCCGCGCTGTTCGGCATCAGCGACCCGCTGCGCCATGACACCATCGCCGCCATCAAGCGCCTGCAGGCCGACGGCCTCAAGGTGGTGATGCTGACCGGCGACAACAAGCACACCGCCGCCGCCATCGCCCGGGAGGTGGGCATCGACGAGTTCCGCGCGGGCCTGCTACCCGAGGACAAGCACGCCGAGATCGAGCGCCTGCAGCAGGCCGGCGAGGTGGTCGGCATGGTGGGCGACGGCATCAACGACGCCCCGGCGCTGGCCCGCGCCGACGTGGGCTTCGCCATCGGCCAGGGCACGGACGTGGCCATCGAGAGCGCCGGCATCACCCTGATGCGCGGCTCGCTGCACGGCGTGGCCTCGGCCATCGAGATCAGCCGGGCGACGCTCTCCAACATCAAGCAGAACCTGGTGGGCGCCTTCGGCTACAACACCCTGTGCATCCCCATCGCCGCCGGGGTGCTCTACCCCTTCACCGGCATGCTGCTCTCGCCGATGATCGCGGGTGCCGCCATGTCGCTCTCCTCCATCACGGTGGTGAGCAACGCCAACCGCCTGCGCCTGTTCAAGCCCCACAACGAAAAAGGCCCTGCGGAGCAGAGCCAGAAGGAGGTGACATCATGAGTTGGATCGTAAACCTGGCAGGGATCGCGCTGATCGGACTGATCGTGTGGTGGTTCTGGATGGCGAAAGCCTAGCCGCGCCTCCCCACAACGCCAGCGGCCGGCATCTCTGCCGGCCGCTGGGTGTTGCGTCAGGCTATGGAAAACGAGGGTCTAACCATCATTGACCCACTCGACGAGCCTACCGATCAGCCCTTCGATTTCTGTTCGTTTGAGGGCTGTTGGTAAGGCTGCTCAGGGGCATCCTCACCAACCAGTACCGGCTTGCCGTCCTGCCAGATGACGGCATAGTGGCCAAGACGACGCTTGCGCTCGAGGGTCTCGGCCACAGCGGCACGCAGGCTATCCAACATTGTCTGAGTATCAGGGGAGAGTTGATTCATAGTCGGGACTCCTTGGAAAGCATCTCGAATAACGAGTCATTGAGAATCTGTCGATCTGGCCCATGCTGCTCGAATACGGGTTCCGGCGTGCCACCGTCATTCATGAAGCAGCGAGCATGGCTGACCAAGGGCGCATAAAGCGTAAGAAGATTATGCAGACTACGAGGAAATCGGCGCTGGATATCTTTGAGCGGAATATGGTGACCGCCATGAGAGACTCGTTCAGCAACACGTAATCGCGACATTTCCACTGTTGGCAAGGCCAGATAGACAAGCTCGACCTTCCAGTTTTCAGACAGGAGCCGCTTGACCAGCATAGAGTACCCCCGTCCGGACAGAGTCGTTTCAAAGGCAAAGTCTTCCTGGTCACTAATCGCTTCTTCAATTTCTTTCAGGAAGATACGGCTAGCCGCCAGGAGCTCTCTCTCTGGAGCAAGAGGCGAGAGGCCTGCGGCAATCAGGTCAGCATTGATAAAGCGCGAGCAGTTAGCCACCTGAGGCAGATAGTTTAGCGCAAAGGTTGTCTTGCCAGCCCCGTTCGGGCCGGCAACGATCCAGCAAGTCGCTGCATGTTCTTTATGGGACATCACCAAGTCCTTTCGAAAAATGCAATTGGAAGGTGTCTTACACGACATGCACCATCCAAAAAAGCTAGGCCATGGTGGGAGGAAAATGCAGCTGTCTCGTCAATCAAATCTCTCACGACTGATAAAGCCGCCGGGGAGCAAGAATCAAATCTGGATACTGACAAGCGCACTCTACCAAACCTGGCGCATTGGGTCGACGTGGGGGGTGCGGATCCTACCTCCCCCCAACCCCTGAAGACCGATCAAGCCGCCCGCCGCTCGAACACCTCCCGCGCCATGCGCATGCCCCTTAGATGCCGCGCCTGGCGGGCGCAGCAGCAGGCGCTGAGGCTGGCCGGCGTGCCCACGGCGCTGCCGAAGCGCTTGAGCAGCGTGGTGGAGGCAGCGATGAAGGCTTCAGGGTCGATATTCAGACGGTCGAGTAGCCGCGGCAACCGCCGCTCGATCAGCCCGCGCTTATCCGCTCGCTGGCAGCGGCCAGTGGTCTCGACCAGCTCGAGATACTCCTCGAAGCCGAACGGGATGGCATTGGCCAGCTGCGCCGTGGCATCGAAGGGCATCAGCGGCGAAAGCGGCAGGGTATCGCACCAGGACGGTACGCCTGGCGCAGCGGTTGGCGCCGCTTCACCATCTCCCGCCAACATGGGTTCACTCTCGCCCTCTGGCGTCAGCCCGGCAAGGCGCTCTGCCACCGAGGTATGCGCGGAGCCTTCCGGCGTCTCGGCGATGCCGGCGCGGATGGGGTTCAAATCGACATAGGCCATGGCGCTGAGAATCGCTGCCTCGTCGAGCAGCGCCTGGCTCTTGAAACGCCCTTCCCAGAAGCGCCCCTTCGCGTCGTCTTCGGCGTTGGCCTGACGAGCGATGGACTCGTTGAGCACGCGCATGAACCAGGAAATATCGGCCAGCCGCTCGCGGTATGTGGCTGCCAGCTTCGTCACCGCCGCCCTCTCGGCCGGCAGCTGTTCCGCTCCGGCACGATAGCGCTGCACCAACAGCGGCCCGGTGAACAGCGCTGTCCAGCGCCTCAGCACCTCGTCATCAGACCACTCCGCCGCCCGCAGCGCATCCACCCGCACCACCAAGTGGTAGTGATTGCTCATCACCGCATAGGCGGCCACGTCGATGGCGAATACCCCGGCCAACTGATGCAGGCGGTCGGCGATCCAACCGCGCCGATGCTCATAGCACTGGCCGCTGACGGAATCGGTGCCACACAGGAAGGCCCGGCGCACACAGCGGTTAACGAGGTGATACCAGGGCGTGGCATCCAGCGAGACGAGCGCGGCACGGGGCTGGGTCATGGCTCTGTCCGATGGGTGGGGTGTTATCTCAACGTAGCCAGCCAGGAAGCGCTGTCAAATATGTGGGTGTCCTTTATTTTTTCAGGCGGTCGGCAATCCAGCCGCGCCGATGCTCATAGCACTGGCCGCTGACGGAATCGGTGCCACACAGGAAGGCCCGGCGCGCACAGCGGTTAACGAGGTGGTACCAGAGCGTGGCATCCAGAGAGACGAGCGCGGCACGGGGCTGGGTCATGGCAGTGCCCAATGGGTGGTGTGTTATCTCAACGTAGCCAGCCAGGAAGGGCTGTCAAGTAAGTGGGTGTCCTTTTATTGTTAGCCAACTGATGCAGGCGGTCGGCGATCCAGCCGCGCCGATGCTCATAGCACTGGCCACTGACGGAATCGGTGCCACACAGGAAGGCCCGGCGCACACAGCGGTTTACGAGGTGGTACCAGAGCGTGGCATCCAGCGAGACGAGCGCGGCACGGGGCTGGGTCATGACAGTGCCCAATGGGTGGAGTGTTATCTCAACGTAGCCAGCCAGGAAGGGCTGTCAAGTAAGTGGGTGTCCTATTATTTCCTCTCAATGTGGCGCATCGGCGCCGGTAGAGGTGGGGGGGAGGACTCCATCCCATTGCTTACATCGTTTGGTGGTTCTGGATGGCGAAGGCCTAGAAGCAGGATTCACCGTCTGAATTGGTGGAGCAAAAACGCCAGCGGCCGGCATTTCTGCCGGCCGCTGGTTGATGCTTCAGGCTAGGTTGGGGGGGAAAGTTTTCCCCGATTAATAACCTTTTCTTTTAATTAGCAACACAACCGGAAGGCAAGAAAGCAGGTCGAGCAAGACCTGAACAAACCCAGCCTGCAATTTGCCCATTTGCACCAGCTTGAGGGGTAAGGATCATAGTTTGAGCATCATGAACACCACTATCAAATTCAACCTCAACAATACCTCCATCCTGAACAGTAACGCCTTCGGCAATAATGTACCTGCCGGTTAACTCTTGTGCTGAAGCTGCAGTGGCCGCAAGGTTTGTAGCAACAGTTAAGTCGGCCAGGGCATCTACCTGTGAAAAGGCTTCTGCTATGTCAGTTCTAACACCGCCAGTAATTGAGAGGGCTTCAGACGCCTGCGCACGACCCGTATAATCCTGATACCGCGGAATCGCAATCGCCGCCAGAATCCCGATAATCGCCACCACGATCATCAGCTCGATCAGGGTAAAACCGCCCTGCGCCTTGTTGAGCTGAGTCTTCCTGTTAATTTCAATCATTTCGTTCATTTTTGAGCCCCTTGAATTTTTATCCGCCCCGGCAGCTGTCTGCCCCTCGCGGATGTGCCCTAGCATGTCAGCCAGACGCCGCCATGCAGCCTTTCATCGACGGAACATCAGCGTGCTGGTGTTCCTGAAATTTACTGTACGTTACGGTTTGTAATCCTGCAAGGCTCGCGTGCATTTTTTTGCTGGAATTCCGACCGTCAGCAGACGTCGCTCACCGGCATGGCCCCCAACCGCCTCGACCGACTGTCGCTTCCGGCGCACGCGCCCTGTGGTCGTTGGCTGACAGGGCACATGCCGCGCTTGGCTAGGGTGAAGGTATCCCTTGGTAAGTGGCGGAGCGCCGGGAGGGCATCATGAAACCCCCATGCGTAACGGGCCCAGCGCCCTTTTTCGTGTCGGCCGTCTACCCGCGTCGGCGCCTTACCTATAGAGTCCGCGATCAAGTCCGCGATCACATTCTCGATCGCGTCCACCATCACGGCTCTCACGTTCCCGATCGCGGGTTCACCCTGGTCGAGTTGATCGTCACCCTGGCGGTCATGATCATCCTGGTGGGCTGGGCGGTACCGTCGTTTCAGAACATGGCGGCGAGGCAGGAAGTGGCTGGCGAGGTGCTGCGCCTGAAAACGGCGCTGGCCATGACCCGCAGCGCCGCCATCACCCGCCGCACCCAGGTCACCCTCTGCCCCAGCACGACCCTGGCGCAGTGCGACGTGGCGGCCGGCTGGGACAAGCCGCTGGCGATCTTCGTCGGCGACGGCAGCGCCGGCGATGCCGAACTGCTGCGCACCTTCGGCGAGAGCCGGGTCGAGAGCTTGACGTATCGAAGCGACAATCGGCCGGTGCGCTACGGCGCCCTGGGCAGGGCCGGCGGGCACTTCGGCACCTTCCGGATCTGCGGCCGCCTGGATCAGGGTGCCAGCGTTGTCGTCAATATCATGGGCCGGGCGCGAAGCGACGGTGACACGCCCGACACCTGCCTGGAGAACTGAGCGGTGAGGGCTGAACGCCGGTCGGTCCAAGGGCGGCGTGCGCTCAGGCAATGCAGGCAGCGTGATCGAATCAGGCCGATTCGCCAGAAGGTTCGCAAGGATGGCGAAGCTGGCGAAGGGAAATCCGAAAGGGCTGACGAAAAGACGGCCCCTTGGGGGCCGTTGAAGGGGTTGGGCGATGGGTGGCCTTCAATCCCACACGCGAATCAATATGAGTATTAATTTGAAACCAAACCCGAATAAGGCCTGCTCCAACTTGAAGAACTAGAGCCCATCAGTAACCATGTTCAATTTCACCATCTATCACCACCAATTGGCTATTCTTGGAATACCTACTCCGGTACCAATAAAGCTACTCCAATCAATAACATCCTTGATAGCATCCCTAACAATTTGTTCTTCAAATTTCACCGAGCCAGCATTACCACCACCGCTAAAATTAATATCCACAGGATCTGATGGGCCACTAAAGTCAATATTACCATCTTCATCTTTAGGGTAATTTGCGGCCAAAAGCATTCCATTTACCACAACGTTACCACCCATTTTAACAGTGCCGCCCAATGAAATAAGAATGCCGCAAAACTGCGTCCCACCACCCAAGTCCAGATCACCTGTCACAATCAGTATCGCAGGGTCAGCGGCTTGGTCTTCAGAATTATTACCTTTTCCTTCTTCAAAGCACTCGCCTATAGTTTCCCCATTATATGTGATGCCATTATTGCTACCGGACGTCTTGATATTATCGTCAATGATCTTAGCATTATCTCTATTACTATCCACAACTGCATCATATATAGACTCGACCGTCTTGGTGGTCTGGTTGCTTGCTTCTCCGTAATAAAGTATGCCCGAGTCAAAGACATCTTCATCAACATCAAGAATCTGCTCTGGATGCTCATAGGCCAATGAGCTAAGGGTGATAACCTCCTCGCCATCTTGAACTATAGTTACTTCAGCCTGAGCAGAAGTAGGCTGCCATCTAGCCGCCTGCTCAGAGTTGACAATCCCCCCCAGAACCGTCAGAGCCGAATCAAACCCGGCAAAGGCAGGCATTACCCTGGCAAACACGAACTCACTCTGAGAAATTACACTTCCAGCCGCGCTTCCGTCCCGGGCAACCCCCACAGATACAACGTAATCTCCAGCTGGGACAGGGATATCTGGATCGTTTGGAATACTTAACAATGAATATGCCCATTTTTCTTCATCGCCAGGCGATACTTCTCGAAGTTCATCAAGCGCCTGAAAACCATCCCAACCAGAAAACAGGCCACCCAAGTCAACATCACTATTATCATCCAGGCTATTAAAAATCAGCCTCCAACCAGCACCGTTGCTTTCATATTCACTCCACACATCTTCAAAGCCTTGCGAGGCTCCAATTTCAGCCGCCATTTGCGCTTCTGATCTTGCCTTGTAATTTCCAGCCAAGCGCTCGTCGAGTTGCGAAGACTGCATGCTGGATAGGCCAACCATTAACGACACGGTCAGCAAGGAAAGAACGACTATTAATGCTGCGCCTTTTTGGTGTTTCATCATCATACTCCGGGAAGCTTAAAAGGCTTCGTCGATACTTTTAAGGTCAGTTGTTTACAGCCGCGGCACGGTTGACTGCATAAAAGACCAACGGATCGGAAGCTCCGGAGCCGTCAGTGGCAACCAGCTCAAGGGTAATGATCAAAGCACCATTACCATCATCAACAGCAACAAAGCCGTTGCTTGTAAGGCCTACAACGACCTGTTGGAAATCACTGCTGGCCACAGGCGCATCGCATTTCAGCCCCATCATAAGCGCCCAGCCTTCTCGGCCACTTACTTCCGAATCACTTAGCTTGTAAACTTTACGCACTCGGTCACCGGGTCCGCATGTCAGACCAATGTCACCACGATTCGGCACTCTCAATGACAACTCTTCACCATCCGTGGAAATCGAAACGATATCCGCTCGACGAACATCTCTCAGCAACGTTTCAACGGCAAAATTTACCGCCGCCTGCTTTTCACTGAGCGTTTCGACCTGGCGGTTGGTCTGAAAAACAGTCAAGAATAGCTGACCGGCACCCAGGATGATGATCAGCCCAACTACTAGGGCCACCATCAGCTCGACGAGAGAAAAGCCACTATTACGCTTCATGGCTAGCTCCCAGGCAACCGAACCGTATACTCAAATTCGGGATTGCTCTCATCACTGAACCTGCTCTCCGACCACTTGACTGATATAAAAAATTCACAGTCCGCATTAGGGATTACTGCCGGTGATACTGCATCTAGCTCGAGACCCGGGAGATATCCTTCCCAAGTGTCATACCAGCTTTGTTCCTCTCCAACATCTTTCGCATCCGACCAGGACGGACATTCCCTATTTCCGACTTCCGCCATCCTAGCCCAAAGCCTCTCCTGGGCATCCTGGGCGGCAAGGGAAGCAATAGAACGCTGATAGGCAGCATGGGCACCCTGTAGAGATTTGAGCTGCATGGCGGCCACGCCCAGCAGGCCGATAGAGAGCACTAGCAGGGCAACCAACGCCTCAATCAACGTAAAGCCCGACTGTACCCCTGAGTTCCGTTGCCTCTCCACTACTGCACCTCTTCTGATGCTGCTTCATTCGCCCTGCCGACACGACCCATGATGCTGACCTGAGCCCCTCTGTCCTGTATTCCGGAAAACGTCGATGAGAGTGTGAAAGAACAATCATTTGGTGAAGTGCAACTTTCTCGGCGACCTAATGCATTGAATTCAATAGTTCCCGCACTCAGGGAGGTCCTGCCATCTCGACCACTTCTGACTCTTAGCTCTTCGCCGCTCACAATCGAGACAACGTACTGCCAGGTGCCATTGTTCGATGCCTCAAACTGCACCGGGGCACGCCGCTTTATCGCTTCGCTTCTGGCAAAGTTGAGCCCTGACAACACCTCATTATAATCGGCGGCAACGCGATTAACGGCCATCATGCGCTGGAAACCGGGCACTGCCACGGTGGCCAATATCACCAGCACCGCAAGCGTCACTAACAACTCGATCAGCGTAAAGCCTTGGCGTCGCATTAGCCACCCACCCCAGCTTCCGTCGAGCAACCCGAAGTTAAACGCTCCCCCAGCTCGGTAACTCTCAAGCAATCTTCTGCCACACGAGCATTTGGCTTAACTACTGCGCTCAAGCTATATGTCGCAGGGCTTCCAGAGGAAAATGAAAAAGTGTATCTGTCTGTTTCCTGCAAACCCGGATCACAGTTTGTGTAGCTATAATTTTGTGTGTAGCAACGCTCTACTGCTCCTGCCCCCTCCATCAACCGAGACTCTGCCTCAGCAGTAGCTGCACGTTCCACATATCGCTGATAGCTTGGTATCGCAATCGACGCCAAAATCCCGATAATAGCTACCGCAATCATCAGTTCGATGAGCGTAAAGCCGGCGGTGCGCCGGGTGCTGCCTGTGGGGCCCTGGGGCCTGCGTCGGGTGCTCGGTGGGGTCACGCCGCGCGTCTCCGTGGTTTCGTTACGTTTGGTTTCAGTATGTAGCACTAGCGCGATTCTCGCTAGGGTCAAGGCTCAAGATTCTCACACCTGGTTGGCGTTCGCTCACTCTGCAGGCTGCTAACCGTTTGATAGGGCTGGGCAAGAAAACCGATGGCGATAGAGGGGCGCTGCCTGCTTCCAGAGCGCCTGGCGGCGCCTCACCGCTGCGCGGTGTTCGCCCGGGGAACCCGGGCTCCCACCAGTCGTCCCGCTGCTGGAGGTGCAAGCTAGGCGCTACCAAAGGTGACGCCGGCATACGCCGCAGGGCTTCGCCTGCCTCACTATCGAGAACGCCGCTGTCATGGCCATGACAGCGGCGTTCCGGTTGACGCAGGCTCGCCAGACTACTCGCTGACGATAACGCGTTCGCGAAGCTCGCGGGGCATGGAGAAGGTGATGGTCTCGACGCGGCCATCAAGCTCTTCGGGGGCCCCGGCGCCGAGTTCCTGCAGGCGCTGGATCACCCCTTGCACCAGCACATCGGGGGCGCTGGCCCCGGCGGTCACGCCCACGGCGCTCACCCCTTCCAGCCAGGCGGTGTCGATCTGCTCGGCGCTGTCGATCAGGTAGGCCGGGGTGCCCACCCGCTCGGAGAGCTCGCGCAGGCGGTTGGAGTTTGAGCTGTTGGGGCTGCCCACCACCAGCACCAGGTCGCAGCCATCGGCCAGTTCACGCACGGCGTCCTGGCGGTTCTGGGTGGCGTAGCAGATATCGTCCTTGCGCGGCCCCTCGATCTCCGGGAACTTGGCGCGCAGGGCGTCGATCACCCGGGCGGTGTCGTCCATGGAGAGGGTGGTCTGGGTAACGAAGGCGAGCCGGCTCGGGTCCTTCACCTCCAGCCTGGCCACGTCCTCCTCGTCCTCCACCAGGTACATGGCGCCGCCATGGGTGGTGTCGTAGCGGCCCAGGGTGCCTTCCACCTCCGGGTGGCCCTGGTGGCCGATCAGCACACACTCCTGGCCGCGGCGGGCGTAGCGCAGCACCTCCAGGTGGACCTTGGTGACCAGCGGGCAGGTGGCGTCGAACACCTTGAGGCCGCGGCGGTCGGCTTCCTCCTGCACGGCGCGGGAGACGCCGTGGGCGGAGAAAATCACGATGACGTCATCGGGGACTTCATGGAGCTCCTCGACGAAGACGGCGCCACGCTCACGCAGGGTATCCACCACGTAGCGGTTGTGCACCACTTCATGGCGCACATAGATCGGCGGGCCGAAGGCATCGAGGGAACGGTTGACGATCTCGATGGCGCGATCGACGCCGGCACAGAAGCCGCGGGGGTTGGCCAGCCTGATTCGCATGGAGTTCGCTTGCATGGGCGCCTCGCCTTGATGCGGGTGCATCTGCTGTTGATTCGTTGGTAACGGCCACCGGGGCGCCGCGCCTCAGTGGGTGGTGGCGGGCTTTACGTCGAGCACGTCCACCTCGAAAGTCAGGGTACGCCCTGCCAGCGGGTGATTGAAGTCCACGTCGATCATGTCGCCGTCGATGTCGCTGATCACGCCGGGCAGTTCGCCGCCGGCGGGGTCGGCGAAGGACATCACGGTGCCCAGCTCCAGCGGCTCCTCGCCGAAGTCGTCACGCTTGAGGCGGTGGACGTTCTGCGGATTGTGCTGGCCGAAGGCGTGCTCCGGGGTGATCTCGAAGCTGGCGCTCTCGCCGGTGGTCATGCCCTTCATGGGGTGTTCGAAGCCGGGCGGCAGGTTGCCGTCGCCCACCTGGAAGGTGGCCGGGGCCTTGTCGCGGGTGGAGTCCACCACGGTGCCGTCTTCGAGCTTGAGGGTGAAGTGCAGGGTCACTTCCATGCCCTCGTCGATGTGATATTCCTGGTGGTTCTGGTCGGTCATAAGGTCTCGGACTCGATAGGGAGAGAGGAGTTCTTCGGCAGTCGGTCAGGCGCGTTTGCGCGCGCGGCGCTTCTCGCCGAACACCGACTCCCAGATCAGGCCGATGGCCCCCAGGGTGATGCCGATGTCCGCCACGTTGAAGGCCGGGTAGTACCAGCCGGCCACGTGGAAGGAGAGAAAGTCCACCACGTAGCCGTGTACCAGGCGGTCGTGGAGGTTGCCCAGGGCCCCGCCGATGATCGCCGCCAGCGACACCGCCAGCAGCGTCTCGTCGCGCTTGAGCCGGGTCAGCCAGACGGTCAGGCCGATGCTGGCCCCCACCGCGAAAGCGGCGAAGAACCAGCGCTGCCAGCCGGGATGACCGGCCAGAAAGCTGAAGGCGGCGCCGGTGTTGTGCAGCAGCGTGAGGTTGAAGAACGGCAGCACCTCCACCGGGCGGGCGTAATCCAGCATGGCGCTGGCCGCATATTTCGTCGCCAGGTCCAGCACGATGATCGCCACGGCCAGCCACAGCCAGCGCAGCGGGCGCTGCATGGGCAGCACCCCTGACGTGCTGGCATGAGTGCTGTCAGGGGCGCTGGCAGGCGTGCCGCCTTGACGGGAGTGGCGCTGATCAGGCATGCAGGCGTGTCTCGCCGGGGCCGTCGGGCAGGTTGCTTACGCAGCGCCCGCAGAGGTCGTCGTGCCCCTCGTGGGTACCCACGTCCGCGCGGTGGTGCCAGCAGCGCTCGCACTTGCGGTGGGCGCTGACGGCCACCGCCACCTTGAGGCCGTCCAGGTCGGTGGCCTCGGCGCCTTCGCTATCGGGCCCTTCGCTATCGGCCAAAGGCTTGAGGGTCACCTCGCTGGTCAGCATCACGAAGCGCAGCTCGTCACCCAGCTTGGCCAGTGTCGCCCGCAGGGTGTCGTCCACGTAGAGGGTGACCTCCGCGGCCAGGCTGCCCTTGATGGTCTTGGCGTTGCGGGCGTCCTCCAGGCACTTGTTCACCGCCTGCTTGACCTCGAGCACCTGCTCCCAGAAGTCGCGGCCCATCTCGGCGTCGTCGTCCAGGGTGGCGAGGCCCTCGTAGTAGGTCGCCAGCAGCACGCTGTCGCCACGCTCGCCGGGGATGTTCTCGAAGATCTCCTCGGCGGTGAAGGAGAGGATCGGCGCCACCCAGCGAGAGAGCGCCTCCACCACGTGGTAGAGCGCGGTCTGGGCGCTGCGGCGCGCCAGGGAGTCGGGCTGGGTGGTGTACTGGCGATCCTTGATCACGTCCAGGTAGAAGCCGCCCAGCTCCCGGGCACAGAAGCTGTGCACCTGCTGGTAGACATCCAGGAAACGATACTCCTGGTAGGCGATCTCGATGCGCGCCTGCAGCTGGGCGGCGCGGTCGACCACCCACTGGTCCAGGTCCAGCATCTCGTGGAACGCCACGGCGTCGCGGCTCGGCTCGAAGCCGTTGAGGTTGGCGAGCAGGAAGCGCGAGGTGTTGCGAATGCGGCGGTAGACGTCGGCGGTGCGCTTGAGGATCTCGTCGGAGACCGCCATCTCGTTGCCGTAGTCGGTGGAGGCGACCCACAGGCGCAGGATGTCGGCGCCGAGCTTGTCCATGACCTCCTGGGGCGCCACGACGTTGCCCATGGACTTGGACATCTTGCGGCCCTGGGCGTCCACGGTGAAGCCGTGGGTGAGCAGGCCGCGGTAGGGCGGGTGGCCGTCGATGGCGCAGCCGGTCAGCAGCGAGGAGTGGAACCAGCCGCGGTGCTGGTCGGAGCCCTCCAGGTACAGATCGGCGATCGGCCCGCTGTCGTGACCGTGGGGGTGGGAGCCGCGCAGCACGTGGCGATGGGTGGTGCCGGAATCGAACCAGACGTCCAGGGTGTCGGTGACCTTGTCGTAATCGGCGGCCTCATCCCCCAGCAGCTCGGCGGCCTCGAGGCGGAACCAGGCGTCGATGCCCGCCTTCTCGACACGCGTGGCGGCCTCTTCCATCAGCTCGAGGGTGCGCGGGTGCCGCTCGCCGGTCACCTTGTGCAAAAAGAAGGGGATCGGCACGCCCCAGTTGCGCTGGCGGGAGATGCACCAGTCCGGGCGGTTGGCGATCATGCTGTGCAGCCGCGCCTGACCCCAGGCCGGGGTGAACTGGGTGGCTTGGATGCCTTCCAGGGCGCGCTCGCGCAGGGTCTTGCCATCGCGGCCCTGCACGTCCATGCCCACGAACCACTGGGCGGTGGCGCGATAGATCACCGGGGTCTTGTGGCGCCAGCAGTGCATGTAGCTGTGGATGATCGGCTCGTGGTGCATCAGCGCTCCCACCTCGCGCAGTTTCTCGACGATCCGCGGGTTGGCCTTCCAGATCATCTGGCCGCCGAAGAACGGCAGCTCCTCGGCGTAGACGCCATTGCCCTGCACCGGGCTGAGGATCTCCTCGAAGGCCATGCCGTGATCGCGGCAGGTGACGAAGTCATCCATGCCGTAGGCCGGGGCGGAGTGAACGATACCGGTGCTGCCCTCCTCGGCCTCGACGTAGTCGGCGAGATACACCGGCGAGAGGCGATCGTAGAGCGGGTGGCGGAAGCGGATGCCATCGAAGGCCTCCCCGCGGGCGGTGGCGATCACCTCGCCGGTCAGGCCGAAGCGCGCCAGGCACGACGCAACCAGATCCTCCACCAGCACCAGCAGCCGCTCGCCGGTGTCCACCAGGGCGTAGGTGAACTCCGGGTGCATGTTGAGCGCCTGGTTGGCGGGGATGGTCCAGGGGGTGGTGGTCCAGATCACCACGGCAGCCGGCTTGGGCAGCGCCGCGAGGCCGAAGGCGGCCGCCAGCTGGTCGGCGTCTTCCACGGGGAAGGCCACGTCGACGGCGTCGGACTTCTTGTCCTGGTACTCCACCTCGGCCTCGGCCAGGGCGGAGCCGCAGTCGAAGCACCAGTTCACCGGCTTGAGCCCCTTGAAGACGTAGCCGGCCTTGACCATATCGGCCAGGGCGCGGATCTCGCCGGCCTCGTTGGCGAAGTCCATGGAGCGGTAGGGGTTATCCCAGTCGCCCATCACGCCCAGGCGCACGAAGTCGGCCAGCTGGCCCTGGATCTGCTCGGCGGCGTAGTCGCGGCAGAGATTGCGGGCGCGCTCGGCCTCGAGGTGCTTGCCGTGGGTGGTCTCCACCTTGTGCTCGATGGGCAGGCCGTGGCAGTCCCAGCCGGGCACGTAGGGGGCGTCGAAGCCGGCCAGGTTCTTCGACTTGACGATGATGTCCTTGAGGATCTTGTTGACGGCGTGACCGATGTGAATGCTGCCGTTGGCGTAGGGCGGGCCATCGTGGAGCACGAACAGCGGCTTGCCCCGGCGCTCCTCGCGCAGGCGGTGGTAGAGGTCCTGCTGCTGCCACTGGGCCAGCCGCTCGGGCTCACGCTTGGGCAGCATGCCCCGCATGGGAAAGTCGGTTTCTGGCAGGTTCAGAGTGTGCTTGTAGTCGCTCATATCCTGGAGGTCAGCCGTCGTCGTGGTCGGCGGGAGTCCCCGCCGAGGAATCGGAAGTCACGGACTCGCGCGCCAGCGGCGCCGATGCCAGAGGGAGAGAATCGTTCGTCACCGCCTGCCCGGCGTCACCCTCGGCGGGGTGCTGTAGCGCGGCACCCTCGGCGGGGTACTGAAGCAGGGCACCGGCAGCGGGGTGCTGTAAAAAGAAGCGCTGTGCGCGGCGCTGGTCGACGCCGATCTGCTGCTTCAGGGCCGCGAAGTCGTCAAATTTTACCTCGCCACGCAGCTTGGCACAGGGAAAGACCCGCAGGCGCTCGCCGTAGAGGTCGCCATCGAAGTCGAACAGGTGCACCTCCAGCACCGGCCGGGTGCTGCCCACCGTGGGCCGCCAGCCGATGTTGGCCACGCCGGGAAGGCGGCGGCCGTCGGGCAATTCGCTGACCACCGCGTAGACGCCGTGCAGGGCCAGGGAGCGCACCGGCTGGGGCAGATTGGCGGTGGGTACGCCGATGGTGCGCGCCAGCTTCTGGTCGGCCACCACGCGGCCACCCAGCTGGTAGGGACGCCCCAGCAGCCTGGCCGCAGCGTCGAAGTTGCCGCTGGCCAGCAGGGTGCGGATGCGGGTGCTGGAGACGCGATCGTCGTCGATGGTGAAGGTGCGGGTGTGCTCGACGCCGAAGCCGCGCCGCTCGCCGATCTCGGTCAGCAGGTGGAAATCGCCGCGGCGATCGCAGCCGAAGCGGAAATCGTCGCCCACCACCAGATGGCGCACGCCCAGCCCGTCGATCAGCACCTTGTCGATGAAGGCCTCGGCGGTGAGGCGGCGCAGGGCGTCGTTGAAGGGCAGGCAGAGCACCCGCTCGACGCCGGCCTCGTGCAGCAGGCGCACCTTGTCGCGCAGCAGGGCGAGGCGCGGTGGCGCCTGGTCACCGGCGAAGAACTCCCGGGGCTGCGGCTCGAACACCACCACGGTGACCGGCAGCTGCAGTTTGGCGGCCTGTTCGCGGCACTGGTCGAGAATCGCCTGGTGGCCCCGATGCACCCCGTCGAAATTGCCGATGGTGGCCACGCAGCCGCGGTGCTCGTCGCGCAGGTTGTGCAGTCCTCGGATCACTTGCATGGCGTTGCTCGAGCCCCGCTGGCCAGAAAAGAGTCATAAAGTAGGCGATTATACCGGACCGCCGGCCCCTTGACAGCCGGGCCGGCCTGGTCTTCAGCTTTTCATTCGAAAGTGCCGCAGGCGCATCCCGAAGGCGGCGAGCCAGGCGAAGTAGACCCCGGCGCCGGCCACCACCAGGGCGGTCAGCCAGGTCACCCGTGTCCAGACATCCCAGCCCAGCCACGCCTGCCAGTCGGGGGAGATCCACCACAGGCCGCCGCTCATCACCGCGCAACCGCCCAGCAGCTGCAGCGCATAGCGGCCCCAGCCGGGCTGGAACACCAGCACGCGCTCCTTGCAGAGCAGCCAGCCCAGCAGGCCGGCATTCAGGAACGCCGAGAGCGCCGTGGCCAGCGCCAGGCCGGCGTGGGCCAGCGGCCAGATCAGGATCAGGTTGAAGACCATATTGGCGACCATGGCGATGATGCCGATCTTCACCGGCGTCTTGGTGTTCTGGCGGGCGAAGAAGCCCGGTGCCAGCACCTTGATCAGCATAAAGGCCACCAGGCCAAACGCATAGGCGCGCAGGCTCATCGCCGCCATGGCGATATCGTGATCGGTCATGGCGCCATAGTGGAACAGCGAGATCAGCAGCGGCTCGGCGAGAATCGCCAGGGCCAGGGCCGCCGGCAGGCCGAGCAGCAGCACGGCGCGAATCGCCCAGTCGAGCATCTCGCTGAAATGCTGACCGGACTGCTCGGCGTGGCGCTTGGAGAGCGCCGGCAGGATCACCGTGCCGATGGCGATGCCGAAGACCCCCAGCGGCAGTTCCACCAGGCGGTCCGAATAGTAGAGCCAGGAAACGCTGCCCGGCGCCAGCAGCGAGGCGAGGATGGTGTCCAGCAGCAGGTTGATCTGGGAGACCGAGACGCCGAACAGCGCCGGGGCCATCAGCACTATGATCTGCTTGACGCCGGGGTGCACGAAGCTCGGCCAGGGCCGCGGCATCAGCCCCAGGCGCACCAGAAACGGCACCTGGAAGGCGAGCTGGGCGACGCCGGCAATCAGCACGCCCCAGGCCAGCGCCATGGCCGGCTCGGTCATCAGCGGGGTGAGCAGCAGCGCGGCGGCGATCAGCGAGAGGTTGAGCAGCACCGGGGTGAAGGCCGGGATGGCGAAGCGGTTCCAGGTGTTGAGCACGCTGCCGGAGAAGGCCGTCAAGGAGATCAGCAGCAGGTAGGGGAAGGTGAGCCGCAGCATGTCGGCGGTGAGCGCCAGCTTGGCCGGGTCGCGGCCGAAGCCGGGGGCAAACACCCACACCAGCCAGGGGGCGGCGACCATGAACAGCGCCGTGAGCAGCGCCAGCACCACGGTCAGGCTGCCGGCGGCGGCATTGAGCAGCTCGCGCACCTCGCGCTTGCTGCCGCGCGTCGCGTACTCCGAGAGCACCGGCACGAAGGCCTGGTTGAAGGCCCCCTCGGCAAACAGCCGGCGCATGAAGTTGGGAATCTTGAAGGCGACGAAGAAGGCGTCCGCGCCGCTGCCCGCGCCGAAAAAGGCGGCGATGACCACGTCGCGCACCAGGCCCATGACCCGCGAGAGCATGGTCATCACGCTGACCACCAGGCCCGAGCGCATCAGCCCGCCGGCCTTGGGGGCCACCACCTTGTCGTGCTCGTCCACCGGGGTGGGGGGCAACTGCTCGCGATCCGTCACATCGGCATCCTCAGCGGGCTCGGGGAACGGCGGCCACAAAAAAACCGGCCGCAGCCGGTTTTTTCGAGGCGCCTGCCACGCAGGCCGCGCCTCGAGGGCATCTGACCGGCTTAGGCAGCCAATGCCTTGATGCGCTTGTTCAGGCGGCTCTTCATGCGTGCGGCACGCTTCTTGGAGAGCACGTCCTTGTCGGCGATGCGGTCGATGACCGGCTGCGCCTGCTGGAACTCGGCCATGGCCTGGGCGTGGTCGCCGCTGTTGATGGCCTTGATGACGCGCTTGATGTAAGTACGCACCATGGAGCGCTGACCGGCCTTCAGTACACGACGGCCTTCGGACTGACGCGCCCGCTTGCGAGCTTGCTTGCTGTTTGCCACTGGATGTCTCCTTGGAGATGCTGCGCCGCCCGTGTGATGACGGCATCGATAACATATTGATCCGGCAGAAAAGTCCGAGACTTTCCGCCGGCTTGGCCATCTGGCCGACCGCTTGACATCAGCGATCGTTCACGGGCCGTGTCTGAGAGGATGGCGCATCCTATCACAGCCCGCGCCGTGCTTGCCATAGGGTCGCGGCTACAACACCACCAGGTTGTCGCGATGGATCAGCTCCGGGGCCTCCATAAAGCCGAGGATCGCCTCGATCTGGTGGCTCGGCTTGCCGAGGATGCGCGCCGCATCGCCAGCGCCGTAGTTGACCAGCCCCTTGGCCACCCGCTCGCCCTGCTCGTCGACACAGAGCACCATATCGCCACGGCGGAACTGCCCCGCCACCGCCTTTACGCCTACCGCCAGCAGGCTGGAACCGCTCTCGCGCAGCACCTTCACCGCCCCGGCATCAAGAATCAGGGAGCCGCGCACCTGCAGTTGACCCGCCAGCCAGCGCTTGCGGGCCGCGATGGGCACTTGGTCGGGGCGCAGCAGGGTGCCGAGACGCTCGCCGGCCATCAGCCGGGTGAGCACCTCGGGCTGGCGCCCGCTGGCGATGGCGGTATAGGCGCCGGAGCGCGCCGCCAGGTGGGCCGCACGAAGTTTGGTGGCCATGCCGCCGCGGCCGAGCGCCCCGCCGCCGCCGGCCACCGCGGCCAGCGCCGGATCATCGGCGCGCCCTTCAAGAATCAGCCGCGCCTCGGCGTTGCTGCGCGGGTCGGCGTCGAAGAGCCCCTCCTGGTCGGTGAGGATCACCAGGGCGTCGGCTTCCAGCAGGTTGGCCACCAGGGCGCCCAGGGTGTCGTTGTCGCCGAAGCGGATCTCGTCGGTGACCACGGTGTCGTTCTCGTTGATCACCGGCACCACGCGCAGGTCGACCAGGGTGCGCAGGGCCGAGCGGGCGTTGAGGTAACGCTTGCGATCGGAGAGGTCGTCATGGGTCAGCAGCACCTGGGCGGTGAGCAGGCCGTGGCGGGCGAAGTGGCCTTCGTAAGACTCGGTGAGGCCGTTCTGCCCCACCGCGGCGGCGGCCTGGAGCTCATGCACCGCCGAGGGGCGCACCTGCCAGCCAAGGCGCACCATGCCGGCGGCCACCGCGCCGGAGGAGACCAGCACCACCTCGATGCCGCGGCGATGCAGCGCGGCGATCTGATCCACCCAGCCGCCGATGGCGTCCTCGTCGAGGCCGCGACCGTCGTTGGTCAGCAGCGCGCTGCCGATCTTCACCACCACCCGCCGGGCACCCACCAGCGCCTCGCGGCCTGCCACCTGCTGCTCGTAGCTTTCCATCAGCGATTCACCCTCAGGGCGCGTATTCGACCTCGACGTCGAAGTCGTCGTCATCGAAATCGTCATCGTCCTCGTCGACTGTCTTGCGCTTGCGACCCAGACGCGCCTCGGTGCGGGCGACCGCCTCGTCCTCCATGCGCGCACGCATCTCGCGGGCCCGCTCGGCGGCCTCCTCGTCCTCGTTCTCCAGCTGGCGCTGTTCGGTCAGCCAGCGGTAGGCAGCCTGCACCAGGGCCGCGGTGCCGTCGGCCGAGATCGCCGAGATACGAAACACCGGGCCTTCCCAGCCCAGGCGGCGAACGATATCGGCGGCGCGCTCCTCGCGCTCCTCGGCGGGAAGCAGGTCGAACTTGTTGAGCACCAGCCAGCGCGGCAGCTCGGCCAGCGTCGGGGAGAACTCGCCCAGCTCGCGGGTGATCGCCTGGGCAACCTCCACCGGGTCGGACTCATCGAAGGGCGCCACGTCCACTACGTGGAACAGCAGCCGGGTGCGAGTCAGGTGCTTGAGGAAACGCAGCCCCAGGCCGGCGCCATCCGAGGCCCCCTCGATCAGCCCCGGCACGTCGGCCATCACGAAGTGCTCGTGCATGCCGAGCTTTACCACACCCAGGTTGGGCACCAGGGTGGTGAAGGGATAGTTGGCGACCTTGGGCTTGGCGGCAGAGACAGCGCGGATCAGCGTCGATTTGCCGGCGTTGGGCATGCCCAGCAGGCCCACGTCGGCCATCACCTTCATCTCCAGGCGCAGGTTGCGGCGCTCACCCTCGGTGCCCAGCGTGGTCCGCCGCGGTGCCCGGTTGGTGGAGGACTTGAAGTGGATGTTGCCCAGCCCTCGGCGGCCAGCCTGGGCCACCATCACCACCTGACCGATCTCGGTGACGTCGGCGATCACCTCGAGGGTCTCCTCGTCGATCACCGTGGTACCCACGGGCACCTTGACGTGCAGGTCCTCGCCGGCGCGGCCGCTCATCTGCCGGCCCATGCCGCCCTGGCCGTTCTGAGCCTTGTAGAAGCGCTGGAACCTGAAGTCGATCAGGGTGTTGAGGGAGTCGTCACCGATCAGGTAGACGCTGCCACCGTGACCGCCATCGCCGCCATCCGGGCCACCCTTGGGCACATACTTCTCGCGCCGGAAGCTGAGGCAACCATTGCCCCCCTTGCCGGCCTCCACGATGATCGAGGCTTCGTCGACGAACTGCATCTGTCATTCTCCTGACGGCGCCTGCCGTCTTACCCATCTGGGCATATACAAGAAGGCCCCGCCTGGGCGGGGCCTTCTCGCTGCAAGCCTCAGGCGTCTCAGGCAGAGACGACCGTGACAAACTTGCGGCTTTTCGGACCCTTGGTCTCGAACTTGATCACACCGTCGTTCAGAGCGAACAGGGTGTGGTCGCGGCCGAGGCCGACGCCGGTGCCGGCGTGGAACTTGGTACCGCGCTGACGCACGATGATATTGCCGGCGGTGACGGTCTGGCCACCGTACAGCTTCACGCCAAGGCGCTTGGATTCTGAATCGCGACCGTTACGCGTGGAACCGGCTGCTTTCTTATGTGCCATGGAAACATCCTCCGTTCAGGGGTGTACCGCTTACGCGGAAATCCCGGTGATCTTGACTTCAGTGAACCACTGGCGGTGGCCCTGACGCTTCATGCTGTGCTTGCGGCGGCGAAACTTGATGATGGTGATCTTGTCGCGGCGGCCGTGGGCAATGATCTCCGCAGAGACCTTGGCACCCTCGACCATCGGCGCGCCGACCTGGATCTCGTCATCGTTGCCAACCAGCAGCACTTCATCGAAATCGATGGACTCGCCGGTCGGCACTTCGATCTTTTCCAGCTTGAGGGTCTGACCTTCCTGAACGCGGTACTGCTTGCCACCGCTCTTGATAACTGCGTACATGCTTGTCTCTCCAGGACTCATCGGGGTGGGCTCTTGATCGGCCTGCGGCGAGTGGCGCCTCTTCTGGCACCATCTGACAGGGAGCGGGATGAGTGGGCCGCGTATTATAACTGCGCGCCGAGGGCGGCACAACCCGTGCGACACTCGCTGTTCATGGTCGGCCCAACGGCGGCGAACGGCGCGCCTTGACGCCCATGAGGGGGCCCCATAGCATGACCCGCAACTCAAGGCCAGAGGGGGCCGCCATGCCCCGGCCCCCATCCATTCAGTTGAAGCCGCCCATGACTGCTGACGTCACCTCACCCGCTGCTGCTGCCCCCTCACCGATCCATGCCGCCGTGGCCGAGGATTTCGCTGCCGTCAACCGCACCATCGTGGACCAGCTGACCTCACGGGTGCCGCTGGTGGAGACCATCGGCCAGTACATCATCGCCAGCGGTGGCAAGCGCCTGCGCCCTCTGCTGGTGCTGCTGGCGGCTCGCTCGCTGGGCTATCAGGGAGAGCGCCACGTGATGTTGGCCACTCTGATCGAGTTCATGCACACCTCGACGCTGCTGCACGACGACGTGGTGGATGAATCCCATATGCGCCGCGGCAAGGCCACCGCCAACGACGCCTGGGGCAATGCCCCGTCCGTTCTGGTCGGCGACTTTCTCTATTCTCGCTCCTTCCAGATGATGGTGGAGGTAGGCTCCATGCGGATCATGGGCGTTCTCTCCTCCGCCACCTGCGTTATCGCCGAGGGCGAAGTGCAGCAG
Source organism: Pseudomonadota bacterium (assembly GCA_051751685.1). Lineage (GTDB taxonomy): Bacteria > Pseudomonadota > Gammaproteobacteria > Pseudomonadales > Halomonadaceae > Halomonas. The sequence goes on along the minus strand of JBNJLE010000009.1, from coordinate 86,848 downwards.
CTTACCAACGTGGGCAATGCGGACATCGACGAAGCGGCCTATTTCGAGACCATCCAGGGCAAGACCGCCATGCTGTTCGAGGCGGCCAGCCATAGTGGCGCGATCCTCGCCCAGGCCACCCCGGAGCAGGAGACCGCCCTTCAGCACTATGGGCGTTATCTGGGCATGGCCTTTCAGCTGATCGACGACCTGCTCGACTACCAGGGCGACGCCGAGGCGATGGGCAAGAACGTGGGCGACGACCTGGCCGAGGGCAAACCCACCCTGCCGCTGATCCAGGCCATGGCGGCCGGCACCCCGGAGCAGGCCGCCGTAATCCGCCGGGCAATCCGTCAGGGCGGCCTGGAGCATCTCGACGAGGTGCTGGCCATCGTCAACGCCACCGGCGCACTGGCGTACACTCGATGCCGCGCCGAGGAGATGGCCGACAGGGCGCTGGCGCAGCTCGAACATCTGCCCCCCTCCCCCTACCGCGACAGCATGGCCGATCTGGCCCGTCTGGCGGTGGAACGCGAGTCGTAAACCTGACCGCTGCCAAAGGCTTGCAAAGCGTCGCACTGCGGGTATAATTCTACCCCGTTGAGGCGCAAGCACAACGCATCGGAGTATAGCTCAGCTTGGTAGAGCGCTGCCTTCGGGAGGCAGAGGTCGTAGGTTCGAATCCTGCTACTCCGACCAAAGAACACAGTAAAAACGGCCACTTAGCTCACTAGAGCAGTGGCCGTTTTTCTTTGAACTTCGTTCTAGGTGACATATAGGTGACAGACGGCGGAATCAGGCCGAGCCAGGTAGCTGACGACGATCAGCCGGTAGTGGAGAGGCGAGCACGCAATGCCGAAACCAAAACACATCGTGGGTGCATTGAGACTTAACTACCAATGAGATCATCGGCCCCGGTCAATTGCGCGATCTCTTTGGCCAACTGCTCCGCCACGGCCTCCAACTCGGCAATTTCCTCGACGACCTGCTCGGCCTGCTGATCCGCGACCTCCTGCACCAAGCGGGGTTGCTTCTTGCTGAGGGTGTAAAGCTCATATTCGGCGCTATCGCGAAGCAGCTCCCATTCAGCCAGCATATTGAGAATTCGCTCCTGCAGAGCCTCGTACAGTTGCCGCAGCTTTTCCAACTCGACCTCTTCGCTGAAATCCAGGCTACCCAGCCCCTGGCGCATAAGGAAGCCGTTGGCGTCGCTGGCGATCTCGCGCAGGCGCTCGATGTCGCCACGGTCGCGCGCTCCATTGATTTCCTGAATCAGATGATTATAGGTTTCCTGCTTATCCGGCTCATGGGCGAAACGGTCGGGGTGATAAAGGCCCACCAGTTTGCGAAACAGCCCCTTAAGTTCTTTCTGTTCGTCAACGCTCAGGGCGCGGCTCTCGGAGGCTTCAGTGGCGGCTTCCTGGTATTCGCGCTCATTTTGGGCGCGGGCTTTTTCATAGTCCGGAGCCACAGCCTCGGCTTCTTCCTCGCCCTCGATCAGCAGTGTATCGAGGTACTTGCGCCGGTAGTGGATCTTCAACCGCAACGCCTCCCGCCGCTCGTAGTGAGGCCGGAGCCGCGTAAATAGCTCCGACTGCACCACTTCCACGCCGCGATGCTCCTCTGTGTACTCGGCTTCCAGGTCCGCGAGCCGGGAACGAGCGCTGGCGATCAGTTGCCGCAGCGTCTCCATCTCGGGATCTCGAAATAGCGCCAGTTCATTGCTATCGCTTGTCACGACCTCGGCCAACACCGCTGGCTGTGGGGACGCTTGCGCCGTGCGGCTGAGCTGATCCAGATACCAGTGGCCCATCTCGGCACTGCGTGGATTGCTGGAGCTGGCAAGCCACTCCAGCCAGGCGTAAAAGCTCGGATCATTCAGCGCCTCGCGATACGGACGCCCCTTGTACTTGCCAAACGCGATGCGCGACGGAAACCAGGGAGCGGCGGCGCAGGTGCTGATCGCCTCCCAGGTTTCCAGGCCACGTTCCTCGGCCAGCGGCCGCAAGACCTGCTGCATCAGATCAATGACTGTCTCCACATCCCCGAGCGCGCTGTGCGCGCCGCGCTGCGGTAGCCGGTAAAACTGACGCAGGGTTTGCAGCTTGTGGTTGCCGGCCGGCACCGGGTCCAGCAGACGCTGGGCGAGCCGCAGGGCGCAAAAACCGGGGCGACCAATGGACTCGATGCCGAGCCGTTGCCATTCGGGGCGCAGAACGTCGTCGAGGTCATAGCGCAGGTTATAGGCGACCAGCGGCTGGCCATCGACGTAGTTGGCGAAGGCGTTGTAGACCGTAATCGGCGGCTCGCCATCGCGTTCAAGAATCTCACGGGTGTAACCGTTAACGCGGGAGGCTTCAGGCGGAATGTCGGTGTTGTGATTGAGTAGGCGATGAAAAGGCGGCCCCTCCGGCGACCAGCCGCGCATGCGCTGAGCGGCCAGTTCCACGACATAGATTGGTGCCTTAAAGCCTGTGGTCTCGGTATCGAGGAGAATCCAAGGAGAGTGATTCATGGCGAACTCAGATAGGAATATATTCGATAATCAATTTTCAACCCGGGGGGAGCATTGCGAACGCGAAGTTCTTTATCGCAAAAAAGCTCTGTAAGCCTTGGCACTGCTGCGAGGTCAAGCTCGGTAAGGTTATTTTTCCTGCAATCAAGCCCGGTCAGCCTTGGCACCAGTGTGAGGTCCAGTTTTGTTAGGTCGTTATTCGCGCAATTAAGCCTGGTCAATCCCGGCACCGGCGTAAGGTCCAGCTCGCTGAGGTTATTTCTCGGGCAATACAGTACGGTCAATCCCGGAACCGGATTAAGGTCAATCTCGCTGAGGTTATTTCTCGGGCAATACAGCATGGTCAAACCCGGGATCGGATTAAGGTCAAGCTCGCTGAGGACGAAGGACGCGATTCGAAGTATGATCAGTCTTGGAACAAGTGAAAGGTCAATTTCAGTGAGATCATTGTTCCCGCAACCGAGTTGGATTAGCCCCGGCACCGGCGCAAGGTCCAGCTCGCTAAGAATGTTATGGAGGCAATTAAGCCTGCTCAATCCCGGCACCGGCGTAAGGTCCAGCTCGCTAAGGCTGTTATCGCTGCAATTGAGTATGGTCAATCCCGGCACTGGCGTAAGGTCCAGTTCGGTGAGGTTGTTATTCCTGCAATTGAGTTCAATCAGCCCAGGCACCGGCGTAAGGTCCAGTTCGGTTAGCTTATTACTCATGCAGTCGAGTTCGATCAGCCCCGGCACCGGCGTAAGGTCCAGTTCGGTTAGCTTATTACCCATGCAGTCGAGTTCGATCAGCCCCGGCACCGGCGTAAGGTCCAGCTGGCTGAGCCAGGTGTCCCTGCAATTGAGCCTTGTCAGTCCTGGCACCGGAGTAAGGTCAAGATCGCTGAGGACGTTCTCCGAGCAAACGAGCATGGTTAGTCTTGGCACCGGCGTAAGGTCCAGATCGCTGAGGTCGTTATCCGAGCAAACGAGTCTAGTTAGTCCCGGCACCGGTGTAAGGTCCAGATCGCTGAGGCAGTGATTACTACTGCAATCGAGTTCGATAAGCTCCGGCACCGGCGTAAGGTCCAGTTCGCTGAGGTCGTTATCAGAGCAAACGAGTCTAGTTAGTCCCGGCACCGGCGTAAGGTCCAGTTCGCTGAGGTAGTGATTACTACTGCAATCGAGTTCGATAAGTTCCGGCACCGGCGTAAGGTCCAGTTCGCTGAGGTCGTTATCCGAGCAAACGAGTATGGTTAGTCCCGGCACCGGTGTAAGGTCCAGATCGCTGAAGTAGCTTGACCAGCAATAGAGTTCGATCAGCCCCGGCACTTGCGATAGGTCCAGTGCTTTGATACGGGCACTTCTACAAACCAAGGTTTTTAGCAAGGGAAGATTTGGTCGCAAGACGACTGGGGCGTCGTTTGGCCATGTTAACCCCAACTCGCGTATCAGCAATCCGGGCTCCCAACTATCCGGGGTAAAGGGCAAGCGCCCAAAGTCCCATGCAACGCTGAGCATAGCGCCATCTTCCATTGAAAAGCTTACAGGGTCTATCCCTGGCTCTGAGCTAGGTAACTCCACGACACTTCCAGCAAGTTGCTGCAAAACCTCTTCTGGCCTCATCTTTCCAGCCTCAGCCCAGCGCATCACCTGCCGGTAATCCGGCTCCCGCAGCAGGTAGTCCCCGACCCAAAACCGTGCCGCGCTTAGCTCTTTCGCCTTGGCGCGCTTCAGGATGTCTCGCGTCATCCCCTCCATCACCCGATTGTTACGTCGCCCCGGCGTGCCAAGCTCCGAACCGGGTCGGGGGACCAGTTCGTTCTTCTTGTCATCCCCCATATTCGGCCTCCCATTGCATCGCCAAGCGCTGCTCTAGCGTCCCGATTCGACCCAACGCGAAGGTAGGTTTGGATCGCTCAACAAGCATCTAGCAGTGTCCTACACTCTCGTAGCTATTTCACTTCCCCTCCGTGGTGCCATCCATCCAGAGGGTGGAACGTGACACGCTGCAGGCCCCCTTGTCCTAGCGCTTCCTGAGGCAGAGAAGGCGCTGATCGCATACCAGGTTTCCAGGCCACGCTCCTCGGCCAGCGGCCGCAAGACCTGCTGCATCAGATCGACGACCGTCTCCACATCCCCGAGCAGGGTATGCGCGCCACGTTGCGGTAGTCGGTAATACTGACGCAGGGTTTGCAGCTTGTGATTGCCGGCCGGCACCGGGTCCAGCAGAGCTGGGCGAGCCGCAAGGCGCAAAAGCCGGGGCGACCGATGTGCTCGATGCCGAGCAGTTCCCATTCGGGGCGCAGCACGTTGTCGAGGTCATAGCGCAGGTGATAGGCGACCAGCGGCTGGCCATCGACGTAGTCGGCGAAGGCGTTGTAGCCCTTAAGCGGCGGCTCGCCGTCGCGTTCTATAATCTCACGGGTGTAACCGTTGACGCGGGAGGCTTCAGGCGGAATGTCGGTGTTGTGATTGAGGAGGCGATGAAAGGGCAGACCCTCCGGCGACCAGCCGCGCATGCGCTGAGCGGCCAGCTCCACGACATAGATTGGTGCCTTAAAGCCTGTGGTCTCGATGTCGAGCAGAATCCAGGGGGAGTGGTTCATGGGCCACTCAGAACGGAATCTATGGACATACAATCTCCAACTTGGCGGGAGCATTGCGAAGTCGTAGTCCTTTATTGCAACCAAGTTCTGTCAGCGCCGGTACTGGTGAGAGATCAAGCTCTCTGATGTTGTTGCCCCAACAAAAGAGCACAGTCAGACACGGCACCGGTGTGAGGTTAAGTTCGGCGATGTTGTTATTCACGCAAATGAGCCCGGTCAACTCTGGCACTGATGATAGGTCCAACTCTGTGAGGTTGTTATCGCTGCATTCAAGATCGGTCAGACTCGGAACTTGCTTAAGGTGTAGTTCGGTGAGTTCGTTTTCGTTGCAATCGAGTTCGATCAAGCCTGGCACAGGCAATAGATCCAGCTCGCTGAGGTTGTTTTCCCAGCAATGGAGTTCAGTCAGACCCGGCACCTGTGTAAGGTCCAGCTCTCTGAGATTGTTGTCCCAACAACAGAGTACAGTCAGACGCGGCACCGGCGTGAGGTCCAGTTCGGTGAGGTTGTTACCCCCGCAATGGAGCCGGTTCAGCCTTGGCACTGACGATAGGTCCAGCTCTCTTAGGCTGTTGCTCCAACAAATGAGTTTACTCAGTCCCTGCACCGGCGTTAAATCCAGATCGGTGAGTTTGTTTCTTGTGCAAAAGAGCTCGGTCAGCTGTGGCACTGAAGATAGGTCCAGTTCGGTGAGGTTGTTACGCGAGCAATGGAGCTTAGTTAGCCCGGGCACTGGAGAGAGGTCTAGTTTTTTGAGGTTGTTGGACGAGCAATCAAGATAGGTCAGCTCTTGCACTGGAGAGAAGTCCAGTTCATTGAGATTGTTGTTCGAGCACACAAGATGGGTCAACTTTGGCACTGGCGTGAGATCCAGCTTGGTGAGTTTGTTTCCAAAGCATTCGAGCTTGGTCAGTCCAGGCACCGGCGTAAGGTCAAGTTCAGCGAGGTTGTTGCCCCAGAACCTTTGCCAGCAAATGAGTTGGTTCAGCCTGGGCACTTGCGACAGGTCAATTACTGCGACATGGTCACTTTCAACAACCAAAGTTTTTAGCAAGGGAAGATTGGGACTCAAGACGAATACGGCGTTCTCCCCTGTTCTATTCCGCACTTCTTTGAAACCAATCTCACGGATCAGCAAACCGGGCTCCCAGCTATCCGGGATAAACGGCAAAACCTCAAAGTCCCATGCAACGCTAAGAATAGTGCCATCCTCAATGGAAAAGCTTATGGGGTCTATCTTCAGACTTGCATGGCGAGGTGGCTCCACCACACTTTCAACAAGCCGCTGAAGAACCTCCTCTGGGCTCATCTCTCCATCCTCAGCCCAACGCATGATCTGCCGATAATCCGGGCCCCGCAGCAGATAGTCTCCGACCCGAAACCGTGCCGTGCTCAGGTCTTGCGTCTTGGCGCGCGCCAAGATGTCTTGGGTCATACCCCTCATCACGCAATTGGCACGCTCCCCCAGCGTGCCGAGCTCCGAACCGGGCCGGGGAACCAGTTGGTTCTTCTTGTCGTCCTCCATGTTCGGCCTCCCACTGCATAGCTCAGCGCTGATCAAGCGTCCCCGCGACGCTAGGTTTGGATCGCTCAACAAGCTTCTGGTAGCAGTGTCCTACACTTTCTTAGCTATTTCACTTCGCGACAGAGGTGTCATCTATCCAGTGGGGGGCGAGTTACGCTGCTGATCGCCTTGTCCTCGATCTTCCTGGGCCAGTGGTTCATTCGACAATCAGCATCAGGCCAGCAAGCCTGAGCAGCTTGTTGTGCCTGTTCTCGAGTATAAGGGTGCCGGCCTGCACCAGGCGCGTGTCGCCCGCACAGATCGTCCACACCATTCTCACGCCTGCCTGTAGACCGGGCGCCGGGCTGGCACGTGCTGCCGAAGGCTCCTGAGATCTCAACCAGTAGGGGCATCCACTCCAGCTTTGGTTGCTGTCACAGGCGGCCATTCCCGGTTGTGGACCGCCTATCAACTAAGCAGTGGTGGGGCTTCAGCGCCACTAGCAAACCGTAACGGAAGAAACGAAACGGCCATAAATAGTGCGCGCATGGGGCTCGGCATCCCCGCAGGTAGGGAGTGGAGTACCTTCTGTGTCGGCAATTTCCTACAGCAGCCAGCAACTGCATCAGCCACGCTGAATTCGGCGCTTTATCTCGCGGCCGCGGTCGCCTAGTGGGTGCGCCAGAGGGATCGCCGCACGGAAGCGGCATGGCCATGGACGGCCAGCCCCGTAGCGGCAGCTAAGACAGGTTGCGCCCCCAGATCTCGCCCCAATCAGGCGTGGCCTTCTGTTCCCAAGTTTGGTGAGATGGGTGCCAATCACAAAGGCTGCATGATGCGGCCGGCCCAACGCACAGGGAACTGCGGTAGATGATCCTCGACCTCAATCAGCTGAACCGCCTCCCGCTCAAGGTGACTGATGCCTTGCGCGGCCACAGAGCTGCCACGGCATGCACGGCTGACACCTCCAGCTTGGCCTACCTGAAGCTCCTCCTGGGCGTCATCGAGAACGCCACCGAGATCGCATCTGGGCCGACGAGTAGGCACAGCAGGGTGATTTTCCCCCTCCCCCGCACACAAACATTGAACGTATCTCCAAGTGGATGGAGCGAGACACTGTGAGTGAACGCATCGAAAAGACCCTCTTCGCCGCCGCCGACAGGATGCGCGGCGCGATGGACCCCGGCGAGTACAAGCATGTCGCCCTTGGTCTGCTCTTCCTGCGCTACGTCTCAGCCGCATTCGAAGCGAAGCGCGAGGAGTTTGCCGAGGAGGAATTCGCCGACCTCGAAGACCCTGAAGAATATGCCGCTGAGAACGTGTTCTGGGTGCCCGAGAAAGCCCGCTGGGACCGACTCGCCGCACATGCCAAGGCCAGTGACATCGGCGTGCAGGTCGATGACGCCATGCGCGAGATCGAGAAAGCCAACAGCACGCTGCAAGACGCTTTGCCCAAGGTCTTTGGCCGCGCCAACCTCGACCGGGCCATCGTGACCGGCCTGATCGAGATGTTCACCAACCTCGAACTTCACGGCACCAAATCCGATTTTGACCTGATCGGGCGCATCTACGAGTACTTCATCAGCGAATTCGCCAGCTCCGAGGGCAAGCGCGGAGGGGAGTTTTACACCCCAAAGACCGTCGTCTCGATCATGGTCGAGATGATGGAGCCGACCCATGGCCGCGTCTACGACCCGTGCTGCGGCACCGGCGGCTTCTTCGTTCAGTCCGAGAAGTTCATCGCCGCCCATCAGGGGGAAGTTGATGACATCGCCATCTATGGGCAGGAGCGCAATCACACCACCTTCCGCCTTGCCCGCATGAACCTTGCCATTCGCGGCATCTTTGGTGATCTGCGCTGGAACCAGGAGGGCACGCTCACCCGCGACGCCTTCGCCGATGAGCGGTTCGACTTCATCCTGGCCAACCCGCCCTTCAACATCTCCGACTGGAACGGTGAGGCCCTGCGCGAAGATCAACGCTGGCGGTTCGGTACACCACCTGCGAGCAACGCGAACTTCGCCTGGATGGCACACATCCACCACCACCTGAGCGCGAACGGCATCGGCGGCGTGGTCATGGCCAATGGCTCCATGTCATCAATGCAATCGGGGGAGGGTGAAATCCGGCGCGCCATGGTCGAGCAGGACGCGGTGGATTGCATGGTGGCCCTACCCGGACAGCTGTTCTTTGGCACACCGATACCGGCATGCTTGTGGTTCCTGGCCAAGGATAAATCCAACGGCACGGCAGCCGGTGGCAAACTTCGCGACCGGCGGGGCGAGGTGCTATTCATTGACGCGCGCAAGATGGGCGCGCTGATCTCTGGCTCGCGCAAGCAGAAGGAACTGTCTGACGAGGAGATTTGCAAGATCTCCAATACCTACCACGCATGGCGAGGTGAGGCTGAGGCGGGTACCTATGAGGATGAGCCGGGCTTCTGCGCCTCGGTAATGGTCGAGGAAATCTCCAAACATAATTATGTGCTGATGCCGGGCCGTTATGTGGGCGCGTATGCGGTGGAGGAAGACAGCGAGCCCTTTGACGAAAAATTCGCCCGCCTGCATGAGGAGTTGCAGGAGCAGTTCGCCGAGGGCCAGCGGCTGGAGGCCGAGATAGAGACGCGGCTGGGGGGGATGATGTGAGCCAGTTTGTGGCGATTGAGACGCTCGTGAAGGACGGTGTAATCTCGTTGCAAACCGGCCCTTTCGGATCACAGCTCCATTCTTATGACTATCAAGAATACGGCGTGCCTGTCATTCCTACTGAAGGTATAAAGGAAGGTCGAATAGACCTCTCTGTATTACCGAAGGTTTCTGAAGAAAAGGCAGCGGAATTGGCACGACACCGCTTGAGGTTGGACGATGTGCTGTTTGCTAGACGTGGTGTGCAGGCCACCGGTCGAACCGCGCGTATTCGAAGAAATGAAGCTGGTTTTTTGTGTGGTACTGGAGCTATTCGCGCGCGCATAGAAGATGAATCGATCATTGATGCCGGATATTTTGCTTGGTTCTTGGCTTCTCCAGAAACCGTGCTCTGGATTCGAGAGCAGGCTATTGGGGCTACCATGCCGAACCTTAACGAAAGCATCATTAAGAGAATTAAGATCCCCCTTCCCCCACTCCCCGAACAACGCGAGATCGCAGCAGTGTTAGGAGCGCTGGATGACAAAATTGAGCTAAATCGCAAGATGTCCACGACGCTAGAGGCAATGGCGCGTGCAATATACCGGTCATGGTTCGTGGACTTCGACCCCGTCCACTCACGCAGTCATGGCCTAGCCCCCGCGCATATGGACAAAGCTACCGCAGAGCTTTTTCCCTACTGTTTCGGGAAGGATGGACTGCCGATGAAGTGGGAGTTTCGGGCTTTGTCCAATGTCTGTAATCAAGTCAAAAAGACCATCAAGCCGATGGACACACCTAGTGAGCCGTTTCTACACTTTAGCCTTCCAGCCTTTGACGCTGGACAGAAAGCTGTGCGTGAGGACGGTGAGAAAATTAAGAGCAACAAAGCTTTCGTCCCTAATGATGCCATTCTTTTTTCTCGACTGAACCCAAGAATTCCGCGTATTTGGTGGGCAAGAACGGAGGGCTACGATGCTACGCCTGTTGCGTCAACAGAGTTCTTCATAGTTTCTTCAAAACGACCAATCGAGACACCTTGGCTTTATTGTTTATTGTCTTCGCCCAAGTTTATCGGCGATTCCTTATCCCGGGTCACCGGAACATCTAACAGTCACCAACGTGTTCCGCCGAAAGCCCTTGCTGAGATAGAAGTAATTTATCCTGAGGCAGATGCTATAGAGGCCTTCGGAAAAATCACAGGAAAATGGTTCAAGCGGATACATGCGTTAGCAGAGGAAAACCAAACCCTCGCCAACCTCCGAGACTGCTTGCTACCACGGCTCATGTCCGGCGAGCTCCGAGTCGTCAAGGCTCAAGAACAGGTTGAGGGGGTAATGTGATGCGATTGAAGCCCTATGAGGTATCGCGGCCTTTTTTGATGGCAGATCCTGATCCTGAAATAGACTACTTCGGACCGATTCAGGAATTTTCCGCCAAACGCCTCCAGTCTATTGCAAGAAGCGTTATCCACCATTTTCAGCGCATCCCCGCCGAGGGCATCTTCGAGGGCCATACAGGCCGACCTCTAAAAACATTGTGGGACGAATGGTGTTGGTATCAGGAAAAATATGATAACGACTTCGGGAGCCTTTCATCGGCTTTCGAACAAACACTCGACGGCATGATCAGCGGCACCGTGGCCGATCTTTCACAAGAAGAGGCCGTTCTGATGAGTTGTGCAGTTTGTGAAGATCAGACAAACATGCCAGCACGCAGCGATGATGAAATCTGCGCCGTGGTCCGCGACATCGTCACCGAAGCGGCAGGGTGCCGGTCACTTGAACGCTTCGAGGTGTACTGATGTTCCGTGTTGATCTGTCCCAGAACCGCCTATCCCGCCTTTCGCAGAAGCGTTTTGCCGATCTGAATCTGCGTGAGCGGGACCATTTGCAGGAATGGTTGGCTAACCAGCCTGATGCTCTCGGTGAAGAGCTGCTGATCATCCAAAAGGAGTTCGACGGATTTGACGAGACCCGTGAACGGTTGGACCTGCTGGCCCTCGACAAGGATGGCAATCTGGTAGTGATCGAGAACAAGCTCGATGACTCGGGTCGCGATGTGACCTGGCAGGCGCTGAAATATACCGCCTACGTCTCAGGTCTTACAAAGATGCAGATCGTTGACATCTACCAGCAGTACCTTGACCGCTACTGCGGTGGTGGCAATGCAGCAGTACGGATCTGCGAGTTCATGGAGGTGGAGGAACTGGAGGAAACTGTCCTCAACCCGGGCAACGACCAGCGCATGATCTTCATTGCCGCCAATTTCCGACGCGAGGTGACGGCAACGGTACTCTGGTTGCTCAGCCGTGGCATTCGCGCGCAATGCTTCAAGGTTTCGCCCTTTGCGTTTGGCGATGAGCTGATGGTCGATATTCAGCAGATCATCCCAACCCCTGAGGCTGCGGACTTTATGATCGGGATGTCGAGTAAGGAGAACGAGGAGAAAGCAGTTCAGGACACCCAGAAAAAGCGGCACGGGCTCCGCCTCGAGTTCTGGGAACAGGCGTTAGACCAGCTGCGTGCGGACGGTGTTGAACTCTACCGCAACATCAGCCCTGCCAAGGACCACTGGTTGAGCGCGGGGTCCGGTATGCGCTCTTGCCCCTACCAGATGATCTTCTCGCGTGATGAGGCGCGGGTTGAGATCAGTCTGCAGCGGTCCGAGGCAGATGAGAACAAGTGGGTCTTCGATCGGCTGCTCGCCCAGAAGGACCAGATCGAGGAAGTGTTCGGGGCGGAGCTGGATTGGCGGCGCATGGATGACAAAAAAGCCAGCCGGGTGGTTTTTTCCCGGCCCTTCGACGGATTCAGTCGCGATACCTGGCCTGAGATGATCGCGTGGTTATCAACACATATCCAAAAGCTTGAGATGGCGTTCAGTGCGCCTCTAGCGATACTGAATAAACAGATCCGCACTCAGGGAGAGGAGCTGAACTGATGGCCTTTGCCACGGAAGATGATCTGGAACAATGGGCACTGGAAACGCTACGTGGAATGGGCTTTGCCTATCTGCATGGGTCGGCCCTGTCAGCCGAGGCGGATGATCCCTCCCGTGAGAGCTTCCGTGAAGTGTTGCTTCTCGATCGGCTGCGCGCCACGATCTCGCATCTGAACCCAGGCCTTCCGACGCAGGCGGTAGAGACAGTAGCCAACCGCGTGCGAGACCAGGAATTCGCCGGCGACCTGATCCAGGAAAATCGCCGTCTACACGATCTGATGGTCAATGGTGTCCCGGTCTCGTGGGTAGAAAGCGGCGAGGAGCGCGACGCTATCGCTCGGCTGGTGGATTGGGAAGATGTCGAGAACGACTGGCTGGTCACCAATCAGTTCGAGGTGGTGGGCAAGACTGCGCGGCGGCCCGATGTGGTGATCTTCCTAAACGGCATGCCGCTGATCCTAATCGAGTTGAAGGGCACGGAGAGCGGCACGCTCAAGGGTGCCTATAACCAGGTCGAAACCTACAAGGCGCAGGTGCCGGATCTCTTTCGCACCAATGCCTTCAATGTGATCTCCGAGGGGGTGACCGCACGCTACGGCACACTATCGGCCAATCTCGACCGCTTCATGCGCTGGCGCACAGTAGATGGTGAGACACTGGTGCCCGATGGTAGCGACCTTGCATTGGAGACCATGATCCACGGCTTGCTGGCGCCGCGCACCATCCTAGACCTGATGCGCTACTGTACCGTCTTTGAGGACGAGGGCGCCGGCCCCATCAAGAAGGCCGCCGGATACCACCAGTTCCACGCGGTCCGCAAGGGAGTGAGCGCCGTGCTGTCGGCTCGTGGGCGCGATGGGCGCGGGGGGGTGATGTGGCATACACAAGGCTCGGGAAAGTCTCTCCTCATGGCTTTTCTGGCGGGGCGGCTGATGCGACATCCGCAGATGGAAAACCCCACGATCGTGGTGCTGACCGACCGAAACGACCTGGACAATCAGCTGTTCGCCACTTTCTCACGGTGCGCGGCGCTCTTCGGCGAGGCGCCTGAGCAGGCCGAAGCCATTCCTGATCTGCGCAACAAGCTCAACGGGCGCAAGGTGGGCGGCGTGATCTTTGCCACGATCCAGAAGTTCCGCCCCGGAAAGGGTGAGAAGGAGCTTCCCCAGCTGACGAATCGGTCCAATGTCGTCGTCTTCGCCGATGAGGCGCATCGCTCGCAATATGGATTCGACGCCAAGGTGGACGCCGAGACCGGCGAGACAAAATACGGCTTCGCGCACCATCTGCGCACGGCGCTACCCAAGGCGGTGCATGTGGGCTTCACCGGTACCCCGATCTCGCTGGTGGGCGCCGATACGCAGGCTGTCTTCGGGGAATATATCGACGTCTATGACATCGCGCAGGCAGTCGAGGACGGTGCCACCGTGCCGATCTACTACGAGGGTCGCGTTGCCAAAATCGCGCTGGACGACGATGCGGGCGAGCTCCTCGACGCCGAATACGAGGAGATCCTAGACGAGGCCGAGGAAAGCGGGGCCGAGTTCGACGATGATGCCCGCAATGCCATGACCCGAAAATGGAGCCGGGTAGAGGCATTGGTCGGTGCGGGGCCCCGGCTCGACAAGGTCGTCGAGGACATCCTTGAGCATTTTGACGCTCGGCTGGAGGCGATGGACGGCGGCAAGGCGATGATCGTCTGCATGTCGCGCCGGATCTGTGTGGAGGTCTACAACCGCATCGTCGCGGCACGTCCCGACTGGGATGCCGAGGAGGACGCCGAAGGCGCAGTCAAGGTGGTCATGACTGGTGCCGCCCATGACCCGGCAAAGTTCCAGCCGCACGTCCGCTCAAAGGCCCGACTTGAGGCACTGCGCACCCGTTACCGCGATCCCCGCGATCCCTTCAAGCTGGTCATCGTGCGCGACATGTGGCTGACGGGGTTCGACGCGCCCTGCATGCATACGCTCTATGTCGATAAGCCCATGAAGGGGCACGGGCTGATGCAGGCGATCACCAGGATCAACCGTGTCTTCGGCTCGAAACCCTCTGGGCTGGTCGTGGATTACATCGGGCTGGCCGCGGATCTGAAGGCAGCGCTGAACCACTATTCAAACGCTGACCGGAAACAGACCGGGGTTGATCAGGTCGAGGCCGTACATGCCCTCATGACCCAGATCGACATCATGCGCTCGATGTTTCACGGAGTGGATTACATGTCGGCGGTGCGCGGCACACCGAAGGATCGGATCCGGGTGCTACCCGTGGCCATCGAACACGCACTGACACTGCCGGTGGACGGCAAACCGCCCAAGGACCGGCGCGACTCCAAGAAGCGCTTCATGACGGCTGTCGCCGGCCTGGTGAAGGCTTTCCGGATAGCCTCCGGCACACCCGAGGCCGCCGAGGTCAAGGACGAAGTGGGGTTCTTCACGGCGGTGCAATCAGCTATCCGCAAGATGGACGCAGGTTCTCGCTCCGGGCAGGGCATGGACGATGCGGATCTCGCGATCTCACAGCTTCTGAACCGTGCCGTCGCATCCACCGAGGTAGTCGATATTCTTGAGGCGGCCGGCGTTGATCGTCCTGACATTGGAGTGCTGAGCGAAGAGTTTCTCCTTGGACTTCAGAACACCAAGAACAAGAACCTAGCCGTGGAGGCTTTGAAACAGCTCCTGAACGGTGAGATCAAGACACGTACCAGGACAAACACCACGCAGAAGGAGACTTTCTCGGCGCGCCTCGAGCAGGCTATGGCCCGATACCACAACCGAAGCGTGGACGCACTCCAGGTCATCCAGGAGATGATCGACATGGCCCGGGAACTGCAACAGCAGCCTGAGGACGGGCTGTCGGCCGAGGAGGTGTCCTTCTATGACGCTCTCGCGACCAACGAGAGCGCACGGGACCTGATGGGCAACGAGGAGTTGCGCGTCATCGCGACGGAGTTGGTCAACATCGTGCGCCGGAACGCCTCAGTCGATTGGTGGCGCAAGGAGAACGTGCGCAAGAAGATGCGGGTCAATATCCGCCGCATCCTGCGCAAACATGGTTTCCCGCCCGACTTGCAGGCCGATGCCATCAAGAAAGTGGTTCTGCAGGCCGAAGTCTTGGCACGAGAAGTTGAGGGCGCCGTGGTTCGATAGCGAAGGCTATAGCGAATACTTCCTCCAGACCAGACCAGCGAGCAAACAACACACATTAAAACCTTTCCAAGGATAGGCTATGAGTTTTAACTTCAGCTGGAAGCGCATTGCCATTGTTATCGCTCTTGGGACATCCCTCCCCTATTTGCTGGCGGACTACCTCCCCGTGGAATCCCAGCCCTCATCGCAGCAACAAAGCCAGCCGCCCCAAAAATCTTCTGTCGATCATCTCCCATCTGAGATGTGGAGAAGTCCAGATGACCGCTATGCGGCAGCCTTCCCAGGTGAAGTGGAACAGCTGTCTGGAGAAGGGCGTGATGGGAAAGTGACTGCATACGTAAGCGGTGAAGAGAGCGACCAAGGCATTATTGTGTATCAGATCAGCCGCTACGCTTTGTCCCCTCAGCTTGAGGAGCTTGGTCCACGGCGGTCCTTGGAAGCCATTCTCAAGGAGAAGTCCCGCCTCGTTTCACCGACAGAGCCCCTGAAGATGGAGTGGGTGCCGTTTGGCACCAACAACGAACGCCTAACCTACAGCCAGGCCTATGATTACGAGGGAACTTTCGTACGAGAGCGCGGATTCTTCCTGCCCCATAGAAAAGAGGTAGTTGAAGTCAAAACACAGAGCACCCGGCCTGACTCACTTCAGACGAACCAGGCCATCGAATACTTCCTCAACTCCTTTGTCATCATCCACTAGCGCTATTGCGCAGGAATAAAGACCGGGATTTTCGGCGCAGCAGCAGCCAACGGCAGCGTAGGCGACGGGCCACTCGAACTGGCCATGGATCGGGCCAGACCATGATATTACGGGGCGGGGGGATGGTGACTATGTACCGACTGCCATTTTCCATGTAAAGGCAGCGGGTCTCAATTGCATGACGTGTCGGCATAGCGGGTCCTCTTCTTCCCTTCTTGGCGTCCATGGGACTAGAGCGCAGCTGCTACTGCTCGGCCTACAGGCCTTGATCTAGTCTTCCCCGGTCTCTGGCCTGGCTGGGTCGGCGTCTCCCGTCATTGAGCAGAAATTCAAGTGCCATGGTTGGCACGAAGGTGGCTAGTACATCCCGCTCTCGTCGATCAACTGCTTGGCTTTCTCACGAGAAATCTTGTGACGCCTGGCCACCAGATCGATCAGATCGCGCGGCGGCAAATCGGTGCCGTTGCTGATCATTGGTGAGCCTGAGCTTTGCATCTCGTCCATCGGAAACTGCTTGACGCTCGCCAGTCCCTTGAAGAGCCCTCGCTCCTTGGCGACCTTCTTCGGATCGCGCTGGACTTTCGGCATATTTTGCCTGACATCTAAGTTCGCCCCCTCACTACCGGACGTGTCGCTCGGCAAACGAGACGAGTCGCGGGCCGGGTCCAGCCGCCCCTCGTACAATTGGCGCACCCTCAAGCGGCGTAATTTCTCGGCTCGGATCCCGTCTTCTTCGGTCTCCGGTCTGTTCGGGTCGTCCTTCATCGGTCTCTCCGTTAAGGGAGTAGCGGTGCTCCTCCTCTCCGTCACAATAGAGATTGTAGCCCGGGTCGTAGGCCCTGTAGGCAACACCCGGCTCGCCCATGTCGTAGCGCCGGAAGACCTACTTGTCCCAGCCTTCAGAGATAGCCTCCTCGTTCAAGGGCTCACCGCCCTACCTCCTTGAAGCCGTTCACCTCGTAGAGGTTGGGCAGCACGGTCTCAAAGGCATCAAGCTTGGTGCCGCCCTGCTCGACCGCCAGGGTCAGCATGGCATGGACCGTGGCACCGCCGTCAGTGTAGACGCTGACGATGTCGCCGGCCGGCTTGATCGCCATGCCCGAGCCCCGTCCGGGGTCATGAACAGGCGCATCTCGCGGTACTCGTCTGCCGGGTAGACGTAGACCGCGGCACCGAACTCGAAGGCTTCCTTTGAGGCGGTGATGACGGCACTAAAGCGCTGGAAGTTCTCATCGGCAGGAGAGCTTCGACCTGGACACTACTCAGCTCGGCGAAACGAAGAACGTATTTACCCCTGGGCAGCGGCTTGAAGCTAGCGACTACCCCCCAAACGCTTCGATCAGCTCCTCTGCTCTTTCTCGAGAAACTCCGTGACGCTGCATCACAGCTTCGGTCAAGTCCCGCGGTAAAGAAGATTTCTCGCTTGAGGAAATGCGACCGCGCCTGCCGGTTGAAGCCTCGCTGATCACGTTCTTCGCTTTCTCGACGTCCTCGGGCGTCATCTGGCGCACTCGCTGCAGGTTCTCCCCGATTACTTCGTCTTGCTCTTGCTGAGCGTCCTTAGGTCGCATCTCTTTCACCTCTTCGATTCTGCTCTACACTCGGCTTATTCGAGGCCGTTACCCCTAGCTAGGCTTTTGGCGGCCGGCGATCCCTCGTCAACGTAGCTGACTGCGACGTCGTCGTCACGCCCGTCTACTTGGCCAAAGAACCGTTCGAGGCCCGAAGTACTGCTTAAGTGCACTGGGCCAAAAGTTCAGTCTCGGTTGGGGTAGGACTGGTAGCTCGAGAACCGTAGCAGCGGAATGTGCCCATCCACCCTGTCCACTTTGTCCACCAGCGGTGGGCATGTAGGAATGGTTTCTCAAATTGTGGGTGGACCTAAATCCGGGGGAAGGTCAGGCTTATCCTGTAGGGCCGTTCTGTGGTGTGGCAGCAAGCTATGAAAAAACCCCGCTGGAAGCGGGGTTTTCGGATGTTCGTTGCTGTCGGTGCAAGTTAGCGGTTCTGCGACTAAGGTCATCCGTTCCCGTTGGTGGGAAACAAGCCACGAATGACGCCTAAGAAGGCGGCAAACAAGTTGACACAGGTGGCCGTCGTAATGGCAATCATCACCCTGTCAGAGAAGACTGGTTGCGTCTTGTAGTAACTTGCACACCCAAGCCACACCACGATGACCATCCAGAACGCAACGCAACCGAGGGCAAATAAGAATGCGTATCTGGCGTACTTCTCTCGGAGCAGCCTATATGAGCGAAGGTCGTTAACCTGCTCTGAGTTGATATCCGAACGACCTGGCCGCTCCACCGGCGGCTGGTCGTCATCACTAGCAGGGTCTTCTCCACCTCCCTCTAGGTTGACGTTAAGCCGTTTCCGCATCCGACTCCGACATCCTATTTTGCGGATGAATATGTTGCGCCATATCGTCGCGAGAGATGAAGCCGCCATCCGTCGGCCCCATTGACCAAGCCGTTCCGGGCTCATGCGTCAGCCACGATAGGCGCGGGCCGCTGAGCTCTCCATAAGTTTCGATCACAAGATCAATATACTGCTGGGCCTCTTCATCATCGTCCATCATGCTGGGAGTAACGATCTTGAAATCACCATCTTTCCTTAGGGCCGTACTAATCTTGCTGGTGATAGGCCGGGCCCCGTAAGACTTAAGATCATGATATAACGATGGAATTACCGGACCGTATGTCCAGCGAGCAAAGTGGTCATCCATGAGGGGGGTTCCGTCATGGTCTCGCAGATACCATGACTGTACATAGAAAAGCAGCTTTTGCAGCTTCATGGGCGTGAGGTTGCGGATCTCACCTTTCTGGGCACGCTCAATGAAGGCGTTCGCAACCGCTTGTGCTGAATAAGCCATGCCAACCTCCCTAGCGTCAGATGGATCCGATACCTCAAAAATGAGGGACGACAAGCATAAATGCAAGGTGCCCCGGTAGCAATACAGCACTCGTTATGAGTCGCCTGCTAGGTGTAGTCGATCGTTCATGCCCCCTTCCGGAGAGGCTGGCTACTACCACCGCTCCATGAGAAAAGGCGGCACTCCTATCAGTACCCATTGCAGGGTAGGCCGATCAGCAGAGCCAGGCGGGGAGAGGCCTTCAGGGCGACGCCGGTCGTTGCTTGCAGAGCCCGTTGCAGGTCGGCCCCCGCGATTAACGGCGCCCTGCATGACGGTGATGATGCCGGCCAGGCTGCGCAGGCTGGTCAGCAGGCGGCTGGCCTTCAGAATCGCGTCGTCAATCAGCCTCGGTCAGCACCTCTACGTCAGCACCAGGCCAGCGGGCACGGGCAGACGCCAGCGCCTCCTCCTCGGTCATCGGGCGCCCAGCAATCGCCAGACGCTTACCGTCCACTCGCAGCGTCCAGCTCATTCTCACGCCTGCTGGAAGCGGCTCAGGTACGCCGTTCTGCTGCTGGCGCTGGTGATGGGCAGCCTTGACCAATGTCGCCGTCCTGTGCGCCAGCAATGAAGCGTTCGCGGCCCTCCTGCCCGCATTCTCCTGGCGTTGTACCTCGGGCTCGACAGCGGCAGCCTTCGCCCATGCCTGGGCATACCAGCGGCAGGTGGTGGCCAGCTTTGCCGGCGCCAGCCACTTGAGGCGGTCGGCCAGGTGGCGGCGGTCGTCGGCATTGATCGGGCAGCGGGCCTCGATCCAGGTCAGCCAGTCATCCAGCGTTGCCGGTGGTGGATCGCCCACCCTGCCCCGGATCGCCTGGGCAGCCTGCTCGCGGGCCTGCACGATATCCTCGGCAGCCGCGAAAGCGTCGTCGATCTCGGCAGCCAGGGCGGCGCGGGTGCCTCGGTCCAGCGGCCCCATGGCGCGGCGCATCAGGTTCTCCAGGTCGGGGCCAAGGTCTCGGCCCACCTCCCGCGCCAGCACCTCGATGATGCGCTCGACCTCCTGCATGGGGGCAGGCGCCCCCTTCGGCTCGGCAGGCTCCGGCGTTACTACTGAGGCCAGCGGGCTGTCCTCGGCCACGGTCGGCGCTGGGGCCGGTGGCACTTCCTCCAGGTGCCGGGGCGCCTTGTTCAGCTTGGCCAGCCAGCGGTTGCCCGATGCGTTTTTTTCCTCAAAAGCGCCGGGTGAGGCACTGCCAAAACTGACAGAACCCCCTTTTGGCACTTTTGGCAGTTCGCTACCGGGCGCATTTCCCAGTTTTTCCAGCCAGCGGTTCATGACTCCCCCTCCTTCGGCGCAAGGCTCGGATGCCAGTAGAAGACGGTCTTCGGGCGCCCGGTCTCGGCAGCCACCTCGAAGCGGCGAACGTGGTGGTGGTCCTCCAATACCTCGATGGCCTCGCGCACCTCATCCACGCCGGCCAGGCCCGCCCACTGTTTGCGTCGCACGTCGCGGGCAGTGAACGGCTGGGGCAGCTTGGCGCGGCGCTGGTGGATCAGGTGGGCGCCTGCAACCTGGCTCCCGGTGACGGCGCTGTACAGTCGCAGCGTGTGGCTGCGCAGGAACTCCGCCCATGCCAGAGCGCGGCAGGTGGAGGCGTGGCCGACTTCTCCCTGCTCGCCGTCCACCAGGGCGAACAGCAGCGCCAGGGCGCAGACGGTCTTGGGCATCTTCAACAGGTGGGATTCCACGGCCGGGGGCAGGTCGCCGCTCCTGGCCTCGGCATGCAGCTCCTCCATCCAGGTGATGAACTCGGCCTGGGCGTGATCGTTGAACCGCCAGGTGGGCGGCTCGCCGTCCTCGGTCTCGAAGGTCATGGCGTGGAGCGCATAGAACGCTTGCCGATAGCGGTCCTTGGCCTGTGCCGATGGCGCCCGGTCCACCCACTGCCAGTGCTTGGGCTGGTCAGGCCATACCGCCAGTTGGAACCGCTGGATCAGGCCATCGTCGTCGGTACCCTTGGCCACGCCTCGCACCAGCGGGGCAATCTTCGCCGGCTGGATGCCGCCGATGATGGACAGCGTGCAGTTCTCGATGGCAATGGTGCCGCGCCCGATGCGGTCATAGGTGTAGCGGCCATCGCCGTTGAAGCACTCCAGGTAGAACGCTCGGTCAGCGGCGTGCTCCTCCTGCTGCATCTTGGCCAGCCAGCCGGCCAGCTCATCACGCACCAGCGTCAGGCCGTTGGGGTTCTCGTTGAGCCGTTCGCCTAGCGCCTCCACGCTGGCGTCATTCACGGTCAGCCGCGGTGGTGACTCGGAGGGCTCCTCCAGGTTGGCGACCTTGGCCAGCTCGTCGCGGGCGCCGTCTCGGTCGCCTTTCTCAGCCTTCTGCTTCGCCCGCTTCTTGGCGGCCTGGCGTTCCATCTCCACGATCTCGGCATCATCTTCGTGCTGTGCCCGTGCGGCCTCGTGCTCCTCGCGTAGCTCCTTCTCGATGGCGTCCAGCGGGAATCGCATCGCCTTGAGGGTGGGTGACTTCATCGACGATGGGCCACCAATCAGGGCGCCCCACAGGTTGGGGGTCACGGTCCAGTCGTCGTACCGCTTCGGGCGCATCAGCACCTTGCGGCCCACCACGCCGGCCAGGGCGACCAGGGCCACCACGGCGCAATATTCCGGGGCCGACTGCTGGCGCTGGGCCACGTCCATGACATAGGCGCGGATCGCTTCGGGCAGCATCTCGGGGCTGAACGGGTCCACGGGCGGCAGGCTCGACGGTAGCGCCCTGGGCGGCTCCATCGGCTCGGCGGTGTCGTGCAGTTGGGTGAGGATGGACGTCATGCGGCAGACTCCTTGCGGCCTTCACAGGCGGCGAGGTCGTTGAAGTCGGAACAGGCGCAGTCTTTACAGGGGAAGCGCGGCCAGGTGATGTCGGCGCCGATGATCTC
Source organism: Pseudomonadota bacterium (assembly GCA_051751685.1). GTDB lineage: Bacteria > Pseudomonadota > Gammaproteobacteria > Pseudomonadales > Halomonadaceae > Halomonas. The sequence goes on along the minus strand of JBNJLE010000009.1, from coordinate 65,048 downwards.
GGCGGCGTGGCGGCCATAGGTCAGGCCGGGATTGCCAGGGGTGCGATGGTCGTTGTCGGCGGCGATGGTGATGGCGATGTGGGCCGGCAGGTTGCGACGTAGAGTGCGGGCCACGGGCGCCAGGTTGTTGGCGGCCATGGTCGCCACGACCGGGCAGCCGCTCGCCTCATGGATTGTTGCTGCTGTCGCCCATCCCTCGGTGACGTAGACATGCCCGGCGCCAGCCAGGCGGCCCACCAGGGAGGCGGCGCCCTTGATCCTGCCCCGCTTGAGGAACCGCTTTGTGCCGTCCACCCGGATACGTTGGAGGTTCACCAGCTCGCCTTCGGCGTGCAGAGGGACCAGCAACACGTCGCCCTGCTGGCGCAGGTTGTGAGGCTGCACCACCTTGGCGGCGAGGTAGGGGTGGCGATGGTCAGCCGATCCGGCAGCGGCCCACTCTTGGCGGGCCTGCTGGGCGGCCTGGGCCTGTTCTTGCTGGCGTCTGACCTCTCGCTCACGTCGCGCCTTCGCAGCAGCCTGACGGGCCTGCTCGTCGGCAATGGGGTCATGCTCACCGGCCACGGTGACGGTCTGCTGCTCCCCGGTGTGCCAGAAGCCGAATACCGCCACCTCCAGGGTGGGGCAGACATACCAGCCGGCCAGGTTGCCCCGTCGCTTGTCCGGGGCATCGAAGCGGTGAACGTCTCCATCGGCACGGATCGCCAGGCCGGTCACGCCACGGGTGGCCAGGGCGTCAGCCAGTGCCGACTCGATGGTGGTAGGCTGGCGGTGCGCTGGATGTGGCGCTTCGGTATGTGTCCGGCCCCTTTCGGGAGGCCGGGCCTTTCTCGTTTCGGGCTGCATAGATCACTGCTCCTTCGCCTCACGGCGGTGGTGGCTGGATTCGACGTGGTGCTGGAGCGCATCGGCCTGATAGCGCCATGTATCCTTAGGGACAGGGACTGCTTCAAACATCAAGACAGCCTCCCTGCCACGACCACCTCGGCGGTACTTCCGTAGTCATCCCCATCTGCGAGCCAATCGAGAACGTCCTTGAGGCGGTAGCGGACCACCCGGCCGCGCTTGACGAAGTGCGGCGCTGGTTTTCCGAGAAGGGTTCCGGTGCAACGGGCTTTTCGGGCCGTGGTGGGCTGGGCAGGGATTAGATGAGGGAATACCGCCGTCTCGGGCAGCTCGATGAGCCTCGGGTCGAGGCCATCACGGTACTTGGCCAGCGCATTGGCCAGGATGTTGCTGGGATCTTGCGTCTTGGTGGGCATTGAAGCGCCTCCACGTTGCTCGTGTGAGTTGACGCTTCAAGGCTCGCTGACAAAGCAGATGATGTATTGCCAGATTTCATCTCGAAAAGTGGAAGTCGTGTGCGAATCATCACTCCCGGCGGAAGATGCTAAGCTTTCTTCCGAGATGCTCCTCCAGCTCTTCATGGATCATTCGGCTAGTCTTCTCGCATTCGCTGTAGTAGGCAGCCTTCAGGGCACTCTTCTTCAGCCCAAATCCCTTAGCCACTTCCTCAAACAAACCATCGTCTTTTGGATCACCAACTTCCTTGCTTCTATAATATACCTCCTGAACAGCCATCCATTTTTTGTGTCTATCTTTATCCAAATACCCACCAATTACTAGAGGCGGGTTTTCTAGCTCACCGCCCTTTTTATTTCGTGACCTTACTAGAGGCAAACCTTGGCTTTGGCCAAACCACTTTGAACTTCCTTCAATAAAGTTATTTGCAGCAATTCGCAGGACTGAAATGTGGTGCGTATCGGGCATAGTAGACGGATTACTTAGCGCGGAAATTGCCGCCACCAAGACTCCCACTTTTTCTCCATAGGAAGCCAAATATTCAGCTTCTAGCCGGCCTTCTTCAGCTCTAGAAAGTCTAAAAATAGCAATCTCTTTATCCAGATTCATTGGGAAGGCTGCTTTGCAATTTGCGCCTGAATAGCTAAATATTACGCTCGCCGCATCCTCTACGGTTGCACCATCCCATTCCACACCTTGAGTAGGAAGCTTTTCGCCACTCATGTAGGCAGCCAAACGACCCAACACATCATCTAGGTCCGACTGGATAGACTTCAGCTCTTCATCCATGGAGAACTTTCTCCTTGCTGCCCCCGCGAATTACAGTCAATGAATTTTGGTTCCAATCAGCCATGCCACTATCTAACGATGGTGATGCACAAGCGAACTCCTCCACAGCGTCGCGTGTGTGATCCGGACGTAGGTGAGCATAATGGGCAATCGTGGTCTGGATATCCGAGTGCGCCATCAGCTTTGAGACGGCGAGTAGGTCGGTCCCTGCCATGACGAGCTGAGACGCGAAGTTGTGACGCAGACTGTAAAGCTGAAGATCGTCAGGCAACCCGGACAGCTTTCGCACCTTCGCCCATGGCTTTTGCATCGCCGTCCTGTCCATACGGCCGCCATTGCGAGATGAGGGGAATACCAGCCCGGTTTTTGGCTCACCTTGCTGCTGATGCCAGGTAGCGAGCACCTTCACAGCAGCCGAGGACAGCGGAAAGGTCATCGGGTCAGGATGATGGTGCGCCGTCTTCTCAATAACCTTGCGGATGGTGCCAAAGGTCAGATTGACATGCTCCCAACGTAGTCCGGTGATATCGCCGGGACGGAAGCCGGTGTAGTACATCGTCAGAATCCATGGCTTCACGTAATCGACGAAGGCCACGCTGTCGAGATCGGGCAGATAGGCCTTGCCGTGGGCACGGCTTAGGCGACGCTCCTCGCGCTTCCTATCCTGGTAGGCATCCAAGCCAGCGAATAGCGCTTCGACTTCCTGCTTTTCCAGATAACGACGCTGAGCCGCCTGCTCGGCCATATCCTCCTCGCTCATCGCTGGCCGTTGCAGGCTGATACGCGCCAGGGGGTTGGCCGGTATCACCTTGCGCTCGGCGGCATGCGCCAGCAGTGTCTTGAGCGCACCGAGGCTGCGCTTGCTGGTGCCGTACGCCTCGCCCTTGGCCTCGCGTTCTCCCTGCCAGCGCTCGACATCGGCACGGGAGATCTCACTCATCGGCGTGTCCAGCCAGCCCTCGAACGCATGGCGGATGCGCCGTAAGGTGGCTGCACCGTCCTTCTTGCGCCGCTGGGTCACAGCATACGGGCCATCCACGTAGGCACGGAGGGTCTGCTGCTGCTGGCGCTCAGTCTCGGCCTTGGCCTCCTCCAGCACCGCACGGGGGTCGCCGCCTTGCGCGACAATGGCCATGGCCTCGGTGGCATCCTTGCGCGCCTGGGCAACCGTCAGGGTTCCGTAGGCGCCGAGCGTCAGCAGGCGGCGTCTGCCGGTCTTGGTGCGATAGTGAAGCCGGAAGGTCAGCCCACGCTTGCCGCACCGGAGATGGAAGCCGTGCAGATCCGTATCCCATACGTCATCGGCCGGTGGGGCCTTGGCCAGTTGCTCGACCGTCTTGGCGGTCAGCTTCATCCGTGTGCTCATACCGCACCTCGATTTCTAGGTGACAAATAGGTGACAAACCGAGGATAGAACGAGCACAGAAGGGCAACAAGCAGCAAACACCGAACAGGAATCAACCTACTGTTTTAAATCTATATTTTTTGGTTTATTGTTTCTGCCGGTTTCTGCTGAAATATGCTATAAACGCCTTCGGGAGGCAGAGGTCGTAGGTTCGAATCCTGCTACTCCGACCAGAGTCACATAGCAAAAACGGCCACTTAGCGATTCATCGCGGTGGCCGTTTTTCGTTGTGTCGGACTTCAAGCACCAACTGGGTAGCGACCAGCAGCGCCCTTTTTGTTGCCATGACAAGCTTTTAACCGCAAAACGCCGTGCTCGACCGGCACGGCATGGCGGTGGAGGGGATTTGATCAGGTCACGGTGATGACGGTGCAATCGGCGATATGGCTGATCTTGTGGGAGACGCTGCCGAAGACCATGCCGCGCATGTCGCTGACCCCGCGGCTGCCCATGACGATGACATCGGCTCCCAGGCTCTCGGCCTCCTTGTTGATCAGATCGGCCGGACGGCCCTGCCGCATGACTTCCTTGACCTCGATGCCGTTGAGATCGACCGCGGCGAGCGCCTTCTCGATGATCTTGTGGGCCTCCTGCTTCATGCCTTCGGCAAGCTTCTCGCGTTCGACCTCGGAGAAGGGCTCGGCGGCACCGCCGGTAAACAGGCCAATGTTATCGGGGGGAAACTCGGCGACGGTCATCAGGTGGAGTGTCGCGGAGGAGGCACGGGCCAGCTGTGCGGCGACGTCCAGTGCCTTCTCGGCATGACTGGAGCCATCGACAGGAACCAGAATGGTCTTGAACATGGGATAACTATCCTTCTTGTAGGACGTGCTGGTAGGACGTGAAAGCGGGATGCGATATCCCTCTGCTTTCAGCCTAGACGCTCGCGGCCGAACGGCAATGTCCTGGGTCAAGCTCCCCAGCCGAATCCCAGGATCGGCATCGCCAGGGCGAACACCACCAGGGTAATGACCACCAGCGCCGCCACGCTGATCAGGGCACCGGCGCGCACCATCTCGGCGACGCTGAGCTTGCCGCTGGCGAACACCACGGCGTTGGGCGGCGTGGCGACCGGCAGCATGAAGGCGCAGCTGGCCGCCATGGCAACCGGCACCGACAGCAACAGCGGGCTGGCCCCCAGACTGACGGTCAGCGAGGCGGTCAGCGGCAGGATCGCCGCCGCGGTAGCGGTATTGCTGGTGACATGGCTCATCAGCATGACCGCCAGCGACACCATGGCCACCATGGTCCAGGTCGGCCAGCTGCCGAAGGCGCCCAGTCCCTGGGCCACCACCGCGGCCAGGCCGCTCTCCTCGATGGCGGTGCCGAGACTGAGCCCGCCCCCCACCATGATCAGAACGCCCCACGGGAGGTGCTTGGCACTGTCCCAGTCCATCAGGAACTGGCGCTGGCGCCAGCGTGCCGGCACCACGAACAGCAGCAGCGCCCCGATAATGGCGATACCGGCGTCGCTGAGCTCCACGCCCAGCGCCCGCTCGAGTAACGGGCGGGTGATCCAGGCCAGGGCCACCAGGACAAAGATCGCCGCGACCCGCTGTTCGGGTCGCGTCATCCGCCCCAGGTCGCGGGCCTGTTCGCCCAGCATGTCGGCCACTCCGGACATCTCGCGACGCTCCACCGGATAGACCAGGCGGGTCAACAACCACCAGGCCAGTATCAGCAGCAGAAGCGAGGGGGGCACGGCCACTGCCATCCACTGAGCGAACCCGATCTCGATCCCGTAGCTGTCGCCCATAAAGCCAGCCAGCAAGGCGTTGGGCGGCGTGCCGATCAACGTCCCCATGCCGCCAATGTTGGCCGCCAGGGCAATGCCCAGCAGCAGGGTGAGCGCCATGTTATGGCTCGCCCCCGCGCCACCCTGGCGCTCCAGCATGGCCAACACCGAGAGGCCGATGGGCACCATCAGGGCCGCGGTAGCGGTATTGCTGACCCACATGCTCAGCGCCGCCGTGGCGAGCATAAAGCCCGCCACCAGACGATCCGGCCGGCTGCCCGAGATGCGCAGCACCCGCATGGCGATACGCCGGTGCAGGCCCCAGCGCTGTATCGCTTCGGCCAGCATGAAACCGCCAAGGAAGAGGAAGATCAGCGGATTGGCGTAGGGCACGGCCACCGACTGGATCGTCCCCACGCCGAGCAGCGGCAGCAGTGCCACCGGCAGCAGCGCGGTCGCCGCAATGGGTACCGGTTCCAGCACCCACCAGACCGCCATCCAGGCAGTCAGCGCCACCACTTGCCAGGCCGCCAGGGGCATGCCCGCCGGCGGCTCGACCCACAGCAGCAGCGCTGCCGCCAGGGGACCGAGCAACAGGCCGACGGTGACCTTGATGCGCTCGCGCCGGGCCTGCTGCAACTCCTGGTCCTGGCTCGCCTCCTTGGCGTCACGGGTCCGGGGGTCGTTCATCGCATGCTCTCCTCTTTCGCTTCCCAGCGGACCAGGCGGTTTCACGTCGCCTCCCGGGAAGACGCGCCATCGGGTGATGATGCAGCCGCAGGGTCAACCGGAGGCAACGCGCGCCCCACGCGCAGCACGAGGCTTCAGGCGTCGCCGTCATCGTCGGCCAGCCGCCGCGCCAGGGCCTTGCGTGCCCTGTTGCGGCGGTAGAGACGCACCAGGGCGATGCACAGGGCGCTGGCGACCATGGCCGCCAGGGTCCAGCCCTGCCAGAAGCGGGCCGCATCCCCCATCATCGTTTCCAGGGTGAGGATCAGGATGAAGCCCACCGCCTGGCTGGCGATGGCCAGGGCGCGCAGGGTGTCGAAGGCTGGCTTGGCCATGAAGGCTCCCGTGACGAGGGTGGGTAACGGATGACAGCCATGCCGGCCAACAGTAGGCTTGGCATGCAGAAGGCGTCGACGCGGGCAGCGTCTTGGCTGTGAGTGCCCAAGTGTAACCGCTAGCGCGCCGGTCGCCGACCCTGCATCTCACCGACTCTGCGTCATCGCTCAGGAGCTCACCCATGGATGCCATCGCCCTCGGCCCCGTACTGATTTCGGTGCCGCGTCTCTACGCACTGGGCGCCGCCTTGCTGCTGCTCGCCCTGAGCGCCTGGCTGCTGGGACTGCCCCGCGGCGAGCACGCCCGCTGGTTCAACGGCTTGATACTCGCCTGGCTGGTCGGCGCACGCACCGGGCACGTGCTGCTGCATCTGGACGCCTATGCCGCGGCGCCGCTGGACATCCTCAAGCTCTGGCAGCCGGGCTTTCACGGCCTGTGGGGGCTGCTGGCCGCACTGCTGTGGACCGGCTGGACGCTGCGCCAGCACCTGCTGCGGCTGATCGGCGCCATGGCGCTGACCGTCGGCGCCGCCAGCCTCTGGCTGGTACTGGTCACTCTGATGCCGCTGGGCGGCGGCATCCCGATGGGCGAGCTCCCCGACCTGACCCTCGAGACCCTCGACGGCGAGGCCATCCACCTTCGCGAGCTGCAGGGTGAGACGGTGGTGCTCAATCTATGGGCCACCTGGTGTCCACCCTGCCTGCGCGAGTTGCCGCTGCTGGCCGAGGCCGACGCCAGGGACGGCGTCAGCGTGGTGGTGGCCAACCAGGGCGAGGAGCTGCTGCAGGTGCTCCGCTACCTGGACGAGCAGGGGCTGGCCTTCCGCTATCCCCTGCTCGACCCCCGCCAGGAACTGATGGTGCTGCTGGAAGCCCCGGGACTCCCCACTACGCTGCTGTTCGATGCTTCCGGGCGGGCCGTGGAGCGTCATGTGGGTGAGCTCTCCCGGGCCCAGCTCGGCGCCTGGCTCGACCGCCATCACGCTGCCCCTTAAGCCGCACCGACCTTTGCTGTAAGATACCTCGCCCTGTTCGGCTGCCAGGTCCCGGCGGCCATCAGCGCATCCCTTCCAGCATCCTCCGAGGCATCATGAGCGACTTCTCTCCCGGCCAGCGCTGGATCAGTGACGGCGAGGCCGAACTTGGCCTGGGCACCATACTGAGCTGTGATGCCCGCAGCGTTACCGTCCTGTTTGGCGCCAGTCAGGAAACCCGCACCTACAGCAGCCGCCAGGCCCCGCTGACCCGGGTGGTGTTCGGCAGCGGCGACCGCATCCGCGATGCCGAGGGCTGGACCCTGACCGTGGACGACACGAAGGAGCTGGGTGGACTGATCGTCTATATCGGCGAGGACGCCCACGGCGAGCTACACGAGCTGCCTGAGGCACGACTGGCCGACACCACCCAGTTCGACCAGGCCCGCGACCGCCTGCTGACCGGCCAGGTGGACCGCAACGACTGGTTCGACCTGCGCTTTCGCACCCTGCACCACCACCACCGCATCGAGCAGAATCCGGCGCTGGGCCTGGCCGGACCGCGCATCGATCTGATTCCCCACCAGCTCTATATCGCCGACGAGGTCTCCCGACGGCATGCCCCCCGGGTGCTGCTGGCCGATGAGGTAGGGCTAGGCAAGACCATCGAGGCGGGCCTGATCCTGCACCGCCTGCTGCTCACCGGCCGCGCCGAGCGGGCGCTGATCCTGGTGCCCGCGAGCCTCTGCCACCAGTGGCTGGTGGAACTGCTGCGCCGCTTCGCCCTGGAGGTGACCCTGCTCGACGAGCAGCAGAGCCAGGCCCACGGCGATGCCAACCCCTTCGAGGCGGGCCAGATCATGCTGGCCAGCCAGGACTGGCTGTTCGCCAATCCGCATCGTCAGGCCCAGGCCCTGGCTTGCACCTGGGACCTGCTGATCGTCGACGAAGCCCACCACCTGGACTGGAGCGAGGAGCAGGTCGGCCCCGGCTACGCCTGCGTGGCGCGCCTGGCCGGCGAGAGCGCGGGAGTGCTGCTGCTCACTGCCACCCCGGAACAGATGGGTCTCGCCAGCCACTTCGCCCGGTTGCGTCTGCTCGACCCGGACCGCTACCACAGCCTGGCGCGCTTCCGCGAGGAGGAGTCCCACTATGTGGAGGTGGCCGACGCGATCGATGCCCTGGAGCGCCTGCCCGGCACGGCGGAGGACCGCGCCCGGGTGGCCGCGGTGATCGATGAGCCCGACAGCCTCGCGCTGCTCGATACGCTGGCCAACCCCGAGGCCAGCGAGGCGCAGCATGGGGCGGCCCTCGACCAGTTGCGCGACCAGCTCCTGGACCGCCACGGCACCGGGCGGGTGATGTTCCGCAACAGCCGCCGCCACGTGGGCGGCTTCCCCGAGCGTCGCCTGCATGTCACCGAACTGGACCTGCCCTCGGCCTACCGCCGAGTGCTGCGCCGGCTGGAGCGCGATGAGGATTATCTGAACGAGTTGCTGATCGAGACCGGCCTCGACCACCCCGAAGTGCTGATCTACCCGGACGCCATGTATCGGGCACTGATCGACGACCCGCTCAACGAAGAACCCTGGTGGCAGATCGACCCCCGCGTCAACTGGCTCCTGGCGCGTCTGGCGGACGACAGCGACACGGGCCTGGCCAACGACAAGGTGCTGGTGATCGCCCATGACCGTGAGACCGCCAAGGGCCTGGCAGAGGCGCTGCGCGTGCTGGGCGGCTACCACGCTCCGGTGTTCCACGAGGGGCTGTCGCTGGTGGAGCGCGACCGCGCCGCCGCCGCCTTCGCCGACGAGGAGGAGGGCTGCCAGGTGCTGGTCTGCTCGGAGATCGGCTCCGAGGGACGCAACTTCCAGTTCTGCCGCCACCTGGTGATGTTCGACCTGCCCCTTCACCCCGACCAGCTGGAACAGCGCATCGGTCGCCTGGACCGCATCGGCCAGCGCCACGCCATTGAACTTCATGTACCGGTCTTCGAGGGCAGCCCCGGCGAGAAGCTGCTGCGCTGGTACCGCGACGGCATGGACGCCTTCGGCGCCCCCCACGGTATCGGCAGCGAGCTCTTCACCGCTTTCGGCGAGACCCTGGCCGAGGCGCTGCTCGACGACGATGCCATGCAAGACGTGGTCGAGGAGACCCGGGCGCTTTTCGATAGCCGCCTGGCCGACCGCGACGCCGGGCGCAACCGACTGCTGGAGCTCAACGCCTGCCGCCCTGATCGCGCCGAGGCGGTGGCCACGGCGATCCGTGAGCTGGACGAGGACCGCTCCCTGCCCCGTTACCTGGATCTGGCGCTGGATATCTTCGGGGTCGAGAGCCAGGAGTTGGGCGGCGGCATCCAGCACCTGCACCCCAGCCCCCAGATGCTTGACGGCCTGCCCGGCCTGGCCAAGGGTGAAGAGGGCTTCTCGGCGACCTTCTCGCGGCGGCGCGCCCTGTCCCGGGATGATGTCCAGCGGCTCTCCTGGGAGCACCCGCTGCTGCGCGAGATGATGGGCCGCATCCTCGACGGCACCATGGGCAATACCGCTCTTGCGCTGCTCAAGCACCCGACGCTGCCCGCCGGGCGGATTCTGGTGGAACTGGTGTTTCGCACCCACTGCCCAGCCCCCAGGAAGCTACATCTCAACCGTTTCCTGCCGCCCACCGCGGTGCGTGTGCTGCTCGATGAGTCCGGCGCCAACCTGACCGACAGAATCTCTTTCACGGGGCTTTCGAAGAACCTGCAGAAGGTCAAGAAGGCCATGGCCCGGGACCTCATCCGCAGTCGTCTGGAGGTGCTTCGGGACCTGCTCGACCGCGGCGAGCTCGAGGCGGAGCGCGAGCTGCCCTCTATCACCGAAGCGGCCCAGACGCGCATGCGTGACGAACTGGACGGCGAGCTGGCGCGCCTCACCGCCCTCGCACGCCACAACCCGGCGGTTCGCGACGACGAGCTCAATGCACTGCGCGCCGAACGTCAGGCGCTGGACGAGGCCATCGAGGGCGCGCGCCTGCGCCTGGATTCGGTCAGGGTGATCGTCACGGTAGGGGATGAGACAAGGTAGGCAGAAAAGGTAGGAAGAAAAGGTAGGAAGAAAAGGCCGGAAGAAGGAGCCGGATGAGCGAGGCGGCTCCGGGGGCAGGTCGCGCCTACCCCCGTACGTCTTGGCGTCAGACGAGGGACCTTATTTAACAATATCCGCCAGGGCGGCTTCCAGGGTCTCGTACTGGAACCGGAAGCCTGCCTCCTGGAGGCGCTTCGGGCGCATATCGGCACCGGTGAGCAGCAGCCGCGACATCTCGCCGAAAGCGGTCTCCAGCACGAAAGCCGGCACCGGGAAGATCGCCGGACGCTTGAGCGCCTTGGCCAGGGTGCGGGTGAACTCGGCGTTGGTCACCGGGTGCGGGGCGCTGCCGTTGAAGGGGCCCTCGAGCTCAGAGTTGTCGAGCAGAAACAGAATGGCCCGCACCAGATCCTCGCGGTGGATCCAGGGCATGAACTGCTTGCCGTCACCGAAGCGACCGCCCAGACCCAGCTTGAAGGGCGGCAGCATCTTCTGCAGGCTGCCGCCACCGGTGTCGAGCACCAGGCCGATGCGCAGCAGCACCACCCGGGTGCCGAATGCCTCCGCTTCCCGGGCGGTGTCTTCCCAGCGCTTGCAGAGTCGGTGGGCAAACTCGTCGTGGGGCGGGGTCTCCTCGCTGACCTCGCGATCGCCCTGGTCACCGTAGTAGCCCATCGCCGAGGCGGACACCATCACCTGGGGGGGGCGATTACCGCTGGCCTTGAGTTGTTCACTGAGGATGACAAGATCACGCGTGATATTGACCCGCGAGTCGATCAGTTCTTTCTTCTGGTCATCGCTCCAACGCTTGGCGGCAATGGATTCGCCGGCGAGATTGACGATGGCCTCCGGCGGCGTATCCACGAAGTCCAGCACCGAGCGTCGGATGTCCGTGCCCTCGGGGAGCTGTGACCTCACTGACTCGGGGTCACGGGACACCACCAGCAACCGATGCCCCGCCTCGGCCAGATGCTGGCATAGCCGCTGCCCCACAAATCCGCTGCCGCCGGTGATCAGCACTCGCATCGAGACCTCCTGATTTCTTTACTGGGTGTATTTGAAATAATTGGCATCTGCCATGAGTTATACAGCTGTTGTACACTTCTGATAGTCTAGCCGAAAACTACCGAGGATGACGTTGCCATGTGCTCAGATTCCACCCACCGTATCGCTATTGTCGGCGCAGGCATTGCCGGGCTAGCCTGCGCTCGGGTCCTGGACGCCGGCGGCCTGTCGGTCACGCTGTTCGACAAGGCCCGCGGCGTTGGCGGCAGGATGTCCAGCCGGCGCTTACCGGATGCCGTGCTCGATCTGGGCGCCCAGTTCTTCAGCGTCCGCGACGCGACCTTCCGCCGCGCCATGGAGAGCTGGCGCAACGCCGGCGCCATCGCCCCCTGGCCCACATCAATGTGGTCGGCAGAGTCGGGCAGCTGGCAGCGCCACGACGATGATCTGGAGCGCCTGTGCGGCACCCCGAGCATGAGCGCCGTGACTCGCCACCTGGCCAACGGGCTGGCGGTCAAGGCCGAGACCCGCATCGAACACCTTGAGGGCAGTGCCGGACAATGGCAGCTGGTCGACGAGCACGGCGAGCGCCACGGGCCCTTCACCGGAGTGGTGCTCGCCACTCCCTCCCCCCAGGCCCACGCCCTGGTGGCTTCCCAGGATCAGAGTCTGGCCGCTGCCTGCGAGACCGTCATCCAGCGCCCCTGCTGGACCGCCTGGGCGCTGTTCGACGATCCCCTGCCGGCGCTGCCCGACGTCGATGATGACTGGCAGGCGGTGCGTCTGAACGATTCGCGGCTGCGCTTCGTGGTCCGCAACCAGCTCAAGCCCGGTCGCCAGCACCAAGGTGAGAGCCTGAGCCTGCTGGCCAACCTGGCGTGGAGCGAGGCACGCCTGGAAGACAGCGAGGAGACCGTGGTGGAAGCCCTGCTGGATGCCTTTCAGCAGGCGCTGCCCGCCGGCACTCGTCTGCCGGCGCCCAGCGCACTGGGCGCACACCGTTGGCGCTACGCCCAACCCGATGTCTTTGCCGGCGGCGAGGCCGTCAACCTCGATTATCGCCTCTCGGCTAGCGGCCTGGCCCTGTGCGGCGACGGCTGGCGCGGTCCACGGGTCGAGGACGCTTGGCTCTCGGGCCACCATCTCGGCGAGGCACTGGTCGCCAAGTTCACCTGAATCGACCGTGACAGGAGTCCGTCATGTCTTACGCCCAGACACTCATCGCCGGGGCCGGGAGGTCCTGCCAGCCATGAGCGACCCCTCACAGCACGCCGGCGATACGCCGCTCTATCCGATACGAGAGGTCTCCCGCCTTACCGGCGTGAACTCGGTAACGCTGCGCGCCTGGGAGCGGCGCTACGGGCTGATCAAGCCCCAGCGCACCCCCAAAGGGCATCGCCTCTACGCCCAGGAAGATATCGAACGCGTCGAACAGATCCTGCAGTGGCTCAATCGCGGGGTACCGGTGAGCCAAGTGCGCGAGCTGCTGGACCGCCCCGAGGTCAGCGAGGCCCCGATGGCCGACGCCAGCGACTGGCCGGGACAGCACGCCCAGCTGGTCACCGCCGTTGAGGCCATGGACCTGGCTCGCCTGGAGACCCTCTACGCTCAGTCGCTCTCGCTCTATCCGGTGCCGGTGTGCATCGCCGAGCTGTGGGCACCCGCGGTACGGGAGCTGGAAGAGCACTGGGGCGATAGGCTCGGCGATACCCTGCAGCGACTCTGTCTGGAGGCTTTTCTGCGCACCCGTATCGGCACCCGTCTGTTCCACGCCAACGCCCGTGCGCAGGGCCCAGTGCTGCTGATGGCGCCGATGCCCGACGACCCGGGGACCCTGTGGCGGCTGCTGGCTGCCCTGGCCGCGAGTGACTATGGCTACCGGATAGCGCTGATGGACGCGGCGTTGCCCTTCGGCGAAATTCCCCTGGCGGTAGAGGCGCTTGGCGCCAGCGGCGTGCTGATGGCCGGCAGCCATGCCGGGCGCAGCGACCTGGTCAGGCGCCAGCTGCCGCGTCTCGCGGAGCAGCTGGAAGTGCCGCTGGCGCTATGTGGCCCGGTGGCACGCATCCGCGAAGCCGACCTGGAAGAGAGCCGCGTATCGGTGCTGGGTGATGATCTGGACCAGGCGATGGCCGCGCTGTCTGTCCTGCTGCCCCTGACGCGGCTACCTCTGACGAAGTGAGCACACCATGTTCCTCACCCTGATGTGGTTTCGCAGCGATCTACGCATTGCCGACAACCGAGCTCTGGCTGCGGCCAGCGCCCGGGGCCCGGTCGTGGCCGTTACCCTGCGCAGCCTGCCCCACTGGCAGCGCCACGGGCATGGCGCCAATCAGCTCGACTTCCGTGCCCGCGGCGTGGCCGCCCTGAAGGATTCCCTGGCGGGGCTCAATATCCCGCTGCTGCATCGTGACATCGACGATTTCCGCGAGGCTCCCGCAGTGCTGCTGGCCATGGCCCGAGAGGTTGGCGCCGACGCTCTGCACTTCAATCACGAGTATCCGCTGGATGAACAGCGCCGGGACGCGGCCGTGGTCGCCGCCTGTCAGGAGGCCGGACTCGAGGTCCACGGGCACCACGACGCCGTGGCCTTTGCCCCGGGGGAGCTGCTCACCGGCAAGGGCGACTACTACGGTGTCTTCACCCCGTTCTCGAAAAGCTGGCATCGACAGTTGACGACAGCGCGTCTGGCGCTGAGCGATACCCCTCTCCCCCAAGCCTCCATCGGCATCGCCGGTGACCCGCTGCCCGACTTGCCTCCTCTCGACGACACCCCCATCGACGGCCGCCAGTGGCCCGCCGGAGAGGGGCCGGCCGCCGACCGCCTGGAGCGCTTCCTGCGCTTTCGTGGGCGCCACTATGGCCGCCAGCGCGACTTCCCGGCGATTCGCGGCACCAGTGAACTCTCCCCCTATCTGGCGCTGGGCATGCTCTCGCACCGCCAGTGTCTGCAGGCGGCGATGGCCGAGAACGACGGCGGCCTGGCCGAAGGCGATGCCGGTCTTGTGGCCTGGGTAAACGAGCTGGTGTGGCGTGAGTTCTACCGCCACGTGGCGGCAGGCTTTCCCCAGGTGTGCCGCCACCGCCCCTTTCAGGCCCACACCGAGGGACTGGCCTGGCGGGATGACGACGAAGGCTTCTCCGCCTGGTGCGAAGGTCGTACCGGCTACCCGATCGTCGATGCCGCCATGCGTCAGCTGCTCGCCACCGGCTGGATGCACAACCGCCTGCGCATGATTACCGCCATGTTCCTCAGTAAGCATCTGCTGATCGACTGGCGTCGCGGCGAGGCCTTCTTCATGCGTCATCTGGTGGACGGAGAATTCTGCGCCAACAACGGCGGCTGGCAGTGGGCAGCGTCTACCGGCACTGACGCCGCCCCCTATTTCCGGATCTTCAACCCTACTACCCAGTCGAGTCGTTTCGATCCCGACGGGGTGTTCCTGGCCGAGTGGCTGCCGGCGCTGGCCGACCTGCCCGCCAAGGCACGACATGCGCCACCTCGGGACCTGCTCGGTAGCGTCGACTATCCGCCGCCCATCGTCGACCACCGGGCGGCTCGCGCTCGGGCCCTGGAGGCCTTCAAGGCGCTCAAGACCGACTGATGCCTCACACGGACCGCTTCAGGAGCCGCCCATGGCCGCGACCTCGGATGACCGACTGGAGGCTTTCTGCGCCTTCTTCAATAAGCTAGACAAGAGCTGTACAAACGAGCTCTTCAAGTTCTATACTCCAGACATGACGTTTATCGACCCGCTCCACCGGATTGAGGGCTCTGAGGCACTGGAGCGTTATTTTTCGACCCTGTACGAGAACGTGACAGCGTGCCAATTCCGCTTTCACGAGCGACAGGTCTCGGGCGACCAGGCCTTTGCTATCTGGACCATGTCTCTGACGCATCCGCGACTCGATGGTGGCCGTGAGATCCAGGTGGACGGCTGCTCGCACCTGACCTTCGCAGCGGACGGCAGAGTCATGCGGCACCGAGATTACTTCGACGCCGGCGCCCTGCTCTACGAGCGCCTGCCACTGCTGGGCGGTGTCATACGTCTGGTCAAGAAACAAATCGACGGCTGACCGATGGCTTGCGGCGGTCGACCATCCCGGCCAGAGGGCCGGACCTCTGGAGGCCTTATGCCACTGAACGGCAAGCAACGCATCTGGCTCACCGGCGCCACCTCCGGCATCGGAAAAGCGCTCGCGGAGCGGCTGCTCGACGACGGTCACCGGGTAGCACTGAGCGCACGGGGTGAACCCGATCTGCAGCGTTTGGCCGCCGGACGCGACAACGCTCTGCTGCTGCCCCTGGACGTGAGCGACCGTGAGGCCGTGGCTCGTGCCGGCGATCGCATCGCCGAAGCGTTCGGCGGACTTGATCTGGCGCTGCTTAACGCCGGCACCTGTGAATATCTCGACGCTCAATACTTCGATGTCGATCTGGTGGAACGCGTGTTTGCCCCCAACTTCTTCGGCGCCGTCTATTGCATCGAAGCGGCCTTACCGTTGCTTCGCCAGGCGCGAGCAGAAGGCGGTCGCCCCCTGCTGGCCGCCACGTCGAGCGCCGCGGCCTATCTGCCGCTGCCTCGCGCCGAGGCCTATGGCGCCTCCAAGGCGGCGCTCAGCCATTTTCTCGAGTCCCTGCGTCTGGATCTTCACGCCGAAGGGATTGGCGTCAGCGTGATTCACCCCGGTTTCGTGAAGACGCCGCTCACCGATCGCAACGATTTCCCGATGCCGATGCGCATCGGGGTCGAGCAGGCCGCCGAGGCGATCCTGGCAGGCCTGTCACGCCGCCGTCCGGACATCCACTTTCCGCGCCGCTTCACGCTGCTGTTGAAACTGATGGGTATCCTGCCCCCCGCGCTGCGACACCGCCTGGGCCTGCGCCTGGTACGACCGGCCACCACTTCGGAGAACTCGCCATGACCGCCTTCCATCGCTATCCTGCGGAGCCCGAACGCCGCATCGCCGTGATCGGCAGTGGCATCGGCGGCATGGCCGCTGCTTGGTACCTGTCGAACCGCCACCAGGTGACCCTGTTTGAAGCCGCCGATCGCCTGGGTGGCCACACCGCCACCGTTGACGTCGAGCTCGAGGGACGCCACTACGCCATCGACACCGGTTTTATCGTCTTCAACGACTGGACCTATCCCCATTTTCGTCATCTGCTGGCCAGGTTGGGAGTGCTCACCCAACCCACCGAGATGAGTTTCTCGGTTCACGAGACTGCCCGCGACTTCGAGTACAACGGCCACACCCTGTCGAGCCTGTTTGCCCAGCGTCGCAACCTGCTGCGTCCCAGCTTCTATCGGCTGCTGCGCGACATCCTGCGCTTCAACCGCGAGGCGATCCAGGCCTTCGACAGTGGCACCCTCGCCCCGGGCATGACCCTTGGCGAGTGGCTCGATGCCGGCGGCTACGGCGCCGCCTTCCAGCGCCACTACCTGCTTCCCATGGGCGCTGCCATCTGGTCGGCGAGCCTTCAGGATCTGCGCGACTTCCCACTGCAGTTCTTCGTCCGCTTCTTTCGCCACCACGGCCTGCTTTCGGTAAGTGATCGTCCGCAGTGGTACACCCTGGTAGGGGGTTCGCGCAGCTACATTCCGGCGATGACCGCGCCCTATGCGGAGCGCATCCGGTTGTCGACACCGGTACGCGGTATCCGCCGCCTGGCCAATGGCGTGGAGATACGCACCGACGCCGGCACGGAGCGATTTGACGAGGTGGTACTGGCCTGCCACGCCGACCAGGCCCTGGCCTTGCTGGAAGATCCCAGCCCCACTGAACGCGACGTCCTCGGCGCGCTGCCCTATCAGGACAACGACGTGGTGCTGCACACCGATATCCGGCTGCTGCCGCGCCGCCGCCGCGCCTGGGCAAGCTGGAACTATCGACTCGATGGCCGCGGCGAGAGCGAACGCATCTCCGTCACCTACGATATGAATATTCTCCAGCGACTGGAGACGCCCCATACCTTCTGCGTCACTCTCAACGACAGCGATGCCATCGCCCCGGATAAGGTGCTGGGTCGTTTCACCTATGCCCACCCCCAGTTCACTCTGGCCGGTGAAGCGGCCAAGGCACGCCATGCCGAGATCTCCGGACCCGCCTTCCGTACCCATTACTGTGGCGCCTACTGGCGCAATGGCTTCCACGAGGACGGGGTATGGAGTGCCCTGCGGGTAGCCCGCGGCCTGGGCTGCGATGAGACATCGCCGCGTCCCGGTGAGCCAGGCTGGGCGCCCGAACCCATCGAGGGCGCCGTGGCATGAGCACGACGCCTCGCTCGCGCATCTACCGCGGCACGCTGCGCCATCGCCGCTTCCTGCCGCGCCACCACACCTTCACCTATCGCGTGTGGATGGCCTGGCTGGATCTGGATGAGCTACCCGAGCTGTTCGACGGCGTACCGGGCTTCAGCGCCCGCCGCCCGGCCCTGGCGCGCTTCCGGCGCAGGGACTATCTCAAGGATGATCTCGCTCCTCACGACCGGCCACTCAAGCAGGCGGTACAAGAGGAGATTGAGCGCCAGCTCGGCTGGGCACCGGACGGGCGCATTTGCCTGCTGACTCAGCTGCGCACCCTGGGGCTCGGCGTCAACCCGGTCTCGCTCTACTACGCCTTCGACGCCGATAACCGGCTGTGCGCCGTGCTCGGCGAGGTGACCAATGTGCCTTGGGGGGAGCGCGCTCGCTACGCCTGCGCCATAGAGCCAACCCGCCATAGTCACGAGGCCACCTTTGCCAAGGCGATGCATGTCTCGCCCTTCAATCCCATGGACATGACCTACCGCTGGCGCTTCAACACACCGGAAGACCGGCTGATGATGCACATGGAGAACTGGAAGGGGAATGCACGCCACTTCGACGCCACCCTGACCCTGGAGGCCCGCCCGGCGACCCGTGGCGTGCTGCTGAGCACCCTGGCACGCCAACCCTGGATGAGCCTCAAGACCCTGGCCGGCATCCACTTCGAGGCCCTGCGCCTATGGCTCAAGCGCGTGCCGATCCATGACCACCCCGGTCCAGACCCGAGTTCCCGTAAGGAGAGTTCGTCGTGAACACCCTGCGCTCCGCAAGCACTACCGGCTCCCTCGTTGAGGATTCCGATCGCCTGACCCGCTGGCTGCGGCCTCGGCTGCTGAAGCAGCTGGACCGTATGGAGGGCGGTCAGGTGACCCTGATCGAGGGACACCGTCGCCACCACCTCGGCCAAGGCGGCCCCCTGAACGTCACTCTGGTGGTGCGCGATAGCCGCGCCTGGAAGCGCCTGGCGATGGGTGGCACCGTCGGGGCCGCCGAGGCCTACATGGACGGCGACTGGGACGTCGATGACCTGGTCGCCCTGGTGCGCCTTCTCGCTGCCAATCTGGAGCGGGTCAACGGCGAGATGGAGAACGGCACGGCGCGGTTGGGTCGTTGGCTGATGGCTGCCGTCTACCGCCTGCAGCGCAACAGCCTCAAGGGCTCGCGGCGCAATATTGCCGCCCACTATGATATCGGCAACGATCTGTTTGCTACCTTTCTGGACGAGCATCACCTGATGTATTCCAGCGCGGTGTTTCCCTATCCGGAAGCCAGCCTGGAGGAGGCCTCCACCTTCAAGCTGGACCTGATGCTCGACCGCCTCGATGTGCGCCCCCAGCACCATCTGCTGGAGATCGGTACCGGCTGGGGCGGGCTGGCCATTCACGCCGCGCGCACCCGCGGCTGTCGGGTCACCACCACCACTATCTCCGAGGAGCAGTACGCGCATACCGCACGGCGCATCGAGGAGGAGGGCCTGGGCGACCGCATCACCCTGCTCAAGCAGGACTACCGGGAGCTCTCCGGGCGCTTTGACCGCCTGATTTCGGTGGAGATGATCGAGGCCGTGGGTCACCAGTACCTGGACACCTACCTGGCCACCCTGGATCGCCTGCTGACCGACGACGGCATGGCCATGCTGCAGGCCATTACCATTCGCGACCAGCGCTTCGAGGCGGCCAAGCGCGAGATGGACTTTATCAAGCGCTACATCTTTCCGGGCGGCTTCCTGCCCTCCCACCGCGCCATCCTCGACGGCCTGGCTCGGCGCACCTCCCTCAACGTGCTGGCCCTGGACGAGATCGGCACCCACTATGCGCGCACGCTGCGCGAATGGCGCCATCGCTTCGAGGCCAACATCGAGCGTGTGCGAAAGCTGGGCTATGACGAGCGGTTCATCCGCATGTGGCGCTACTATCTGTGCTACTGCGAGGGCGGCTTCCTGGAGCGCAGCATCGGTACCTGCCATCTGCTGCTGGCCAAGCCCGGTGCTCGCCCCGCCCCACAGACCGGCAGTCACTGACCGATGGCCATATCGTCGTTACTGCGCCGGCCTGATCTCCTTCGGCCACTGCTCAACCTGGTGGCCTTCGAACTGGGCTGGCTGGCCTGCGTGCTGGGTGGCTCCTGGGTGGCGGTGCTGGTCGCGGCCGTCATCCTGACCCTTCACCTGGTCTGGCAGGCGCGGCCAGGAGAGTGGCGCTGGCTGGCGGGCTTTGCGGCGCTGGGACTGGGAGTCGACGGCGGTTTGACGCTGGCCGGCGGTTTCGACTTCGGCGACCAGCCGCTGATGTTCGGCGTGCTGCCGCTATGGATATGGCTGCTCTGGCCGCTGTTCGCCACCCTGCTCCACCACTCTCTGGCCTGGCTGTGGCAGCGCCCCTGGCTTGCTGTTCTGGGAGGTGCCATCAGCGGCCCGGCCTCCTATTATGCCGGCGCCCAGCTGGCCGATGTGGCCCTCGCAGCCTGGTTACTGCCGGCACAGGCGCTGGTGTGGGGTCTGCTCTGTCTGTGGCTAACCTTTCACTTTGGCCGTGGCGAGCGCAGCGCTTCCCCCGCCTGACCCCCTCGGCAGCCAGCGAGCTTCGACAGCGTCTGCCGACTCTGGGCGTGCATAGAGAAAGCCTTGGACCAGAACGCAGCCGGCTGCCAACAGGAAATCCCGCTGTGCCTCGGTTTCGACTCCTTCTGCAATCACTTCGAGGTCGAGGCCCCGGGCCATGGCCAGCACCGCGGTGACAATCGCCGCATCGGCACGGTCTCCGGGCAGGGCGCGAATAAAGGTACGGTCGAGCTTGAGCTTGTCCAGAGGCAACTGTTTGAGGTAGCCCAGCGACGAGTAGCCAGTGCCGAAATCGTCGATGGCAACAGGATGTCCCAGCGTGCGCAGCGCTTCCAGTCGCGGTGCAATATCGCCGGCGCGCTCGTCGAGCAACACGGATTCGGTGATCTCCAGCCCCAGCAACGGGGCTGGCACCCCATGACGTGCCAGCCCCGCACTGAGCGCTGATTCCAGTTCGCCCTGGAACATCTGCAGGGCTGAGACGTTGATCCATATCGGCAGTTCAGGCATGCCCAATCGTCGCCAGCGCGCCTGACAGGATAGTGCCTCGTCGATGACCCAATTCCCCAGCGAGGCCATCAGGCCATGTCGTTCGGCCAGAGGAATAAAGTCGACCGGTGAGATCATGCCGTCGCGGGGGTGGCGCCAGCGCAGCAGCGCCTCCCAACCTACCAGGCCGCCATCCCCGAGGCGGTGCTGACCCTGATAATGCAGCTCAAGCTGGGAGCCGGTGGCAAGAGCATGGCGCAGGTCGTTGACGATACCCAGCTGGGGAGTCTCCTGCACGTCCAGGGCTGGACGGAAGCGCTGGCTGTGATTCCGCCCATGGCGCTTGGCGGTATACAGCGCCGACTCAAGCCGTTGAAAAAGGATCCCGGACTCCCGACCATCCTCCGGGGCGCGGCAGCTACCGACCGTAAGCCCCAGGCGCAACGAGTGGCCCTGCAACTCGAAGGGCTCGGCGAGGTGGGCTCGAAGGCCGGCGACCCACTTATCGTGATCGTCGAAATTGGTCGTGCGGATCACCATAAACTCGTCGCCGCCGAGGCGCCCCACAACGCCACCGGCGACCTGGTGGGCCAGGCGCTGGCCAAACCGCGCCAGCAGTCGATCACCCTGCTCGACGCCGAGGGAGTCATTGACCTCCTTGAAGCCGTCGATGTCGATCATGGCGATGTCGAGGCTCTCGCCTGCCCGCAGGTGGCGCAGTCGCGACCCCATCAGGTCGTGCAGGCGGCGTCGGTTTGGCAGGCCGGTGAGAGGGTCCTCAAAGCCGATACGACGCAGGTCGCGCTCACGCGCCTTGTGCATCGAGATATCGGTGAACAGGTAGACATGGTGACTGAGCCGCCCGCTGGCATCGGTAATGGCACGTACGCGCAACCACTCGGGGTATTCGTCACCGTGCTTGCGGCGGTTCCACATTTCTCCTTCCCAGCGTCCGGTACTGCCCAGGGTCTGCCAGTAGCGCTCAAAGAAGGCGGTGTCGTGGCGAGGCGCTGACAGCGAGGTGGCATTGTGGCCCCGCACCTCCTCGACGCTGAAGCCGGTGATCCGAGTAAACGCAGGGTTGACGGCGAGAATGCGATTGGCGGCGTCGGTGACGATGACGCCATCCTCAGTCAGTGCCAGCGCCTCCTGGCCCAGCCGCGAATGCTGATGCTCACGACACACTTGCCGCCAGGCGTCGGCCAGACCGAGCCCCACCAGCGTGATGGCCACGGCGCGCAAGGCCAGGTCGGGTAGCCAGACGCTCAGCGTGAGGCCAGCAAGGCCCACCCACATCAGCGGGCGATTGAGAGAAAAAGGTGGCCACATGGCGTTGGTATGACTCATGCGTGAGTGAATGACATTGTGTTTTTATCGGCCGTCCGGACATTTACTGTACCTCTTCGAGCTCTACGAGCTTTCCACGCTGACGCGGCAAGGGATGCTCGACGTGCATTCCCTCCGCGTGGACAGTAGACTTGACTCCTGTCGCCTGGCGGAGGCTTCTCGCCTACCGCAGACCATAACTTCGACCTTCGGAATGACCCAGTGACCAAGCAACACTCCTTTGATCGCGAAGCACTGCTGGCCTGCTCCCGCGGCGAACTGTTCGGCCCTGGCAACGCCCAGCTGCCGGCGCCCAACATGCTGATGCTCGACCGCATCACTCGCATCTATGAGGATGGCGGTGACTTCGGCAAGGGCGAGCTGATCGCCGAACTCGATATCGACCCCAAACTGTGGTTCTTCGAGTGCCACTTCCCTGGCGATCCGGTGATGCCGGGCTGCCTGGGTCTGGACGCCATGTGGCAGCTGGTCGGTTTCTACCTTGGCTGGCTCGGTCATCCGGGACGCGGCCGCGCCCTGGGCTGTGGCGAGGTCAAGTTCACTGGCCAGATCCTGCCTGAGGCCGGTACGGTCACCTACAAGATCGACATCAAGCGCATCATCACACGGCGCCTGATTCTCGGCATCGCCGACGGCACCGTGTCGGTCGATGGCCGCGACATCTACCAGGCCACCGATCTTCGCGTGGGCCTGTTTACTTCCACCGCGAACTTCTGAATCAGGAGGCTTCCATGCGACGAGTGGTAGTCACCGGCCTGGGCATCGTGTCCTGCCTGGGCAACGACCGTCAGGCCGTTCTCGAGGCGCTCAAGGAAGGGCGCTCGGGTATTCGCTTCAAGGAAGAGTATGCCGAGCGCGGCTTCCGCAGCCAGGTGGCCGGCAGCATCGATATCGACCTTGATGCCTTGATCGACCGCAAGCTGCGTCGATTCATGGGCGACGCCGCTGCCTACGCCTACGTCTCGATGGCCCAGGCCATTGAGGATTCGGGGTTGACCCCGGAGATGATCTCCAGCGAGCGTACTGGCCTGATCGCCGGCTCTGGCGGCGCTTCCAGTGCCAACCAGGTAGAGGCCGCCGACCTGATGCGCGAGAAAGGCCTGCGCCGTGTTGGGCCTTATCGGGTCACCCGCACCATGGGCAGCACCGTCTCCGCCTGTCTGGCCACGCCGTTCAAGATCAAGGGGGTCAACTACTCCATCTCCTCGGCCTGCGCCACCTCGGCCCACTGCATCGGCAGCGCCGTGGAGCAGATTCAGATGGGCAAGCAGGACGTGGTCTTCGCCGGCGGCGGCGAGGAGGAGCATTGGACCCTCTCCTGCCTGTTCGACGCCATGGGCGCGCTCTCTACCCAGTACAACGACACCCCCGACAAGGCCTCACGGCCCTATGACCAGGCCCGCGACGGCTTCGTCATCGCTGGCGGTGGCGGCATGCTGGTGCTCGAGGAGTTGGACCACGCCCGCGCACGCGGGGCGAAGATCTATGCGGAAGTCGTGGGCTACGGTGCCACATCCGACGGCCACGACATGGTCGCTCCCTCGGGCGATGGCGCGGTGCGCTGTATGCGCCAGGCCATGGCCACGGTGGCCGGCCAGATCGACTATATCAATACCCACGGCACCTCCACCCCAGTGGGCGATATGGCCGAGCTCAAGGCGATCCGCGAGGTGTTCGGCGACACCACGCCGGCCATGAGCTCCACCAAGTCGCTCACCGGCCACTC
This sequence comes from Pseudomonadota bacterium, assembly GCA_051751685.1. GTDB lineage: Bacteria > Pseudomonadota > Gammaproteobacteria > Pseudomonadales > Halomonadaceae > Halomonas. Next base: position 41,279 of record JBNJLE010000009.1, on the reverse strand, counting down.
CCTGGGTGCCACCGGCGTGCAGGAGGCGGTCTACTCGCTGCTGATGATGGAGAACGATTTCATCGCCGCCTCGGCCAACGTCGATACCCTCGATGAGCAGGCCGACGGTTTCGATATCGTCATGCAGCGTCGCGACGGCGTGAAGGTCGAGCGTGTGCTCTCCAACAGCTTCGGCTTCGGCGGCACCAATGCCTGCCTGGTGCTCGAGAAGTTCACGGACTGACGCGCCAAGACTGAGTCGCATGGGCCATCGAGCAATCGGCCCAACGCCAGGAGGCGCCCCATGGGGCGCCTCCTGGCGTTAATGAGCCCTCGTCTCAGACCGTGCTCTTCTCGACGTTAGACGCCGGCGTCGGGGAGGACGGCCGCGGCACATCGGAGATCTCGACGAGCGTCCCCTCTATCCAGGCTTCCACATCCACCAGCACCTCTTCCGGGGTGCGACCGGCGGTCTCGATGGGTTCGCCCACCACCAACGACAGCCGCCCCGGATTCTTGACCCAGTGGCGCCCCGGCCAGCGCTCGCCGGCGTTGTGGGCTATCGGCACCACCGGCACACCGGCGCGACAGGCGATGACCGGGCCGCTCTTGTTGTAGCGCTTTCGTTCCCCCGGGGCGACCCGCGTCCCCTCAGGAAAGATCAGCACCGAGAACCCCTCCTCCAGACGCTGTTTGCCCTGCGTGAGTACCTGCTTCATGGCCCGGGCGGGCCTGCTGCGATCCAGGGCGATGGGATGCAGCAGGCGCAGCCCCCAGCCAAAGAGCGGAATATGCAGCAGTTCCTGTTTCAGCACGGTACAGATCGGTGACTTGAGAACCTGAAGGTAGATGGTCTCCCACTCGCTCTGATGGTTGGATACGATCACGCAGGGACCCGCCGGCAGGCGCTCGCGTCCACGGATCTCATAGTGCACCCCGCACGCCCAACTAAACCAGGCGGTGATCAGATGATTGTAGATGTTGAGCAGGCGGTAACGGCTGCTCAACGGCAACAGGGGCGCCAGCGGCACGAACAGCAGGCCGCACATCAGCATGATCAGGAAGTAGCCGACATAGAAGAGCAGGCTGCGCAGGGCATTCATGGCAGTGATGGTTCCTCCGGCGGTTCATGGCAGCGATGGCTGGCCTTGCACCAGGCGTCGAGCATCCTCCCCACCTCCAGCCGCCAGGGTTTCTGGTGGACGCCAAACACCTCGAGAACCCGCCGGCAATTGAGCACCCGCCGCAGTGGGTGATCGTGATGGTGGTGCATGGCCTTCACCTCTCCCAGTACCGCCTGCTTGCCGAGACCCTCGAGACGAGTGGCGAGCTGCGTGCGCACCATGGAAACGAAGGCATAGACACTGACCGGCTCGGTGCCGGCCAGGTGGTAGCTGCCCCAGGCCTCGGCACCGCAGTGCTGCTGCTGAAGCATCCCGATCAGCGACATGGCCACGGCGTCGACGGAAGTGGGGCAGCAAGTCACGTCGGCCTCGCCGCGAACCTCCCCCCCAGCCACCAGGGTGTCAACCAGCTCCCCCAGCCAGGCGTGGCCGCCCTCGAGGGCAAACAGTGGACCCAGGCGCACGATCAGGTGCCGTGGGCACTCCACGCGGATGCGATTGCCGGTAGCCACCAGGCGACGCAGACTCTCGTCCCGAGGCCGCGGAATAACGTGCTCATCGATGGGCTCGGCGAAACCGTCCTCGTAGAGCTGGTCGGAGACGCACCACACCAGGGGAACGCCGGCCTCCCGGCACGCCTCCATGCACTGCCCCACCGCCGCCGCATGGGCCGTCACTTCGGCCGGCGCGGCCTGGATGGGGCGCGACAGAGGTGGAATGATCAGCGCATCCGGCGCCACCGCGGCGAGCCGTTCGGCAGACACCACGCTGCCGGCATCAATGATCAGTTCGGTATCGCTGCGCCGATTGGCTTCCCGGGCCAGCGCCAGGCTCAGGCAATGGCCGGCGTCCAGTATCAGCAGCTTCACTCGTGCTCCTCCCTGCGCCTGGCAGATGGCTCCGCGCTAGAACGGAATTTCGTCATCGAAGTCGTCGAAGCTGCCTGGATCGGGCGCCCCATAGTTGCCCTGCTGTCCGCCCTGCTGTCCGCCCTGCTGTCCGCCCTGCTGTCCGCCCTGCTGTCCGCCCTGCTGTCCGCCCTGCTGGTTGCCCTGTGCCGGCGGGGTCGGCGCGGGACGCTGCTGGGGCTGGCCGCCATAGCCGCCGCCCTGCTGCTGGGGAGCGCCGCCCTGCTGTTGAGGAGCGCCGCCCTGCTGCTGGGAAGCACCGCCATAACCGCCCTGCTGCTGCGGAGCACCGCCGTATTGGCCGCCCTGGGCGTCACCGCCGCCACTGCGGGTGTCGAGCATCTGCATGTCGTTGACGACGATCTCGGTGCTGTAGCGGTCCTGGCCGTCCTGTCCTTGCCATTTCCGGGTCTGGAGGCGGCCCTCGACGTAGATACGCGAGCCCTTCTTGAGGTATTGCTGGCCGATTTCGGCCAGCTTGTTGAACATCACCAGGGTGTGCCACTCGGTGCGCTCCTGGCGCTGGCCGGACTGCTTGTCCATCCAGGTATCGGTGGTGGCCAGCCGCAGGTTGGCCACCGGGGCCCCGGAGGGCAGAAAGCGAACCTCGGGATCCTGTCCCAGGTTGCCGATCAAAATGACCTTGTTGACGCCACGTGCCATGTTGGACTCCTTGCGATCATGAATTCATGTGGCTGCAGGCAGGCCTGCAGAATGGCGCATCTAGCGCCTGCTTGCGAGCCAAGTCGTTGCGAGACACTCGTGGCGAGCCCGCCATCAGGCCCGCTCCTTGCCAGTATCGATCACTCTTGCCAGGGCTTCTTCATCGAGGTGCCGGCGGTCAACCTTGAGATAGGCCAGTCGATCCTCGGGCACCACCAGTACGTCCTCGACGCCGGCCACCTCGGCGAAACGTGCCGCCAGGCTCTCGAGGGCAGCGCCCTGGTGCTCTTCGTCCAGGGCCACCACCTCGCTGGCCAGGTGCGGCGGCGGCGTCATGCCAGCCATCAGCGCCAGCCACACCACGCCCAGCAGGCCACAGCCGATAAACACCGCGGCCAGCCCCCACTGCTGGGCCAGAAATCCGCCCAGCACCCCGCCCAGAAAGGCCCCCAGAAACTGACTGGTGGAGTAGACCCCCATGGCGGTCCCCTTGGCTCCGGCAGGCGCCAGCTTGCTGAGCATCGACGGCAAGGTGGCTTCGAGAAGATTGAAAGCGATGAAGAACAACAGCAGCCAGCCCAGCAGCCCCCATAGGCTGCCCTCCAGGCCGGCCAGCCCGCCAAGACTGAGGGTGATGGCGCCGATGGCCAGCAGGCACATCGCTTTCATCTGACGGCGCTTCTCCGCCAGGATCACCAGTGGCACCATGCCGGCGAAGGCCAGCAACATGACACCCAGATAGGTGAGTCCGTGGCGCTCCACCGCGATCCCGGCTTCCAGCAGCCGGAAGGGCACGGCGACGAAGATCGCCATCAGAATCAGGTGCAGGGCGAAGATGGAGAGATCCAGACGCAGCAGCTCGTGGCGCCCCAGGGTCGCGGCCAGCTGGCTGCGCGCGATGCCGACGTCGCGGTGTTGAAGGCGGCGCGGCGCAGGGGGGACAAGCTTCCACAGCACTGCCAGGCCCAGCACAGCCAGTCCTGCAGTGAACCAGAACACCGAGGAAAGTCCGAAGCGGGCGGCCAGCCAGGGGCCCAGCACCATGGCCAGGGCAAAGGCCACGCCGATGGAGAGTCCGATGGTGGCCATGGCGGCAGTGCGTACCTGCTCGCGGGTCTGGTCGGCGAGCAGCGCCATGATGGCGGCGGCCACCGCGCCGCTGCCCTGCAGGGAGCGGCCCACAATCACTCCGCCGATGGTGTCGGCGTTCGCCGCCACCACGCTGCCGAGCATGAAGAGCAAGAGGCCGAAAGCGATCACTGGCTTGCGACCGATGCGGTCGGAGAGTGCGCCGAAGGGTATCTGCAACAGCGCCTGGGTGAGACCATAGACGCCCAGTGCCAGCCCCACCAGCAGCGGCGTCGCTCCTGCCAGGTCGTCGGCGTAGAGGGCCAGCACCGGCAGCACCATGAACAGGCCCAGCATGCGCGTAGCATAGAGGCTGGCAAGCCCGGTGATGGCACGGCGTTCGCTGGGCAGAAGCAGCCCGGAAACCTTTCGCATAGGGATGATGACGTTCCATGCTCGGGTGCGATGCACCCTTGAGTGAGTCGCATATTCTAGCGGCTCGCTGCCACCCAGGGAAAGCCGCGTCAGGACGGCACTTTGCCGCCATGGCGGCCGGCCCCGTATACTGGATCTTTTGCCGTGTGCCCGAGGTGGGAATGGACAAGATTCTGGTGAGGGGTGCTCGCACCCACAACCTGAAGGATATCGATGTCGAGCTGCCCCGCGACAGGCTGATCGTGGTCACCGGGCTCTCCGGCTCAGGCAAGTCGTCGCTGGCCTTCGATACCCTCTACGCCGAGGGGCAGCGCCGCTATGTGGAGTCGCTCTCCACCTATGCGCGACAGTTCCTGTCGATGATGGAGAAACCCGACGTCGACCATATCGAGGGGCTGTCACCGGCGATCTCCATCGAGCAGAAGTCTACCTCTCACAACCCCCGCTCCACCGTAGGCACCATCACCGAGATCTACGACTACCTGCGCCTGCTGTTCGCCCGCACCGGCACTCCCCGGTGCCCGGAGCACGGCGAGGACCTGGCAGCCCAGACCATCTCCCAGATGGTTGACCAGGTGCTGTCGCTGCCCGAGGGCAGCAAGCTGATGCTGCTGGCCCCGGTGGTCAAGGGCCGCAAGGGCGAGCACCTGCAGCTGCTGGCCGAGCTGCGCGCCCAGGGCTTTGTGCGCGCCATGGTGAACGGCCAGGTGCTCGAACTCGACGACATCGCACCCCTGGACAAGAATCGCAAGCACGACATCAGTGTGGTGGTGGACCGCATCAAGGTCCGCGATGGGCTGCAGCAGCGACTGGCGGAATCCTTCGAGACCGCCCTGACCCTTTCCGACGGCATCGCCATGGTCCACTTCATGGACGGTGAACAGGCGGACATCGCCTTTTCGGCACGCTTCGCCTGCCCGGTATGCGGCTATTCTATCGCCGAGCTCGAGCCGCGCATGTTCTCGTTCAACAACCCCGCCGGTGCCTGCCCGAGCTGCGACGGACTGGGCGTGCAGCAGGTGTTCGATCCGGACAAGCTGATCAGTCACCCGGAGCTCTCCCTGGCCGAGGGCGTCATCAAGGGCTGGGACCGCCGCAGCGTCTTCTACTTCAATCAGCTGCAGTCGGTGGCGGAGCACTACCGCTTCACCCTGGAGACCCCCTGGCAGGAGCTGGCGCGCCACGAGCGCGAGGTGATCCTCCACGGCAGCGGCCACGACGAGATCGCCTTCCACTACGTCAACGACCGCGGCCGCAAGGTGTCCCGTCAGCACCCCTTCGAAGGGGTGCTGCCCAACCTGCAACGCCGCTACCGCGAGACGGAATCCAACATGGTGCGCGAGGAGCTGGCACGCTACATCGCCGTGCAGCCCTGCCCGACCTGCCAGGGTTCACGGCTGCGCAAGGAATCGCGCCACGTCTTCATCGACGAGCGCAACCTGCCGGAGATGGTGCGCCTGCCCATCGGCGAGGCGTGGCGCTACTTCAAGGCCCTGGAACTGCCAGGGCGGCGCGGCGAGATCGCCGTGAAGATCGTCAACGAGATCCACGCCCGCCTGGAGTTCCTGGTCAACGTGGGCCTCGACTACCTGACCCTGGAACGCAGCGCCGAGACGCTCTCGGGCGGCGAGGCCCAACGCATCCGCCTGGCCAGCCAGATCGGTGCCGGCCTGGTGGGCGTCATGTATATCCTCGACGAACCTTCCATCGGCCTGCATCAGCGTGACAATGACCGCCTGCTCAAGACCCTGGAGCGCCTGCGCGACCTGGGCAATACCGTGATCGTGGTGGAACACGACGAAGAGGCCATTCGCGCGGCGGATCACGTGCTGGACATCGGTCCGGGGGCAGGTGTTCACGGCGGGCGTATCGTCGCCCAGGGCACCCCCGAGGCGGTGATGGCCAACCCCGACTCTCTCACCGGCCAGTATCTGGTCGGGACCCGACGCATCGAGGTGCCGCCGTGGCGGATTCCCGGCAACCCGGAGAAGGTCCTGCGCCTGGTGGGGGCGACCGGCAACAACCTCCAGGACGTTACCCTCGAGCTGCCCCTGGGGCTGTTCATCTGTGTTACCGGGGTGTCTGGCTCCGGCAAGTCGACCCTGATCAACGCGACCCTGATGCCCATCGCCGCCCGGGAACTCAATCACGCTACCAGCCTGACTCCGGGGCCTTATCAGCGCATTGAGGGGCTCGATCAGCTCGACAAGGTGATCGATATCGACCAGAGCCCCATCGGCCGCACCCCGCGCTCCAACCCGGCCACCTACACCGGCATCTTCACGCCAATCCGCGAGCTCTTCTCCGGCACTCAGGAGGCGCGCGCACGGGGCTACAAGCCGGGGCGCTTCAGCTTCAACGTCAAGGGCGGGCGCTGCGAGGCGTGTCAGGGCGAGGGGATGATCAAGGTAGAGATGCATTTCCTGCCGGATATCTATGTTCCCTGCGACGTCTGCAAGGGTAAGCGCTACAACCGCGAGACCCTCGAGATCCAGTACAAGGGCAAGAGCATCGACGAGGTGCTGGGGATGACGGTAGAGGAGGCGCTGGCGTTCTTCAGCCCGGTGCCGGCCATCGCCCGGCGCCTGCAGACCCTGCTCGATGTGGGACTCTCCTACATTCGCCTGGGCCAGAGCGCCACCACCCTCTCCGGCGGCGAGGCCCAGCGGGTCAAGCTGGCCCGGGAGCTGGCCAAACGCGACACCGGCAAGACACTCTATATCCTCGACGAACCCACCACCGGGCTACACTTCGAGGATATTCGTCAGCTGCTCAGCGTGCTCCACCGCCTTCGCGACCACGGCAACACCATCGTGGTGATCGAACACAACCTGGACGTGATCAAGACCGCGGACTGGGTGGTCGACCTGGGGCCCGAGGGCGGCTCCGGTGGCGGGCGCATTATCGCCGAGGGCACCCCCGAACAGGTGGCGAAGCAGCGTGCGTCGCACACCGGCCGCTTTCTCAAGCCCCTGCTGGAACGTGCCCGGCAGTACAAACCAGAGCCGGCATAATAAAAAACCGGCCCCTCGAGAGGGGCCGGTTTCGCGTGCCGTAGCCGGAAGTACCGTCGCGGATCACTCCTCGACAGCGGCTTCCTCGATCTCGACGACCGGACGGTCAACGAGTTCTACATAGGCCATGGGCGCGTTGTCGCCGGTGCGGAAGCCGCACTTGAGAATACGGATGTAACCACCCGGACGCTCCACGTAACGCGGACCCAGTTCGCTGAACAGCTTGCCGACCGCTTCCTTCGAACGGGTACGGGCAAAAGCCAGACGACGATTGGCGACGCTATCCTGCTTGGCCAGGGTGATGAGCGGCTCGATAACGCGACGCAGCTCCTTGGCCTTGGGCAGGGTTGTCTTGATGACTTCATGCTCGATCAACGACACGCTCATGTTCTTGAACATGGCCTGACGGTGCGAGCTGGTCCGATTGAGATGACGACCACTCTTACGATGACGCATGGGTGTGATTCCTTACCAAACTGGGACTCGAGTCGGCGCTCACGCGGAGGCCTTGTCGTCCTTCAGGCTAGCCGGCGGCCAGTTTTCCAGCCGCATGCCCAGTGAAAGACCGCGCGCTGCCAGGACGTCCTTGATCTCGTTCAGGGACTTCTTGCCGAGATTCGGTGTCTTCAACAGCTCCACCTCGGTGCGCTGGATCAGATCGCCGATATAATAGATATTCTCGGCCTTGAGGCAGTTGGCGCTGCGAACGGTCAACTCGAGATCGTCTACGGGGCGCAGCAGGATCGGATCGATGTGATCCTCTTGCTCCTCCACTTCCTGTTCCTTGTCGGCTTCCAGATCGACAAACGCGGCCAGCTGATCTTGCAGGATGGTCGCGCTGCGACGGATCGCCTCTTCGGGATCCAGGGTGCCGTCGGTTTCCAGGTTGATGATCAACTTGTCGAGATCAGTGCGCTGTTCAACGCGCGCGGCCTCGACAGAATAGGAAACCCGACGCACAGGGCTGAAGGTTGCATCCAGCTGCAGGCGGCCGATGGCACGAGACTCATCGTCAGCTCCGAGGCGCGCGTCCGCCGGCTCATAGCCGCGGCCGAGCGCCACCTTGATCTGCATCTTGAGCTCGGCGCCCTCGTTGACGTGGGCGATGACGTGCTCGGGATTGACGATCTCGACGTCGTGGTCAAGAGCGATATCACCCGCAGTCACGACGGCAGGGCCCTGCTTGTTCAGCGAGAGCACCGCCTCATCGCGGCTGTGCATCTTGATCGCCACGTCCTTGAGGTTCAGGAGGATTTCGATGACATCTTCCTGGACCCCTTCGATCGCGCTGTACTCGTGATCGACTCCGCTGATCTCGGCTTCCACCACGGCACAGCCGGGCATGGACGAGAGCAGGATGCGACGCAGTGCGTTACCCAGGGTGTGGCCGAAGCCACGCTCGAAGGGCTCGAGCACGATCTTGGCGTGATGTGCGCTTATCTCTTCGACCTTGATGTCGCGAGGACGAAGAAACTCGGTCACTGAACGCTGCATATATACACCTTTCAGGCTGCCAAACGGATACTCGGTACTCTGAGCCGGCCCCACTCAGGAGGCCGGGGCGCTAGCAGCGCTTACTTGGAGTACAGCTCGACGATCAGGGCCTCGTTGATGTCAGCCATCAGGTCGCCGCGCTCGGGCAGCGCCTTGAACGTGCCTTCCATCTTCTTGGCGTCGATCTCGATCCAGGCCACATCGCCGCGGTTGGCGGCCAGGGCCAGGGCACTCTGGATGCGCGCCTGGTTCTTCGACTTCTCGCGAACGGAGACCACATCACCGGGCTTGACCTGGTAAGAGGCCACGTTGACGGTCTTGCCGTTCACGGCGATGGCCTTGTGGCTGACCAGCTGCCGAGCTTCGGAGCGGGTCGAGCCGTAGCCCATGCGGTAGACGACGTTGTCCAGTCGGGATTCGAGAAGCTGCAGCAACACTTCGCCGGTAGCGCCCTTGAGACGGGCCGCTTCCTTGTAGTAGTTGCGGAACTGCTTCTCGAGTACGCCATACATGCGGCGTACTTTCTGCTTCTCGCGAAGCTGCAAGCCGTATTCGGAAATACGCTGACGTCGCTGGCCGTGCACACCCGGAATCTGCTCGGATTTGCACTTCTTCTCGAAGGGAGTCACACCGCTCTTCAGAAAGAGGTCGGTGCCTTCACGACGAGACAGTTTGCACTTCGGTCCAATATAACGAGCCATGAATCTGTCTCCTTAAACGCGGCGTTTCTTCGGCGGACGGCAGCCATTATGGGGAATGGGCGTCGCGTCGATAATGCTCTGCACGCGGAAGCCGGCGGCATTGAGCGCGCGCACGGCGGATTCACGGCCAGGACCGGGGCCCTTGACCAGCACGTCGACGTTTTTCACACCATACTCGGCTGCAGCAGTCGCTGCACGCTCGCTTGCTACTTGAGCAGCGAACGGGGTGCTCTTGCGAGAACCACGAAAACCCGAACCACCGGCTGTCGCCCAAGAGAGAGCGTTGCCCTGGCGGTCTGTGATCGTAATGATCGTGTTGTTAAAAGAGGCGTGGATATGCGCAACGGCATCCACCACCTGCTTTTTAACCTTCTTGCGATTGCTACGCGGGTTAGCCATGTTGATGATTCTTCCTGTCTTTACGCCAGAACGTGCGTATTATTTGCGGATCGGCTTGCGCGGGCCCTTGCGGGTACGCGCATTGGTCTTGGTACGCTGACCACGCAGCGGAAGACCACGACGATGACGCAGACCACGGTAGCAACCCAGATCCATGAGACGCTTGATGTTAAGCGTGACATCACGGCGAAGGTCGCCCTCTACGGTATACTTGCCGACCTCGGAACGCAGGGTGTCTAGCTCTTCGCTTGACAGTTCCTGGATCTTGGTGGTCGACGTGATGCCGGACGCAGCACAGATATCCTGTGCCCGAGTACGGCCAATCCCGAAGATATAGGTCAGCGAGATCGCCGCATGCTTGTTGTCCGGGATATTGACGCCTGCAATACGGGCCATCAGCTTACTCCGAAATTTGAGCGGCTTGCTCGTTGGGTCATCTTTAAAAGGCGCAACAGCATACCTCTTTCCCTGCGACAGGGCAAGAGACATGCCGGCGCCGGTACATCGCAGCGTAGGGGATCAGCCCTGACGTTGCTTGTGCCGCGGTTCGCTGCAGATGACGCGGACAGCGCCATTGCGACGAATGATCTTGCAATTGCGACACATTTTCTTAACGGAAGCTCGAACTTTCATCGTTCCATCTCCAAGGTTGGCTAGCGCCGCGAGCCGACGTTACAGCTCGCGGCGCACCAATTTACGCGCGGCGCGTTTCAGCGCATCATGCCGCCGCTACCGTAGCCTTTCAGGTTGGACTTCTTCATCACCGACTCATACTGGTGCGACATAAGATGCGATTGCACCTGAGCCATGAAATCCATGATGACCACCACCACAATCAGTAGCGCCGTACCGCCGAAGAAGAACGGCACGTTCCACGCCACGATCAGGAATTGAGGCATCAGGGAAACCGCGGTAATGTACATGGCGCCGAACAGGGTCAGACGTGTCATGACCTTGTCGACATAGCGAGCGGTCTGCTCGCCAGGACGAATCCCCGGCAGGAAAGCACCTGACTTCTTGAGGTTGTCGGCGACGTCCTTGGGATTGAAGACCAGCGCTGTGTAAAAGAAGCAGAAGAATATCACCGCCGCGCCAAAAAGCAAGATATGCAGCGGCTGGCCAGGCCCCAGGGCCAGTGACGCTTGCTGGAGCCACTCGAGTCCTTCGCCACTTCCCACCCATTGGCCCAGCGAGGCCGGGAACAACAGGATGCTGGAGGCGAAGATTGCCGGGATAACCCCCGCCATGTTCACCTTCAGGGGAAGATAGCTGCTCTGACCGGCGTACATCTTGTTGCCCACCTGACGCCGAGGGTAGTTCACGGTGATGCGACGCTGACCGCGCTCGATAAAGACCACGAAGGCGACAGTGGCGACACCGAGCACGGAGAGGGCCAGCAGCGGAAGCACATTCCAGGCGCCTTCGTTGCGAGCCAGCTCAAAGGCCTGCCCCACGGCACTCGGCAGTCCGGCGACGATGCCCGAGAAGATCAGCAGGGAGATACCGTTGCCAATGCCCTTCTCGGTAATCTGCTCGCCCAACCACATCAGGAACACTGCACCGGTCACGAAGGTGACGATCGCGGTGAAGAAGAAGCTGAAGTCTGCCGAGTAGGCAACTCCCTGATTGGCAAGTCCGACTGACATACCCGTGCCCTGGACAAGCGCCAGGACCACGGTGAGGTAGCGGGTGTACTGGCTGATCTTGCGACGTCCGCCCTCGCCTTCCTTCTTGAGCTGTTCAAGATGGGGCGAAACGGCGGTCATCAGCTGCATGATGATCGATGCCGAGATATAGGGCATGATGCCCAGCGCCATGATACTCATCCGCTCCAGGGCGCCACCCGAGAACATGTTGAACATGCCAAGGATGGTGCCCTGCTGCTCCCTGAACAAGGCAGCAAGCTGGTCAGGATTCATACCGGGCACGGGGATGTGGGCACCGATCCGGTACACCACGATGGCGAGGAGCACGAAGCGCAGGCGCGCCCAGAGTTCACCCAGACCGCTGCCCGTCGCCGGCATTTTTCCTGACTTGGCCATTTAGTCCTCTACCTTGCCACCGGCGGCTTCGATCGCAGCCCGGGCACCCTTGGTGACCTTGATGCCGCGGACCGTGACCGCCTTGTTCAGTTCGCCGGAAAGAATCACCTTCGCATGCAGCGTGGCGTCTTTCAGCACGTTGGCCTGCTTGAGGGTCTCCAGGGTGACCTCGTCACCTGCCACCTTGGCGAGCTCACCCAGACGGACTTCTTCGGAAACCAGCGACTTCATGGAGGTGAAGCCGAACTTCGGTAGACGCCGCTGCAGCGGCATCTGGCCGCCTTCGAAGCCAGGCTTGACGCTACCGCCACTGCGCGACTTCTGGCCCTTGTGGCCACGGCCGCCGGTCTTGCCCAGACCGGAACCGATGCCACGACCGACACGCTTTGCAGCGTGTTTTGAACCCGGTGACGGGCTCAGGCTATTGAGTTTCATGGATTACTCTCCCTCAACACGCACAAGGTAGGTCACCTTGTGGATCATGCCGCGTACGGCAGGGGTGTCTTCCAGTTCAACCGTATGACCGATGCGGCGCAGCCCAAGACCCTTCATGGTGGCCTTGTGCGTGGGCAAGATGCCGATGGTACTGCGGGTCTGGGTAACCTTGAGTGTTGCTGTCATGGTATTTACCCCGTGATCGCTTCGACAGACAGACCGCGTTTCGCGGCGATGTCTTCCGGCGCTTGCATGGCCGTGAGACCCCTGACGGTAGCCCGCACCACGTTCACCGGGTTGGTGGAACCGTAGCACTTGGCCAGGACGTCATGGACACCCGCCAATTCGAGCACGGAGCGCATGGCGCCGCCGGCGATGATGCCGGTACCCTCGGAAGCAGGTTGCATGTACACCTTGGAGGCACCGTGACGGGCCTTGACCGGGTACTGCAGGGTCCCACCCGCGAGGTTGACCTTGACCATGTTGCGGCGAGCCTGGTCCATCGCCTTCTGGATCGCGACAGGCACTTCACGCGCCTTGCCACGACCGAAGCCGACTCGACCCTTGCCGTCGCCCACGACGGTCAGAGCGGTGAAACCGAAGATACGGCCACCCTTGACCACCTTGGCAACACGGTTGACCTGTACCAGCTTTTCCTGGAGGTCGCCGCTTTGCTGTTCGTTCTTCGCCATCGTAAAACCCTTTAGAATTCCAGGCCGCCTTCACGAGCGGCGTCGGCCAGGGCCTTAACGCGCCCGTGGTACTTGAAACCGGCACGATCGAAGGCTACCTGGGAGATGCCTGCTTCCTTGGCGCGCTCGGCAATCAAGGCGCCCACCTTGGCGGCGGCGTCGGCATTGCCGGTCGCACCCTCACGCAGATCCTTGTCCAGCGTGGAAGCGCTGGCGAGGACCTTACCACCATCCGGCGAGATGATCTGCGCATAGATGTGGCGAGGAGTCCGGTTGACACACAGGCGATACACGCCCAGCTCGCGGATCTTGGCGCGAGCACGGCGGGCACGACGGAGACGAGATTCTTTCTTCGCGTTCATAACCCTGCCTTACTTCTTCTTGGCTTCTTTGCGACGCACCTGCTCGTCGGCGTACCGAACACCCTTGCCCTTGTAGGGCTCAGGGGGACGGAAGGCGCGGATTTCCGCGGCAACCTGGCCGAGCATCTGCTTGTCCGCGCTCTTGAGCACGATCTGAGTGTTCTTCGGCGTTTCCGCAAAGACACCCTCAGGCAGCGTATATTCGACCGGGTGCGAGAAGCCCAGTGACAGATTGAGCGTCTGGCCCTTGGCCTGGGCACGATAACCGACGCCGATGATTTCGAGGGACTTGGTGAAGCCTTCGCTCACGCCGGTGACCAGGTTTTGCACCAGGGCACGGGTGGTGCCGGACATGGCCCAGCTCTTGGCGGCCTCGCTCGGCGCGAAGGTCAACTGACCCTCTTCCTGACCAATCACCACATCGGGGTGAATGGACAGGGACAACGTACCTTGACCGCCTTTGACGGTCAGCTGGTCACCGTCGAGCTTGATCTCGACGCCAGCAGGTACTTTTACCGGATATTTGGCTACGCGGGACATTCCAAACTCCTAGAATACGGTGCAGAGGACTTCGCCACCGACACCGGCCTTGCGAGCCGCGCGATCGGTCATCACCCCGTTGGAGGTGGTGACGATAGCGATACCCAGACCATCGGCGACCTTCGGCAGCCCATCCTTGCCCTTGTACTGGCGCAGGGATGGCTTGGAAACTCGCTGAATGTGCTCGATAACAGGCTTTCCCTCGAAATACTTGAGGGTCACCGTCAGCTCGGGCTTGGCAGCCTCGGACACCGCGAAGTCGTTAATGTAACCCTCTTCCTTCAATACGCGGGCCACCTCGATCTTCAGCTTGGAGGACGGCATGGTGACCGTCTCCTTGGTGGCCATCTGCGCATTGCGGATACGGGTGAACATATCCGCCAGAGTGTCTTGCATGCTCATTTACGTTGCGCTCCTGATTCTCGCGTGGCTTACCAGCTGGACTTTTTCAGTCCAGGGACGTCGCCACGCATGGCGGCTTCGCGAAGCTTGTTGCGGCCGAGGCCGAACTTGTTGTAGTAGCCGTGCGGACGGCCGGTGATGCGGCAGCGGTTACGCTGGCGCACCGGGCTGGAATCGCGCGGCAGCTGCTGCAGCTTCAACGTCGCCTCGAAGCGCTCTTCGTCAGAAGTGTTTACGTCCTGGATGATCGCCTTGAGCTCGGCACGCCTGGCAGCAAACTTCGCCACCAGTTTCGTACGCTTGAGCTCACGCTCTACCATGCTTTTCTTTGCCATGATCCCACCCTTATTTCTTGAACGGGAAGTTCAGCGCGCTCAGCAGCGCACGACCTTCATCATCGGTTTTGGCAGTGGTGGTGATGGTGACATCCAGGCCACGAATCCGATCGATCTTATCATACTCGATCTCCGGAAAGATGATCTGCTCACGCACCCCCATGGAGTAGTTGCCACGACCGTCGAAGGACTTCGGGTTGAGACCACGGAAGTCACGAACGCGGGGGATCGCGATGTTCACCAGGCGATCGAGGAAGTCCCACATGCGCTCGGAGCGCAGGGTTACCTTGATACCGATCGGCCAGCCTTCACGCACCTTGAAGCCCGCGATGGACTTGCGTGCCTTGGTCACCAGCGGCTTCTGACCCGAAAGTTTCTCCAGGTCACCGATGGCATTGTCGATCAGCTTCTTGTCGCTGGTCGCTTCGCCGATACCCATGTTCAGAGTCACCTTGGTGACTCGCGGCACCTGCATCACGTTGGCGTAGCTGAACTGCTCTTTGAGTTGAGCCACTACCTCGTTCTGATAACGTTCTTTCAAGTTCGCCATTTTGCTACCCGACTCGCGTTAGGCGTCGATCTGCGTCTGCGTCGACTTGTAGATACGTACCCTGGTACCGTCTTCCTTCACCTGGAAGCCGACGCGATCCGCCTTACCGGTCTCCGAATTGAAGATGGCTACGTTGGACACGTGAATCGGAGCCTCGCGCTCGACGATACCGCCCTGATTGCCCGCCATGGGATTGGGCTTGGTGTGACGTTTCATCATGTTCACACCGGACACGACATAGCGATCGTCCTTGAGGACGCGCTTAACCGTGCCACGTTTGCCCTTATCCTTGCCGGCGATGACGACGACTTCATCGTCACGTTTGATTTTTTGCATATCCGCCTCGCTCCTTACAGCACTTCAGGCGCCAAGGAAATGATTTTCATGAACTTCTCGTTGCGAAGCTCACGAGTCACCGGCCCAAAGATACGGGTACCGATCGGCTGTTCGTTGGTGTTATTCAACAGAACTGCCGCATTTCCATCGAAGCGGATCAGCGAACCGTCGGGACGACGGACGCCGCTACGGGTGCGAACCACCACCGCTTTGAGGACTTGGCCCTTCTTGACCTTGCCACGCGGAATGGCTTCCTTAACCGTGACCTTGATGACATCACCAACATGTGCGTAGCGACGGTGTGAACCGCCCAGCACCTTGATGCATTGCACCCGGCGCGCTCCGCTGTTGTCGGCGACATCCAGCATTGTCTGAGTCTGAATCATCGGTTTTCTCCAAACCTAATCTGACTGCACTGGTTTGACAGGCGTGAGCCAATCAGCCCTTGGCCTGCTCAACCACCTCGACCAACATCCAGGACTTTGTCTTGGACAGCGGGCGGCACTCCTGTACGGAGACCGTATCGCCGGCCTTAGCCTGGTTCGCCTCGTCATGGGCGTGCAGCTTGGTGGAGCGCTTGACGTACTTGCCGTAGATCGGGTGACGCACGCGCCGCTCGATCATGACGACGATGGATTTGTCCATCTTGTCGCTCACCACTTTTCCGGTGAGCGTACGGGCTTTCTTTTCTTCGACCATCTCAGTCACCTGCCTTCTCGTTGAGCACAGTCTTCACCCGGGCGATGTCCCGACGAACCTGCTTGAGCAGATGAGTCTGGCTGAGCTGACCGGTGGCCTTCTGCATGCGCAGGTTGAACTGCTCGCGGAGGAGTTCGAGAAGCTGATTGTTCAGCTCATCGACTGATTTTTCACGGATTTCCTGAGCTTTCATCACATCACCGTCCGTTTCACAAAGGTGGTGGACAAGGGCATCTTCTGGGCCGCCAGAGTGAAGGCCTCACGGGCCAACTCTTCGGAGACGCCTTCAATTTCATACAGGACCCGACCAGGCTGAATCTGTGCGACCCAGTACTCGACGGAACCCTTACCCTTACCCATACGGACTTCGAGTGGCTTCTTGGAAATCGGCTTGTCCGGGAATACGCGGATCCAGATCTTCCCGCCACGCTTCACGTGACGGCTGATCGCACGACGGCCAGCTTCGATCTGGCGCGCAGTAATGCGGCCGCGACCGGTTGCCTTGAGGCCGTATTCCCCGAAGCTGATCTTGCTTCCGCGATGCGCCAGGCCACGGTTACGGCCTTTCTGCATCTTGCGAAATTTCATACGCTTGGGTTGTAACATCGACTCGCTCTCCCCTTACCTGGAACCTTTCTTCTTGGAGGGCGCTGCCTGCGGCTGCTTAGCCTTGGCGCGGACCTCCTCGATGCCCCCGAGGATTTCACCCTTGAAGACCCAAACCTTGACACCGATGATGCCGTAGGTGGTCTTGGCCTCAAAGGCGGCGTAGTCGATGTCCGCACGCAGAGTGTGCAGCGGAACACGACCTTCCCGGTACCATTCGGTGCGGGCAATTTCCGCGCCACCCAGGCGACCGGAGAGCTGCACCTTGATGCCACCGGCACCCAGGCGCATGGCGTTCTGAACCGCGCGCTTCATGGCGCGACGGAACATGACGCGGCGCTCGAGCTGACCGGCGATGTTCTGGGCCACGAGCATGGCGTCAAGCTCGGGCTTGCGAACTTCCTCGATGTTGACGTGAACAGGCACGCCCATCATCGCGGTGACGTCACGGCGCAGACGATCAACATCTTCGCCTTTCTTGCCAATCACGATGCCCGGACGGGCAGTGTGAATGGTGATGCGCGCATTATTGGCAGGACGCTCGATAGTGATGCGGCTCACGGAAGCGTTCTTGAGGCGCTCCACGAGAAAACTGCGCACTGCGAGGTCGCTGTTGAGCTTATCGGCATAGGCGCCGCGCTCGGCATACCAGACTGAGGTATGGTCTTTGACGATACCCAGTCGTATGCCTGTCGGATGTACTTTCTGACCCATCTGGTCGACTCCTACTTCTCGGCTACCTTGACGGTGATGTGGCAGGTGCGCTTCAAGATACGATCTGCGCGGCCCTTGGCACGCGGCTTGATACGCTTGAGCGTCATGCCCTCATCGACGCAGATGGTCGAGACACGCAGCTCGTCGATATCCATGCCGTTGTTTTCTTCCGCATTCGCAATGGCGGACTGCAGCACCTTCTTGACCAGCTTGGCAGCCTTCTTCGGTGAGAAGGTCAGCAGGTCCAGCGCCTCGGCGACCGGTTTACCGCGCACCTGGTCAGCCACCAAACGGGCCTTCTGGGCGGATAAACGAGCGCCACGCAGCTTAGCTGTGACTTCCATCTCTCAATCCTCTCTGGCTTACCGTTTGGCTTTCTTGTCCGCCGCATGACCGCGATAGGTGCGGGTAGCAGCGAATTCGCCCAGCTTGTGGCCAACCATTTCCTCAGCGACGTGCACCGGGATGTGCTGGCGACCGTTATGGACCGCAATGGTGAGCCCGACCATGTTGGGCAGGATCATGGAACGACGCGACCAGGTCTTGATCGGTTTGCGATCGTTCTTCTCCACTGCAGCCTCAACCTTCTTCAACAGATGAAGGTCAATGAAGGGACCTTTCTTCAGTGAACGTGGCACAGCCGTTACCTCTTAAAGTCTTGGCGTTTTCAATCAGTTCCGGGCCTTGCGGCGACGGATGATCAGCTTGTCGGTGCGCTTGTTCTTCCGGGTCTTGTGGCCCTTGGTGGGGATACCCCACGGAGACACCGGATGACGACCACCGCTGGTGCGGCCTTCGCCGCCGCCGTGCGGGTGATCCACCGGGTTCATGGCCACGCCGCGAACGGTCGGACGTACACCTCTCCAGCGCTTCGCACCGGCCTTGCCAAGCTGACGCAGGCTGTGCTCGGAGTTGCTCACTTCCCCCAGGGTCGCGCGGCATTCGCTCAACACCTTGCGCATCTCGCCGGAGCGCAGACGCAGGGTGGCATAGCTGCCTTCACGGGCCACTAGCTGGGCGCTGGTGCCGGCACTGCGAGCGATCTGAGCGCCCTTGCCGGGCTTGAGCTCGATGCAGTGCACGGTGGAACCCAGCGGAATGTTACGCAGCGAAAGGGTATTGCCCTTCTTGATAGCGGCGTTAACACCGGACTCGAGCTTGTCACCCGCACTCACGCCCTTGGGCGCAATAATGTAGCGACGCTCGCCGTCCAGGTATTTCAGTAGCGCGATGTTAGCGCTACGGTTCGGATCATACTCAATGCGCTCAACGGTGGCCGGAACGCCATCCTTGGTGCGCTTGAAGTCGATGATCCGATAGTGCTGACGGTGACCACCGCCCACGTGACGGGTGGTGATACGACCGTTGTTATTACGACCACCGCTGCGCGACTGCTTTTCGACAAGTGCCGCGTAGGGCTTGCCCTTGTGCAGTTCATCGTTCACGACCTTGACAAGGTGGCGACGACCGGCAGATGTGGGTTTAGTCTTGACGATTGCCATTGTCCGTACTCCTGCCCTTATTCGGCGCCAGAGAAGTCTTCAAGGGTCTCGCCGGCGGCCAGCGATACATAGGCCTTGCGATACCCCTTGCGGTGACCCAGACCCTGCGCTGTGCGCTTGGTCTTGCCCTTGACGTTCAGTGTCTGAACGCCCTCGACCTTCTTGCCGAACAGAGCCTCGACAGCCTTCTTGATCTCGGGCTTGGTCGCGTCGCTGGCCACCTTGAACACGTACTGGTTGCGTTCGGCGGCCATAGCGGCCTTCTCGGTCACGTGCGGACCCAGCAGGACCTTGAATACACGCTCCTGGTTCATGCCAGCTTCTCCTCGAATTTGCGCAGGGCGGAGACGGTGACCAGCACCTTGTCGAAGGCGACCAGACTCACCGGGTCAGCGGCGGCCACGTCCACCACATCCACATTGGGAATGTTGCGGGCGGCCAGATAGAGCTTCTCGTCAACTTCCTCGGTGACGATCAGCACCCTCTCAAGACCCAGTTCGCTGAGTTTGGCAACCAGCTCCTTGGTCCTCGGCGCTTCGACGGTAATCTCCTGGACGGCCACCAGACGCTCCTGACGCACAAGCTCGGAGAGAATGGAACGCATCGCCGCGCGATACATCTTGCGGTTGACCTTCTGCGAGTGGTCCTGGGGACGAGCCGCAAAGGTCACACCACCGCTGCGCCACAGCGGAGAACGGATGGTACCGGCGCGAGCGCGCCCGGTGCCTTTCTGACGCCACGGCTTCTTGCCGCCACCACGCACATCAGAACGGTTCTTCTGAGCACGAGTCCCCTGACGACCACCAGCCAGGTAGGCGGTGACAACCTGGTGCACCAGTGCTTCATTGAATTCTTTGCCAAAGGTAACGTCGGACACTTCGACGGTGCCCGCCCCGGCTGCAAGATTCAGATTCATCGGTCTCTATCCCCTTCAGCCTGCTTTCACGGCGGTACGCACGACGACGTCACTGCCGGTAGCACCGGGAACGGCGCCCTTGACCAGCAACAGGTTGCGTTCGGTATCGACACGCACGACTTCAAGGCTTTGGACGGTGCAACGGACGTTGCCCATCTGGCCGGCCATCTTCTTGCCCTTGAACACGCGACCAGGGGTCTGGCACATGCCGATGGAGCCCGGCGCGCGGTGGGAAAGGGAGTTGCCGTGGGTCATGTCCTGGGTGCGGAAATTCCAACGCTTGACTGCGCCCTGGAAACCCTTGCCCTTGGAGGTACCGGTCACGTCGATCTTCTGACCAGCTTCAAAGAGGGATACGGTGAATTCGCCGCCCACTTCCGGAGCTTCGTCGCCTTCTGCCAGGCGGAACTCCATCAGTGACCGGCCAGCCTCGACACCCGCCTTGGCGTATTGACCCGCCTGGGCTTTGGTGAGGTGCTTGGCCTTGCGAGAGCCGGCTGTCACCTGAACCGCCGCGTAGCCGTCATTTTCGACGGTCTTGACGCGAGTGATGCGGTTGGGAGCAACCTCGATCACGGTTACGGGCACAGAAGCGCCATCTTCGGCAAAGACACGGGTCATCCCGGCCTTTTTACCGACTAAACCGATAGTCATACTCAGTCTCCTTTAGTGTACGGGGCTGTCACCCGCTATGGCTGCCCTTTCCAGAGCATTCCACTAGCACGTTGTATGGCGCCTCACGGCGCGGCGGCTGCTGCTCATGCGAGCTCTTTACACGAGCTGATGAGCGCTGGGCCGCAAGTGTCTAGTTGGAATCAGTCGAGCTTGATCTGCACGTCAACGCCGGCGGCGAGGTCGAGCTTCATCAGCGCATCAACGGTCTTTTCCGTGGGTTCGACGATGTCGAGCACACGCTTGTGGGTACGAATCTCGTACTGGTCGCGCGCGTCCTTGTTGACGTGCGGCGAAATCAGAACGGTGTACCGCTCGCGGTTGGTCGGCAAAGGAATCGGACCACGAACCTGGGCGCCGGTACGCTTGGCGGTTTCTACGATCTCCGCGGCGGACTGGTCGATCAGGCGATGGTCGAAAGCCTTCAACCGAATGCGAATCTTCTGGTTCTGCATTTGCCCTTAACTCCAATGGATCTCGACGGCGCGAGCCGTCAACCCACGCATTCAAAGGATGCGCATTATATGTGCGCCACGGGCAAGTGTCAAACACTCTCCGCGCTGCGCAGAAAGGGGGCTCCTGACGGAGCCCCCTTCGATCATCGGTCGGCCGAAGCTTACTGAACGATCTTGGCCACGACGCCGGCGCCGACGGTACGACCGCCTTCACGGATGGCGAAGCGCAGACCTTCGTCCATGGCGATCGGGGCAATCAGGGTGACAACCATCTTGACGTTGTCCCCCGGCATGACCATCTCGACGCCTTCCGGCAGTTCACAGGTACCGGTGACATCAGTGGTACGGAAGTAGAACTGCGGACGGTAGCCCTTGAAGAAAGGCGTGTGACGCCCACCCTCTTCCTTGGACAGCACGTAGACTTCGGCTTCGAAGACGGTGTGCGGGTTGATGGAGCCCGGCTTGGCCAGCACCTGGCCACGCTCAACGTCGTCACGCTTGGTGCCACGCAGCAGGGCGCCGACGTTCTCACCGGCACGCCCTTCGTCGAGCAGCTTGCGGAACATTTCGACACCGGTCACCACGGTCTTGGTGGTGTCACGAATACCGACGATCTCGATCTCTTCGCCGGCCTTGACGATGCCACGCTCGATACGCCCGGTCACCACGGTGCCACGACCGGAGATGGAGAACACGTCCTCGATCGGCATCAGGAACGGCTGGTCGATCGCACGCTCCGGCTCCGGGATGTAATCGTCCAGGGCCTTGATCAGGCTGGCAACGGCGGTGGTACCCATGCCGTTGTCGTCCTTGCCTTCCAGTGCCATCAACGCGGAACCGGTGATGATCGGCGTGTCGTCACCCGGGAAATCGTACTGATCGAGAAGTTCACGAACTTCCATTTCGACCAGCTCGAGCAGCTCCTCGTCATCGACCATATCGGCCTTGTTGAGGAACACGACGATGTACGGCACGCCGACTTGACGAGAAAGCAGGATGTGCTCGCGGGTCTGCGGCATGGGGCCGTCGGCGGCTGACACGACCAGGATCGCGCCATCCATCTGGGCGGCACCGGTGATCATGTTCTTGACGTAGTCGGCGTGACCCGGGCAGTCCACGTGCGCGTAGTGACGCGTCTCGGACTGATATTCCACGTGCGAGGTGGCGATGGTGATACCGCGCTCCCGCTCTTCCGGGGCGTTGTCGATCGCGTCGAACTCGCTCCAGCTACCGCCGAATACTTCGGCAGAGACGCGGGTCAGAGCCGCAGTCAGCGTGGTCTTGCCGTGGTCGACGTGACCGATGGTGCCGACGTTGACGTGCGGTTTGGAACGCTCAAATTTTTCCTTAGCCACTGCTATAACCTCTTTACGTTAGCTAACGGTTAACCGTTTTGGTTGATGACGGCTTCAACGACGCTGGACGGCGCCTCTTCGTAATCCGCAAACTCCATGACGTAGCTTGCGCGGCCCTGGGTCTGAGAACGCAGATCGGTCGCGTAACCGAACATCTCAGCCAACGGAACCCGAGCACGGATGATCTTGCCCATTGAGGAATCATCCATGCCCTCTACCAGTCCACGACGGCGGTTCAGGTCGCCCATGACATCACCCATGTAGTCCTCAGGGGTGACGACCTCGACCTTCATCACCGGCTCGAGGAGCACGGCCTTGGCCTTCTTGGCGCCTTCCTTGACAGCCATGGAAGAGGCAACCTTGAACGCGGTCTCGTTCGAGTCCACGTCATGGTAGGAACCGTCGAACAGCGTAACCTTGACGTCGATCATCGGGTAGCCCGCGATGACACCGTTTTTCAGCTGCTCGTAGGCCCCTTTCTCGACGGCCGGCACGTATTCCTTGGGAACCACACCGCCGACGACCTCGGAAGCGAATTTGAAGTGCATGTCTTCATCTTCGCCCTTGTCTTCCTTGGTGAGCGGTTCGATACGAAGCCAGACATGGCCGTACTGGCCGCGACCGCCGGACTGACGCACGAACTTGCCTTCCTGCTCCACCTTGCCGCGGATGGTCTCGCGGTAGGCTACCTGGGGCTTGCCGATGTTGGCCTCGACCTTGAATTCGCGACGCATACGGTCGACAAGGATATCCAGGTGGAGCTCGCCCATACCAGAAATGATGGTCTGACCCGTCTCCTCGTCGGTGCGGACCTGGAAGGAGGGATCCTCCTGGGCAAGCTTGCCCAGGGCGACGCCCATCTTCTCCTGGTCGGCCTTGGACTTCGGCTCCACGGCCACGGAGATGACCGGATCCGGAAACTCCATGCGCTCCAGCACGATCTTGTCGGTCAGATCGCAAAGAGTGTCACCGGTAGTGACATCTTTCAGGCCGATACAGGCGGCGATGTCGCCGGCACGCACTTCCTTGATCTCTTCGCGGGAGTTGGCGTGCATCTGGACGATACGCCCGACCCGCTCCTTCTTGCTCTTGACCGAGTTGAAGACACCGTCACCGGAGTTAAGCACCCCGGAGTAAACGCGAATAAAGGTCAGCGTGCCGACAAAGGGGTCGGTGGCGATCTTGAACGCCAGGGCAGCAAAGGGCGCGCTGTCATCGGCCTCGCGGGTGGCGACGGTACCATCCCGGTCGTCCAGCTCACCTTCGATGGCCTTGACCTCGGTCGGAGACGGCATGTACTCGATGACGCCATCCAGTACCGCCTGAACGCCCTTATTCTTGAAGGCCGAACCGCAGGTGACCAGCACGATCTCGTTGGCCAAGGTACGGCGACGAAGGCCCGCCTTGATCTCCTCGATGGTCAGCTCCTCACCCTCGAGGTACTTGTCCATCAGCTCTTCGGATGCTTCGGCGGCGGCCTCGACCATTTCCTCGCGATACTTCTCAGCGGTCTCCTGGAGTTCGGCCGGGATATCCACGAGGTCGTAGGTCATGCCCAGGCTTTCTTCGTCCCAGAGGATAGCCTTCATCTGGATCAGGTCGATAACGCCCTTGAAGTCTTCCTCGGTGCCCCAGTTGATCTGGATCGGCACCGCATTGGCGCCCAGGCGATCCTTGAGCTGCTCGACGACCATGAAGAAGTCGGCGCCGGTGCGGTCCATCTTGTTGACGAACACCATGCGCGGCACTTCATACTTGTTGGCCTGGCGCCAGACGGTTTCGGTCTGCGGCTGCACACCGGAAGAGCCGCACAGCACCACCACGGCACCATCGAGAACTCGCAGGGAACGTTCGACTTCGATGGTGAAGTCCACGTGTCCAGGCGTATCGATAATGTTGATGCGGTGCTCAGGGAACTGCTTATTCATCCCCTGCCAGAAACAGGTGGTAGCCGCGGAGGTGATGGTGATGCCACGCTCCTGCTCCTGCTCCATCCAGTCCATGGTAGCGGCACCGTCGTGAACCTCACCCACCTTGTGGGAGAGGCCGGTATAGAACAGCACGCGTTCAGTCGTGGTGGTCTTGCCGGCATCGACGTGGGCGACGATTCCGATATTGCGATAGCGATTTAGTGGAGTCTTGCGAGCCACGGTGGAACTCCCCGTTGGTTGGCGATGCGTTGAGAAGCGCTGCCCTTAGAAGCGATAGTGCGAGAAGGCCTTGTTGGCCTCTGCCATGCGGTGCACGTCTTCACGCTTCTTGACCGCGGAGCCCTTGCCTTCGGCTGCGTCAAGCATCTCACCCGCCAGGCGCTGCACCATGGTCTTCTCGCCACGGCGGCGAGCGGCATCAACCAGCCAGCGCATGGCAAGCGCCTGGCGACGCGACGGACGAACTTCCACCGGCACCTGATAGGTCGCACCACCGACGCGGCGGGACTTCACCTCGACCATGGGCTGAATGGTTTCCAGCGCCTTGTCGAAGATCTCCAGCGGGTCTTCATTACTGCGCTCGGCAACCTTGTCCAGCGCACCGTAGACGATGCGCTCAGCCACAGACTTCTTACCGCCGAACATCAGGTGGTTCATGAACTTCGCCAGACGCTCACTTCCAAACTTGGGATCCGGAAGGATTTCGCGTTTTGCCGCAATTCTTCTTCTAGGCATGATAAGCCCTCTGTTGAAGGGTCCTTCAGGTAAACCCGGGACTCGCGCTCGACTCTCTTGAGGCGGCGCCGCCCGACCTTACTCTTATCAGACCGAAATCGATTCTGGGTGTTAAGACGTGCCGAGGCCGATCAGGCCTTGGGACGCTTGGCACCATACTTGGAACGGCCTTGCTTGCGGTTCTGTACGCCAGAGGTGTCCAGGGCGCCACGCACGGTGTGGTAGCGGACACCGGGAAGGTCCTTGACGCGACCACCGCGAATCAGGACCACGGAGTGCTCCTGCAGGTTGTGGCCTTCACCGCCGATGTAGGAAGACACCTCGAAGCCGTTGGTCAAGCGTACGCGGCAGACCTTACGCAGGGCCGAGTTCGGCTTCTTCGGGGTGGTGGTATACACGCGGGTACAAACGCCGCGCTTCTGCGGACAGGCCTGCAGCGCCGGCACGTCACTCTTGGTGACAGGGCGCTTGCGCGGCTTGCGCACGAGCTGATTGATTGTTGCCATGGGTAGTAGCTGACTCCAATGGGTTGCCTTGGCCTTTTCAGCGGGTGCGGGCGTACCCACCCCACTATTAAAGGCTGCGCATTCTAATCGCTGACCCCGTGCCCCGTCAAGACCGATGCTCCGCCCCCATGGGTGGAGCATCGGTGGCGGGACGAGGTCAGAGTTCCTCGTCGCCGGAATCCAGCGCGGTGAGCTGGGCGCCCAGCTCCTGCTCGACGTCGTAAGCCGACGGCGCCGGCGGGCGCTCGGGACCTTCACGCCTGCGGCGACGCTCCTCATGATGGGCAAGGCCAGTACCGGCCGGGATCAGACGACCCACCACCACGTTCTCCTTCAGGCCGCGCAGGTAGTCGCGCTTGCCGGTTACCGCTGCCTCGGTCAACACTCGTGTGGTCTCCTGGAAGGAGGCCGCGGAGATGAACGACTCGGTCGCCAGGCTGGCCTTGGTGATCCCCAGCAGTACCCGCTGGTACTTGGCCGGAAACTTCTCCTGCTTCTCGAGGCGGGCGTTCTGTTCCAGCACCCGCGCCAGTTCGACCTGATCGCCAGTGATGAAATCGGAGTCACCCGAATCGGTGATCTCGACCTTGCGCAGCATCTGGCGCACGATCACTTCGATGTGCTTGTCGTTGATCCCCACGCCCTGGAGGCGGTAGACCTCCTGGATCTCCACGGTGATGTACTTGGCAAGCTCTGCCACGCCCAACAACCGCAGGATGTCATGAGGATTGCTGGGGCCATCGGAGATGACCTCACCCTTCTCGACGCTTTCGCCCTCGAACACCGCGATCTGGCGCCATTTGGGGATCAGCGCCTCGAAAGGATCGCCGCCGCCTTCCGGGGTGATGGTCAAGCGGCGCTTGCCCTTGGTCTCCTTGCCGAAGCTCATCACGCCGCTGATCTCGGCGAGGATCGCCGGCTCCTTCGGCTTACGCGCCTCGAACAAGTCGGCCACGCGGGGCAGACCCCCGGTGATGTCCTTGTTGGCAGACGCCTCTACCGGGATTCGAGCAACCACCTCGCCAACCCCGACCGTCTTCTCGTTTTCAGCGGTAACGATCGACTTGCCGGGCAGCAGGTACTGCACCGGGGTGTCGGAGCCACTGACGGTTACCGGCTGGCCGGACGGGTCGTTGAGCAGGATTCTCGGGCGCTTGTCGCGGCCGGCCATGGGACGCGCCGCCGCTTCGATCACCTCGATGGAGGAGAGGCCGGTCATCTCATCCACGGTGCGGTGGATGGTCAGGCCCTCTTCCAAGTCTTCATATTTCACAAGACCTTCGGCCTCGGCGACGATGGGGTGGGTGTGCGGATCCCACTTGGCCACCGCCTGGCCGGACTCGACGGGGTCACCATCCTTGACGGAGAGCTCGGCGCCATAGGGCAGCTTGTAGTACTCGCGCTCCCGGCCGTGGTCATCGGCAACGGCCAGGGCGCTGGAGCGGGACACCACGACCAGCTTGCCGTCGCCGCGCTCTACGTACTTGATATTGTGCAGCCGCACGCGACCGCCATGCTTGACCTGAACGCTGTCTACCGCGGAAGCACGCGATGCCGCGCCGCCGATGTGGAAGGTCCGCATGGTCAGCTGGGTGCCAGGCTCACCGATGGACTGGGCGGCGATCACGCCCACCGCCTCACCGATGTTGACCTGATGACCACGCGCCAGGTCGCGGCCGTAGCAGGTCGCACAGACGCCGTGGACGGTCTGACAGGCGATGGCGCTGCGCACCACGATCTCGTCGACGCCCATGGTGTCCAGTTCGGCGCACCACTTCTCGTCGAGCAGGGTGCCGCGCGGGATCAGAACATCGTCGCTGGCCGGGTCGATGACGTCCTGGGCCACCACACGACCCAGCACGCGCTGGGCGAGTGAGACGATGATATCGCCACCCTCGATCACCGGGTGGAGGGTCAACCCGTTCTCGGTGTCACAGTCGGTCTCGGTGATCACCATATCCTGCGCCACATCGACCAGGCGACGCGTCAGGTAACCGGAGTTCGCCGTCTTGAGTGCCGTATCCGCCAGGCCCTTACGCGCGCCGTGGGTCGAGATAAAGTACTGCAGGACGTTCAGGCCCTCACGGAAGTTGGCGATGATCGGGGTCTCGATGATCGAGCCGTCCGGCTTGGCCATCAGGCCGCGCATGCCCGCCAACTGGCGAATCTGGGCGGCGCTACCGCGCGCGCCAGAGTCGGCCATGATGAAGACGCTATTGAAGGAGTCCTGCTCGACCTCATTGCCATGGCGGTCGATCACGGTCTCCTTCTCGATACCGTCCATCATCGCCCGGGCCACCTTGTCGTTGGCCTTGGACCAGATGTCGATCACCTTGTTGTACTTCTCGCCGGCTGTGACGAGACCCGAGGAAAACTGGTCCTCGATCTCCTTCACCTCCTCCTCGGCGGCCTCGATGATCTCCGCCTTGGCCTCCGGGATGACGAAGTCGTTAACGCCGATCGAAGCGCCTGACCAGGTAGCCATGCGGAAGCCAGTGAACATCAGCTGGTCGGCGAAGATGACCGTCGGCTTGAGGCCCGCGCGACGATAGACCTCGTTGAGAAGCTTCGAGATGGCCTTCTTCTTCATCGGCTGGTCGATCAGGGCGAAGGGCACGCCCTCCGGCAGGATGCGGAACAGCAGCGCGCGACCCACGGTGGTGTCGTAGAGGCGGCGATGGTGACTGCGCTCGCCGGTCTCCTCGTCCACATCCACCTCGTCAAGGCGCACCTTGACTCGGGCATGCATCGCGACGTTCTGGGTACCGAAAGCACGGTCGACCTCGTCAAGGTTGGCAAAGATCATGCCCTCGCCCTTGGCGTTGATCTTCTCGCGGGTCATGTAATAGAGACCCAGCACCACGTCCTGGGAGGGCACGATGATCGGCTCGCCGTTGGCCGGCGACAGCACGTTGTTGGTGGCCATCATCAACGTCCGCGCTTCAAGCTGGGCTTCCAGGGTCAGCGGTACGTGGACCGCCATCTGGTCACCGTCGAAGTCGGCGTTGTAGGCGGCACACACCAGCGGGTGCAGCTGGATCGCCTTGCCCTCGATCAGCAGCGGCTCGAAGGCCTGGATGCCGAGGCGGTGAAGGGTCGGCGCGCGGTTCAGCAGCACCGGATGCTCGCGGATGACGTCGGCGAGGATATCCCACACCTCGGGCAACTCCCGCTCGACCATCTTCTTGGCCGCCTTGATGGTGGAGGCATAGCCAAGACTCTGCAGCTTGGAGTAGATGAACGGCTTGAACAGTTCCAGCGCCATCTTCTTGGGCAAACCGCACTGGTGCAGGCGCAGGGTCGGACCCACGGTGATCACCGAACGGCCCGAGTAGTCGACGCGCTTGCCCAGCAGGTTCTGGCGGAAGCGACCCTGCTTGCCCTTGATCATATCGGCCAGGGACTTCAGCGGGCGCTTGTTGGAGCCCGTGATGGCACGACCGCGGCGGCCGTTGTCCAGCAGGGCGTCCACTGCCTCCTGCAGCATGCGCTTCTCGTTGCGCACGATGATATCCGGCGCATTGAGGTCGAGCAGCCGCTTCAAGCGGTTGTTGCGGTTGATCACCCGGCGATACAGATCGTTGAGGTCGGAGGTCGCGAAGCGACCGCCGTCCAGCGGCACCAGCGGACGCAGGTCCGGTGGCAGTACCGGCAGCACCTCCATGACCATCCACGCCGGCGCGTTGCCGGAGTTGTAGAAGGCCTCGAGCAGCTTGAGCCGCTTGGAGAGCTTCTTGATCTTGGTCTCGGAGTTGGTCTGGGGGATCTCCTCGCGCAGGCGATCGATCTCCTCGGCCAGATCTATGTCCTTGAGCAGCGCCTGAACGGCCTCGGCGCCCATGCGGGCATCGAAGTCGTCACCGAACTCCTCGAGGGCCTCGAAGTACTGCTCATCATTGAGCAGTTGGCCGCGCTCGAGGGTCGTCATGCCCGGGTCGATCACCACGAAGCTCTCGAAATAGAGCACGCGCTCGATATCGCGCAGGGTCATGTCCAGGAACATGCCGATACGCGACGGCAACGACTTGAGGAACCAGATATGCGCAACCGGGCTCGCCAGCTCGATGTGGCCCATCCGCTCGCGACGCACGGCGGCCTTGGTGACCTCGACGCCGCACTTCTCACAGATGATGCCGCGATGCTTCATGCGCTTGTACTTGCCGCACAGGCACTCGTAGTCCTTCACCGGGCCGAAGATCTTGGCGCAGAACAGGCCATCCCGCTCCGGCTTGAAGGTGCGATAGTTGATGGTCTCGGGCTTCTTCACCTCGCCGAACGACCAGGAGCGAATCATGTCCGGCGACGCCAGAGTGATCTTGATCGCATCAAACTCTTCGGTCTGAGACTGCGATTTGAGGACTTTCACCAAATCTTTCATGGGGGCTCCTAGCTCTCTAACTCGATATCGATGCCCAGCGAGCGAATCTCCTTCACGAGCACGTTGAAGGATTCCGGCATGCCTGCCTGCATGGCGTGATCGCCGTCCACGATGTTCTTGTACATCTTAGTGCGACCCTCCACGTCGTCGGACTTGACGGTGAGCATCTCCTGGAGGGTGTAGGCTGCGCCGTAAGCTTCCAGGGCCCAGACCTCCATCTCTCCAAAGCGCTGACCACCGAACTGCGCCTTGCCGCCCAGCGGCTGCTGGGTGACCAGCGAGTAGGAGCCGGTGGAACGCGCGTGCATCTTATCGTCGACCAGGTGGTTGAGCTTGAGCATATACATGTAGCCAACAGTCACCGAACGATCGAAGGCATCGCCGGAGCGGCCATCGTAAAGTGTCATCTGACCGGAGTCCGGCAGATCGGCCAGGCGCAGCAGATGCTTGATCTCATGCTCGTCGGCTCCATCGAATACCGGCGTGGACATGGGCACGCCCGCCTTGAGATTCTTCGCCAGGGCGATCACCTCATCGTCGGAGAGCGTGTCCAGCGCCTCGACCCGAGTACCCGGGGTGGAGTTGTAGACCTGCCCCAGGAAGTCGCGGATCTCGGCGACCTGCTGCTCACGTGCGTCGCGCAGCATGCCATCGATCTTGCGACCCAGCCCCCAGGCAGCAAGGCCCAGGTGAGTCTCGAGGATCTGCCCCACGTTCATGCGCGACGGCACGCCCAGGGGGTTGAGGACCACGTCCACCGGCTCGCCATTGTCGTCGAAGGGCATGTCCTCGATAGGCATGATCGCCGAGATGACGCCCTTGTTACCGTGACGACCAGCCATCTTGTCACCGGGCTGCAGGCGACGCTTGACGGCCATATAGACCTTGACGATCTTGAGCACGCCCGGCGCCAGATCGTCACCCTGGGTCAGTTTGCGCTTCTTGTCTTCGAAGCGCTCGTCCATCTCCTTGCGACGGTTCTCGAGCTGCTCGTCGGCCTGGGCCAGCAGTTCGTTGAGCGCCTCGTCCTGCAAACGCAGCTTGAACCACTGCTGCCGTGGCAGTTCCTCGAGATAGCTCTCGGTGAGCACGTCACCCTTCTTCAGCTTCGGCCCACCGTTGACAGCCTCGCCGTTCAGGGTGCGTTTCAGACGTTCAAAGGTGGCGTCCTCCGCAATGCGGTAGGTCTCCTGGAGGTCCTTGCGGACCTCGTCGAGCTGCATCTGCTCGATGGCGACGGCCCGGGAGTCCTTCTCCACGCCGTCGCGGGTGAAGACCTGGACGTCGATGACGGTCCCCTTCATGCCGGTGGGGGCACGCAGGGAAGTATCCTTAACGTCGCTGGCCTTCTCGCCGAAGATCGCACGCAGCAGCTTCTCTTCCGGCGTCAGCTGGGTCTCGCCCTTGGGCGTCACCTTGCCCACCAGAATATCCCCGGGGCCCACCTCCGCCCCGATATAGACCACGCCGGCCTCATCCAGCTTGGAGAGCGCCGACTCGCCCACGTTGGGGATGTCGGAGGTGATCTCTTCCGGCCCCAGCTTGGTATCGCGGGAGACGCAGGTCAGCTCCTGGATGTGAATGGTGGTGAAACGGTCCTCCTGAACCACCCGCTCGGAGAGCAGAATGGAATCCTCGAAGTTGTAGCCGTTCCAGGGCATAAAGGCGATGCGCATGTTCTGACCCAGGGCCAGATCCCCCATGTCCACGGAGGGACCGTCGGCCAGGATATCACCGCGGGCGACGCTGTCGCCGGGGCGCACGATGGGCCGCTGGTTCATGCAGGTGTTCTGGTTGGAACGCACGTACTTGGTGAGGTTGTAGATATCGACACCCGCCTCACCGCCGATGATCTCGTCCTCGTTGATGCGCACCACGATACGCTTGGCGTCGACCGAATCGATGACGCCACCGCGAGTCGCCACGGCACAGACGCCTGAATCACGGGCCACAAAGCGCTCCATGCCGGTGCCGACCAGCGGCTTGTCGGCCCGCAGGGTAGGCACCGCCTGGCGCTGCATGTTGGCACCCATCAGGGCGCGGTTGGCGTCATCGTGCTCGAGGAACGGAATCAGCGCCGCGGCCACGGAAACCACCTGGCGCGGGGAAACATCCATCAGCGTCACCTGCTCGGGACGCATGAAGGTGGTTTCGCCCTTGTGGCGGACCTGCACCAGATCGTCGATCAGCTTGTTCGACTCGTTGACGGTAGCCGAGGCCTGGGCGATGACGAAGTCACCCTCCTCGATGGCCGACAGATGCACCACGTCATCGGTCACCTGGGCATCCACCACCTTGCGGTACGGCGTTTCCAGGAAGCCATAGCTGTTGGTGTGGCTGTAGGTGGCCAGAGAGTTGATCAGCCCGATGTTGGGGCCTTCAGGCGTCTCGATCGGGCAAAGCCGGCCGTAGTGAGTGGCGTGAACGTCACGCACCTCGAAGCCGGCCCGCTCACGGGTCAGGCCGCCCGGGCCAAGCGCGGAGACGCGGCGCTTGTGGGTCACTTCGGAGAGCGGATTGTTCTGGTCCATGAACTGGGAGAGCTGGCTCGAACCGAAGAACTCCTTGACCGCCGCGGCGACGGGCTTGGCGTTGATCAGGTCCTGGGGCATCAGGCCCTCGCTCTCGGCCATGGAGAGACGCTCCTTGACCGCACGCTCGACGCGTACCAGGCCCACACGGAACTGGTTCTCGGCCATCTCGCCTACACAGCGAATGCGGCGGTTGCCCAGGTGATCAATATCGTCGACTTCGCCAAAGCCGTTACGGATGTGAATCAGCTCCCTGAGCACATCCAGGATATCGAGACGATCCAGCACGCCAGAGCCGGTATCGGTGTCACGACGCAAGCGGCGGTTGAACTTCATGCGACCGACGCCGGAGAGGTCGTAGCGGTCCGCACTGAAGAACAGGTTGTTGAACAGGGTCTCGGCGCTCTCCTTGGTAGGCGGCTCGCCGGGGCGCATCATGCGATAGATCTCGACCAGCGCCTCGAGCTGGGAACCGGTGGTGTCCAGTCTCAGCGTGTCGGAGATGAAAGGCCCGCAGTCGAGGTCATTGGTATAGAGGGTCTCGATCTGGGTGATCCCGGCCTGGGCGATCTTCTCCAGCAGCTCCGGCGTAATCTCGGTGTTGCAGGGACAGATCAGCTCGCCGGTGTTCGGATCCACCTGGTCGCGACCCAGGGTCTTGCCGAACAGGTACTCCATCGGCACCTCGAGACGCTCGAGGCCGGCCTTTTCCAGCTGGCGAATGTGCTTCTGGGTGATGCGGCGTCCTTCCTCGACAATAACGCCGCCGTCGGCATCCTTGATATCGAAGGTAGCGGTCTCGCCGCGCAGGCGTGACGGTACCAGCTCCACGCTGAAGCCGGACTTATCGATATGGAAGACGCTCGTCTCGAAGAACTCCTCGAGGATCTCCTCGGTGCTCATGCCGAGTGCCCGCAACAGGACGCTCGCCGGCAGTTTGCGGCGGCGGTCGATACGCACGAACACACTGTCCTTGGGATCGAACTCGAAGTCGAGCCAGGAGCCGCGGTAGGGAATCACGCGAGCCGAGTAGAGCAGCTTGCCGGAGGAGTGGCTCTTGCCCTTGTCGTGATCAAAGAAGACGCCTGGCGAGCGGTGCAGCTGAGAGACGATGACGCGCTCGGTGCCGTTGACCACGAAGGTGCCGTTTTCGGTCATCAGGGGGATCTCCCCCATGTAGACTTCCTGCTCCTTGATATCCTTGATCGCCTTGTTGGACGATTCCTTGTCGTAGATGATCAGGCGAACCTTGACGCGCAGCGGCGCCGAATAGGTAACACCACGCAGCTGGCACTCCTTGACGTCGAACGCCGGGGTACCGAAACGATAGCTCACATACTCCAGGGCAGCATTGCCGGAGAAGCTCTCGATCGGGAAGACGGACTTGAAGGCAGCATGCAGGCCGATTTCCATCCGCTCTTCGGGCGAACGGTCCTGCTGAAGGAAGTCGTAGTAGGAGTCAAGCTGGATCGCCAGCAGGTAGGGCACATCCATCACTTGGGGCAGTTTGCCGAAATCCTTGCGGATGCGTTTTTTCTCAGTGTATGAGTAAGCCATCTGTATTCCCCAGCTTGTTCACCATGGGTGACCGATGCGTGGTCGGCGCCACCCGACGGACGCGACGCCGTCAGGCGATGAAGGCAAGCGCCTGGCATGGGCGCTCGCCTTCGGAATTCGGCTGGCGATTCTGCCCTGTCGGCAGAAGCCAGTGACAACGGAAAAAGGCCGGCAGCGGGTGTCCCGCCACCAGCCATGGAAGCTTACGCAGCGCGTGAAGCCATGGAGCCCAAGTCTTACTTGAGCTCCACGCTCGCGCCGGCTGCTTCCAGCTTGGCCTTGGCCGCTTCAGCGTCGTCTTTGGACATAGCTTCCTTGATGGTCGCCGGTGCGCCATCGACGGCACCCTTGGCTTCCTTCAGGCCCAGGCCGGTGATCTCACGAACAACCTTGATCACGTTGACCTTCTTTTCGCCGCAGCTGGTCAGCACCAGGTCAAACTCGGTCTGCTCTTCGGCGACTTCACCAGCGGCGGCCGGTCCAGCCACGACGGCAGCCGCGGCAGACACGCCGAACTTCTCTTCCATCGCTTCAATCAGCTCGACCACTTCCATGACGGTCATGTCGGCGACGGCGTTGATGATATCTTCTTTGGTCAGTGCCATTGTCACGTTTCCTAACTTTGCGGGAGTCGCGGTCACCCGTCGACTCGGGATTCAATATACGATTCAGGCGGCCAACAGGAGTTCGCCGATCAGGCGGCTTCTTCCTGCTTCTGGTCGCGCAGAGCAGCCAGAGTACGGACCAGCTTGCCGGCGGAAGCTTCCTTCATGACGGACATCAGCTGAGCGATGGCTTCATCGTAGGTCGGCAGGGTCGCCAGGCGGTCGATATCGGCAGCCGGGATCAGCTCACCTTCGTAGGCCAGCGCCTTGACTTCGAAGTCCTTCTCCAGCTTGGCAAACTCCTTGAACAGACGGGCGGCGGCGCCCGGGTGCTCGGTGGAGAAGGCCAGCAGGGTCGGACCCACGAAGCTATCGTTCAGACATTCCCATTGGGTGCCTGACAGGGCGCGACGCGCCAGGGTGTTGCGAACAACACGAACCTGTACGCCATTCTCGCGGGCCTGCTTACGCAGATCGGTCATCTTCTCGACCGAGACGCCGCGAGAATCGGCAACTACGACGGAGAGTGCATCCTTGGCCGCTTCACTGACCTCGGCAACAATCGCCTTCTTGCCTTCGAGTGCTAGTGGCACAGTGATCACTCCTTCGTGCCGGAACCTCGCGATGAGGAATCCGGTGGTTACCATCTCCTCCGATGCTGCCCTGGGGCAGCGCTCGGAGGTACTGGGTGATGGTGCTCACCAGAAGCCTGGCGGCCACACCATCTGCGCAGGCCATCCGAAGGATGATTAAGCCGCCCTTCGCCGTGAGGGGCGGCACCTGCGGTCTTTGACGGTGCCCCGCCGGCGAGTCTTGCTCCGCTCGGGGACCGCAAAGTTATTGCAATCGAACGATCCTCTACCCGATCAAACCAGGTCAGAGTGATCGATGGTCAGGCCAGGGCCCATAGTAGTGGACACAGTGACCTTCTTCAGATAAATGCCCTTGGAGGTACTCGGCTTGAGCCGCTTAAGATCGACGACCAGCGCCTCCAGGTTGCCCTGTATGGCAGCTGCATCGAAGTCGGCTTTGCCAAGAGTGGTGTGGATGATGCCATTCTTGTCGGTACGGAAACGCACCTGGCCCGCCTTGGCATTCTTGACGGCAGTGGCCACATCGGGTGTCACGGTACCGACCTTGGGGTTCGGCATCAGGCCACGCGGGCCGAGGATCTGGCCTAGCTGTCCGACAACGCGCATGGCGTCCGGAGAAGCGATGACCACATCGAAGTCGAGCTTGCCTTTCTTGACCTGATCAGCGAGGTCGTCCATCCCGACGATGTCGGCACCGGCTTCCTTGGCAGCCTCGGCATTGGCGCCCTGGGTAAAGACGGCAACACGCACGTCCTTGCCGGTACCATTGGGCATGACAGTGGCACCGCGCACCACCTGGTCGGATTTACGCGGATCGACGCCCAGGTTGATGGCGACGTCCAGCGATTCCTTGAACTTGACGGTGGACAGCTCGGCGAGCAGTGCCACGGCCTCTTCCAGAGGGTAGACCTTTGTCGGATCGACCTTCTCTTGAATCAGTTTTGCACGCTTTGTCAGCTTGGCCATGATCAAAGACCCTCCACATTCAGGCCCATGCTGCGGGCGCTACCAGCAATGGTTCGCACCGCGGCGTCGAGATCGGAAGCCGTCAGATCAGGCTCTTTGGTCTTGGCGATCTCTTCGAGCTGCTCACGAGTCACGGTACCGACCTTCTTCTTGTTCGGCTCACCGGAGCCGGACTTGATACCAGCGGCCTTCTTCAGCAGGACCGCGGCGGGCGGAGTCTTGGTGATGAAGGTGAAGCTGCGATCGGAATAGACGGTGATCACCACGGGAGTGGGCAGACCCGGCTCAATCTCCTGGGTCGCGGCGTTGAACGCCTTGCAGAACTCCATGATGTTCACACCGTGCTGACCCAGCGCAGGGCCGACGGGGGGACTCGGGTTGGCTTTGCCAGCTGCGACCTGCAGCTTGATATAAGCCTGTACTTTCTTGGCCATAATGAACTCCAGTTGGGTAGTAGCGCCTTTCGGCTCCCCGGTGATACGACTGCTTCAGCAGCCGCCTTGCTTGTGTCGGATCGAGCGGATCACTCCTTCTCGACCTGAGCGAATTCCAGTTCGACAGGCGTGGAGCGCCCGAAGATCAGCACGCTGACCTGCACTCGACTCTTGTCGTAGTTGACCTCTTCGACCACACCGTTGAAGTCGGCGAAGGGTCCGTCGACCACGCGAACGGATTGACCCGGCTCGAACAACGTCTTGGGCCGCGGCTTGTCGGTACCGTCCTGAACACGACGAAGGATGGCATCCGCCTCCTTTTGAGTGATTGCCGCCGGCTTTTCCTTGGTCCCGCCGATAAACCCCATCACGCGTGGCGTCTCGTTGACCAGGTGCCACGTCTCGTCATCCATTTCCATCTCGACCAGCACATAGCCGGGATAGAACTTGCGCTCACTCTTGCGGCGTTTGCCGTCACGCATCTCCACGACTTCTTCCGTGGGCACCAGGATCTCACCGAAACGATCTTCCATGCCGTACATCTTCACGCGTTCGAGAAGCGAACGCATGACATGCTTCTCGAAGCCGGAGTAGGCGTGTACGACGTACCAACGCTTGGACATGAAGGCTCCTAACCAATGACGCCGGACATCGCCCAGCCAAGAAGGGTGTCGATCAGCCACAACATCAGGCCAACCACCAGTACAGCCACCAGCACGATGCCGGTGGTCTGAACGGTTTCAGGGCGTGTCGGCCACACTACCCGCTGGATTTCCTTCTTGGCGGCACGAGCCAGTTCGGTAAGCTCACGCCCCCTGGTGGTGGTCAGTGCCACCACGGCGGCCAGCAAGCTCAGCGCGACTACGCCCAGCACGCGGTAGAGCACGGCCAGATCGGCGAAATAGGTATTACCGACCACAGCCAGAACCAGTAGAGTGACGACAGCCGCCCATTTGAGTCCGTCGTGGCGCGACTCTTGCACCTCGGCGCTATGCTTCATGAAAACGAGACTCCTCAAGGTGCGGCAATCGAAACATGAAATCTTTCGGGGACTGGCCAGTCTGGGGAAGACTGGCAGGCCAGGAGGGAATCGAACCCCCAACCTGCGGTTTTGGAGACCGCTGCTCTGCCAATTGAGCTACTGGCCTGTTTCTGCCTCTTGACTACCCTTTGCAAGCAGTCTTTCAACAGCGGGCGTCATGATAGCGGATCAATATCCGCCTGACAACCCTCTACACCGCACTCGGTGAGGAAAGAGAAAAGGCGAGCCGCAGCTCGCCTTTTCAATATGGAGCTCATGGACGGATTTGAACCGTCGACCTCACCCTTACCAAGGGTGTGCTCTACCCCTGAGCTACATGAGCAAAAACCTGTGCATCAAACATGCTGGAGCGGGCAGCGGGAATCGAACCCGCATCATCAGCTTGGAAGGCTGAGGTTCTACCATTAAACTATGCCCGCCTACCCACTCTTTCTGCCTGGCCCCATATGCGGGTCGCGGCTAATTCTGGTGGAGGGGGAAGGATTCGAACCTTCGAAGCTTTCGCGGCAGATTTACAGTCTGCTCCCTTTGGCCACTCGGGAACCCCTCCAGCTGGCGGCGTATCTTACCACCCTGCTCCTTGGTGTCAAGACACTGTTTTCTCAGCTTTCTTGATCGGAAACTCAGGACCTTGTGGGCACTGACTTACTCCTTGGAACGCGGCGAATTGTGTCAAAGCAGCATAGAAAATGCAAGGCCCGCACGAATCTTTTCCAGTGCCACCGGTGCTGGCACCCTCGGCGCCCCGGACATCCTCCCGGCACGCTCGGCGGCGGTAAGCGGAAAGCATGCCTCCAATCCTCCGTAGACCATGTCTGGCCAGACCGCATGGGGCACCTGGAGACCCCTGGACACCACCCTCGCATCACCGCCTGTCATCAGCAGTGGCAGCGCCACTCCTTCCATATCGCACACTTCGGCATAGGTACGATTGATGGCGCTCACCGCCGCCATATAAATCCCGTGATTGACAGCTTCTACCGTGCGTCTGCCGGGAATCAGCAACTCCTCGGCTTCGCTGTCCGGGTCGATCGCCACGTTACGGGTTCCAAGCTTCAGGCTCTCTTTCATCAGTCTCAAGCCAGGCAGAATATAGCCCCCCAGATGACGCCCGCCCGGTAATACGAAGTCAATGGTAATGGCGCTGCCGCAGTCCACCGCGCAGCAGCCCCCTGCCAACTGGTAACCGGCCAAGGCCCCAAGCCAACGGTCAACGCCCAGCCGCTCAGCCTCCTCATAGCCATTGGTGACGCCGAGCGCCTCAGGTGTCGAGCGCGCCACGTGGACGTGGCCCACCTGGCGGTACAGCAGCGCCACGGTCTCCTCCAGCACAGCACGCCGAGCCACGCTGGAGATACGCACTGACTCCACTACGTCCAGGTCCGGGATGTCGGACCCGGGGCGCCACTCCTCTCGGGTCCACACCGCACCTCGCGAGCGTATCTCGCTGCTGTCGGCGTCTTTTAACCGCCACTTGGTGAGGGTGTTGCCGATATCCAGGTCAAGGATCATGGCCGTGCTCGCAGACTGATCTCACCGCCGGCCAGTCGCTTCTGCTGTCCCTGCTGATTCACCAGCAGGTTCCCAGCGGCATCGACTCCCTCTGCCACGGCCTTTTCTCGATGCTGTCCCTGCAGAATATCCACCTCGTGGCCAGCGTAGGCATGACGATCGTTCCAGTCGGTCTGCCACACCGCAAAACCTTCTTTCTCGAAGTTGGCCACCAGCGGCAGGAGTGCCTCGATCAATTCCACCGCGAGTTCGTTGCGCGACACCCCTGGCGCCTGATCATGGACGGCTGCCACCGATTGATCCAGACCCTCACGGAACTCAGGGGCAAGGTCAACATTGATCCCTACCCCGACCACTACCGTACAAGGCCCCGAGGTGTCTCCTGTCACTTCCACCAGAATGCCGGCCAACTTGCCAAGGGAACCATCGGGTCCTTCGAGCAGCACGTCATTAGGCCATTTCAGGCGCGGCTCCAGCCCATGGCGCTCCAGCACCTGGGACAGCACCACGCCCACTGCCAGGCTCAGACCTTCCAGAGCCGTCACACCCGACTCTACCTGCCAGCCAAGCGACAGCATCACACTTCGCCCCCAGGGGGTGCTCCAGGTACGCCCACGACGTCCGCGGCCGGCACTCTGCTGCTCGACCAGGCAGATCTCGCCATGGCCCGCCGCTTGGTCGAAACGTTCACGCAGGAAGGCATTGCTCGACGGCAGAGTTTCCTCGACGAAGAGCCGGGTCAGCAGCTCCCGTGCCTCCCGTGACAGGCCGGCGACAATACGCGCTCCGTCGAGCAGCTCCAGCGGCTCCACCAGGCGGTATCCCTGTCCTTTTACTGCCTCCATGACGATGCCCAGTGCCTCCAACTTGCGCAACTGCTTCCACACGGCCGCCCGCGACACGCCGAGCTGCTCGCCGAGCTGCTCGCCGGAGTGGAACTCGCCATCGCTGAGCAGGCGAATCAGGTCTCCGATGGTCATTCGTAACCCTCAGACGGGAAAGGACTCATTCTAGCGGATGCGAGCTCCCCCCGGAAACGCCGTAGGCAGAAACACCAGAACCGCGGCCTCTGACGAGGCCGGAAAATTGGCCAACCAGGCTGGCAGAACGCAACACGCCCCGTCCTCTTGCGAGGGCGGGGCGTTGCTGAATAGGTGCCTGACGATGATCGCGCCGGGTGTCCGGTACTCTGCATGGGGAGACTCCTGCCGTGACCCGGCCCTCGGAATCGAGTAGGAGGGGGAGTCGCCTCCCCCGTCCTCTCACACCACCAATGGGATGGAGTCCTCCCCACCCTACCCCGGCGCCGATGCGCCACATTGAGAGGGTGAGGCCACCGGCTGAGGAGAGCATCCCATGAGCATTTCACGCGTTGGTATCGACATTGCCAAATCCGTCTTTCATGTCCACGGCGTCGATCGTCATGACCGGATCGAGTGGCGTGGCAAGTACCAGCGCGACAAGTGGCTGGATGCCATCGTCAAGCGCGCCCCCGTGGGCGCCGAGATCGGCATGGAAGCCTGCGCGTCATCCCATCACTGGGCACGTGCGCTGCAGGCGCGCGGCTATCACGTCAAGCTGATCGCCGCCCAGTTCGTCAAGCCTTACGTCAAAAGCAACAAGAACGATCGCGTGGATGCCGAGGCGATCTGCGAGGCCATGGGCCGTCCCCACATGCGCTTCGTGGCCGTCAAGTCGGTCGCGCAGCAGGATGTGCAGGCGGCGCATCGCATCCGCAGTGAACTGGTTCAGCAGCGTACCGCCAAGGCCAACCAGATTCGTGGCCTGGTCGGTGAGTACGGGCTGGTGGCGCCCACCGGCATTGGCCAGCTGCGCGCGGCCTTGCCACGCTGGCTGGAGGATGCCGAGAACGGGCTGACCGATGACTTCCGTGTCTTGTTGTCGGGTCTCGCCGAGGATCTGCGTCACTTGGATGACCGGATAGCGACGGTGACAGAACGCATCGAGCGCCACGCCCAGACCGACCCGATCGCCAAGCGACTGATGACCTTCACCCCCACGTCATCCCGAGGCACCACCCTCGGGAACAGCGCCAGTCAAGGCGCTGCGCGCCATGCCTGGCGCACCATG
>JBNJLE010000008.1:0-151390 GCA_051751685.1 Pseudomonadota bacterium | reverse complement strand
GGGGCTAACCGGATATTTTGTCTTGTCGGACTTTCCGGAACTTGTTTCTGCTATCTCGCTATTTGCCGCTGGCGGTATCCTGTACCTGATTTTTCAGGATATTGCGCCGCAGGCCAAACTGGAAAAGCACTGGGCACCCCCTCTGGGCGCGGTAGCAGGTTTTTTACTCGGCGTTATGGGTAAAGTTGCAGTTGGCGCATAAAGGCCTGAATTCAAGCAATAAGCGCAGCACCTGCGGTATCCAGGGCTCCTGAGTATTCTCCCAGGAACACCTGTGCCGGTGTTCGATAGCCAAGGCGCTTTCTGGGGCGGTCATTCAGCTTTTTCACCACCTTGCGCAACTCGGTATCGGTGACCTGTCGGAAGTCGGTTCCCTTGGGAAAATACTGCCGTATCAGGCCGTTGGTGTTCTCGTTGCTGTCACGCTGGCCGGAGCAGTAAGGATCGCAAAAGTAGATCGCTGCGGTCACCGCCTTGCTCACGGCCGTGTGGTCGGCGAACTCCGAGCCATTGTCCAGCGTGATCGTCTGTACGGCACCGCGACGCGGCTTCATCAACCGGATCATGGCCGCCCGCGTAAACTCCGCTGAGACCTTGGGCACCCGTGCCGCCAGTAGGTAGCCACTCCGACGCTCAACCAACGTGACCAGTCCCGATTGCTTGTGCCCCTGGATCACGGTGTCGCCCTCCCAGTGACCGATGAAACGCCGGTCATCGACCTCAGCCGGTCGGTGCTCGATGCCCACGCGATTGGGGATCTTGCCGAGCCCTGCACTCTTGGCCTGGGCGCGATGCTTGCTGCGACGCTTCGGCTGACGGAGATGCCGCCAGAGATCGCCACCATGCGCCTTGTCATCCCAGATCAAGGCGTAGATCCACTGGTGACTGACGCCTACGCCCGCCCGGGGTGCGATGAAGCCGCTGATCTGCTGTGGGCTCCACTCTTCGCGCAGCCGGCCGACAACGGCAGTGATCATGCTGGGCAAGCGCTTCGTCCACTTCCAGGCAGCGCGGCGCCGATGATTGCTGAGGGCCTGCGCCTGCTCGGGATCGTAGCCACCGGAGGTGGCGTTGCGGCGCAGCTCACGACTGACGGTGCTGCTATGGAGGCCAAGCTCCCTGCCGATCTGCCGCTGGCTGATGCTCAGGTCATGGCGGGCGTGGATCTGGTATCGTTGGGTCTGGGTCAGCTGTTGGTATCCCATGCTCTGTTTCACTTTGGTCATATATGGAGTCCGACCCGGTTGCAAGCATGAGGCACGACAGTTGGCAGGTACGACTGCACACGTATATCCGGTCTTTATGATGATGCCAATGGCATCGGACCCCGATGGGCTATCCGCACGTCAGGTCCCAGTTGGTGAGGCGAGCTGCTAGCTCTTCGACCAAAACGGGGTATACCGACGTCGGTTCGATCTGTTTGCCATCTTGCAGCATGCTCAGCAATCGTGGTGAGTGACCTCGGTGAACGAGCACGTTCAGTTCAGTTGTGCAGGTTACGCCGCATGCGCGGCCATCTCGGGATCATAGGCAGCATCTCGCCGCGTGATGGCCCAGGCGATCCGTGCCGTCTTGTTGGCCAAGGCAACCACCGCCACATTGACATGCTTGCGCTCGGTCAGCTGCCGGATCCAGTGACTCAGGTTGTCCTCCTTGCCTCCCGTATAGCGCACCACCGCCCGAGCGCCATGCACCAGTAACGTGCGCAAGTAACTGTCGCCACGCTTACTGATCCCCAGCAGGCGGTCGCGTCCGCCGGTGCTGTGTTGCCGCGGGGTCAGACCCAATGAGGCGGCAAAATCACGCCCACGCTTGAAGGCCTGGGCATCGCCCAAGGCGCCGGCCAGCGCACTGGCCGTGATGGTGCCGACACCCCGGAGGGTCATCAGGCGTTTCGCCACCGGGTCAGTCTGGGCATGTCGCTCAATGCTCTCCGTGACCGTGGCGATACGGTCATCCAGGTAGCGCAGGTCGTCGGCGAGTCCGGCGAGCAGCACGCGGAAGGCATCGGCCAGGCCGTTTTCGGCATCTTCCAGCCAGCGTGGTAGGGCCGCTCGCAGCTGACCGATGCCCACTGGCGCCGCCAGCCCGTATTCGCCGACCAGGCCGCGTATCTGGTTGGCCTTGGCCGTGCGTTGCTGAACCAGCTCATGGCGGATGCGGTGCGCTGCCTGGATATCTTGTTGAGCCGCCGTCTTGACCTTCACGAAGCGCATCGTCGGTCGGCTCATGGCCTCACAGATCGCCTCGGCGTCGAGCCGGTCAGTCGTGTTGCTCTTGACGTAGGGCTTCACGAACTGCGCCGCGATCAGTTTGACCTGGTAGCCACGGGCCTGAAGTTCACGCGCCCAGTAGTGAGAGGTGGCGCAGGCTTCCATGCCGATTTCGGCACCCACCGGGACACGCTTGACGATGGCATGTAACCACTTGTCCCGTGTGTATTTCCCACGCCACTGAGCCTGGTCATGACGGTCTACGCCATACACGTGAAAGACAGTTTTTGCGATATCGACTCCGACCCGGGTAATGTTCATGGGATACGCTCCTCAGCCTTGGAAAGGGCGATAGCCCCGACACCTGTTAGTGTGGCGCAATAGCAACGAGGTGGGTGGGGCGGACTCCATCCCATTGGTAAAGCAGGGAGGGTACCGGCGCTGACCCTCCTGCCACTACCGTGCGGTCCAAAGCGCTGCGGTTATTCTATGAATCTAGGTTGACAAGCGATTGATCTGGTAAAGCTCCCGCGTCAGCCGGAAGCCGGTGTTCTAGAAGGAAACTTGCAAGTCCCAGCTATCTCTATCTCCTGCGAGGGCGACCATGCTGAGCCGTCTCTACAATCTCTGGACCTCCCTGCGGACCGGCTTCTGGTTTGTGCCCACGCTCATGGCTGTCGGCGCGTTCGGGCTGGCTTTCTTCGCCCTCAACCTTGATGCCGCCCTGTCGGAGGAGCAGGCCCGGCAGTTCTGGCTCCACAGCGGCGGGCCGGAGGACGCCCGCACTTTGCTATCGACCGTCTTTTCCTCAATGGTCACAATGGCGACACTCGTCATATCGATCACCATGGTGGTGTTGACGCTCGCCGCCAGTCAACTCGGACCACGACTGGTCCGCAACTTCATGGGCGATCTCCGC
Source organism: Pseudomonadota bacterium (assembly GCA_051751685.1). Lineage (GTDB taxonomy): Bacteria > Pseudomonadota > Gammaproteobacteria > Pseudomonadales > Halomonadaceae > Halomonas. The sequence goes on along the minus strand of JBNJLE010000008.1, from coordinate 148,258 downwards.
ACACAGCTCGTGTTCGGCATCTTCCTGATGACCATTATTTATTGCCTGCTAGTACTTCGCACCCTCAACAGCGAACTCGATATTTCCGCGGTGCCGCACGTTGCGGTCACGCTCGGGACCGCGCTCGCCCTCATCAACCTGTTCGCGCTGTTGTTTTTTATCCACATTTTGGCTCGGTCGATCATTTCCGATACGGCGATCCGTCGTGTCGACACAGATCTCCGCAATGCGATCTCACGCCTACTGCCGGTGGCGAACGACGGCCAACCGCTCGTCGAGAGGCCGACGGCGGATGAGGTGCTGCCGGCTGACTTCAATGAACGTGCGGCCTCTTTGTGGCTTTCCGGTGAAGGCTATGTGCAGGCGATCGAGTATGAGCGGCTCGTGGAAATCGCCGGCCGGCACAAGGCGGTAGTCCGCCTGAACTTCCGTGCCGGCCATTTCGTTATGCGCGCATCGCACAAGGCCGATATCTATCCAGGGAGCCTGCTCGGGCCGGATTTGGCGGCCGAGATCGAAGGCGCGATCCTGGTCGGAGTAGAGCGCACGCCGGTCCAGGATTTGGAGTTTTCGATCCGCCACCTGGTCGAAATAGCCGTGCGCGCGCTTTCGTCGGGCATCAACGATCCCTTCACCGCCATTGCCGCTATCGATCGCTTGGGCGCTGCGCTCGGCGAACTGATGCGGCGGGACCTCCATCCCGAGGTGTTTTGCGATGCGACCGGCGTGGTGCGCGTGGTCGGCCGTACGTCGAGCTTCCGTGGATTCGTGGACGTCGCTTTCCACCAGGTCCGGCAAGCCGGAGCCACCCACCCCGCGGTTATCATCCAGATGCTCAACATCATTTCGGGGCTCGCGGTCAATGTCCGCCTGTCCAGCCAACGCGTCGCTTTGGTCGAACACGCGGACATCATCGCCGAAGCCGGCCGCCGCGGGGCGTCGGAAGCCTCCGACATCGCCGACATCGAGCACAGCTATCAGGCAGCTCAAATGGCGTTAAGGAACTGCTGATCAGTTTGTCTCTGAGCGGCTGAAGTGATCATGACGGCACATTCATCGCGTCAACGGTCACTTTCTGACCACATCAGGTGGCCTTTTTGAAGTGACCCCTCTGAGCTGCACAGGCTATAGTGCAGCCATCAGGAGGATAGGATGAGCGACGACAGCCCGATCAAGCGATGGACCGCCAAGCGCAAAGCCGCCGTGGTCATGGACATCTTCAAGGGCAAGATCACGGCCGCTGAAGTTGCTCGCCAGCGCGATTTCACCGTCTCTGAGGTCGAGGAATGCCGATCTGGCGGCCCGGGTGAAGCTGGCCCTGGAGCGGTTCCCCAGCTACGTCTTGAAGTGGACCCCATCCTCTGGACCACCTGACAGGTCATCTAAACTCTGATCGGTTGATCATAGGCGTCAGGCTGCCTGGCGTGCGTCCTGGGAGAGAACCGCAAGCCGATCCAGCACATCCTGCAGTTGAAAGGCTGGCAGGTGCGCAAGCGGCCACAAGGCTTTCGACCGCGTGCCAAGAGCCTTCCGTCAGTCGCGTCATGGCCTGATGAACGCTGGGCGACGGATCTCACGCACGTGTGGTTCGGCAAGGATCGGCGAGCCAGAGGCGGGTGCTGTTGGTTAAGCTTCCTGACTTATCACGACCCGGTTCCTGCCGCCGTGCTTGCCGGCGTAGAGGGCCTGGTCGGCCTGGTGGATCAGGGCGTCCAGGTCGGTCGCCTCGTCGAGGACCCCGGCGATGCCGATGGTGACGGTCAGGCGGTGGTCGGGCATTGCCTCCATCACCGTCAGCTCGCTGACCTTTCTCTGCAGCCGTTCCGCTACCATTTGCGCATCCTTGGGGTGAGTGTCCGGCAGGGCGACGATGAACTCCTCGCCGCCGAAACGCCCGATCACGTCCTGGGGACGGAGAGAGTGCTTACAGGTCTCCGCGATCGCCTTGAGCACCGAGTCGCCCTGGCGGTGCCCCCAGGTATCGTTGATGGCCTTGAAGTGGTCCACGTCGATCATGAAGAGGCTGAACGGCGACCGGTCGAATTGTGCGCGCTTCAGCAGATCCCGGGCCCGCTGCATGAAGTGACCGCGACTATCCAAGCCGGTCAAACCATCCCGCTCGGCGACACTGCGCAGCTGGCCTTCCAGCGACTTGCGGTGGGCGATCTCCTCGACCAGCTGGCGGTTTTGAACCCGCTCCTCCTCCAGAAGCGCGAACTGTCTGCGCTGCAGCGTTTCCAGGCGCAGCAAGGCGAAGAACCCCACGGCGTTGGTCATGATCAGCAGCAGCGAGATGCGCAGCACGACCACGGCAGGAATATCGGCCACCGTCACCGCCGCGGCCAGGAAGCCCAGGCTCAGGTAGAGGCTGGCGATGGTCACCACGGGCAGCAGGTTGGGGATCAGCAGGTAGAACGCAATAGTGGCCACCACCACCGCGGTGACCTGGGTGGCAAGGCTCTCGGGGCGCAGGGGGACGATCAGGATGATGGCCGTCGCCAGTATCCACAGGGGCAGGGTGTGCAGCCACATCCGGCAGTTGTAGTCGCCGAGGCGTCCGATCACGAAGGCCAGCGTCAGGCAGGCGAGCACCACCACCAGACGCATGGCCAGCAGCAGGGTGAGCTCGGTGCTTGCGCCGATATAGTGGTAGTCGGAGATGGCGAACATGCCGAAGACCAGGGCCGCCACGATCAGCGTCACGCAGGATTCGCGTCGAACCCGAGGGGCGATCTCTCGGCGATACATCGCTTCCCTGACGGGGTCGCGAAATTGGCCGGTCAGCCGGTTCAACCGGTCTCTCGTGCTGAGTGACGACAAAGGCCGACTCTCCCTGTCCTGGTGTGATTGAAAATGTCACCGCCCTGCATTCGCGGTGAGCGACCCGTCACCGGGCCCGGTGCAATATAGAGGATGCAGGATGGCGGTAAAACCGGTGGCTTCCACGGCTCATCCTGTTCCCAGTCCACTTACCCGCATCACGCGCCGCTCCACCGCGTCCAGCAGCTGGCCGCGCCCGGTCTCGACCAGGGTGAGCCAGTGGCGGGCGCGGGTGATGCCGGTGTAGACCAGCTCTCGGGTGAGAATCGGGTTGGGGGTGTCGGGGAGCAGCAGGGCGGTGTGGGTGAACTCCGAGCCCTGGGACTTGTGCACCGTCATGGCAAAGACCGTCTCTACCGCCTGCAGGCGGCTGGGCAGCACCCACTTGATCTGGCCGCTGCCGTCGCCGGCGGGGAAGGCGACGCGCAGCGCCGGGCCCCGGTGAGCGGAGCCCTCGCCCGAGGGCTGCAGCAGCGCCAGGGTGATGCCGATATCGCCATTCATCAGCCCCAGGCCGTAGTCGTTACGCGTCACCAGCACCGGCCGGCCGGGGTACCAGAGCCGGCGGCCGTCGCCGGTGTCGATCAGCCCGTCCTTCTCCAGGGCGGCGCGGATGCGCTCGTTCAACCCCTCCACGCCCCAGGGGCCGCGGCGCAGAGCGCAGAGCAGCTGGAACTGGCCGTGGGCGGTCAGCACCGCGCGGGCCCAGTCGTCCAGAGCCTCGCGGTCGATCTCGCCGTCTGCTCCAGTGGTGGGCGCGGCGGTCTTCATGATCTCGAGATAGTGGCGATAGCCCACCGGCGGCGGCAGCGGCTGGCCGCGCAGCATGCGGTTCTCGCCTTCCCGGGGGAAGCCCTCGGCGTGGCCCGAAACCACCAGGCGTTCCAGGTTGCGGTCGCCATCGGTGTCGAGCTTCAGATGGGAGAGGTCGGCGTAGCCGTGGCCAAGAACGCTGCGGATCGCGGCGCGCTTCCCCCTGACCGGAGCGTCGCGGCCTGACGCCTGTTCTTCATGGTTCACCGCGCTGGCCAGCTGGCCGATGCCGCTCTCGGCGTCGAAGCGGTGGCTGACCCGCAACATGGCGATGGCCTGGTCCAGCGGGGCGCCCGCGGCGTCGAGCATCTCGGGCGGCAGCGCCTGGCCGGTGGCTTCGGCGAGCCAGTCGGCGGTGGCCGGGGTGTAGTGGCCGCCTTCGGCGCGGGCGCACAGGTCGCCCAGCACCGAGCCGGCTTCCACCGAGGCGAGCTGGTCCTTGTCGCCCAGCAGCACCAGGCGGGCCCGGTGCGGCAGGGCGTCGAGCAGGGCGGCCATCATCTCCACGTCGACCATGGAGGCCTCGTCCACCACCAGCACGTCCAGGGGCAGGGGGTTGCGGGCGTTGTGGCGGAAGTGGCGGGTGTCGGGGCGTGAGCCCAGCAGGCGGTGCAGGGTGGCGACGTTGGTGGGAATCGCCTTGCGCAGTGCCTCGACACCGATTTCGCGCACTGAAGTGCGCTCCCACAATGGGTTGGTGCTCTTGGCCTCCTCAGGGGTAACCAGCAAGGGCGCAAGGGCGCTAAGGTCGAGGCCGGAGACCTGCCCGGCGATGGATTCGTTGAGGCGTGCGGCGGCCTTGCCGGTGGGGGCAGCCAGGCGGATGCGCAGTGGGCGGCGGCCGTCGCCCAGCGCCAGGGTCTGCAGCAGGGCGAGCAGCTTGACCACGGTGGTGGTCTTGCCGGTGCCGGGGCCGCCGGTGATCACGGCGAAAGGTGAACGGGCGGCCAGGGCGCAGGCGGCCTTCTGCCAATCCAGGGTGGTGCTGGCAGGGAAGAGGGCGTCGAGGGCTTTGGACAGGGTGGCGGTGTCTGCAGCATTGGTGGCTTGATCCGGGCGCCTATCGGCGCCATCGCGCAGCAAAGCTGAGCTCCCACAAGGAATTGCATCGCTCAGTCTGGCGGCGATGTGGTGCTGGATGGAGCGCTCGTGGTGCCAGTAGCGGCGCAGGTAGAGCCGGGTGCCATCGAGCACCAGCGGGGTATTGCCCGGGCCGTGGCCGATGATCAGCGGGTGAGCGAGGGCTGCCTGCCAGTCGGTGAGGGTGAGTTCGGCGAGCAGCTGGCTGGGCCGCGGCGGCGGGTCCTCCAGGCTGTCGCCTTCCGGCGGCAGGGAGAGGGCCAGGTCCGGTTCGGCCAGGGTCTGTGCCAGGTCCAGGCAGACATGGCCGCGACCGAGCTGGTGGCTGGCCAGTGCTGCGGCCAGCAGCAGCGGGGCGGAGGCGTCGGGCACCTCGCGGGCGAGGAAGGCGGCGAAGGCGCGGTCCAGGGCGCGCAGCCAGCCGCGGGTTACCCAGCGGTCGAGCAGGGCGAACAGCGCTTGTGGATCGCGCAGGGCGTCGGCGGTGGCGGCATCGGCGGTGGGTGAGGGGTCACTCATGGCTGTGCCTCCACGGCGTTGGCGGTCTCGGGGGCGCGGAACAGGGCGTCCAGCGCCTCGATCAGCTCGCGGGATGGGCGCTCGCCGTACACGCCGCGGGAGGGGGCGTGCTGGCCGCGCAGGAACACATAGAGTGCCCCGCCCAGATGGCGGTCGATGTCGTAGTCCGGCAGCCGCGACTGGAGCAGGCGGTGCAGGGCCAGCAGGTAGAGGCAGTACTGCAGGTCGTAGCGCTTCTCGCGCACCGCCTCGGCCATGGCCGCCTCGGAGTAGGCGTCGTCATCGCGACCCAGGTGGTTGGACTTCCAGTCCAGCACGTAAAAGCGCCCCTCGTGCTCCACCACCAGGTCGATAAAGCCCTTGAGCATGCCGTTGAGCCGATCCCGTTCCAGCGCCGGCCGGGCGACACCGCCCAGGGTGTGGGCGCTCACCAGGGCGTCCAGGCGGGCGGTGTCGACCTGGTGGGCGGCGAACCAGAACTCCAGTTCCACCTGATAGTGGGCGCTTTCCAACCCGTCGAGGCGCAGCGGGGCCACCGGCCCCTCGGGGGCGCTCGGCATCGGCAGCTCGCTTTCCAGCAACCCGCGCAGCCATGCCTGCAGCGCCGGGATGCGCTCGCGCCACCCGCGCAGATTGGCGCGTCGCGCCAGGGTGTCGTCGAGGCGCTCGGGGTCGGCGGCCAGCGACGCGAAGCCTTCGCGGCCGGCCCACTCCAGCAGGCCGTGCAAAAAGGTGCCCGCTGCCGGGCCGCGGGGGAAGCGATGGAGTGGTGCCCCGCTGGTTGGCGCTGGCGATTGGGCCGTGTCCTGGGGCTCGTCACGCAACTCCCGGGCGGTGGCCTCAAGAGCGGTTTCAGGTTCCATCGGTAACATGGTCTCGGGCGTTAGCGCCGTTTCGTGCTCCGCGTCCGCTTTACCAATGCGCTCGCCGCCCAGGCGCAGTGCCGAGTAGCTGGCGATCCACCAGTGCTCGCGGGCGCGGCGTGCCGGCGTGAGCGCCTCGCGCAGGGCCTCGCCGTTCGTCTCGATGGGCACCATTTGGTCGTCGGGTTCGGGCGCCGACGCTACGTGCAACTCGGTCTCCGGGGCTCCCTGGGCAAGGGGAAAGAGGGCATCGAGCAGGCCGTCTGACGTGATCGGCGCGCCGGCGGTGAGCACCTGGCCGATGGCGCTGCGTTCCAGCCCCTTGAGCGGGGCGATGCCCAACCAGGTGGCGTGGCGGGCGCGGGTCAGGGCCACGTAGAGCTTGCGCAGATCCTCCCCCAGGCGTTCGTCGTCGGCCCGGGCCAGCACCGTTTCGTCGGGCGCCAGGGAGAGGTGGCGCCGCCCTTGGTGGTCGTGCCAGGTGAGCGGCAGGTCGCCGGCCTTCTTCTCGCGGAAGGCGCAGATAAAGGGCAGGAAGACCAGCGGATACTCGAGCCCCTTGGACTTGTGGATGGTGATCACCTGCACCAGATCGGCGTCGCTCTCCAGGCGCAGGCGGTGGGTGTCGGCCTGCGCCGGGGGCTGGGCGCGCGCCTCGCTGAGGTGGCGCAGCAGGGCGTGCTCGCCGTCGAGCTCGGCGCCGGCTTGCTGCAACAGCTCGCCCAGGTGCAGCAGGTCGGTCAGGTGCCGCTCGCCGCTGGCGCTCTTCAGCAGCCGGGTGGGCACGGCGAAGTCTGCCAGCAGCCGGTGCAGCATGGGCAGCACGCCCTGGCGCTGCCACTGGCGGTGGTAGGCCCGGAACTGCAGCACCCGCTCTTCCCAGGCCAGCTCGTCGTGCTGCAGGGCGTCGAGATCATTGAGGCCCATTCCCAGGCTGGACATGGCCAGGGCGGCGTGCAGGCGCCGCTCGCTGTCGGGCTCGGCGCAGGCGGCCAGCCACACCTCCAGCTCCAGGGCCGCCGGGGTCTCGAAGACGCCCTCCTTGTCGGAGAGATAGACGCTGCGGATCCCGCGCTGGAGCAGCGCGCCTCGGATCGCCCTGGCCTCGCCCGCGTTGTTGACCAGCACGGCGAGATCCGAGGGCTTGAGCGCGCGGAAAGGCTTGCCGGTTTCGCTGAAGCCGGTGCGGCCCTGCTGGCCCTCGCGCAGCAGCGCGGCCATTCGGGTGGCGCAGCGCGCGGCCATCTCCTTGAAGTAGGCGCCCTTGCTCATGTCCTCGTCGTCGCCCTTGAGGTGCCATAGCGTCATGGCGGGTAGTGGCGTGCCATCGCGGGTCAGCGAGTCCTTGCGGCCTTTCGCGGCCACCGGCAGGAAGGGCACCGGGTTGTCGCCCTGGGGCGAGCGGAACAGGAAGGCGCCGCGGCCGGCGGGGTGGGATTCGGCGAAGCGGAACACCCGGTTGACCGCCTCCACCATGGCGGTGGACGAGCGGAAGTTGGTGCCCAGGGTGACGTGGCGACCGGCGGTGTCGCGGCGCGCCTGCAGGTAGGTGTGGATATCCGCGCCGCGGAAGGCGTAGATCGCCTGCTTGGGGTCGCCGATCAGCAGAACACCGCTGGGGGCATCGGGATCGGGGGCCTCGGCCAGCCGGTAGACATGGTCGAAGAGTCGATACTGCACCGGGTCGGTGTCCTGGAACTCGTCCACCAGGGCCACCGGAAACTGACGGCGCACGTGCGCCGCCAGCGCCTCACCGGAGGAGCCGACGAAGGCACGGTCGAGGCGCTCAAGCAGGTCGTCGGGGCCGAGCTCGGCGCGGCGCTGCTGCATGCGCTCTCGCCGCTCACTCATCCAGCGCACGGCGTGGGCCAGCAGGTCGGCGTGGGCGTCGGGCAGGGCCTCGAGTTGGCTCGGCAGCTCGGCCAGGGCGTGCAGGGCGGGGTGCTCCAGGGGCTCGCCCTGCTTCCAGATCTCGGTGATGCCCGCCGGCGTCAGGCGCTTCCAGGCAGTGTCGGTCAGCGCCGGGGTGGCGAGCTCGGGGTCGTTGGCCCAGTCGCGCAGCCTGGCCAGCCAGTCCGCGCGACTCTTGCTGTTGAGCTTGCGCTGGTCGAAGGCCTTGGCGGCGGCGCCAGTTTCCAGCGCTTCCGAGAGCGCATCCACCCAGGCGGGCCACGGCGCCTTGAGCTCGTCCAGCGCGCGGGCACGCTCGGCCTGCATGGCGGCCAGGGCGCCGGCGGGGGGCGGGGCGTCGGGCAGCAGGTCGGCGTCGCCCTGCAGGCGGCGCACGTCTTCGGCCAGGGCGTCGGGGGTCTCCCAGTAGCGGGTGACCACCGCCAGTGCCTCGGCGTCCAGGGCGTAGTAGAAGCTGCGCCAGTAGTCCCGGGCGACCTCGAGCTCCAGCTCGGACTGATCGAGGTTCATCTCCAGCGAGAAGAGGCTGCCGCTCTCGAAGGCGTGCTCGCGGAGCATGCGGTGGCACCAGGCGTGGATGGTGGAGACCGCGGCCTCGTCCATCCACTCGGCGGCCAACTGCAGGCGGCGCGCGCAGGCCGGCCAGCGCTCCTCCGGGTAGCTGTCGCGCAGGGCCAGCAAGGGGTCAGACCCTTCAGTGGACTTTGGGGTCTGACCCCAAGGGGAGCTTAGGAAGGCATCCGCAGCTTCCACCAGCCGGGCGCGGATGCGGTCGCGCAGCTCTCGGGTGGCGGCGTTGGTGAAGGTGACCACCAGGATCTCCGGCGGGGTGAGGGCGCGGGGGAAGCTCTCGGCGTCTGCGTTGTCCCGCGGGCCCAGCACCAGGCGCACATAGAGCAGGGCGATGGTGAAGGTCTTGCCGGTGCCGGCGCTGGCCTCGATCAGCCGGCTGCCGGTAAGCGGCAGGTGGATCGGGTCGAGGATCGGAGGCGTGCCGCTCATCTCTTCTCCTTCGGCTTCTTCACCGCCCGCAGCAGCGGGGCGTAGAGACGTTCGGCCAGCTCGGCGAAGCCACCGCTCTCCGGTGAGCGAAGCATGGCCTCAAGCTCGGGCCACTGGCGCAGCAGGTAGGGGTCGCGGCCGCGCTCGCCGTGGTCGTTGTTGAAGCCGCTGCCATAGAAAACCGTGTTGGCGGCCTTCCAGGCCTTGTTGTCCTCTTCGGAGGCTTCGCCGGCGAGGCAGCGGGCCATGGCCTGGGGCGTGCCGCCATTTTCCAGCCAGGCGAAGGCGGTATCGCGGGCCAGGGGCAGCGGCGTGGCCATGCCGCGCTGCCAGGCCGCGGCGATGACGGCGAGGTGGTCGCGGGCTTCCTCGGCGGGCAGCGGGGTGAGAGTGCCGCCGCCGGCCCGGGAGAGCAGCCGGGTGGTCATGGGCCCCTCGAGCTGGCCGGCCAGGTGGGCGACCCAGGGGATGAGCCAGTGCTTCCAGTGGTACTTGCCCTTGTTGACCAGGCTGCTGGTGGTGAGCAGCACCCGGCAGCGCTCCATGGCGTCATTGACGCGCAGCTCGCCCAGCCAGTCCTCCAGCTGCAGACCATCGCCCTGTGTCGGATGACGCTCTTCTCGAAGCTTAAGCGAGACGGTGAGCGGCTCCTCCATGGCGTGGGGCCATTCGTCGAGCACCCGGCGGTAGTCGGCGAAGAGGGTCTCCATGGGCTCGACGAGGCTGTCGCGCATGCGCTCGGCGAAGCCGCCCATGGCCAGGCGCCCCTGGCGCTCGAGGCGCTCCAGGGTGGCCAGCATGCTGGGTTCATGGGGCTCGCCGGCCTCCACCGCCTCGCGGCTCGCCTCGATCAGTGCGTGCTGCAGCTGCCAGTGGTCGAGGCCGCCAAGGGTGAAGGGCTCGTGGTCGCGCCGCTCCATGGCATCAATTTCCAGGTGTACCTTTAGCCGGGTGTTATAGAAGGTCTGCACCGGGGTCTTGAGGAAGTTGCCGAGTTGGACCAAGGTAAGCGGGTTGTCCTGGCGGAAGGGAGCCAGCGCCGGCTCCGCGGCCGGCGCTGGCCCGGTATCGGGGCGGTGCAGTTCGCGCCACTCGTGGGCGTAGGTGGTCAACGCAGAACCTTTCCGGAAATAGTCGATGCTGAAGGGCTGCAGCGGATGCTCGGTGGTCAGGGCGGCCAGCAGCGCCTTGCCTGCGTCCTGCTCGTTGTCGTGCTTGCCCTCGACATCCGCCAGCGTCCAGCCGCGAGCGAGGTGGTCGCGCAGCTGGCCGAGCAGCACCGAGGGCGGCTGCTCGCTGTTGTCGACGATGCTGCGCCCCACCCAGCTGATACTCAGCCGGTCGCGGGCGGAGAGCAGCGCCTCCAGGAAGAGGTAGCGGTCGTCCTCGCGGCGCGAGCGGTCGCCGGGGCGGTAGTCCTGGGCCATCAGGTCGATGTCCAGCGGGCGCTGGGTGCGCGGGTAGTCGGCGTCGTTCATGCCCAGCAGGCAGACGTGGCGGAATGGAATGGCGCGCATCGGCATCAGGGTGGCGATGTTCACCGCCCCGGCCAGAAAACGCTGGGAGAGGCTCGCCTCGTCCACCTGGGCGAGCCAGTGCTCGCGAACCACCGAGAGCGGCAGGGGCTCGCTGAGGTCGGCCTCCTCGGCGCTCTCCTGCCAGGCGTCCAGCGCCTGCTCCAGACGGGTCAGCGCCATCAGGTCCTGGTCGGAATCGGCCATAAAGCAGGCCTCCAGCAGGCCGCGCAGCCGCTCGCCCCAGGTGGTCACATCACAGGGGTCGGCAAGCGTCTGCCACTGGGCTTCCAGGGTGTCGATCAGCGTGACCAGCGGGCCGGCGAGTGCCGCCTCGAGCCCGCCGATGTCATCAAAGGGCTCCACGCCCTGCCAGGGGCCGTCGGCGGCGCTGCCCACCGCATAGCCCAGCAGCAGCCGGCGCAGACCGAAGGCCCAGGTGTTGGCGGTGAGGCCTTCCGGCAGGTCGAGGCTCTGGCGCTGGCGGGCGTCGAGCCCCCAGCGGATGCCGGCGCCCTCGATCCAGCGGCGCAGGGTGGGCAGGCCGGTCTCATGGATGCCGAAGCGCGCACGCACCGCCGGCACCTCCAGCAGGTCGAGCAGGTCGCTTACCGAGAGGCGCAGCTCCGGCAGGCGCAGCAGCTGTTCGAGGGCGATGAACAGCGGCAGGCGGTGGCGGCTGGCCTGGTCGGAGAGGGTGAAGGGAAGATGGCGCGGGTCGTCTGCATCGAGGCGGCCGAATACCGCCTGCACCGCAGCGGCGTAATGGTCGACGTCGGGCACCATCACCAGGATATCGCGGGGCTTGAGGGTCGGGTCCTCGCTGAAGGCGGCCAGCAGCTGGTCGTGGAGGATCTCCACCTCGCGCAGGGCACTGTGGGCGACCTGGAAGCGCAGAGAGCGGTCGCGGGCCGGGTCCACGGGGGGCCAGGTGTCGCGGGTCTCGGCGAGCGGGCGCAGCTCGAGGATGTCGTCCTGCAGCTGGCGCAGCAGGCTGGGCTCGGCGTCACTTTCCCCTTCACCCAGCGGCGAGTCGAAGAGGTCGATACGCAGGGCCTCGCCCTCGAACAGGCCGCGGTAGGCCTGCTGCTCGTCGAACTCATCCAGCAGGCGCAGATAGTCCCGGCCCTGCTTGCCCCAGGCGGCCAGCAGGGGCTGGGCATGCAGGTGAAGTTCGGTCTCGGCGAGCTCTGCCGGCATGCCGGGGCGGCGCTGCTGGCGCCGGCGTTCCGCGCGGAGCAGGTCCTTGTGCTCGATGATATCCGCCCAGTAGTGGCGGCAGGGATTGTGCACGCAGAGCAGCACCTGGCTGACCTGCGCCATGGCGGCCAGGGCCTCCAGGGTCTGGGCGGGCAGCGAAGAGATGCCGAAGACGATGACCCGGCGCGGCAGCCCAGGTGGCGGGTTGGCTGAGTCGAGCCCCTGGCACGCCTCGAGAAAGCGGGCATGCACCGTTGCGCGGCTGGAAGCGAGGCCCGTTTCTCCCTGAGTGTATGACATGTCATTACGCAGCGCCCGCCACAGCTCGGCCTGCCAGCGTTGCGCCTCGTCGAGGGAGCGGGCCTCGCCCCGGGCGGTGAGGATCACGTCGTCCCCGGCCGCCCAGGCGGACAGCCAGTCGGCCCGGTAGACCTGGTACTGGTCGAAGAGGTCGGCCAGGCGCTCGGCCAGCTGGTGGCGCTTGCGCAGGTCGTCGTCCTCGGCCAGAAAGCGCGCCAGGGGAGCGAAGACGGGGGTGTCCAGCAGCGCGGGCAGCAGGCGCATCAGCCGCCACAGCAGCCGCGGCTTGTCGAAGGGGGAGACCGGCGGGACGTCACTCTCACCGAGCACGCCCCGGTAGGCCTGCCACAGGAAGCGCGCCGGCAGGGTCACGTCGAGTGCCGCGGCGATGCCGGCACCGCCGTTGGCCTTGTCCTCGGCCAGTGCCAGCTTCAGCCACTGGCTGATCCCGTTGCTCTGCACCAGGATGGTCTCGTTCTCCAGCGGCCCCAGCGGGTGGCGGCGCATCCACTCCACCGCCAGACCACGCAGCGCCTCCAGACGATTGCCGTGGATTACCATAAAACCGGGCTGCAGGGAGGAGTCGTCGAGGGCGGGCATGGCGCGGTTCCTTCGCTGGGTGCCGGAGATGACAGTCCCCTTATGTTGCCACAGCGGGGGGCGAGATGGGCCACCCTTCCCGTCATGTCAGCGGGTCGATGGAAGTCCGGCGGCTAGGGGCTTTGCGAGGGGCTGCGCGAGGTGACAGGGGGCGACCACAGTGCCACCAGCAAGGCATGCGGAACGGTGAGGACGGCCAGCCCCCAGAACATGACCCTCACGCCTTCTGACAACCAGGCCATTTCCCGGTCTGGCTGCATCTCGAACAGAAACCACCAGGCGCCAAGGCTCAGGACTATCGCCCCGAGCGTTGCGGGAGTTGCGAGCCTCGCCAGCTTCCTGATATCAACATCTACCTGCCTGGCCCGCAGCGAGGTCATCAGCATGATGAAATGCCGGATGCTGTGGATGGCGCAGAAATAGAACGCGAACGCCAGGAGGGGAGGAAGCAGCACCGATACGGCAGCCAGCGTGCTCAACTCGATCAGCACGGGTAGCCGGCCCGCTTGCCGGGTGGTGACGATTGCCACGGCAAACAGCACGATCCATATGGCCAGCAGTGCGTATCCGGTTATCTGGACGACCGTCACCAGCGCGATGGGGTCGTACTGCAACAGCCAGGCAAACATCACCGCCACCTGCTCGGCATGGCCCGCCATGGGGCCCACGATGGGCAGGCTGCCGCTCAACCAGGCGGCCAGGCGTGATGCTCCCGGCGGAAGGAACGGAATGTCTGTCGTGGCGAAGTGCGCCACGGACGTCAGCAGGAAGCCCGCCAGTGCCAGTTCGGGCTGCCACCAGATAAACGCGATGGCCAGTAGCATGAGAAGACAATAGCTTCCCAGCCACAGCGAATTGCCTCGGCCCAGCGTCTGCTTGAGATCGGTCATGATGATCGGATCGGCTCCCCCGTGGGACATGCCGAAGGCCATCACTGGCAGCAGTACGATCCAGAACTGCTGCGCCAGCGTCATCTCCGGCAGCCACGCCGCCATCACCGTCAGCAAGATGGCCGCCATGATGATCCCATGGCGATGGCGCTTGCCGCTGTGGACTGCCCAGCCGGGCAGGGAGAATGGCGTATCGGCTGGCATGGAACCCTCCGGTGAGTTGAACGGTTATCTGACGTCAGCGCCCGGTGGGGAATATCGCCATGGCCAGGGCGGCCTTGAGGAAGGGCGCGGACGGCAAGGCTCGCATCATGGCCAGCATGTCGATCCAGCCCGGCGTATCACCCAGAAAGCGTCGCTGCTGCGCTGCCTGCGTGGCACCAAACATCTGCATGAACCACTCGGGAGCTCGCTCGGGTTGCCTGCGCAGCGCATGCAGAAACACCTTGTCCATCCAGGTCAGTACGGGCGCGCGCAAGCGGGGCGCCGACAGCTGCCAATGACCGGTGGCGGCAGCCTGAAGCAGCTGTTCCGATACCGCTCGGGCGCCCCGCTGGCATGTCTCGAAGGAGTAGCCCGTCGATGGCCGCATCCATCCTCCTCGCACCCCGGCTGCCAGGTAGCGGCTGTCCAGCGTGGGGGGACGGACCGGCATCATGGGCAGACACCCTGTTTCGTGCCGGATCACCGTCCAGTCCGTCAGATGCTGGTGTAGCCAATGCGCAAGCCGGTCGGGCAGGCCTTCCGGTGTCAGAAGCTCTCTGCACGTCGGTGCCTCGCGATCGACGTGAAAGCATGTCCATTCCACCAGTAGCCGAGTGGATGAAAGCGGCAGGAGATAGATGAACTCGATGCTGTCGGTCGAGGGCTGGAAGTCCATCAAGGTGGCCGTCGTCACATCGACGCCATGGCATGGAACCTCCAGTTCCAGGCCATGGAAGACCTGCCACATCCCCTGCCGTCGAGACAATGATGACAGGGAGGGGGGGCGTGTATCGACGACCAGCCGTGCCTCCAGGGATCCTCGCGACGTCTCCACGTCAAGAAAGTCGCGGCCGGGTGAAATCGAACGGACATGAATGCCACGCTTGACGTCGAACTCGTTGACGTCTTGCAGTTTGCGGTAGGCCGTTGTGCGCAGCGCATCCTCGGAGATCATGGCGTAGCACGCCTGTTGATCCTCGCGCTCCACCACCCGGCCGTTGTGATGCAGGCGCCAACGCGGCCATCGGTGGCAGATGGCTTCCCGGAATGGGTGAGGCTGCTGATCCCAGAAGCACCAGGTATGGTCATTGGCGTCTTCCAGGCGAGGTTCAATCAGCGTCACTCTTGGTAGCGTTGCCCCGTCGCCGCTTTCGGCCAGCCAGGTAGCAATGCTGAGGCCCGCCAGCCCGGCTCCGATGATGGCGACATCGGTATCCGGCATCCGCGTCATCGTGGCGTGTCTCGCGAGGGGTAGAAGGACGTAAGCCGCCTGTGCAGGGGCTCGTGAAGTCGACTGTCGTGGCTCGGGGAGGTGTTCCGCCAGGGCACTTGCGTCAGGGCCAGCAGGCTTTGGTGGGCCTTTCCTATCTTCGGCACCGTTACGCGGCTCGCCCAGTATCGATCCTCCTCCATGCTCAGAATGCGGCGACCGATATCGCGATACACCCGGCAGGCCACGGCAATGGCGAGTCGAGGACGCGGCGGTAGGTAGGCCAGGCCTTCCCAGCCGCTGGCGTAGTAGTGCTCTGCCCGCGCCACCAGTTTTTTCACTGCCATCCATGCGGCGTGCCGGGCGTCGGTGTCACCCCGGCAAATCGATTCGGCGCTGACTTCCCGGGTCATCCAGATGCGTGGCAGATAGATTCTGTCGCGCTGGGCATCTTCCAGGACATCGCGCGCGATATTCGTCATCTGCATGGCCATGCCCATATCGATGGCAAAGGCACGTGCGGCGTCAATCTCGCGCGCCTCGAGGCAGTGACACATCATGACCCCTACGGTGCCAGCCGCACCGTAGGCGTAGCCCAGCAGTTCCGTGTCATCGTCGATTCTGACGAGCGAAAGATCCCCCATCATGGTGAGCAGCAGGTCGCGCATTGCCTGGATCGAGACGGGGTCGTTGCCGAAGAGATTCCTGATGTGGGCCTGCAGGTCGACAACCTGGCGGGCCTCGTCAACCGAGAGCGACGACAGGACTGCATCGCCGTGACTGCCCGACAGGCTGTCGTGCAGGGCGATCAATCGGCGATGCGCCTGTCGGGATTCCGCGCGGGAGTCCGCGTTGTCGGCCCAGTCATCAACCTGGCGGCAGATGCGGTAAAGGCGGGCACCCTTGTCCAGCTCCTCTCGGGAGAGGAACCTGCCGGCCCAGTAAAAGCTCTTGCTGTGATGTCGCAGCGTTGCCTGCGCGTGAGCGTCTGTTGTCATGGTGCCAACGGCTTATCGGCTGTCTGCTGCGGTCGGGCTGACTGGTTCTGTTTTACCAGCCGCTCCACGACGGCGGCGGAGCTCACCACACCGGGTACGCCGGCGCCCGGGTGCGTTCCCGCGCCGACAAAGTAGAGATTACTGAAATGGGGTGACTGGTTGTGGAAACGCAACCCGGCGGACTGCGTCAGCGTAGGGGCAATGGAAAAGCCGCTGCCGAAGGGGCTCGAGAGTTCCTGATGGAAGTAGCGAGGGGAAACCGCATGCGTCTCGCCAAGCTGTTCGAACAGGTCGGGCATCACCCGCTCTGCCAGCATCTTCATTATCTGCCGGGTCAGCTGTGGTTCCAGCGTGTCCCAGTCATGCCCTCCCTTCAGGTTGGGGACGGGGGCCAGCACGTAGAAGGCATCTCCTTGCTCGGGAGCCATATCGGGGTCGGTGGCTCCGGGTCGGTGGAGATAGAGGCTGAGATCATCTACCAGTTCATGCCTGTCGAAAATGGCATCAAGAATCTCGCGGAAGGTATCCCCGAACACGATCGTATGATGTTCCAGCTCACTGTAGGTGCGACGGGTGGTGAAATAGACAACCATCAGTCCCATCGACTGTTTCATACGGCGACGCCATGCATTCAGGCTGCGTCCCCACGGTCCCATGGGTAGCCAGTGCTCATAGACGTGGAGGGGGTCGGCGTTGCTGACCACGATGTCTGCCGACCGATGAGTGCCATCGGCGGTCTCGACACCAGTGACCTGCTTGCCTTCCACTGTCATCGCACAGACATGCTGTTGGGTGCTGATAACGCCGCCATGGCGCTTGAAGAGTTCGGCCAGTGACGAGACCAGGGCGCCGGTCCCTCCCTTGGGGTACCACACACCGCCACGCCGCTCCAGGGCATGAATGAGCCCGTAGAGTGACGATGTCTTGTAAGGATGTCCCCCGACCAGCAGTGATGGGACGGAAAAGGCGCGCTGTAAACGGTCATCCTTGAAGAAGCGAGACACAAACCCGTGGAGGCTGATGTCCGCCCGCAGACGAACGAGGTCAGGAAGCACGCGCAACATGTCGACGACCCGCGTGAACGGCTGCTCTGCCAGGTCAACAAAGCCACGCTGATACATCGCCTCTGTGGCCGCCAGGAAGCTGTGGTAGGCGTCACCTTCTCCGGGTGAGAGTCGATCGATTTCTGCCACGGTCGCGTCGATGCTGGCGCTATAATTGAAATGACTGCCGTCCGCGTACTCCATCCGGTAGAAGGGCTCCACCGGGAGTAACGTGACATGCTCGTCGAAACGCTCGCCGAGCAACCCGAACAGCTCCTCGAAGAGGAAAGGCGCCGTGATGACGGTAGGGCCTGCATCGAACGCGATATCGTCAAGATGGAAGACCCGGGCGCGCCCTCCCAGATCCTTGTGGCGCTCGAGTAGCTCTACCTCCCAGCCATCAGCCAGCAAGCGGATAGCGACGGCAAGGCCGCCAAATCCGGACCCTATGACGATGGCTTTTCCTCTTGTCGATTCATCGTCCTGCGGCAGGTGCTGTACCGCACTGTCTTCGGCAAGGATGAGAGCGTCTGCGGCTTTATTCATGCAATGGCGCCTTGGTGTAGGTCGCGGGACAGGGTAAGGATGGTCGCCTGGTGAGCTCTCAGGCGCCGGCGCAAAGTGTCGATAATGTCGTTGAGCATGTGGGCAAGAAGCGTTGGAAATTCCGCTTTCAGTCTTTCGGCTCTTGTCAGGGCAGCATCCGCATGCTTCAGGGCCCGCTGCATGGTATCCCGCAAGGCGTAGGGGGGGTACGCCTGCCGCCGTGACCCGTGCCAGGCCCAGGCATGATAGCGGTGGTGTGTGCTTGAGTCATGGCGGTGTAACGAGTCGACGTTGATATCGACATCGTCCAGATCGTCGATGATCTGGTACGAAAGCCCCACGGCATTGGCAAAACGCAGCAAGAGCGCCTGCTGTGCAGCAGAGAGTGTTCCCCCCATGGCACCGGCCTCCAGGGGCAGGGCAATCAGGGGCGACGTCTTTGCCAACGTCGCTTCCAGGTAATCACTGAGCGTTATGCCTTCTTGTGGACAAGGGTCGGCAACTTCGATGCTCTGTCCAGCCACCACTTGGCTGACCCGATCCGTCAGCAGTTTCACCAGTGACATGCAGTGATCGGCGCTGTCGCTTCTCAGCGCAACGCGGAACGCCGCTGTGAGCAGCAGGTCACCGCTACAGAGCGCCACGGCAGGATTGTCCCTCTGCCAGACGCTGAGTTGTCCCCGGCGACTTGTGTCTCCATCGCATATGTCATCGTGGACCAGAGAGGCATTATGAACCAGCTCCGTTGCTGCCGCGGCTGCCGTGCGATGGGTGAGAGTGGCGCCATAAGCGATTCCGCTCATCAGCGCAAAGCGTGCACGTAAATAGCTGCCACCGGTGTCGAGATGATAGAGACTTGCGGCAACTGCCGGCCATGCCTCGGGAGCACCGAGGCTTTCTCGCATCAAGCCCTTGACCAGAATCAGCTCTTCATCAATCTGTTGCCTTGTTGCTTCCAAGTGTTCCAGCGAGCCTGAATCGTGGTCTGGCAACGATCCAGACGTCTCATTGTCATGAGCAAGGTGGAAATTGGCAGCGTGACGGTTTGATATCGCAGGAGCCATGCCAACATCCTTTCGACCAGTGTAAGGATATAGGGGCTCGCGACCGTTTCTGGTCACTGAGCCCCGAACATCCAGCTTGAGCATCGAGCCAATCACTGGAACTGCATGATAAGGCTGTCTATACGACGTCAAGCTGCGTTACATCACCGGCAGATTCAGGACGGGTCACTGACCGGCTTCGTCTCGGCTTCCAGCTTCGACTTGCGCACGGCAATCATGAAGATGAAGACACCAAAGACGGCCTTGGCCACGATATCGGCCACGGTGTAGCCAACTTCAAGGGCAGTAATGGCGGCACCGCCCGTCAGGCCTACCAGCGGGAACAGGTAGACAATCGGGTAGAAGAGCCATGAGCCGATGACCAGGTAGATGGAGATGTTGACCAGCTTCTTCACGCTTTCCGGCTGTGAATCAATGGACCCCTTGAGCCCCACCACCAGCTGGTGAACGATGAAGACGAACGGAATCATCGAGAGCACCCAGAAAACGAACCGCAGGCCGCCCGTTTCGGAGACCTCACCCGGATAGCCCAGGATGATCATCAATGCGGCCGCGCCGCCGAGGACGGTGGATTTCTTGATGGTCTCTTGCTGCGAGAGACGCATGACCAGAATCAGCTCGATGAGCAGCAGCGGTACGGTCAACAGCCAGTCAACGTAGCGATAGGCCTGGTTGAAGGGTTGGCCCGTCGAAAGCACTTCGCCGGAGGTGATATCAGCGGCGGCTCCCCAGGATGTCATGATCTGGAAGTAATGGTAGGCAGCCACTGCTGTCACCAGGCCGGTGATGGTGACGGCAAGGCGGTATGCAGGCGCAATTTCGGATTTCATTAGCCAGAAAAACAGCGTTGCAGCTGCCATCACGGCAAAGCCGAACGAGTAGGCGTTCTGGACAAATGAGAATTGCCCTATTGATAGAGCTTCGATTTCCATGAACATCTCCAGCAGCGGTAGTCGTTGTTTATCGAGCAGGCGAGAAAAGTTATCCAAATATAATATTTGAGTAACGAGCACAAATTAGTATAGGTCTTGTATAAAAACAAGGAGTTTTTGAGGGTGGCTTGCCCAGTCCGCCTTAACATTCAGTCACGGATCCTGCCTGAAAGATGCCGTGGAAATGCACATTTTGCAGTGATCACGCCAATATATCCCTGCAAAGGGCTTTTTTGCATTGCGTCGCATCATCGTGTCGCCGGACGTCAAACCTAGGCGCCTTCTGGGTCGTCAATACGCCAATGAGGCATGTGCACCGCGCTGCAGCACACATTTGCTGTCCAAAATGTACAGCTAAGGTACAAGAAAAGATGCTCCGGCAAGGCTCACGATGGCGCTGCCATTATTCGAGGAATGATTGACGTTTCGTGGTGCTACAAGGCGGGATGAGATGGGCTACCATCAGGGGCACTATCCCGACGGAGCCTCAACCATGAGCGACTATCTGCTGGAAGAGCACGGGCTGAGCCCGGGCAAGATCTACCGCCTGCTCTCGGGGAGCATCTGTCCGCGCCCCATTGCCTGGGTCTCGACCCTGGACGGACGAGGCAATGCCAACCTGGCGCCTTTCTCGTTCTTCAACGTGGTGAGCGTCAATCCGCCGGTGCTGGGCTTCTCGCCGCTGCTCGACGGTGACGGCAACCCCAAGGACACCATTCGAAACCTGGGCGAGGTGCCCGAGTGTGTGGTGCATATCAGCGGTGAGGGGCTGGTGAAGGAGATGAACGCCACCAGCGCGGGGCTGGAGCACGGCGACGACGAGTTCGTCCACGCCGGGCTGGAGAAGGTGGCCATGGAGGGCGTTTCGGTGCCGCGGGTGGCAGGCATCCCGGTGGCCTTCGGCTGCCGGCTGCGCGAGATCATCCGCTTCGGCGACCAGCCGCTGGCCGGCAACCTGGTGCTGGCCGAGGTGGTGTCGATTTATATCGACGACGCCCTGTGGGACGGCCGCCATGTGAGTCTCGATGGGCTCAAGCCCATCGGGCGGATGGCCGGCAACGACTATGCTCGCTGCACCGACCTCTTCGAGGTGGAGCGGCCGGCCTCGGGAAGTTCCATGAGTCATCGGGAGCGAAGTCGCTGAGTCGGCGCCAAGCGTGCACCTGGGAAAGCTACCCGCTCCCGATAGCGATCAGCACGACAACTGGTCAGCCAAGTCATGGAAGTCGTCAGCCACCAGATCGAAGCAGGGATCGACGTAATGGTTGGGCGTGGGGTCGGGACCATGCTCCAGTGGTCGCCGGACGAACGCGGTCCGATACCCTTCGCGGTGTGCGGCCTGGAGGTCATCTTGGTGGGCGGCGACCATCAGGATCCGTTCAGGGGGCTGGTCGAGCAGGCGGGCGGCCATCCGGTACACCTCGGCATCGCGCTTGTAGTGGCCGGCCAGTTCTGCCGAAAGCACGCAGTCCCAGGGCAAGCTGGCATGCTTCGCCATGTTGACCAGTAGGGACATATTGCCGTTGGACAGGGTGGCCAGCACGAAGTGCTGTCGCAGCCGTGTAAGGCCTGCCACGCTGTCCGGCCATGGGGTCAGGCGGTGCCAGACGCCGTTGAGGTGCGTCTTGTCCTTCTCGGTGAACGCTTCGTCGATGCTGAGATCGCCCAGCAGGCGATCCAGAGTCATGCGGTGCAGATCATCGAGGCGAGTCCAGGGAAGCTCGCCCTGGCGCACACGGTCCATGGCGGGCGCATAACCGCCGCGCCAGGCGTCTGCGAAGGCGGCCCAGTCCACATCCAGGCCCAGGCGAGCGCCCAGCGCCTCGCCCTCGCGGATGACGCTGCTGCGCCAGTCGACCACAGTGCCAAAGACATCGAAGGTCAAAGCCTTGACGTCGCCCAGGGCAGCAGGGAGTTGTGACATTAGCGGTCCCCTTCAGCGGTAGGTGTCCTGGAACTGCTTGCGCAGTTCGTTCTTCTGCACCTTGCCCATGGTGTTGCGGGGCAGGGTGTTGACGAAGAACACCTTCTTGGGCTGCTTGTACTTCGCCAGCCGACCATTCAGGTGGGCGAGCACCCCGGCCTCGTCGATCCTTGAGCCGGCCTGGCGCACCACCACGGCGGTGACTCCCTCGCCGAAGTCGGGATGGGGCAGGCCGATCACCGCCGACTCGTCGACCTCATCCAACTCGTCGATCAGCT
This sequence comes from Pseudomonadota bacterium, assembly GCA_051751685.1. Classification (GTDB taxonomy): domain Bacteria; phylum Pseudomonadota; class Gammaproteobacteria; order Pseudomonadales; family Halomonadaceae; genus Halomonas. Next base: position 126,547 of record JBNJLE010000008.1, on the reverse strand, counting down.
GCTCGACCTCCTTGGGGTAGACGTTGTAGCCCCCCGAGATCACCAGGTCCTTGTCGCGGCCGACGATGTGCACATAGCCCTGGTCGTCGACCATGGCCAGGTCGCCGGTGATGAAAAAGCCGTCCTCCAGCAGTTCCTCGCGGGTCTTGTCGGGCATGCGCCAGTAGCCGATGAAGACGTTGGGGCCGCGAATCTCCAGCATGCCGATCTCGCCCCGTGGCACCGGCTCCCGGGTTTCGCGGTCCATGACGCGGAACTCCACGCCGGGCAGCGGCATGCCGACAGTGCCGGCGCGGCGCTCGCCGTCATAGGGATTGGAGAGGTTCATGTTGGTTTCGGTCATGCCGTAGCGCTCGAGGATGGCATGGCCGGTCTTCTGCTCGAACTCCCGATGGGTCTCGGCGGTGAGCGGGGCCGAGCCGGAGACGAACAGGCGCATGTTGGCGGTCATCTCCGGGGTGAGACGCTCGTCTGCCACCAGTCGGGTGTAGAAGGTGGGCACGCCCATCAGCACGCTGCCGCGTGGCATTTCCTCGAAGATCACATCGGCGTCGAACTTCGGCAGGAAGCGCATGCTCGAGCCGGTCATCAGGGTAACGTTGCAGGCCACGAAGAGGCCGTGGGTGTGGAAGATCGGCAGGGCGTGGATCAGCCGGTCATCGGGGGTGAAGTGCCAGGCCTGGCGCAGCGTCTCGGCGTTGGAACCGAGGTTGCGGTGAGTCAGCATGGCGCCCTTGGAGCGCCCGGTGGTGCCCGAGGTATAGAGGATCGCCGCCAGGTCCCGCTCGCCCAGGGTCACGATATCTTCCCGGGGCGTGGCGGCGGTGGCCTTCTCCATCAGGCTGCCATCGGCGACGGTGCCCAGGGTCTCCACCGCCGGGCAGCCGGTCTCGGTTGCGATACGCTGTGCTTCGTCCAGGACGGCGGCACGACACACGAACAGCGCCGGCTCGGCATCGGCGAGGAAATAGCGGATCTCCTCGCCGGTATAGCCGCTGTTGAGCGGCAGGTAGACCGCGCCGATACGCAGGCAGGCCAGATAGAGCAGGATGGCCTCGGGGCTCTTGTCCACCTGTACCGCCACCCGATCCCCCTGCTGCACGCCGATCTCGGTCAGCGCACCGGCCAGGCGGGCACTGGCGGCCAGGGCGTCGGCGTAAGAGTAGCGCTGACCCTCGCGGGTGGTGATGAAGTCGGCACCGTCGCGCTCGCGCATGCGCTCGGCGAAGGTCGCAAAGAGGTTGTGGTTCATTTGCTGCTCTCTCCCTTGGCCATCTTCCGAGCCTTGCGGGCGAGGTCGCGGACGTCGCTCGAGGAGGCCACGGTGGCGTTGGCGGTATAGTTTTCATGATTGCGCTCGATGTCGTCGAGCACATAGAGGTAGTTGACCATCAGACCGGCGGCCTGCTTGAGCCCCTTGGCCGAGACGTCGCCCAGCCAGTTGATCCGGTGCAGCTCGGCGCCATTGCCCAGGTGGAAACGGGCCACCGGGTTGAGCGGCTTGCCGTGAGCGTTCTTCTCGTGGACCAGGTAGCGGGCGGCCAGCGGCTTGACCACGGCCTCGAGCTTCGCCGCCCGCTGCCAATCGGCTGCGTCGAGTTCGCCGAGGGTCTCGCGCAGCGCCCTGGGCAGGCTCTCGTCGTGGCGGCACTCCTCCAGCCACCGTCGAAAGCCCGGCACCGGCGACAGGGTGACAAAGTACTTGAGTTGCGGCAGTTCCTGCTTGAGCTCCTGGACTACCTGCTTGATCAGGAAGTTGCCGAAGGAGATGCCGCGCAGGCCGGTCTGGCAGTTGCTGATGCCGAAGAAGGCGGCGCTGTCGGCATCCTCGGGGTCCTCCACGCCCCCCCCCTCGCCGGTCAGGATCGGCTGGATACGATTCGGCAGGCCCTTGCACAGCGCCACTTCCACGAAGATCAGCGGCTCGTCACCGATCGCCGGGTGGAAGAAGGCGAAGCAGCGGCGGTCGCGCGCATCGAGGCGGCGGCGCAGGTCGTCCCAGTCCTGGATCTCGTGGACCGCCTCATAGCGGATGATCTTTTCCAGAATCGAGGCCGGGGTATTCCAGTCGATGCGCTTGAGCACCAGGAAGCCGCGGTTGAACCAGGAGCCGAACAGATGGGCGAAGTCGGCGTCGATGGCCTCCAGCCCGGGGTGGTCGCGCAGCAGGGCCAGCAGGTCCTCGCGCATCCGCACCAGCTCCACGGTGCCGTCGCTGGCCAGGTTCAGCCGGCGGAACAGCTCCTGGCGTCGGGGCTCGCAGGCCTCGAACAGCGCCTGCAGGCTGGTGTTGTCGCGGGCCTCCCGATAGTCCGCATAGGCCGCATCGATGCGCGCCGGCTCGGCGGCAAACTCCGCCGCCAGGCGGGCGAAGAAACGCTCCTTCTCTGTGGGGGGCAGTCGGCGGTACATGGCAAGTGCCCGGCTGGCCAGCGCAATGCTCGAGGCCTCGCCGTCGCTCTCCAGCAGCGCCTGGCAGGCCGCTACCAGCTGCCCGTGGTCGGGAGTGGTGGACTCCCCGCTGCGGCGCCGCAACAGGGCGTCCCGGTGGGTGATGTTGTTGAACAGTTCCTGCAGGAAGCTCATGTTCATGATGCGACTCCGTTCAGCCCATGATCAGATTGGGCAGCCATAATGCGATGCCCGGAAAGAGGCACAGCAGGAGAATCCCCAGGACCATGCAGAGCGCATAGGGCAGGCTGCCCATGAGGATATCGCGCAGCGAGATGTCCGGTGCGATGCCCTTGATGATGAACAGGTTGAGCCCCACCGGCGGCGTGATCAGGCCGATCTCCAGGTTGATGGTGAGGATCACCGCGAACCAGTAGGGGTCGAAATTGGCCGCCAGGATGATCGGCAGCAGAATCGGTGCGGTCATCACGATCACGGCCACTGGCGGCAGGAAGAAACCGGCCACCAGCAGGAAGACGTTGATGATGCCCATCAGCACCCAGCGGTTGACCTCCAGGTCGGCGATGGCGCCGGCCACGGTCTGGGTAATGAACATGGAGGAGAGGGCGTAGGCGAATACCTCGGCGCAGGCGATGACCAGCATGATCATCACGCTCTCGCGCAGCGAGTCGCGCATGATCAGCTTGATTGGGCCTATTCGCCACATGCGGTAGATGAGAATCGCCAGGGCCAGGCACAGGAAAGCGCCGACGCCGGCGGCCTCGGAAGGAGTCGCCACGCCGCCATAGAGAGCGAACAGGATGCCTGCCACCACGGCCAGGAAGGGCAGCACCCGTACCAGCGCCTTGAGATTGGCGTCGACGTTTTCCTTGACCGTCTGCTTCATGCGTTGAGCGCTCTGCGCCATGGGGTTGTTGTAGCCCCCGGCCAGGCGGCAGGCGATCATCGTCCAGGCCATGAACAGTCCGGCCAGCATCAGACCCGGCATCACGCCGGCGATGAACAGACGGCCGATGGAGGTTTCGGTGGAGATACCGTAGATGATCATGGTTACCGAGGGCGGAATCAGGATGCCCAGGGTGCCGCCGGCGGCGATGCAGCCGGCCGCGACGCCATCCGGGTAGCCTCGAGTGCGCATCTCGGGGATGCCCATCTTGCCGATGGCGGCACAGGTGGCGGGAGACGAACCGGAGAGGGCCGAAAAAATGGTGCAGGCGCCGATATTGGAGACGGCCAGGCCCCCGGGCAGTCGCCCCATCCACAGGTCCAGCGAGCGGTAGAGGTCGCGCCCGGTGGGCGACGACGCCACGGCGGCGCCCATCAGGATGAACATCGGGATGGCCACGAAGCCGAACTCGGCGATGCGGTCGAAGAAGGTCTCGCCGAAATAGGTCAGCTCCGGCAGGCCGCGGTCGTAGAGCAGCGCAACCAGCGAGACGCCGCCCAGAGCGAAGGCGATGGGCGTGCCGATAGCCATCAGCACGATCAGCGCGATGGCGACGATGATTCCCAGGGTGATCGGATCCATGCTCAGTTCTCCCCGCGCAGGATTTCGGCGACGTACTGCAGGCTGAGCAGCGTTGTCCCGACGGCCATTGGCATCAGGCCCGGCCAGAGGGGAGGGTTCCATACCGTTCCGGTGGTCCAGCCGCCCTCCCAGGCTTCCCAGACGTAGATCCAGGCGGCATAGGCCAGGGCGCTGCAGAAGGCCAGCCCGACCAGGGCGGCCACCAGCCGCATGGCCTTGCGGGCCAGGCCGCCAAGGGCGTCGGGCAGGATGGTGATGGCGACGTGGCCGCCGGTCATCAGCACATAGGGACTGCCCAGCAGCATGGCGCCGGTGACGGAGAAAACGGTGAACTCGGTCTGCCAACTGGTGCTCATGCCCAGCAGGTAGCGGGTAAAGACCATCTGGCAGATGACGACGACACCGGCGATGAACAGCAGGGCTGCCAGGTAGGCCGTCGCCCGCGACACCCGGTCCATCAGGCGAATGTAGCCGCCGATCGGACCGCGGCGAGCGGCGATCTGGGGTGAGGAGGAGGTTGCCATGGTTCCCTCGGGAGTGAGGTGGAGGCGGCCACCCCGCGGGGTGGCCGGTCAGTCGGTGGTCACTCGATGGCTTACTCGACGGCCAGGGCGGCGTCGATGATGGCCTGTCCGTTGGGAACGTTCTCGGCGAAGTTCTTGTAGGACGTTTCCCGAGCGATATCGAGCCAGGCGTTGTAGTCGTCCTCGCTCATGCGCACTACCTCGACGCCGTTCTCCTCGTAGACCTCGACCATCTGGCGGTCGATGTTCGCCGCCTCGGCGGCGAAGAACGCCTCGGCCTCCTGGCCGGCTTCGGTCAGCGCGGCCTGCTGCTCCTCGGTGAGGCCCTGCCACACCTGCTCGGAGATCAGGATCGGCTCATACATGAACCACAGGGCGAAGTCGCCCGGCTCGGTCAGGCAGTCCACCTGTTCGTAGAGGCGGAAGGAAACGAACGACATGGAGGAGGTGTTGGCGGCGTCCAGAACGCCGGTCTGCATGGCGGTATAGATCTCCGACGACGGCATGGAGGCGATGGAAGCACCGGCGGCTTCCAGCATCTGCTCGAAGGCCGGGCCGGCGGCGCGGAAGTTCTGGCCCTCGACGGTGTCGGGAGAGAGGATGCAGCGCTCGCTGGAGGCGAAGCCGCCAGACAGCCAGGCGTCGGACAGCACGCGGGCGCCGCCATCGAGAATCACCGCCTTGATCATCTCCATGTACTCGGAGTCGTTCAGGCGCTGGGCATGCTCATGGTTGCGCACCAGGCCGGGCATCAGAGTGGCGGAAAACTCCGGGTGCCGGCCGCTGGCGTAGTCGAGCGGCAGGGAGGTGATATCCAGGCGGCCACGGGTCAGGGCGCCCCATTGCTCGCGAGCCTTGAACAGCGATTGACCGGGATAGACCTCGATTGTGAGGCCAACGTCGGCTTCTTCCACGTGCCGGGCCATCATCTGGACCATTTCGTCTCGTACGTCGCCCTGGCCACCGGGAAACTGGTGGGAGGCGCGCAGCACGGTGTCGGCATGGGCGGCAGAAGCAGCAGCGATGGCAAGGCCGAGGGCGGCTGCGGTGATTGTGATATGGCGCTTCATGAGATCTCCAGGAACTTGTTGTTGTGGGACTGTGTTTCCGGAATGGTGAACGGCGTTATTGTCTTGTGATGTTCATCAGCTAGGCTGATATATACTTCAATAGCCCTTGCGTATACACATGTCAAATTTGTTGCAAGACAACATGCCGGCTCGAGCCGGCGGGGCAGGTCAATGCCCATCACCAGGGAGAGGCCCCATGGGCGGCGAGAAACGATCCAATGCGCAGCGACTCAGAGACGCTCTCGAGGACGACATCATCAACGGGCGTCGCACGCCGGGAGAGCGGCTCGACCCCGAGGCGCTGGGACGTGAATTCAGTGTCTCGCGCACGCCGGTGCGCGAGGCGATCCAGCAGCTGGTAGCCAGCGGGCTGGTGACGGTATCGCCCAAGAAGGGCACCTTCGTGGCCCGGGTAGGCATCGACCAGTTGATCGAGATGTTCGAGGTGATGGCCGAGCTGGAGGGAATGTGCGGGCGCCTGGCGGCGCGGCGCATCAGGGAGGAAGAGCTGGCCGGGTTGCGCGAGGCGCTGGCGCGCTGCGAGGCGGCGGCCGAGGCGGGCGACCCGGACGAGTACTATTACGAGAACGAGGGGTTTCACGCCTGTATCTACGCGGCCAGCCACAACACCTTCCTGGCCGACGAGGCGCGCCAGCTCAAGCAACGGCTCAAGCCCTACCGCCGCCTGCAACTGCAGGTTCGCCAGCGGATCGGGGGGTCGCTGGCCGAGCACCGCGAGATCATCGCAGCAATCGAGCGGGGCGATGCAGCTGCCGCCGAGGAGGGCCTGCGTGAGCACGTGCTGATCCAGGGCGAGCGCTTCAGCGATTTCGTGGCCAGCGTCAGAGAGTTCGAGAAGCCGCTGAGCGGGGCCGGCTGAGCAGGATCGACGGAGCATTCGTCGTCAGTCCCTGATGCCATCAACGCCTCGCCTGCGGTAATCTCGTCACCCTGACAACGACAGGGGCGGGCCGCACGGATTGCCCGCCCGCGCTGGACTGACACGAGGCTCTCATGAATCGACTCAAGACGCTGACCCTGGCCGTGGCCGCTACTGCGCTGGCCGCTTCAACCCTTACCGCCCAGGCTCGGGACTTCCGCCTGGGGTTGATCACCCCGCCGCAGCACCTGTGGAGCACCGAGGCCGAGGCTTTCGCCGATAGTCTCCACGAACGCTCCGATGGCGAGCACAGCGTCAGCGTGTTCCCGGCCCAGCAGCTGGGCAACGAAGCCCAGATGGTGCAGCAGCTGCAGACGGGGGCGCTGGACATGGCCTTTTTGACCATCGCCGAGATCTCCAACCGTATCCCCGACTTCGGCGCCCTCTACGCCCCCTATCTGGTGGATGGCGTGGACCACGCCGCACGCCTGCTGCGCTCCGACACTGCCGCCGAACTGCTCGAGCTGATGCCCGCCGAGGTGGGCCTGGTGGGGGTCGGCTACGGCATGGTCGGCATGCGCCAGGTACTCAGCCGCGACCCGATCGAGAGCATGGACGACATGCGCGGCCAGCGCCTGCGCATCACCCCCTTCGAACCGATCCGCGACTTCTACACCGCTACTGGCGCGGCGCCGGCGCCGATGCCGCTACTCGAGGTCTATGACGCACTGGCCAACGGCCAGGTCGATGCCATCGACATGGACTTCGATTCGATTCTGATCCTCAAGTTCTACGAGCAGGCCAACAACTTGCTGATTTCCAACCATATGATGTTCCCGATGGTGGGCGTGGTCTCCGGCCGGGTGTGGCGCGAACTTTCTGCCGAAGACCGCGAGCTGATCGAAGCCACCATGGCCGAGCACCTGGAGAATGTGTTGTCCGGCTTTCAGGAGATGGACGCCGCCCAGGAGGAGGAGATCCGCGGCCTGGACCTCAATATCGTCGAGGCCGATGCCGAGTTCTTCAGCGCGGCCATCGCCGAGTGGGAGACCACCTGGGCCGAGAAGGCGCCGATGCTCGAAGCGTTGCGCGAGGAAGCCGAGCGCCTGCGCCAGTAAGTGGAAAAAGAGCCGATGCTGTCACGCCTCTCCGACCGCCTGGCCCGTCTGGAAGAGATTGCCGCCGCCGCCCTCGCGGCGGCGGTCACCTTGCTGATTCTGGTCAATGTGGCCTTTCGCGCCGCGGGCAGCCCGCTCTACTGGATCAGCGAGCTCGCCATCTACGCCATGATCTGGATGACCTTCCTGATCGCCGGGGCCGTGCTCAAGCGCCGCCAGGGCATCGCCGTGACCCTGGTGGCCGATGCCCTGGCGGGCTTCGGCCGCCGGCTGCTGATGGCTCTGGTGGATCTCGCCGTGCTGGTCTTCGCGGTGCTGCTGCTATGGCTCTGCTGGCGCTGGTACCAGCCGCTGGAACTGGCCCGGCTGGGTTTCGACTTCGGGGCCTTCCAGGGAGAGACCTTCAACTTCATCTATGCCGAGAACACCTCGACGCTGGGCATCAGGAAGTTCTGGGTGTGGCTGATCCTGCCCTGGTTCGCGCTGTCGCTGACCTTTCACGGGGTAGTCAATCTGGGCTCCGCCCTGCGTGGACTGTGTGACCCGGTCGAGGCGCACGGGGCTTCAGGAAATCAGCCGCCAGGGGCCAGCCGATGACCGTCGCGGTCTTTGTGCTGCTGCTGCTCGGCGCCGTGCCTATCGCCCTGGTGCTGGCGCTGACCGCCATGGCCTATATTCAGATCTCGGGCAACAGCGTGCTGTTCGAGTCCTATCCCCAGCAGCTGTTCGCGGCGATAGAAAGCTACGGGCTGCTGGCAATCCCGCTATTCATGCTGGCCGGCGAACTGATGAACGAGGGCGGTGTGACCCGGCGGCTGATCGACCTGGCGCGACTGCTGGTGGGTGGCTTCCGCGGTGGGCTGGCCTATATCAACCTGGTGGCCAACATGATGATGGCGGCAATTATCGGCTCGGCCGCCTCGCAGATCGCCATCATGTCGCGTGCCATGGTGCCGGCCATGGAGCAGGAGGGTTACAGCCGCTCCTACGGGGCGGCGATCACCGCGGCCGGCGGGCTGCTCTCGCCGATCATTCCGCCCTCGATGCTGTTCGTGCTGTTCGGCGTGATGGCCCAGGTGCCCATCGCCGAGATGTTTATCGCCGGCATTCTGCCCGGGCTGCTGCTGGGCTTCAGCTTCTTCCTGACCATCGCCGTGGTGGGGCTGGTTCAGCAGTATCCGAAGGGACGTTGGCCAAGCCGCACCGAGGCTCAGCGAGCGCTGGCCATGGGCCTGCCGGCGCTGTCCATTCCGCTGATTATCATCGGCGGTATCCTGCTGGGCCTGGCCACGCCCACGGAATCCGCGGCGCTGGCCTCACTGGCCGCGCTGTTGCTGGGGCGCTTTCTCTACGGGGATCTGCGCTTCGCGATGCTGCCCACGGTGCTCAAGCGCACCGCGGTGAATGCCGGGCTGGTGATCATGCTGATTGCCGCCGCCGGCGTGTTTGGCTGGGTGATCATCTACGAGCGGCTACCGCAGATGGCGGCAGCCTGGATCGCCGCGCTCACCACCGACCCTTTCATGTTCCTGCTGCTGCTGATCGGCGTGCTGCTGCTGGTGGGGATGATCATCGACGGCATCGCCGCACTGATTCTGGTGGTGCCGATCCTGCTGCCTATTGCGACCCAGCAGTTCGACATCAGCCCCTATCAGTTCGGCGTGGTGGTGTGTCTGACCCTGGTGCTGGGGCTGCTTACCCCGCCGGTGGGGGCGGGGCTCTATATCGCTTCCTCGATGACCGGTGCCCCGCCGATGCGTATCTTCCGTTCACTGTTGCCCTTCCTGCTGGCGAGCCTGGTCACCCTGGTGCTGCTGGCCTGGCAGCCGTGGCTGACCACTGCGCTGATCGGGCGCTGATTAGCGCGCTTTATACCAGGTCGCGGTGCTCCTCTTTCGCCTTGCGGCGGTCGCGCATCACGGCGCGGATGATCACAATCAGCACCCCGAGGGTGAGGGCGGGCCAGATCAGTACATAGAAGCCATAGAGTGCCGTCATGTTCGGTCTCCTTGTGTCATGTGCGGCGGTGCCGGCAGACCGGCACCGCACAGGTGGCAGGGGGCGACGTCGCGTGTCAGCGAGACGTCGCCAGGCTGGCGGAGGCGGGAGAGGCCTTGCCGCCAGGGGCGGAGGGGGACGCCTTATGGGTGTCGTAATCGCCTACTCGTTCGCCGATGGTGTCGAAGTCGAACGACGGCTGGCGGCTCATCAGGCTCATCACCACGCAGACCAGGGTGCTGGCGCCATAAGCGGTCAACGAGGCCAGCAGCACGGTGTAGTCGCGCAGGAAACCGGTGGTAAAGACCAGCATCGCGACCAGCGCCAGGGCAGCGGCAATAAAGCCGGCGGTGCGGCCCAGGAAGCCGAATACCATCAGACCGATGATCACGCCGCCGCCGATGCTGGCCAGCAGCTCGAAGAACAGGCCGCTGGCGCCGCTCAGGGGCAGCAGCTCGAAGCGTGCCAGGCAGAACAGCACCATGGCGACCAGCACCGAGGTGGTGAAGGCCTGGTTGGTCACCCGGTCCCAGAAGCAGCTGGCGATCACCGGGAAGACGATGGCCCCCCACAGTGCGCCGACGAATACCAGCATCACCAGGATATCCAGCGAGAAGCTGGCGAAGACGATGCCCACCACGGTGGCCACGATCATGGTCAGGCGGCCGATCAGCAGCATACGCTTCGGGTCGGCCTTGCCGCGGGCGATGTTCTTGCCATAGACGTCGGCCATCATGATCGCCGACAGCGCCGAGAGGTCGGAATCGGCAGTGGAGGAGAGTGCGCCGATCACCAGCACGAAGAACAGTGCGATGAACAGCGGTGGCAGATAGCCGGAGACCATCTGCGGGATCAGGTTGTTCATGTCGCCATCGATTGGCTGCACGCCCAGGGTGAGTGCCATCAGGCCGATCATGCCCAGGCCGATGACGATGGCGCCATAGCCTACCGTGGCGGTGAGGAAGGTCGGCTTGATGTGCTTCTCGTTGACCGCGAACAGGCGCTGGGAGATGGTCTGGTTACCGATGGCATAGGCCAGCACGGCGACGAAGAAGGGCGCGCCCTGGTTGAGAATGGCGTCCATGGAAAAGAGGTTGGCCTGCTCGGCGGACAGGTTGTCGAGCCCGGCTACCAGTTCGCTGGGGCCGCCCATGGCGAAGAACACCGCGGGAATGATCACGATGGCAATGGCCATGAGCGCCACCAGCTGGGCGAAGTCGGTCATCACCGAGGCGCGGAAGCCGGACCAGAGGGTATAGAGCAGCACCCCGGCCCCGGCGATGATCACCCCGGCCTGGAAGGAGAGCGGCGAGAGTACCGAGACCAGCGCCCCGGCGGCGGTGAAGTTGACCATCAGGCTGATTACGCTGCCCAGCACGTTGGAGAGCGCCAGGATCAGCTGGCTGGAGGAGCCGTGACGGGCGTGGATCAGCTCGCCCAACGTGTGGGCGTTGGGCGCCAGCTTCCTGAAGCGCCGACCGAAGGGATAGATGAACAGGATCATCAGTGCGCCCCACAGCCCATAGTGGATGGGGCCGGAAACGCCGTAGGTATACCCGGAGGTGGCCGCGGCGTAGAAGGAGGCCGCCCAGATCCAGGTAGCGGTCATGCTGGCTGCCCCCATGCCGAAACCCACGCGGTGGTTGGAGACCATGAAGGCGTCGGCATCTTCGTTCTTCTTGCGGATGCCGAGCGTCATCAGATAGGTGCCGCCGTAGAAGGCGAGCAGCAGCAGAATGACGGTCAGGGACGAGAATTGGTAGAGCGATTCGCTGTTCAAGGGGTGTCACTCGATAGGTGGACAGGACGTATCGCTGCATGTCGGCCAGGCGGCATGCAGGACGCAGTGACGGAGATCATGGGTGCCATGGGCCGAATCGAGACGCAGTGCCCCCGAGTGCTCGAGCAGAGTCCTGCGAGCACTGAAACGGGAAAGCGTCCAGGTGATCGGTCGTGCACGGCAGCGGAATGCTGCGGCAGCGGCATTAGCCCCGGGCGGGGAGGCTGGGTGGCGGGCGGCGCGGCATGCACCGTCCTTCATCGGCGTAGTGGCGAGACAAGTGGCGAGACATGGATGTCTTCTCTAGCGGTGGCGTCCACGACAAGTCGTCGAGAGTGCCGGTGATCCAGTCTGCGGTACGGCAAGACCGGGCTGGTCAAGGGGCCGGGCCCAGAGCCAGTCGGTGATCTGATGTAGGAGTTATGCCCGATCAAGGGAAAGATGACCCTACTCGCCTGAGTGGCTCATGTCCAATTTGTTCCGATTTAGAAGTCAAATGTCTTCATTTCCTTCGAAGTTCTTGTTTTGTTGTCAGGCGGCCATCGGCAGCCGCCCCGGCGCCTCGACGAGCTGATCCGCGAGGCGCTGAGGCCTCTGGGACCCGGCGGGGAGGTAGGGCCGGCTCGAAAGGGATAAGCCTGAGCGTTATACTCGGGTATACGTTCATTCTGCGCTATGCCGCCGACCGGAGCCGCCATGTTTCCCGCGTTCACCCTGCGCTACGCCCGCCTTCCCGAACACTTTTTTGAGCGCTTCGATCCGGTGCCGGTGCCTGCGCCGCGCCTGGTGGCCTTCAACCGGCCCCTGGCCGAGGAACTGGGCTTCGAGCTCACGCAGTTCGATGAGGCTCGGCTCGCCGAGTGGTTCTCCGGCAACGTCCTGCCAAAAGGCGCCGAGCCCGTTGCCCAGGCCTATGCCGGCCACCAGTTCGGCCACTTCAATCCGCGGCTGGGAGACGGCCGGGCGGTGCTGTTGGGCGAGGTGACCGATCGCGCGGGCCGGTTGCGCGATATCCAGCTCAAGGGGGCAGGGATGACGCCCTTCTCGCGGGGCGCTGACGGCCGTGCACCGCTGGGCCCCGTGCTGCGCGAATACCTGGTGAGCGAGGCGATGCACCGGCTCGGCGTGCCGACCACACGGGCCCTGGCCGCGGTGACCAGCGGCGAGCGGGTGTTCCGGCGGGTGCCGGAGCCCGGCGCTGTGCTGACCCGCGTCGCCGCCAGCCACCTGCGGGTGGGTACTTTCCAGTACTTCGCCGCCCGCGACGACCGGGAGGCGGTCAGGACCCTGGCCGAGATGGCTATCGAGCGCCACTACCCGGCACTGAACCCGGAACTGGTGGAGGGAGATCGCTATCTGGCGCTGCTGGAGGCGATTGCCCAGCGTCAGGCTGCCCTGGTGGCGAAGTGGATGGGCCTGGGCTTCATCCACGGAGTGATGAACACCGACAACTGCACCATCTCGGGGGAGACCATCGACTACGGCCCCTGCGCCTTCATGGAGGCCTACTCGCCGACCATGGTGTTCAGCTCCATCGATGAGCAGGGCCGCTATGCCTACCAGAACCAGCCCTGGCTCGCCCAATGGAACCTGGCACGCCTGGCCGAGACCCTGCTTCCGCTGCTCCACGACGATCAGGAGCGCGCCGTGGAGCTGGCCACCGAGGTCATCAAGCGCTATGAATCGTTGTATGACGCACAGTGGCTGGCGGTGATGCGCGAGAAGCTGGGGCTGACCCATGAAGAGCAGGGCGACCGCGAACTGGCCGAGGCTTTCCTGGCGGCTCTTGCGGCCGGCCGCGCTGACTTCACCCTGGGTTTTCGCCGTCTGGCCGAGGCAGTGGAGGCGGACGCCCCCAGGCTGGTCGAGCTCTTCGAGAACGATGGGGCGCTGCAGGAGTGGCTGCCACGCTGGCGAGAGCGGCTGGCCCGCGAAGACGTTCCCCGGGAAGAGATCGCCGCGCGGATGAGCGCGGTCAATCCGCTCTATATTCCCCGCAACCACCAGGTGGAGCGAGTGATCGCCGCGGCTGCCGAACATGACGACTTCGCTCCCTTCCAGGCCCTGCGCGAGGTGCTGGCTGAGCCCTTCACCGAGCAGCCCGGTCACGAGGCCTTCGCCCAGCCGGCGCCGCCCACCGAGCGGGTATTCCGGACCTTCTGCGGGACCTGAGTGTCTCTGTCAGCTCCATTCGTCCTGTGCGGATGGGGCTGACATCAACATACCGTCACTGCCGGCGGTGGGCTGACCTTTCGTGTATGAAACATGGGGATTCAGGAACCACCGTAAGGCACTTTATCGGCCGCTATGGTCTGATGTTTTTCATTAGTCATGCATGAAGGTGTCGATGATAAAGAAACGCCCGTTTTTAGTTCTGGTCCTTTATAATCAGAAAAATGAGGATGTGACTGGTCGGTGGCAACGTCATGGGATATTGATGTTATCAGGGCAACCCTAGGATCCAGGATTACTTGCGTAACATACTGATTTAAAAGCAGTATTCCATAAGCTTTCTTCGATTGCAGATCCGTCTTGTGAATGAGTAATTCATAATACTCCGCATTATAAAATGCCGGCACCGAAATGTTGGAATGTTGACCTTCGTCAATCTCGCTCTGAAATTTACTGCTATTTTTCATGTGATTTGACACCACTTATCATCAGGCAAGGGATAATAGGGGGCGTTCGTGAAGACTGATCTGCATTACGACAAGCGGGCATTTATAGATCTGTTGGTAAAGCGTGGCATTCAGGACAAGCGGGTGCTGGAGGCGATGGAGATCGTGCCGCGGGAGGCGTTTGTTGGTCTTGATCTGGCTGAACTGGCCTATGACGACTCGCCCTTGCCCATAGAAGAGGGTCAGACGATTTCCCAACCCTATATGGTGGCGCTGATGACGGAGGCGCTGCAGCTCAAGCCGGACGACACAGTGCTGGAGATCGGTAGCGGATCCGGCTACGCCGCGGCTGTTCTCTCCCGGATCGTGCAACAGGTGTATACGATTGAGCGCCACCGAGGGCTGACGAAGTTGGCCCGGGAACGCTTGTCTGGATTGGGCTATGACAATGTCGCATTCCGGTGCGGTGATGGCAGCCTGGGCTGGCCGGAGCATGCCCCCTTCGATGCCATTGTTGTCACTGCCGGAGGCCCGTCAGTGCCCAGCTCCCTCACCAGACAGCTGGCCATCGGCGGTCGCCTGGTAATTCCTGTCGGCCCGGGGCTGCATGAACAGAAATTGTTGCGCATAACCCGTGCCAGCGATGACGATGTGGAAATCGAAGAACTCGGTGGGGTCAGGTTTGTGCCGTTGATCGGGGAAGAGGGATGGCCGGATGTGGAAGGCAGGTCGAGCGCACGTCCACAGGAACAGGTTGAGCCTCCCGACCCGCTTTCCAAGCAGATAGGAAAAGAAGCGTCTCACATTCCCTCGATAGAGGGTGTTGACCTGGAGAGCCTACTGGCAAGGATCGGGAATTCCCGTCTGGTGTTATTGGGAGAAGCCAGCCATGGAACTGCGGAATTCTACGAAATGCGTGCGCGCATCACCAGAGAGCTGATAGAGAAAAAAGGGTTTCACTTTGTCGCTGTAGAAGCGGATTGGCCCGATGCGGCCCAGATCGATCATTTTGTCCGTGAAACCCGGGCAGAGCCAACACAAGAACTCACCTTCAGTCGTTTCCCTACCTGGATGTGGGCAAATCGGCAGGTACTGGAGTTTGTGCAATGGCTGCGCAAGCACAATCGGCAGGCAGGCACTGCGGATCAAGCCATAGGGTTCTATGGTCTGGATCTTTACAGTCTCTATTCTTCCATCAATGCCATCGTCGGCTATCTGGAACAGGTGGACAAGGAAGCCGCCGCTGTTGCACGACAACGTTATGGCTGCCTGACACCCTGGGAAAAGGATCCGCTAACCTATGGCAGAGTGGCGCTTACCAAGAAGCAGCTGGGTTGCGAACAGGATGTCGTGGCAATGCTGAACATGTTGATGCAGAAGCGGCTGGAATATTCGGCTCGTGACGGTCGCAGGTTCCTTGATGCGGTGTCCAATGCCCATCTGGTGAAGAATGCGGAGCGTTACTATCGCTCCATGTACGAAGGCTCGGTCAAGTCATGGAACCTGCGCGATCAGCACATGTTCGATACGCTGGAGCGTTTGCTGGATTTCCATGGCCCTGACAGCAAAGCGATTGTCTGGGCCCATAATTCTCACCTCGGCAATGCCGAGGCAACGGAAATGAGTGCTCGCGGCGAGATCAATGTGGGTTCTCTCTGTCGCCGGCATTTCGGGGACAGCGCCTATCTGATGGGCTTCGGCACGCACCAGGGCACGGTGGCAGCAGCATCTGACTGGGGCGCGCCCATGGAAGTCAAGAGTATCGTGCCGTCGCTGCCCGACAGTTATGAACGTCTGTGTCATGACGCTGGCCTGAATGCCTTCTTCTTGCCTCTACGTCATGGCAGCAAGGAGCTTGTAAAACAATTGCAGCAACCCAGACTCGAGAGGGCCATTGGCGTGATCTATCGACCGGCAACGGAAATGGCCAGCCACTACTTCACTGCATCTCTGCCACGGCAGTTCGACGAATATATCTGGTTTGATGAAACCCGGGCGGTGGATGCGCTGGGGCCGGAAGCGGGTTCAGGCATGCCGGAAACCTTCCCGTTCGGACTCTGATCGGGAGGGCTTACCTGTCGGACCCATGGTCACCCCGCGGCGGTTCAACAAGCCTTCGACACAGCCTGCAAAGTGGAGGAGGCGGAAACAAGCAAGAGCCTGGCGAGTTAACGTCCGTGACGCCGTGGATAGCGTGCGCTTCCCGAACAACAGAAGACGCCTGGGATAGATCCCAGGCGTCTCTGTCTACTCGACCGTTTCGTGAGGCGCATGGCCGGACATAGTGCCCGACCATGCCATCGCGCTTAGGCGATGTCGAAGCGGTCGGCGTTCATCACCTTGGTCCAGGCCTTGACGAAGTCCTTCACGAACTTCTCCTGGTTGTCGTCCTGGGCGTACACCTCCGCGTAGGCGCGCAGGATGGAGTTGGAGCCGAACACCAGGTCGACGCGCGTCGCGGTGAACCTGGTATTGCCACTCTTGCGATCCACGATGTTGTAGGCGTTCTTGCCGGTGGGCTCCCAGCGGTTGGCCATGTCGGTCAGATTCACGAAGAAATCGTTGGTCAGCTGGCCAACGCGGTCGGTGAACACGCCATGCTTCGTGCCGCCATGGTTGGTGCCCAGCACTCGCATGCCGCCCAGCAGCACGGTCATCTCCGGCGCGGTCAGCCCCATCAGCTGGGCGCGGTCCAGCAGCATCTCCTCTGGCTTGACCACGTAATCCTTCTTCTGCCAGTTACGGAAGCCATCGGCCAGTGGCTCCAGCGGCTCGAAGGACTCGGCATCCGTCATGTCATCGGTAGCGTCGCCACGCCCCTTATGAAAGGGAACGTGCACGTCAAAGCCGGCGGCCTTTGCGGCCTGCTCGATGCCCAGGTTGCCGCCGAGCACGATCACGTCGGCAATGCTGGCACCGGTGTCAGCAGAAATCTGCTCGTAGGCCTTGAGCACCTTCATCAGGCGATCCGGCTCGTTGCCTTCCCAGTCCTTTTGCGGAGCCAGGCGGATACGGGCACCGTTGGCGCCACCGCGCATGTCGGAGCCACGGTAGGTGCGGGCGCTATCCCAGGCGGTAGCGACCAGCTCGTCGATGCCAAGGCCGGCATCGGCGATCTTCTCCTTGACCACCTCTTCGATGTAGTTGGTCTCGCCCTGGGGCACCGGATCCTGCCAGATCAGGTCTTCAGCGGGTACGCCCGGACCGATGTAGCGCGACTTGGGGCCCATGTCACGGTGCGTCAGCTTGAACCAGGCGCGGGCAAAGCAGTCCTTGAAGTAGTCAGGGTCTGCCATGAACTTCTCGCAGATCGCCCGGTACGTCGGGTCCACTTTCATGGCCATGTCGGCATCGGTCATGATCGGGTTGCGGCGAATGGATGGATCGGTGGTGTCGACCGGCTTGTGCTCTTCCTTGATGTCGATCGGCTCCCACTGCCAGGCGCCGGCGGGGCTCTTCTTCAGCTCCCACTCGTAGCCGAACAGCAGGTCGAAGTAGCCCATATCGAACTGCGTCGGGTTGGTGGTCCAGGCACCTTCGATACCGGAAGTGACCGCGTTGGTTGCCTTGCCTTCCAGGTGCGGGTTGTGCCAGCCGAGGCCCTGTTCATGAACGTCGGCACCTTCCGGCTCCGGCCCAAGTGCTTCCGCGTCGCCGTTACCGTGGGTCTTGCCCACAGTGTGACCGCCGGCGGTCAGGGCGGCGGTTTCTTCATCGTTCATCGCCATGCGCGCAAAGGTCACGCGGACCTGCTCGGCAGTCTTCTGGGGATCCGGGACGCCGTTCACGCCTTCCGGGTTGACGTAGATCAGGCCCATCTGAACGGCCGCCAGCGGGTTCTCCATGGTGTCGGGTTTGTCGACATTCTCATAACGCTCGTCGGACGGTGCCAGCCACTCCTTTTCCGCCCCCCAGTAGATGTCTGTTTCCGGGTGCCAGATGTCCTCGCGGCCGTAGGAGAAGCCGAAGGTCTTGAAGCCGAAGGACTCATAGGCAACGTTTCCGGCCAGAATAAACAGGTCGGCCCAGCTCACCTTGTTACCGTACTTCTTCTTCAACGGCCAGAGTAAGCGGCGCGCCTTGTCCAGATTTCCGTTGTCGGGCCACGAGTTGATAGGCGCAAAACGCTGGTTGCCGGTACCGGCGCCCCCTCGGCCGTCGGCAATGCGGTAGGTGCCCGCGGCATGCCACGCCAGACGAATCATCAGGCCGCCGTAGTGGCCCCAGTCCGCGGGCCACCACTCCTGACCGTTGGTCATCAGCGCGTGCATGTCCTTTTCAAGCGCTGCGTAGTCGAGCTGCTTGACCTGCTCACGATAGTCGAAGTCCTCACCCATGGGATTGGTCTTGCGATCGTGCTGGTGGAGGATGTCCAGCTTCAGGGACTCCGGCCACCAGGCGACTACGTCTGCTTTCTCTTGCGTGTTGCCACCGTGCATTACCGGGCATTTTCCGGTGCTTTGCTGATCATCCATATCGCTCTCCAATCATGTCTGCTTTGTTGTGTCTACCACCGTTATAGACGATGGCGGTACGGCGGGACAATGAGCCGCGCCAACCCTCCACACGGGGCGGCGTTGGTTGCGATTCAGCGTCCATATACCTTTAACCTACTCCCCATGGATCTATTAGCACAATGCGAGATTAACGACCGCGTCGATAGCCAATCTTTATCGCCAGAGCCACATGAAACGGCGCTGGCCGGCTGATGCCGCAAGCCGTGTTGAAAGAGGGCCGCTGCAGATGTAGTAAGATGCCCCTCGTTTGTGACTTCGAAATGACTGGTCGTCGGGAATCCAGGAGATCATCCCGGGAAAGTCATGCTTACGTCGAGTTGGAGGTGGCTTGCTCAACCGTTTGATACCCGGCGTCCTCAAGGGTCGCCTTGCTAGTCTGCAGGGGCGACTTCTGGTAGGGCTGGTGGCAACCTGGCTGGCCATCATTGGCCTGCTGCTGGGCGTTGCCTGGGGGATCGGTCAGACGCTGGTGCGCGATGCTAACGTGTCTCATCTGGGCTATCAGGCGGAAATGCTGAGCCGAGGCCTCCAGGACCGCATTGCTCAGCGCTTCAATGCGCTGTCGCGTCTCACTGATCAGCTTGCCGAGGGAACGGACGCGGATATAGCAGACCGCTTGAAGGGCAATCGTAGCCTGCTGGCCGATTTCGAAGGAGTCGTGATCATCGGTGCCGATGGCGTAGTGATCGCGGACATGCCCGAGGTGGGGGGGCGCGTTGGTCTCGATACCGCGTCCCGGGAGTTCTTGTCGATGATGCGAAACTCCCCCTGGCCTTACGTCAGCCGTCCCTTCGTGGGCCGGGCAAGCCTGCAGCCATTGGTACTGATGCTGGTGCCTCGCTTCACCGTCGACGGTGAGTTCGACGGCATGGTGGGAGGGCTTCTGAATCTGGCACACGGCCAGTTCTTTCGCAGCATTGCCTCGCTGACCTTTCAGCACCAGGGCCACGTGGCGATCTTCACGGCAGAGGGCGAGCCGGTATTCATACCTGACTCCCTGGAACAGCATGTCGAGACGCTGCAGCGCCTGAACCCCCAGGATTACCATCTGGCGCTGGACGGCTGGCAGGGGGAAACCCGCCACGAACTGGATGGCGAGAGCATGCTGGTGGCCTATCGACAGGTTTGGCAGGCGGACTGGGTAGTGGCCCTGATGATGCCGCGACGCTCGGTGATGGCGCCCCTGCATGCCTTCCTTGAGCGGCTGTGGTGGACCTGGCTGATGGCGGCCCTGCTGATGCTGCTGGCCACCCGCTGGTGGGTCGGCCGTCAGCTCACGCCGCTGCACCGTCTGGAACAGCAGATTGCCGAAATCGGTTCCGGCGCACGCCAGCAGTTGGCCCTTTCCACCGATCTGCGTGAACTGATCCAGGTGTCTGATGCCTTCAACCACCTGGAGCATGAGCGTAGCGAGGCACTGCATCGACTGCGTGACCGCGAGGCCTTTCTTGATGCCATTCTGGGGTCGACACCGACGGGCATGTTCGTTGCCGATCTCAAGGGGGAGGTTACCTACCTGAACAACGCACTGTTGGCGATGCTGGGGCTCGGCTCGGTGTCCTCGACCGATGACCTCTGGCAGCGTATCCACGAGGAGGACCTGGAGGATGCCCGCGACCTATGGCGCCACTCACTTCGTCAAGGTGCCGACTTCCTTCGGCAACTACGCATGCGTGACAGCGACGGCGAGGTGCTCTGGGTCGAGGTGCATGCCAGCCTGGTGAAGGGAGGCGACAAGCCGCTGGGGATCGTGGGCACGGTGAAGGACATTACCGAGCGGCGGCATCAGGAAGCGCTGCGGCGCTGGGAGGCCGAGCACGATCTACTGACGGGCCTGCTCAATCGGCGTGGCTTCGAGCGGCGCCTGGAAGAGGCCCTTGCCGACTTCACCAAGACCGGCACGCCTTCGGCACTCATCCTGTTCGATCTGGACCACTTCAAGCCGGTCAACGACGAGGGCGGTCACGCGCTCGGCGACGAACTCCTGCGCCGCGTGGCGCAGGGGGTGTCCCGGGAGACCCGCGGGAGTGATCACCTTGGACGGCAGGGCGGTGACGAGTTCGGCCTGCTGCTTCCGAGTTGCACCCTCGAGCATGCCCGGAGAATTGCCGTGTCTATCCGCGATGCCATCGCCCGGGTCAGCGTCAGCCAGGGAGACAAAGCGTATTGCGTGACCGCCAGCATCGGGGTGACTCATTTCATGGAGGGTGACGATTCGATCGCGTCGGTGCTGGCCCGTGCCGATACGGCGAGCTATGCGGCCAAGCACCGGGGGCGTAATGCGGTGGTGGTGCATCGCGATCGGGCCGAGCGCGGAGCCGACAGCGACGTGTTCTGACGCACCGCCGGCGGCTGTCGCTCAGCTGGCGTGAGGGGGCAGCGTCAGCTCCCTGGCCTCGCCCATCAGGAAGGCGCGGTTGACCTCCAGCGCCTCGCGCAGGAAGTCCCATAGCAGCCTCACCCTCGCCAGGCGGCGCTGCTCCTGGCGGGCGGTGATCCAGAACTGGCGGTCGATCGCCACTTCGTCTTCGAGTACGTTCACCAGCGTCCCGGAGGTGCTGGCCATGAAGCAGGGCAGCACGGCCAGGCCCGCCCCGTGCAGGCAGGCGGCGTGCTGGGTGGTCACGCTGGTGCTGCGCATGGCGAAGTGGGGCCCGGGGTGGCCCACCACGGCGGGGTCGAGCAGTGGCTCCAGATAGCTGAGCTGCTCGCTGAAAATCAGGTCGTCGACGTAGCCGATCAGTCGATGCGTGCCCAGTTCGGCGAGGTGCTGCGGTCGGCCATGGCGAGCGATATACCCCTCGCTGCCATAGAGCCGCAGCCGATAGTCACACAGCCGCGAGATCACCAGCCCCGGGCTGACCGGACGCTCCACGGTGATGGCCAGATCTGCCTCGTGGCGACTCAGGTTGACCACCCGGGGCAAGGCGAGCAGGTCCAGGGTCACCCCGGGATGGCGCTCACAGAAGGCCGAAAGCAGCGGGGCGATCACCCAGGTGCCGAAGCCTTCGGTCACCCCCAGACGGATCTGCCCGCTGATCTGGTGATTCTTGTCGGTGAGGCTCTCGCCGGCCTCGAAGGCGTGGCGAGCCATCTCTTCGGCGTGGGCGAGCAGCTGCTGGCCGGCCTCCGTCAGATGGTAGCCGTGGGTGCTGCGCTCGAAGAGCTGGGTGTTGAGTTTCTGCTCGAAGCGCCGGGTGCGCCCTGACAGGGTCGAGTGGTCGAGCCCCAGCCGACGGGCGGCATCGGTAAGCCGCTGGCTGCGCGCCACCTCGAGAAAGATCTGGATGTCCTGCCAGTCGAGCATGAGGTTCCCGGGGGTTGGCGGGTCACGAATGGGTTGTTTGTGCATCAATGCACAAGCAATGTGCCCGAGTGCCAGTTGTCACACCATCCGACCTCTGGATAGACTCATCTATAACATCTTTCGTGTTTATATACACACAAAGTCTAACGTCGGGGCGATCCAAGGCAGCGTTCAGCAGTAGAACGTCCAGCAGTAGAACGTTTAACAGTGGCGCCGATCCCCGGGCAGCAACCGCACAGCGACACAACAGCAACGCTACAAAGAGGAGCACGCCCATGTCCGTCCGCGAAATTCCCATGTATATCGATGGCCAGCCCGTCCATTCCCAGAGCCAGGAGTGGCGCGACGTGGTCAACCCGGCCACCCAGGAAGTCGTCGCCCGGGTGCCGTTCTGCACCCCCGAGGAGGTCGAGCGCGCCGTGGCCAGCGCCAAGGAGGCCTTCAAGACCTGGCGCAAGGTCCCGCTGGGCAAGCGCATGCGCATCATGCTCAAGCTCCAGGCGCTGATACGCGACAACACCGCCGAGCTGGCCGCACTGATCACCGAGGAGCACGGCAAGACCCTGCCTGACGCCGAGGGCGAGGTGGGCCGCGGCCTGGAAGTGGTGGAGCACGCCTGTTCGATCACCTCCCTGCAGCTGGGTGAGCTGGCCGAGAATGCCGCCAGCGAAGTGGACGTCTACACCATGCATCAGCCCCTGGGTGTGGGTGCCGGTATCACTGCCTTCAACTTCCCGATCATGCTGCCGTGCTTCATGTTCCCGCTGGCCATCGCCACCGGTAACACCTTCGTGCTCAAGCCCTCGGAGCAGGACCCCAGCTCCTCCATGCGCCTGGTCGAGCTGGCCCATGAGGCTGGCGTGCCGCCCGGGGTGCTCAACGTCGTCCACGGCGGCCCGGATGTGGCCAACCAGATCGCGGACCATGCCGATATCAAGGCGCTCTCCTTTATCGGCTCCACCCACGTGGGCACGCTGCTCTACAACCGCGCCGGCGCCGCCGGCAAGCGCATGCAGTCGATGATGGGTGCCAAGAACCACTGTGTGGTGATGCCCGACGCCAACCGCAGCCAGGCCATCAACAACCTGCTGGGTTCCGCCTTCGGTGCCGCCGGTCAGCGTTGCATGGCCAATTCCGTGGTGGTGCTGGTGGGCGAGGCCCGCGAGTGGCTGGACGATATCGTCGAGGGCGCCCGCAACATGAAGGTTGGCCCCGGCACTCAGCGTGATGCCGACCTGGGGCCGCTGGTCTCCCCGCAGGCCAAGGAGCGCGTCGAGCGCCTGATCACGGCGGGTGAGAAGGAAGGCGCCAGGCTGATGGTCGACGGCCGTGGCTGCCAGGTAGAAGGCTACCCGGACGGCAATTTCGTCGGCCCGACCCTGTTCGCCGATGTCACGGCGGAGATGACCATCTACCGCGAGGAGATCTTCGGCCCGGTGCTGTGTGTGGTAAGCGTCGAGACCCTCGACGACGCCATCGCGTTCATCAATGCCAACCCCAACGGCAATGGCACCTCGATCTTCACCAACTCCGGCTGGGTGGCGCGCCGCTTCGAGACCGATATCGACGTCGGCCAGATCGGCATCAACGTGCCGATCCCGGTGCCGGTCGCCTACTTCAGCTTCACCGGCTCGCGCGCCTCCAAGCTCGGCGACCTGGGTCCCAACGGCAAGCAGGCGATCGCCTTCTGGACCCAAACCAAGACCGTCACCGCGCGCTGGTTCGAGCCGGAGAACGTCTCCAGCGGCATCAACAGCACCATCTCGCTGGGCTGAACCTTCCAGCCTGGTGACCCGCCGGCCCCGTCTCGAGAGAGGCGGGGCCGTGTGCGTTGATGGCCCTCGGTCTTGCGGCCAAGTGAAGCTGCTAAAGTGCCTGGGTCGTACGGAGACGATACCGGAGCTCTCGTGACCCGTCGTTCCTTCTCTCTGCCGTCGGCCCTGGCCGTCTGGCTGCTTTTCGCCTGCCTGCTGGTGTCGCCGGCCCGGGCGGCCATCGATGTGACCCAGTCGCCCGGTCAGCTCGACCTGAGTCCCCACGTGCAGTTGCTGGAGGACGCCGATCGAGCGCTCGACATCGCCGACCTGCTGGCCGGGAATGAGACGCTGGCCTGGCGGCCTTCGGGCCAGGAGACGATCAACTTCAGCTTCTCCGACTCGGCCTGGTGGCTGCAGGTGGAGCTCGCCAACGCCGGAGAGAGTCAGGTGCGTCGGCTGCTGGAGCTGGCCATGCCGCTGCACGACTACCTGGACGCCTGGCTGGTCGACGAGGCGGGGGAGGTGGTCGAGGCGTGGCAGACCGGCGATCGTCGGGCCTTCGACTCTCGCCCCGTGGCGCACCGCACCTTCGTGATGCCCATCCCGCTGCCGCCCGGCGAGACGCGCCGCCTGGTGCTGCGGCTGGACACCCACGACGGCCTGTTCGACGCCACGCCGCTCTACCTGATGAGCGATGGCAGCTTCCTGCAGAAGTCGCAGCGAGAGCTGATGGCCTTCAGCCTCTACTTCGGTGCTCTGCTGGCGCTGATGATCTTCAACCTGCTGCTCTACCTGGCGATCCGGGAGCGCAGCCTGCTGCACTATGTGGTCTACCTCGGCACCTTCTTCGTGCTGATGTTCGTCGCCCGGGGCTTTGCCTTCCAGTACTGGTGGCCGAACTGGCCCACCTTCAATAATCAGATGCTGCCGCTGTCCATTGGCCTCTTCGCCGTCACCCTGAGCGTGTTCAGCATCAGCTACCTCAACCTGCAGCGGCATGCGCCCCGCGTCTCGCGTGCGCTCCACGCAGTGGCAGGCCTGTGCCTGGCGGGTTCGCTGCCGGCGCTGCTGGGGCACTATGCCCTGGTGTTTCGCGTCATGATCCCCGCCGCCATCCTGCTCTCCTCGCTGATGCTCGCGGTAGCCGTCTGGCGCAGCTGGCTGGGCGACCGCCTGGCGCAGATCTTCCTGGTGGCCTGGTGCGTGCTGCTGGTGGGGGTGTCGCTCTACTTTCTGCGGGTAGCCGGGGTGCTGCCCTATAACTTTTTTACCGAATATGCCGTGCAGGCGGGGTCGGGCCTGGAGTTCCTGCTGCTGGCTCTCGGGCTGGCCTACAAGATCAACCTGCTAAAGAACGAGAAGCTCACCGCTGAACGTGCCACCTATGAGCTGCATCGCTCCCACAGCCAGCAGCTGGAGGTCGAGGTGGCCGAGCGCACCCGGGAGCTAGAGGCCGCCAACCGACGTCTCGCCGCCATGGCCCGCACCGACCCGCTGACCGGCCTGCTCAACCGCCGCCAGTTCCAGGAGCTGGTCGACGAGGAGCTGCAGCGCCGCCGCCGTCGCGGCCTGCCGCTGCTGTTCGCCGTGATGGATATCGATGCCTTCAAAGCCTACAACGACACCTACGGCCACCAGGCCGGCGACGAGGTGCTCGTCCAGGTGGCCACCCTGCTTGACGCCCACTTCCTGCGCGCCGGTGATCGGCTGTTTCGGTTGGGCGGGGAGGAGTTCGGCCTGCTGCTGGAGGCCGATACCCTGGGTGAGGGCCGGCATGCCATCGAGGCCTTCCGGCAGGGCCTTGAGGATCTCGCCATACCCAATGAGCAGGCCGAGACAGGCGTGGTTACTGCCTCGTTCGGGCTGGTCTGCTGCACCGATTACCAACGCGTGCCGGATGCCGAACGGCTCTACCGGGAAGCCGACGAGGCGATGTACGAAGCCAAGGAGCGCAGCCGAAATCGGGTGGTAACCCGCGCCATATTCGAGGAGACGTGAGGGGTGTGCCGGCAGGTTGCGACGTTGGTCCGCATGGACAGTCAGTTGACGTTGACGTTAACTGTAGCAATAAGACAACAACCACACCCTACGGAGTCGCCATGACCACGCCGATCAGCCACTTTCCCATTCCCGAGTCGATCCAGGACCTGCCCGAGGATATCCGTGACGCCATGCTGGCGGTGCAGGAGAAGGCGGGATTCATCCCCAACGTCTTCCTGATGCTGGCCCACCGCCCCGCCGAGTTCCGTGCCTTCTTCGCCTACCACGACGCCCTGATGGAGCGGGAGGCCGACACCCTCACCAAGGCCGAGAAGGAGATGATCGTGGTGGCCACCAGTGCCCGCAACCAGTGCCTCTACTGCGTGGTGGCCCACGGCGCGCTGGTGCGTCTGTACAGCAAGGATCCGCTGCTGGCCGACCAGGTGGCCATCAACCACCGCGTCGCCGGCCTGAGCGAGCGCCACCGGGTGATGATCGACTTCGCGATGCACAGCGGCCTGGAGGTGGGCGAACTCACCGAAGCGTGGCAGACCCGTCTGCTCGAGGTCGGCTTCACCCAGGACGACATCTGGGACATCGGCGCCATCGCCGCCTTCTTCGGCATGTCCAACCGCCTGGTCACCCTGGCCGGCACGCCGCCCAACGAGGAGTTCTACCTGATGGGGCGGGTGCCGCGGGAGAAGTAGGATGCGCCGACCTTGTGGGAGCGCAGGTTTCCTGCGCGAAGGCGGGGGCACCCAATATTAGTTAATTGCTGGTACTTTGAATTGCCAACGGAAGGGATAAACGGGGTAATGCATGGATCGGCTACCTGAAGGATTGTATGAACG
The DNA here is from genome assembly GCA_051751685.1 of Pseudomonadota bacterium. Taxonomy (GTDB): domain Bacteria; phylum Pseudomonadota; class Gammaproteobacteria; order Pseudomonadales; family Halomonadaceae; genus Halomonas. The sequence goes on along the minus strand of JBNJLE010000008.1, from coordinate 100,207 downwards.
GCTACTCGATGAAGAGCTGAAGACGCAGCTAGATGCGCATCCCGAACTGAAACCAGTGCTCCGCTCACTAGACGATGAGACGGCCCCGCATGCCTACGCCCAGTTTCTTAGCCAGCTACTTAATCAGGCGTTGAGAATAGTTGACCCCAGCGAACGGCTGCCGCTTCTTAACCGCATTATCGAGCTGGTCTCTGCCACCGACGGGCTCGACTATCTGATCCGCAAGCAGTTACTCAGCACCGACAAGTCGATGCTGACAGAAGTCGGGAGCGGCAAGGAGCCACTGCCTCGGCCGCATACGCCTCTTGCCACCAGCGCGTTGCTAACTGGATTGGGCCATGACCCGCCGCTGGAGCATGAGTTGCGAGCGGAGATGGCCACGGCCGATGGGGTCGATATCCTGGTCTCGTTTATTAAATGGTCGGGCCTTCGGCTGCTGATGCCGGCCTTCGAGCGACTGGCCGAGCGCGGCGTGCCGGTCCGACTCATTTCAACCAGCTACATGGGCGCCAGCGATCCGACAGCGCTGGAGTGGCTGACCCAGCAGCCCAATGTCACTGTGCGCGTCTCATACGACACCGGTGGCACCCGGCTGCATGCCAAGGCTTACCACTTTCGCCGAAAGAGCGGCTACTCCACCGGCTATATTGGCTCGGCGAACATGTCCCATTCGGCGATGACCCAGGGGCTGGAGTGGACCGTTAAGGTAACTGCCCAAGACATGCCGCATATCCTTGAGCGCTTCGAGGCGGAGTTTGCCGCCTATTGGGAAAGCGACGAGTTTGAACGCTACACCCAAGAAGACTTCGTTCGATTTCGCCAGGCTATCGCAGCACACAAGGAGCGCGACCGCAGCGGAACTCTGTTTTTCGCCGACATTACGCCTCGGCCATTCCAGTTACGCATACTGGAAGCCCTCGACGCGGCACGTCAGCGTGGTTCCTATCGAAATCTGGTAGTCGCGGCCACTGGTACAGGGAAGACCGTGATTTCTGCGCTGGACTATCGGCGAGTCTGCGAGCACGAGGGACGCCAAGTGCCTCTGCTATTCGTGGCACACCGTAAGGAGATTCTGGAACAGGCTCAGGCCTGTTTTCGCACCGTGCTGCGTGACCAGAACTTCGGCGAGCTGTGGGTAGGCGGAGAGTCTCCATCTGAGTACCGTCATCTATTTGCTTCGGTGCAGACACTCAATCGTCAGCGGCCCTGGGATCGCCTTGGGGCTGAGCACTTTTACCATTTAGTCATCGATGAGGCCCATCATGGCGCCGCCAGCAGCTACCGGGCACTGTTTGATAATCTCAACCCCAAACTGCTGTTGGGGCTGACTGCCACGCCGGAGAGGATGGACGGCAGTAGCATCCTTCCTGATTTTGATGGTGACTTCGCTGCGGAAATTCGCCTTCCGGAGGCACTGGAAGAGAAGTTACTCTGTCCATTCCACTATTTCGGGGTTAGCGATAGCGTCGATCTCAGTAATGACAATCTATGGCGCAATGGCCGGTATGATGCTCATCAGCTACAGAATCTGCTGACCGGTGATGGCTTCCTCGCCAAGCAGCGAGTGGATACCGTTCGGCAAGCCCTCGAGCGCTATCAGCCTGACTTGCAGGGCATTCGTGCGGTGGGATTCTGTGCGGGTGTGCGTCACGCTGAGTACATGGCTGACTGCTTCAACAGGCTGGGTGATGAGTACCGGTCCGCTGTACTGGTTGGAGAGACGCCGCCTGAGCTGCGATCAGCGCGGCTGCGGGAGTTTCGGGAGGGAAAGCTGCCGTTTCTGTTTACCGTCGACGTGCTTAGCGAGGGCGTCGACGTGCCGGATATCAATCTTGTGATGTTCCTACGACCTACGGAGAGTCTGACGGTGTTTCTCCAGCAGTTAGGCCGCGGGTTGCGTCATGCGCCAGGTAAAGAGTGCCTGACCGTGCTGGATTTTGTGGGACAGACCCACCGACGCTACCGCCTGGACACCCGATTTACCGCGCTGCTCTCTGGACGGAGACAGCGGTTAGATCGGGAGGTGGAAGCCGATTTCCCGAGCCTGCCGCCCGGCTGCAGCATTCAGCTCGAGCGGGTGGCGCGGGAGCATGTGCTTAGTAAGATTCGGGCGGTGCTGAGTGACCTGAATCAATTCATTCCAGAGACACTTCGTACTTGGCCTGAAGAGGTAGGGAAACCGCTGACTTTTGGCCGTTTTCTGGAAGTGACGCGACTGTCTCCGGTTCAGGTCTTGGCTCGCCGGAGCTGGTCGGAGTGGAAGGCGCTGGCCGAGCGCCGTTTACCACCCGATGATCCTAATCTCGACCAAGTGCGAAAGGCGCTGCCGCGTATTGCCCTGCGTAGCGATCCAGAGCTTCTTAAAGCCATTGAAATCCTGGGTGCTCCGGATGGCGGCGTTGAGGAGGCCTTGGGGCGCTATGACGTCGCCCAGCAAACGGCTCTGCACTATTTGCTGTGGGGACGAAAGGGTGGCCTGGTGGGCGTGAATAGTCTCGGCGAGTCGTTGCAGAAGTGGCGTGACAATCCCAGCGTGGCGGCTGATGCTGCGGAGATTGCCGCCTGGCGGCGTGCCCACCAAAGCGTGCCGCTGCGACAGTTGGATGATCTGCCTTTCATCTGTTCCCTGCTGCTACACGGCGCCTATGGCACGGCCGAGATCAAGGCAGCCTTGTCGTTGGCTAGTCTGGAAAAACCTGGACCGACCGGCCAGGGTCGGCTAAATGCCAAGCATCTCAACGCCTACGTCCATCTGATCACCTTCCAGAAAGACGAACAGGATTTCTCACCGACCACTCGCTATCGAGATTATCCCATTAGCCGCACTCTGCTGCACTGGGAAAGCCAGTCAACTGTCACTCAGGAGAGCCCGACCGGGCAGAACTATCTCCATTTCGATGAGTGGGGCTATACGATTCTATTTTTTGCACGCCTAACCAAACGCATCGAGGGGGAAACGGCCCCCTTCATCTTTCTTGGGCCCGCCAAGTCGCTGAAGAGCTTCGAGGGCGATCGACCGATCGCGATGACATGGGAGTTGGCGTATCCGATGCCGGCCGAACTCTTCGAGGAAGCGCGGCCCGCGTGATAGGCCGTATTTTGACCTGAGTCCGCCTCAGTGGAAGGGCCACAGGTTGCCTGTTAATTGATTTCCTGCGTGACGCCGAAGGTCGGTACCGGCTGGCCGCCAGGCCACGGCCTCGCTATGATGCCATTGGCTCGGCTTACGCTGACAGAGGTGAGCCTACCATCCATTCTCTTGTCGCCAGGGGAGTCCCGCCGCACCTGCGGGGGCTGAGAGGGCCAAGCGCCGACCCTGGAACCTGATCCGGTTCACACCGGCGGAGGAAGTGCGACATGCCCTACCTGACGTCTGCCGTGCTCGGCGCGGCGCTTCTGTGCTTTGCTTTCCTGGGCCTGCGGGCCCGCCGGGCCGATGGCCTGCTCGATGACTACGTCACCGCGCGCAACTCCCAGGGCGCCCAGGCCATCGGCCTGTCGTTCCTGGCGTCCAGCATGGGCGCCTGGATCCTCTTCGCGCCGCCGGAGATCGGCGCCTTCGTGGGGCCGGTGGCGCTGGCCGGCTACGCCATCGGCTCGTCACTGCCATTTCTGATCCTGGGGCTCTACGGCCCGGCGATTCGCCGCCACCTGCCGGAAGGGCGCAGCATCGGTGAGTTCGCCGAGGCCTGCTATGGCGCCGGCGTGCGGCGCTGGGTCTCCTTCGTTTCCGTGGCCTACATGGCCATCTTCCTGGCCGCCGAGCTGACGGCCATCGGCGCCATCGCCGCGCTGCTCTCCGACGTGCCGCCTTCGCTGGTGGTCCTCGGTGTGGCGGTGGTCACCCTGGTCTACACCACCCTGGGCGGGCTGCGGGCGAGCCTGGCCACGGATCGCTGGCAGGCCTGGCTGCTGCTGGCCCTGCTGGTGCTGGTCGGCGGGGTAGCCTGGTGGTGGCTGCCGCCCATGCCGGCCGGGGCGGTGATGCCCTCGATCCCCATCGGCAGCGCGCTCTCCGTGGCGCTGACCCTGGTGATCGCGGTGACCGCGGCCAACCTTTTCCACCAAGGCTACTGGCAGCGCATCTGGGCGGCCGAGGACGATCGTGCCCTGGGCCGCGGGGCGCTGCTGGGCGCTACCAGCAGCCTGCTGGTGGTGATGGCCATCGGCGGGCTGGGCATGCTGGCGGCGATGCAGGCGCTGCCCCTGGGCGAGCCGCCAATTCCCTTCTTCGCACTGCTCTCCGCTGCACCGGCCTGGCTGGGCCTGCCGGCGCTGGTGCTGGCGGTGACCCTGGTGGCTTCCAGCGTGGATACGCTGCAGAACGCCATCGCCTCCATGGCGGTGGCAAGTTCAGGGCGGCGTGGCCTCTCGGTGCGCGGTGCGCGGCTGGTCACGGTGGCGCTGATGGCGCCGGTGGTGTGGGTGGCCCTGCAGGGCTTCTCGGTGTTGCGCCTGTTCCTGATCGCCGACCTGCTATGCGCCGCCATCGTGGTGCCGGTGCTGCTCGGCCTGTGGCGGCGCATGTCGCCGCTGGCGGCCGTGGCCGGCGGCGTGGCGGGCCTGCTTGGCGCAGTGCTGCCGGGCTGGATCACTCTGGGCAGCCTCTCCGCCGGGGTGCTGGCGGCGAGCTTCCCGGACAGCATCCCGACCCTGGCGCCCTTCCTGGGGGCGCTGGTCGCCTCGACCCTGGCCAGCCTGCTGATCGCCTGGCTGCGCCCGGGGGCGACATTTCACCTGGCAAGCAAGGGAGACGCCTGATGACGCCACGCTCTGACTGGAAGGCCTGGGCCGCCGGCCGCGAGACGGCGCGCATCACCGACTGGCTGCGCGAGATCAGCGAGCCCGACTGGTCGGCCACGGTGAACCACCCGCTGTTTGATGCCCTGGCCGAGGGACGACTGTCGGGGGAGGAGTTCGCCGCCTACATGGTGCAGGACTACGGCTTCGTCGATCCCTTCACCGCGCTGATCGGCCACGCCATCGGCCACGCGCCGACCATGGATGACCGGGTGGTGCTGGGGCAGTTCATGGGCATGCTGACCAGCGACGAGAACAGCACCTTCCAGCGCACCTTCGAGGCCTTCGAGGTGCCGGCGGCCCAGCGCGAGGCGCCGGACTACCTGCCGCAGACCCGGGCGTTTCGCGCGCTGCTGCATGACACCGGCCAGGGCGGCTGTTTTGCCGAGATAATGGCGGCGCTGGTGGTCACCGAGTGGGTCTACCTGGAGTGGGCGCTGCGCGTGACCCGCGTGGATGGGCTGCATCCGCTGATGGGAGAGTGGATCGACCTGCACGACAATCTGGCCTTTCAGGAATTCGTGGCCTGGCTGCGCCGCCGCCTGGATGAGGAGGCAGAAAGGCTCGATGACGCCGTCTTCGCCCGCATGGCTGATCGCTTCCGCAAGACGGTAGAGAAGGAGCGTGCCTTTCACGATGCCGTGATGCCCGCTTGAGCAAGATCCCCCGACATGTGGCGGAAATTCGAGAAGCGGTGCCGAGCGGCAGATAATTCGAGGCCAGATGCTAGTTGTCAGACCCATGAATGAGGGGCACCCTTTAGCGGTCCCTCGATCGATGCTTTAGGAGCCCTGTCATGAGCAATACCCCGCAAGATTCCCGCCGCCGTCACTCCGCCACAGTGGTGGATGGCCCCGGCAAGGCGGCCAGCCGTGCCATGCTGCGCGCAGTGGGCTTTACCGACGACGACTTCGCGAAGCCTCAGGTGGGCATTGCCTCCACCTGGAGCAACCTCACCCCCTGCAACAGCCATATCGATGAGCTGGCTCGCCACGCCAGTGACGGCGCCGATGCGGCGGGCGGCAAGGGAGTGATCTTCAATACCATCACCATCTCCGATGGCATTGCCAACGGCACCGAGGGCATGAAGTATTCGCTGGTGTCGCGGGAGGTGATCGCCGATTCCATCGAGACCGTGGCCGGCTGCGAGGGCTTCGATGGCCTGGTGGCCATCGGCGGCTGCGACAAGAACATGCCGGGCTGCGTGATGGGGCTGGCGCGCCTCGACCGGCCCAGCGTGTTCGTCTACGGCGGCACCATCCTGCCGGGCAAGGGCCATACCGACATCGTCTCGGTGTTCGAGGCCATGGGTGCCCACAGCCGCGGCGATATCGACCTGATCGAGCTCAAGCAGATCGAGGAGACGGCGATTCCCGGGCCGGGTTCCTGCGGTGGCATGTACACCGCCAACACCATGGCCTCGGCCATCGAGGCGCTGGGCATGAGCCTGCCGGGCAGCTCGGCCCAGAATGCCGTCTCCAATGACAAGCGCGAGGACTGCGAGGCGGCTGGTGCCGCCGTGCTCACGCTGCTCGAGCGTGATATCCGGCCGTCCCACATCATGACCCGTAACGCCTTCGAGAATGCCATCACCGTGGTGATCGCACTCGGTGGGTCCACCAACGCGGTGCTGCACCTGATCGGCATGGCCAGTACCATCGGGGTAGACCTGTCGCTCGATGACTTCACCCGCATCGGCAAGCGCGTGCCGGTGCTGGCTGACCTGCGTCCCAGCGGCCACTACATGATGAGCGAACTGGTGGCCATCGGCGGCATCCAGCCGCTGATGAAGACCCTGCTCGATGCCGGCCTGCTCCACGGCGACTGCCTCACGGTAACGGGAAAGACCCTGGCCGAGAACCTGGCCGAGGTGGCCCCGTACCCCGAGGATCAGAAGATCATTGCGGCGCTGGACAGCCCCCTCAAGGCCGAGAGCCATCTGCGTATCCTGCGCGGTAACCTGGCGCCTGAAGGGGCGGTGGCCAAGATCACCGGCAAGGAAGGCACGCGCTTTTCCGGCTCGGCGCGGGTGTTCGGCTCCGAGGAGGAGGCCCAGGCACGCATCAACGATGGCACCGTGGTCTCCGGTGACGTGGTGGTGATCCGCTACGAGGGCCCTCGCGGCGGCCCGGGTATGCGCGAGATGCTCACCCCCACCTCGGCGATCATGGGCAGGGGGCTGGGCAGCGAGGTGGCGTTGATCACCGACGGGCGCTTCTCCGGCGGCAGTCACGGCTTCGTGGTGGGCCATGTGACCCCCGAGGCCTTCGATGGCGGTCCGCTGGCCCTGGTGGAGGACGGCGATGTGATCACCATCGACGCCGAGGCCGACACCATCGAGATTGATCTCAGCGATGATGAGCTGCTGCGCCGCCATGCCGCCTGGCAGCAGCCGGCACCGCGCTATATCCGCGGGGTGCTGGCCAAGTACGCCAAGACGGTCAGCTCGGCCTCCACCGGCGCGGTGACCGATTTGGCGGAGTAATCTCGGCTTCGCTGTCGCGTAAGGGCTGCCCGTCAGTTCCCGTAGAAGGTCCCTCCGGCGCCCCGGGCGGGACCTTTTTCATGGTTCGCAACTGGCGGTATGCCGCAGGCGCAGGCGGTTGCGCAGGTGGCGAGCGAGGATATCGACCCCGATATTGAGTAGCGCGGTGATCAGGATCAGCACCATGGCCCGGTCGAAGCGGATCTCCTGGATGGCGCTGTCGACGTAGAAGCCCAGGGTGGCGATGCCGAGAATGCCGAGGATGGCCGTCTCGCGCATGATGATCTCCCAGCGGTAGAAGAGCAGTGCCAGGAAGGGGCCATAGACCCGCGGTGCTACCTCGTAGGCGTAGCGGTTGATGCCGCGCGGCGCGTCCTGGCGCAGCGGTATCTCGTTGCTGCGCCGTCCTACCAGGTGGCCGATGATGCCGGCGTTATGTACTGCCAGGGCGATCACCGCCGGCAGCATCGAGGGTCCCCACAGCTGCAGCAGGATGAAGGCCAGCAGGTACTCCGGGGTGGAGCGCATGACCACCAGTACGCCATGCCCCAGGGCGCGGCGTACCCGGCCGCTGATGTGGCGCCCCGTGAAATGATGGGAGATCAGCGGGAACAGCAGCATCGCCAGCACCCCGGTGAGCACCAGGGCGATCTGAGTCAGCAGCAGGGTGTTCCAGATGCCGGGAAGTGCCTGGTTCAGCAGGAGATCGCCCAGCCAGGGCCAGAGGCCCTCCAGCCCCTCGCCGTGGCGCAGCGGGGCGGGCACGATGTCGTGGGTGAAGAAGCGCGAGACATTGCTCCACATGATCGGCAGACCGGTGCCCAGCAGGAAGGGAGAGGCGAGCAGGTAGACCGGCAGCAGCCTTGGCCGCGCCCAGAGCCTCAGGCTGGCGATCAACGCGTAGAACAGCAGCAGCAAGGCGCCCACCGTGCCGTAGTGGCCCTGGGCGAAGGCCCCCGCGAGGTGAAACCCGAGGGTCGGCATGCCGACGAAGCCGATCACCGCGCTGGAGCGCAGGCCGCATTCGAGGCGGTAGGCGGTATAGCTGACCAGATGCGGCCAGGCCTGGCTGATGCGGGTATAGACCAGCGCGGAGAGCCGGCCAGCGCGCTGCGGCAGGGTGCGTTCCGGCTGCGGGTCGCACTCGTCGAGGATCTCGGCATAGACCTTGGCGAAGGTGCCGGCGTAGGGGATGGCGATGGCCAATACCCCGGTGATCGGGTGCAGCCCAAAGCTTTGCAGAAAGATCAGCGCCCAGAACAGCTCGTGGATGGCGCGGATGAAGGCGCAGAAGGTGCGCACCCAGGCATGCCGGAAGAGCAGGGCCAGCAGCATGCCCGCCACCGAGCCGAGCCCCACGCCGACGAAGGCGAAGGCCACGGTTCGCAGCAGGGCCTCGCCGAGGAAGTCGACGCGGGAGAGGTCGGGCTGGATCAGCCCCATGAACAGGCGGCCCAGCGCATGCCAGGGGTCGTGGGTACTGATCTCGAAGTCGCCGAACAGCAGGCACACCGCCGCCAGCAGGACCAGCCCCAGGGTAACGCGACGGGTGGCGGTCAACGGCATCAGTAAAGCGGCAGCAGGTCGGTGGCGGAGAGGCGCTGGCTGGGCTGGTCGATGGCGATGACGCCATCCTGGATGCCGATCACCCGGGTGCAGTAACGCAGCGCCAGGTCCACGTCGTGCATGGCCAGCACCGCGGTGGGGTAGGCGTCGGTCAGAGCGGTCAGGGCCACCTCGGAGAGGGGGCCGTCGAGGGCCGAGACCGGCTCGTCGGCGAGCAGCATGCCGCCGCCCTGATGGATGACCCTCGCCATGGCGACGCGCTGGCGTTGGCCCCCGGAGAGTTCCCCGCAGGGGGTCCAGCGCTTGTCGTCGAGGCCGAGCCGGGTGAGCAGGACGTCGATTTCCGTCACGTCGGCTGGTCGCGGGCGCACCAGGGTCAGCAGGTTGCGCCACCAGGGGTGGCGGTCGAGTCGGCCCATGTAGACGTTGTGGAACACCGAGAGCGTGGTCACCAGGCCGAGGTCCTGGGGCATCAGGGCGGCCCCCTGGTCGCGCCAGCGGTCATACATCACCGACAGCAGCGTCGACTTGCCGGCACCGCTGCGACCCACCAGCGCCACGCGTTCGCCGGGTGCCAGCGTCAGGCTCAGCGGGCCGAGCACGCGCACCTCGCCATAGGTGGCGACGGCATCTTGCAGCGCCAGCACGGTCATCAGTCGAGCAGCCCCAGGGACTGCGCGACCTCACGGATTTCCTGGTAGTCGTCGTTCTCGGCGGGGATAAAGCCTGCGCGGGGGAAGCTGGCCAGCAGCTCGGGGTCATCCATGTCGAGCAGCGCCTGCTGCAGGCGCTCGGTGAAACCCTTGCCGAAGCGCTCATCGATGTCGCCTCGCACCGTCCACTGGTAGTCGGGGTAGGGCGGTGTCTCCCAGATCACCTGAACCCGGTCGAGGTCGATGTTGCCCGCCTCGAGTTCGTTCTCCCACGCCTTGTAGCTGACCACGCCGGCCTGGTAGGCACCGGACTGCACCACCGAGATGGTACGGCTGTGGTTGCCGCTGAAGCCGATCCGAGTGAATAGCGCATTGGGCGAGCTGCCCAGGTGCTCGCGCAGGAAATACTCTGGCATCAGCCGTCCGGAGGTCGAGCTCTGGGAGCCGAAGCTGAAGGTCAGGTCGCGCAGCCCCTCGGGAGCCGTGTCGCCGTCGTCCGGTTCCAGGCCGGTGGACCGGTTCGCGATGATATAGCTCTTGTACTCGGGGTCCTCCACGCCCTGGGCAATGGCGCGGGAGCCAGTCACCAGCTCACGAGCCTGCACGCCGGTGAAACCGCCGAACCAGGCCAGCTGCACCTGGTTATTGCGAAAGGCGGTGACCGAGGCAGCGTAGGAGGTGACCGGAATAAAGCGAACCTCGACCTCCAGCGTCTCGGCGAGGTAGTCGGCCACCGCCTGGAAGCGCTGCTGCAGTCGTGTCTCATCCTCGTCGGGGATGGCGGTAAAGACCAGGGGCTGGGCGGCGGCGAGGGCGGGTGTCAGCAGGGTGGCGAGCAGCAGGGGAAGCGTTGGCAACCGGAAGCGTGGCATGGTGGACAATCCTTGTGCAGGAGTGGAAGTGGGTAGCTTACCGAAATCACCGGGCCGTCGCCGCTCACTGTGCGCAGGTACGAAACCCCGCCAGGATGTCCCGACGCTGCGGAGTGAAGAAATTTCGGTAGCCGTTGTGGATCAGCCGCCCCCGGGTGGCCCAGGCTCCGCCGCGCAGCACGTAGCGGCCCTCCTGGAACCAGGGCGCCGAGTAGTCGCGATAGAGTTCGGGCTGGAACCCGGGAAAGGGGGCGAAGGGCGAGGCCGTCCACTCCCAGACGTTGCCGAGCATCTGCCGGCAGCCGAAGGCGCTGTCGCCCCCGGGCAGCGCCGCCACGTCCAGCGGTGCCAGGCGCCAGCCGTCCAGGTTGGCCAGCCGGGTATCCGGCGGCGTGTCGCCCCAGGGGAAACGCCGCTTGCCGGAGGCGAGTGACGCCCCGTCGGATGTTGGCTCGCGGCTGGCGGCGACCTCCCATTCGGCCTCGCTGGGCAGGCGACGACCGGCCCAGCGACACCAGGCCTCGGCTTCGAACCAGCTCACATGTCCTACCGGCTGGTGAGGGGCCAGCGGCAGCCAGCGGTCGAAGCGGCGTTCTTGCCAACCGCCGTCGTCGGCCCGACGCCAGTAACCGGGTGCCGGCAGGCCCTGCGGCTGTCGCCAGCGCCAGCCGGCCTCGCTCCATAGTTCGCGTCGTGTATAGCCGCTGTCGTCGACGAAGGCGGCGAACTCGGCATTGGTCACCGGCGCCCGGGCGATCGAGAAGGGCGCCACATGGACCTCCATGGGCGGCTTCTCGTTGTCGAACCGGAAGGGAATGCTGGCATCGGAGCCCAGCAGATGGCGACCGCCGGGGATGGCGACGTCGCCGGGCAGCGCGCCGGCCGCGGACTCGCTACTGGCCAATCCCGGCGGTGCGCCGCCCAGCGCGGGGGCTGGGTCGCCAAGGGTCTGGCGTGTATAGAGGAAAGCCTCGCCGTGCATGTCTTCGTGCAGGGTGGTGAGCTGATAGACATAGCTCTGGGCAGCGCTGGCCTCGCCGTCGGGCAGGCGTTCGAGCATGGCCTGCTGAACCCGCGACAGGTACGCCAGGGTCTGCTCCCGAGACGGAAGCGGTAGCGACCAACGGTCGTCATGGGCGATGCTACTGGAATCGAACAGCCGCTCGGCATCGGCGAGCTGGTAGTGGGGCAGGCCGAAGAGGCCGCGCAGGGCGAAATGGTCGTGGAAGTAGCCCAGGTGGCCCAGCTCCCACAGCGGTGGATTGACGATCGCCAGCCGCGGGCCGAGTGCGCGGGCCTCCAGGGTGTCCTGCATCAGCGCCAGGCTGCGCGTCCGCGCATCAGTGAGCATTGCTGCCAGCGCATCGGCGGGTTGCGGGGGCGTCGAAGGCGTCTGGATCATGCCGACCTCGTCGAGAGTGGGGTGCCAGGGAGCAGGAAACATGTTGAAGGTAGCGCTGATCACGCCGGCGAGTCGAGGGTCTCGTGCCGGCAACCGTACCACGGCCACCCGCTGGGCGGGGCTGCTGCAGGACTTGGGCTGTCGCGTGCGCATTGCACAATCCGACGCCGGAGCCGACGGCTGCCGCCTGGACGGCCAGCCTCCTGATCTGGTGATGGCGCTGCATGCCGTGCGCAGCCATGCCGCCATCCGCGCCTGCCGCGCCGCCTTTCCGGCATGCCCGCTGGTGGTGGTGCTGACGGGAACCGACGTCTACCGCTTCCAGCAGAGCGATCCCGCGACGTTTTTTGATAGCCTCGCCGCCAGCGATGCCCTGATCGGCTTGCATGACTGCCTGGCCGAGGATCTGCCACCGCGCTGCCTGGCGCGTCTGCATATCGTCCACCAGTCGGCCCTGCCCCTGCCGCCCCGTGCCCCGGGGCCTATCCGTCGCGGTGTCGAGGTGCTGGTCGCCGGTCATTTGCGCGAGGAGAAGGATTCGCTGCGTGCGGCCCTGGCCGTGCGCGAGCTGCCATCGACGTCGCGGTTGTGCGTGGTGCAGCTCGGCGGTGCGCATACGCCTGACTGGGGCGAGGCCGCCCGTGAGGAGATGGCCTGCAACACGCGTTACCGCTGGCTCGGCGACCTGCCCCGCTGGCGGGTGCGCCAGTGGATGGCCCGGGCACGCTTGATGGTGATCAGCTCGCGTATGGAAGGAGGCGCCAACGTGGTCAGCGAGGCCTGCATAGCCGGCCTGCCGATACTGGCCTCCGCTATCCCCGGAAACCGCGGGCTGCTGGGCGACGACTACGCCGGCTATTTCCCGGTGGCCGATACCGCGGCACTCAGGGAACGGTTGTGTCGAGCAGAGGCGGAGCCGGCCTTCGTCGACCGGCTCCGCCAGCAGGTGCTGGCGCGCGCGCCGCTGTTCCACCCCGCGGCCGAGCGGGAGGCGTTGGCACGGGTCATCGCTGGCTGCGGCTTGGCCTTCTGATACCCCCTCACCCCTTCAGATGGATGGGTTCCAGCCCCTCGCCGGGCTCGAGGACGCGGCCGATGATGGCGGCCCGGGCGTAGCCCAGAGCGTGCAGGGCGTCCAGGCAGGCCTCGGCGCGCTCGGCGGGCACGCTGGCCAGCAGGCCGCCGGCGGTCTGGGGGTCGAACAGCAGCGGATAGCGGGGGTGGTCGACCCAGGCCGCCTGGTCGCGGATGGCCCGGCGCAGCCGCACATTGGCGGGCTGCAGGGAGCTCAGGATGCCGGCGGCGACGGTCTCCTCGGCGCCCTCGAGCAGCGGCAGTGCCGTCAGGTCGAGTTCGGCATCCATCTCGGAAGGGCGCGTCATCTCGACCAGATGCCCGAGCAGACCGAAACCGGTGAGGTCGGTACAGGCGGTGGCGCCGTGTTCGCGCAGGCAATTCGCCCCCTGCCGGCTGGATTGGCACATGCTTGCCAGGGCGGCGTCGATCCAGCGCCCCCGGGCGCCGAGCCGGGCATGGGCAGCGAACAGGGTGCCGGTGCCGATGGGCTTGGTCAGGACCAGCACCTGGCCCGGGCGCAGGCCGCCTTTCGTCAGGATCGCTTTTCCCGTGGGGCTGTCACTTGCGCCGCCGGCGTCGATCAGGCCGTTGACGGCAAACCCCAAGGCCAACTCGCTGCCCTCGCCGGTGTGCCCGCCGACCAGGGCACAACCGGCCTCGTTGAGCACCTCAACGGCACCCCGCATCATCTGGTAGACGGTGTCCTCGACCTTGGCCTCGAGCCCCTGTGGCACCGTGGCCACGGCGGTGGCGGTCTGGGCCTCGGCGCCCATGGCGAAGATATCGCCCAGGGCGTGATTGGCGGCGACCTTGCCGAAGACATAGGGGTCGTCGATAAAGGCGCGGAAGAAGTCGACGGTATGCACCACGTCCTTGCCCTGCGGGATCCGTACCACGGCGGCATCGTCCGGGGCATGAAGGCCCACCAGCACCTCGTCCCGCACCACCGGCTGCAGGGTCGAGAGGGCCCGGGAGAGCACCGAGGCGCCGACCTTGGCACCACAGCCGCCGCAGCGCATGGCGATGGCAGAGATCGCCTGGGCGCTCTCCTCCTCGTCCAGTGCCACGCGGCTGGCCCGGGGCGCTCGCATGGCGCCTTCCTGCATCGGCGGCAGGTCGTTGAGCCGGGTTGTGAATCGGGCCATGAAACGCCGGTCGATGCCGTCCTTCCAGCGCCATACCCAGTCCCCGGCGAGAAAGAGGCCGCCGCGGGAGGCCACGGCGTGGCGGTCGCCGGTGCTGATCAGCGCCAGCCATTTCGCCTGGGGACGGTAGGGCGAGAGGGGGCGTCCGATCACGGCGGCGCGCAGGTTGTCGGCCAGCGGACGTCCCTGGCGCACGGCGAAGACCCCGGCCTTCTCGCGGGGATGATCGACCTGGCTGGCGATATCCCCGGCGGCGAAGATGCGCGGGTCGGAGAGCGACTGCAGGGTGTCGCTGACCTGGATGAAGCCGTCGTCGTCGAGTGCCAGGCGGGTGTCGCGCAGCCAGGCGGCCCCGCCGGCATTGGTGACCCAGACGATCTCGTCGGCGGCGTGCCAGTTGCCGTCGGCGGTTTGCAGCTGGCCCGCCTCGACACCGACCACGTCGGTGGCGGTATGCACCTCGACGCCGCGCTGCTTGAGAGTGGCCTGGAAGCGGGCACGCACCCGTGGATTGTGGGTCGGCAGGATCTGCGTGCCGCGGGTGAAGAGGGAGAAATGCAGCTCATTGGGGTCGCGGGCCTGGGCGCTGAGTTCGTTGCTCAGCCGGTATTGCATGGCCAGCAGCAGTTCGACGCCGCCGGCGCCGCCGCCGACCACCGCGACGCGGGTCTGGCCCGGATGCTTCTTGATGCGCTCGAGCAGCCTCTGCCAGCGGTCGTTGAACTGATGGATCGGCTTGACCGGCACCGCATGCTCGCCGGCACCGATGACCGAATTCACGCGGGGGGTCGAGCCGATATTGATCGACATCCAGTCATAGGGTACCGGGGGGCGCGAGCGGCAGAGAACGGTCTGCGCCTCGTGATCGATGCCGATGGCTTCGTCGCTGAAGAAGCGTGCTCCGGCATACTGCGCCAGGCGGCGCAGGTCGATATGCACGTCGTCGTAGGTATAGTGCCCGGCCACATAGCCCGGCAGCATGCCCGAGTAGGGGGTATGGGTGTCGCGGCAGATCACGGTGAGCCTGACGCCCGGTTCGGGTTTCATGGCAAAGCGCTTCAGCACCCCCACGTGGGAGTGCCCACCGCCGACGAGGACAATATCCCGTAACGCTTGTAACCCCAGTGGCTGCTGCGGTTGCTGCATGGTCAGGCTCGCTCTAGATTGATGAGACGTCGGCATTGACGCCACAGTCTAAAGGCAAATCGATGGTACGACGCCATCCCGCAGGTCGGCATGTAGTCGAACCCTGCCCGAACCGTTCGCCAGCGAGGCTACGCGATGTCCACTGCAGTGCGTTTTCACGACCAGCATGTCGACGAGACGGGACCGTCGTTTCGCGACGACGTGATCGCCGGCTTGGGCCGCTCTCCCAAGGCCCTGTCGCCCAAGTATTTCTACGATGAGCGGGGCTCCCTGCTGTTCGAGTCGATCTGCCGCCAGCCCGAGTACTATCTGACCCGCACCGAGGAGGGGATCCTGGCCGCGGCCGCCGACGACATCGCGGCGCTGGTCGGGCCGGAATCGCTGCTGGTCGAGCTGGGCAGTGGGGCCAGCCACAAGGTGCGCCTCCTGCTCGAGGCGATGCGCCCGAGCCGCTACCTGGGAGTGGATATTTCCCGGGATTTCCTGCTCCAGAGCACTCGCCGCCTGGCGGCCGACTACCCCTGGCTCGAGGTGCATGCCGCCTGGGCGGACTTTTCGGCGCGGCTGCGCTTGCCGTCGGGTGTCGAGGGACGACGGGTGGTGGCCTTCTTTCCCGGGTCGAGCATCGGCAACTTCGCGCCGGCCGAGGCCGAGGCTTTCCTTGGCAGGCTGCGCCAGGCACTTCCGTCCGGCAGCGGGGTGCTGATCGGCGTCGATCTGGTCAAGGACATGGCGGTTCTCGAAGCGGCCTACAAGGATGCCGCTGGTGTGACGGCGGCCTTCAATCTCAACCTTCTGGAGCGCATGCGCCACGAATTGGGCGTCGCAGTGGAGCCCGATCATTTCCGGCATTTCGCCTTCTTCAATGTGCCGGCATCGCGCATCGAGATGCACCTGGTCAGCCAGCAGCGCCAGGCGATCCTCCTCGAGGGGCAGCGTTTCGCCTTCGAGGAAGGGGAGACGCTGCACACCGAGAACTCCTGCAAGTACAGTGTGGCGGGCTTCCAGGCCCTGGCGACGCGTGCCGGTTACCGGTCACGCGCCGTCTGGTGCGATAGCAAGGCGCTGTTCAGCGTGCACTATCTGTCGAGCGACTGACCGCTCGACAAGCACAGCAGCGCGTCAGGCGCGGCTGACTTTCACCGGCAGGCCCTGACGCACGCTGGCGCCGCTGATGGGTTCGAGCCAGGTGCCATCCACGTGGCGAGTCGGGTCTCGGAAGCCCAGGTCGTTGATGTTGATGCCAGCGCGCAGCCAGGGCATGTCGGGCTGGGACTCGCCGTCAATCACATGGGGCGTGGCGCCCAGGTCGCGGTGACCGTAGCCGTGCTCGATGCCCAGCGAGCCGGGCATCACGCTTTCGCTGACCAGCGCCAGGCCCACCACGCTGCCCCCGGGGCTCTCGATGCGAATGGTATCGCCATGGCCGATGCCGTAGCGCTCGGCGTCCTGACGATGCATCTGCACCGGGTTGTAGGGCTTGATCATGCGCAGCCGCTCATTGCCGATGGCGTAGGAGTTCATCAGGTTGGACTTGAACGAGAACGCCAGCAGCGGCCACTCCTCCTCGGTGAACACCTCGCGCATGGCCTGCTTGTTGGCCAGCAGCGGCAGGCTGTGGAAGGGCGTGCCGCGGTTGGGCTTGCCACTCATGGTGTCGATGCTGGTGCCGACGGTCTCGTTGTAGACGCAGAGCGTCCGGCGCCAGACGTTGGTCAGTCGCTCGCCCTTGAAGTGGTCGCTGGCATCCTCGAAGCGCCCGCCGCGGGCGTAGAGATAGGCCACCCGGCTACGCTCCTCCTGCTTGAGGGTGCGGGCCAGGCGCGGGAGCAGTGGGTCGAGTCCGGCGTGGGCGATATCGCTCTCGTTGGCCTCGGGCAGCGGTTCGCCCTGGAAGGCGATGTTGGCCGCGGCGCGCAGGTAGTAGTCCTCGGCGCGATTGAGCGGGTGCAGGTTGCCGTCGGCATCGGGGATCGCCTCGTCGCCGAAGCCCGACAGGCCCAGGCGTCTGGCCACGGCGATGAAGAAACTGTCCATGGTGACCGGTTCGCCCTCGTCGGTCTTCTGCTGGCGCGGTTCGACCACCGGCCAGCAGGCGGTGGTCATCTTGCCCAATGCCCCCTTCCAGGCACCGGTGAAGCCCCATACCTCGTACATCACCGAGTCGGGGACGACATAGTCAGCGTAGCGGTTGGTTTCGTTGATGAAGCCGTCCACCGCCACAAAGAGCCCCAGGCGCTTGGGATCCCTGAGCTTGTCGGCAATCATCGCCTCGAGTCCGGCCTGGCCGTAGATGGGGTTGGCCATGCAGCCGATCACCGCCTTGATCGGGTAGGGGTAGCCGTCCAGCGCCGAGGGCAGGTGCTCGGTGAGGGTGGGCGGGGCGAAGGAGCGCCACGGCGCTCTGGCCGGGTAGGGGTTCTCGCCGGCCGCCACCTTGCGCTGATACTCCGAGGAGCGTTCATAGGGGAAGCGCGAGCGGGAGAGGAACACCCCCTGGGGGCCGCGCTTGCCGGGGAAGTTGGCCAGGTCGTAGCGGGGGCCGGCGCCGGTGCCGTTGAAGGTCCCGCCGCCCACGGCGCTGCCGCCCTTCATGTTGTAGTTGCCGGCCAGCAGGTTGAGCATCTGTACGCCGAAGGCGGCGTAGAAACCGTTGCCGGACATCATGCCGCCGTGGCAGTTGACCACGGCGCGACGGCCGTGGCTGGCGTAGCGGCTGGCCAGCTCGATGATGGTCGCTTCGGGGATACCGCAGTGCTCGGCATAGGCGGCCAGATCGTACTCGTGGGCCGCCTCGCGCAGCAGGGTCATGCTGCTCTTGACCCTGACGGTGGCGCCGTCGGCCAGTGCTATCTCGCGGTCGACGAACAGCTCGGCAGCCATTGCCTCCTCGCCATGCACCAGCTCGCCGTCGACCACCACCATGGGGGCGTCGCTGTCGCTGTCGGCCTCCGCCAGGCCCAGATCGCTGGCGCGCAGAAAGTGGCCGCGACGCGGGTGGCTCTCGGTATCGATCACCAGGTGGGTGGCGTTGGAGTGGGTATCCTCGCCGGCGGCGTCTGCGGCGGCCTTGCCGGGCAGGGCCAGGAATGCCTGGGCGTAGCCTTCGTTGTCGAGCAGCCAGCGGATCAGTGCCATGGCAAACGCGCTGTCGGAGCCCGGGCGTATGGGCACCCAACGGTTATTGTCGGCGGCGTGGGAGGTGGAGGCGTTGAGCGCCGGGTCCACCACCACGTACTCCAGGGTGCCGGCGGCGCGGGCCTGAGCGATCAGCCGACCCTGGCGCTTGAACGGGTTGCCCGCCTGGCTCGGCGCGGTGCCGATGTACATGATGAAGCGCGCGTTCTGGATGTCCGGCTTGACGTGGGCATTGGCGCCCAGGTCGTTCATCACTGCGCCGGAGCCCATGCGGAAGGCCAGTCCGCAGTAGGCGCCATGGTGGCCATAGTTGCGGGTGGCGAAGGCGTTGAGGGTGAAGCGCTTGAGCAGATCGGAGCGACCGTAGTCGGTGGCTTCCATCACCATCAGCTGGTTGGCCTTCGGGCCGAACTCCGGATTCTCCGGATCGATCAAGGTGTCGTGGTCGTGAATGGCGCGCAGGCCATCCACGTGGCCCTCACCGAACAGATCGCCGCCCTCGCAGACCTCCTCGATCAGCTGCTCGAAGGAGATTTTCTGCCACTCGCGGGCGCCGCGTTCCCCCACCCGCTTGAGGCAGTGGTCGACCCGGAAGGGACTGTAGAGCTGGCTCATCATGGCGTTGCCGCGGGCGCAGGCGGTGGAACGGTTGACCTGGCCCTGTCCGCCGAAGGCGCTGACGTGGCGCAGCGCCTCGGCCACCGGGGTGCGCATGGGCAGGTGGTCGTCCGCGGAGAGCGGGTGATAGGGGTTGCCGGAGACGCGCAAGACCCGGTCGCTCTCGTTGTCGACACGTACCCGCACGCCGCACTGGGTGGTGCAGCCATAGCAGATGGTGAAGGCGGTGCGCTGGTCCGGGTTGAGGGTCAGCTCGCCGGTATTGAGGTCGACCCGGTACTCCGGGGCCAGGGAGTTGCCGTGAATGCGATCCTTCGGCTTCTCACCGGCGCTGCCGGTGACGCCCTGCGCCATCTTGGCGAGAGGGTCGGAGTAGCCGGCGACGAAGGTGGCGGCACCGCCGGCGGCGACGGCGCCCTTCATGAAGCGGCGGCGTGAGGTATCAACAGGGGGCTTAGCCATGGCTGGGGGCTCCTTCAGTGGTTGCCGCAGCGCTCCGGGCGTCGGGGTGTGCAGGGCTATCGGATCGTGTGGGGGCAAGGTCGGCGGCGCTGCCGCCCTGGCGCGCCTGGCGCCAGGGGATCAGCAGGTCGATCAGCAGAACCGCGGCGAGCCACAGGCCGAAAGTGCCGACGATGCCGAGCAGACCGGAAGAGCCCGCGGGAATGCCGTAGTGGTGGAAGCCGGCGCTGTTGCGGGCCACGTGCTGCACATCCATCAGCACCACCCAGCGGAACATCCAGCCCATATGGATGGCCACCAGGCCCAGCACCCAGGCCCAGGCGTAGAGCGCTGGACGGCGGGCGGCGGGGCGGGTGAGCAGGTAAAGCACGGCACCGAACAGGGCCAACCCGGTCACGCCACCCCACAGGGCGGTGCTGCGCCAGGAGGGGCTCCCGCGGACGGACTCCAGCGCCGCGGCGACCGAGCCGACGTTGGCGTTGATGCCGTCCAGGAACCAGCTGCCGGCGACGAGACCCGACATCACGCAGGCACCCAGCAATACCTTGAGCATCTGGCCGTTGGTGGCCATGTCACGCATGCCGCTGACTCGGTTGAGCACTAGAATCAGGCCGGCAGCGGTGATGAAGCCGGTGGCGACCAGCATCGGCGGCAGCCAGACGGTGTTCCACAGCGGGCGCGCCTTGACGATGGCCAGTTCCGCCCCGGTGTAGAGCATGATGCCGGTGGAGAGGACCAGGGTGCCCAGGCCCACCAGCACCAGCAGCGCGCGCGGCGTGGCGCCATTCCCCAGAGAGAGCCAGCGTGCAGTGAGCCCCATCAGGCCCGGTGCCTGGCGGTTGGCCTGCAGCGCGGGGCGCCAGGCCAGCCAGCTGAGCACGAGCACGCCCACCACGTAGAGCGGCAGGATCAGGCTGCCGATGGACATCCAGGAGCTCGAGGTGGAGAAGGCGTAGAAATGCCAGAAACGCAGCGGCTGGTGAAGGTCGGCGAGCAGTGCTACCGGGGCCACCAGGCTGGTGGTCAGGCAGGCCAGCAGGGCCAGCCGCGCGGTGGGCAGCCATTTCGTCTTGCCGAACACCAGCGCCGGGGCCGCCAGCCACAGGGTGGCGTAGGAGAGCGCGATCAGGAAGAAGTACTGCACGGCCCAGGGGTACCAGGCGATGGCGTAGCGCGGGGCGAGCAGCTCAATGGCCATGGAATTCATAACCCATCTCCTTGCCGTGAGGATCGAGGACTTCCAGGGCCACCGGCTCGGCGAGCGGACGCGTGGTGAAGCGCTCGTCCATGCCGAGATAGAAGACCTGGGGCAGCGTGTTCTTTTCGGGCTGAAGCACCATCAGCGCGTCCCGGTGCTCAGCGATCATGCGGCTGATCTGGCTTTCCGGGTCGCGCATGTCGCCGATGATTCGCGCGCCACCCACGCAGCTCTCCACGCAGGCCGGCAGCAGGCCGGCTTCCAGGCGGTGGGCGCAGAAGGTGCACTTGTCGGCGGTCTGGGTCTTGTCGTTGATGAAGCGCGCGTCGTAGGGGCAGGCGTTGACGCAGTAGGCGCAGCCCACGCAACGATCGCTGTCCACCACGACGATGCCGTCCTGACGTTGAAAGGTGGCTTCCACCGGGCAGACCGGCACGCAGGGCGGGTTCTCGCAGTGGTTGCACAGACGGGGCAGCATGAAGGTGGCAAGCTCGCCGGTTTCCTGGTGCTCCACCTCGTACTGGGACACGGTGGTGCGAAACTTGCCCAGCGGAGCGTCGTTCTCGATATGGCACGACACGGTGCAGGCCTGGCAGCCGATGCACTGGCGCAGGTCGATGAGCATGCCGTAGCGCTTGGTGGGGTCGCCTTCTCGGCGCGGCGGTTGGCGGTTGATGCCGGCGCTGGCAACGCTCGAGAGCGGTATCAGGGCGGCACCCGCACTGAGGCGGGCCAACTGGCCGAGAAGGGAGCGGCGAATATGATCCATGGCGCCTCCGGTGGCTGGGTGTCGCGGGGGATCGCCCTGCGGCGGTAAGAAAGGATGACACCGGGAAGCCTACCTGCGACCAAGGTCGAGGCACTTGATATGAATCAAGAGATTGATAGCATGCTCTTAATGTTCACGTAATATTTGTGCAACCCCTTGGCGGCAATAGGAAAGCAAGCGAAGAAAGGCTGAAAAAAATATGACCCATAACCGCTCACGCCCCGACGGGATACCGTCGAGGCGTGAGCGTTTGAAGAGGGGGCGACGGCGTCAGTGCGAGGTCGGCTGGGGATCGATGGTGCGGTGCAGAATCTGCAGTTCCTCTACGGAGAGATGTTCGATGCGACCTGATAGCAGATCGCTGACCTTCTGGGCCGGCAGGCCTGCGCGTTGGGCGATCTCTCGGCATCCAAGGTCGGATACGGCGATCAGCCGGCTCACGATGCGCATTAGGCGAGAACGTTTTTCCAGGTCCCTGACGTCGAGGTCAGGGCTACTTCGCGGGGGGTCGGAAAGATCCGCGCCGTGGGTGTGACGTGCAGTACTCATGATGCTCCAGTGGACGATTGCGACATGCACACTATGGCGGCAGTTCGGTGATTTTGCCAGTGACGATTCGATGATGCTTTGGTGGCATGCTCAGGGCGGGTTTCAGGCGCCTGCGGAGTGCCGTGAGGCACTCCGCAGGCGGCCTAGAACAGCAGGCCAGGGAGCCATAGCGCGATGCTCGGGAATATGACAATCAACGCCAGACCGAGGATCTGCAGGGCCACAAAAGGCAGGGCGGAACGGTAGATATCCACGATGGTGATGGATTTCGGGGCGACCGATCGCATGTAGAACAGGTTGTAGCCGAAGGGGGGCGTCAGGTAGGCAGACTGCATGCTCAGGATGAACAGTACCGCAAACCATGTGGTGTCGAAGCCCAGTTCCTGCACGATGGGCACGTAGAGCGGCACCGTGATGAACAGGATGGCGAAATCATCCAGAAACATGCCCAGCAGATAGAAGCTGATCAGCATGAAGATGATCACGGTATAGGGAGACAGGGAAAAATCATCGATCATGTCGCTGATGACCATGCCGGCGCCGAGGCCCATGTAGATGCGGCTGAAGAAAACCGCGGCAATGGCAATCCAGATCAGCATGCCGGTAATTTTGGTGGTGCTGAGCATGACGTAACGCAGCAGCCCCCAACTGAGCTTGCCGCGCATGACGGCGATCAGCAGGGCCCCGGCAGCGCCAACTGCGGAGGCCTCGGAGGGTGACGTTACGCCGCCGATGATGCAGCCCAGCACCGTGATCACCAGTAGTCCCGGCGCAATGATATGGCGCAGCGACTGAAACTTCTCCTTGGCCGTATAACGCTCGTCGGAGGGCGTGGCGGGCCCCAGCGCCGGATTGAGACGACAACGGATCAGGATGTAGATCATATAGATGCCGGCCAGCATCAGGCCCGGCATCAGGCCGGCGGCGAACAGCTTGCCCACCGATTCCCTGGCCAGGAAGGCGTAGACGATCATCAGCACGCTGGGCGGGATCAGAAAGCCCAGCGCGCCCCCGGCCATGATGGTGCCGGTGACCAGCCGCTTGTGATAGCCACGCTTGAGCATGGCCGGCAGCGCGATGATGCCGAGGCTCACGGTGGCCGCGCCGGAGACGCCAGCCATGGCGGCGATCAGTGCACAGATCAGCACCGTGCCCACCCCGAGTCCGCCGGGAACGCTGCCCATCAGTTTGTGGATCATGCCAAACAGGTCATCGGTGATGCCCGACTTCTCGAGTACAAGACCCATAAAGATGAACAGTGGCAGTGAGACCAGCAGGAAATTGTCCATGGCGCTGTAGGCAGCGGCCAGGAGCAGATCCACGCCACCCGGGCCGAACATCACATAGGCGCTGCCCATGCCGGATATCATCAGCGCCAGAGCCAGCGGGGCTCCCATCGCCATGAGCACTATCATGGAAAAGAACATGATGGCGGTTACTGTCATGGGCTCCAGGTTAGCCATAGTGCAGCCCTTCTATTGGCACGCCGGTGCGGTGTGCTACTGATGAGGTGGTTTGCTGAGAGAGGCTCATTGATCTGGGTCTTCCTCGTCGCTGCGGGGGTCCTGGAAGGTAACGCCGGCCAGGCGTAAGGCAGCGCGTAATAGCTCCGCCAGACATTGCAGCATCAGGAGGGCCACAGCCAGCGGTATGGTCGCCTTGATCGGCCAGAGCGGTGGACGCCATACGCTGCGATTGGAGAATTCGCCGATGCTCCAGGCGTGGTAGGCAAAGTCCACGGCCATCTGAAGGACGATCGCCAGGACCACCAGGGAAAGGGTGAAGATCACCACGTCGCAGAAGGCTTGGGCACGGCCCGGCAACAGGCGATAGATGACATCGCTGCGTACGTGGCCTTGATGACGAAGGGTGTAGCTTCCCGCCAGGATGCTGAGTGCACCGAAGAACATGGTCGAAAGCTCATGCCCCCAGATGGTGGGGGAGTTGAGCATGTAGCGAGCGACGACTTCAAAGATCAATACACCGATGATGCCCAGGGTCAGCCAGGAGATGGCCCGCCCGACCCAGTCGGAAAGGCCATCCTGCACCCTTAGATAGCGGGTGACTTTACTCACTCAGCCGTCCTTGCTCGATGGCGTTGTTGATCAGGATCTCCACGGCACGGGCATTGCGCTCGGACTTCTCGGCTTCCGCTTGCCAGATCGGCAGCGCGGCCTCGGCCATACGCAGGGAATCCTCTTCCGGCAGCACGGCGAATTCGAACAGCTCACCCTCGTCGATGATGCGCTGATTGCCCTCTTCCAGCCAGTTGTGAACATCCTCCAGGTACTGGGCAATCCCATCTGTCAGGATTTCCTGCTGCTCTTCGGTGAGGCCGTCCCAGGTTTGCGGATTGATCAGGGCGTTCTCGGTCCAGCCCGGGTTGAGAAGATTGATATCGGTGTAATGCTTTGCGACCTCCTGAAGTTTGAGCTGCTCATATTCCACCGGCCCGCCATAGATGGCACCGTCAATGACGCCTGTCGAGAGGGCGATATAGAGCTCCTCGCCAGGCAGGAAAACCGTAGGAATATCAAATTTTTCCAGGACAGTGGCAATAGAGCTGGTCGCGCGCAGGCGCATACTGGCCAGGTCGTCCAGGCTGGTAACGGGCTCACGGGTCAGCAGGCCATAGTCGCTACCGAAGCCGCGGCCGATCAGCTTGACGCCCTGCTCTGCATAGGCTTCGGCTACCAGCTCATCGAGGCCCTGTCGGTCGAAGATGTCGCGGGCTTCCTCGACGTTAACCCAGGCACCGGGCAGGCCACCTTCGATGGTGCCGATGCTGACGCGCCCCGGCCAGTAGCTGCCTACACCGTGAGCGATATCGATAGTGCCGCGTGCCACGGCATCCACGAACTGATCGCTGTCGACCAGTTCGCCGCCGCGGAAGGACTGGATGCGGATCGAGCCGTTGCTGGCCTCGTTGACCCGGTCACGCAGGTCGGCGGCGATCTGATCAACTTCCGTGCCATAGAAGGTATGCATGCGAAGGCGAACCGTGTCGGCATAGGCCAACTGGCTGGCAATGACCGATACGGCTATCGACGTGACCAGCGTACTCTTGAGGAGAGTGGGGAGCTTCATGGAAGGTGCCTCTTTCAGCTGCAGTTGGGAGTTGTATATTGTTGCCTGTAGACCCGTGCCACAGACCATATCTGCTCCTCGAGTAAAGCATACGGAAAAGGCCTGTTCCATAAAAATTTCGACATAATTAGTAGTATGTCGACACTTGTTGCTTTGATTGCTAAGTAACTTTCTCACCAAGTAAAGTCACTATTTTTTATCTACTTTGACATAATTTTAAAATGTAGATATTTTTAGGGGAATTCTCACCGCTCATCCCCTGGAACCCCTGACATGACCGTTCTCGCCCAGCTTCCCGCCCTCGCCATGCCCCTTCCCGCCGACATTCGAGGCTTTACCCTGGCGCCGTCCGCGGCGTCGCCGCGCCTGCTTCAACTGACCCTCTCCCGCGATGTAGTCGCTGCCTTCCTCAAGGCCGTCGCCGAGTGGCCCGTCCAGGCGCTCGAGTACAAGTCGATGCTGCGCTTCCGGGTGGCGAAGATCCTCGACGAGCGGTGCGAGAACACCCTGCAGCCAGTGCTGGTCAATACTCTGGTGGATCGCGCCACCGGCGGTTTTCAGGTGGTGCCGGAAGGACTGGACTCCGTCGAGCAGGCCGACGACATGGTCAAGGTGGCGACGGCGGTAGCGCATCTGATGGGGCGCTCCAACTACGACGCCATGAGCGGCCAGTACTTCGCGCGGTTCGTGGTCAAGAACGTCGACAGCTCCGACAGCTACCTGCGCCAGCCGCATCGGGTCATGGAACTGCACAACGATGGCACCTTCGTCGAGCAGGACACCGACTATGTGCTGATGATGAAGATCGACGAACAGCATATGGAGGGCGGCAACTCCCTGCTGCTGCACCTGGACGACTGGGAAGACCTGGAGCGCTTCTATCACCACCCGCTGGCGCGCCGTGAGATGCGCTGGACCGCGCCGCCCAGCAAGAACGTGGGCACGGACATCTACCATTCGGTCTTCGATGTGGACGCCAGAGGGCTGCCGATCATGGCCTACATCGATCAGTTCGTGCAGCCCAAGGACTTCGAGGAGGGCAACTGGCTCACGGACCTCTCCGAATCCCTGGAAAACAGTCCGGCGATCCTTTCAGTGCCGAATCCGGTTGGCAGCTTCCTGCTGATCAACAATCACTTCTGGCTGCACGGCCGCGATCGCTTCACGCCGCATCCGGAGCTGCGTCGTGAGCTGATGCGCCAGCGCGGCTACTTTACCCACGCCAAGACCCTGCGCAATCCGCGTCAGGTCTGACGGAAACGTCGCGAGCGGCGAGTTATCCTGACGAGGCCACGCCGTGAGCACGGCGTGGCCGTCTTATTGCAGGAGCGAGGAAGGATGTACGATTTCATCATCGTGGGCGGCGGCATCCTGGGGATGTCCACTGCCATGCAGCTCAAGCAGACCTATCCGGAACGGCGCATGCTGCTGCTGGAAAAGGAGGCGGGGCCGGCACAGCACCAGACCGGCCACAACAGCGGGGTGATCCACGCTGGTGTCTACTACACGCCCGGGAGCCTCAAGGCGCGCTTCTGCCTGGAGGGCAACCGGGCGACCAAGGCCTTCTGCGACGCCCATAAGATCCCCTACGACAGCTGTGGCAAGCTGCTGGTGGCTACCAGCGAGCTGGAGATGCAGCGCATGGCCGCGCTGTGGGAGCGCACCGAAGCCAACGGTCTCACGCGGGAGTGGCTGTCGGCCGAGGCGTTGGCTGAGCGGGAGCCCAATATCACTGGGCTGGGTGGCATCTTCGTGCCCTCCAGCGGCATCGTCGACTACGCCGAGATCACCCGGGCCATGGCCGCCGAGTTCGAGCGGATGGGCGGGGAAATCCGCTACGGCTCCAAGGTCACCGGCCTGGAGGAGCGCCGTCAGGAAGTGGTGGTGACCACCGATACCGGCGAGTTCACGGGGCACTATCTGGTGACCTGCTCGGGACTGATGGCCGACCGGGTCATCCGCCTGCTGGGGCGTGACCCGGGCTTTACCATCTGCCCCTTCCGCGGCGAATATTACCGGTTGCCGGCGAAGCACAATGCCATTGTCAACCATCTGATCTACCCGATTCCCGATCCCTCCATGCCGTTTCTGGGCGTGCACCTGACGCGCATGATCGACGGCAGCGTGACCGTGGGTCCGAATGCAGTGCTGGCGCTCAAGCGTGAGGGGTATCTCAAGCGCGATGTCTCGCTCACCGATATGGCGAGGATGTTTACCAACCCCGGTATCCTCAAGGTGCTGGGCAAGAACCTGCGGCCGGGCCTGGTGGAGATGAAGAACTCGCTGCACAAGCGTGGCTACCTGGAGCTGGTGCGCAAATACTGCCCGGGTCTGGTCCTTGAGGATCTCGAACCCTATCCGGCCGGGGTGCGTGCTCAGGCGGTCTCCCGCGATGGCAAGCTGGTGGACGACTTCCTGTTCGTGAATACCCGCCGCACGCTCAATGTGGGCAACGCTCCGTCGCCCGCAGCCACGTCTGCCATTCCCATCGGGGCCCATATCGTCGAGCAGGTGAAGACGATGGTGGAGGAGTGAGGTGACGTACCGGGCAGAAGTGCGAGCCCGCGGCGCTGCAGGGAGCACCGGTGAAATTGCCGAATAAAACCAGGAACGTAGAAATATGGCCGTTGGCCTCTCACGCAAAGGGCGTGATAGCTTTCAACAAGGCGTGGGCTTATCGCGCCGATAACTACCTACAAGATAATCGGGTTTCAGCCCGGAGGATTGCCATGCAAGCCATCAAGTACGCTGTCGCCGCCTCGCTGATCGCCACGGCCCCGCTGGCCGCGGCGCAACAGCTCTCCATCGCCACCGGCGGTACCGGCGGCACCTACTACCCTCTCGGCGGTGGCCTGGCCGAGATGATCAACAACCACATCGAGGGTGCGAGCGCCGTGGCCGAGGTTACCGGGGCGTCGGTGGAGAACATGGGCCTCGTCTGGCGCGGCGATTCCGACCTGGCGCTGGCGCTGGCCGATACTGTCTATCAGGCCCACAACGGTACCGGCGACTTCGACGGGCGACAGCTCGACAATATCCGCGCCCTGGCTTCGGTCTATCCCAACGCCGTGCAGCTGGTCTCCCTGGCCGACTCCGGAGTCGAGACCCTTCAGGATCTCAAGGGCAAACGCGTCTCCGTGGGCGCCCCGGGCAGCGGTACCGAGCTCAATGCCCGCGCCTTGCTGGAGGCCAACGGCATCCGCTACGATGATTTCGATCCGCGTCGGCTGAACTTCAACGAGACGGCCGACGCCATTCGCGACGGCGATATCGAGGCCGGCTTCTGGAGCGTGGGGCCGCCCACCAGCTCCATTCTCAACCTGGCCACCACTCGCGATATCCACCTGATCCCGCTTTCCGACGAGGAGGTGGCCAACGCTCGCGAAGCCGAGCCGGTCTTCGCCCCCTACCGATTGCGCGCGGGGCTATATGACGGCATGGACGAGGCGGTGCAGACCATCGGCATCCCCAATGTGTTGGCGGTAAGCAGCGAAATGGACGATGAGCTGGCCTACCAGATCACCCGAATCCTGTTTGAACATACCGACGAGCTGATCGCGGTGCATCCGGCGGCCAACGATACCACCGTGGAGTTCAGCATCGATTCCACCCCGATCCCCTTCCATGCTGGCGCCCTACGCTACTACGAGGAGATCGGCGCAGAGGTCCAGGACCACCAGCGACAGTAATTCAACCGGGCCGGTCGCTGCGATGCGTGCCGCCACCCTGACCGCAAGCCGCCGCACTCTCGTGCCGGCGGCTTTGCTGCTGTACCTGCTGTTGCCGCTTCCGGCGCTGTCCGCGGAGGGCTGGCTGGAGGTACATGCAGACGACGGCCGCCTGCTCGTTGCGCTGCCCATGCTCGAGGGCGAGGCGTGGTGCCTGGAGTGGAATCACTCGGTGAAAGGCTTCGCGGTGCTCGACTGCTACCGGCATCGCGACGGCCGCATGGTACTCGAGCGCAGCCACCTGCCCGACTTCGCCGCGGGGCTCGATCATATTCCCGGCCGGGGTCGACAGGTCTCCGACGGCGAGGGAGGCTATTGGATCGAGGCGATCGACGAGCCAGTTCCAGGCAATGCCTATCGTCTGAGGGTTGGAAGCCTGCGCGTGGATCACCGCTTGGTGGTCGAGGGCGAGCGCATCAGCCTGAGCCGTCTGGCTGCCAACCGCCGGGTCACGATTCGCCTGACCCTACCGGACTGAAATACGACCCTTCGAGATAAACACGATGAGCGATTCGGACAACACACCCATTGTCCCCGGTAGCCAGGCGAACCATGCCCGGCCGGTGCTGTGGCTGATTACCCTGGTGGCGGTGGGACTGTCGCTTTTCCAGCTTTACTCAGCCGGCATTCAGCCTCTAGGACTCTTCTATCAGCGCAGCATCCACCTGATGCTGATCATGCTGCTGGCCTTTCTGATGTTTCCGGTATTCGGCCCCCAGCGCTGTCGCGGTGTCATGGGCTGGGCCATCGACTGCCTGTTCCTCGCCGGGGCCCTGCTGACCGGGGGCTACCTGGTACTCTACCTGGACGATATCTTCGGTCGCGCCGGGTTCTGGAGCCAGACCGATATCGTGGTGGGCTGTGTCGCCGTGGTGACCGTGCTGGAGGCGGCACGCCGGGCAGTGGGGCTGGGCATGACGATCATCGGCCTGATCGCCATCCTCTACGCCTTTGCTGGTCCCCGGGGCGAACTGCCCTGGCTGGGGCAGTTTCTCCCCGGCATCCTGGAACACCGTGGCTACAACATCGATCGTCTGGTGGGCCAGCTCTATCTGGGACAGGAGGGCATCTTTGGCCTGCCGCTGGGCGTGGCCGCGACCTATATCTTCGTCTTTGTGCTGTTCGGCGCCTTCCTGGAGATCACTGGCGCTGGCAAGTTCTTCATCGACATGGCCTATGCGGCGACCGGTCGCCAGCGGGGCGGCCCCGCCAAGGCGGCGGTCATCGCTTCCGCTGGCATGGGCTCGATTTCCGGCAGCGCCATCGCCAACGTGGTGACCACCGGCGCCTTTACCATCCCGTTAATGAAGCGTCTGGGTTATCAGCCCAAGCAGGCAGGCGGCATCGAGGCGGCGGCCTCCACCGGCGGCCAGATCATGCCGCCATTGATGGGGGCGGGGGCCTTCCTGATCGCCGAGTACACCCGGATGCCCTACCTGGAGGTGGTCAAGGTCAGCATCGTGCCGGCCATCATGTACTTCGGCACCGTTTACCTCTTCGTGCATATCATCGCCCTGAAGCAGGGCATGCAAGGCATGGCCAAAAGCGAACTGCCGCAGATGCGTGATGTGATGCGCCAGGGCTGGCACTTCCTGCTGCCGCTGGGGGTGCTGGTGTGGCTGCTGGTGATGAACATGTCGCCGATGCGGGTGGGCTACTACGCCGTTGTGACCATGCTGGCAGTGGCGGTGCTGCGCTTTCTGGTGTGGTTCCTGTTTGTCGCCCCCCGCCAGGGCCAGCCCGTCACCCTTGCCGGCATCGGCGAGGCACTATGGGCGGGTTGGTACAAGCTGATCCAGGGCCTGGCGCTTGGCGCGCGCAACGCCGTGGCGGTCTCCATGGCCTGCGCGGTGGCCGGCATCATCGTCGGGGTGGTGGGGCTGACCGGATTGGGGCTGAAGTTCTCGGCGATGATGTTGGCCTTCTCCGGGGGGAATCTCCTGCTGGCCCTGATCATGGTGCTGCTGGCCAGCCTGGTGCTGGGCATGGGCCTGCCGGTGACCGCCAGCTACATCGTGCTGATCGTGCTGGTGGGCCCGGCGTTGACCGCCGAGTTTGGCGTCCCGCTGTTGATCGCGCACCTGGTAGTGTTCTGGTACTCCCAGGACTCCAATGTGACGCCACCGATAGCGCTGGCCGGCTTCGCCGGGGCAGCGATCGCCGGCAGCAAGCCCATGGAAACCGGCTTCCAGGCGTGGAAATTCGCCAAGGGGCTCTACCTGATACCGCTGTTCATGGTCTACAACCCGGAGCTGATCATGGGTGGCCCGCCGCTGGTGGTGGTATGGACCGCGCTGACCGGCTTCCTGGCACTGGCAGCCTTCGCGGCCGCTCTGGAAGGCTATCTCTTTGTTCGCCTGGCCTGGCCGCTGCGGGTAGTGCTGCTGCCGGCCATTGTGGCGGTCTTCTACCCGAACCTTATGGTGGAAGCGGCCGGGGCCGCCGTGATGCTGTTGGTGATCGTCGGCAACTGGCTGGCCAGCCGGCGTGAGACGGCAGAAGTGAGGTAGCGCGCAAGGCGTTGAGGATGGCAGGCTCTTGAGCCTGCCCGGATGGTCAAGATGACGGGGGAGGGCCGCACGGCTAGAATATGCGGCTTTCCTTTCCGCACCCTTTTTCCGTGCGCTCTTTTTTCGTGAACCGGCAGTCGCCGAGGAGCAGTCCATGCAGTCCGAACAGTCGCCGAAGGTTGGCGTGATCATGGGGTCGAAATCTGACTGGCCGGTGATGGAACACGCCGTGGCGATGCTCGAGCGTCTGGGCGTGCCCTGCGAGACCCGAGTGGTCTCGGCCCACCGCACCCCGGATCTGCTCTTCGACTACGCCAGATCCGCCGCCGATCGGGGCCTTCAGGTGATCGTGGCCGGTGCCGGCGGCGCCGCCCATCTGCCGGGCATGGTCGCCTCCCAGACCGCGCTGCCCGTGCTCGGTGTGCCGGTGGAGTCCAAGGCGCTCAAGGGCCTGGATTCGCTGCTCTCCATCGTGCAGATGCCCGGCGGTATCGCCGTGGGCACCCTGGCCATCGGCAAGGCCGGTGCCACCAACGCGGGCCTGCTGGCCGCCCAGATCGTCGGCCTGCAGGATGAGGCGGTGCGCGCTGCGGTGGAGGCGTTCCGCGCCGAGCAGACCCGGACGGTGCTCGACCATCCTGACCCCCGGCCCGACCCGCAACCCAATTCCTGATCGCAAGCGACGAGTGAGAAGCCAACCATGAATATCGGAGTCCTCGGCGCCGGCCAGCTGGGTCGTATGCTGGCCCTGGCCGGCTACCCCCTGGCCAATCGCTTTACCTTCCTCGATACCACCGGTCACCCCAGTGCGGGGATCGGCGAGGTGATGATCCATACGGACCAGCACCATCTGCTCGAGGACTTCCTGGCTAAAGTAGATCTCGTCACCTACGAGTTCGAGCATCTGCCGGTGGCGCTGGTCCAGGCGATCGAGGCGGTCAGGCCGGTCTACCCCTCCAGCGAAGCGATCCGCGTCTGCCAGAACCGCGCCGAGGAGAAGGCGCTGTTCGACCGCCTCGGCATACCCACCCCGGCCTACCGCCTGGTGGAACACGCCGATGAGCTCGAAGCCGCGGCTCGGGAGCTGGGCTGTCCGGTAGTGGCCAAGTCGGTCACCGAAGGCTACGACGGCAAGGGCCAGGCGGTGATCCGTGACCCCGCCGAGGTGGCGGAGGCCTGGCGTGCCATCAACCATCCGAAGCTGATCGTCGAGGCCTTCGTGGACTTCGTGCGCGAGGTGTCGATCATCGCCGTGCGCGGCCGCGACGGCGAGGTGGTCTTCTACCCCATGGCCGAGAACCAGCACGTGGACGGCATCCTGCGCTACTCCATCGCGCCCATGCCGGATCTGGACGCGAGCGTGCAGCAGACCGCCGACGGCTATATCCGCTCGCTGCTCGACGAGCTCGACTACGTGGGAGTGCTGACCCTGGAGCTCTTCCAGTGCGCCGACGGCAGCCTGCTGGCCAACGAGATGGCGCCTCGGGTACACAACTCCGGCCACTGGACCCTGAACGGGGCGGTGACCAGCCAGTTCGAGAATCACCTGCGCGCCATCCAGGGGCTGCCGCTGGGAGACACCGCGGCGCGGATGCCCACCTGTATGGTCAACGTGATCGGCCGTGAGGGGGATGCGGCGGCGATCCTCGCCCTGCCCGACGTCCACCTGCATCGCTACGACAAGAGCGAGCGGGCCGGGCGCAAGCTGGCCCATGTCAATCTGATGGCGCCCACCCATAAGGCGCTGATGGAGCGGGTGCGCGCCTGCGCGGCTCTGCTGCCCGACGCTCCGGCGCCGCGCTTCAGCTTCGAGTAGCGACACCGAGGTAATCTTCGGGCCTGGCGCCCGAACGCAAGCGGCCCCGCCAATTGGCGGGGCCGCTTGCGTTCGGGACAGGCAAGGGCGGTCAGGCGCCGATGATACCGCCGTCCTCGCGGGTAATCACCAGGGTGGCCGAACGCGGGATGGCGCTGCCGCCCTCCGGCCAGTGGCTGACCAGCTCGCCCGCGGCGAAGGCCTCGGCTTCGGTGGTGGCGCCCGGGTGCTGGACGTTGACGAACATGGTGCGCTGGTCCGGCGTAGTGACCACGCCGGTGATTTCCTGGCCGACGGGTCCGGTGAGGAAGCGCCTGATCTCACCGGTCACGGGGTTGGCCGCCAGCATCTGGTTGTTGCCGAATCCCTCGAAGATACCGCTGTTCATCACCGATTCACTGACGTCGGTCTGGATCCAGAGGCGGCGATCCGGATCGATCCACAGGCCGTCGGGGCTGGCGAAGATCGCGTCCTGGTCCAGTGGCTCGCCGGCCAGATCGCGGCTGCTGTCACTGTCACCGGCCAGCACGAAGAGGTCCCAGGCAAAGCGGGTGCCGGCCTGGCTGCCCTCCTCCTGCCAGCGGATAATATGACCGAAGCTGTTGTCGGCGCGGGGGTTGGCGGCGTCCTCGTCGCCCTCCTCGCGGCGGGTGTTGTTGGTCAGGGTGAAGTAGACCTGGCCGGTGACCGGGTCCACGGCGCCCCATTCGGGACGGTCCATCCGGGTAGCACCGGCATGATCGGCGGCGCTGCGAGTGTTGACCAGGATCTCGGCCAGGTCTGCGAAACCGTTCTCTGGAGTCAGACCGTTTTCTCCCGGGGCCAGGGCGAGCCACTCGCCCCGGCCATCCTCGTGGAACCGGGCCACGTAGAGGGTGCCCTCGTCGAGCAGCGAGCCATCGGCGCTGTCGGCATGGAAGGGACGAGAGGAGACAAACTTGTAGATGTACTCAAAGCGGGCGTCGTCACCGGAGTAGGCGACCACTGGCTGGCCCTCCACTGCCGGGGCAAAGATGACGCCCTCGTGGGCGAAGCGACCCAGTTGGGTGCGCTTGACGGGAACGGAGGCCGGATCCATGGGATCGATCTCCACCATCCAGCCGAACGCATGGGGCTCGTTGCGGTAGTCCTCGCTGGCTGAGGCGCCCCGGGCGCTGGCGTCGAAGCGCAGGAACTCGTCGGCGCCGCTGGCCGCACGGTGCCATTGATAGCGGCCTGTGTCGCGGGTCACGATGCCGTAGCGGGTCTGGCGGCGATCGATCTCGGCGTCCTGGTTGGCGAAATAGCCGGCCCAGTTCTCCTCGGCCGCCAGGTAGGTGTTCCAGGGGGTGACGCCATGGGCACAGTTGTTCAGGGTGCCGCGGGTCCCGGTGCCGTCGGGGCTGTATTTCGTCACTACATGCTCGGTACCGGCCACCGGCCCGGCAAGACGCATGGGCGTGAGGCCGGTAACGCGGCGGTTGCGGGGGTCTTCCACTACCCGCCACTGACCCTCGTTGTCCTCGCGGATGCGCACGATGGTGACGCCGTGGGCGTTGAGCTCCTTGAGCACCTGGTCGTCATCGCGGCTGCCGTCGGCATGCTGCGGGAAGCCGCTGCGATCCAGGGTCAGTCCGGCGGCGGCGGCGTGCAGGAAGCGCGGCTCCACGTATTCGTGATTCATCACCAACAGGCCGTCCCGAGAGCTGCCCTCCAGCGGGAAGAAGTGCATGCCGTCGTGGTGGCTGCCCACCTGGTGGGCCTGGTCCTCGCCGCTGGCGTTCAGCGACCAGGCGGGCATGGCGCCGCCGATCGGGGTGCCCATGGGCAGCATGGCGTGCACCCGATAGCCCTCGGGCACCACGACGCTATCCAAGGCGCTGATCGGCACTGCCTTGAAACCGAGGCTCGGTGCCGGGGCGCGGTTGCCGCTCGCGGCGAAGGCGCTGCCGAAGGGCAACTGGGTGACCATGGCGCCGGCAATGGCAGCGGCCAGACTGCCCCGCAGCATGGCGCGGCGGCTGACGCGAGCCTGCAGGATATCGCCGAACCAGGCGTTGCCGGAGGGGTTGCTGGCGGGCTCGTCGCCGGCGGCGAGAATGGGGTCGATATGGCCGGGGTACTGTTGCTGTGTCATGGGGCCTCTCCAGTAGGACGCGTGTCCAAACGCTGACGGTAACTTCAGTGTGGAAGCATGACGGGGGAGGATGACACTTGCGTTGATCAATGAAGGAGATCCGATGACAGCCCTGTGAGTGGCCGTGCCATGAACGACAAGGGCCCCGCGAAAGCGGGGCCCTTGTCTGCCTGGGAGGTGGTGTGGGTGTCAGCCAGTCCTGCGCTGGCCCATGATGCCGAGTGCCCCCAGGGCGATGCCGATGAGCACCATGATGGCAAGGACCCAGAGGGGACTGTAGAAAGTGGTATAGACCTCCCATCCCATGAGTCCGAGCACATCGGAGAACAGCGTCGGGGCGCCTACCAGATGGCCGCCCAGGGTGCCTGCGGCGGCAAAGAACAGGCCACCGATCAGCGCCAGGATTACCAGTGCCCAGCGGCGCGCGCCGTTGAAGGCGGTATCGCCGGCGCGCCACACCAGCACGGTGAGCATGGTGAAGATACCCAGGGACCAGAAGGCCATCAGGATATGGTTACGTGTCAGCGGGCTTGCCAGGTTGGCCTCCATCGGCCAGACAGTAAAGCCGGTAATGATGGCGGCCAGTGCCCCCAGCAGACCAAGTACCAGCACGGGCAGAAGGGCAGCGCGGCTGAGTTCGGCCATGCGACCGGGCAGGCAGGCGCCGACCAGGATCATCAGGGTGGCGAGTGCCCAGAATCCCAACGGGAAGTGGACGAGCATATGGTGCATGCCGGTCATGAGCGATCTCCTTGACGAGTCGGACGGAAGGTGGTCAGCAGGGCCAAGGTCACGCCGAGCATGGCGATCAGGCCGGCTATCAGGGTCATCCACCACCGCGAGGTGATGGCCTCCCTGAACTCCATCTCCACCCCATAGAGGGCAAGCTGCTTCTCGCTGTGGCGCGCCCGAACCGGGGTGCCTTCGGCGATATCCTCGGCGCCGGCGTGGGCCTGGCTGACCAGCAGCGGCCAGTTGACCTGTCCGGGATAGAAGAGCGTCACCTCCTTCCAGTCGTCGGACCAGTTTGGCGAGCGGCCCTGGAAGCGGGTGGCAGTCAGGTCGGCGTCGTCGCGCCCCATCCCAAGAGAGTAGGGGTGCGAGACATTGTGCCAGCGCCCGCCGGTGGCATCGCGGTGGACCGCGAAGGCTACCGAGTAGAGGCCCTGGTCGCGCAGAATCTTGTCGTCGAGTGGGCTGCCGGTATCCAGTGCCCTGGCCAGGGTCACGTTCCAGTAGCCGTCGGCCCAGCGGCCCTCACCGAGCACCCTGATGCTGCCTCGGGAGCCGGTCGGTTCGCGCAGCAGGCGACGCGGAATCACGTCGCCTTCCTGCCAGGCATGCTCCGGGTCGAAGGGAACCGCAAAGTCCTCGGCCAGATAGTAGTCGCTGTCAAAGTCCAGCGCGCCGGATTCGATATCTTCCCAGCGCATGGCCGTCATGTCCGTGAGCTCCGGAGAAAACATTTACAGGGGTTCGCCGGCATCGCCGTCCCAGTTCGTGGAGTAGGGGCTACTGCCCTCGTCACCGCTGCGCGCCTCGCCGACCCACTGGTCGTCGGAAACGTTGATGGGATTGGAGCGATGACCGCGCCAGTGCCAGAGATCGAGGAAATAGCCGGCCTCGCGCTGGGCCTCAAGGGTCTCAGGCGCCTGGCGGCTGGCCCAGTCGCCAAGGTCCATACGAGTCGCCGGCAGCGACTTGGACACCTCCTCGGGCGCTTCGTCGGTGAAGCCGGCGGCACCAGCACCCACGGTCATATAGCCGCCGTAGCGACCGAACTGGGGCACGCTGCCGTCGTCCATCAGCATCGTGACGCGGTCCTCGTGAAGACCGTCGGGCTCGGAGCCAGGCACGGCACGCCCCTTGCGGACCCACTGGTCACCCTCGCGGACCAGCACGTCGTGGTGAATGCCGGGACGCTCGGCCGGCCAGCGATAGCGGAAAAAGACCTCGTTGTCGTTGTAGGCGGCTTGCACCTGCAGTGGCATGGTCAGCTCGTCCGGGATCGAGATGTTGCGCTCGGGATCGTTCTCGACCACTCCGGAGCCCTGGGTGACCCAGGCCAATCCGAGGGCAATTGGCAGCCCCAGAACCAGCCAGGGGCCTGTTCCCTTGTTGTGTGTTGTCATGTGAACTCCTGCTTGAAGAGGTAAATTGTTGTTTTACTGTTTCAGTGTGGACCCGCTCGAAAAGCGTGCCCTGATTCAGATCAACAGGAGTGCGACAACACACCGCAGTCCTTGAAGACCGATGCCGATCGGCGACACTGAATAGCACCATCGACAGGGGGAGGCGTGATGCGACGATGGCTGAGGCCGGGCGATATCGCCCTGATCGTGGCGCTGCTGCTGCCGCTTCTGGTGGCGCTGCCGCGCCTGGGCGGGCTCGCTGGCCCCCCCGAGCTGTGGCTGACCTGGGTGGGGCGGATGACCGGTATCCTGGGGCTGGCGATGCTGCTGCTGGCGGGGACGGTGAGCTGCCGGGTGCCCGGTTTCGACCGCCTCTTCGGCGGGCTTACGCGGCTCTGGCACCTGCACCACTGGCTGGGCTTCACCGCCTTCATTCTGGTGATGGTCCACGCGTTGTCACTGGGGCTGGCGGCGGTGCCGGCCTCCCTGGATGTCGCCGTGACGACCCTCTTTCCGCCGATTTCCCATGGCAGTATATGGCTCGGCTGGTTGGCCTGGCTGGCACTGGTGGTGTTCCTGGCGCCCACCTTCGACTTCTTCGGCCAGCCCCACTATCAGCGCTGGAAGCGCCTGCACCTGGTCTCGGCGGCGGCGCTGATGCTGGGGCTCTGGCATGCCCTGCTGCTGGCCGGGGAGGCCTGGCCCTGGTGGCTGCTGGGCATCGCCGGGCTGGGCGCCATTGCCTGGCGTAAGGGGGTGGCGCCACGGCGTCGGCATGCCTACCGCGTCGAGGCGGTAGACCCCCTGGCAAGGGGGGTGGTGGAACTGGTGCTGCGTCCCGAGGGGGGAGGGATTTGCCATGAGGCGGGACAGTTTGTCTATCTCTCGCCGCTGGACGAGTCGCTTGCCGACGGACGTGGCGAGGAGCACCCCTACACCATTGCCTCGGCACCGTCGGATTCACGCCTGCGTATCGGCATCAAGGACCTGGGCGATGCCAGCCATGCCTTGCAGACCGTCACGCCGGAGACCCGCGTGCTGTTGGAGGGGCCCTACGGGGAGTTCTTCGGTCGCCGCTTCCCCGAGCGCGACATGCTCTGGCTGGGCGGTGGTATCGGCATTACTCCCTTCGTCGGCGGTGCCCGCGACCTTGCCGCCGGGGCGAGCGTCGATGGTCACGTCCATCTCTTCTACCTCGCCAGCGATTCCGATCGTGCCTACTATCGGGAAGCGCTTGAGGGAATCGCCGAGACCCATAAGGCCTTCACCTTCACGCAGCACTATTCCCGAGAGCGGGGTCGGCTGGACGAAGCCTTCCTGCGCGAGCACTGCCCTGACTTCTTCGAGCGAGAGATATTTCTCTGCGGCCCGCCGGGCATGAATGCCCACCTGCAACGGCTACTGGCCGGTCAGGGGGTGCCCGCCTCACGCATTCACAGCGAGGTCTTCGATTTCCTATGAACTTGAACAAGATCGCCTACTCGGTCTTTATTGCCTTCGTGGCGAGTCTGCTCACGCTGATCTCGGTCAGTGCCCTCTCGAGCAGCGAGCGCGACGCAGCCGATGACGAGGACCTGGCCCCCATCACACTGGACGAGCTGGCCGAGCATGCCGGCGCCGAGAGCTGTTGGAAGGCCATCCACGGTCGGGTCTACGACATCACCGACTATTTGCCGAACCACCCCACCGACCCGGCCGTGATTCTCGAGTGGTGCGGCCGGGAGGCCAGCGAGGGTTGGGACAACAAGCGCCCCGGTGTGCCCCACAGCCCGAGGGCGGAGGGAATGCTCGAGGAGTATCTGATCGGGCGTCTGGTGGACGAGAAGGGCGAGCCAGTCGAGTCCGAGGCCGCTACCGAGGTGCCCGGCAACGCGAACGGCGAGGTCGACAGCGACCAGGTGCGGCTCTCGCCCGCCGAGGATGAGCGGCTGCATCGAGCGCTGCTGGGTCTGCCGCTGGATGGCCGCTACCGCGGCGTGTTCGGCGACGGTGGTGAGATGCAGGTCAACGTGCAGTTCGATCTGCACGACGGAACGCTCTCCAACGTCAGCTATCGCCACCTGGCCTACCGCGGCGTCGACTACCGGGCGCTGGACGAGAACGACGACCTCTATCCGGTGTGGGTGCAGCATCAGCAGCTGGTCGAGGGTCTCGAGGGTCAGCCGCTGGCCGCCATCTTCGGCCTCTACGCGCCCGAGCGGCTGGCAGAGGACATCGATGGCTACAGCGGTGCCACCCTGCGCGGCAACAAGGTCCACTCGGCCTTCCGCGACGCGCTCAACCGTGGCGTCTATAGCTGGCCCTGAGGCTCAGCCTAGCCCCGGTCAGCCTTTTCACCTGACGATGTGAGGCCCATGAGCGAATTCGGACTCCCCATCTCGCTGCACGTCACGCCTTCCGCCACCGCCCTGGTGCTGCTTGGCGTGATCCTCGCCGTGAGTATTCTCGCCGATGCCATCGCCAGCCGAACGCGGCTGCCACGGATCTCGTTGCTGGTGCTGGTCGGCCTGGGGATCGCGGTGATCCAGCAGTTGATACTGGGCGAGACCAAGGCATCACCGCTGGAGGGTCTCGGTGAGCCGCTGATCCAGCTGGCGCTGGTCATGGTGGCATTCCTGCTGGGCGGCGAGCTTACCGTAGAGCGGCTGCGCAGCACAGGGGCGTTGATTCTGATCGTATCATTGTCGGTGATGCTGGTCGGGGGACTGGTGGTGGGGGCAGGGCTGGCGGCGTTGGGCTTTCCCCTGGCCGTGGTCGTGTCGCTGGCCGCTATTTCGGTGGCGACCGATCCGGCGGCGGTCAGCGAGGCGGTGCATGAGAGCGGCGATACCCGGCTGCGAGCGCGACTGCTGTTGGGCATTGTGGCCATCGACGATGGTTGGGGTATCCTGGCTTTCGGCCTGGCGATGGCGCTGCTTGGCTGGTGGCTTTCCGGTGACGGCCAGGCTGCCCTGGCCATGGCCGGCTGGGAATTGGGCGGTGCCATATTGCTGGGGGGCGCGATCGGGCTGCCGGCGGCTTGGCTGACGGGGCGTCTGCGTCCCGGTGAGCCCACCCAGGTAGAGGCGATAGCGCTTATCCTGCTGCTGGCCGGACTCTCCAGCTGGCTGGGGGTCTCGGGGCTGCTTTCGGCCATGGTGGCTGGTGCCCTGATTGCCAACCTGTCGCGGCACCACACTCGCTCGTTCAACGAGGTCGAGCATATCGAGTGGCCTTTTCTGGTGTTCTTCTTTGTGCTCTCGGGAGCCAGCGTGAACCTGCGCGCCCTCGACGATGCCTTGTGGCTGACCCTGGTCTATATCGTGCTGCGGTTGGCAGGTCGCTATCTGGGCGGGGCATTGGGCGTGTATCTGGCGCGGCTGCGTCAGGCGGATCTCCCCCGCAATCTCGGACTGGCACTGACGCCTCAGGCAGGGGTGGCAATGGGGATGGCGTTGCTGGCGGCCGAACGGTTCCCCGAGCAAGGCGCGCTGCTGCTCTCTGCCGTGGTGGGGTCCACCCTGGTGTTCGAGATGGTCGGGCCGCTACTCGTCAGGCGGGTTCTGCGCTGAGCTGCTGTGCATGACCAATATGACAAGGACCGGCTCCCATGGAGCCGGCCCGTCAATGACGCATGCTGATACCATCCGCTGTCGAGGGCGTGATCACTCCTCGCCAAAGTACCTGGCGTGGATCTCGTCGTAGGTGCCGTTGCCACGCAGGGTGGCCAGCGCCTCGTTGAAACGCTCGGCCAGGGCCTCGTCGCGCTGTCGGAACGCGATACCGAAACCTTCACCGAAGTACTCCGCGGGCTCGCTGACCATGCCGCCTACCACCTGGTAGTCGCCATCCTCGCTGTTGAGCAGGGTGGCCTGGCCGACCACGAATTCCAGGAAGACGATATCCAGTCGCTGAGCCTGAAGGTCCAGCACCATGTCGTCCGCGGTGGAGTAGCGGTTGACGGTGGCAATACGCCCGTAGTTGTCGGTGGCAAAGTTGTCATAGGTGGTGCCCCGCTGGACGCCGATGCTCTTGCCGGCGAGGGTCTCTTCGTTGACCTCCGAGAGCTCACTGCCTTCTGGGGCGAACCAGGCGCCGGGGATGGTGATGTAGGAGTCGGAGAAAAGCACGGTCTGGCGGCGCTCATCGTTGATCGACATGGAGGACATGATGGCGTCGTAGTTGCGCGCCAGCAGGCCGGGGATGATGCCGTCCCACTCCTGTTCGACCCACTCGCAGGTAACGCCGATCTCGGCGCACAGGGCGTTGCCCAGGTCGATGTCGAAGCCGGTCAGCTCGCCGTCTGCGGTGCGATACTCCATGGGCTCATAGGGCACGTCAACGCCGATGCGCACATGGTCGTAGTCGCGGGCCTGGGCGGTGCCGGCAGCGATGGCCATACCGAGGATCGAGACGGTCAGCAGTTTCTTCATGCAGTCACTCCTTGTCATGAGGCGGCGGCACCCGGGGTGCCTACGAGATCGACTCTAGCCCAGCCGCCCCAGGTCCGAAAGCCCCGGGCGCTGGATTTTCCAACGGGCGTTTGACGCTGGCGCTCCGGTCCGCCCACGGTGGCTCAGCTTTGAGGCCGGAGGTGAGCCAGCAGGCGCTTCTCCAGCCAGCGAAAGAAGTAGAGGATCGCGAAGGTCAGGCAGAGGTAGATGGCCGCCACGAACAGGAAGGCCTCGAAGGGGGCATAGAAGCGCGCGTAAACGAAGCGCGCCGCGCCAGTGAGGTCCATCAGGGTGACCACGCTGGCGATGGCGCTGGCGTGGAGCATGAAGATCACCTCGTTACCGTAGGCGGGCAGGGCGCGGCGGAAGGCGCTGGGCAGGATAATCCGGCGCATCATCAGAGATGTCGACATGCCGTAGGCCCGGGCCGCTTCAATTTCCCCGTGAGCGGTGGCCTTGATGGCGCCCCGAAAGATCTCGGTGGTGTAGGCGGCGGTGTTGAGGGTGAAGGCGATCAGCGCCGGATAGAAGGCCTCGCGCAGCATCGGCCACAAAAAGGTCTCCTGGATGCCGTCGAAGAACACCACGCCGTAGTAGATGATATAGAGCTGGATCAGCAGCGGCGTGCCGCGGAACACGTAGGTGTAGAGGTAGATCGGCAGACTGATCCAGCGGCGGCCCGAGCTGCGGCCGATGGCCAGCGGCACGGCCAGCACCAGGCCGATCACTAACGACAGAAACACCAGCTGGGTGGTGGTCACCAGGCCGTCCCAGTAGTAGCCGATGGTCTGGGGGGTAAAGATGACGTTGCCGGCCAGCAGGTCCTGGAACCAGAGGGTGATGTCCGGCATGTCAGTGTCCTCCGTAGCCGACGTTGTAGCGCTTCTGGAGCCACACAAAGAGCCACTCGGAGACACTGGCGATCAGCAGATAAACGGCCGCTACCGGGATCAGGAAAGTGAAGGGCTCATGGGTGGCCCGTGAGGCCTCGGCGGCCACCCGGACCATATCGGTTAGCCCGATCACCGAGACCAGCGCGGTCGTCTTGAGCAGCACCATCCAGTTGTTGGAGATGCCGGGCAGGGCGTGACGCATCATCTGCGGGAAGCGAATACGCCGGAACACCAGCCAGGGGCTCATGCCATAGGCCTTGCCGGCTTCAATCTGGCCGTGGTCCACGGCCATGAAGGCGCCACGGAAGGTCTCGCCCATGTAGGCGCCGAAGATGAAGCCGATGGTCAGCGCGCCGGCGGCGAAGGCGTTGAGGTTGACGTACCAGTCGACGCCGAAGCGGTCGTAGATCGCATCGGTGAGCACGTTG
This sequence comes from Pseudomonadota bacterium, assembly GCA_051751685.1. Classification (GTDB taxonomy): domain Bacteria; phylum Pseudomonadota; class Gammaproteobacteria; order Pseudomonadales; family Halomonadaceae; genus Halomonas. The sequence goes on along the minus strand of JBNJLE010000008.1, from coordinate 57,184 downwards.
AGCGCCATCTGACCGCCGAAGAACAGCAGCATCATCAGCACCAGATCCGGCACCCCGCGGATGACTGTGGTGTAGAGGGTCGCGAGCCTTTGCAGCAGCCAGTGGCGGGACATCCTGGCGCTGGCGGTCAGCAGCCCCAGCAGGACGGCCAGCGCCAGCGACAGCACTGCCAGTTGGAGGGTAACGCCGGCGCCTTCCAGCAGCCGCGGGCCGTAGCCATGAAGATCCAGCATAGTGCTCTCCCGCTCAGTACTTGGGGGCCAGGAACTGCTTCAGACGCGGCGACCGGGGGCTCTCCAGGAGCTGCTGTGGGGGGCCGGCTTCTTCCACTACCCCCTGGTGCAGATAGATCACCTGGCTGGAGACGTCCCGGGCGAAGCCCATCTCATGGGTCACCACGATCATGGTGCGACCTTCGTCGGCGAGTTCGCGCATCACCTTGAGGACATCCCCGACCAGTTCTGGGTCCAGCGCCGAGGTGGGTTCGTCGAACAGCATCACCGCCGGGTCCATGGCCAGCGCCCGGGCAATGGCGCCCCGCTGCTGCTGGCCACCGGACATCTGGGCGGGATAGGCATCGGCGCGGGCGGTGAGGCCCACGCGCTCGAGAAGGGCGCGGGCCTGCTCGATGGCCTCCTTCTTCGGCTTGCCAAGCACGTGTACCGGTGCCTCGATAATGTTCTCGAGCAGGGTCATGTGAGCCCAGAGGTTGAAACTCTGGAACACCATGGAGAGCCTGGCCCGCATGCTTACCACCTGTTTCCAGTCGGCGGGCTCGCGGCCGTGGCGAGTCTGCTTGAAGCGGATCTCCTCACCGTGGACGATCAGGTCCCCCTCGTCGGGCTGCTCGAGCAGGTTCATACAGCGCAGGAAGGTGCTCTTGCCGGAGCCGGAGGCGCCGATCAGGGTGATCACGTCACCCTTCCGGGCACAGAGTGAGAGTCCCTTGAGGACTTCGGTATCACCGAAGCGCTTCTTGATGTTGCGCACTTCCAGCGGAATCGGGGTGTCGGCCATGGAATAGGCTCCGGGTCAGGGTCGCCGCGGCGACTCGCTGCGGGTAAGCGGCGCTCGGCAAGGGCGATGCCAACGGCGCATGGGCCAGCCGGCCGGGATGTGATGGCGAGAGGTCAAGCGGCGCGGGATCGGTGCTGATCGGCAAAAGGGTATGATTTTACGCTCCTGTTCTGGTTGTTTTAAGGTTTTTTCTTCTGCCGATGCTGCCCCTGGCACCTGAGCGGTGGCTTATGCCGTTGGCGGTGGCTCCGGCTGCACGAGCAGGGCGGCGCGGGCGCCGACCTCTACCGCGGCGTTGGGAAAGACCACGGCCAGTGGTGTCGCGCCGACCCGGGTCTCCCCGGCTTGGCTATCCTCGGCCAGCAGGGTCCCGGGAGAAAAAACCGTGAAGTTGGGCGTGTCGTCCGGAAAGACGAGGCGAAACTCCACGGACTGTCGGATCAGCTCGTGTGCCACTCGAAAGAAGGCCATCCGTCCGGGTGGCGCCCGGGGAGGTTCGCGCCCTTCGAGGAGCGCCGCCAGCAGTTCCCCAAAGGGGCTCAGCGATGCCAGATCATTGTGCCCGAAGGGCAGGGCGCGGCCCAGTTCCAGAGTAAACGCCTGGGCACCATGGGTGTGCTTGCTGTAGTGGGAAAAGGTCCAGCTGTGACGGTGCTGGTGCAGTACCGCCTGGATCTCGGCGGCGGCCAGCCAGCGCCACTGCTCGGCCTTCACGGCAGTTCGCTCGTTGAAGGGACTGACCACGAAGCGCGGGTAGTGACTGTCGCGAATGGCGGTGTGCAGATCGTAGTGCAGTCGCGCGAGCCCGGTGTGGCGGGCGAAGAAGGCGTCCACCGCGTCCATCAGCTCCCTGGCGCGATCGGCTTCCCTGCCCGTCTCAGGGAGGTCGGGACGAAACAGGCGGTTAAGGTTGGTGCCGATGAAGCGCACGCCCTGGCGTGTCGCCTCCGGGTTGCCGAGGATCACCAGAGTGGGGGCGCCGAGTCGCAGTTCCCCCCTTGTCAGACGCCCAAGGAGCCCCTCGAGCAGTTCCATGGGCGCGGTCTCGTTGCCGTGGATGCCCACCGATAACACGCAGGCCCGGGCGGCAGGCCCGGGATGATGGGGTACGAGTTCCAGCAGGCCATGGCCGTGCCATCGGAAGTGCCCGCCAGGCAGTTGGCCCCGGGCCGGAAACTCGGTCTCTTCGATGCTCGCCTGCAGCCAGTTCTCGGGCATGGGGGTCTCGAGCATGATGTCAGGCCTCCACGCGCCAGGATGCGCAGGCCTCGTTCTGCTTCACCTCGATAAGCTCCTCGACCGGGAAGTCCAGGCGCTCGGCGCGTTCGACCAGGGCGCGGTAGGTAGCATCAGGCAGGGTCGGGGTGCGCGCCAGAATCCACAGGTAGTCGCGGTCTGGTCCGGCCACCAGCGACCATTGATAGTCGTCGTCCAGGGCCAACACATTGTAGCCGCCATAGAAGGGGCCAAAGAAGCTTACCTTGAGCCGGCCCACGTCCTCGTCGCCGATGAAGTAGGCGCGCCCCTCTGCCTCGCTGGCCTCGCCCTCGTCGAGTTTCACGCCGCGGTTGAGCACTCGCACGCCGCCGTCGGTGCGCCGGCTGTAGTCGGCGGTGACGCAGTCCAGCCCGCGTTCGAAGGAGTGGTCGAGCCTGGCGATCTCGTACCACTCGCCCAGGTAGCGGTCGAGCTCGAAGCCAGTGACCGGCTCGGTACCCTTGGGAATGCCGGTACAGCCGGCCAGCATCAGGCCAGCGCCCAGGGTGGCCAGCAGGGGAAGGTAACGCATGTAAAGCTCCTTGGCGTGATGGCACCGTCAGCGGACGGTTGTGACCTTTGCAGCATGGGGGAGGGCAGTCGGCCGGTCTAGACTGGCCGACTGCCGAATCTCAGGAGTCCGCCATGACCGACCATGTCAGTGATCACGATGCCCGTGTTCTCAACGACCATTATGATGCCCTCGCCACGGGGAGTGGGGAAAGCCTGATGGCCAGGCTGCGGGCGGCCTTCCACGACGCCGGCTGCAACCCGGACCATCTGACCCTGGACGAGGTGGCCGGCATCGACCAGCTGCACCTTGGGGGGCGAGCGGCCAGCCGCTCGCTGGCGGCCCTGGGCGCGCTTCGCCCGGATCAGCGGGTGCTGGACGTAGGCTGTGGAACCGGCGGGGCCAGCCGCCTCGTGGCCACCGAGGCCGGCTGCCAGGTGGTCGGCGTCGATATCACCGCCGCCTTCATCGAGGTGGCCGAGTGGCTGAGCGCAGCCACCGGCCTGACACAACGTACCCGCTTTGTGTGCGCCGATGCTGCCCGCACCTCGCTGCCGGATGGCGCTTTCGATGTCATCTGGTGTCAGCATGCGCTGATGAACATGCCCGATATGGCCGGTGTGCTGGAGGAGTGGCGCCGGCTGCTGGTGCCTGGCGGGCGGGTGCTGCTGCATGAGGTGGTGGCCGGCGACAACCCCGAGGCTCTGGCACTGCCGGTGCCATGGGCGCGCACGACGGCGACCAGCCATCTGATGGGGCGCGAGGCGCTTCAGGTGAGCCTGGCAGAGGCGGGGTTCGTGCCGGTGAGCGTGCGCGACGTGACCGAGACGGCATTGGCCTGGCGTCAGAAGCATGTCCGCCGCGAAGCCGGCGTGGAAAAGGACGCACGCCTGCCGGGGCCGGCGCTGATCTTCGGTGCCGAGTTTGCCGAGATGGGACGTAACCTGCGTGACAACCTCGCCGCTGACAAGGTACGTATCCTGGAGGGGGTGTGGCGCATGGCGTGAGCCGAGTGGGTGGTCGCAGCGGGGTGAGCGACCCCGCTGCGACCGGGATCAAGGGGCCTCTCTCACTCTGACGTAGCGGGGCGCGCGCACCAGATAGCTGAGCGGGTGCAGGACCAGCCAGGCGGCGATGGTCAGGCCGATAATGGCGCCAATCATCGCCACCCAGTCGAAGGCGGTAGCCACATAGCTTAGCTGCGAGTTGGTAAAGGCGGGAATCCACCACAGCCCCGAGAGGCCCACTGCCAGGGAGGCCAGGTTGGCCCCCAGACAGCGGTAGTGGAGCGTACGGTAGCCGCGCAGGCGGGCGCTCACCTGGACGATGACCAGCACCGCCAGGCCGGCCACGATCAGCCATATGAAGGGAGCCAGGGCATACATCAGAATGGTCAGTGCACTTTGAATCGTCATGATCGTCTCTCCTCAGGCCTGGCCTTCCAGCACGGCGTAGTAGGCTGGCTGCAGCATGCGGTCCTTCATCACCCAGGCCGCCCAGGACTCGTCGCGGGGGTCGATGAAGGGGAAGGAGGGCAGGAAGTCCATATCGTTGTCGTAGCCGAATTCCACCAGCATCGCCTTGCCGATGCCGGTGATCATCGGGCAGGAGGTGTAGCCGTTGTGGCGGGCCGGTAGCGGCTGTTCCTGCATCTGGGCCAGCAGGTTGGCCTCGACCACCGGTGCCTGTGCCTTGACGCTGGCGGCAGTCTTGTTGATCGGGGCGCCGATCACGTCGCCGATGCCAAACACCTCCGGGTAGCGGTTATGCTGCATGGTGTGGATGTCCACATCCAGCCACTCGCCGCGGAAGGGCCCTGCGCGGGCAATCAGGTCGCTTTCGCGCACGAAGTCCGGGGCGCTCATGGGCGGCACCACATGGAGGAAGTCGTAGTCGACCACCTCGGTCATCTCCCCCTCGCGGCCGAACTCCTCCTGGCGGAGCTCGTGGTGGGAAGTGAATTCGCTGGCCGGTCCAACGAAGGTGAACTCCGCCTGTCGGGCACCGGGGTCGATGGCCGAGAGCCGATAGTGATGGCGGCGATTGACGCCCTGGTCGTCAAAGCGCTGTTTGACGAAGTCGTTGACCCAGGGCTGACTGAACAGCGCCGCCCCGGGGGCCATGAAGTCCACCTGGAAGTCGTCGCGATGGCCGGTTTCCTCCAGCCGCGACAGCGTGGTGAAGGTCATCTTCAGCGGAGCCCCGGCACACTTTACCGGCGTGGGGGCCGCGGTGAACACTCCCTTGCCGCTGCCCTTGGCGATCCAGGCATTGATGGTATCTCGGGTGCGGGTAGCGCCCTCGAGGCTGGCGTAGACGCTGCCGATCCCGTGGGTGCCGACCAGGTCCGGGGACATCCCGTCGATCAGATGGTAGTTAAGCTGCAGGCCGGTGGCCACCACCAGGTAGTCGTACTCCAGCACGCTGGCATCGGCCAGGGAAACCCGGCGCTGCTCGGCGTCGATGCCGAGGGCGGGCTGGCGCACCCAGTCCACACCCGCGGGTACGAAGTTGGCATTGGGACGCATGGTCTTGCCGGGCTGCCAGACGCCGGAGGCTACCAGGGTCCAGCCCGGCTGATAGTGGTGGATCTCGCGGGGCTCGATCAGCGAGATGCGGGCACCCTCCAGGCGGCGAGAGAGCCGGTTGGCCATGGCCATGCCGGCGGCCCCGCCGCCGAGGATGATGATGCGGGCGTTGGTGGAAAGCGTGCTGGCCTTGAGGCTGCCCAGAGGCAGCAGGCCGGCTGCGCCGACACCGATCCCGAATTTCAAGAGCTGGCGACGGTCCAGGCGAACAGGGTCAAGGGGAAAGCGGGACATGACGAAACTCCTGCGTGATGGGTCAGGCTTTAGTTGTTATATCCTTATAACCTTTAATTTATAACCTAGCCGTAATCTACCTGCACGTCCTCCCTTGGTATGCGGCAGCTTGACGCAAGTCAGCCCTTTGGCCGGTCTTGAGCACATGGCGAGGCTTTTTCTTGACTTCTTCTCGATGATTTATTGACCCGGGTCATCCTGGAACCGTTCATCCCTGCCATTCTGTCTGGCGGGGTAAGGCATTCGCCAAGGCCGATACCGGGATCGGGGGAGAGCAGAATGATCAAGCGCAAGCAGCGGGCCGGCTGGTGGGCCCTGTCGATAATCCTGGGGTGGCTGATACTGCTGCCTGCGGCCCACGCCAGCACCGCGGATCACACGCAGTTCGAGGAGCTGCAGGGGCCTTTCACGAGTGCCGATCAGGTGACCCAGGCCTGCCTGGATTGCCACACCAATGCCGCACAGCAGGTGATGGCGACGCGGCACTGGACCTGGGATTACGAGAATCCCCACGGCGGCGAACGGCTCGGCAAGCGCACCATGCTCAACACCTTCTGCATTGCCGACCAGTCCAACGAGGGGTTCTGCCAGTCCTGCCATGTGGGCTATGGCTGGGAGGACGATACCTTCGACTTCACCGCCGAGACTCGGGTCGACTGCCTGGCCTGCCACAATACCGGTGACTATGTGAAGAAGGGCGGCTGGGCTGGCTGGCCCAACGAGGCGCTGACAGACCTGTCCCTGGCCGCCCGGAACGTGGGCACCTCTTCACGGGAGACCTGCGGCACCTGCCACTTCTACGGCGGCGGCGGTGACGGCGTGAAGCACGGCGACCTGGACTCGTCGCTCTTCCATCCCCATCGCGAGCTCGATGTTCACATGGACGCCGAGGGGCTCGACTTCAGCTGCAGTACCTGCCACCAGACCGAAGGCCATGACGTGCCCGGCAGCCGCATCCAGGGTACCGCCGTGGATGACCATCCGGCGATTACCCGCGGCAGCCAGGAGGCGCGCAATCCGGCCACCTGCCAGGCGTGCCATGGCGATACGCCCCATGAGTCGGGCGCCATGGCCGAGCGGCTGAACGCCCACACCCGCGCCCTGGCCTGTCAGACCTGCCATATTCCCGAGTTTGCCCGGGGTGGCGTGCCCACCAAGATGGAGTGGGACTGGTCCACCGCCGGCCGCCTGGATGAGGAGGGCAACCCTATCCAGATCAAGAACGAGGACGGCTACGTCATCTACGACAGCAAGAAGGGCGACTTCGTCCCGGGCGAGAACGTGGTACCCGAATACCTCTGGTGGAACGGCAACACGACCTTCGTGACCGCCGAGACGGTGATCGATCCGAGCGAGCGGGTAGGGGTCAATACCTATCACGGCACCCCGGGCGCCAAGGATGCCCGCATCTGGCCGGTCAAGCGGGCGCTGGGCAAGCAGCCCTACGACACCGTCCACATGACCCTGCTCCAGCCCCAGGTCGCCATCCCCGGCAACGAGACTGCCTTCTGGTACAACTTCGACTGGGACAAGGCGCTGGAGGCCGGCACCGAGGCGGCCGGTCAGCCCTTCAGCGGTGAGTATGACTTCGTGGATACCTCGATGCTCTGGCCCATCACCCATATGGTGGCGCCCGGCGAAAAAGCCCTGACGTGTGGCAGCTGCCATACCGATGATGGCCGGCTGGCCGGCGTGGAGGGGGTCTGGCTGCCGGGGCGTGATCGCCACCAGCTGCTTGACCGCTTCGGCTTCGGGCTGGCCGGCCTGATGCTGCTGGGTGTCGTCGGCCACGGTGCCCTGCGCATCGCCAACCGCAACCGCCGCAAGGAGCCCTGAGATGAGCCAGCGCATCTACCTTTTTACCCGTTTCGAGCGCTTCTGGCACTGGGCACAGGCGGTCCTGGTGATCACCCTGCTGGTCAGCGGCTTCGCGATTCGCGGGGTCCATTCGCTGATCCCCTTCGGCCCGGCGGTGCGGCTCCACGAGACGGCGGCCTGGCTGCTGATCGGCCTTTGGGTGTTCGCCATCTTCTGGCACTTCACCACCGGCCAGTGGAAGCACTACATCCCCACTCTCGAGCGCATCGGCGCCATGGTGCGCTACTACGCCTTCGGCGTCTTCACCGGCGCTCCCCATCCCTACAAGGTGACCGTGGAGCGCAAGCACAATCCCCTGCAGCGCCTGGCCTACCTGGGCGTCAAGCTGGTGATCAATCCCCTGATCTGGATCTCGGGGCTGCTCTACCTGTTCTGGGGCAGCGTGCGCGACAGCGTGCCGGCCTTCCTCGGCCTGGAGCAGGTGGCCGGGCTGCATGCCCTGGGGGCTTTCCTGATGCTGGCCTTCCTGATTATTCACGTCTACCTGGCCACCGCGGGCCATACGCCGCTGGCCCACATCAAGGCGATGGTCACTGGCTGGGAAGAAGTCCACGACGAGGCCCAGGTGAAGCACCCGCCGCGGGCGCCCTGACGCCTTCGCCCCGACGGGGCCTGGCACGGCAAAGCGGCCCCCGCCATGGCGGGGGCCGCTCTGTTTCCTTCTGTTTCCTATGGGCCCTTCGAGAGAGCGCCCTCGGGAGCGGGCGCCCTCGGGAGCGGGCGCCCTCGGGAGCGGGCGCCTCAGCCCTCGAGGCGTGCGGCGATGGCCCGGCCCAGGCTCTCGGTGTTGCCCTGGCCACCCACATCGGGAGTGAGCACGGCCTTGTCGCCCTCGGCCAGCACTGCCTCGAAGGCCGCAACGATGGCGTCACTGGCATCCTGGTGGCCCAGGTGTTCGAGCATCATGGCGCCGGACCAGATCTGGCCGATGGGGTTGGCGATGCCCTTGCCGGCGATGTCCGGCGCGCTGCCATGGACCGGCTCGAAGAGACTGGGGAAGGTGCCCTCGGGATTGATGTTGGCCGAGGGCGCCACGCCGATGGTGCCGGTGCAGGCCGGCCCCAGGTCGGAGAGGATATCGCCGAACAGGTTGCTGCCCACCACCACGTCGAACCAGTCCGGGTGCAGGACAAAGTTGGCGGTGAGGATGTCGATATGGAACTTGTCGACGGCGACCTCGGGATAGTGCTTGCCCATGGCGGCCACGCGCTCGTCCCACCAGGGCATGGTGATGGCGATGCCGTTGGACTTGGTGGCCGACGTCAGTTTCTTGCGCGGGCGGGAGGCGGCCAACTCATAGGCGAACTTCAGCACCCGATCGGTGCCGTGGCGGGTCATCACCGTCTCCTGGATCACCACCTCGCGGTCGGTGCCCTCGAACATCTTGCCGCCGACGCTGGAGTACTCGCCTTCGGTATTTTCACGCACCACATAGAAGTCGATATCGCCGGGCTGGCGGCCGGCCAGGGGGCTCTTGATGCCCGGCAGCAGCCGGCAGGGCCGCAGGTTGACGTACTGGTCGAAGCGGCGGCGGAACTGCAGCAGCGAGCCCCATAGCGAGACATGGTCCGGCACGGTCGCTGGCCAGCCCACCGCGCCGTAAAAGATGGCATCGAAGTCCTTCAGGGTCTCGAACCAGTCGTCGGGCAGCATCCTGCCGTGCTCGGCGTAGTAGTCGCAGCTGGCGAAGTCGAAGTGCTCCAGCTCAATCGCGATGCCGAAGCGGGCGGCGGCGGCCTCCAGAGCGCGCAGCCCTTCGGGCATCACTTCCTTGCCGATGCCGTCACCGGGGATGACGGCGATTCTGTGGGTCATGCTGCTCTCCTCGTGAAATATTCATCAAGCGCCCCGAGCACTCTCTCGATGGCGTCGTCGTCCAGGTCGCGGTGGACCACCAGACGAGTTGCATAGAGTACCTCGATAAGGATCTCTTGCTCGGCCAGCCACGCGCGCAGTGGGACGATATGTGACTCAGGTACCGTCAGGAACACCATATTGGTGGCCTGGCGCTCCACCTTCAGGTCTGGCAGGGCGGTGATGCCCTGAGCCAGCCGCGCCGCGCGGCGGTGATCTTCGGCGAGCTCCGCGACATGGTGGTCCAGGGCATGGTGGCAGGCCGCGGCGATGATGCCGGACTGTCGCAGGCCGCCGCCAAGCACCTTGCGCCAGCGCCGCGCCTCATCGATCAGCGCCCTTGGGCCCACCAGTACCGACCCCATCGGGGCACCGAGTCCCTTGGAGAAGCACAGCGAGATGCTGTCGAAGGGGGCACAGAGGGCTGACAGCGATGTGTCGGTGGCCACCGCCGCGTTGAACAGCCGCGCGCCATCCAGGTGCGTGGCCAGGCCGTGCTCGCGGGCCAGGTCCGTGGCCGCCTTCACGTAGTCGGCGTCGAGCACCTTGCCGCCGATAGTGTTCTCCAGGGCCAGCAGGCGGGTCCGGGCGAAGTGGAAATCGTCGGGCTTGATCGCCGCGCGGATACGCTCCAGGGGCAGCGAACCATCGGCGGCGTGCTCCAGGGGCTGGGGCTGGATGCCGCCGAGTACCGCGGCGCCGCCGCCCTCGTACTTGTAGGTGTGGGCCTGCTGGCCGGCGATATATTCGTCGCCGCGTTGGCAGTGAGCGAGCAGGCCGGCCAGATTGCTCTGGGTCCCGGAGGGAAAGAGCAGGCCGGTATCCTTGCCGGCACGCTTGGCCACGGCGGCCTCGAAGCGCTTGACGCTGGGGTCGTCGCCCCAGACGTCATCGCCCACCGGGGCGGCATGCATGGCATCGCGCATGGCAGGGGTGGGGCGGGTGACGGTGTCGCTGCGCAGATCGATCATGGGCGCCTCCTCCGGATGGCAGTGAATGGCGAATCAGTGGCGTTTGGGGTGTGCCGACGCAGAGCGTTCGGCGGATAGCCCCGGCAGCCGGGTCAGCGGGTCCTGGCGGAAGTAGCGCACGAGTAGCTGGAAGAGCGCCGGATAGGCGGCATCCAGCAGGTCCGGGGCGGTGAAAAAGGCCTCACAGCAGACCGCGAAACATTCGCCCGGGTGGGTCGCGGCGTAGTCGTCGATGGGCGTCTCCTCGCCGCGCTCGAGATGCGCCTGGAGGTCCTCCCAGACCTCCATGAACACCCGATGCCACTCGCGCGGGTCAATTTCCCTAGGCAGCGGCGGGAAGCCATCCACGTCCAGGGAGTTGCCCAGGTCGAGCTTGTGGGCAAACTCGTGAATCAGCACGTTGAAGCCGGTGAAGTCGCCGCTCTCCATCAGATCGGGGAAGGCCACCACCACCGGACCCTGATGGGAGGTCTCGCCGGCGCGTTCGTCTTGGTACTCATGCATCACGCCGAACTCGTCCATCTCCTCGACCTGGCGTCGGAAGGCATCGGGCAGGGTCAGGACTTCGTGGACATTGGCGAAGGCCTCGAGGTGCTCCTCGTCGCTCCAGCCCAGGGTAAGCAGACAGGCCTGGGCAGCCAGGGCCAGCTTGGCGGGCAGGTCGAACGAGGTGCTCTCGGCCAGATCCGGGTGCAGGCTCAGCCGCTTGGCGTGCAGGAACTGCCAGGCGCGAACTCCCAGGCGGCCCGCCTCCCCGGCGGGCAGGGCCGCCAGCAGCGGCAGCCTTGTGCGGGCCTCGGCCCAGGCCTCCTCGGGGAAGGGGTGGCGGGTGGTGAACTGACGTTCCCGCCAGCGGCGCAGGTGACCCAGCATCGACTCGGCGCTCCTCAGTTATCGTCCAGGTCGGCCCCCGATTTCCAGGACCAGTCCCGCCAGCGCAGGTCGAAGAGGTCCTTCCGGCGGTCCTTGAGGTTGGTCACCGAGCCCTCGTTGCGCACCATGGTCAGCCGGGTCAGGTCCAGATCCGAGAAGAAGATCATCTCGGTATTGGGGGTGGTCTCGTTGAGCACGGCGTCGTGGGGGAACGCGAAGTCCGAGGGCGAGAAGACCGCTGACTGGGCGTACTGGATGTCCAGATTCTCGATGGAGGGCACGTTGCCCACGCTGCCGCACAGCACTACGTAGCACTCGTTCTCGATGGCCCGCGCCTGGGCGCAGTGGCGAACCCGCAGATAGCCGTTCTTGGTGTCGGTCCAGAAGGGGACGAAGAGGATGTCCATATCCTGCTCGGCCAGCAGGCGCGGCAGCTCCGGAAACTCGACGTCGTAGCAGATCAGGATCCCCACCCGCCCGGCGTCGGTGTCGAACACCAGCAGACCATCGCCACCCTCGATGACCCAGTCGCGGCGCTCCTGGGGGGTGATGTGCAGCTTGGCCTGGCTCTCCAGGGTGCCGTCGCGGTGGCAGAGATAGCTGACGTTGTAGAGGCGGTCGTCCGTGCCCACCTCGATCATCGACCCCGCAACGATGTTGATGTTGTAGGAGACCGCCATGCGCGACAGCTCGGCCTTGAACTGTTCGGTGAAGCTGGCCAGGAAGCGGACGGCTGACATCTGGTCCTGCTGGGCGGCGCGGTCCTGCAGGCCCATCAGCGGCGCGTTGAACAGCTCAGGGAAGACCGCGAAATCACTCTTGTAATCGGAGAGGGCGTCGACGAAATACTCCACCTGCTGGAGTACGGCTTCTACCGAGTCGAATTCGCGCATCTGCCACTGCACCGCGCCGATCCGTACCTGGGTCTTGCGGGTATCGAGCACCAGCTCGGCCGGTTCATAGAGGAAGTTGTTCCACTCCAGCAGGGTGGCGTAGCCCTGGGATTTCTCATCCTCGGGGAGGTAGTCGCGCAGCAGACGCTTGACCTGGAAGTCGTTGGCCAACTGGAAGGAGAGGATGGGGTCATGTATCTCCTTGCGGGTCACCTTGTCGATGTACTGGGTGGGAGAGAGTTCCTCGGCATGATTGTGGTAATGAGGAATACGCCCCCCTGCCAGGATGGCGCGCAGGTTGAGCGAGCGACACAGCTCCTTGCGGGCGTCATAGAGCCGCCGGCCCAGGCGATAGCCGCGATAGTCCGGGTGGATCAGCACGTCGAGGCCGTACATGGCGTCGCCGTCAGGATCGTCATGGATCACATCGCGCTTGCCGATCAGGTCGTCGTACTTGTGAGGGTTGGTGAACTCTTCGTAGTCGACCCGCGAGGTCAGCGCCATGCCCACCAGTCGACCGTCGTCCTCGATGACGATCTGGCCGTCGGGGAAGGAGGTGATCAGGGTGTCGATGGTGTGCTTCGTCCAGGCGCCCCCGATGTCATGGTAGATGGCATCCATCAGTGTCTCGAGCTGGGGGTAGTCCTCGGGCGTCAGGTTGCGAAGCGTGAGGTGCAGGTCGTCGAGGGACATGGTGCATCCTAGTTGGTCGGAAGTCAGAGCCGAAAGTCTAGCACGATGACCGGCCGGTCCGTGGCCATGGGCAGGGCGTCAGGGATTGGGTAATCTCCGATTCTTGCCTTCGCACAGGACGCCTGCAACATGCTGAATGGAATCTGGCTGAGCTTCTTCCTTGCGGCCTTTGTCGCCGCCCTCTGGCAGTGGCTGGGACTCGGAGATGGCGAGATCTTTGCCCGCCTGGTCGAGGCGCTGTTCGATATGACCCGGCTCAGCGTCGAGATCGTGCTGGTGCTGGCAGGAACCATGACCCTCTGGTTGGGATTCCTGGCCATTGCCGAGAAGGCGGGACTGATCCGGCTGATGGCGCGATTGCTTGATCCGCTGTTCCGGCGCCTGATGCCCGAGGTGCCGAGTGGCCACCCGGCCATGGGACTGATCAGCATGAACTTTGCGGCCAATATCCTTGGGCTGGACAACGCGGCAACACCGATAGGCATCAAGGCCATGCACTCCCTGCAGGAGCTCAATCCGAGCAAGGAGACCGCCAGCAACGCCCAGATCCTGTTTCTGGTGCTGAATACCTCGTCGCTGACGCTGCTACCGGTAACCATCTTCATGTACCGCGCTCAGCAGGGGGCGGCGGAACCCACGGCGGTGTTCCTGCCCATCCTGCTGGCCACCACCGCCTCCAGCCTGGTGGGTCTGCTGAGCGTGGCGCTGATGCAGCGCCTGAAGCTCTGGCAGCCGGTGGTGCTGGCCTACCTGGCCGGGGCAGCCCTGGCCCTGGGGCTGCTGCTCACCACCCTGGCCGGCATGTCGGCCCAGGCGCTGGCGGCCACCTCGACCCTGGTGGGTAACCTGGTGCTGTTCGGCATCGTGGTCGGCTTTTTGCTCATCGGTGCGTTGCGGCGGGTCAACGTCTATGACGCCTTTATCGAGGGGGCGAGGGAGGGGATACACTTCACCGTGACGCTTCTGCCCTACCTGATTGCCATGCTGGTGGCGGTGGGCGTGTTACGCGCCAGTGGCGTGCTGGATGCCGGCCTGGCGGGCATCCGTTGGCTGGCCGCAGGTTTCGGCTGGGACACTCGCTTCGTCGAGGCGCTGCCCACCGCTTTCATCAAGCCACTTTCTGGCAGCGGTGCCCGGGCGATGATGATCGAGACCATGGATACCTTCGGGGTCGACAGCTTCCCGGGCGTGCTGGCGGCCACCATGCAGGGCAGTACCGAGACCACTTTCTACGTGTTGGCGGTCTACTTCGGGGCGGTAGGCATCCGCAAGATCCGCCACGGATTGGGCTGCGCCCTGCTGGCCGACCTTGCCGGGATCGTCACGGCGATCGGTGTCTGTTACTGGTTCTTCGGCTGATCGGCGGCCTCCGGAATCTTTGCTAGAGGCTGCACCAGGGGGCGGGTCAGAGTCTGGGCCATGATGACTCCGCTCAGGATCAGCATGCCGCCCAGGAAGTGGAAAAACGCGATGCGCTCGCTCAGGGCGAGCATGGCGATCAGGGCGCTGAACAGCGGCATCAGATTGATGAAGATACTCGCCTGGCTGGCGCCGATCTGGCGGATCGCCATCATCCAGAGGAAGGTGGTGATAATCGAGGCCGGGATGCCGGCATACAGGATCAGGCCGATATTGCTCGCGTTCACCGGGGTCATCGGACCCAGCAAATAGGGCGGTAGCAGAAACAGTACGGCGAAGATCACCTGAGCGTAAAGCAGCACCCAGGGTGGCAGTCCGATGGGCCAACGCTTGAGCATCACCCCATAGAGGGCGTAGCAGGTAGCGGCGACCAGCATCAGTGCGTCGCCCTTTGCTACCGTGAGTTCCAGCAGCGACAACGGATTACCGCGACCCAGCAGAATGGCCACCCCTGCCAGGGCCAGCAGGCCGCCGGCCACCCCGCCAAGGCTTGGCGGCTCGCGCAGAATGAGGGCGCTGAGCAGCACGGTGAGCAGCGGCACCATGGCGGCCAGGATGCCCATATTGGTAGCGCTGGTGGTCTCGGCGGCCACGTAGGCGAGCCCCTGCCATAGGCCCATGCCGAGCAGGCCCAGCACAGCGAGCTTGGGCCACTCGCGGCGAATGATGTCGCGATGCTTCCAGGCTGCCGGGGCCAGGAAGGGAGTGAGTACGACCAGCGCCAGAACCCAGCGCAGGAAAGCGATGCTGCTCGGCGCGATGGCGCCCACGGTGAGCTGGTTGATGGTCATGTTGCCCGACCAGATCAGTACGGCGCCCAGCGGAGGCAGGAAGTAGAGCAGCGGCATGGCGTCCTCGGTACGTTGAAACGGGGCCTCGGCTGTCGGAGGCCTGGAAAAGGGGCATGATAGTCTCATGATCCGTGACATCCCATCACCACAGGAAGTCTGTCATGAATGATCCCAACGGCTCGAACGACCCCTCATCACACCCCGCAACCAGCGATATGGAGACTGACTACGTCGTCGGCCAGGATAATATCGAGGGACAGCTCGGGCCCTTTGGCTTCGATATCCACAACCGGGTCTTTGTCGTGTCGGCTCTGGCCTCCTCGGTCTTCATCGTCCTCACCCTGATGTTTCCCGAGCGAGCCGGGACCATCTTCCAGTCCATCGTCGCGTTCTCGACCGGCACCCTGGACTGGTACTTCATGATCGTGGTGAATATCTTCGTCCTGTTCAGCCTGGCGATGATCGTGCTGCCCTACGGAAAGATACGGCTGGGCGGCCCCGATGCGCGGCCAGAATATTCGTACCTCTCGTGGTTTTCGATGCTCTTCGCCGCCGGTATCGGTATCGGGCTGCTGTTCTTCGGCGTGCTTGAGCCGGTCTACCATGCCAACGTCTCGCTGCCGCTCGGCATCCCTTCACCCTTCGGCGCCGATGGCGAGCTCGACCCGGGGGCCATTCCCGCCGCCACGGCGATGGGTCTCGCCGGCACCTATCTCCATTGGGGCATCCACGGCTGGGCGGTCTATGTGGTGATGGCGCTGGCGCTGAGCATCTTCACCTACAACAAGGGGCTGCCCTTCTCCATTCGCTCCGCGTTCTTCCCGATCCTCGGCGATCGCGTCTGGGGCTGGTGGGGACATGCGATCGATATCCTGGCGGTGTTCTCGACCCTGTTCGGGCTGGCCACGTCCCTGGGGCTCGGGGCTCAGCAGGCCAATGCCGGGATGAATTTCGTCTTTGGGCTGGAGGTCAGTGCCACCGCCCAGGTCATCATCATCCTGCTGGTGACGGCGGTGGCGCTGGTGTCGGTTTGGCGCGGGCTCGATGGCGGCGTGAAGCGCCTTTCCGAGCTCAACATGATCCTTGCCGTGCTGTTCTTCCTGTTCGTGCTGGTTGCCGGCCCGACCCTGATCGCCCTGGGCGGGTTCTGGAAGGGGCTCACGACCTACGTGACGGAATTTGTTTCATTGTCGGCCCCCTTCGGCCGTGACGACGATGCCTTTCGCCAGGACTGGACCATCTTCTACTGGGCCTGGTGGATCAGCTGGGCCCCCTTCGTCGGCATGTTTATCGCCCGTGTGTCTCGCGGCCGGACGATCCGCGAGTTCGTGACCTGTGTGCTGATCATTCCCAGCCTGTTTATCTTCATCTGGATGGGGGTCTTCGGTGCCACTGCGCTGGAGCAGCTTTACGCCAGCCCGGATACCAGCCTGGTGAAGGACTACGTCATCGACAACTACAGCCCCGAACTGTCGCTGTTCGGCATGCTCAACGAGTTGCCCCTGACCGGCCTGATGGCGACCATCGCCATCGTGCTGGCGCTGGTCTTCTTCGTCACCTCCTCGGATTCCGGCTCCCTGGTGATCGACACGATCACTGCCGGCGGCAAGATCGATGCCCCGAGAACGCAGCGGATGTTCTGGGCGACGGTGGAGGGGCTGATCGCCATCGTGCTGCTGCTGGGTGGCGGCCTGTCGGCGCTGCAGGCCGGAGTGACGGCGACGGCGATTCCGTTCTCCATCGTGATGCTGCTGATGTGCTATTCGATCATCAAGGCGCTGAATGGCGAGCTGCAGCGCAGGTAAGCCGGTGTCGGCCGTCGGCGGTCAGGCTCGCTGACGGCCGTCGATAGCATCATCCATGGAGGCAACCTCCAACTTGTTGGAGAGGTGGTCGCGCAGGATCTGGCCCAGTCGCCGACCGTCGCGCTGCTCGAGAGCCTCGATCATCGCTTGGTGATCCTCGACCGCCTGCTGCCAGAAGGCGTCGGTCATCTGTTTGGAGTAGCGCACCCGCTTCACGCGCTGGCTCAGGTTGCTGTACATCTCCAGCAGTGCTTCATTGTGCGAGGCGGCAAGGATGCCCTCGTGGATCTGCCGGTTGACCCGAAAGTAATCGGTCAGCTCCCGGTTCCGGTAGTGGCCCAGCAAATTCCCGTGCAGTTCCCGAATTTCGGCGATTTCCTCGTCGGTGATGTGCTGGCAGGCCAACTCTCCCGCCAGCCCTTCCAGGGCCCCCATCAGGTCATAGGTGTCCTTGACCATCTTGAGGGTCAACTGCCTGACTCGAGCCCCCCGGTTGGGCAGCAACTCCACCGATCCCTCCGAGGCGAGCACCTTCAACGCCTCGCGCAGCGGGGTGCGGGAGACGCCGAAGCGCTCACAGAGCTCCCGTTCGGGTATGCGGTCACCCGACGCCAGTTCGCCCTGCTCGATGAGGTCCAGGATGCGGTCGGCGACCTCCCGATAGAGGTTTCGGTGCTGAATCTTGCTCATGCTCGCTTCCTTGTGCGTGATACCGGTCAGCGTGTCATCCCATTTTGCCTACGGCAGTCCCCTGCAGTCTTGCGCATTCTGCCCTGGCAAGCCTTTCCATGGTGGCCAGGACGACTGCAGTGTGCAAAGTTATTATGAATTCAAAATTCTATCCGGTACAGCAGAGGGAGTAGAGCAGATGGCAGGCAAGGTCTATCGCAGCCGGGTGCTGCTCGGGCGCGCCGAGGCGCGGCGGATTCTCGACGGTGCTTTCGCGCTGGCACGGGCGCAGGAGATGGCGCCACTTACGGTAGTGGTGCTGGACGGCGGGGGCCACCCGGTCGCCGTCGAGCGAGAGGATGGCTGCGCTCCGCTGCGCTTCCCGGTGGCCAGCGGCAAGGCCTTCGCGGCCCTGGGCAACGGGGCAGCCAGCGGCGTTCTGGGCGATCGCAATGCCGAGCGACCGGCCTTCCTTGCCAGCGTCGCGGTGGCCTCGGGAGGACGCTCGATCCCGGTGGCCGGTGGCGTGCTGATCCTGGATGACGACCACTGCGTGATCGGCGCGGTGGGGGTCAGTGGTGCCTCGTCCACCGAGGACGAGCAGGCCGCCATCGCCGGGATTGAGGCGGCAGGGCTGGCCTGGGGCCTGGAGCCCGAGTGAGCCTTCCGGCCGGGGCGAGACGTTGCGTCAAAACGGTCGCCTTGACACCCCTTCCAGGGCGGTACTAGTTTGAGGGGAGACGCATTTCGCATAAAGAATGCAATTTCGTCTGCCCGGCTTCACCGACCTTTACAGCAACATTCCACAACGACACTTCACAACAACAAAAGAAGTAGAACCCTTGGGCATCCCCGCTCGAGCCAAGACTACAACAAGAGGAAAAGCGCCATGCATCTGCTACGTCTCACGGCGGTCGCCGCCGCCGTCGCCCTGGTATCGGCCCCGCTCCAGGCCCGCGAGATCACCTTCGGTCATGTCGGGGGGCCTGACTCCCTGTTTACCGACTCCGCGAATCATTTTGCCGAACTGGCCAATGAGCGTCTCCCTGCCCCCTACGAGGTCGTGACCTTCGGTTCCAGCCAGTTGGGCACCGATTCGGAACTGCTCCAGCGCATGCGACTGGGTACCGTCGATCTGGCGCTGCCCTCTACCATCATGTCCTCGGTGGCGGATGAGTTCGGGCTCTTCGAACTGCCCTACCTGATTCAGGATCGCGAGCACATGAAGCGGGTCGAGGAAGAGATCGTCTGGCCGCACCTGGCGCCGCTCGCCGAACAGAACGGCTATCGCATCCTGGCCGTCTGGGAGAACGGCTTCCGGCATATCACCAACAACGTGCGTCCCATCCACACGCCCGACGACCTGCAAGGCGTGAAGCTGCGCACGCCGCGCGGTGCCTGGCGGGTGCGGATGTTCGAGGAGTATGGCGCTGAACCCTCGCCCATGGCGCTTTCCGAAGTCTTCATGGCCCTGCAGACGGGTGTGATGGACGGCCAGGAGAACCCACTGGCGCAGATCACCGGTCAGCGCTTCCAGGAGGTTCAGAATTACCTGTCCCTCACCGGCCACGTTTACACGCCGGCCTACCTGACTGCCGGCCGTCGATTCGACAACCTACCCGATGAGATCCGGGAGATCCTTATCGAGGTTGCTCAGGAGACTCAGGACTTCGTCTACGAGCATGCCGCCCAGCTTGACAAGGATCTGCTCGACGTGATCCGCGAGGCCGGCACCGAGATCAACGAGGTTGATACCTCGGTCTTCATCGAGGCCTCGGGGCCGATCTACGAGGCCTTCGCCAACGAAGTCTCCGGCTCTCAGGAACTGATCGACCGGGTGCTGGAGCTCGCTAACGACTCCTGATCCCTCTGAGTCATCCGCAGGGCTCCACCCCCACGCCATCGAGCGGCGTGGGGGTTCCTGTCCCCCTTCCTGAAAGAGTCGAAAGACATGGGTACTGTGAATCACATTTCCCGCATCATGGAGCGACTGCTCGAGATCATCACGGTAGTACTGATGGTCACGCTGACGCTGGTGGTGCTTTATGCGGTGGTCACCCGCTACGCCTGGCGCACACCTTCCTGGTATGACGAAGTGGCCGCCATCATGCTGGTATGGCTGACCTACTATGCCGGGGCGCTGGCGGCCCTCAAGCGCGGGCATATTGGCGTCGACGGCGTGCTGGCCGCCTTGCCGGTGCATATCCGTATGCCGATTGCCTATCTTTCCGAGGCGCTGTTCATCGGCTTCTTCCTGGTGCTCGGCTGGGCCGGTCTGGTGGTCCTGGATGTCATGCAGGGCATGGCGTTGATCACCCTGCGCTGGGTGCCGCTCACCTTTACTCAGTCCGTCATTCCCATCGGGTCGGCGTTGTTCATCATCGCCCAGTTGCTCAGCATGCCCGCTCACCTGGCCAAGGTGCGCTCTGGCTTGACCCAGGAGGAGGAGGAAATCCGCCACGCTATCGCCGAGGCCGAACGTGACAACGCGCGAGCCGGCTTCACCGCGGATGCACTGACGAAGAGGGATCCGTCATGACACTGCCTTTCATGATCATCGGCCTGCTGGGGCTGATCCTGATGGGGCTGCCCATCGCGGTGGCACTGGCTGTTGTGGCCACGGTGGCCATCGTGGTCCACCAGGGGGTGGACATGCTGCCCAATATCGGGTTGACCATGTTCGAGGGGGCGAGCAGCTTCCCGCTGCTGGCCATCCCCATGTTCGTGCTGGCCGGGGCCATCATGAATACCGGCGGCATCTCCAAGCGACTGATCGCCTTCGCCTCGGCGCTGTTCGGCTTCATCCGCGGCGGACTGGCGATGATCAACATTGGCGTCTCGCTGTTCTTCGCCGAGATCTCCGGCTCCGCGGTAGCCGACGTGGCGGCCACGGGGTCGGTGCTGATTCCGGCCATGAAGAAGCGCGGCTATCCCAGCGCCTTCGCAGCGGCCGTGACCTCCTCGTCGGCCTCCCTGGCCATCATCATTCCCCCCTCGATTCCCATGATCCTCTACGGGGTAATGTCGGGGGCTTCCATCGTTCAGCTGTTCGTCGCCGGTATCGTGCCCGGTCTGCTGGGGGCGGCGGGCCTGGCGGCGCTGAGCTACTACTATGCCCGCAAGTACGACTGGCCGGTGGAGGAGGTGTTCCAGCTCAAGCGCGTCAAGCAGACGGCCAAGGATGCCAGCTGGGCCCTGACGCTGCCGATCATCATCCTGGGTTCCATCTTCGGTGGCTTCGTGACGGCCACCGAAGGTGCGGGCCTGGCGGTGGCAGCGGCAATCTTCATCAGCGCGGTGATTTACCGCGAGCTGGACCTGCGCACCCTCTACAAGGCGATCATCGACGGGGGGCAGCAGACCGCCGTGGTGATGCTGCTGGTGGCGGCTTCGGCCCTGATCGGCGTCTTCCTGACCGAGATGCGTCTGCCCCAGCAGCTGGCCCAGGCGGTGCTCAGCCTGACGGACAACAAGTACGCCATTCTGATGATGCTGAACGTCTTCTTCCTGCTGATCGGGCTCTTCCTGCACTCGGCGGCGGCGATCATCCTGGTGGTGCCCATCGTCATGCCGCTGGTCGGCGCGGCCGGCATCGATCCGGTTCACTTCGGCCTGGTGGTCTGCCTCAACCTGGCCATCGGCCAGCAGACCCCGCCGGTGGCGAGTGTGCTGATCACGGCCTGCTCGATTGCCAAGACGGATGTCTGGTCGGTGACTCGCTCGAACCTCGGTTTCATCGGCGTGCTGCTCTTCATCCTGCTACTCGTGACCTATGTTCCCGCCATTCCGATGGCTCTGGTGGAGTTCTTCTACCGCTAGCGGAGAGGGGCCCGGCGGGGTGTACTCCGCCGGGCCCATCACGCGATGAGGGGAAATGGGAGTCGTGAAAAATGCATTCATTATTCATTACCGGCGTCAGGCCGGTTTGAGGGAGAGGCATGATGACAGCCAACACCTTGTTGTATGAGGTGCGCGACGGCGTGGCCTGGCTCGGCTTCAACCGCCCCGAGAGCCGCAACGCCATGACCTGGGAGATGTACGACGCCCTCTCCGGGTACTGCGACCGCGTTGCCTCGGATGACGCCATCCACGCGGTGGTACTCCACGGCATGGGCGGCGAAGCCTTCGTGGCGGGCACCGACATCGGCCAGTTCGAACACTTCAGCGAGCCCGAGGACGGCATCGGCTACGAGCAGCGCATCGATGCGGTGGTCGGCAAGCTCGAGGCCCTGGACAAGCCGACTATCGCCCTGCTGGAGGGGGCCTGCGTGGGAGGCGGCGCGGCCCTCGCCCTGGTGTGCGATTTCCGCTACGCCACGCCGAGCCTCAAGTTCGGCGTGCCCATCGCTCGCACCCTGGGCAACACTCTCTCCATCACCAACGTCTCGCGGCTGATCGACATGCTGGGGGTGGCCCGCACCAAGGAGGCGCTGATGCTGGGCACCCTCTTCGATGCGGAACAGGCCAGCGCGGCCGGGCTGGTCAACGCGGTCCTGACACCCGAAAGCATCTACGCAGAGGTGGCCGGCGTGGCCGAGCAGCTGGGGCGTCGGGCGCCGCTCACCCTCAAGGCCAGCAAGGCACTGGTGGGCCGAGTGCTGGCGCATCGCCGCCTCGCGCGGGAAGCCAGCGATGACTGGGTCACGACCTGCTACATGAGCGATGACTTCAAGGCGGCGGTGAGCAAGTTCCTGCACAAGACGCCCTTCGAGTGGACCGGCCGCTGAGCCGATCATCGGGCTGGCCGAGGCTGGCATGACACGACAACAACAAGTGAGGTGAAGCCCATGCTTCCCCTGGAAAGACTCAAGGTCCTGGACGTCTCGCAGATCATGGCTGGCCCCTACTGCACCATGGTGCTGGGCGACATGGGGGCCGAGGTGATCAAGGTCGAGAAGATCAACGGCGGCGACGACAGTCGCCAGATGGGCCCCTACGTCAACGACGAGTCGACCTGCTTCTCGCAGATCAACCGCAACAAGAAGAGCATTTCGCTCAACCTCAAGGAGGAGCGGGCCCGGGAGATCTTCTACCGGCTTGCCCGGGAGGCGGATGTGATCGTCGAGAACTATCGCCCCGGCGTGACCACCTCTCTCAAGATTGATTTCGACACCATCAAGGCGATCAATCCCGGCATCATCTACTGCTCGATCTCCGGCTACGGCCAGACCGGTCCCTACAGCCATCGCGGGGGCTTCGATCTGGTGGCCCAGGGCATGACCGGGCTGATGTCGATGACCGGCGAGAAGGGGCGGCGGCCGCTCAAGACCGGTGTGGCCGTGTATGACATCGGCGGAGGCATCACCGCCGTCTACTCGATCCTGGCCGCCTATATTCATCGGATGGCCACCGGGGAAGGGCAGCACATCGACATTGCCATCACCGAGTGCGGCCTGCCCTGGTTCACCTGGGAAGCCGCCGCCTACTTCTCCGAGGGCAAGGTGCCCGAGCCCACCGGCTGGCGGCATCGTGTCTCGGCGCCTTACCAGGCGGTCAAGGCCCGGGACGGCTACCTGATGCTGGGCTGCGCCAACCAACGCACTTGGGAGCGTTTCTGCGCCGACGTGCTGGAGCGCCCGGCGCTGATGGAAGACCCGCGCTTCATTACCAATTCCGATCGCGGCCAGAACGTCGAGGCACTCGAGGCACTCCTGGAGACGATGATGGCCGACCGTGATGTGGATGACTGGCTGGCGAGCTGTGATCGGGCCGGTGTCCCCGCCGGGCCGATCAACGACTTCGCCCAGGCCATGAGTGATGAGCACTACCTGGCCCGGGGCATGGTGCAGGAAATGGAGCACCCGGTGATCGGCAAGATGAAGACCGTCGGCTTTCCGAGCAAGTTCTCGGCCACGCCCTCCCAGATCCGGTCTCCGGCCCCGCTGTTCGGACAGCACACCGACGACGTCCTGGGCGGTCTCGGCCTGACGTCCGACGAACTTGCCACGCTGCGTGACGAGGGCTGCATCAAATAGCCCCGACCCCGATACGACGAACCCCACGGAGAGACCCCATGCTCAAGCTCGATTTTCATCCTTCCGGCCGCCACTTCCTGCAGATTCCCGGCCCGTCGCCGGTGCCGGACCGCATCCTGCGGGCCATGAGCCTGCCGACCATCGACCACCGCGGGCCGGAGTTCGGCGCCCTCGGCCTGGAGCTCCTCGGCAAGATCAGGCAGGTCTTCAAGACCGAAAGCCCGGTGATCATCTATCCGGCCTCCGGGACTGGCGCCTGGGAGGCTGCGCTGGCGAATACCCTGTCGCCGGGGGATCGCGTACTGATGTTCGAGACCGGCCACTTCGCCAGCCTGTGGTACACAATGGCACGTCGTCTGCACCTCGAGCCCGAGTTCATCGGGCTGCCCGGCTATGAGGGCTGGCGCCATGGCGTGCAGGCCGAGATGATCGAGGCGCGACTCAGGGAAGACGCCGACCACGCCATCAAGGCGGTCTGCGTGGTGCACAACGAGACCTCCACCGGGGTGACCAGCGATATCGCTGCGGTGCGACGCGCCATCGATGCCGCCGGCCACCCGGCGCTGCTGCTGGTCGACACCATTTCGGGTCTCGCCAGCGCCGACTATCGCCACGACGAGTGGGGCGTCGACGTGACCATTTCCGGCTCTCAGAAGGGCCTGATGCTGCCGCCGGGCATTAGCTTCAACGCGATTTCCGAGAAGGCGATCGCGGCCAGCCGGGAGTCGGCCATGCCGAGGAGCTTCTGGGCGTGGGACGAGATCCTGGAGGCCAACCAGAACGGCTACTGGCCCTATACCCCAAGCACCAACCTGCTTTATGGCCTCAACGAGTCGCTGGACATGCTGCTCGAGGAGGGCCTGGCGCATGTCTTCGCCCGCCACCAGCGCTGGGCCGCCGGCGTGCGCACGGCGGTGGAGGCCTGGGGCCTGGAGATCCAGTGCCAGGAGCCGGCGGTCTACTCGCCGGTACTCACCGGGGTGGTGATGCCGGAGGGCATCGACGCCGATGCGGTACGCAGGATCATCTACGAGCGCTTCGATCTCTCGCTGGGCACCGGCCTGGGCAAGGCCAAGGGCAGGATGTTCCGCATCGGCCACCTGGGCGACTGCAACGACTTGACCCTGATCGCCACCCTGGGCGGATGCGAGGCGGGCATGACACTCGCCGGCGTGCCCCTGGCAGGCAGCGGCGTGACAGCGGCTCTGGACTACTTCTCCCAGCATCCGCTCGATGCCAAGTGATCCCACCTCGATGATTTCCCCACCCAAGGCTGAGGAAGGCAGGATGACGTCTTTGACGGGCAAGAACGCTTCCCCGGATGCGCGGGTCAAGCCAGTGACCGAGCTGGCGGCCCGCCTCTCCCGGGAGATGGAAGGCGAGATGCTGTTTGACCAGGCCTCGCGCGGCCGCTATTCGACGGACGCCTCGATCTATCAGGTGATGCCGGTGGGGGTGGTGATACCGCGCCACCAGCAGGATCTGACCACGGCGCTGGAGATCGCCCGGGATGCTCGGGTGCCGATCCTGGCCCGGGGCGCCGGCACCAGCCAGTGCGGCCAGACCGTGGGCGAGGCGCTGGTGATCGACAGCACCCGCTGGCTCCGCGAGATCGTCGAGTTCGACCCCGACGGGCGCACCGTGGTGGTGGAGCCGGGTATCGTGCTTGACCACCTGAACGCCTGGCTCAAGCCCCACGGGCTCTGGTACCCGGTGGATGTCTCCACCAGCGCCCAGTGCACGCTCGGAGGCATGACCGGCAACAACTCCTGCGGTTCGCGTTCGATCTACTACGGCAATATGGTGCACAACGTGCTGGGCGTGGACGCCTGGCTGGCCGACGGCAGCGAGGGCCACTTCGGCTTCGTCGATCGGCTGCCGGCTTCGGGCAGGGTGCGTGAGCTGGCCGACCGGGTGAAGGCCATCGCCGATGGCGTGGCCCCCGAGATCCGGGAGCATTTCCCCAAGGTGCTGCGGCGCGTCGGCGGCTACAACCTCGACCTCTTCGACTGCCAGAACCCCAAGCCCTACGACCCGGACGGGCGGATCAACCTGGCCCATCTGCTGGTGGGGTCCGAGGGCACCCTGGGAGTGAGTCGACGCATCACGCTTCGGCTCTCGCCGCTCCCGGAGCAAAAGGTGCTCGGGGTGGTGAACTTCCCCACCTTCTATCAGGCCATGGATGTCACCCAGCACATCGTCACCCTGGGGCCCACCGCCGTGGAGCTGGTGGATCGCACCATGATCGATCTCTCGCTGGAGAACCCGGCGTTCCGGCCGGTGATCGAGAAGGCGCTGATCGGCAGACCCCAGGCCGTGCTGCTGGTGGAGTTTTCCGGACAGGACCGCGAGGCCCAGCTCGCATCACTGGCGCGCCTCGGTGAGCTGATGGCCGATCTCGGGCTTCCCGACAGCGTGGTGAACATGCCGGAGCCCGCCGAGCAGAAGGCGCTGTGGAACGTACGCAAGGCTGGCCTCAACATCATGATGAGCATGAAGGGAGACGGTAAGCCGGTCTCCTTCATCGAGGACTGTGCGGTGCCGCTGGAGCACCTGGCCGACTACACCGACAAGCTGACCGAGGTCTTCCACCGCTACGGCACCGAGGGCACCTGGTATGCCCACGCCAGCGTGGGCACCCTGCATGTGCGGCCGATCCTCGACATGCGCCGCAACGGCGGCGAAAAGATGCGCGAGATCGCCGAGCAGGCCTCCGCCCTGGTCCGCGAGTACAAGGGCGCCTACTCCGGCGAGCACGGCGATGGCCTGTGCCGCGGCGAGTGGGTGGCCTGGCAGTTCGGGCCCACCGTCAACGACGCCTTCAAGGCGGTCAAGGGCGCCTTCGACCCGGATAACCTGCTCAACCCGGGCAAGATCGTCGATACGCCGAAGATGGATGACGAGCGCTACTTCCGCTTTCCACCGTCGTCCCGCAGGATCCCGCTGTCGCCGGTGTTCGACTGGTCGGCCTGGAACGTTACCCGCGACCCGCTGACCGGCGAGCAGGGCGAGCCCGGCAGTGCCGGTGACGCGACCCACGGCCTGGCCATGGCGGTGGAGATGTGCAACAACAACGGCCACTGCCGCAAGTTCGACGCCGGCACCATGTGCCCCAGCTATCGCATCACCCGGGACGAGCAGCACCTCACCCGCGGTCGCGCCAACACCCTGCGGCTGGTGCTCACGGGGCAGCTGGGCGAGGAGGGACTGGCCAGCGACGACGTCAAGGAGGCGCTCGACCTCTGTGTCTCCTGCAAGGGCTGCAAGCGCGACTGCCCCACCGGTGTCGACATGGCCAAGTTCAAGATCGAGGCGCGCACCGCCCGGGTCCGGGCCAGGGGGCTGTCGCTGCGCGATCGCCTGGTCGGTGAGATGCCGCGCTATGCGCCCTGGGCCAGCCGGTTCGCCGGGCTGGTCAATGGTGTGGAGCGAGTGCCCCCGCTGGCCCGCGCCATCAAGCGCACCCTCGGGCTGGCGCCGCAGCGTGCGCTGCCGGCCTTCAGCGGTAACTTCCTGGCCGAGCCGCATGACACTCCAGCGCTCGCCTCGCGGGAGGTGCTGCTGTTCGTGGATACCTTCAACAACTACCAGGAGGGGGATAACGCCCGGGCCGCCAGGCGGGTGCTGGAAGCCGCCGGCTACCGGGTGCATCTGAACGTCAGGAAGGGCGAGCGGCCGCTGTGCTGCGGTCGCACCTATCTCTCTTCCGGGCAGTTTGACAAGGCACGGCGGGAGGCGCGTCGGACCCTCGATTACCTGACACCCCATGTGAAGCGGGGCGTGGCCATCGTCGGTCTTGAACCATCATGCCTGCTGACCCTGCGCGACGAGTTCCTGCAATACGGCTTCGGCAAGGAGGCCGAGGCGCTGTCCCGCTCGGCCTTCCTGTTCGAAGAGTTCCTGGTCAGGGCCCGCGACGCCGGCGAGCTGCCGCTCGAACTCAAGGCGCTTCCCCAGCGCCGCGCCATGCTCCACGGTCACTGCCACCAGAAGGCTTTCGACGCGCTGCGCCCGGTCGAGACGGTCCTGTCGTGGATCCCCGACCTCGAGGTCGAGACCATCGAGTCCTCCTGCTGCGGCATGGCAGGCAGCTTCGGCTACGAGGTGGAGCATTATGACGCGTCGCTGGCAATGGCCGAGCTGTCGCTGCTGCCGGCGATCCGCGAGGCCGATGACGATGCCGTGCTGGTCGCCGACGGCACCAGCTGCCGGCACCAGATCCGCGATGGCAGCGGCCGCGAGGCGCTCCATGTGGCCCGCCTGCTGGAACAGGCGCTGGCCTGACTCACGGGGCCAGGTCGGGCAAGTCCGGTCAGCGCCGGCTCGCCCGATGTCGCCCCGCGTGGCATCCTCATCCCGATCCCTTTCTGCAGGAGAACCCTAATGGCGATTTACCAATATGGAGAGCACCGCCCCGAACTCCATGACGATGTCTACGTGGCCGAGACGGCCGACGTGATCGGCCAGGTCACCCTCAAGCGTGGCGCCAGTGTCTGGTACCAGGCAGTGCTGCGCGGTGATACCGATCACCTCGAAGTCGGTGAGGAGAGCAACATCCAGGACGGCGCAGTGTTGCATGCCGACCCCGGCTTTCCGCTCAGGGTGGGAAAGGGCGTGACGGTGGGGCATCAGGCGATGCTCCACGGCTGCATCGTCGGTGACAACAGCTTGATCGGCATCCAGGCGGTGATCCTCAACGGCGCGGTGATCGGCGAGAACTGCCTGGTGGCGGCTGGCGCCGTGGTCAAGGAGAACGCCAGCTTCCCCGACAATTCGTTGATCGTTGGCGCGCCGGCCAAGGTGGTCCGCGAGCTCTCGCAGGAGGCCATCCAGGGGCTGAAGAAGAATGCGGCCAGCTATGTTGAACGCGGCCGCCTGCATGCCCGGGATCTGGTGCGTCTCGATTGAGGTTCTGAAGTCGGGATCGTTGTTGTTCTGATCATCGTCATTCGGGTCAAGGCATCAGGGCACTGGCGATACTCAGCAACCGTTGATCCTGATATCGGTCGACGATCAGTTGCACGCCGACGGGCAGTCCCTGGAGCGTCCAGTGCAGTGGCAGGTTGATGCAGGGAACCCCCAGCAGGGTCCAGGCACGTGAGTAGATCGGGTCGCCGGTGCTTTCGAGACCCTCGAGTGCAACGCCCGTGGCGCTGGGGGCAAGGAGCACATCGAAGCGTTCGGCGAACTGTTGCGCGAGGGCGAGCTTCGCGCGATCGGCGGCCTGTCGTGACTGCCAGTAACGCCCCAGGGAGAGGTCTTGCCCCTCGTCCAGCAGCGCTATCAGAGCCGGACTCATCGACGCCTCGAAGCGGGCGCGCTCGCTGGCCAGGGCGCGCGCGGCTTCATAGGCCAGGATGACCCTCTGGTGCGTCACGAGGTCGTCGAATGACGGGCCCAGATCAACGGGGCTGAGGTGGGCACCGAGCGCGACCATCCTCGTGGCGGCGTCTTCCAGGGCGGCGGTAGTGTCTGGCGATGGCAGAGGAGTGCTGGGCACCCGGCAGAGGCCGACGCGCACTCCCTCAAGCCCCTCCAGAGGAGTGATCGGGTCGCTGCCGGTGAGGGCAGTGAACAGTGTGCGCGTATCCTCCATGTGTCGGGTAAACCAGCCCAGGGTGTCCAATGACGGCGCCAGTGCCTTCACGCCGGCGACGCTGAGCGTGCCGTGGCTGGGCTTGAACCCCACGACGCCACAGTAGCTGGCGGGACGGATGATGCTGCCCACGGTCTGGGTGCCGAGGGCCACCGGTACCATGCCGGCGGCGACGGCGGCCGCCGAACCGCTCGAGGAGCCACCCGGGGTGCGTGACGGGTCATGGGGATTTCGTGTCCTGCTGGGTTGGAAATAGGCATACTCGGTCGAGACCGTCTTGCCCATGGGCAGGGCGCCGAGGCGAATGAGCTGGGTGACGATGGCCGCATCCATGTCGGAGCCGTCGACGTGGTGGTATCCCTGTGTTCCCCAGGTGGTGGGCATCCTGGCCGTGTCGATGATGTCCTTGATGCCTACCGGGACACCGTACAGGGCAGGACAGGGCTGCCCGTCATCACGGCCCGCGATGGCGGGCTCGGGGGCCAGGCACTCCCAGGCCTGTAGGCTGGGGTCCATGGCGTTGATGCGCTCCCGACAGGCCATCCACCAGTCAAGCGGCGAGAGTTCGCCGTCGGCGAGCCGGTGCCGGAAGCCAGCCAGGGTCATGCGGTTCCAATCGGTCATGCGCGTTAGCTCCAGACTGACCTGCTGTGTGAAGGTGAACGAGAGGTGCCGGGACTGAGCGGCCGATCAGGGAGCTGGGGGCTTGCCGAGCAGGTCGAGGCCGGTACCCAGCTCCTCCTCGATGGCCTGGCCGATGGCCAGCAGCCGCGCATCCTGCCAGGGGCCGGCCAGCACCTGCAGCCCGACCGGCATGCCGGCGCTGTCCTTGCCGACCGGCATGGTCAGCCCGCAGAGCCCCATGAAATTCGCAATCACGGTGTTGCGCAGGGCGTGCATGTTGGCCCTCGCGTAGGCCCCTTCCGGGAGCAGGCTCTCCAGGGTGGGCGGGGTGAGGGCCACGGTGGGGGTCAGCATGGCATCCACGTCGGACAGACGCGTTGCGGCTGCGGTTGTCAGCTTGTCGATGACGGCGCGCCGGCGAACGTACTCCCAGGCTGGCATGTCGTCGGCGGCCTTTACCCGGGCGGCGACATTGGGGTCCAGGGCATCGATCATCTCGGGCAGTTCGGTCTTGAGGAACGCCGCCAGTTCGGCAGCGGCCAGACCTCCCTGCTGGAACAGCGTGAAGACTTCATCGGTGTGTGGCAGGTCAAACGTGATCAGGCGAGCCCCGGCAGCCTCGAGTTGGCGGATGGCGGCTTCGACGGCTTCGGCGACGCCGGGGCTGCAATCGTCCCAGAAGAAGGCACCCGGTATGCCGAAGGTGAGATCGGCCAGCGCCGGCGGGGCCGGGACGCGGGTGCCATGCCTTGTCAGTACGCCATCGAGGGCGTCGAAGGCGAAGGCCAGGTCATCCACGCGGTGGGCCAGCAGGCCCGGGGTATCCAGAGTACTAGAGAGCGGCACGATCTGGTTCGTCGACCAGCGGCCGACGGTGGTCTTGAGTCCGGCGACGCCTGTCATGGCGGCTGGAACGCGTACCGAGCCAGCGGTATCGGTGCCCAGGGCCAGGCTTGCAGTGCCGCCGATCAGTGAAACGCCTGCCCCGGCACTGGAGCCGCCGGGCGTGCGGTGGACGTCGAGGTCCCAGGGATTGCGGGGAGCGCCCCAGTGGGCATTGGTTCCCAGCCCGCCAAAGGCAAACTCCACCGAGTGGGTCTTGCCCATGACACTGGGCAACTGAGCGAGCAGTGCAGCGATCATGGGCCCTGGCTGTTCCCACTGCTGAGGAAGCCGCCGTGACGAGCCGGCATAGGTCGGCAGGCCCGGCACCGCATAGATGTCCTTGATCGAAACAGGAATGCCCATCAGGGCGCCGGCATCCCCCCCTTGACGAATCAAGGCATCGGTGGCCTCGGCAAAGGCCAGAGCGGCTTCGCCGTTCCAGGTCAGGTAGGCATGGTCGTGCTGGCCGCGGATTCGGTGGGCTTCCACGGAGGCCTCGGCCAGGGCCCTGGCGGTCAGCGTGCCGCTGCGCAGCCCGGCGTACTGGTCTCGCAGCGGGCGCTTCAGAGGTGAGTCGGTCATGGCGTGCTTCCTTGTTGTCAGTCGCAAATCTCGAAGATCGATTCGACTTCGACGGCGGCGTTGCCAGGCAGGGTGGCGACGCCGATCGCGGTGCGAGCATGGCGTCCGTGTTCGCCGAACAGGGCGATGAAGAGCTCCGAGGCGCCGTTGATCACCAGCGGCACGTCGTGAAATCCGGGCGCCACGTTGACGAACCCGTTCATGCGTAGACAACGCACGACACGGCTCATATCCCCCTCCACCGCGTCGCTGAGCGAGGCCAGCAGGTTCAGCGCGCACGCCTGGGCGGCGAGTTTGCCTGTCTCGAGGTCGAACTCGGCGCCCACTTTGCCCGGGTAGAGCACCTCGCCGCCTCGCTCGCAGATCTGGCCGGCCAGGAACAGCTGGTTGCCCAGCCTCGACCATGGCAGGAAGGCGCCGCGGGGACGCGGGATGGCGGGGAGGGTAAGGCCCTGTGCCGCCACGGCCGCTTCGATAGTCTGAGTCATATCAATCTTTCCTTGTGGTGAGCAGCCGCTCGACGGCATGCGCCAGGACGCGGACCGCGACCTCGGCGTCAATGCGCTCGATATGTTCATCGGGATGGTGACTGATGCCCGCCCGGCAAGGAGTGAAAAGCATGGCCGTGGGGCACAGGTGGGCGAGGTGGATGGCGTCATGGAAGGCCCCGGATACCAGCCGCGGGGCCTGGGGGCAGAAGGCCTTGACGGCATCGTCGAGGATGGCGACCAGGTGGTGATCGAAGGCCACCGGGGCCACCTTCGAGGTCGCCTCCAGTCGGACCGTGCAGTTGGACCACTCCTGTTCTGCCAACCTCTGGAATGCCGCATCCAGGGTGTCCAGCACCGCCGGGTCCGGATGGCGAAGGTCGATGGTGAAGCGGGCCTGCTGGGCGATGGTATTCACCGAGTTGGGCGTCAGGGCGAACTTGCCGATGGTGAAGCGCACCTGATCGTTCAGGGCCGACACGGCCTGCTTCAGGGCGCCGACCAGGGCATGGGCCCCCATGAACGCATCGCGACGCGACGCCTCCGGCGTGGTGCCCGCATGGTTAGCCTGGCCATTGACCTCGACCTCATACCAGTTGACGCCCTGGATGCCGGTGACCACGCAGACAGGGGCTCCCTGTGCCTCCAGCACAGGCCCCTGCTCGATATGCAACTCCAGGAAGGCGTGGGGTACGACCGGTATGTCCCGAAACTGAGCTCCCTGTGCCTCGAGCAGCGCCAGGCAGTCGGTCAGCGCCTCCCGGAAGGTCACGCCGTCATCGTCACGTGCGGCGAGGATCGTCTCGGCGTCGCGCCGGCCGGCAAACCACGACGAGCCAGAGGCGCCGGGCGCGAAACGCGCGCCCTCCTCGTTGGTCCAGGAGACGACCTCGACCGGCCGCTTGTGAACGATCTGCTGTTCGGCAAGTGCGCGCAGTACGGCCAGGCCGGCCACCACGCCCAGGGTGCCGTCATAAGCCCCGGCGCTGGGCTGGCTGTCGAGGTGGCTGCCGATCAGCAGGGGGGGCAGCGAGGGATCCTGACCCTCCCGGCGCAGGAAGACGTTGCCCATGTCATCGTAGTGAGCGCTGCAGCCAAGCGCCTTGCCCTGGTCCATCAGCCACCGCCGCGCACGATTGTCCTGGTCGTCCAGTGCCAGGCGGCGAATGCCGCGGGGAGAGAGGGCGCCGATCTTTGCCTGGGCCTCGATATCGGCCCAGAAGCGGTCACCGTCGACCGCCCTTGCCAGAGAAGAACTCGTTTGCATGGTCGGTCTCCTCAGTAGAGCAGCGAAGGCAGATAGACGCTGATCCACGGCACATAGGTGATGACCATCAGGGCAATCAGCATGATCAGGATCAGCGGTAGGCAGGCCTTGAAGACCTCCTGAAGCGACATTTTCGAAATCGCCATGGCCACGAACAGGTTCAGCCCGACCGGCGGTGTGATCATGCCGACGGAGAAGTTCACCAGGGTGATGATGCCGAAGTGGACCGGATCCACGCCGACCTGTGCGGCGATCGGCTGCAGCAGCGGCGAGAGCACGATGATCGCCGAGGCACTGTCGAGGAAGAAACCGGCAACGATCATTACCACGTTGAACAGGGCCATCACCGCGAACGGGTCGTCCGTCAGGGAGAGCACCTGACTCGCCAACTGGGTCGGGGTGCCGGTGATCGCCAGCAGCCAGGAAAAGGCCGAGGCGCCAGCGGTAATCAGCAGCAGAGTGGCCGAGATCAGGCCGGAACTGCGCAGGGTGCCGATCATGTTCCGGAAGTCGATGGTGCGATAGACCACCATGCCGACAAATAGCCCGTACATGCAGGCGACCGCGGCGGATTCGGTCGGGGTGAAGATGCCGCTGTAGATGCCGCCGAGCAGGATGAACGGCAGACCCAACCCCCAGGCAGCCGACTTGAACGCCGAACCAATCTCACGCAGTGTCGGGAAGGGTGAGCGCTCGTAGCCCTTGAAGGACGAGTAGACGATGCAGTAGGCAATCAGCAGTGACCCGATCAGGATGGCCGGCAGCAGGCCCCCCGCGAACAATCTGCCTACCGAGGTGCCGGTGACCGAGCCATAGATGATCAGCGCGATGCTGGGAGGCACGATGGGCCCCAGGGTGCCCGCGGTGGCGATCAGTCCGATGGCAAAACGCTTGTCGTAGCCGGCCGCGACCAGGGCAGGGAACATGATCGAGCCGATGGCCACGACCGTGGCGGGACTGGAGCCGGAGATCGCTCCGAAGAACAGACAGGAAAGGACGGTGGCCGCCGCCAGACCTCCCGGCACCCAGCCCACCAGCGCCTTGGCCAGATTGATGAGCCGGTCTGACAGCCCCCCGATACGCATCAGCTCGGCGGCCAGAATGAAGAACGGGATGGCCATCAGCGAGAAGTTGTTCATGCCGGTGAACATGCGCATCGGCACGATGACGGGATTGGTGGCGCCGAAGAATTCGATGGCCAGGAAGACAGAGAAGGCCAGGGCCGCGAAGATCGGAAGACCCAGCAGCAGCACTGCAAAGAAGATGGGAAGAAGTGCCGTGATCATGAGGATCTCCAGTCGTCAGACAAGCTTGTCTTTTCCAGCGGCGAGCTCTGCCGCGAGGCTTTCCGGCGGCTTGGTCCAGGCTTCGTGGATGACCCACAGGTAGCGCAGAATCAGCAGGATCCCCGAGATGCCGATGGGCAGGTAGAACCAGGCCATGGGCAGACGCAGGGCGGCCGTCAGCTGTCCTCGTCCCAGGGTGTTGAAGTAGAGATCGAACCCGTAGTAGGTCAGGAAGCCGGCAAAGGCAATGCCCAGCACAGCAGCAATGATATGCAGCCAGCGATTGATGGCGGGGGGCACGAAGGCATTGAGCACATCCACAGAGATGTGAGCACCATGGCGTACCCCCATGCTTGCCCCCACGAAGCTCATGCAGATGATGGAGTAGATGACGACTTCCTCGGCCCAGAACAGGGAGCCATTGAAGCCGTAGCGATAGACGACCTGGATGGTGGTAATGATGGTCGCGATCGACATGAACGCGACCATCGCCACACTCTCCAGGAGATCAACCACCTTGTTGAGTGCTTCGAACATGGTGAGTGCACCGGGTTAGAGTGACATCGGAGTGGATGGCAGGATCAGTACTCGATGCCTACCGCGTCGTAGACCGTGTGCAGAAGCTCGGTGGTGACCACGCTCTCGTACTCCTCATGCACCGGCATGCTGGCCTGGATGAAGGCTTCGCGCGCCTCGGGAGTGATCTCGTTGATCGCGATCTCATCCTGAATGGCTTCGAGGATGGTGGCCTCGTCCCGAAGGGTCAGTTCGCGAGAGGCGGTGCGCCCGTTGTCGAAGGCCTCGAGCATGACGGCCTGCAGGTCCTTGGGCAGCGAGTCCCAGGAGTCCTGATTGATGACCGCCGCGTAGGCGTGGTAGGCGTGGTTGGTCAGCGACAGGTAGTCCTGCACCTCGTGGAAACGCATGGTGTAGATGTTGGCCAGCGGGTTCTCCTGGCCGGCGACGACCCCTTGCTGCAGACCGTTGTAAACCTCGGTGAAGGCCATGGCGGTGGCGTTGGCGCCGTAGTTCTCGTAGGTAGAGATGATGATCGGGGCCTGCATGGTGCGCATGCGGATGGCGTCGAGATCCTCCGGCCCATGGATGGGTCGCACGTTGTTGGTCATGTGGCGGAAGCCGGCCCCCCAGAAGTTCACGCCATACATGTTATGGCCGTTCAGGGTGTCCAGGATCTCGCGTCCCACTTCGCCATCCAGGGTCTCCACCATGGTGTCGTAGTCGGCGATCAAAAACGGCAGGTCAAGGATCTGCATGCGGGGTTCGAAGTTGCCGAGCGTGGCCGTAGGCGGGATGCCGATATCCACCAGTCCCATCTGGATCTGCTCGATGATTTCCACGTCGCCGCCGACCTGGGCCGCGGGAAGCACGTTGATCTGGATGCGTCCTTCGGATTTCTCTTCCACCTCCTCCTTGAAGCGAAGTGCTGCCTGACCGTTGGGCGTTTCCTCGATCAGAACGTGGGCGAAGCTGAGGGTGTAGTCGGCGGCCTGTGCCTGGCTCATGCCCAGGGATGCGGCGGCAATCGCCGTCACCAGTGACACCTTGATCAGTTTGCTTTTCATTGTCAGCACCTTGTGGGGTTATTGGTGTGCATTATTGAGGGGTGTTCGGCACCGGGTTGCCCCGGTGTCATCCGTACGCGGTACGGGCCCTTTCAGCCTGACGTAGCCAGGCGGAGCATGTTGCCGGCCATGCTCAGGCCGTCAGGGTTCGCAGTCTCTCGGCGGCCTCGCCGTGCGTGGCGGAGGCAAGGATGGCGGAGAGGGCAAGGCGGGCCTTGCGGGCGCTCAGGTCGGTCACGGCGATGACGCCGACTGCCTCGAGGCTCGCCAGGCTGCCCAGGAATTCGTAGCTCGCATGGACGGGACCGGTGGGGCAACTGCTGACGACTGCCACTGGGATGCCTCTCGCGGTAATGCGCTGGATAACGTCCAGCCAGTCCGGCGGCACATGACCGCGCCCCAGGCCGTCGATCACCAGGCCGGCGGCGCCATTCTCTGCGGCGGCCTCGAGCAGTGCCGGTGAGGCGTCCAGATAGGCGGGCAGGATATCGACCCTGGGCAGCGTGGCGTCGTCGGGGAGCCTCAGCTCGTCCGGCCGAGCGGGATGCATCGATAGGTTCACCCGTGCCCCGTCGATATAGCCCAGAGGGCCGGTCTCGGGTGCGGCAAAACCATTCACCTGAAAGCTGCTGACCTTGCGGATTTGCCGTGCGGCAAAGATCGACTGGTTGAAGACGACCAGGGCGCCCAGGCCGCTAGCCTGATGACTGGCGGCTACCAGCACTGCGTCCGCGACATTGCGATAGGCATCCGTTCCGGGCTCGTGAGGAGCCCGCTGCGAGCCTGTCAGCACGACGGTGGGTGAGGCCGGGAGAGTGATGTCGAGGAAGTAGGCGGTCTCCTCGAGGGTGTCAGTGCCGTGCGTGATCACGATGCCCGCCACGTCGGAAGAACGGGACAGGGCCTGACATTCCTGGCGAAGGGTCATCAGGTCGTCGAGGGTAATGGCGTTGCTGGGCTTCTGCAGGAGAGAGCGAACCTCGACGTCGATGTCTGCATCTGCCGGTAGTGAGACCCGACTCATCAGGTCTTCGCCCTTCAGCTCTCCTGACCGGTTCCGGCCCGAGGCATCCTGGCCACTGGCGATGGTTCCGCCGGTGGTGAGGACCACGATTCGGGTTCTTGTGCTGATTCTTGTCATTATTATCACCGTGTCGGGCACAGAGCCTGAAGCTCCGCTATGCCGTTTCAGTGTTCAGACATCTGATGTCTGTTGTCTGGGCTCATGCTAGACTCAGTTTCGAGTCGTCTGCAAGCGGGAAATGACAAGACGTCCAAATATCCGGCATCGAGAAACTGGCTGCTCAGTTTTCAATCCATTGGCAGGCAACGATTTTTTCGATGAGGCACGCCATACCACCACGAGACGCCAGCATGAGCCTGAAACGCCAGCCCACACTGCCGCTCCCCTCGGTCGAGAGTTTCGGCAGCTCCATCGATCGCAGCTCCGTTGCCCAGCAACTGCTTGAACGCATCAAGGGGGCATTGATTCGCGGCGAGCTTATACCGGGCGACTATTTGCCGTCAGAAACCGACCTGACGCAAAGCCTGGGAATCGGCAAGTCGAGTGTCCGCGAGGCGATCAAGATGCTACAGGCCATCGGTATTGTGGAGGTCAAGCGGGGGCAGGGGACCATCATTCGACGCGAGCCAGGTGAGCCACTGGTGGACCCTATGGCGTTTGGCATGATCCTGGCGCGAGGGATGACGCGAGATGTGCTCGAGTTCCGAAAGATGTTTGAGCCCGCCTATACCCTGCAGGCCATGAACAATGCCCGTCCGGAGGACCATGTCCGCATCCAGCAGAGTATCGAGGCCATGGCCTCGGCGATCGCCAACGGCGAGCAGACGGCTCGCCACGATGTCGCCTTCCACCGGGCTGTACTCCATGCGACCCATAATCCGATGACTCTCCGGGTGGGTGAGACGTTGCTACAGCTGATCGAGGCCGCGTTGGAAACTTCCATGCAGACCCTTCCTGAGGTGGCCCTCAAGGACCATAAGGCGATCTATGCGGCCTTCCAGGCGGGAGATGAGGAAGCGGTAAAGGCTGCCATCGACGTCAGTAGCGAAAGCTGGGAAACCAATCTCACCTATGTGAGTTGACGGGGTGACTGGCGACCAAGGTTTCGCTTGTTGTCCTGGCCTCGCCGGTCAACGGCTGATGTAGCTGATGTGCGGGCAACTCAAGTGCCGTCGGGCGTCATTAACGACAGGGCCCCGCTCCGGTAAGAGCGGGGCCCTGTCATGTCGGCTGAGGCCGGTTCAGCAGATGGCGGCGACGCCGGCCTTGGCCACCTGGACGTCCTGGTCGGGCTTGACACCGGAGATGCCGACGCTGCCGGCGACCTCTCCGTCCACCAGTACCGGGACGCCGCCGGCCAGCAGCGACTGCATGGGTGCGGTGACGAAGGCGGTACGGCCGCCGTTGATCATGTCCTCGAAGGCCTGAGTCTCGCGGCGGCCGATGGCGGCGTTGCGGGCCTTCTGGGACGCGACATCGGCGCTGAAGGGTGGCGCGTTGTCCATGCGGCGCAGGCCGAGCAGGTGGCCGCCGTCATCGGCCACGGCGATGGTCACGCCCCAGCCGTTGGCCTCGGCTTCCTGCTGGGCGGCGTCGAGGATGGCGTTCACGTCGGTCAGGGTCAGGGCAGGTTTGGTCTTCATGGGGAA
The DNA here is from genome assembly GCA_051751685.1 of Pseudomonadota bacterium. GTDB lineage: Bacteria > Pseudomonadota > Gammaproteobacteria > Pseudomonadales > Halomonadaceae > Halomonas. The sequence goes on along the minus strand of JBNJLE010000008.1, from coordinate 18,772 downwards.
CTCCTTGGGTGGGACTGCAGGATGTGGCAGGCAATGAGCGTTATCGGCGACAAGCCTTCGCGAGGGAGCTGCGAACCCTTCCCTGGGCGCTACTTTTGCCTTTCCTGGCAAAAGACTTTCGCTCCGCCTTATCCCCGGCGCTCGTCTAGTTTGCAGAGCTCAAGGCCTCATCGACGATTTCTATCCAGTGGCTCACCGGGGTGCGGTTGGCGCCGGCCAGATGGGTCTGGCAGCCGATATTCGCTGTCACGATCACCTCGGGCTTGCCGGCCTCGAGGTTGTCGAGCTTGTTGTCGCGCAGCTGGGTGGCGAGCTCGGGCTGGGTGATGGCGTAGGTGCCCGCCGAGCCGCAGCAGAGGTGGGCATCGGCCACCGGCGTGAGGCTGAAACCGAGCCGGGTCAGTACGGTTTCCACGGCCCCGCCGAGCTTCTGGGCGTGTTGCAGGGTGCAGGGGCAATGGAAGGCAAGTCGGCGGCCCTGGGCGACCTCGAGGCTGTCGATGGCCTCGTTGCGCAGCACCTCGACCAGGTCCTTGGCCAGCTCGCCCACTCGGGCGGCCTTCTCGGCATAAGCCGGGTCATCCTTGAGAATCTCGCCATACTCTTTCACGAAGGCGCCACAGCCGCTGGCGGTCTGCACGATGGCTTCAATTCCGGCACCGCCCTCTTTCTCGATATGCGGCCACCAGGCGTCGATATTGGCCCGCGCCCGGGCCCGGCCGTCGTCATGGGCGTTCAAGTGGAAGTCGATGGCGCCGCAGCAGCCGGCCTCCGCCACCGGGGTCAGCCCAATGCCGAGGCGGTCCAGCACCCGGGCGGTGGCGGCGTTGGTGTTTGGCGAGAGCCCCGGCTGCACGCAACCCTCGAGGATCAGCATCTGGCGGGCATGACTCTGGCCATCGGGGCGCTTGCCGGCATTCACGGGAGCCGGAGGCAGCTTGTCCCTGAGAGCGCCGGGGACCAGCGGCCGGAAGGTCTGGCCCAGCCTGAGCAGCGCCTGAAAGCGCTTCGGTTCCACCAGCATCTTGCGCAGGGCATAGCGCTGGGCGCGCTCCGCTGGCCTGCGCGGGACCCGACGCTCGATCTCGGCACGGCCGATGTCGAGCAGCTTGTGGTATTCCACGCCGGAGGGGCAGGTGGTCTCGCAGTTGCGGCAGGTCAGGCAGCGGTCCAGGTGCAGCCGGGTCTCCTCGGTGACCTTGTCGCTGCCCTCAGGCGCCTCGAGCATCTCCTTCATCAGGTAGATACGTCCCCGGGGGCCGTCGCGCTCGTCACCCAGCAGCTGGTAGGTGGGGCAGGTGGCGTTGCAGAAGCCGCAGTGCACGCAGCTGCGCAGCACGCGGTCGGCCTCGCGGATATGCGGCTTCTTGAGGTCTTCCTCGGTAAAGTGCGTCTGCATCTCGGCGTTTCCCCTCTGTCTCAGAATGCCGCGTAGAGCCGGCCCGGGTTGAAGATCCCCTGAGGGTCAAGCTCGGCCTTGAGGTGGCGATGGTATTTCTCGACCACCGGGGCGAGCGGGGTAAAGGGCTCCTCCACCGACTGCCCGCTGACGCCGCGGAGGCAGGTCGCATGGCCGCCGGCGCGGGCGACGATCTCGCGCAGGGCACCGGCATCCAGTCCGCTGCGCACCCAGCGCTGGGCGCCGGCCCAGTCGTAGAGCACATCGGTCTCTTCGACGTCGGGTAGCTCGAGCGGCGGGGTGTGGTTGGGCAGCGAAAGCCGCCACAGCGGCCGGGTGTCCTCGGCGCTGAAGAACGCCAGGCGCTGTTCGCGCAGGGCCTCCCAGAAATCGTCCTTGAGCTCGTCGCCGCCGAGTCGCTCGGCGGTGGCGGCCACGGAGCTCGGTCCGCCCTCCAGGCGCAGGTGCAGGGCGCCCTCCAGCCAGGCCGCGGCGGTGATGGGCATCGGTTGGCGGCCCCACTCGGATAGCGTCTTGAGGGCTTGGGCCAGCGGCATGTCCAGATGCAGGCTGCGGCTGGCGCCGGGTAGCGGGAGCACCTTCATGGAGACCTCGGTGAGCAGTCCCAGCGTGCCCTGGGCCCCCACCATCAGGCGCGACAGGTCATAGCCGGCCACGTTCTTCATCACTTGACCACCGAAGCGCTGCTCGCTGCCCTGGCGGGTAATAAGCCGTGTCCCCAGTACGAAGTCGCGCACGCTGCCGGCCCAGGGGCGTCGTGGCCCGGAGAGGCCGGTGGCAATCATGCCCCCCACGGTGGCGTTCTCACCGAAGTGGGGTGGCTCGCAGGGCAGCATTTGACCATTGGCGGCCAGGGCGGCCTCCAGTTCGCGCAATGGGGTGCCGGTGCGTACCGAGACGATCAGCTCCACCGGGTCGTATTCGGTGATGCCACGGTGCTCACGGGTAGAGAGCGCCTCGCCCTCGACCCTACGGCCATAGAAGGTCTTGGTGTCGCCACCGACAATGCGCAAGGGTGTGCCCTCGGCCTCGGCGCGGCGGATGCGATCGGCCAACGCTTCGCTGGCGTCATGGCCGGGACTGTCGTGATGGGGGGTGTCGTGAGTGGTCACCATAGTGTCCTGTCTCTCAGCCGTGGCTCTGTTGGGCCTGGGTCTGGGCGGGTGCGTCGGCGGCGCTCTTGGTCAGGCGGAACTCGGAGCAGCGAGCCGGGGTGGGGATATTCTTGCCCGGGTTGAGCAGCTCGTCGGGGTCGAAGGCGCGCTTGGCCGCCCGGAAGGTCACAAGCTCGCCGGGGCTGAACTGCACGCACATCTGATGAATCTTCTCACGGCCCACGCCATGCTCGCCGGTGATGGTGCCGCCTACCTCGACGCACAGCTCGAGAATGCGGCTGCCGAGTTCCTCGGCGCGTTCGAATTCGCCAGGCTGGTTGGCATCGAACAGAATCAGCGGGTGCATGTTACCGTCGCCGGCGTGAAAGACGTTGGCCACGCGCAGGCCATACTCCTCGCTCAAGTCGTTGATGCCCTTGAGCACCCGGGCCAGCTCGCGGCGGGGAATGGTGCCGTCCATGCAGTAGTAGTCCGGCGACATGCGGCCGACCGCCGGGAAGGCATTCTTGCGCCCGGCCCAGAACAGCGCGCGCTCGGCCTCGTCGCGTGCCAGCTGGATGCCGGTGGCACCGGCGGCTTCCAGGACCCGTCGCACCGTGGCGCAATCGTCATCCACATCCGCCTCCACGCCATCCAGCTCGCAGAGCAGGATGGCCTCGGCTTCCACCGGGTAGCCGGCGCCGATGAAGTCCTCGGCGGCACGGATCGCCAGGTTGTCCATCATCTCCAGGCCGCCGGGGATGATGCCCGCGGCGATGATGGCGCCCACGGCGTTGCCGGCCTTTTCGATGTCGTCAAAGCTGGCCATCAGCACCTTCGCGCTCTCCGGCTTGGGCAGTAGCTTGACGGTGATCTCGGTGACCACCCCGAGCATGCCCTCGGAGCCGGTGAACAGCGCCAAGAGGTCGAAACCGGGAGCATCGAGGGCGTCCGAGCCGAGGGTCATGTGCTCGCCTTCGATGGTCAGCACCTCGACCTTGATGACGTTATGAACGGTGAGGCCGTACTTGAGGCAGTGCACGCCGCCGGCATTCTCGGCCACGTTGCCGCCGATGGAGCAGGCGATCTGTGACGAGGGATCCGGTGCGTAGTAGAGACCATGGGGAGCCGCCGCCTCGGAGATGGCCAGGTTGCGCACTCCGGGCTGGACCCGGGCGGTGCGCGCATCGGGGTCGATCTCGAGGATGCGATTGAAGCGTGACAGCACCAGCAGCACACCGTGCTCCAGCGGCATGGCGCCGCCGGAGAGGCCGGTGCCGGCGCCGCGGGTCACCACCGGCACGCCCAGGGCGCTGCAGCGCTTGAGCAGGGTCTCGACCTGTCCGAGGGTCTCGGGGAGGGCGACCAGCATCGGCAGGGCGCGGTAGGCGGAGAGACCATCGCACTCGAAGGGCCGCAGGTCCTCCTCACGGTGCAGCAGGGTCATCCCGGGCAGGGCCTGCCGGAGATCGGCCAGCACCTCGGACTGGTCGAGTCCGGGTTGGCCACCATCGAGTCTTGGGTCGAAGTGAGTATTCATGGTGACTCCTGAGCGAGAGGGATATCGCTTGAGGTTAGGTCCAACTTTATGGAATAAATTTCTATAAATCCATGGAAATTTATTCCATAAACCTTGCTCATACTGTGCTGGATCGAGAAACGACCGGGCCCCGCCGATGATCGGCGAGGCCCGAAGCACGTCATGCTCTTGCCATCAGCCTGCCCGCATCAGCGGATCGGAGATGCCCAGAACATAGAAGGCTACCAGTGCGAGAATGCCGGAGAACACCAGGTAGTAGATGGTCGGCAGGATGGTCTTGCGGATGGTGATGCCCTCGCGACCGAGCAGGCCCACGGTGGCAGACGCCGCGACCACGTTGTGGATGGCGATCATGTTACCCGCTGCAGCGCCAACGGCCTGCAGTGACACCATCAAGGCGGTGGAGACCCCCAACTGCTGCGCCACGTTGAACTGGAAGTCGGACAGCATCAGGTTGGACACAGTGTTGGAGCCGGCGATAAAGGCCCCCAAGGCACCTACGGCCGGGGCGAAGAACGGATAGACGCCGCCCACGCTGTCAGCCACGAACTGCGCCATGGACACCGGCATGGAGACCAGATCCGCGCCATTGACGCCGGAGTTGATCAGGATCCGCACCATCGGGATGGTAAAGATCAGCACGAAGCCGGCGCCGATAATGGTCCTGGAAGATTCGCTGAAGGCGGCCCCTAGCTCAGCCAGGCGCATGCGGTGGAGCAGGGCGGTGAGCAGCACCACCATCAGTAGGATCCCCCCTGGCAGATAGAGTGGCTGAATGGCACCGGAGACCCCGGCCTCACCCAGAATGTTGCTCCAGCCAATGGAAATCGAGGTGAGCGCATTCTTGAACGGCTCGACGATGCGAGAGGCCACCAGGATTACGGCAAGCAGCACATAGGGAACCCAACCCATGAGGGTGGAGATCGGGGCCTTGCCGGCAATGTCATCCAGCTTGATTTCGAGCTTGCCGATCCACTCGTCGGGCCAGGACGTCTTGTCCGGGAAGTCCCAGACGTCCTTGGGAATCAGGAAGCCCTTGCGGGCCGCTGGTACGACGATAGCCAGACCCACCATGGCGCCGATCATCGACGGGAATTCCGGGCCGAGCAGAACGCCAGCCAGCATATAGGGGACGACAAAGGCCACACCGGCGAAGATGGCGAAGGGGGCGATGGAGAGACCCTCCTTCCAGGACTTATTCGCGCCAAAGAACTTGACCATGATGATCACCATGATCAGCGGCATCAGCACGCCGACGATACCGTGGATCACGGCCACCTCGGCGGTGATCAGGCGGAAATACTCCATCCAGGTATAGCCGCCTGTTTCCAGCGCTTCGGTGATGCCGATGCGGTCCAGGCCGCCGGTGACGCCTACCACGATGGGGGTGCCCACCGCGCCGAAGGAGACCGGGGTGGACTGAATCATCATGCCCACGACCACGGCGGCCAGCGCCGGGAAGCCGAGTGCCACCATCAACGGGGCGGCCACTGCGGCCGGGGTGCCGAAGCCGGAGGCGCCCTCGATGAAGCAGCCGAACAGCCAGGCGACGATAATCGCCTGAACGCGGCGGTCCGGGCTGATGCCGGAGAAGCCGTTGCGGATCGCGGTGATGCCGCCGGAGTGCTTCAGGGTGTTGAGCAGCAGGATGGCACCGAAGATGATCCATAGGATCGATACCGTGAGGATCAGCCCCTGAAGGGTTGACGCCAGCACCCGGTTGAAGCTCATGTCCCAGGCGAACAGGGCGATAAGGGCGGTGACCACATAGACCATCGGCATGGCGGTCCTGGCCGGCATGCGCAGGCCAATCAGCAGTACACCGGCCAGCACCAGCGGCGTGAAGGCCAGCAGTGCAAGTAGGGTGTTGTTCATGAGGCAGGTTTCCCCTCGACTGTTGTGGTGGTGTGATCTGCGGTGAGATGGCACGACACCGCCTGCCGTTAGCGCGGCGGATGCGCGAAAGATACGCCCATGCAGCATTGTCTCGCCAGCAGTGGGGAATTGGTATTACCAATATGGTGTTAGCTTCTATAATCAGCGAAATAAAAAAATGCCACTTTCAACAACAGGTTGTTGAGACATGCCCGGAATCCGGAATCACAATGTGCTTCCCGGCTATAGACTAAAAGACAAAGCCTCACCGTCCTGGCCCGTTCGTCTAACGACGTGTGAGCGGCATGACAGGGCCAGCCAAAGGCTGGCACACTGCTTCGGATATGCCGATTGGAACGGGAGAATGTCATGACACGGGTGCTTTATGATCTCTGCGGTATCGACGAGGAGCTGCGCTTTTCGCCCTACTGCTGGCGAGTTCGCTATGCGCTGGCCCATAAGGGGCTAGAGGTGGAAGCCCGCCCCTGGCGCTTCAGCGACAAGCAGGCGCTGGCCTTCGCCAATCATGACAAGGTGCCGGTACTGGTCGATGGTGATGCGGTCATCACCGATAGCTATGAGATTCTTCGCTACCTTGATCGCACCTACCCCGAGGCTCCCCTGCTCGGCGATGGCGTTGCCGAGGGGCGGGCCAGCTTTCTCAAACACTATACCGAGCGCGCCCTGCAGCCGGCGATGCTGCGCACCATTGTCATGGACCTGCTCAATGCCATTCACCCCGATGACCGCGACTATTTTCGCGAGACCCGAGAGCAGCGTATGGGCCGAACCCTCGAGGAATTTCATTCTCCGGCGAAGGGGCTTGCCCAACTCGATGCCGCCCTGGAGCCTCTGCGTGGCCGTCTGAAGGAGTCGGACTATATCGACGGAGAGGCGCCGGCGGCAGGGGACTATCTGGTGTTCGGCAGCTTCATGTGGGCACGTTGCGTGTCGAGTGCCGACCTGGTCTCCAACGCCGACCCCGTGTATCGCTGGCTGGAACGTATGCTCGACCAGCACAACGGCCTGGGTCGCAGGGCAATGCGGATCACCGATGTGGAGGGTTCCTACCGCTGACAGGCCGCGACGTCTGCTGTTGAGATGGCGCCCGCTCATCACCGGGCGCCATCTTCAGGGATGCGCTCGGGACATGCGCTCGGGGGACGAAGAAAATGGTCCGGCACCATGTTGCGCTGCACAAAACTGACTGCTATGTTGCATTGCAGCGCAGGGCGAAACGTCCTGTCCTTCCAAGCTTGTCTTCCCAAGTTAGATGGAGGTGTTCCATGACCAAGGCAACCACCCAGAAAGCCACCGATAAGCTCGATGGCCTGTTCGTAGAGCCGGCTCGGGCCTATGGGTCTCTGACCCTGGAGTACTACGAGAAGCTCATGGCCGCCCAACTGGAGGCGACGCGCCGCTACGCTGACTTTGGCCTGGCCCAGGCCCGCGCCTGGATCGATGTGCGTGATGCCGAGGGGCTCAAGAAGGTGATGGAGGATCAGCAGAAGGTGGCTCAGGATCTGGGAGATCATCTCAAGGCCGATGCCGAGAAGCTCTCCGGACTGGGTCAGGACTATCTGCAGAAGAGCCAGAAACTGGTCGAAGAGAGCATGAAGTCCGCGACAGCAGCTGCCAAGTAAGTTTCTGACAAGCAGCAAGTGGTTCCGGTGTATCGCCGGTCGCTGAATCAAGAGGGCCGCCCCGATAGAGGGCGGCCCTTTTGTTCGCGACCAGCCTATCGGCTTTGCTCAGTGGGCATCTTCGCCAAGCAGACGAACTACCTCTTCATCCGCCACCTGACCGAAGTCAGCGAAGAACTGGCCCACGGCAGCGAAGTGGGTCGGAACCTCGGGGCAGACGACCTCGTCGGCCAGGGCCTCGAATCGAGCCAGGGTATCGAGCGGTGCGACTCCGATGGCGGCGATAAGTCGGGCCGGATCGCGCTGGCGCAGGGTGGCCAGCGCCGCCGCCATGGTCGCCCCGGTGGCGCTGCCATCGTCCACCACTACCACTATCCGTCCAGCCGGATCGATGGGCGAGCGCACCGGCGTGTAGCGGCGCCGGCGCTCATCGATCAACTCGCGTTGCCGGGTGATCTCGCGGGCCAGCCACTCCTGGCGGCATCCCTGGGCCTCCTCTTGCAGCTGCACGCTGCCATCTTCGCTCACCGCGCCGATGGCGAACTCGGGATGGCCCGGGGCGCCGATCTTGCGCACCAGCACCACGTCGAGCTCTCCTTCCAGGGCATCGGCGATCACTCTCCCCATCGGCACGCCGCCGCGGGGAATGGCCAGCACCAGCGGCGTCACCCCCTTCAAATGCGCCAGGGCCTTGGCCAGGCGCCTGGCCGCATCGAGCCTATCTCGGTACATATCGGACCCCTCGCGCGTAAATAGATAAAGTCTAGCCGACAAGCGGTCCGCGTAAATGATCGCGCCGCCGCGTCGGGAGTAGGTAGAGCACTCAGGTGTCGGGCTCGGCCCTTGCGGCCTCGACGTCCTCGCCGCCGCGCTGACGCTTCGGCTTGCCGGGCAGTATGGCGTCGAGCAGCAAGGCGGCTAGGGCCGCCGGCACCAGGCCGGACTTGAGCAGCAGCCCCGCCTGGCCGGGCATGGTCTCGGAGATCGCCTCCACCGCCGGCAGGCCGATGCCCAAGCTCAGGGAGACCGCGATGATCAGCATGGCACGCTGGTCGAGCTCGCACTCCTGAATGATCTTGAGGCCTGCCGAGGCGATCATGCCGAACATCACGATGCCGGCACCGCCCAGTACCGCATGGGGCATGGCCGCCACCAGGCCGCCCAGCTTGGGGAACAGCCCCATGCAGATCAGCAGGATGCCGCCGATGGTCACCACGTGGCGGCTGACCACGCCGGTCAGGGTGATCAGGCCGACGTTCTGGGCATAGGCGGTGTTGGGCAGGGTATTGAAGACCGCGGCAAAGGAGGTGGCCACCCCGTCGGCCATCACGCCGCCGGAGAGTTCGCGGTCCCTGGCGGGGCGGCCGGCCCCACCGGTGGTGATGGCGGAGATGTTGCCGATGGTTTCCAGGCCCACCACGAACATGATCAGCACCATGCCGACGATGGCGGTGAGGTGGAACTCCATGCCGTACTGCAGCGGCCTCGGCACGGCGAACCAGGCCGCCTCGCGCAGGTTGGTGAAGTCCACCATGCCCAGAGCGATGGCCACCAGATAGCCGGCCAGCAGGCCAAACAGGATCGAGGAGGCCTTGACGAAGCCCCGGCCCAGCTGGTGCACGGCGATGCACACCACCAGCACGAACAGCGCCAGCAGCAGGTTGGTGGGCGAGGCGAAGTCGGGCGAGCCCACGCCGCCGGCGGCGTAGTTGAGGCCGACCGGCATCAGCGTGATGCCGATCAGCAGCACCACGATGCCGGTGACCACCGGCGAGAACCAGTGGCGGATCTTCTTGAGGAAGGCCCCCAGCACGATCTGCAGCAGGCCGGCGATGAAGGAGGCGCCAAGCACGGCGGCCAGCCCGAAGGCGTTGGCCAGGGGCAGCGCCACCGGCAGGAAGCCGAAGCTGGTGCCCTGCACGATGGGCAGGCGGGCGCCGATGGGGCCCATGCCGATGGTCTGGATCAGGGTCGAGACCCCAGCCACGAAGAGCGCCACCTGGATCAGGAAGATCGTCTCGCCGGTAGCGGCGCCGATGACCCCGGCGATGATGATCGGCGGCGTCACGTTGCCGGCGAACATCGCCATGATGTGCTGCAGGCCCAGCGGGATCGCCTTGGAGAGCGGCGGCATCGCGTCTGGATCGCGGTTGATGGTGCGGGTGGGGTTCGTCTCGGGATGGGGGGCGGAACGGGATCTGGTCATGGTCGGGCTCGCAGCTTGGGTTGTTGTCGGTGCTGGCGTGCGGGTCGTGGAGTCGGCCGGTTGTTATAGGTATTGAGGCCAATCCTCTGGCCTAAATGTACACAATACCGAATTTCATGAAAGACATTATGCCGTAATTACTGTGTTCATTTATGGCGATGCTTTTCGTTTCAATGTATTGCGAGGAAGTTGTTGACCGGTCGATCAGCCTGTTGGGGGGTGGCTCATGAGGGGCTGAGCCCCCGCAGCCCGGCCGCAGGGGCGGCGATCAGCCCGCCAGGCGCGCCTGCAGGCGAAACAGGGCGATGCGATTGATCTGCTCGATGGCAGTACGGCGCTCCTGCTCCGGGGGGTTCTTCAGGCGCGCCTCGAAGGCGTCGAGGATGGCGAAGCGGTCGCTGCCCTTCACCGCCATCACGAAGGGGAAGCCGAACTTCGCCTTGTAGGCACCGTTGAAGCGCTCGAAACGGGCCAGCTCCTCGGGGCTGCACTGGTCGAGGCCGGCACCGGCCTGCTCGCGAGTGGAGTCGCCGGTCAGGGTCCCGGCGAGGGCTGCCTTGCCGGCCAAGTCGGGATGGGCGCGGATCACGGCGAGCTGGCGTTCGGGTTCGGCCTCGGCGAGGATCCGGCCCATTGCCTCGGCCAGGCCCGCGGGGGTGTCGTGGCGCGGGTCCAGGCCGCGTTTCCAGGCCAGTTCGGCGACCCAGGCGGAGTGCTCGTAGATCTCGCCGTAGGCGGCCACGAAGGCGGCCTTGTCCAGCTGGCTGGGACGCGGTGTCAGGGTGCTGTCAGTCATGGTCGGTCTCCCGATAGCGGTGGTCGAAGGGATTTTCTTTCTTAATGTATACAAAAATTTTTTTGAAATGTACTCCATAAATGTCTAAAAATGTTCTCAATGCTATCCACGACCTTTCGGGAACCATCCACAGAGAACACTAGGAGAGTGAAGATGGGACGCCTGACTACCCATGTGCTTGATACCGCCCAGGGCCGCCCCGGACAGGGCATCCACATCGAGGTGTACCGCCTCGCAAGCGAGGGACGAGAGCGCCTCAAGGAGGTCGTCACCAACGATGACGGCCGCTGCGATGCCCCGATCCTCGAGGGTGACGCGTTCGCCGCCGGCGAGTACGAGCTGGTCTTCCACGCCGGCGACTACCTGCGCCGGCAGGGCATCGAGGCCGACGAGCCGCGCTTCCTCGATGTGATCCCGCTGCGCTTCGGCGTGGCCGATCCCGGGGCGCACTACCACGTGCCGCTGCTGTTGTCGCCGTTTGGCTACTCCACCTACCGCGGCAGCTAGCCTTGGCCCGAAAAAGGCTGCGCCCGGCCATACGGCGTTAAAAATCGGCGCAAAGTACTCATTTACACCCCGTAAACTCCGTCTTTTCGCCGCTTTTTGCCTTGTCTGGCCTTCGCTCGCCAATTTTCAGACCAAGGCTGGCCTTCGGTCACCAACACCAATGCAATGAGTCGAGGCATCCCCTGATGCAAGCCTATCTGCTGGACTTTGCCAACTTCCTGCTGCGCTGGCTGCATGTCATCGCGGCCATCGCCTGGATCGGCGAGTCGATCTACTTCGTGATGCTGGACAACGGCCTGCGCAGGCCCAAGGCCGCCGAGGACCGCGACAAGGGAGTATTCGGCGAGATGTGGGCGGTGCACGGTGGCGGCTTCTACCACAACCAGAAGTACGCCACGGCTCCGGCCAAGCTGCCGGAGGACTTGCACTGGTCGTTCTGGAAGTCCTACACCACCTGGCTGTCGGGCTTCGCCCTGTTCGTGCTGCTCTACATGGCCAATCCGAGCTTCTACCTGGTCAACCCCAACAGCAGCTGGGCGTGGGCGGCGAGCATAAGCGGCTGGCAGGCCAACCTGCTGGCGCTGCTGTTCCTGGTCGGCGGCTGGGTGGTCTACAACGAGCTGTGCAAGCGCATCAGCCCCGACATGACCCGCGACGGCCTGCTGAGCATCGCCGTGGCGGTGATGATGGTGGTAGTGGCCTACCTCAGCACCCAGCTGTTCTCGGGACGGGCGGCCTTCCTGCTGACCGGGGCGGTGATGGCCACGGCCATGTCGGCCAACGTCTTCTTCTGGATCATCCCCGGGCAGCGGCGCATGGTGGCGGCGATGAAGGCCGGCGAGGCGCCCAATCCGCTGGACGGCAAGCGCGGCAAGCAGCGCTCGGTACACAACACCTACTTCACCCTGCCGGTGGTGCTGCTGATGATCAGCAACCACTACTCCTTCGCCTACTCCCACGAGCAGGCCTGGGTGATCATGTCGCTGTTCATCTTCGCCGGCGCGTTGATCCGCCAGTTCTTCGTGTTGATGCATGCCGGCAGCATCAAGCCCGCCTACCCGGCGGCCGGGGTGGCGCTGATCGCCGTGGCGTTCTGGATCGCCGCGCCTACGCCGTCTCCCGCCGCCGATCCGGATCGCGCCGCGGTAAGCCTCGAGGAGGTCCATGCCATTGTCGAGACCCGCTGCGTGGCCTGCCACGCCAGCCGGCCAACCCAGCCCGGCTTCAACGCGCCGCCGGCCGGCATGGCCTACGACACCCCGGAGCAGACCGCCCGCCAGCGGGAACAGATCCAGCAGGTAGTGGCCAGCGGGTATATGCCGTTGGGCAACATGACCGGGATAACCGACGAGGAGCGCGCGACCATCGCCGCCTGGGCGGAGTGAGCCGGACGGCCGTCTGCCATCCCTTCGATGACCCGCCCGGCCCGTCGGGTCGTCGCCGCCTCCGGGCCGGGCGTCGTCGGGGAATGAGTATGCGTATACAATACGACGCATCAGGCAATGCAGGAGACGAGCCTTCATGAACCAGCGTCAGACCGTGGCCGAGCGCAAGGCGGCGGGTGCCCGCCTGGGCAAGAATGGCGACGGTGCCGAGCGACACGAGGCCATCTACCGCTCGATCAGCGATGCGATCATCGAGCACCGTCTCAAGCCCGGCGCCCGCCTGCGCGAGGATGCCCTCGCCGAGGTGTTCGGCGTCAGCCGCACCGGCATCCGCAAGATCCTGCAGCGTCTGGCCCTGGAGCAGCTGGTCACCTTGACGCCACGCCGCGGGGCCAGCGTGACCCGCCCTACGGCCGACGAGGCCAAGGATGTCTTCGACGCCCGCCAGATGGTGGAGTGCGGCCTGATGCCCGAGGTGGCGAGGCGCATCACCGAGGCCGAGGTGCATGAACTGCGCGAGATGGCCCGCCGTGAGCGCGAGGCGCTCAAGGGCGGCGAGCAGAGCGCGGCCATCAAGCTCTCCGCGGCCTTCCATGCGCGCCTGGCCGGGATCTCCTGCAACGCCACCCTGGCAGATTTCGTCGGCCGGCTCTGTTCACGCTCCTCGCTGATCCTCGCCGTCTACGGCAATGCCGGCCACCTGGGCTGCGAGTCCCATGACCACGACGACCTGATCGGCTACCTGGAGGCCGGCAACGGCGAACGCGCTGCGGCCTTCATGAGCCGCCATCTCAAGGCCATCGAGGCCTCGCTCTCCATCGTCGAGGAGGAGGGCGAGGCCCCGAACCTACACGAGATCTTCGGCGACTGACACGCCTCGGCCGCCGCCTGAGCGGCGGTTCCCCGATCCCTCCAGACGCCAGCGCCCCGGACCATGGTCCAGGGCGCTGGCGTTGATGCTCGGGTGTAGGTTACTGGCGGAAGCGCTGGCACGGGGCCCAGTGGTTCATCAGCAGATAGTAGGTGACGCCGGCCGGGATCAGGCTGGCGTACCAGGAGACCGCGGAAAAGGTGAGGGCGGCGGCGATGCCCACGGCGGTCGCGATCAGTGCGGCGACGTTGACCCCCTGGTAGGGACCGGTCTCGTCATAGAGCTTGCCGAGGTCCAGGGTGCGGCGACGGATGATGTAGTAGTCCACCACCAGAATGGCGAAGATCGGGCCGAGGAAGGCGGAGTAGGTCTGCACGAAGAGCTGCAAGCCGGCGGCGGAGTCGGGCTGTACCAGCTTCCAGGGGAAGGTGGCGAAGGCCAGCAGGCCGACGATCACCGTGGAGGTGGTGAACTTGAGCTTGACGACGTCCATCAGCACGTAGGTGGGCGGCACCACGTTGTAGAGCACGTTGGTGGTGACCTGGGCGAAGGCGATGAACAGCAGGGTGGTCATCAGCAGCGGGGTGTTGTCCACGGCGTTGGCGAACACCTGGATGGGGTCGGCGGTGCCGGTGGCCTCGGAGACCATGTAGCCGATCAGGCCCATGAACAGGGTGCAGGGCAGGATCGACATCGCGTAGATGGTGGTGAGCAGGCTCTGGCCGGTGCCCTTCTTGTGCTCGCGGGCATAGTCGCTGACGTTGAGCATCATGGTGCTGTAGATGCCCAGGAAGAGCATGGTGGCGCCCCAGAACGGCATCCCCCAGGAGCCTTCCATGGTCAGCAGGCTGGCGGAGAGCTCGTCGCCGTAGCGCTGCACCGTGGCATAGAACATGTACATCAGCGAGGCGAGGATGAAGACGCTGCCGATATTCTCCAGCCACTTGATGCCCTGGAAACCCATCACCGACAGGCCGATCCAGCTCTGGAAGCCGTACCACACGACTGCGGGCACGGCCCGCACCAGCCCCGGCAGCCGGGTGCCGGCAAAGCCGAAGGCGCTGCGCGCCTGGACCATGAAGGGGATGCCGTACTTGTAGCCGGCGGCGCCGTTCAGGGCGAGCGCGATGCCGATCACGAAGCAGCCGATGGCGATCGCCAGCGTGGCCTGGATCAGGTTGAGGGTGCCGACCACGCTGGACCCCATGGCGAAGGTGCCGATGGAGACGCAGCCGCCGAACCAGGCCAGGAAGTAGGAGGTTCGCCCCATGATCCTCGTCTGCTGGGGGGCCAGCGACTCCTGGCCCGGGGCCTTGGTCGAGTGGCTGGTGGCCTCGGGGGCCGTGGCGGCTGCCTGAGCGTTGGCCGGTGACGTGGGAGTGGTCATGTCGAGGTCCTCGCAAGTCGCTTGTTGGTCTTGGGATATCCGGTCGAGCCGGGTGTCTTGCGGACTGGCGTGCTGCCGGCAGCGCTATTGTTGTCGTGTCGTGTCGTGTCGTGTCGTGTCGTGTCGTGGCGATCGGTCAGCGGGTCGGTGTCAGGTGGGAGAACCGCTCGAACTGACCAGTCATGGGCTTGGGACGCGGGAAGGCCAGGTCGCCGTGCTTGCTGGTGCCGAGGCCCAGTCCCACCAGCGCCTCGGCCAGTTTCATGGCGGCGGTAACCCCTTCCACCACCGGCAGGCCGACCTCGCGGCTGATGGTGGCGGTCAGGTCGGCCATGCCGCCGCAGCCGAGCACGATGGCGCCGATGCCGTCCTCGTCGCGAGCGCGCCGGCACTCGTCGATGATGCGTGCCAGAGCTGCATCGCCGTTCTCCTCCAGGTCCAGCACCGGGATCTCCGCGGCGCGCACCCGACGGCAGTGGTGACGGAAGCCGTACTGCTCCAGCAGGTGCTCGGCGATGATGCCGGTGCGGCCCAGGGTGGTGACGATGGAGAAGCGGGTGCTGATCAGCGTTGCCATGTGGAAGGCGGCCTCGGCGATGCCGATCACCGGGGCGCGTGTCAGCTCCCGTGCGGCCAGCAGCCCCGGGTCCCCGAAACAGGCGATCACGTAGGCGTCGACCTCCGCCTGCTCGCCCGCCAGCACCTCGTCCAGCACGCCCACGACGCTGATTGCCTCGTCGAAGTGGCTCTCGATGGAGACCGGCCCGCTGGCGGGCTGGGTGGCGGTGACCCGGGTGCCTGGCGCGGCGATGCGGCTGGCGGCGTCGCCGATCGTCGCCGTCATGCCGTCGGTGGTATTGGGGTTGATGACGCGGATATGCATGGCACGGGTCCTATCTTGTGGACGTCGAAGTATTTCTTTGTACACAAAATAGTTTCCTTTTGTTCAAGCTGCAACCCTCTGCTGTCAGGGCGGCGCTGTTCGAAATATTCCAATGAAAATCAGTGTATTGACGGTTTTCCGAGGAGTCGACTAGAAGATTTGCGGCGATAGACCTTGGTCTATGCTGGGTATTTCGGGTCGTAATGTCGGCTATTATTACGAATAACTGTATACATTTCTCCTCTCGGTCGAGGGCTTGCAGATAAAGTGGACACAGCCTATCTTGCATTTGTATACATAAAACCAGTTTGCATGCGCTCCGCTCCGCAGGCCATCGCGACAGCCGATAACAATCAGGAAGCCTCGCCATGACGCACGTTCCCTCATCCCACTACCCTCGTGACCTGATCGGCTACGGCCGCACGCCGCCCCACGCCAACTGGCCGGGCCGGGCGAAGATCGCCGTGCAGTTCGTGCTCAACTACGAGGAGGGGGGCGAGACTTGCGTGCTGCACGGCGATGCCGGCTCCGAGCAATTCCTCTCCGAGATCATCGGGGCGGCCAGCTTCCCGGACCGCCACCTGAGCATGGAGTCGATCTACGAGTACGGCTCCCGGGCAGGGGTGTGGCGCATCCTGCGCGAGTTCGAGCGTCGCGGCCTGCCGCTCACCGTGTTCGGCGTCGCCATGGCGCTGGAGCGCCACCCGGAAGTGGCCCACGCCTTCAAGGATCTGGGTCACGAGATCGCCTGCCACGGCTACCGCTGGATCCACTACCAGGAGGTGTCGGAAGAGGTCGAGCGCGAGCACCTCCAGAAGGCGATGGCGATCTTCCATCGCCTCTATGGCGAGAAGCCGCTGGGCTGGTACACCGGCCGCGACAGCCCCAACACCCGGCGGCTTGTCCTCGACGAGGGCGGCTTCCTCTACGACAGCGACTACTACGGCGACGACCTGCCGTTCTGGATCCGCGAGGCCGACAGTCGGGGCGTCGAGCATGACCACCTGATCGTGCCCTACACCCTGGACACCAACGACATGCGCTTCGCCGCGCCCCAGGGCTTCAACACCGCCGACCACTTCTTCACCTACCTGCGTGACGCCTTCGACGTGCTCTACGCGGAGGGCGAAGAGTCGCCGAAGATGCTCTCCATCGGCATGCACTGCCGCCTGCTGGGGCGCCCGGGCCGCTTCCGCGCCCTGCAACGCTTCCTGGACCATATCGAGGCCCACGACCGGGTCTGGGTGGCGCGCCGGGTGGATATCGCCCGCCACTGGATGGAGCATCATCCGGCACCGGCGCGCTGAGTTCATGCCGCGCCGGTGCGCTGAATCCATGCCGCGCTGAACTGCTCGAGGCTGATCCGGCGACAGCTCTGTTCGGGGGCGCTGTGAACCCCTCCCTGGGCGCTACCGATGCCATCCCTGGCATAGGACCCCCTCCAGAGCTGTCACCGGCGCCTCTCGCCCCGACTTTTGCGGGGCAATCGTACAAACCCGGGCTTCGGCCCCGAGTCTTTCAGGACACCCCATGAAACCACGTACCTACTACGCCCCCGCCGGCGGCCATCCGCCCCAGACCCAGCTGCTCTCCGACCGGGCGGTGTTCACCGAGGCCTATGCGGTCATTCCCAAGGGTGTCTTCGGCGATATCGTCACCAGCAACCTGCCGTTCTGGGAGGGCACCCGGCTGTGGGTACTGGCGCGCCCCCTCTCTGGCTTCGCCGAGACCTTCTCCCAGTACATCATGGAGGTCGCCCCTGGCGGCGGCAGCGAGCGCCCCGAACTCGACCCCGTGGCCCAGGGGGTGCTCTTCGTGGTGGAGGGCGAAATGACCTTGACGCTGGCCGGCGAGCGCCATGCCATGACACCTGGCGGCTACGCCTTCCTCCCGCCGGGAAGTGACTGGCAGGTGAAGAACGAGGCCGACGCTCCGGTGCGCTTCCACTGGGTGCGCAAGGCCTATGAACGTGTCGAGGGCATCGAGGTGCCAGAGGCCTTCGTCACCAACGAGAACGAGCTCGAGCCCAACCCCATGCCGGGCACCGAGGGGCGCTGGGCCACTACCCGCTTCGTCGATCCGGCCGACGTGCGTCACGACATGCACGTCAATATCGTTACCTTCCAGCCCGGCGCGGTGATCCCCTTCGACGAGACCCACGTCATGGAGCACGGCCTCTACGTGCTGGAGGGCAAGGCGGTCTATCACCTCAACCAGGACTGGGTGGAGGTGGAGGCGGGCGACTTCATGTGGCTGCGCGCCTTCTGCCCCCAGGCCTGTTACGCCGGCGGCCCGGGGCCCTTCCGCTACCTGCTCTACAAGGACGTCAACCGCCACCCGAAACTGCGCCTGGGTGGTCGCTAGGAGGTCGACATGCTGGAACTGAAAGCCGAGCCGCTGACCGCCGATGCCTTCGCCCCCTTCGGCGACGTCATCGACGCCCGGGCATCGGCGTGGTTTCCCATCAACGCGGGGCGCACCCGGCGCCACCACGACCTGGCGACGGTCGAGACCCTGGGGGAGGGCGCGCGGACGCTGATCAGCATCTTCGTCAGCCAGCCGGTGAAGGTCCCCCTGGAACTCGACTTCCTGGAGCGCCACCCCCTGGGCAGCCAGGCCTTTATGCCTCTTCATGAAGAGAGGTTTCTGATTGTCGTGGCCCCGTCGGGTGACGCCATCGACCCCGCCGAGGTGCGCGCCTTCGTCACCGACGGCCGCCAGGGGGTCAACTACCGCGCCGGCACCTGGCACGCCATCCAGTCGGTGCTGGCGCGGGAAGGGGAATTCCTGGTGGTCGACCGCGGTGGGGAAGGACACAACTGCGACGAGTTTTCGCTGCCTTTGCGCATCATCCTGTGATTGGTGCACTGGCCTGGCCCCGTGCGATTACCTGTCACGCAATGACGCGTATACTTTCTTCGAGGCACTCGACCGGCTGATCGTTACCGGGCCGGCGCACACCAACGTCAACGATTGCCGTGCCATTCTGGTCTTGCCGAGGACACCATGACGCTTCCCCCCCACGCCCCCATCCATGATCCCATTCGCCGCACCAAGATCGTCGCCACCCTGGGCCCGGCCAGCGACCGCGAGGGCGTGCTGGACGCCATGATCGCGGCCGGCGTCGACGTGGTCCGCCTCAACTTCTCCCACGGCAGTGCCGAT
>JBNJLE010000007.1:0-151682 GCA_051751685.1 Pseudomonadota bacterium | reverse complement strand
GGGGTGGTTAATTATTCACGCTAGGAGAGGTGATATGCTCTTAACGACCTCCCTTTTTCATACTAATCGACTTCTCGACAGCCTGCCTGAAGAGGAAAGTGAGCGTTTTCTCGCCGGCTGTGAGACCGTGAATTTGGAACACGGCCAGATGTTGACTAAGCTGGGCGGGAGGATCACGCACGTCATCTTTCCCATTGACTGCCTCGTTTCTCTGGTTGTCTCCCTGAAGAGCGGAGGCCAGCTAGAAGTCTCCATGGCCGGCAATGAAGAGATGGTGGGGATCTCCCTGATGCTCGGGTCAGAGAGAAGCTCGCTTCAAGCGGTCGTCCAGGTGGAGGGGTCAGCCCTGCGCATGCCAGCGGCCTGCTTCCTGGACCACCTCAAGGGGAGTCCCGCGCTAGAGGAACTGTTGAAGCGCTATCTCAATGTCTTGGTGAGCCAGATATCCCAATCGGGCGCTTGTGCCCATTTCCACCGGTTGGAAGAGCGTCTGGCACGTTCGTTGTTGATGGCTCATGACAGGACCCTTGGTGACCAGTTGCGTCTCACCCATGCTTTTCTTTCCTCAATGCTGGGCGTGCGTCGTGAGGGAGTCTCCGTGGCTGCCAAGGCTTTGCATAGGCGCGGCCTAATCGACTATTTCCGTGGCAGGATCACCGTGCTCGATCGCCCCGGCCTCGAGGAGGCATCCTGTTGCTGCTACGCCGCCGATCGCGAGATCTTCGAACAGTTGCTCAAATAGGTAAGTGCCTATTCAAAAGTAATCGCGTTATCAGTCCCGTAGCTGCCGAGCAGGCGATACCCAGAGAGCGAGAGATCCGGTCCTTCGGGATCTCTCGCTCTCTGGGACTGAACGGACGTGAGGTCCAATACCCTTCCTCCACAGTAAGCTAACTGTAGATAGATCGATAGCTCTCTCCCCTTCGGGAGAGCTATCTGAGAAAATAAATACTTGTGGGTTCATGATTTGACTAGAAAGTCGACGAGCGGCGCGAGGAGAGCTGATAAATTGGGGGCCGGAGGCCCCCATATATGTTGTTTAAAGAAAGGTGCTCGTGATTCATGTTTGTCAGTAGTTTATTCAGTTGCTGCTGACCAGCGAGATGACGACCACAATGGGTGAAGGCTGACAGGCATCGGGCTGGCTTCATCCTGTCAGATGGCATCATATCCACCCGGATAGAGCACAGCCGTGTTCCTGCCAGCCGCCTTGGCGTGATACATCGCCTTATCTGCCGCGTGGGTGAGGGCCTCCGTGTCCTGGCCATGCTCGGGATAGAGTGCCACCCCGACGCTGGCCGAGATGCTGGCTTCTTGGGAGCCAAGGGGGAAAGGGATGGCAATGACGCTGGCGAGCTTCTCGGCGACATGCTGGGCTGTCCCGGCGTTGATGGGCCCGGGTATCAGAACCGTGAATTCATCACCGCCGATACGAGCGACCAGGTCAGAGTCACGTAGCTCTGCTACAAGACGCTTGATCTTGCCCAGCAAGAGTGGACACCCCGTTAAGGCAGTACACTGAACGAGGTGACCCCATGGCAAGGCATGGTCTTACCCAGCCGTGGTGGACACCGATGTAAGCGATCATGCGAGCCTCAAAGGCCTCTGGGCTGATCATCCGGATGGCGCCGTGTCGGGATGATCTACCCGGTGTGGCCATGATGGCCATGGCCGCCATCTTCATCAACTCCCTTTGGCAACGGGCATCGCTGCTGTTTGATGCGCTGGCCAGCGTGCGTGCGAATGAGCGCAGCGAATCCCTATCCACGTGATACTCCTGGTGAAGACCAAACGATTTGGGCATAGAGGACTACACACCAGTGAGGTCGGACGTCATGACCTTCAGGATGCTCGTTTCATTTCTGCATACCGAGTGCCGTACATCATGTGTAAGTAACCTGCCTGAGGGGCGACTAAATAAT
Organism: Pseudomonadota bacterium; assembly: GCA_051751685.1. Taxonomy (GTDB): domain Bacteria; phylum Pseudomonadota; class Gammaproteobacteria; order Pseudomonadales; family Halomonadaceae; genus Halomonas. The sequence goes on along the minus strand of JBNJLE010000007.1, from coordinate 149,760 downwards.
CAAGAGATGACAAGCGCCGATCCACGCTCGGCACTACATGCCAAGGAGGCGAACATGATGCCTAGAGAAATCACCACGCCTTATAAGGATTCCTGGCCTGGTGTGCTGCATGCCCACTGGCTACTGTGTGTTGCTTTGGCCAGCGTCTTTTTTTACATGGGGATAGACAAGTTCATGGGCGGTGGTATCGGGGAGTTATCCCACATGATGGCGTTAGCCATTGTGCGCGGAGGTGCTGTGGCGCTCGGCGAGATAGCCGCCGGCTTACTGATCCTGCTGGGTGGAGTAATGGCCAGCCCTTTGGGTGACCTCGCCACCCGGCTTGCGGCACTGATCATGGCCATTATCTTGCTGGGCGCCATCTTCATCGTGCACTGGGGGGAAGTGGCACTTTATGGCCACTGGGACGCATCCACTGGGTGGGATGATGTTTCAAGTAACACTGGTGATGGTGGCAGGATATCTACTGATCAAGGGTAGCCATGCCTGAGGAGATCGATGTCTTGTTGGGACACCATGATCAACAAAAGCAGACCGACTATTCCATATCATCACTTTCAAAATTGGATACATCGTGCAAGGAGGACATATGTTAAATGACAAGAAACGAACCCTTCTCGAACGTCTATCCCGGGGCATCGCCTATACGGCGCCGGTTATCACACTGGCCGCTGGCGGAGTCGTCCTGCATGGAGTCTATGCCGACATTGCCACCGAGAGCGGCTATCAGATGATGAGCGAAGTTGAGGCGGAAGGCGGAGCAGAAGCCGAGGGCGAAGCAGAAGCAGAGGGCTGATTCCTAGGGGAAAGCCCCAAAGGAGAACCGGACGCTGAATGGAGACAGGATGAACTAATAATCGAATCTAAGTGAGTGTCAATGCCGACACCGCTGGATTGGCGGCCTGTTATTTCCTGCCCCACCACAAGCGTCGAAGTATCACCTATCCCACATAATACGGGGCATTCGACATGGCGCGTAGCGGTCGTTCCGGAACCAGGGTGAGTATCTACCGTAGACTAGGCAGGATTGCTACCGGCAAGCCAATGGGCGCGCTCACCAGGATTCGCGGTGCACTCGCCAGCAGTCACCAGCGTGTGATGCATTCCTGGCCAATAAGTCCTCCGTTCCTGTTGACGGCTGGATTCATGGTATTGATCCTTGTGGGAACGGCACTGCTGAAGCTACCCCTTTCCTTGAATGCCTCCCTCTCATGGGGCGGGGCCCTGTTTACCGCTACCTCCGCGGTAACCGTCACCGGCCTGATCGTCACCGAAACCGGCCCCACCTTCAGTGTCTTTGGCGAGGCTGTCATTCTCGTATTGATGCAGGCTGGTGGTCTGGGCCTCATTACATTCGCCGTGCTGGCCTTACTGTCTCTCGGCGGGCGCATCAGAGGCCAAAGCCACTTGGTCGCAAGCGGATCCTACGATGAAATCCACCCTAGGGACGTCCTGCGTACCGTCAAATTGGTCGTCAAAATGGCGTTGGTCATCGAAGGCATCGCCATGGTTCCGCTAGCGCTGGTCTGGGTGCCCGAGCATGGGTGGATCCAAGGGCTCTGGTGGTCACTGTTCCATACTGTTTCTGCCTTCAATAATGCCGGTTTTACCCTTTCACCCGATAGCCTCATGGCGTACGCAGGAAACCCTGCCATCAATGTGGTAATCCCCGCCCTCTATCTCATTGGAGGGTTCGGTTTCATCGTGATCACCGGAATTCTCGACTATCGCCCCGGCCGGCAACTGGATATTAACGTCAAGGTGGTTCTGTTCGGCACCTTGGTATTGAGTCTCATGGGAGGCGCCATGATCTACATGTTGGAGTCGGATAACCCGGCTACATTGGCAGCCCTACCCAGCCTTTCTGATCAGCTTTGGGCCTCCTGGCTACAGGCAACGACACCGAGAACCGCCGGTTTCAACAGCTTGGATATCAGCGCCATGACCCAACCCACTAGCCTCGTGCTGATGCTGTTGATGTTCATTGGGGCGGGGGCCAACGGCACCGGCAGTGGCATCAAGGTGGCCACTCTGTTTGTTCTGCTCGCTGCCACCTGGACTTACATTCGGCGTCGGCGAGAACCCACGCTTTTTTCGCAGCCCATTGCGACAACCACTCTGCTCAAGGCGCTTTCGGTAACTGTGATGGCCGTTATCGGCATCTTCATAGGAACCTTGGCTTTGTCTATTACCGAAAATGCCGATCTGCTGATGGTGGCATTTGAAGCCACCTCCGCCCTGGGCACCGTTGGCCTGACTCAGGGCTTGACGACGGAACTTTCCGGTTGGGGCCAAGTGATCGTCATGATGATGATGTTCGTGGGGCGCGTATGCCCACTGACGGTGGCATATCTGGTCGGCTCTGCCTTTTCTTCCTCTCGTGACTCGAAGGAGAGAGAGTTGCAGATTGGCTAAAGGCATGACGATGACAGGAGGTATCTCACGCTAGAGGATACGACGCCAATGCCGCTATCACCGCGCGCTTCCAACAAGACGTGGCGCAGGGCTGAGGTAACCCGCGAGATTGCCTTGGAGCGGGATGCCCAGGCGTTATCCAGCTATCTCATCATGGCCGGCCTCAGGACGTTGATGAAGAGTGGCGGCTGGTGATAGTGCTTGGCAATAAGCTAATCGTGTTGCACAACGAACAGACACGTCCTCGAGAATCAACTATCTTGTTAGCCACAGGCTTCATCTACGTGCGTAAGCGATAAGACGTAGAGGTACGGTCCCGGGGCGTCAATACACTATGCCTTTAACGATATGCGATAAAGAAAGGTTAACTCAGCTGGAATAGGATCAAAATCATGCCAAAACAGGCAAAAGTCGACGCTAAATTCCCCGAGATCTTCTTAAAAACCTTAAGTGGTGAGGCATTGATGCTCGGCCAGCCATCACAGGGCCAGTGGCAAATGCTGGTCGTTTACCGGGGCCTGCACTGCCCTATCTGCAAAAAATACCTGAGCCAGCTCAATGATATGAAAGTGGACTTCGATAAAATGAAAGTGCAGATCATTGCGGTTTCTACTGACCCTGAGGAAAAGGCGAAGAAACTTTCCTCTGAACTCGGTCTGGATTTCGACGTCGCTTACGGCCTTGGTATCGACCAGGCGCGAGATTTGGGGCTGTATATTTCTAGCCCCTTGGACAGTGCAGAGACAGATCAACCCTTTGCTGAGCCGGGATTGTTTTTTATTCGTCCGGATGGCGGACTGCATTTCAGTGAAATTTCCAGCGCACCATTCTGTCGTCCTGATTTAGAGATGATCAAGATGGGCATAGGTGTTATCCAGGAAAAGGACTATCCGCCACGTGGTATTGGCTGAATAACTATGCGGGTGTGTGTCGACCATCTCGCTCTATCGGCCCTTTATGACCGGTTAATTTCTACAGATTAAAACAAGGTGCAAATGACCATGAAGCTTGACGGGAAGATCTGCGTCATTACCGGTGGCGCCAGTGGCATCGGCCTCGAAATCGCCAAGGGCTTCGCCGCCGCAGGCGGCAAGGTGGTGATCGCCGACATCGACCTCGATTCGGCCAACAAGGCGGCGAAGTCGCTCGGCGACGGGCACATGGGTGTCGATATGGATGTCACCGACCCGGACGCCGTGCATCGCGGCATCGACGAGGTGATCGAGGCGTATGGACGAGTGGACGTTCTGCTGTCAAATGCCGGCATCCAGATCGTGAAGAGAGTAGAGGAGTTCTCCTTCGACGAGTGGCGTAAGGTCGTGTCGATCCATCTCGACGGCGCTTTCCTGACGTCAAAGGCCGTGCTGCCGCAAATGTACGCACAAGGGTCGGGCACGATTCTCTACATGGGCTCGGTCCATTCGCAGGAGGCGTCTGCCCTCAAGGCGCCCTACGTGGCAGCCAAGCATGCCCTGATGGGCCTGGCCAGGACGATTGCCAAGGAAGGTGGCGACAAGGGTGTGCGCACCAACGTGATCTGTCCCGGCTTCGTCAAGACGCCGCTGGTGGAAAAGCAGATTCCCGAACAGGCCAAGGATCTCGGCATCTCGGAGGAGGACGTCGTCAACAAGGTGATGTTGGGCGAGACTGTGGACAAGGAATTCACCACGGTCGAGGACGTAGCGCATACCGCGTTGTTCCTCGCCACCTTTCCGAGCAATGCGCTGACCGGACAGAGCATCGTGGTCAGCCACGGCTGGAGGATGGACTAAGTCATGCATAACGTCGACATTGCGATCATCGGCGCGGGTACGGCGGGCATGGGTGCCTATCGTGCGGCGCGCAAGCATACCGACCGGATTGTCCTGATCGAGGGCGGCCCCTATGGCACCACCTGCGCGCGGGTCGGCTGCATGCCTTCAAAGCTGCTGATCGCGGCCGCCGAGGCGGCTGAAGCCGTGCGCGAGGCACCCGGTTTCGGCGTCCACTCCAGCGCGCCTCGCATCGACGGGGCCGAGGTCATGGACCGGGTGCGCCGCGAGCGTGACCGCTTCGTCGGTTTCGTGATCGAGGCGGTCGAGGGAATCGATCCGTCCCATCGCCTCAAGGGGGCTGCACAGTTCGAGGGCCCGAACACCCTGCGGCTCGACACCGGGGAGGGGATACACGCCGAGCGCATCGTTATCGCCACCGGATCGGTCCCGGTCCGCCCGGGCATATTCGACGCTGTGGGCGACCGGCTGATCGTCAGTGACGACGTGTTCAGCTGGTCCGATCTGCCGGAGGCCGTGGCGGTCTTCGGCGGGGGACCCATCGGGTTGGAACTGGCACAGGCGTTACACCGACTGGGCGTTCGGGTGCGGCTCTTTGGCAAGGGCGGAGGCGTCGGGCCGCTGAGCGACCCTGCAGTCCGCGCTGCCGCTGCCGCTGCAATCGGTGCCGATCTGCCCTTCGACCCGGATGCCGACGTGCAGAAGATCACCCGCGAGGGAGCCACGGTGGTGGTGCACTTCACCGAGGACGGTCGCACGCGCGAAGAACGGTTCGACTGGCTTCTGGCCGCGACGGGGCGGGCACCGGCGCTAGGTGGGCTCAACCTCGCGGCCTCGGGGCTGACGCTGGACGATCGCGGTGCGCCCGAGGTCGATCCGCTGACGATGCAGACGCAGGGCAGCCACATCTTTTTCGCCGGCGACGTGGCCGCACGCATCCCGCTTCTGCATGAGGCCGCCGATGATGGCCGCATCGCAGGTGACAACGCCGGGCGTTTTCCGAATATCGTGACGCATGACCGCCGCACGCCCTTGGGGGTCGTCTTTACGGATCCCAATATCGCTACTGTGGGGGCCTCCTTTTCCGATCTCTCCGATACCGCCTGCGATTTTGCGACCGGCGAGGTGGATTTCGCCGATCAGGGCCGCGCGCGGGTATTGCGGCTCAACCGTGGCCTGCTGCGTATCTATGGCGAACGCGGCACCGGCCGGCTGCTTGGCGCGGAGATGGTCGCGCCGAGGGGCGAGCATCTGGCGCATCTGCTGGCCTGGGTGGTGCAGGCGGGCATGGATGTGGACACGGCGCTGGAGATGCCCTTCTATCATCCAGTCATTGAAGAGGGCCTGCGCACGGCCTTGCGCGACCTGAGCGTGAACCTGGGGCGCCGCATCGACAATCCGCCGCACTGCATCGACTGCGGCCCCGGCGCCTGACGCCAATCTGAAAAGGTCCCATCACATGGCGCAGAAATCCAAGCTCGTTAACTTCGCCTTGCAGGGTGGAGGTGCGCATGGTGCCTTTACCTGGGGGGTCCTGGATCGGATACTCGAGGACGGCCGGCTACAGATCGCCGGGATCTCAGGGACCTCGGCCGGTGCGATGAATGCAGTGGCGCTGGCCGATGGCTTTACCCGAGATGGTCCCGAGGGCGCGCGCGCCGCACTCGACCACTTCTGGCGCGCCATGAGCGACGGCGCGAAGAACACCCCTCTGAAACGGATGCCCATCGACTTGCTGATGGGCAATTGGGGGTTGGAAAACAACCCCATGTATCACGCTATGGATGCGCTTTCGCGCGCGGCCTCGCCCTATCAGCTCAACCCGATGAATATCAACCCGCTGCGAGATCTGGTGGCGGAGAGCATCGATTTCGAGATGGTGCGCCGTTGCACGGCATTCAAACTCTTCATCTCTGCTACCAATGTGGAGACCGGCAAGGTCAAGGTTTTCCCGCGAAAAGAAATGACGGTGGACATGGTGATGGCCTCGGCTTGCTTGCCTAACCTTTACCAGGCGGTGGAGATCGACGGCGTACCCTATTGGGACGGTGGCTACATGGGAAATCCGTCACTGTTTCCGTTTCACGGTAAGACCGGCACCGACGATATCGTGGTGATCCAGGTCAATCCGATCGAGCGCAAGGGCGCACCGAAGACGCCCCAGGAGATCCAGAACCGGATGAACGAGATCAGCTTCAACGCCAGCCTGCTGAAGGAATTGCGCGGCATCGACTTCGTGGATCGCCTGGTCCGTGAGGGCAAGCTCTCGACAGACGACTACCGTCAGGTGCGGGTGCACATCATCGAGAACCAGGCGGAGCTGAAACGGCTGGGTGCCTCGTCGAAAATGAACGTCGAATGGGCATTTCTCACCAAGCTGCGCGACATTGGACGTGACACCACCACGCATTGGCTTGATGAGAACTTCGAAACTATCGGCGAGCGTTCAACCGTCGATCTGCACGAGATGTTCCAGGGCATCGGGGCCGTACACCAAGGTGGATAGGTGCCCACCGGGGGGAGCGGCAGCATGGGGTCCTTGGTGACGGACAGTCGCTCACGCCCTTGTCTATCGATCAGTGTCAGACGCGTATAGCGCCCGAAGTGCGTCAGCAGCGTATTGAACATCGCATCCAGCTGCGCGGTGAAGATCGCAAACAGCAGAGCTGTCACCGGCGCCGTAGGGACGAGAGTGGCTGCAATCAGACGAGCCCAGAGCGATGTCAGCGTCAACGGCGGAGCCTTACAAGGATTCAAGAATAGACTGGACGTCGGCGCCTCGTGCAGCACCGGAGGGTTGGATGAGGCGGGAAATGGACCGGCACGGCGCAGGCGGCCGGCGCAGCATTGGCCAGTTATCCTGGCAACGCCTTCCGCCTCGGCCGAAATTGCGGTCAGCGGACACCACCGGTCTTGCCTATCATACGTCGGGCGCCCACTATCCCGGTGGATTTCTGTTGATGGGGAGAAGCAAAACACTTTCGCTCCGGGAGACTAGAGGGTGCTCAACGAACTTAAGCTCATGGAAACACAGCAAGAGGTGCATGAGCTGATCGCTCGGCAGGCCCCGCTGGGCCAAACATGGGATGCCATCGCCCGCTGGATCTCGGTGATGCTCCCTGACGCCATCGTCGCCTTCATGCGCTTCGATCCGGCAGATCAGACGCTGAGTCTCTATCCGAATCCGATGTTTTCCATGGCCTACCAGGCGCTGCTTCAACAGGTGCCGATCGGGCCCGACTCGGCCTCTTTCGGCTGTGCCGCTTTTCAGCGTGAGTTGGTGGTGTCCGAAGACATCCGCTCTGATCCGCGCTGGTCAGCTTTCAGCCGTGAGGCGGAGATCGAGGGCCTACGCGCCTGCTGGTCGAGCCCGGTGATGACAGCTTCTGGGGAGCTGCTCGGCACCTTCGGCACCTACTACCGAACGCCTTGTACCCCCTCTGACACCAGCAAGCGGCGTCTACGCCAGGCCGCGGCCCTGGTGGCACTGGCCCTCATCCGCGACCGCGACGCGACCAGCCACCGTACCCTCTCCGAGTGGCATCACTCGCTGTTCGTGAACCATCCGGATGGTGTCTACGAGTTCGACCTGAAGGGGCGCTTACAGCGCGGCAACGCGGCTCTCACCCGCATCACGGGCTATCCAAACGAAGCGTTGATTGGTCACCACTTCAACGAGTTTATCGAAGCCGACTACCGGGACGTCACCCAGGCCGGTTTCGATGCTGCCAGGCAGGGGGGCTCGCGCCAATACGAGACCAAGGGCATCCATCGCGATGGTCATGGTTATTACCTGGAGATCATCAATTTTCCGGTAACCATCGACGGCGCAGTCGTTGGGGTCTACGGTATCTGTCGGGATATTACCGAGCGCAAGCGCCAGGAGTCAGCAAGACATCTGCTCGAAAGAGGCATCGAGGCCACGCCCAACGGGGTGCTCATGGCGGATGCCACCCGGCCTGACATGCCGCATGTTTATGCCAATGACGCATTCTATGCGCTGACGGGATACGCTCCAGATGAGGTGCTGGGCCGTAACTGTCGCTTCCTCCAGGGGCCAGACACCGATGCGGGAGTGGTGGCGAAGATACGCCAAGCCATTGCCGAGCGGCGGCGCCTGGAGGCCACCTTGCTCAACTACCACAAGGACGGCACGTCCTTCTGGAACCGTCTGTCACTCAGTCCGGTATTCGATGAGCAGGGGGTCTGCACACACTACATCGGCATCCAGCAGGATATTACCCAGCAGCGTGATCACGAGGCGAAAATCGCCCACCAGGCAACTCATGATCTGCTGACCGGCCTGCCCAATCGTAGGTCACTTGATGAGCATCTGGAGGCCGCCTTTGGCCAGGTCCATCAGACCCACGGGCTGCTCGCGGTCATGCACCTGGATCTCGATGGCTTCAAGGCCGTCAATGACGGGCTCGGACATCACGTCGGCAACCAGCTGCTGATGGCAGTTGCTGAACGCCTGCAGCACCTGGCCGAACCGGGCGACTGCCTGGCGCGCCTGACAGGTGATGAATTCGCGCTGTTGCTCCCCCACCTTGAGAGCAAGCAGGACGGCATCGCATTGGCCGAGCGCATTCTGGAGGCGTTGAGCAGGCCCTTCCAACTCGAGGGTAAGCCGCTGCATATCAGTGCCAGTATCGGCATTGCCTGCAACTGCGACGTCACCGAGCAGGCCCATGAACTGCTGCAGCGCGCCGACCTGGCCATGGCGGAGGCCAAGCAGCAAGGGCGCAACACCTGGCACTGGTACCGGGGCAACGCCCAGTCCACGATGGAAGACAGCGTGCTGCTCCGCCATGACCTCCATACAGCGCTGCTCAGCGAGCAGTTCGAGCTGCACTACCAGCCCATCGTCGATGCGATCAGCGGGCGCATTCGCGGCCTGGAGGCGCTGGCTCGCTGGCATCACCCGGAGAAGGGCATGATCTCCCCTGGGGTATTCATCCCCCTGGCCGAGCAGACCGGGCAGATCATCCCGCTCGGGCGCTGGGTGCTGAAACGGGCCTGCCGGGATGCTGCCGCACTGCGGGCCGGTGGGGGACCGTCGGTGCCGGTGGCGGTCAACATCTCATCGCTGCAGTTTCGCCGGGAGGGTTTTCTGGAAGAGGTCCAGCAGGCCTTGGTCGCGTCTGGTCTGCCTGCGGCGTTACTGGAGCTGGAGGTGACCGAGAGCGTGCTGTTGGATGGTGCTGACCAGGCCATTGAATTGATCAACCAACTCAAGGCGATGGGCATCCTGGTTGCCTTGGACGATTTCGGAACCGGGTTCTCCAGCCTAAGCTATTTGCGCGACCTGCCAATCCACAAGGTCAAGCTGGACCGCGCCTTCATTCAAGACGTCCTTACCAATCGCAGCACTGCCGCCATCGTGCAGGGCATCATCACCATGGCCCACCATCTAGATTTGGTGGTGGTCGCCGAGGGGGTCGAGGAGCAGGCGCAGCAGCAGGACTTGATTCGTCGCAGCTGTGACCTGCTCCAGGGGTACTTGTTCTCACGGCCACTACCCCTATACGACCTCATTGCCTTACCGGAATACCTTCCCGCTTATGCATGACATCATTGATCGCTACTCAACCGAGTATGAAACGCGGCGTTTACAGGCGCTGAACAGCTACCAGATTCTCGATACCCCAGCGGAGTCGGCGTTTGATGAGATCGTCGAGGTGGTTTCGATTATCTGCGAAGCACCCATCGCCGTCATTAACTTCATTGACCGCGATCGCCAATGGTTCAAGTCTGAGAAGGGGCTCGGAGTGCGCGAGACCCCGCTGGATATCTCGATCTGTGCGCACGCCATCCTGCAGCCGGGGCTGTTTATCGTACCGGACACAACCCGGGACCCGCGATTCGCCAACAACCCTTTGGTGACCGGCGAACCCCATTTGCGCTTCTATTCCGGCGCGCTTCTGGAGAGCCGGGATGGCTATCCCCTCGGGACGCTGTGCGTACTCGACTATCAACCCCGCGAGTTGACCGAGCGCCAATGCTTCGCTCTCCAGGCCCTCGCCAACCAGGTGATGGCGCACATGCAGCTTATGCAGGCCCACCGCGAACAGGCCGAGCTCGTACGAGAGCTCAAGGCAACGCGGCAGGAGCTGACTAAACTTGCCGCCACCGACTCGCTCACCGGCCTGCTCAATCGCAGGGCCTTCGAACAGCGTTTCAACCAGGAGTTAGCACTGATTCAGCGAGGTGCCCCCCCTTCGGCCCTGATGTTGATCGACTTGGATCACTTCAAGAGAGTCAACGATACCCTGGGTCACCAGGCCGGGGATGAGGTCATTGTGCGTTTCGCCGAACTGTGTCGTGAGGTGTTTCGGCAGGCCGATGTGATTGGTCGCTGGGGTGGCGAGGAGTTTGTGGTTATGCTGCCGAGAGCCAGCGTGGCGGAAGCGCAGCATGCCGCCGAGCGGCTTCATCAGTTTCTTGATACTACTCCCATGCGAGGCGAGACCCCCATTCCGCTCTACGTCTCAGCGAGCATCGGTATTTGCTCACTGAGTAGCTCAAGCCACATGGATGATTGCTTGCATAGAACTGACGAGCTTCTCTATCAGGCAAAGGAGCAAGGCCGCAATCGCACTGTCTGTGAGCCGGAAGGAACGTTCCTTTGACGCAAGCTTGGGAAGCACTTTTACAGGCTCTACAACGCCTTCATTGAGTGCTGGCAGCCTGTCGGACAGAATGCGCGACACGCCCATGGGCGCAGGGCTAGCCAGATCCGCAAGGTGGTAACCGCCAACGTGTAATGCCACCCGAGCACACCCTAAGCCGCTAATGCCGGGTGTGCTCGGGGGGGCCACATAGCCTAAGGACTGATGTGGCCGCTCTTCGTTGTCGTACCGGATCCAGCGGCCTATCACCACTCGGGCCTGGCCCAGCGATTCGAACCGATGCTGCCAGATGCCTTCTTCCTTCAAGGACCGAAAGAAGCGCGCGACTAGTCCGTTTTGCTCCGGGGTGTAGGGCGTCGTGAACTCCTGGGTGAGCCCGTAGGCCTTCACCGTCGCCGTATACTGCCGACTGCTGAAGACAAGGCCGTTGTCAGAGCGAAGGGCCAGCGGCTGATCCATGTGCGGCCGCTTCGCGCTGTTCTCGGATCCTCCTCCTGTCACGCGCCACCTCGGTATTCCTGAGGCAGAGGAGCACTGGCAGCCTGAAGGCCTTTAGGCTTCGAATGAGCGTAATCTCCCCTATGCAGGAGATTCACGAACGCATTCCGCTTCACATCCATCTGGAATGGCTGGGCAACGGCACGAGTCGGTCGAGGTTGATCAGCGCTTGAGCCTCGCATGGTAGAGGTCTGATAGCGGTGTTAGATCCATCACCTCTTCGCGCATGGCCTTTTTGTCTATCTCCAGGGCAGCGCGCCAGTCATTACACTCCTGCTTGCGCCTGAGAGCGTGTGGAAATAGGCCTATCTGCCCCAGTACCGTCCATTCTGCACCGCCGATAGGTGGAGCCCGTAACGTCAACGTCATGCAAATAGACGAAACTCATGCTGTTTGATTCCGTTTTTCTCAGTATCTGCAGCGACAAGACGGCAGGGGGACTCGGATGGACAAGGTAGATGTGGTGGCATCACTCGGCCAGTCGCACCTTCTGCGACCGACCTGGGTCAAGGCCGCCCTGCGAGCGAATGACCGGCTGAAAGTTTACCTGACATTGGTACAGGCGGCCTGGACATATGCTGACGGGCCTACGCCGGCCCCCATCGACCTGACGTCCGAACTCGCCAGTGCCAGCCTTCATGCGGCATGGCTCAAGGAGCTTCCCGACACCACCTTCCGCACGGGCAGCGTTCTCAATATCCCCGAACTGCCACGCGTCATGGCGCTGCTGCGAGAAGACCTTCTCACCATGGCTCGACCGCTCACCGAGGGCAATGGCGGCAGCGAGCTGCAGCAGCGCGTCAGTCAATGGACTGCCTGGCTGGAAACCCTGAGCGATGGCACCCTCGATGAGGCACAGCTGCAGGCATTGACCAGTGGCAAGCGCAGTCAGGGAGACAGCGTGCATATCCTGATCATGGACCTGCACAAATCGCTCAATCATATGGCCGCCGACTTGTCGGACGATACCGTCGATGGCGCCCATGTCTGGCAGCTGGAGGCACCCGACCGCCCCCGCGTGGCCGCTTTCATGCGAGGTCTCAACCGGACACGTCCGCTCAAGCTGGATCACCCGGGGCTGGATACGGCCGCGACCCGCGATGGTGAGCGTCTGCTGCTGCAGAATGATATTGGCACCAACGACGCGCATGTCCTGGTCATCCAGGTCGAGGGGGTGCATATCACGCTTACCTATTCCGATCTGCACCGCCAGCGCTTCAGCTTTTTCCAGACAATGTTGCGCGACATCGGCGCCCATTGGTCGACGTCGGAGGCTCGTACCACCCGAGGCCTGAATGCAGGTAACGCCTACTTTGTTGGCACCGCCGACTTCGCCTGCGATGACGACGCATCGCTACAGCAGGCGCTCGAAGGCATTGGTGCACGCATCGTCTTTCTGATCGACTGGAACCGCGCTCGCAAGCGCCTCGTGCACTTCGTCAAGAAGCCCTCGGCCGTTGCCGTCCTGGAAGAAACCTCCCGTCGAGAAGTCGGCCACATGGCCTGGCTGGCAGCCGGCGCCGAGCGTCTTGTCTACGACGCCATGCAGGCACTGGGCAGCGACTACTTTCATATCGGCGAGCGTCTCGACCAGGTTCTGGGCGACGCGGCAACCCGAGAGTTTCTGGTCGAGTCACTGACCCTGGCCAGCCAGTCGACTCGAGAGGGACAAAGTACCTCTTTGATCGCCGATGAGACCCGGTTGCTGCTGTTACGTCACCTGCAACGGCGCCGCGACGAGTTTGACCTGCTGAGCGAACATGCCGCTTACTGCCACGCGCTGGCCGAGGGCCTGCGCGATGCACTGGCCCACGGTCACTACCGCAAGCATCAGCCTGCAGAGAGGCTCTCCGAACGGGCCAAGGAGTGGGAGCATCAGGCCGACCTGATGGTGATGCGCTCACGCTCCCGTGCCGAGGTGCAGCCGCGCTGGCGTCCCTTCACCGGACTGATCGAACGTGCCGACGATGTCGCGGATCATCTGGAGGAGGCGGCCTTTCTGTTGTCGTTGATCGCGGAAGCCGGCCACGAAGGATGGCAGGGAGACGTTCAGCAAGCCATGCAGCGACTCGCCGATGAGGTGCTCACGGCCACGCAGGATCACGTCAAGGCGCTGGCGATTGCCGGCACGCTCGATGAACAGAGCAGCGCCGTGGACCATGAGGAATTCGTGGCAGCCCTTTGGCGTGTGCTGAGTGCCGAGCGACGCAGTGACAGTCTGCTACGCGAGGTTCGCCGGGCTCTTATGCTCAACGTCAGTCACGCGGCGACCCTCAATCTGGCCACTGAATTTTCGACCGCACTCGAACAAGCTACTGACGCGCTGCTGGCGACAGGCTTTGGCCTGCGCAAGCTGGCATTCAGCCGGATGGGAGACAGCCTGTGAATCCGCTTACCACCGACGACAGGGCAGCTCTAGACGCGGATGAGGTAGAACAGCAGATCTATCTGATCGGCGACGATGTTCCGCTTCCGGACAAGGCATCGTCGTCCACGTTCGGCGCCAAGGCGTGGAACCTGGCTCGGATGGATGTCCTGGGCTTACCCGTCCCCCCCGCCTTCGTGCTCGGCACGCGTTGGTGCCAGCAACCTGAGGCCGTACATCAATTCTGGCCTGAGGCCCTGACGCGGCTGGAGAAGGTAACCGGCCTCGGCCTTGGTGATCCCCGCCGTCCGCTGCTGCTTTCGGTGCGATCCGGCGCTCCCGTCTCGATGCCGGGCATGATGGAAACCCTGCTCAATATCGGACTGACGGAGACCACCCTGCCCGGCATGGTGCGTCTCACCGGGCATCCCCGCCTGACCTGGGATGCCTTCCGTCGTCTGATTGCCGGCTATGGGGAGATCGTGGCCGGCATCGAGGCGTTTCACTTCGAGGCCGACCTGGATGCCGTGCGTCAGACGAATGATGAACGTGAACTCGATTTTGCTTCGCTGCGTGAGATCGCCAGGCGTCATCTGGCGACCTATGCCCGTGAGGCCGGCGAACCTTTCCCTCAGGATGCACGAGTACAGCTACGCGACGCCATTACCGCCGTCTTCGCGTCCTGGCATGGCTCCAAGGCCCGCGCGTATCGTGAGTTGCACGGGTTATCCCACGACATGGGCACGGCGGTGACGGTACAGCGCATGGTGTTCGGCAATGCCGGTGGGCTGTCAGGGTCCGGGGTCGGCTTTACCCGTCACCCCAGCAGCGGCGACCCCCTGCCCTGGGTCGACTTCCTGTTCAATGCCCAGGGTGAGGACGTGGTCAGTGGTCGCCGCAGCGCTCAGGGGCATGAAGAACTGGCCACGGTGGCCCCCTATCTGTGGGAAAACCTCAAGCAGGTCTGTACTCAATTGGAGCAGGCCTTTGGCGACATGCAGGACGTCGAGTTCACGGTGCAGGATCGTCAGCTCTATCTGCTGCAGACACGCAACGGCAAGCGAACTCCCCAAGCAATCGCACGCATAGCCCTGGACCTCTGGGAAGAAGGCGTGATCGACGCGGCGACTGCTCTGGACCGGACCAGCCACCTGGATGCTCGAGCGCTGACCCTGAGAAGGGTAGCAAGCGCCAACGGCGACCCTCTCTCACCTCTGGCTCGGGCCGCCACTGCCAGCAGTGGCGTCGCATGCGGCGAAATTGTTCTGGATGAGGACCGTGCGCGAGCACGCAAGTCTGCCGGTGCGCAGGTCATACTGGTGCGTCGTGATGCCGAGACCCATGACATCGCCGCTCTGGAACTCGCTGATGGCTTACTGACCCAACGCGGTGCACGCACCTCCCATGCCGCTGTCGTGGCACGCCAACTTGGCAAGGTCTGCCTGGTCGGGTGCACGGCGATGACGGTCGACGAGCAGGCAAGAACCCTGAGCATTGGCGAGCGACAGCTAGTAGAGGGCGATATTCTGACCCTGGATGCTAATGAAGGGACCATCCATCTCGGCGAGACACGCATTGTGGAACAGGTGCATGAAGCACTGCTGGAACGCCTTGCCAGATTGAGAGAGATGGCTGCCGAACACCAGCACGTATAAGCGGAGGACTCCGGCAGTAGCGCCATTCGCTCACACCAGCACTCGCTGGCTCAACATTTCGTGGTTTTTTTGATCTACCGGAAACAGCACTCGACGGCATACCTGTTACCACCATGAATACATCACCCGATTGACGCCGAATTAATCAGCTGATTCCTAACGCACAGATAGTAATTGCCATGGTCAAGGGATTATGTCAGTGGCCTTGCCATCAGGCAATTTTGGCCGTGACAGGCAATCCATCATGATCGAAACTGAAGCGGATGTCTTGACGAGAGAGGAAGCAAAAATTCAACTTCTTGTCATCAGCTATACCCCAGGCATCACTTCAACATCGACCTTTTTATCTTGTAATTTGATTTATTTGAAGAATGGGGTTTGTTGAAATTACGCGTCATGGCGCATAAATTCTCCGTATCTTTCTTCAATCGAATTTATGTCATATATGTTTTCTACCTCGACAGCAACCATTTTAAGACTGGATATGTCTTTTTCATTTTTTATAGTGGTGATTGGATATATTTTTTCTCTCCCTGACTTAAGGATGACAAACAAACCATTACGCGGATCAAGGCCGACTCCGCGAACTTCCTGCCCAATTGGGATTGCAAAAATCACGTCGGAATGCAATGCAGGGACGCTTTTAAACTCATTTTTGCCTAATTTAACCATGTTGATATTAATCATGACCACAAGGCTCCTCAACCCACTGTTCATGGCGTTGAGAACACAATAGCCAATGGCTCCAGTGGACAGGTGATGATGTGGTGAATTTTTCTTGACGATGACGCAGCGTTCCTTACCTACAGCCGCCTGGGAGCGTCAGTAGCCACCAGTGCCGCATTCCAACCAATTGATATTCAATGGGTAGCCGTATGCTGGCCTCCTTTGTTGGCCTAGGTGGGCGGTCCCAATGGCCAAGCTAATCACCCAGACCATCAGGTTGCACTGCAACCCCATCCATCAATTGCATTATAAGCCATTGATACTTGGCATTCTTGGATGCAAAAAAGAAGCATCTGTCCCACATGTGAAGTGGACCCCTTCAGGTCTCCTCAGGCGGCCATCACCAGCGCCATGCGACGCGCTATTTCTTCGTAGAACGCCTCGACCCGCTCGGCGATGGTGCGGTTCAGCGCCTCATCCCGGTAGGCCCGCTTCACGAACAGCGGGCCTGCCACCTGAGCTGCTGCAAATGGAGGTCATTGAGAGCGTGTTGCCCGACGGGGCCGAGCGGGTCATCGAGCTGATCAACCAGCTCAAGGCGATGGGTGTCCGGGTTGCGCTGGATGACTTCGGCACGAGTTTTTCCAGCCTGAGCTACCTGCACGACCTGCCGATCCACAAGGTGAAACTGGACCGCGCCTTCATCCAGGATATCGCCACTAGTCGCGGCAACGCCGCTATCATGCAGGGGATCATCACCATGGCCCACCACCTGGATCTGGCAGTGGTGGCCAAAGGCATCGAGAGGCGGCAGGATCTGGTCTGCCGCAACTGCGACCTGCTGCAGGGCTTCTACTTCGCCAAGCCCATGCCGTGGTAATCCATCATGGAGCTGCCAAGCCAACTGCCCGCACCTGGTGGGTTCGGAGCATAACCAGCGAGATCGTTGATCAAGGTCGTCGACACGATTCGATAGAAAAACGTATCCGCCAGTTGCTGGATGCCGATGCGTACCCGGCTTAATCAGATTGTCTGAACAACCTCATAAAGCATGTCCCTGACTTTTCCGGCAATCGGCTTGAGCTCGTCATTATCAATGGCGGACATGGAAACCACGGGGTCCACTGCGCTGACTTCCACTCCTTCGGGCACCTCACGAAGAATGACATTGCAGGGAAGCATGGCACCCACACGAGCTTCCACACCAATGGCTTCCCAGGCCATGCCAGGGTTACAGGCGCCCAGGATGAGATACGCCGGCATATCCTTTTCCAGCTTTTTTTTCATCGTGGCCTTGACGTCAATTTCCGTCAGCACCCCGAAGCCATGATCGGTAAGCGCCTTGCGCGTTCTTTTATCAACGTCCTCAAAATTGGTATCTTTGATCATTCGATTGATCGTGTATGACATGGTCATCTCCAACTATTCGTAAGTTCCGGGATTATTTACCGAGTTTGGTCACTCTCAAGCGCAATGCATTTGAAATGACGCTTACGGAGGAGAGGGACATGGCGGCTGCTGCAAAAATCGGGGATAGCAGTATGCCAAAAAACGGATACAAAACTCCTGCCGCGATGGGTACGCCGGCAGAGTTATAGACAAAGGCAAAAAACAGGTTTTGCCGAATATTGCGCATGGTCGCCTTGGATAACCTACGAGCCTCCACGAGTCCCATCAGGTCGCCACGCAGAAGGGTAATGCCGGCACTTTCGATGGCCACATCGGTACCGGTTCCCATGGCCACACCGACATCCGCCGTGGCGAGTGCAGGCGCATCATTAACACCATCGCCGGCCATCAGCACAACACGGCCTTCGTCTTTCATTCGCTGGACAATGTTGCCCTTGTCTTCGGGAAGTACTTCCGCTTCTACGTCATCGATATGCAGTTTACGGGCAACCGCTTCGGCCGATGTGCGGTTATCACCCGTCAACATCACCACGCGTATCCCTTCTTTCTGCAAGGCCGAAATGGCCGATTCAGTGGTTTCTTTAATGGGGTCGGCAATGGCGAGTAAACCGCAGATTTTTCCATCAACTGCAGCGAAAATGACAGTGGCCCCATCCTGTCGTAGCTGGTCGGCTTCACGTTCAAAATCAGAAGCATCGACGTTTTCGGACTCCATCAATAGACGATTCCCCAGCAATACACGCTGGCCATCAATGCTGCCGGTAACGCCCTTGCCATTGGGGGAATCAAAGTCATCAGCATCCGGCAGCGCTAGATTCATGGCCTTGGCTTTCTCGAGGATGGCGTGGGCCAGCGGGTGCTCACTGCCTTTCTCAAGGCCGCCGGCAAGTCGCATCAGGTCCTCCTCATTGAATGCCTCGGCGGGAACCAATTTGGTTACCCGAGGCTTGCCTTCTGTCAGGGTGCCGGTCTTGTCCACGACAACCGTGTCCACTTTCTCCATACGCTCCAGGGCTTCCGCGTCACGTATGAGTACACCACTTTGTGCGCCACGACCGATACCGACCATGATGGACATGGGCGTTGCCAGGCCCAGCGCACAGGGGCAGGCAATGATTAACACGCTGACGGCAGCGATCAGGCCGTATGCCATGGGTGGTGGGGGGCCGAAAAAGGACCAAGCAACGAAGGTAATGAGTGAGATGGTGACGACGGCTGGCACGAACCATCCCGCCACTTTGTCTGCCAGACCCTGAATGGGAGCACGACTGCGCTGGGCAGTGGCGACCATCTGTACGATCCGCGACAGCATGGTGTCACGGCCGACTTTATCGGCCCTCATGATGAAGCTGCCCTGCTGGTTGATGCTGCCGCCAATCACCTGGTCACCCGCCTCCTTGGTGATCGCCAGCGGTTCACCGGTTACCATGGACTCATCTACGTTGGATCGGCCCGCGAGTATCTCCCCATCCAACGGCACCTTGTCTCCAGGACGCACTCTCAAGCGGTTACCCACCTTGACCTGGTCGAGAGGCACATCGGTCTCACCGCCCTCGTCATCCAGTTGTCGGGCAGTCGTCGGGGCAAGGTTCAGCAAGGCCTTGATAGCACCGGAGGTTTTCTCCCTTGCGCGCAGTTCCAGTACCTGTCCCAATAACACCAGTACCACGATGACCGCGGCCGCCTCGAAATACACGGCGACCGCGCCGTCTGCCTGCCGGAAGGCGTCCGGAAAGACCTGAGGCGCCAGTGTCGCCACCAGACTGTAGATCAGCGATACACCAGTACCGATGGCAATCAGTGTGAACATGTTCAGATTATGGCTGACGACAGATTTCCAGCCCCGGACAAAGAATGGCCAGCCACACCAGAGAACCACAGGTGTGGCCAGCACCAGTTGAATCCAGTGGGATACCTGCGGGGGGACGATATGGCCGAGCTTGATCAGGTGGCTGCCCATTTCGAGCACCAGCACGGGCAGTGATAGCGCAAGGCCGATCCAGAACCGGCGTGTCATATCTCTGAGCTCTTCCGAGGGCCCGTCGTCCAGGCTCACTTTCTCCGGTTCCAGGGCCATGCCGCAGATGGGGCAATCGCCTGGCCCCTCCTGACGGATTTCCGCATGCATCGGGCAGGTGTACATGGCTCCCGGAACGACGGGCTTCTCCGGCGATTGCAGTTCACCAAGGTATTGTTCCGGATCCTTGTTGCGATGTTCGCCCCGATGCTGGTCACCGTGATCAAAGGCATGTTGGTGTTCAGTCACTGTGATCCCTCATTTTTTCTAACGGCCAGTCCGCAAACGCTATACAACAGAACAGATGAATGGCGTTAGGAAAGGCTTTAATCGGGCTATACTCAGCCTAGTCAAGACGAAGATTCTGGTCTGTGCGATATCGGACAGACGCTCCTCGGATTTGGAGATACACTCATAAATTGTCTAGATAAGAATATTGCCAGTAGTGTTCCGCAGAGGCGGGCGTAACCGCTTGCGCGAGGCCGCTGATCGCGCCGTCCCGGCGCCCCCTTCAATTCGAAAAACGCCGAATTGCTGAAACTTGGGGTAATGAGTGTTGCTGGATTAACCTGTATCAAGTCAGCCCACTGGCTGGCAACTATGCCGGCCAAGACTGAGTCTTGAACACGAACCAGGAAGGAAGATCAGTCATGTGGCATACAATTTTAACGCGTTCAGCACCTGCTCGCAGCGGTCGTGGCCGACGTGCTGTCATTGCCCTTTGCACGCTAGTGACCCTGGGCTCCAGTGCTGCCGGCTTAGCCGCAGAGCCCGTCAGGCCTGAGCTGACGCCCAATCTACAGGGCTTGCTGATAAAAGAAATGATTCAGGTTGAGCTGGCAATGCAGGAAGTGTTTAGCGCCATTGTGCAGGGGCGACACGCCATCGTCGCCGAAAAGAGCCAGTCCATTCACGACAGCTTTATCCTGGATCAGTCCATGACCGATGAAGATCGTCGAAATTTGAAGGCCGCCGTGCCTTCGAAGTTCCTGCAAATGGATGCATATCTGCATGAGCTCTCGGCGTCACTGGCCGAGGCTGGCCGTGCGGAAGACACACCCCTGCAGGTGGAGCTCTTCGGTCGCATGTCTGAATCCTGTGTCGCGTGTCACAGCACCTACGTGACCGACCGATTCGAGGGACTGGAAGCCGCAGATATTCCGGCTGACTGGGGGCTGGCCCCCGAGGTGTCGGGCAATAAATCTGAAGGTTAACCTGTTTTTTTTTGCTTCAGAACAGATGGCGCCCAGGCGATACGTGCCGTCTTGTTGGCCAGCGCGACGAATGCGACATTGACGTGCTGGCGTTCGGCCAGGTGCCTGATCCAGTCGCTGAAGTTGTCTTCCCGGCCTTCGCTCCATCGCAATGCTGCGCGCGCCCCATGAACCAGCAAGGTGCGCCGGTAGCTGTCGCCGCGTTTGCTGATGCCCAGCAGGCGGTCATGTCCTCCTGTGCGGTGCTTCCGCGGTATCAGGCCCAACGCGGCGGCGACGTCGCGGCCGCGTTTGAAGCCCTGGGCATCCCCCAGGGCACCAGCCAGCGCACTGGCGGTCAAGGTGCCGACGCCGCGTAGGGTCATCAGTCGCTTGGCGACAGGATCGGTCTGGGCGTGGCGCTCGATGCGCTCAGTACCGTGACGATGCGGTCATCTTAGCTTGACGTGATAACTGCTTGCCCGCAGCTCGCGGGCCCAATGGTGGGCGGAAGCACACGCCCCCATGCCGATCTCCTGTCGTTTCCCGCCAAGTAGACCGTCCATGGCCACCAGGTCGATGGCGCCCTGGTGGCCTGGGTGGACTCGACCACGCTGCCCGACCGCTACGAGAGCTTGAAGTGACCCCAGGGGGTCTGACCTCGTGCCTGGAGCCTGCCGTCCGTCGCCTCACGGCCGGATGAGCGTTGGGCCACCGATCTGCGGCATGTGTGGTGCGGCAAGGATCGGAGAGCCAGCCTGGCGGTGATCATCGACCGATGCACGCGGGAGATTCTCGGCAGGCGACTATCGGACAACGGCGGCAGCAAGACCGCCGAAGCGGCGCTGGAAGAGGCTCTGGTACATCGTTGGGCGCACGGGGCCAAATTCAGCTGTCGGTACTATATGGCGACGGTGAAGGCCTACGCGCTCACCCAGGAGTTCACGACGCCCTACACCCCGGAGCAAAACGGACTGGTCGAGCGCTTCTTCCGATCCTTGAAGGCAGAAGGCATCTGTCAGCAACGTTTCGAATCGTTGGGCCAGGCCCGAGCGGTAATCGGCCGCTGGATCCGGTACGACAACGAAGAGCGGCCACATCAGTCCTTGGGCTATGTGGCACCCGAGCACACCCGGCATTAGCGGCGTAGGGTGTGCAAAAACTAGGGGGCATTACAGGCCTGGCTCCACCGGGTAATCTTGTTGGGGTCACTGTTGGGGTCGGGAGAAGTTTTTAGGGAGTCGTTAAGCGAGGGATTGATGCTAAGCTTTTGAATTAACTGGTGCCCCCACCAGGATTCGAACCTGGGGCCTTCCCCTTAGGAGGGGGACGCTCTATCCAGCTGAGCTATGGGGGCCAAGCGCTGCGCATTATAGGGAAACTCGCCCCCGAGTGAAACCGCAAGCCGCGAGGCGGGGTGAGATGGTGCTGCTGCGTTACCTTGCCGCACCGTGAACCGGCGGCGTTCGTGGCGGGCGCCGGGCAGCGTATAGTAGTCCCCGCTAATCACCGGCACGGACGTCCTCATGCTCAAGCGGTTGCTTCCCCTTCTGATCCTCGCCCTCGGCATTGCCGGTTTTATGGCCCTGCGCCTGACCCGGCCCGAGGCGCCGCCGGCCGTCCCCCAGGAGCGTAGCTGGCTCGTCGAGGCGTTGACGGTGACGCGTGCCGAGCATGTGCCGGTGCTGCCTCTGTTCGGCGAGCTGGTGGCGCCGGAACGGGTCAGCTTGGTGGCGCCCGTTGCCGCCCGGGTGGCCGAGCGGCCGGTGAGTGACGGCCAGCGGGTGAGCGCGGGCACGCTGCTGGTGGCCCTGGACGACGCCGATCTGCTGCCGCCACTGCGCCAGGCCGAAGCGGAGGTGGCCGACCTCGAGGCCCAGGTGGCGAACGAGCGCCTACGCCATGACAACGATCGCCGTGTCCTGGAGCGTGAGAGAGAGCTGCTGGCCAGCGCCAATCGCCAGCTGGAGCGCAATCGTTCCCTGGTGGAGCGCAACCTGACCTCACAGGCCGATCTCGATACGGCTCGCGATGCTGTCGCCCGCGCCCGGCTTAGCGTCACCACCCGCGAGAGTGCCGTAGCCGAGCACCCCTCTCGTCTGGCTAGCCTGGAGGCGCGGCTGGCCCGCGCCAGGGCCACGCGCGACATGGCGCAGCGCGACCGGGAGCGCGGGCGGGTGCTGGCCCCCTTCGATGGGGTGGTGAGCGACGTGCAGGTGGCGCCGGGCGACCAGGTAGCGGCTCGGGCGCCGCTGCTCTCACTCTATTCGGCCGAGGAGCTGGAGCTGCGCGCGCGCGTACCGCATCGCTACCAGGTCGAGCTGGCGGCGAGCCTTGAGGGTGACGAGCCCCTGGCCGCCACGGCCGAGGAGAGCGGTCACCGCTTTGTGCTGACGCGCCTGGCAGGCGACAGCGACCCCGCGGGCACCGAGGCGATCCTCACCCTTGTCGGCGAGGCCTCCGGGTTGCGCCCCGGGGCCCTGGTGGCGGTGCGACTCGAGCGACCAGCGGTCGCGGACACCCTGGCGGTGCCCTTCGCTGCTCTGCATGGCAATGACCTGCTCTACCGCATCGATGACGACTCCCGGCTGGAGCGCCGGCGGGTGGAGCGCCTGGGCGAGACCCTGGGCCCGGACGGCGAGCGCTGGTTGCTGGTGCGTGCCGCCGGGACGACCGAGAGGCTCACCGTGGGCGATAGGGTGATCGCCACCCACCTGCCCAACGCGATGCAGGGGCTGCGGGTCGAGGTCGTCGAGGAACAGACCGAGGAGGCCGACCAGTGAGGCGTCGCGGCGGGGTGATTGGCTTTTTCGTCCATCACAAGGTGGCCGCCAACCTGGTGATGCTGGTGATGCTGCTGGGCGGCGCGCTGGGTATCGCCCGCATGAATATCCAGTTCTTCCCCAGCTTCGCCCTGGACGTCGTCAGCGTACGGGTGGTGTGGAGCGGCGCCTCCGCCGAGGATATCGAGCAAGGCATCACCAACCCGCTTGAGCAGCGCCTGCGCAGCCTCGATGGGCTCAAGCGCATGACCTCCACCTCGGCCCAGGGCATCGCCAACATCACCCTGGAGTTCCAGGAGGGCAGCGATCCGGTGCTGGCGCTGGACGACGTGCGCCAGCAGGTGGACAGTTTCACCAACCTGCCGGCGGACGCCGAGGCGCCGGAGGTATCGCGGCTGGCCCGCTATGAGCCGGTGGCGCGGCTGCTGGTGCACGGTGATCTGGACCCCCACGAACTGCGCCAGTTGGCCCAGCGCTTCGAGGACGAGCTGCTGTTTGCCGGCATCGATCGGGTGGAAATCAGCGGCCTGCCGGCGCAGCAGATCAGCATCGAAGTGCCCGCGGAGCGCCTGCAGGGTCTGGGGATGTCGCTGAGTGAGATCGCCGGCCGGGTCCAGGAGATGTCCCGGGATCTGCCGGCGGGGCTGCTGGGTCAGCGCGACAGCGCCCGGGAGCTGCGTTCCCTGCAGCAGCGCCGCGACGCCCTGGGCTTCGAGGATCTGCCGATCCTTAGCGGCGACCGGGTACAGCTGCGTCTGGGCGACATCGCTACCGTTCGCCAAGAGCCAAGGGAAGGTCAGGTGGAGCTTGCCTACCGCGGGCGCCCGGCGGCGGAGCTGGTGCTGCAGCGCGCCGAGGCGGGCAACTCCCTGGCCGCCGCCCGTGTGCTGGACGACTGGCTCGAGGAGACACGCCCGACCCTGCCGCCCAGCGTCGAGCTCGAGGTCTTTGATGAGTCCTGGCAGCTGATCGACGACCGCATCTCGCTGTTGCTGGTCAACGGCGCCGGCGGCCTGCTGCTGGTGATGATTCTGCTCTATTTTTTCCTGCCGGCGCGGGTGGCCCTCTGGGTGGCCATCGGCATTCCCACCGCCTTCATGGCGGCGCTGGGGGTGTTCTGGGGCATCGGCGGCTCCATCAACATGATGTCGCTCTTCGCGCTGATCATGGCGCTGGGGGTGATCGTCGACGATGCCATCGTGGTGGGAGAGGACGCCGATGCCCATTTCCGTGCCGGCGAGGCGCCGCGCCACGCCTCGGCGGGCGCGGCGCGACGCATGCTGTGGCCGGTGGTGGCCTCGTCGCTGACCACGGTGGCGGCCTTTATGCCGCTGCTGATGGTGGGCGGAGTGATCGGTAATATTCTCGGTGATATCCCGGTGATCATGATCTGCGTGCTGATCGCCTCGCTGCTGGAGTGCTTCGTGGTGCTGCCGGCTCACCTGCGCAACGCTTTCCCGCCCGGCAAGCAGAAGGCGCGCCGCCCGCGCGGTATCGCCCGGCTGCGGGAAGGCTTCGAGACGCGTTTCGACGCCTTCCGTCATGGCCCCTTCCGGCGCTTTTCGGCGCTGACGCTGCGCTACCGCGGCGCCACGGTGGCCGGCGCCCTGGCAGTCACCCTGGTCACCGCCGGGCTCTTGGCCGGCGGTCGGCTCGGTTTCAACTTCTTCCCGGCCCCGGAGTCCAGCGTGGTCTATGCCAACGCCAGCTTCGTGGCAGGCACCGATCGGGCGAAAGTGACCGAGTTCGTCGATCATCTCCAAGAAGCCCTGGAGGAGACCGACAGCGCCCTGGGCGGCGGCCTGGTGAGGGTGGCGGTGTCGCGCTACGGCACCACCCAGGAGGGGGGCTCCCCCGGGCGCAGTGCCGACGAGGTGGGTTCGCTGATGATCGAGCTGATCTCGCCGGATCATCGCGAGGTGCGCAACACCGCCTTTATTCGTGCCTGGCGCGAGCGCATCCGCGAGCCCGCCGGCCTGGATGCGCTGAATATCAACGAGCGCGCCGCAGGTCCCCCGGGGCGCGACGTCAACGTGCGCCTTATCGGTGAGGATGCCCTCGAGCTGCGTCTGGCCGCCGATACCCTGGCCCAGGCCATGGCGGGCCTGTCCGGCGTGGTGGATACCGAGGACGATATGCCCTGGGGCCGCGAGCAGTTGATCTATCGGGTCAACGACTTCGGCGAGGCGCTGGGCCTGACTACCGCCGACCTGGGCGGTCAGCTGCGGACCGCCTTCGACGGCCAGGTGGTGCAGATCCACCAATCGGGTGCCGACGAGATCGAGGTGCGCGTGCAGCTGCCCCGGGAACAGCGCGAGCGTCTTGCCACGCTCTCCGGCCTGGCGGTAAGTCTGCCGGACGGTCGTCAGGTGCCGCTGAGCCAGGTGATGGATCTCGACCACCGCCAGGGCTTCGAAGCGCTTCGCCACGCCGACGGCCAGCTGGCGGTGGAGGTGACCGCGGAACTCGATACCGCAGTGACCTCGGCGGAACAGGTGCTGGAGAGTCTCTCGGCCGAGCTGCTGCCGGCCCTGGCGCGCGATCACCATCTGCACTACAGCTTCGAGGGGCGTGCCGCCGATCAGCGCGAGACCCTGGCCGACATGCGCATGGGTCTGCTGGTGGGGATCGCGTTGATGTATGGCGTGCTGACCTGGGTGTTTGCTTCCTGGAGTCTGCCGCTGATTGTCATGGCGATCATTCCCTTCTCGCTGGTGGGCGCGCTGCTGGGCCACTGGGCGCTGGGTATCGACCTGACCATCCTTTCTCTGTTTGGTCTGTTCGGCCTTTCCGGCATCGTGGTCAACAACGCCATTATTCTGGTGAGCTTCTACCGCGAGCAGCGCGAGCGGGGGCTGGCCATCGACGAGGCGCTCAACGAGGCGGTGGTGCAGCGGGTGAGGGCGGTGCTGCTCACCTCGCTGACTACCATCGGCGGCCTCCTGCCGCTGCTCTTCGAGACCTCACTGCAGGCGCAGTTCCTGATCCCCATGGCGACCTCCATCGCCTTTGGCCTGGGCGGTTCGACCCTGCTGGTGCTGCTGGTCACGCCGGCGCTGCTCTCCTGGCTGGAGCACGGCCGCGAGCGGCTGGCACGGCGGAAGGCCGTGGCATCGGCGGACGCAGAGGGCTAGGCTGGGGCAGCATCGGGAGTGACTGAAACGCGCGGGGGAGGCAGGAGATGGACGTTCGCGACTATCGCGCCCAAGACGGACTGGGGCTGGCAGCGCTGATACGCTCGGGTCAGGTGAGCGCCGATGAGGTGTTCGATGCCGCCTGCGCGGCCATTGAGGTGGGCAACCCCGTGCTGGGAGCGGTGGTGCGTACCCGCTTCGAACAGGCCCGCGAAGAGGGGCGCCGCGTCGCTCCGGCCGCTCCCTTCGCCGGCGTGCCCACCCTGACCAAGGACCTGCTGATGGCCATCGGCGGCGAGCCGCTGGCCTTCGGCAGTGCCGCCCTGGCGGAGTGGCGCGCCCCAGAAGACGCCAGCCTGGTGCGGCGGCTGCGCGAGGCGGGCCTTTCGATCCTCGGCCAGACCGCCACCCCGGAACTGGGGCTGATGGGCATCACCGAGCCCCGCGCCTTTCCCCACCCGGTGAACCCCTGGGCCCCCGAGCACTCCCCGGGTGGCTCCAGCGGTGGTGCCGCGGCTGCGGCGGCCGGCGGCCTGGTGCCCCTGGCCATGGCCGGCGACGGTGGCGGTTCGATCCGCATCCCGGCCAGTCACTGCGGGCTGTTCGGCCTCAAGCCCTCCCGCGGGCGGGTGCCGCTGGGTCCCATGTTCGGGGAGGTATGGCAGGGGGCGGTGGTGGAGCACGCCTTGACGCGCAGCGTGCGTGACAGCGCCGCGCTGCTCGACGCCATCAATGGCATGGACGAGGGCAGCCCCTGGCCGCTGCCCAGGGAAGACGGCTTCCTGGCGTCGCTATCCTATCCTCGGGAAGGCCTGCGGGTGGCGGTGTCGCTGGGAAGCCCCTTGAGTGCCCCCCTGGGCACTCGTCTCGACCCCGAGGTGCGCCTGGCGGTGGAGCAGGCCGCCAAGCGACTCGAGGGGCTGGGCCACCACGTGGAGTGGGCCGATCCGCCGGTTGACGGTTCAGCGCTCGCCGACAGCTACCTCACTCTCTACCTGGGCCACCTGGCGGCGGATCTCGCCTGGGTCAGCGAGCAGACCGACGTGCCGGTGTCGAAACTCGACATCGAGCCCGCGACCCGTGCCATCGGCCGCCTGGGTCGCTGCCTGCCGGCCGTGGACTATGAGGCCGCCAAGCGCTACTGGAACCGGCTGGCCCGCGATATGGCCGCCTTCCACCGTTCCTTCGACGTGCTGCTGCTGCCGGTGGCCGCCACCCCGGCGCCGCGCCGCGGCGAACTCTACCCGACGCCCGCCCGGGAGCGGCTGATGGCACTGCTGGCGATTCCGGGTGCCTCACCCCTGGCATTCAAGGCCGGCTTGCTCAAGCGACTGGCCGCCGATTCCCTGCGCATGACGCCGTTCACCCAGCTGGCCAACCTGACTGGCCAGCCGGCCATGTCGCTGCCGCTGCATATCACCCCTGACGGATTGCCGGTGGGCGTGCAGGTGCTCGGCCCCATGGGCGACGAGCGAGGCCTGCTGGCGCTGGCCGCCCAGCTCGAGGCCGAGGTGGACTGGGGCGGCCACCTGCCGCGGCCGATCGGGGGGGAAGCATGACGGGCGATCGCTACTTCGATGGCATGGCCGAGAAGTTTGCCAAGAGCCTTTACGGGGGGGCGC
Organism: Pseudomonadota bacterium; assembly: GCA_051751685.1. Taxonomy (GTDB): domain Bacteria; phylum Pseudomonadota; class Gammaproteobacteria; order Pseudomonadales; family Halomonadaceae; genus Halomonas. The sequence continues at coordinate 121,598 of JBNJLE010000007.1, read as the reverse complement.
GCGGCGAGCTGCGTCTGGCGCTGCTCGATCGCCTGCTGCCCGAGATGCTCGCGCTGGATGGCCAACCGCTGCTCGACGTGGGCGGTGGCCTCGGTCAGCTGGCCGGCTGGTTCGCGGGGCGTGGCCACGCCGTGACGCTGGTCGAGCCCTCTGGCGAGATGCTGGCGCGGGCGCGGGCGTCCCTCTCGGGAAGTGAGGTTCTTTTCCTGCAGGCGCCACTGCAGTCTCTGCCCGACAGCGCCCCCGGCCCCTGGGCGCTGATCGCCTGCCACGCGGTGCTGGAGTGGCTGGCCGATCCCCGCGCCGCCCTGGCGACCCTGGCCGGACAGCTGGCGCCGGGCGGACAGCTCTCGCTGATGGTCTTTAATCGCGATGCCCTGCGCTTTTCCAACGTGGTGAAGGGTAATCTGGAGAAGGCCCTGGCCGACCGACTGGCAGGCAAGGGCCAGCGTCAGCGCTTGACGCCGATCTCGCCGCTCACCCACGCCCAGGTGGTCGAATGGAGCGCCGAGCTGGGCCTGGAGGTTCGCGCCGTGGCGGGGGTGCGCATCTTTCACGACTACCTGCGCCGGCCCCCCGAGAGCGATGCCGACCGTGAGATGCTGCTCGAGCTCGAGTGGCGCTACTGCCGGTTCGACCCCCACTGGCGCCTGGGTCGCTACCTGCTCTACACCCTGGGACGCCCCGATTCCCCCACGCCATCGACTATGGAGCCCGAGAGATGACCCCCGAAACCACTCGCTCCGGGGCCACTAGCTCCGGGACTCCCCGCGCCGAGACCCCGGCATGCCAGCTGCTGGAACGTCAGAACCTCGACTACCGCGGCTGGTGGTGGGTGGCCCCGCCTCGGGACCCCTGGCTGGAAACGGGGCAGGGCAAGGGGATCAGCGCCGATCTCGGGGTGCGCGCCGTCTGGCAGGCCGCTGGCCGCCCCGCGATATCGCCCTTCGAGGCGAGGCCGGCGGAAGGGGAAGGCCCGCCGCCCGGCGCCGTGCTGTTCTGGCCCAAGAGCCATGCCCTGGGGGAGTGGTGGCTGCTGTGGCTATGCGCCACCCTGCCTGAGGGTACGCCGCTGCAGCTGGTGGGGGAGAACCAGGGCGGCATCAAGCGGGTGCTCAAGGTACTGGCCGCCCTCGGGCTGGGCTGTCGCAAGCGCGACAGCGCCCGGCGCTGCTCGCTGTTCGAGACCCGTCTCGGGCGGGTGGCGATCGACCCCGATGCCGCCTGGACCGCCTTCGGGGCCGAGCTGGGAGAAGCCGAGCCGGGAGAAGCCGAGCCGGGAGAAGAGAAGCGCCTGGGAGAGAAGCGCCTGGTGCTTTCCAGCCACCCCGGCGTGTTCGGCCACGGCAAGCTCGACGATGGCACCCTGCTGCTGCTGGAGACGCTGCCCGGCGTGCTGCCGGCAGGGGAGGGCGACGTTCTGGACATGGGCTGCGGCGACGGCATTCTGGCCGCCTGGCTGGCGCGGCGGGGCGCACGGGTCACGGCGGTCGATATCAACGCCTTCGCGGTGGAGGCCTCTCGCCGCACGCTTGCTGCCAACGGCCTGCGGGGCGAGGTGCTGGAAAGCGACGTCTACTCGAGCCTGGAAGGCCGGATCTTCGACGCCATCGTCAGCAATCCCCCGTTCCATCAGGAACGCGCCGTCGACTATGGCCCCTCGGCGCGGCTGATCCTCGAGGCCCCGGCGCATCTTGAGCCCGGCGGGCAGCTGATTATCGTGGCCAACGCCTTCCTCCCCTATCCGGACCTGCTGGAGCGCGCCTTCGGCGGCTTCGAGATACTGGCCGACGATCGGCGCTTCCGGGTCTACCGGGCTTATTTCCCCGGGTCGCGATAGGCGATCTCGGTGATCACGTAGGTGGTCTCGCCGCCCGGCGCCGCTACCGTTGCCTCGTCATCCCGTGCCTTGCCGAGCAGAGCCTTTGCCAGCGGCGAGTCGACGCTGATCCAGCGGTTGGCGGGCTCGATCTCGTCGTGGCCGACGATGCGGATCGCCATCTCTTCGCCTTTCTCATCCTCCAGGGTGACGAAAGCGCCGAAATAGACCTTGCCGGTGTCCGCCGGCAGGTGGTCCACCACCGTGAGCTCGTCGAGGCGCTTGGTCAGATAGCGGATCCGGGCGATGACCCGGTTGAGCTCCTTCTTGTTGTAGGTGTAGTCGGCGTTCTCGCTGCGGTCGCCCAGCGCGGCTGCCTCGCCCACCTTGGCGGAAAGCGCGGGGCGCTTGACCCTCGAGAGGTGGTCGAGGATGCCGCGCAGCCGTTCGGCCCCTTCGGCGGTGATCAGGTCGCTCTTGGGCGCCTGGCGCGGGTCCTTGGCCGGATCGCGCCAGCGGGTCATGTTGCGGCCCTTCATAGGCTCTCATCCTCGAATGGCTGGGAACCGCAACATACGCCATGGCGATGACGCGGCCAAGCTCGGCAGCGGTCGGGTTGGCATCTGCGCTCCCGGTCATGATAATGATCGTCCTTGCATAAGCGGAGTCCGCCATGAGTGATTCGCCCGAGGTCCCGGACCTGGCCGCGGCGGCGCCCTTCACCGCCGCGGATGTGGACCTGCTGGAACGACGCTGCCTTCACCAGGGCTTCTTTCGCCTGGAGGCCCTGCAGTTGCGACATCGCCTGTTCCAGGGCGGCTGGAGTGGCACCATGACGCGCGAGGTGCATCATCGACACGACGCCGTAGGGGTGCTGCTCTACGACGCGAAGCGCGATGCCGTGGTGCTGGTGGAGCAGTTTCGCGCCGGGGCCCTGGACGACCCCGTCTCTCCCTGGAAGCTCGAGGTGGTGGCGGGGCTGGTGGAGCGTGGCGAGTCTCCCGCCGAGGTGGCCCGTCGAGAATCCCTCGAGGAGGCTAATGCAGTCGTGGGCGAACTCATCGAGCTTCACGCCTACTACCCGAGCCCCGGAGCCTGCGACGAGCGGGTCACCCTGTTCTGCGGCCTGGTGGAGAGCGAGGGGCTGGGCGGCGTGCACGGCCTCGACGAGGAGCACGAGGATATTCGCGTGCATGTGCTACCGTTTGGCAGGGCCTGGGAACTCCTTCAGGCCGGACGACTCGACAATGCCATGTGCCTGATCGCCTTCCACTGGCTGGCGGTCGAGCGAGCCTCGCTGCGAGCGAGGAGTTAGCTTGCGGAGAAACGCTGATCGGAGAGATGGTGTGAGGAAAGATGGCGTGCAAAAAGACGGTGTGCAGAGAAGTGCCTATGTGACCGACCTCAGGGGCCTGCAGGGGGAGTGCAGCATCAACTTCCTGCGGCTTGTGCGCCTGCTGGGCGACCTGGTGGTCGGCGAGACCCGCGAGATCGAGCTGGCAAGCGACGGCCGCTGGTTGGGCGTGCTCAGCCTTGAGCTGCTGGAGCGGGCGCCTTACACCAGCATCGTGCGGGTGACTCAGCGCGGCGTGCTCGACTCGATGATCGAAGTTCCGCGCATGCGCGTCCATCTCTACCACGACGTGCGCATGGCCGAGGTCACCGATTTCCAGCGCCAGAAACACTTCCACGGCCGCTATCGTTATCCCAACTCGCGCATGCACCAGCCCGATGAGAAGCTGCAGCTAAATCGCTTTCTTGGCGAGTGGCTGGAGCACGGTCTGGCCCATGGCCACTCCCTCGACCTGCCAGAACTTCCTTGAATCAGCTTCCCTGAATCCGCCCTGCGGACCAGCGCCCGACGAGAGCCTTTCTAATGTTGCGACTGGTACAGATCAGCGACTGTCACCTCCACGCCGACCCCACCGCCCGCGCCCGGGCGGGCTTTCCGCTGCGCCAGCTCGAAGCGGTGGTGGAGGCGGTCAACCGTGAGCGACCCGACATGGTGCTGGTCACCGGCGATATCAGCAACGACGAGACTGCCGACTCCTATCGGCTGGCGCAGCGCACCCTGGGCCGCCTGGCAGCGCCCTGGTGCTGGCTGGCCGGCAACCATGACGATCCGGCGCTGATGGCCGAGACCCGTGAGCTGCTCGACGAACTCGACATTGGTGCCTGGCGGATCCTGATGCTGCATACCCAGGTTAGCGGTCAGGCCTATGGCGAGCTGGGCACCGAGCGTCTGGCCGCCCTGGCCGCGCGCCTGCAAGAAGACGATCGGCCGACCCTGATCGCCATGCATCATCCGCCGCTGCCGGTGGGGTCGGCGTGGCTCGATGCCCTCGGGCTCAAGGATCGTGAGGCCTTCTGGCAGACCCTCTCCGCCTTCGGCCAGGTACGTGCCATCCTCTGCGGCCATATCCACCAGGCCTTCACCGGCCGTGGGCGACTGGCAGACGGGGAGGTGGCCGTATTGGGCTGTCCTTCGACCACCGACCAGTTCCTGGCCCACGCCGAGACCTTCGCTATCGACGAGGCATCACGCCCGGGCTATCGGGTGCTCGACCTGGGGGATGGCGCCGTCACGACCTGGGTCGAACGCGTCGATCTGTGACGCGGGTGCATAGAATAATTTTGGGCATAAAAAGATCGCCATTAATTCTTTTGAGTCATAACAGTCCGGCGTTATTCTCGGTGGCATGATTCCCATGCCCACCGTCACGCGAGGTACCCGGGCCATGACCACGCTTCACGCCGCGACCGCTCCGTCGCTCGCCCGGACGAGCCGCGACTCCCCGGTGCCATCGCCCCGGCGGCTGACCCACCTGCAGCAGCTCGAGGCGGAGTCGATCCACATCCTTCGCGAAGTGGCGGCCGAGTTCCGCAACCCGGTGATGCTCTACTCCATCGGCAAGGACTCGGCGGTGATGCTGCACCTGGCGCGCAAGGCCTTCTATCCCGGGCCGCCGCCCTTCCCGCTACTTCACGTGGACACCACCTGGAAGTTCCGCGAGATGATCGCCTTTCGCGACCGTATGGCGGACGAGGCGGGCATGGAATTGCTGGTGCACACCAACGAGGAGGGGCGCGCCGCCGGCATCAACCCCTTCGACCACGGCTCCAGCGGCTACACCGACGTGATGAAGACCGCGGCCCTCAAGCAGGCCCTGGACAAGTACGGCTTCGACGCCGCCTTTGGCGGGGCCCGCCGCGACGAGGAGGCGAGCCGCGCCAAGGAGCGTGTTTTCTCCTTCCGTGACAAGTTCCACCGCTGGGATCCCAAGAACCAGCGCCCGGAACTGTGGAACCTCTACAACGCCCGGATCCACAAGGGCGAGTCGATCCGCGCCTTTCCGCTCTCCAACTGGACCGAGCTGGATATCTGGCAGTACATCTACCTGGAGTCCATTGCCATCGTGCCCCTCTACTTCAGCGCCCCGCGCCCGGTGGTGGAGCGCGACGGCATGCTGATAATGGTCGACGACGAGCGCCTGCCGCTGGCCGACGGCGAGGTGCCCGAGGAGACGTGGGTGCGTTTCCGCACCCTGGGCTGTTACCCGCTCACCGGAGCGGTGGAATCCACGGCCGCCACGTTGCCGGAGATCATTCAGGAGATGCTGCTCACCCGCACCTCTGAGCGCAGCGGCCGCGCCATCGATCACGACCAGGCCGGCTCCATGGAGAAGAAGAAGCGCGAGGGCTATTTCTGATGTCACACCAATCGACCCTGATCGCCGACAACATCGAGCAGTATCTGCATGAGCATGAGAACAAGGATCTGCTGCGCTTTATTACCTGCGGCAGCGTGGATGATGGCAAATCGACTCTGATCGGCCGGCTCTTGCACGACTCCAAGATGATCTTCGACGACCAGCTGGCCGCGATCACCCGCGACTCGAAGACGGTCGGCACTACCGGCGAGGAGGTCGATCTTGCCCTGCTGGTGGATGGCCTGCAGTCGGAGCGCGAGCAGGGCATCACCATCGACGTGGCCTACCGCTTCTTCTCTACCGACAGGCGCAAGTTCATCATCGCCGACACGCCGGGGCATGAGCAGTACACCCGCAACATGGCCACCGGGGCATCGACCGCAAGCTTGGCAATCATTCTGATCGACGCCCGCTACGGCGTGCAGACCCAGACCCGTCGGCACAGTTTCATCGCCGACCTGCTGGGCATCCAGCACCTGGTGGTGGCGGTGAACAAGATGGACCTGGTGGACTTCGCCGAGGCCCGTTTCGACGAGATTGTCACCGAGTACCAGGAGATTGCCGGACAGCTTCAAGCCCGGGACATTCGCTTCGTGCCGCTCTCGGCGCTCAAGGGCGACAACGTGGTCAACAGGAGCGAGTCGCTTGCCTGGTATTCGGTCGATGGGCAACCCGGACCGACACTGCTGGAGCTGCTCGAGAGTGTCGAGATCAGCCGTGACCGCAACCTGACCGACCTGCGCCTGCCGGTGCAGTACGTCAATCGTCCCCACCTGGACTTCCGCGGCTATGCGGGCACCCTGGAGGCGGGCGTGCTGCGCCCCGGTCAGGCGATCAAGGTGCTGCCCTCCGGCCGGTGTTCCACCGTCGAGCGCATCGTTACCTGGGACGGCGATCTGGAAGCGGCCTGGCCGGGTCAGGCGATTACCGTGACGCTGGCCGACGAGATCGATATCTCCCGCGGCGACTGGATCGTCGCGGCGGACGCCGAGCTGGCCAGTGCCCACGCCTTCGAGGCGGATATCGTGTGGATGCATGAGCAGGCGCTCACCCCGGGGCGCCAGGTCGACATTCGCCTGGCCGGCCGCTCGGTGGCGGGACAGGTCGAGGCGATCCTCCATCAGGTGGACGTCAACACCCTGGCGCGACACCCGGCCGAGCGGCTGGAGCTCAACGCCATCGCCCACTGCCGGGTGGGGCTGACCGCCGAGGTGCCGCTGGATGACTACGCGACCAGCCCGGGCACCGGCAGCTTCATCATCATCGACCGACTGACCAACGTCACCGTGGGGGCGGGCATGATCCGTGCCGTGGTCGAGGGGGAGTCGACGAGCCCCGGCGAGATGGATTGGGCCGGCTTCGAGCTGGAGCTCAATGCCCTGGTGCGCAGGTACTTCCCCCACTGGGAAGCAAAGGATATTCGCAAACTGCTTTAGGCCTCGAGGAAACCCGTTCTGGTAGGCTGTGTCCAATGCCTCACAGTCGACCCGGAGCCAAGCCTCGATGATCATTGTTGCCGTTATCCTGCTGCTGGCCCTCTTCCTGCTGCCCAACCTCTGGGCACGATGGGTGATCAAGCGCCACGCCCGTGGCCGCGACGACTACCCCGGTACTGGAGCGGAGCTGGCCGACCACCTGTTGCGGCGTCTCGGCATCGAGGGGGTCAAGGTGGAGCCCACCGAGCAGGGTGACCACTACGACCCCGAGGCACGTCGGGTGCGGCTGTCGCCGGAGGTCTACGGCGGGCGCTCGCTCACCGCAGTGACGGTGGCGGCCCACGAAGTCGGGCATGCCATCCAGCACCATCAGGGCTATGCGCCGCTGCTGGCACGATCAAGGCTGGTGGGGGTGGCCCAGAAGGCCGAGAAGCTCGGGGCGGTGCTGATGATGGCCGCCCCCCTGCTGTTCCTGCTGACTCGCCTGCCCGGCGGGCTCGCCATCGTGGTGGTTGCCGCGGTGATCAGCTTCGGCACCGCGGCGCTGGTGCACCTGGTGACCCTGCCGGTGGAGTTCGACGCCAGCTTCCAGCGTGCGTTGCCGCTGCTCAAGCAGTACATCCCCCCCTACGATATGCCCGGTGCCCGCCATGTGCTCACCGCCTGCGCCTTCACCTACGTGGCCGCCTCCCTGGCCAGTATGCTCAATCTGGGACGCTGGCTGGTGATCCTGCGCCGCTAGCGCGGCCGGTTGGCAATGACCACCGCGCGGCGCGGGGCGGGATAGCCCTCCCGGGTCAAGGTCGGGTCTTCGGGGTCGAGAAAGTCGGCCAGTGACTGGTAGGTCATCCACTCGGTAGCGCGTTGCTCGTCGGTGGTCGTCACCGCCTCGTCCACCACCCGCACATCAGTAAAGCCGCAGCGCACAAGCCAGTGGCAAAGCGCGGCAGAGGAGGGCAGGAAGTAGACGTTGGGCATGGCGGCATAGCGCTCTCCCGGCAGCAGTACTCTGGTCGCATCGCCCTCTACCACCAGGGTCTCCAGGACCAGCTCGCCACCGGGGCGCAGGGCGGCCCTGAGCTGAAGCAGGTGCTCCAGCGGGGAGGGTCGATGGTAGAGCACTCCCATGGAGAACACCGTATCGAAGACAGCGAGATTCTCGGGGACCTCCTCGATGCCGACCGGCAGGAAGTGGGTTCGGCCTTGGTCGGCGTCGCCCACGAAGTGGCGCACCGCACGGAATTGCCAGAAGAAGCGCGGGGAGGGGTCGATCACCAGCACGAAGGCGGCGCCCGCTCCGGCCATGCGCCAGCCGTGATAGCCGCTGCCGCCGCCCACGTCGAGAACCTTCCTGCCCGCCAGGGGCGCCAGGTGGGATGCCACGCGCTGCCACTTCCAGTCGGAGCGCCACTCGGTGTCGATGGCAATGCCGCCGAGCGAGAAGGGTCCCTTGCGCCAGGGGGCGAGCTGGTGCAGCAGGTTTTCGGCCTGGCGGCGCTGGCTGTCGGTGAGCGTGACCTCGACGCTGACCGAGTCGGCGTCCAGGCTCACCCGCCGAGCATCGGGCAGCGCCGGCAGCTTGGTTACCGCCTTCTCCCAGGCGGGCAGGTCGCCAAAGCGCCGGCGGTCGAGGCCGCGGGCGAGCTGCTCGGGAAGCCGGGCCAGCCAGGTGTCGAGGCCCTGGTCGAGGAGGGCGCGGTAGAGGTCGCGGTGGACGGCGGGAATCGGCATGCTCACTCCTCCCGGGGCGCCGCGGCGCCGGCGGTCTTGAAGGCCTCGTCCTTGAACGCCACCAGGGAGGCGAAGTTGAGCAGCTGGAACCAGGTGTGGACGCGGGAGAAGCCGCGCCGGCCCAGGCGGGCGTGGTGCTCGGCCAGGGTGTCCGGCACCAGTACGTTCTCGAGCGCCGTGCGCTTCTGGCTGATCTCCATGTCGCTGTAGCCGTTGGCACGCTTGAAGTCGTGGTAGCGCTCTACCAGCCAGGCATTCTCCGCCTCGTCCTCGGCACGAATCTTCTCGGAGAGCACCAGTACGCCGCCGGGTTCCAGCGCGGCGAAAAGACGCTCCATCACCGCTTCCCGATCCGCCGGGGGCAGGAACTGCAGGGTGAAGTTGAGCACGATCATGCCCGCGGGTTCATAGTCCAGGGTGCGGATATCGCCCTCGATGACCTGGATGGCATGGTCGGGGCATTCGGCGGCCAGCGTCTCGCGGGCCCGGGTCACCATGGCAGGGGAGAGGTCCACACCGACATAGCGGAAGGCCTCGGGAGAGAGCTGGCCGGCCAGTGACAGGCCGCCGGCCCCGAGCGAGCAGCCCAGGTCGTAGACGCGAGCGCCGTGGCGCAGGTGCCGGCGGGCAATCAGCCCCAGCATGCCCAGGATCTGCCCGTAGCCCGGCACCGAACGGCGAATCATGTCGGGAAAACAGGCGACGACCCGCTCATCGAAGGAGAAGCGTGCCACTCGGTCCAGGGGTGTCGAAAAGATTGCGTCACGGTAAGATGCATCACTCATGATCAGGCCAGAAATGCGGGAACGGGCGCCATTCTACGCGCGCCGCCATGACCCTGCACCCGCCGGGTTTCAAGGAGGATAGGATGATCGATCAGAGCGACGCCTGGCGTGGGCTCGAAGCCCACGCCAAGGCACTGGGCCGCCGCCACCTGCGGGAACTGTTTACCGATGAGTCGGATCGCCAGGCGCGCTTCACTCGCCGTGCCGCCGGCCTGACCGTGGATCTCTCCAAGCAGCGCTGGTCCGCCGAGACCCTGGCGCACCTGCTGGCGCTGGCCGAGCAGGCGGACGTCCCCGGGGCCATCCAGCGGCTGCTGGGCGGTGAGCGGGTCAACCTCAGCGAGAACCGCCCGGCGCTGCACACGGCCCTGCGTCTGCCGGAGGGTGCCTCGCTGGTGGTGGAAGGCGAGGATGTGGTGCCCGGCGTGCATCGCACTCTCGACCACATGGAGGCCATGGTCGAGCGCTTCCACACCGGCCAGTGGCGCGGTGCCACTGGCCGGGCCATCCGCCACGTGGTCAACCTGGGCGTGGGTGGCTCGGACCTCGGCCCGCTGATGGTGACCCACGCCCTGGCTGACTATCGCCTGCGCGACGTTCATCGCGTGGAGGTGCACTTTGCTTCCACCATGGACGGCTCCCAGCTGGCCGACTGCCTGGCACGCCTCGACCCCGAGGCTACGCTCTTCGTGCTGTCGTCGAAGTCCTTTACCACCATCGATACGCTCTCCAATGCGCGCACCGCCCGGGACTGGCTGATGGCACGCCTGGAGGGTGAAGAGGGCGTCGACACCGAGCTGGTGATGCGCCAGCACTTCATCGGCGTCTCGGCGAGCCCCGAGAAGATGGCCGAGTGGGGCATTGCGCCCGCCCACCAGCTCGAGTTCTGGGAGTGGGTTGGCGGTCGCTACTCGCTGTGGGGTGGCATCGGCCTGCCCATCGCCCTGGTGGTCGGCATGCGGCGTTTTCGGGAGCTGCTGGCCGGGGCTCATGCCATGGACGAGCACTTTCGCACCGCCGCGCTGGCCGACAATCTGCCGGTGCTGCTGGCCCTGGCCGGGATCTGGAATGTCAATTTCCTGGATATTCGCGCCCATTCCATCCTGCCCTATGACGGTCGCCTGGAGTATTTTGCCGCCTACCTCGAGCAGCTCGAGATGGAGTCCAACGGCAAGTCGGTGACGGCCCAGGGGCACGAGGTGGGCTACTCCACCTGTCCGGTACTGTGGGGACAGCTGGGCCCCAATGCTCAGCACGCCTTCTACCAGCTGCTGCATCAGGGGACCCAGTCGGTAGAGTGTGACTTTATCGCCCCGCTCAGGCGTTACGATGAGGTAGAGAACGACGCGACCCGCCAGCATCTCAAGGGGCAGCATCGGTTGACCCTGGCCAACTGCTTTGCCCAGTCGCGGCTGCTGGCGCTGGGCGATGAGGCCATCGATGAGCCTGGCGAACGTCCCAGACACAAGCGCTATCGCGGCAATCAGCCCTCCACTACCCTGCTGCTGGACGAACTGACGCCGTCTACGCTGGGCGCACTGATCGCCCTCTATGAGCACAAGGTGTTCGTGCAGGCGACGCTCTGGGGGATCAACCCCTTCGATCAGTGGGGGGTGGAACTGGGCAAGCAGATCGCCGGCGAAACCCAGCGCATCCTCGAGAGCCGCGAGGGCCTGGAGGCCATGGATGCGTCCACCCGGGCGCTGATCGAGGCGGCATGGGCGGCGGAAGCGAACGGCAAGGTCTCCACGTGATACTGGCTGTTCGTACAGCAGTTGCGCTATGCTGAGCGCCCCCTGCCGGACAAAGCCGGCCAGCGGGGTGCTCTACCTGCACGGCTTCAACAGCGGCGTCGATTCACCCAAGGCGGTGTGGGTGAGAGAGGCCTGTGCTTATCTGGGCCTGGCCTGCGCCACGCCCCAGTTGACCCATCGCCCGGCCGACGCCCTGGCACTGGCCGAGTCGCGGCTCGCCGAGCTCGGCCCCGCGCCGCTGCTGGCGGGCAGCTCCATGGGCGGCTTCCTGGCCACCTGTCTGGCCGAGCACCACGGCCTGCGCGCCGCCCTGATCAATCCCGCGGTGGCCCCTGCCCGGCTGGTGGCCGACTGGGTCGACGAGGTATTCGTCAACGCCACCACCGGCGAGCACTTTACGGTGGGAGAGGTGCACCTGGCCGAGTTGGCGGCGCTGACGCCGGCGCGGGTCACCGCGCCCGAGCGCTACCTGCTCCTGCTGGGCACCGCCGACGAGGTGCTGAACCCGTCAGAGGCTTTCGCCCTCTACCGCGGTGCCCGCACCCTGATGCACCCGGGAGCCGACCACGGCTTCGCCGCCCTGGCCGGGCACTTGACGGTCCTGCTGGCCCATGGCGGCCATGCCCTGCCGCCGGCATGGCGGCCCCGACAACATAAGGAACCGGACGACTTATGACGCAATACAGTGCCAGCTCGATCGAGGTGCTTTCCGGCCTCGAGCCGGTGCGCAAGCGCCCGGGCATGTATACCGACACCAGCCGCCCCAACCACCTGATCCAGGAGGTGGTCGACAACAGCGTCGACGAGGCGCTGGCCGGTCATGCCAGCCAGGTGAGCGTGCGACTGTTCGAGGATGGCGGCATCGAGGTTGCCGATGATGGTCGCGGCATGCCCATCGATATCCACCCGGAGCACGGCGTCTCCGGCGTGGAGCTTATCCTTACCCGGCTGCATGCCGGCGGCAAGTTCTCCAATGCCAGCTACAAGTTCTCCGGGGGGCTGCATGGCGTGGGCGTCTCGGTGGTCAATGCGCTCTCCAAGCGCCTCGAGGTGGAAGTGCTGCGCGATGGCAACCGCTACGCCGTCGCCTTCGAGCACGGCGAACCGGTCTCCCAGCTGTCGGTGATCGGCAGTGTGGGCAAGCGCCATACCGGCACCGTGCTGCGCTTCTGGCCCGAGACGAGCTACTTCGACAGCCCACGACTGGCGGTCGGTCGGCTGAAGCATCTGTTGCGCGCCAAGGCGGTGCTCTGCCCCGGCCTCAAGGTGAGTCTGATGGAGGCCGACGGCACCGAGAGCGAGTGGCAGTACGAGGATGGCCTGCGCGACTACCTGGCCCAGGCCACCGATGGCTATGAGGTGCTGCCTCAGTCGCCTTTCATCGGCCACTTTGCCGATGACGAGCACGGCGTGGACTGGGCGATCCAGTGGCTGCCCGAGGGCGGCGAGCCTCTGCTGGAGAGCTACGTCAACCTGATTCCCACGCCCCAGGGCGGCACCCACGTCAACGGCCTGCGCGCTGGCCTGCTCGAGGCCCTGCGCGAGTTCTGCGAGTACCGAAGTCTGCTGCCGCGGGGGGTGAAGCTTACCGCCGAGGACCTCTGGGAGCGGGTCTCCTACGTGCTCTCGGTAAAGATGCTCGACCCTCAGTTTGCCGGACAGACCAAGGAGCGACTCTCCTCGCGCACCGTGGCGGGCTTCGTCTCCGGGGTGGTCAAGGACGCCTTCTCGCTGTGGCTCAACCACCACGTGGACCAGGCCGAGGCGCTGGCGGAGCTGGTGATCAATGCCGCCCAGCGTCGCCAGAAGAGTGCCAAGAAGGTGGCGCGCAAGAAGGTCACCTCGGGCCCGGCGCTGCCCGGTAAGCTGGCCGACTGTTCCGGCCAGGATCCGGCCCTTAGCGAGCTGTTCCTGGTGGAGGGCGACTCTGCCGGCGGCAGCGCCAAGCAGGCCCGCAACCGCGAGAGTCAGGCGATCCTGCCGCTGCGCGGCAAGATACTCAACACCTGGGAAGTGGAGTCCCACGATATCTACGGCTCCCAGGAGGTCCATGACATCGCCGTCGCCGTGGGCATGGATCCGGTCAGCGACGACCTCACCAAGCTGCGTTACCACAAGATCTGCATCCTCGCCGACGCCGACTCCGACGGCCTGCATATCGCCACGCTGCTCTGCGCGCTCTTCGTGCGCCACTTCCCGGCGCTGGTGGATGCCGGCCACGTCTACGTGGCCATGCCGCCGCTCTACCGCATCGACCTGGGCAAGGAGGTGCATTACGCCCTGGACGAGAGCGAGAAGGCGGCGATCCTGCGCAAGCTGGAGGGCAAGCGCGGCACCGTGAACGTCCAGCGCTTCAAGGGCCTGGGCGAAATGAGCCCGCTGCAGCTGCGCGAGACCACCATGGCGGTGGAGACCCGTCGCCTGGTGCAGCTGACCCGTGAAGTGGGCGACGGCACCATGGAGATGATGGACATGCTGCTGGCCAAGAAGCGTGCCCCCGACCGCAAGAGCTGGCTGGAAGACTACGGCAACCTCGCTGACATAGAGGTCTGATCCCCTTATGACCATGGATATTCAGGTGGCGGAGGGTGACGTCGAGCGTCTCTCCCTCCGCGAGTACTCCGAGAAGGCCTACCTCGACTACTCGATGTACGTCATCCTCGACCGGGCGCTGCCCCACATCGGCGATGGCATGAAGCCGGTGCAGCGGCGCATCGTCTACGCCATGCGGGAACTGGCGCTGGGGGCCAACGCCAAGTACAAGAAGTCGGCGCGCACCGTCGGCGACGTGCTGGGCAAGTTTCATCCCCACGGCGACAGCGCCTGCTACGAGGCCATGGTGCTGATGGCCCAGCCCTTCAGCTACCGCTATCCGCTGGTGGATGGCCAGGGCAACTGGGGCAGTCCCGACGACCCCAAGTCGTTTGCCGCCATGCGCTACACCGAGGCGCGGCTGTCGAAGTTCGCCGAGGTGCTGCTCGCCGAGCTCGGCCAGGGCACCGTGGACTGGACCCCCAACTTCGACGGCACCATGAACGAGCCGGTGGTGCTGCCGGCACGTCTGCCCCACGTCCTGCTCAACGGCGGCACCGGTATCGCCGTGGGCATGGCGACAGACATTCCGCCGCACAACGTCAACGAGGTGGTCGAGGCGACCTGCCATCTGCTGCGCCACCCCGAGGCCACCACCGCGGATCTGGTCACGTATCTGCCAGCACCGGACTTTCCCACCGCGGCGGAGATCATCACGCCCCGTGCCGACCTTCGAAAGCTCTACGAGAGCGGGCGCGGCTCGGTGAAGCTGCGTGCCCGCTACGTGATGGAGGAGGGCAGCATCGTGGTCACCGCGCTGCCCTATCAGGTGAGCGGGGCCAAGATCCTCGAGCAGATCGCTGCCCAGATGCAGGCCAAGAAACTGCCCATGGTGGCCGACCTGCGCGACGAGTCGACCCACGAGGAGCCGACCCGCCTGCTGATCGAGCCGCGCTCCAACCGCGTCGACATCGAGTCGCTGATGGCGCACCTGTTCGCCACCACCGATCTCGAGAAGAACATCCGCGTCAATATCAACGTGATCGGCCTCGACGGTCGGCCGCGGGTGATGCCACTGCCCGATCTGCTCGGCGAGTGGCTGCGCTTCCGTCGCTCCACCGTGCGCCGACGGCTGGAGCACCGCCTGGGCAAGGTCGAGGACCGTCTGCATCTCCTCGAGGGGCTGCTGATCGCCTACCTCAATATCGACGAGGTGATCCGGATCATCCGTGAGGAGGATGAGCCAAAGCCGGCGCTGATGGCGGCCTTCGGGCTGTCGGAGCGCCAGGCCGAGGCGATCCTCGAGCTGCGCCTGCGCCATCTGGCCAAGCTCGAGGAGATGAAGATCCGCGGCGAACAGGAGGAGCTCGAGGCCGAGCGCAAGCGCCTCCAGGAGCTGCTCGGCAACGAGGCGGCGCTCACCAATCTGATCGAGGAGGAGCTGCGCGCCGCCGCCGAGGCCCATGGCGACGAACGCCGCTCGCCCATCGTCGAGCGTGAGGAGGCCCGGGCGCTTTCCGAGGTGGAACTGGTCGGCGCCGACCCGGTCACCGTGGTGCTTTCCGAGAAGGGCTGGATCCGCAGCGCCAAGGGGCACGAGATCGATCCCGCCGGGCTCTCCTACAAGGCCGGGGACCGCTTCCATCTCGCCGCCCGGGGCAAGACGAATCAGCCGCTGGTGCTGCTGGATGACACCGGACGCGCCTATACCCTGCAGGCCCACAACCTGCCGAGCGCCCGCGGCCAGGGCGAGCCTGTCACCAGCCGCGTCAACGTGGTGGCCGGCGCGCATATGGCCGGGGTGATGCTGGCGCCTCCAGCGACCCGCTATCTGCTCGCCTCCGACGGCGGCTACGGCTTCGTGGTCCCCCTGGAGGCCCTGGTGGGCAAGAACAAGTCCGGCAAATCGGTGCTCTCGGTGCCCAAGGGCTGCAATGTGCTGCCGCCGAAGGCGGTGCCGGGAGGGGAGGGTACCCAGGTGGTAGCGGTCTCCAATGAGGGTCGCCTGCTGGTCTTCCCTCTGGCGGACCTGCCGGAGATGACCAAGGGCAAGGGCAACAAGATGATCGACATTCCCGGTCCTCGAGCGGCGCGGCGCGAGGAGTTCGTGCGCGACCTGGTGCTGGTGCCGGCCGGTGCCAGCCTGGTGGTCCACGCCGGCAGGCGCCACCTCACCCTCAAGCCCGACGATCTCGCGTATTATTGCAGCGAGCGCGGCCGGCGCGGCAGCAAGCTGCCCCGCGGCCTGCAGAAGGTGGACCGGTTGGAGATAGCGGGATGACACGACGAGTACTGATCCGCGCCATCGGCGCGGCTCGCCCGGGCCAACTGGCCGGCCTGGGCAAGGCCCTGGCGACGAGCGGTGCGCGCCTGCTGGACATCAACCAGAGCGTGACCTTCGGGATGCTCTCCCTGGAGGCGCTGGTGGGCCTGGACCATGAGGCCGACCTGGAGGGAGCGCTCGCTGCCGCCGGCGAGGCCCTGGGACTTGATGTCCAGGCGATCCAGGTCAGCGCGGAGGACTACCAGCGCTGGAGCAGCCAGGCCAGCCAGCCGCGGCTGATCCTGACCCTGCTGGCGCCGCATCTTCCCGCCGGCATTCTGGCCGAGGTGGGCGCGCTGACCGCCGGTCACGGCCTGACCGTGGAGCTGATCCACCGCCTCTCCGGGCGCGAACCGCTGGACGGCGGCGTGCCCCGGGATCACGACAGCATCCAGGGTGCCTGCGTGGAGTGCTGGCTGCGTGGCGAGGAGATCGACCTCGACGCGTTGCGCGAAAAAGCGCTGGCCCTGGGGGCCATGCATGGCGTGGACATCGCCATCCAGGAGGACTCCATCTGGCGCCGGCACAGGCGGCTGGTCTGCTTCGATATGGATTCGACCCTGATTCAGGCCGAGGTCATCGACGAGCTGGCCCGCCGCCACGGCGTCTACGACGAGGTGGCGGAGGTGACCGAGCGCGCCATGCGCGGCGAGCTGGACTTCCCGCAGAGCTTTCGCGAACGCATGGCCAAGCTCAAGGGGCTGGACGAGTCGGTGCTGGCCGAGATCGCTGAGTCGCTGCCGCTGATGGATGGCGTGGAGCGGCTGATGGCCCAGCTCAAGCGCCTGGGCTACCGAACCGCCATCCTCTCCGGTGGTTTCACCTACTTCGCCCGCCACCTGCAACAGACGCTCGGCTTCGACGAGGTCCACGCCAACGAACTGCTGATCGAGAACGGCAAGGTCACCGGCGAGGTCAGGGAACCGATCCTCGACGCCGACCGCAAGGCCGAGCTGCTGCGCGAGATCGCCGCGCGCGAGGGGCTCGCCATGGAGCAGACCATCGCCGTGGGCGACGGCGCCAACGACCTCAAGATGCTGGCGGCGGCCGGGCTCGGTATCGCCTTTCGCGCCAAGCCGCTGGTGCGTGCCCAGGCCAGCCACTCGATCTCGACGCTCGGCCTCGATGCCGTGCTCTACCTGATCGGCTATCGCCAGGTGGACCTGGAGGAGCAGGAACCGTGAGCGCAAGTTTCGAGACCTGGCGCGACCGCTTCGAGCGGCTGCGTTCCCACAAGGCCTTCGAACTTACGGTGATCACCATCATCGTGGTTTCTGCGCTGCTGATCGGCGCCAAGACCTACGAGGAGGAGGTCAGCCGGTTTCAGGCGGCGATGCTGTGGCTCGATGTGGCGGTGACGGTGTTCTTCCTGATAGAAATCCTGATCCGCATGGCTGCCGAGAAGCGCCTGCGCGACTTCTTCCGCAAGGGCTGGAATATCTTCGATTTCCTGATCGTGACCGCCAGCCTGATACCCCTGGATGACTCGGAGATGGTGCTGCTGGCCCGCCTGCTGCGTATCTTCCGGGTGCTGCGTCTGGTATCGATGATCCCTGAGCTGCGCATGCTGATCGCCGCGCTGTTCAAGTCGATTCCGCGCATGGGCTACGTGGTGCTGCTGATGTTCATCATCTTCTACATCTACGGCGCCCTTGGCAGCTTCCTCTTCGCCAGCGTGGACGAGAAGCTGTGGGGCAACATCTCGCTGGCCATGCTGACGCTGTTCCAGGTAGCCACCTTCGAGAGCTGGGCCACGGCGGTGCTTTACCCGACCATGGAGCACTACCCCTACGCCTGGATCTACTTTCTCACCTTTATCTTCCTCAACGCCTTTATCTTCCTGAACATGATGATCGGTATCGTGCTCGATGTGATGCAGAAGGAGAGCCTGGCCATCGAGCTGGAGACCGGGGAGGGCGAGGCCGCCGAGCTGCACGGCCTGCGTGACGACGTGCGTCAGATGCGCGACCAGCTCTCGCGCATGGAGGCGCTGCTGGATCGCCAACGGCGTTAAGCCGGCAAGCGCTGGACGCAGAAGGTTGACAAAGGGGCTCAACCTTGATTCTCTAGAGTTATGAATATGACTGCGTACAGCCTCGACCTACGACTACCAGCCCTCGCCTGAATAGCGAGTGGAGATGTACTTGCATCGCCTGGAGTCCGGTCGAAAACGAGGTTGTACCATGTCCACCCCCCCCTTCAGCCATGCCATGTATGCCCAGAGGGTCGCTCGCGTCAGCCAAGGTGCTGTCGTCTGTGCGATCATAGATGAAGCGAGTCTCGACGCCCCGACTGGCCAGCGCCCGTCGGGGCGTCATCGTTTCTGCACCGCCCACTGATTTCGCCGCACCGTCGCCCAGGGAGAACGCCGCCATGATGCTCGACAACCCCGCCGCCAAGTACCGCCCCTTCGTCGCCGTGGACCTGCCAGACCGCCAGTGGCCCAGTCGACGCATCGAGCAGCCGCCGATCTGGACCAGCGTCGATCTGCGCGACGGTAACCAGTCGCTGATCGATCCCATGGATCAGGAGCGCAAGCAGCGCCTGTTCGATCTGCTGGTCAAGATCGGCTTCAAGGAGATCGAGGTGGGCTTCCCCTCGGCCTCCCAGACCGATTTCGACTTCGTGCGCTCACTGATCGACAACGGCAAGATCCCCGATGACGTGACCATCCAGGTGCTGACCCAGGCCCGCGACCACCTGATCGACCGTACCTTCGAGGCGATCAAGGGGGCGAGGAGCGCCATCGTCCACGTCTATAACGCCACCGATCCGATGTTCCGCCGGGTGGTGTTCAACGTCAGCAAGCCCGAGTGCATCCAGATCGCTGTGGACGCCACCACCCGCATCCGGCAGCGCATGAGCGAGGCGCCCGAGACAAACTGGACCTTCCAGTACTCGCCGGAGCTGTTTACCACCACCGAAATGGACTTCGCCAAGGAGATCGTCGAGGCGGTGATGGTTGCCTATGGTGCCACTGCCGCGACGCCGATGATCGTCAACCTGCCGGCCACCGTGGAGGTGGCGACGCCCAACAACTACGCCGACCAGGTGGAGTGGTTCTGCCGACACGTGAACGATCGCGACGCCCTGATCGTCAGCGTGCATCCGCACAACGATCGCGGCACCGGAGTGGCGGCCGCCGAGATGACCCTGATGGCCGGCGCCGACCGCGTCGAGGGCACCCTGTTCGGCAATGGTGAGCGCACCGGCAACGTCGATATTGTCACCCTGGCCATGAACCTCTACACCCAGGGCGTCCACCCGGGGCTCGACTTCTCCAATATCACGCCGATCATGCGCGAGGTGGAGTACTGCAACCAGCTGCCGGTGCATCCGCGTCACCCCTACGTGGGCGATCTGGTGTTCACCGCCTTCTCAGGCTCCCACCAGGACGCCATCAAGAAGGGCATGGCCGATCGCCGCGCCAACCCGGACGCCATCTGGGACGTTCCCTACCTGCCCATCGATCCGCTGGACGTGGGCCGCAGCTATGAGGCGGTGATTCGCGTCAATAGCCAGTCGGGCAAGGGGGGAATCTCCTATCTGCTGGAGCAGGAGCACGGCATCGAACTGCCCCGCCGTCTCTCCATCGAATTCAGCCAGGTGGTGCAGGAGGTCGCCGATCGCACGGGCAAGGAGATCACCTCCCAGATGATCTATCAGGCCTTCGCCGATGAGTACCTCGGGCAGACAGTGCCTTATGCGCTGATCAGCCACCGTCTCTTCTCGGAGCCCGACAGCCCGAAGGTGAGCCTGGAGGCGACCATCGAGGAGCACGGCGAGCGCCGTACCATCCAGGGCGAGGGCAACGGTCCGCTGGCCGCGTATATCAAGGCGCTGTCCGGTGCCGGCCACGACGTGGAGATCATCGACTACCACGAGCACTCTCGTGGCCAGGGCGCCGACGCCGAGGCGATCGCCTACGTGGAAGTGCGCATCGACGGCAAGGCGGTGTTCGGGGTCGGGACCGACGAGAGCATCACCAGCGCCTCCATGAAGGGGGTGATGAGCGCCATCAACCGGCACCTCTCGAGCCAGGCGCCGGCGCCCAATGTGACCGCCGAATCGCTGGCGGTAGCGAAATAGTTGAGCCGCGGCGCCGCTTCCCCAGGTGCTTGCAGCTTGTGGCTACAGCGGCGTCTTGCTCCCCTCGCCGGGGATCTCCCTGACCAGCCTCGGCACCAGGAACCCCGGCAGCATGTCTCGCAGGCCGGCGACCAGCGCGCGGGCCTCGTCGTCCGGTACGTCAAAGTGGGCGGCGCCGGCCACCGGGTCGAGCACGTGGAGGTAGTAGGGCAGCACACCGGCCGCGAAGAGCCGTTCGGAGAGTGCGGCCAGGGCGTCCACGCCATCATTGACCCCGCGTAGCAGCACGCCCTGGTTGAGCAGGGTGACGCCGGCGGCCTTGAGCCGCTCGCAGGCTTCTACAACGGCATTGTCGATCTCGTTGGCGTGGTTGATATGCAGCACCACCACCCGCTGCAGGCGGGTAGCGCCGAGCCACTCGAGCAGGGCGTCATCGACGCGATCGGGGATCACCACCGGCAGTCGAGTGTGGATGCGCAGCCGCGTGAGCTGGGGGATGGCGTCCAGGCGTTCGACCAGCCAGGCCAGCTGGCGGTCGCTGGCGGCGAGCGGGTCACCGCCGGAGAGGATCGCCTCACGGATCGTGGGGTCATCACGCAGCGTGTCCAGGGTTGCTTCCCACTGGGCCCGGGAGGGCGAGTTGTCGCCATAGGGGAAGTGGCGGCGAAAACAGTAGCGGCAGTTCACCGCGCAGGTGGGGCTGGTGATCAGCAGCACCCGGCCGGCGTACTTGTGGATCAACCCTTTCGCGGGAGTATGCGTCGCCTCTTCCAGGGGATCGGCGACATAGCCGGGGAACAGCAAGGTTTCCTCGCCCAGCGGCAGCACCTGGCGCAGCAAGGGATCGGCCGGGTCGTTCGGGCGCATGCGGGAGAGGAAGGCCTCGGGAACCCGGACCTCGAAGAGGGCGTGACCCGCCTCGGCGCCGGGCTGCCAAGCGTCTTCCAGCCCGAGGCGCCGGCACAGTTCGGCCGGGTCGCGGATCGCGCCCGCCAACTGCGCCTGCCAGGGGGGGGGCGCGGCCAGCGGCCTGGCCTCGTCGTGACGCTGCAAAAGGGCGGGGCTTCGGGTTATCATGCGGCACCAGTCAATGCGGGCGAGGCGGGTTCCTGGAACCCTGGCCTCGTCGAATGTCGTTTCCCAGCGCACCCCCGGGTTCCGGGGGTGCGCTCGACCATGAGTGAGAGAAGATGGCGAACTATTCTACCAATGAATTCAAGGGCGGTCTGAAGGTGATGCTGGATGGCGATCCCTGTGCGATTGTCGAGAATGAATTCGTCAAGCCGGGCAAGGGTCAGGCGTTCAACCGCGTCAAGCTGCGCAACCTGATCACCGGCCGGGTCTGGGAGCGCACCTTCAAGTCAGGCGAATCCCTGGAAGGCGCCGACGTCATGGACCTGGATATGGAGTACCTCTACTCCGACGGCGAGATGTGGCACTTCATGAAGACCGACGGTTCCTTCGAGCAGTACGCCGTCGAGAAGAAGGCCCTGGGCGATACCGTCAAGTGGCTCAAGGAGCAAGTGGCCTACACCGTGACCCTGTGGAACGACAACGCCATCAGCGTGACCCCGCCCAACTTCATCGAACTGGAAGTGGTCGAGACCGATCCGGGCCTCAAGGGCGACACCGCCCAGGGCGGCTCCAAGCCGGCGACGCTGTCCTCCGGCGCCGTGGTCCGCGTGCCGCTGTTCATCAATCAGGGTGAAATCCTGAAGGTCGACACGCGCTCCGGAGACTACGTTTCCCGCGCCTGATGGTCACTGACTGGCAACCCACGGCGTCGCTCGAGACGCTGCGCGAGCGGGCGTGCCTGCTCGCCGAGGTGCGGGCCTTCTTCGCCGCGCGCGGCGTGCTGGAAGTGGAGACCCCGGTGCTGGGCCATGGCGGCAGTACCGATCTGCACCTGGCCTCCCTGAGCGTCGAGGCCACTACCCCCGCCGGCCGCGAGCGGCTGTGGCTGCAGACCTCGCCGGAATTTGCCATGAAGCGGCTGCTGGCCGCAGGCTCAGGGCCGATCTTCCAGCTGGCGCGCTGCTTCCGTGATGGCGAGGTGGGGCGACGCCACAATCTCGAGTTCACTCTGCTGGAGTGGTATCGCCCCGAGTTTTCCCTGGATGAGCTGATCGAGGAGGCGGTCGCGCTGGTGCACCGCGTGCTGGGTCGCGCCCCGGGCCCGCTGCGGTGCCGTCGCTACCGCGAGCTGTTCCGCGAGCATCTGGCCATCGATCCTTTCAGCATCGAGCTCGCCGCGCTTCGACTGCTGGCTGGGCAGCGGGGTGGGCTGGAGATGGCCGAGGCCTCCCGGGACGACTGCCTCGACCTGCTGTTGAGCCTTGCAATCGAACCCTATCTCGGCCGAGAGGGCATCGACGTGGTGGTTGACTACCCGGCCAGCCAGGCGGCCCTGGCGCGGCGTCACCGCGATCCGGAGGACGGCGTGTGGGTGGCCTCGCGCTTCGAGCTCTATCTGGACGGGCTGGAGCTGGCCAACGGCTACGATGAGCTCACCGATGCCGAGGAGCAGGCGGCGCGATTCGACGAGGACAACATCGCCCGCCGGGCGGCGGGGCTGCCCGAGGTGGAGGTTGATGTCCGCCTGCTGGCGGCGCTGGCGCATGGCATGCCCGAGGGCAGCGGGGTGGCGCTGGGCATCGACCGGCTGATCCAGCTGGCGCTGGGCCAGGAGAGCGTCGCGGAGGTGATGGCCTTCGCCACGCCGCGCTGCTAGACGCTGCCGAGCGTCTGCCCCATCTGCACCTTCGCGCCGGGCGCGATGCCATCGGCGAAGGCCACCGGCTCACTGAACGCCATCACCACCGTGGAGCCAAGCTTGAAGCGTCCCATCTCCTCGCCCTTCTCGAGTCGCACCGGCGTGTCGAAGCGGATGCGTTGCACGTCGCCTCTGGGCAGCGGGGTGATCTGACCGGCCCATACCGTCTCGATGGCGGCGACGATCATCGCCCCCACCAGCACCACGGCCATGGGGCCGTACGCGGTGTCGAAGTGGCACACCAGGCGCTCATTGCGGGCAAACAGGTTGGGCACATGCTCGGTGGTGGCGGCGTTCACCGAGAAGAGCCGGCCGGGCACATAGACCATCTCGGTCAGGGTGCCGCTGACCGGCATATGCACCCGGTGATAGTCGCTCGGGGAGAGGTAGACGGTGGCGAAGCTGCCGCCCAGGTAGCGCCGTGCCGCCTCGCCGTCGCCGCCGAGCAGCTCCATGGCCGAGAAGCGGTGCCCCTTGGCCTGCAGTAGCTGGCCAGCCTCGATGGGGCCGAACTGCGACAGGGTGCCGTCGGCGGGACTGACTATCCCCTCGCCGATAGGTCGGACCCCTTCCTCCAGTTCGCGAGTGAAGAAGTCGTTGAAGGTGGCGTAGGCCGTCGGGTCGGGTTCGGCGGCCTCATCCATGTCGACCCGGAACTGGCGGATAAAGGCCTGCACCAGGGCGTTTTTCAGCCAGGGAATGCGGCACTCGGCCAGCCACCCCACCAGCCGCGAGAGCAGGTGGTGGGGCAGCGGATACTGGATCAGGGCAAACAGCTTGGCGAGGGACAAGGCAGGGGGTCTCTGAAGTGAGTGGGGAAGCGGTCCCGAGGTCGCCCCCAAAGGGGCCCAGCTTACGGCTTTTCGATCGGGGTGTCGTCGCGATTGCCCCACTCCTTCCAGGAGCCGGCGTAGCCACGGATCTTGTCGAAGCCGAGCGCACGGCCCACCAGCCAGGTGAAGCCGCTGCGGTGGTGGCTCTGGCAATGGGTGGCGACCTCCATGTCCGGGGTCAGGCCCAGTGCCTCCAGTTCGGTGATCAGCTCGGCGTAATCGCGAATGCGCAGACCACGCTCCGGGTCCATGACCCGGGTCCACTCCATGTTCACCGCGCCGGGGATATGGCCCAGGTGCTTGTTCTGCCCCTTCTCGCCGCGGTACTCCTCGGGAGAGCGGGCATCCCATACCGCGAAGCCCTTCTCGTTCAGGCGTTCCGTGAGCTCGACGCGGTCGATGGCGGCCTCGGGGTGGAGGATCTCCGCTTCGTATTCGCTGGGCGTCGGGGCGGTGGCCTCGGTGGAAACCGCAAGACCGTCCTGGCGCCAGGCATGGATGCCGCCATTGAGATAGGAGTAGCGGGTGTGGCCGATCAGCTCGAGTGTCCACAGCAGTCGGCCGGCCCAGCCGCCGCCCTCATCGTCATAAGCCACCACGTGAGTGTCGCGAGTCAGGCCAAGTTCGCTGAACAGCGCGGAGAGCTGCTCCACGGTAGGTGCCAGGCAGGGCACCTCGCCCGAGCCACGCATCAGCCTGCCCTTGTCGAGGAAGAGGGCGCCGGGCACGTGGCCCTCGGGGTAGCTCTCGGCCTTGAGGGGCACATCGATGATCATCAGCGATGGCTCGTCGAGATGCTCGGCAAGCTCGTCGGGCTCGATGATCAGCGGCAGCAGATTGGCTTCGGAACTCATTGGGGCTCTCCTATCCTTGTTCAAAAAATCCAGGGGCTAAAAACCTGGCTCCAGCGAGTCGAGGATTCGGCGGTAGCTGGCAAAGCGCTCGGGGTGAATGTCACCGCGCTCCAGCGCCTCCAGCAGCGCGCAGCCAGGCTCCTGGCGGTGGCGGCAGTCGCGGAAGCGGCAGTGGCCAAGCAGATCGCGGAATTCGATAAATCCCTCGGCGACCTGCTGCTCATTGAGATGACCGAGGCCGAACTCGCGGATCCCCGGGGAGTCGATCAGCTCGGCCGCTGCGGCACTCGGCAGCGTATAGAGGCGCGCGGTGGTGGTGGTGTGGGTCCCCTTGCGACTGTCCTTGGACAGCGCGCCGATGCGCAGTTCCTCGTCGGGCAGCAGGCGGTCGATCAGCGACGACTTGCCCACGCCGCTCTGGCCCACAAACACGGAGGTGTTGCCGGCCAGCCGAGCGTGCAGGGCGTCGAGGCCGTTCTCGCGCTCGGTGGTGGTGGCCACCACCGGATAGCCCAGTGCCTCGTAGCGATGCAGCAGCGCCATCAGCGCCCCCCCGTCTTCCGGCAGCAGATCGATCTTGTTGAGCACCAGCGCCGGGGCGATGCCGGTGGCCTCGGCGGCCACCAGATAGCGATCGATCAGGTTGGGGTGAGGCTCCGGCTCCACGGCAAACACAATCAGGATCTGGTCGATATTGGCCGCCACCGGCTTGAGCTGGCCGCGGGCGTCGGGCCTCTCCAGCACGCTTGTCCGCTCGCCACGGGCCACCACCACGCCTTCCACGATGGTGCCCGCGGCATCCTGGCGGCCGCGCCAGATCACCCGGTCGCCGGTGACCAGGCCCTCGAGATTGGCACGCATGTGGCAGCGAACCGGTTCATCGTCACCCTCGGCGCGAACGTCCAGGGTGCGCCCGAAGTGGGCAATGACCCGGCCCGGCTGTTCGGGACCATATTCGCCGGCGGCCAGCTTTTCGCCGTCCTTGTCGTCGAGTCGCGTGGCCCGGGAGGCCCGTTCGGCCTGGATCTTCTCGATGCGCCAGCGCTGCTGGCGGTTCAACTTGCGTTTGGTCATGGCGGCCCGAAGCTCGTTACAATGGCGTGTATTGTACTCACTCAGGGCGCCCGCTGTCGCGAGCCGCGCGGCGCAAGGAACTTGGTTAAGGAAAGTAGATGAGCAAGAGCAACGAATCCGAAGATCCACGCAAGAACCGCCTGGTCTGGATCGACCTGGAGATGACCGGGCTCGACCCGAATCGCGAGAGGATCATCGAGGTAGCCACCCTGGTCACCGACGCCGAGCTGACTGTCGTCGCCGAGGGCCCGATGATCGCGGTCAAGCAGCCCGACGACCTGCTCGATGCCATGGACGCCTGGTGCACAAAGACCCACGGCGAGTCTGGTTTGACCGCCCGGGTCAGGGCGAGTGTGATCGACACCGCACAGGCCGAGCGGCAGACCCTCGCCTTCCTGCGTGAACACGTGGAGCCCGGCAGCTCACCCATGTGCGGCAACAGCGTGCATCAGGACCGCCGCTTTCTGGAGCGGGAGATGCCCGAGCTGCTGGCCTTTTTCCACTATCGCAATCTGGATGTCTCGACCCTCAAGGAGCTGGCCAAACGCTGGAATCCCGGTGCCATGGCGGGTTTTCACAAGCGCAACGTGCATCTGGCCATGGAGGACATCAAGGAATCCATCGCCGAGCTGGCCCACTATCGCGGCACCTTCCTGCGCCTGACGGATGCCGATAGCGACGAGGAGGCGTAGCGTCAGCCACTGGCGATCCGCTTAGCCCGCTTCTCCCGCTGACGGACCAGCGCCCAGCGTACGTGCTCGCGCACCAGGTCTGAGGGGTAGGGCAGCCGCGCCCAGAGGGCGGCCTCCACGGCTTGGCTCCAGGGGGCGTTACCCAGTCCCACGGCGAGATTGCGCAGCCAGCGCTCGTAGCCGATGCGGCGGATCGGGCTGCCGGCGGTCTTCTCCAGGAACTCCTCCTCGCTCCAGGCGAACAGTGAGAGCAGGCTGGCACGATCCAGGTCGTGGCGGGGGGCGAAGTCGGTTTCCTGCGTGGCGTGGGTGAAGCGGGTGAAGGGACAGACCAGCTGGCAGTCGTCGCAGCCGAACACCCGGTTGCCCATGGCCTCCCGGTAGTGCTCGGGAATGGCGCCGTGAAGCTCGATGGTCAGATAGGAGATGCAGGCCCGGGCATCCACGACCCGGTTCTCGACGATGGCCCCGGTGGGGCAGGCCGTGCGACAGGCGCTGCAGCTGCCGCAGTGGTCGCCATCGAAGGGGGCATCCATCGGCAGTGGCAGGTCGGTATAGAGCTCGCCAAGGAAGAACAGCGAGCCGGCCTTCGGGTTGAGCAGCATGGCGTTCTTGCCGAACCAGCCGAGCCCTGCCTTGCGCGCCAGCGCTCTTTCCATCACCGGGGCCGAATCCACGAAGGCGCGGTAGCCGATCGGGCCCACCTCGGTTTCGATCCACTGGGCCAGGGTGGCCAGGCGCTTGCGCATCAGCTTGTGGTAGTCGCGGCCAGTGGCATAGCGTGAGACATAGGCGCGCTCTGGCTGGCCCAGCACCTTGGCGGTCTCGACCTCCGCGGGCAGATAATCGAGGCGCACGCTGATCACGCGGACGGTGCCGGGGACCAGCTCCGCGGGTCGGGTGCGTCTGGTCCCGTGTTTGGCCATGAAGCCCATCTCGCCCTGGTGGCCGGCCGCCAGCCAGCGCGCCAGGCGCGGTTCCTCCTCGGCCAGGTCCACGTCGGTGATGCCGAGCTGCTGGAAGCCGAGCTCGCGCCCCCAGGTCTTGATGCGCTGGGCCAGGGAGGCAAGATCGGCAGGTGAGAGCGAGGAATGACTCATTATCGTGAATATACCGGGCAAATGAGGCCGGGCGATTGGCGCCGGCGTCGGGAAACGACACACTGATGGTAAAGCAACCCCTTGCCAGGAGACACCGGATGTCTTTCGAGACCCTGCACCCCCTCTACCGCGCCGAACAGGTCGGTGAACTCGACCGGCGCACCATTGCCGGCGGCATCGAAGGCTTCGCCCTGATGCAACGCGCCAGCGCTGCTGCGTGGCAGGTACTGCGCGAGCGCTGGCCAGGCCTCCGCTCGCTGACGGTGCTGTGCGGCGCCGGCAACAACGGCGGCGACGGCCATGTGCTGGCCGCCCTGGCCGCCGCCGAGGGGCTGGCCGTGCAGCGCATCCTGCTCAAGGGCATTGATGAGCTTGGTGGCGACGCTCGCCGGGCCGCCGACATGGCCACGGCGGCCGGCGTTGGCGCCGAGCCCTGGGGAGCGGGCATATCGCTGGAGGGCGAGCTGATAGTGGATGCCCTGCTCGGCACGGGACTCTCCGGCGAGGTGCGCGGCGCTTTCCTTGACGCCATTGCGGCGATCAATGTCAGCGGACGCCCGGTGCTGGCCATCGATATTCCCTCGGGGCTGCATGCCGATACCGGTGCGGTGCTGGGCAAGGCGGTGCGTGCCACAGCGACGGTGACCTTTATCGGCGACAAGCTCGGGCTGCATACCGGCGCGGCGGCGGATCATGTCGGCGAGCGGCATTTCCGTGCGCTGGGCGTTGACGCGGCGGCTCAGGATGACCTGATGCCGGCGGCTCGGCTGCTGGAGGACGCGCTGATCGCTGCCTGGTTACCGCCGCGGCGGCGTGCCGCCCATAAGGGTGACTGCGGCCACTCGCTGATTCTCGGCGGGGCGCCGGGCGTCGGCGGGGCAGCATTGCTCGCCGCCGAGGCCTGTGCGCGGCTGGGGGCCGGTAAGGTGAGCCTGGCCACTGCGCCGGAGCATGTCGTCGCCAGCCTGGTGCGCCGTCCCGAGGTGATGGTCCACGGCGTGCGCGGCGCCGCCGACCTCGGCGAGTTGCCCAGCCGGGCCGATGTGCTGGTGGTGGGGCCAGGGCTGGGCCAGGGCAGCTGGGGGCAGGGGGTGTTGCAGGCGGCACTCGATGCAGAGCGTCCGCTGGTGGTGGACGCCGATGGCCTCAATCTGCTGGCGACGCGTTTCCCCAGGACATATCGCGCCGACTGGATTCTGACGCCGCATCCGGGCGAGGCTGCCCGGCTGCTCGGTTGCTCGGCTGCCGAGGTGGAGGCGGATCGTCCTGCGGCGGCGCTGGCGCTGCGTGAGCACTGGGGCGGAGTGGTGGTGCTCAAGGGGGCAGGGACCCTGGTGGCAGGTCCTTCCGGGCTCGTTGTTTGCCCGTTCGGCAACCCCGGCATGGCCAGCGGGGGCATGGGTGATGCGCTCTCCGGCATGCTCGGCGCCCTGCTGGCCCAGGGCGTGCCGCTGGAGGCTGCCGTTTGGCTGGGGGTGCTGGTGCACGCTCGGGCCGCCGATCTGGCGGCTTGCGACGCGGGAGAGCGTGGTCTGCTGGCGGGCGATCTGGCATCCTATGCGCGAATGCTGGTCAATCCGACGATGGGCGGGGACGATGCTGCTGCGACTCGATGATGAAGCTCGCCAGGTGGCACTGGGCGAATGCCTGGGGCAGGCCCTGGAAGGACATGGACTCCTCTATCTCGAGGGTGAACTTGGCGCGGGCAAGACCACCCTGGCCCGCGGCGTGTTGCGCGCTTACGGCCACCGTGGCGCGGTAAAGAGTCCCACCTATACGTTGGTGGAGCCTTATGAACTGAAGGATGTGCGAATTCACCACTTTGACCTCTATCGGCTCGGCGATCCGGAGGAGCTGGAGTTCATCGGTGGCCGTGATCTGCTGGCCGGGGATGCCCTGTGTCTCATCGAGTGGCCTGAGCGTGGTGAGGGCTGGCTGCCCGAGCCAGACCTGCGCATTCTCCTGACGCTGGCCGGGACGGGGCGAGAGGCTAGGCTCGAGGCCTGTAGCCCCCGGGGCGATCAGCTGTTGGCAAGGCTGGCGGCCATGCCCGCGCTTGTCAGCTGCCGGCTGATGGGGCCTGACGCTGCCCGGGAGGGCGAGGTAGCACGATGATCAAGTGGCTCACTCGCGGCCTGCTGGCCGCCACACTGTCCTGTCTCTCTCTGGCCGGTCTTCAGGCTGCCCAGGTGGATAATGTGCGCCTCTGGGCAGCACCAGATCATGCTCGGCTGGTGTTCGATCTCGCCTCGCCGACCCAGGCCACTATCTTTGCGCTCGACAATCCGCGGCGCCTGGTGATCGATCTGGAAGATAGCCGCATGGCGGCGGACCTCGTCGGCATCGACCTCGACGGCAGCGCGATCAGTCGCATTCGCACGGGGGTGCGAGACGGCAATGGCCTGCGCGTGGTGTTGGAGCTCGAGCGCGAGGTGGATCCACGGCACTTCAGCCTGGCCCCCAACGATCAGTATGGCCATCGCCTGGTGGTGGACCTCGAGTACCCCGGTGAGAGCGCTGTGAAGGATCCGATCGATCCCATCGAGGCGATGATCCGCGAGCAGGAGATCGCTGCCAACCGCGCTCGAGTCGTCACCTCGGACGGCAGCGTGTCCTCCGCTGAGGCGACATCGCCGCCGCCGGCCCTGCAGAAGGCCCAGCCCCATCCCCGTCGCGATATCATCATCGCCATTGATCCCGGTCACGGTGGCGAGGATCCCGGTGCCATCGGCCCCAGCGGCACTCGCGAGAAGGATGTGGTGATGGAGATCGCCCGACGCCTGCAGCGGCTGGTGGACGATACCGACGGGTTTCGCGCGGTGATGATCCGCGACGGCGACTACTACATCGGCCTGCGCCAGCGCACCCAGATCGCCCGGGACCAGAAGGCCGACTTCTTCGTTTCTATCCATGCCGATGCCTTCACCAGCCCGCGCCCCAACGGTAGCTCGGTCTATGCGCTCTCCCAGCGTGGTGCCACCTCCGAGACCGCTCAGTGGCTGGCGGCCAGCGAGAACCGCGCCGACCTGATCGGCGGAGTGGACGGCAACCTCTCCCTCAGGGACAAGGACGAGGTCCTGCGTGGCGTGCTGCTCGACCTGACCATGACCGCCACTCTCAACGACTCCCTTTCCATCGGTGGCCAGGTGCTCGATCAGCTGGGGCGCATCAATCGTCTCCATCGCAGTCGGGTGGAGCAGGCCGGGTTCATGGTGCTCAAGTCGCCGGATATTCCGTCACTGCTGATCGAGACCGGCTTTATCTCCAACCCCGACGAGGAGCGCCGACTGCGCGACTCGAGTCATCAGCAGAGCCTGGCTCGGGCGATCTTTTCGGGCCTGCAGGATCACTTCCGTCGGAATCCCCCGCCGGCCAGCCTGCTGGCCTGGCAGCGTGATAACAACCGTCGTCCCGGCGGCAACGAATATCGCATCCAGCCTGGCGATACCCTTTCGCAGATTGCCGCCCGACACAATGTCTCCACGGATCGACTCAAGCAGGCCAACGAGCTTAACGGCGACGTGATCCGTGTGGGTCAGGTGCTGCGCATTCCGCGAACCTGAATTGAATGGCAGGGAGAGACATGAGCGAACCGCGCCCTATCCGGATCCTCGACCCGCGACTGGCCAACCAGATTTCCGCCGGGGAAGTGGTGGAGCGCCCGGCCTCGGTGGTCAAGGAACTGGTCGAGAATGCCATCGACGCGGGCAGCCGGCGCATCGAGGTGGAGCTTGAGGCCGGCGGTACCCGGCTGATATGTGTGCGCGACGATGGCAGCGGTATCGGCGAGAAGGACCTGCCGCTGGCGCTGTCGCGCCACGCCACCAGCAAGATCATCTCCCTGGAGGAGCTGGAAGGCGTGGCAAGTCTGGGGTTTCGCGGCGAGGCGCTGGCGTCGATCAGCTCGGTGTCGCGTCTGGAGCTGATTTCCAATGCCGATGAGGACCCTACCACCGGCTGGCGAGTCGTGGCCGAGGGGCGCAATATGGAGCCACGGGTTTCGCCGGCTCCCCACGCCCGAGGCACTTCGGTCACGGTGCGCGACCTCTTCTTCAATACCCCGGCGCGGCGCAAGTTCCTGCGCATGGAGAAGACCGAGTTCAGTCATGTGGAAGAGGCGTTCCGTCGCCAGGCCCTCTCCCGCTTCGACATCGGCTGGACTCTGCGCCACAACCAGAAGACCCTCCACCAGCTGCGCCCCGGGGACGATCAGGCCTCCCGGGAGCGGCGCATCGCCGCGCTGCTCGGGAAAGCGTTTCTGGAGAACGCCCTGCACCTGGATCTCGAGGCCTCGGGGCTGCGGCTGTGGGGCTGGGTGGGTCTGCCCACCCACTCCCGGGCCCAGGCCGACCAGCAGTATTTCTTCGTCAACGGGCGAGTGGTGCGCGATCGCCTGGTGGCTCACGCCGTGCGTCAGGCCTACCGTGACGTGATGTTCAACGGCCGCCATCCGGTGTTCGTGCTCTACCTGGAGGTGGATCCGACAGTGGTGGATGTCAACGTTCACCCCACCAAGCACGAGGTGCGCTTCCGTGACGGCCGCCTGGTCCACGACTTTCTCTTCTCCAGTCTGCATCGGGCGCTGGGCGACGCTCGGGCCGGCCATCATGGGGATGGTTCGGGCGAAGAGGCGAGTGTGGAAGACGCAGAGCCCCAGGCTGCGTTTGCCGAGACGCAGCGGGTGGCCGAGAGCGCCGGCCGCTGGCAGCAGCAGCCCATGGTCCTGCCCCGGGAGGACAGCGCGCGGGTCACGCCGGATCGCGTCAGAGCCTTTATGGAGGGGTACCGGACGCTGCACCCGGGCCATGAGGAGAGCCTGCTCACCCCGCAGTCGGCGGCGCCGGTGGCCGATGGCACCAGGGTGGGAAGCGCCGCCGCCCGGGTGGCACTGGCCGAACGCCAGGCTGCGCGCCGCACGCCACTGCCAGACGCTGATGACACCCGAGCGCCGCCGCTGGGCTACGCCATTGCCCAGCTTCACGGCGTCTATATCCTCGCCCAGAGCGAGCGTGGTCTGATCCTGGTGGACATGCATGCCGCCCACGAGCGCATCGTCTACGAACGCATGAAGACTCAGGTGCATGGCGGCAAGCTGGAGGCTCAACCGCTGCTGGTGCCGGTGTCGCTCGCCGCCAGCCCTGCCGAGGTAGCCACCGCCGAGGCGGAGCGCGAGGCTTTCGCTCGCTTTGGCGTGGAGCTCGACGTGGCTGGCCCCGAGACCCTGCTGGTACGCCAGCTGCCGGTGCAGCTGAGCGACGCTGACGTGGAGCCGCTGATCCGCGATATGCTCGGCGACCTGGAACGGTATGGGCGTTCCGATCGCCTCGAGGCTCACGTCAACGAGTTGCTCGCCACCATGGCCTGCCACGGCAGCGTGCGTGCCAACCGCCAGCTGACCCAGCCCGAGATGAATGCCCTGTTGCGCGATATGGAGCGCACCGAGCGCAGCGGCCAGTGCAACCACGGCCGCCCCACCTGGACCGAGATGAGCATAAAGGACCTGGACCGCCTCTTTATGAGGGGGCAGTAGCCCCATGAGCGAGACTCGTCCTCCCGCCATCCTGCTGGTAGGCCCCACCGCCGCCGGCAAGACCGACCTGGCCATTGCGCTCCACGAACGCCTGGGCGTGGAGCTGATCAGCGTCGACTCCGCCATGGTCTATCGCGGGATGGACATCGGCAGTGCCAAACCCTCATCGGAAGAGCTGGCCCGTGGGCCGCATCGGCTGATCGACATCCGTGACCCCGCCGAGCCTTACTCGGCGGCGGCGTTCCGCGAGGATGCGCTGCGCGAGATGCGCGAGATCACGGCCGCCGGCAAGGTGCCGCTGCTGGTGGGCGGCACCATGATGTATTTGAGGCAGCTGTTGCAGGGGGTGGCCAACCTGCCCAGTTCGAAGCCTGAGCTGCGCGCCGAGTTGGAAGCCGAGGCGGTAGCCCACGGCCTGGCGGCGCTGCACAAGACCCTCGCCCGGGTCGATCCCGTCTCGGCGGCACGCATCCATCCCAATGATCCCCAGCGGGTGAAGCGGGCGCTGGAAGTCTATCGACTAACTGGCCGCCCCCTTAGTGCGCTATGGTCCGAGCAGCGGCCTGAAACCTTTCCCTGGCGCACGTTGTCGATAGGATTCGCTCCTGCTGATCGTGCCGTGCTTCATCAGCGGATCAAACGGCGCTTCTCGGCCATGCTCGAAGGTGGTCTCATCGAGGAGGTGGCAGCACTACGCGACCGCGGCGACTTGTCGCAGGATCTGCCTTCCATGAAGAGCGTCGGCTATCGCCAGGTATGGGAAGCCCTTGATGGCGACGGTGATGTCGAGGTTATGCGACACCGTGGTATCGTCGCCACTCGCCAGCTGGCCAAGCGCCAGTTGACCTGGATGCGCAGCTGGGAAGGGCTAGCGTGGGTCGACAGTCTGGGGGATGACTCCCTCGGCCGTGTGCTGAAACTCGTGCGCGATTTTGGCACTTAGCGTAACATACGCCATTCACAAGCCGGGTAGCCGTCCCGTCGCGTCCCCAACGTCAACCCCAGAGACAATGTCAGGGAGAGCAACATGTCCAAAGGGCAGTCCCTTCAAGATCCGTACCTGAACATCCTGCGCAAGGAGCGCATCCCGGTATCAATTTTCCTGGTCAACGGGATCAAGCTGCAGGGCCAGATCGAGTCTTTCGACCAGTTCGTGATCCTGTTACGCAACACCGTCAGCCAGATGGTCTACAAGCACGCCATTTCCACCGTGGTGCCGTCTCGCAACGTGCGCCTGCCGGTCCAGGATCCTGCCGAGGCGCAGGACAGTCAGTGAGGTAGTGATTGTTTTTCGAACGTCCCGA
The DNA here is from genome assembly GCA_051751685.1 of Pseudomonadota bacterium. GTDB lineage: Bacteria > Pseudomonadota > Gammaproteobacteria > Pseudomonadales > Halomonadaceae > Halomonas. The sequence goes on along the minus strand of JBNJLE010000007.1, from coordinate 87,259 downwards.
CGCCGGTGAAACGGCCGTCCTGGTCCATATCGACTTCCAGGACGAACAGAAACGTGAAGATGCGGGTGAGTTCCTCGAGCTCGTTCGCTCCGCCGGCGCTGTACCGGCTACCCTTGTGACCGGCAGTCGCCAGCGGCCAGACTCGCGTATCTTCGTGGGCACCGGCAAGCTGGAGGAGCTCCGCGAGGCGATGGTGGCGCACGGTGCAGAGCTGGTGATTTTCAACCACGCCCTGAGTCCCTCTCAGGAGCGGAATCTCGAGCGCGAACTGAAGTGCCGTGTGCTCGACCGCACTGGCCTGATCCTCGATATTTTTGCCCAGCGGGCGCGTACCCACGAGGGCAAGCTACAGGTAGAACTTGCCCAGCTGGAGTACATGTCGACCCGGCTGGTGCGCGGCTGGACCCACCTGGAGCGCCAGAAGGGTGGTATCGGCCTGCGTGGTCCCGGCGAAACCCAGCTCGAGACAGACCGTCGCCTGTTGCGAGGTCGCATCAAGTCGATCCATCGGCGTCTCGACAAGGTGCGCAGCCAGCGTGAGCAGAACCGTCGCTCCCGGGCTCGGGCCGAGATTCCCAGCGTTTCGCTGGTGGGTTACACCAACGCCGGTAAGTCAACGCTGTTCAACGCGCTGACGTCATCAGAGGTCTATGCGGCCGACCAGCTCTTCGCTACCCTCGATCCAACGCTGCGGCGCCTGGAGGTCGAAGACGTGGGGCCGGTGGTCCTGGCCGACACCGTGGGGTTTATTCGCCATCTGCCACACAAGTTGGTGGAGGCGTTTCGTGCCACGCTTCAGGAGGCCGCCGAGGCGACCCTGCTGGTGCACGTGATCGACGCCGCCGACCCGGATCGCGAGCTCAACGTGCAGCAGGTCGAACTGGTGCTCGACGAGATCGGCGCTCTGGAAGTGCCGATGCTCAAGGTGATGAACAAGATCGATCTGCTTGGCAGCGCACCACGTATCGAGCGCGACGGCGACGGGCGGCCCGAGGTAGTGTGGCTATCGGCGCAGGAGGGCAGGGGGCTTGATCTGCTGGCGCAGGCGCTGGCAGAGCGGCTTGCCGACGACGTTCTCGACTTTGTCCTCACGTTGGCGCCTGAGCAGGGACGGCTGCGTGCCGCCCTTCACGAGCTTGGCGCGGTGCGCGACGAAGTCTTTGACGAGCAGGGCGACACCCGATTGCAGGTGCGCCTGCCGCGTCGCGACTTCCTCCAGCTGATGTCTCGGCTTGGCGAGCGCGTCGATGACTACCTTCCCAAGGCCCTGAATGATCGCGAGGCCTGGGAAGAGCAAGGGGCAGGCTAGGTACGGGCAGACGATAACAACGACGACACGGATGACGGGCGCCACTGTCCTGCAAGGAAGGGGCGCCGACAGGATCGCAACCGACGTCTCGGCCGGCTCGCCGGTGGGGGCCGCAACACAGAGTGGAGAAGACCTATGGCCTGGAATGAGCCTGGTGGTGGCAACCAGCACGACCCATGGAGTGGTGGTGGCCGCCGTGGCGGTAACGACGGCGGAGGCAATGGTGGCGGCGGCGGTAATCGCGGCGGCAACCAGGGCCCTCCTGACCTTGAGGAGGCCCTGAAGAAGTTTCAGGACAAACTCAATAGTATGCTCGGCGGCCGCGGTGGCAAGGGCGGCGGCAATGATGGAAAGGGTGGCAAGGGCGGTAAAGGCGGTGGCGGCAAGCCGCGCAACGTCCTGGCGCTGCCTGGCCTGCTGATCGTGGTGGCCCTGGCGATCTGGGCGGCTACCGGCTTCTATCTGGTCGACCAGTCGGAGCGCGGTGTGGTGCTGCGTTTCGGTAAGTTTCAGGAAGTTGTCACTCCTGGCCTGCAATGGAATCCGCCGCTGATCGATGATGTGCGCATGGTCAATGTGACTCGCGTGCGTTCGCTGACCCAGACACAGTCGATGCTGACTCGCGATGAGAACATCGTCGAGGTCGAGATCTCGGCGCAGTATCAGGTGGCTGACCCGCGCGACTTCGTGCTCAACGTGCGCAATCCGCAGCTCTCCATCGAGAATGCGCTGGACAGCGCATTGCGCCACGTGGTCGGCGGCACCGATATGATCGATATCCTGACCTCCGGTCGTGAGATTCTCGGCAGCTCGGTGGCCAGTCGCCTGGAGGCGTATCAGGAGAACTACGGCACCGGCATTCGTCTGCAGACCATCAACATCGAGTCTACCTCCGCACCGGACCAGGTCATCGATGCCTTCGACGACGTCATCCGGGCCCGCGAGGACCGTCAGCGGACCATCAACCAGGGCATCGCGTATGCCAACGCGATCATCCCCGAGGCCCAGGGTCAGGCACAGCGCGTCGTCGAGCAGGGTGAAGGGTATCGCGAATCCGTTGTTGCCAGGGCTCGCGGTCAGGCCAATCGCTTCAATGCGCTGCTGGCTGAGTATGAGAAGAACCCGTCGATCATGCGTGAGCGCCTCTATCTCGATGCGATCAGCGATGTCTTCGCCAATACCTCGAAGGTCATGGTGGATGTGGCCGATGACAGCCCGCTGATGTATCTGCCGCTGGACCAGCGTCCTGGCGGAGGGAGCGCCGGCAGCGATACCAACAGCGGTGAAGAGGGTGAACTGGATCCCCGCGTGCTTGAGCGCCTGCGCTCCAGCCAGTCCTCGAGCAACAACAGCAGCAACAGTGGAATCCGCAGGGAGGGCCGCTAAATGATCAATAATCGTTCCCTGCTTATTGTCGGCGGCCTGGCCGCCGTGGCCTGGCTGGCCAGCAACAGCCTCTACGTGGTCGACGAGACCGAGCGCGCCGTCAAGCTGCGCTTCGGTGAGATCATCGAGGAGAACATCCAGCCGGGCCTGCACGTCAAGGTGCCGATCACGCAGACGATTCGCAAGTTCGACACCCGGCTGCTGACGCTGGATACCGACCCCAGCCGCTACCTGACTCTGGAGCAGAAGGCGGTGATCGTCGACTCCTACATCATGTGGCAGGTCGTCAATCCGACTCAGTATTACGAGGCCACGGCAGGCGACGAGCTGATGGCCAGCCGTCTCATCCAGCCGCGGGTCGACGAAAGTCTGCGTAACGAGTTCGGACGTCTGAATCTCCAGGAGATCATTGCCGAGCGTCGCGAAGACTTGATGATCGGCCCTATGGAAGAGCTTGACGCGCTGCTGCGTGGCGAGCTGGGCGTGGCGGTGCGCGATATCCGCGTCAAGCGGATTGATCTGCCTGAGGATGTGTCGTCTGCGGTCTATGACCGGATGCGTTCGGAGCGTGAGCGCGAAGCTCGCGAGTGGCGTGCCCAGGGTCTGGAGGAGGCCGAGCGTATTCGCGCCAACGCCGATCGCCGTCGTCAGGTTTTGCTGGCCCAGGCGGACGAGCGCTCCGAGACCCTGCGCGGTGAAGGCGATTCCGAGGCCGCGGGGATCTTCTCCGATGCCTACAGCAAGGACGAGGAGTTCTTCAGCTTCTGGCGCAGCCTGAACGCCTACCGCGACAGCTTCGCAAACGACGACAACATGCTGGTACTCGACCCCTCCAGCGACTTCTTCCGCTATCTGAAGAGTGCGTCGCCTTCCAGCGACGAGTGAGTGCGACAAGCGCCGGGGTTCATCCTCGGCGCAGACGTGGTAGAATCCTTGAACCGGGCGTGGCCCGGTTTTTTTGTGGCCGTTTATCGCAGGATTTAGCCTAAGCCCTGTCGCAAGCCCTGTCGTAGTCGACGCCAGCCAACCCCTTGGTTTGAGCGCCCTTGCGGCCATTTTCACTGCCTTGCAGGATGATTGACATGACCATTGCTGACCGCTGGCTGCTGCCCGACGGCATGGACGAGGTGCTGCCACCCCAGGCAAATCGCATGGAGGAGCTGCGTCGTGCGCTGCTCAGCCTCTACCATTGCTGGGGCTACGATCAAGTGATGCCGCCGACGGCGGAGTTTCTTGACTCCCTGCTGACCGGCACCGGTTCCGACCTGGCCCTGCAGACCTTCAAGCTCACCGACCAGCTTACCGGGCGCATGATGGGCGTCAGTGCCGATGTCACCCCCCAGGTGGCGCGCATGGACGCTCACTCGCTGAAGCGCCAGGGCCCTGTGCGGCTCTGCTACTGCACCAATGTGCTGCGCGCGACCGCTGACCAGCACCAGAGCGGCCGCAGTCCCGTGCAGGTGGGCGTCGAGCTGTTCGGTCACGCTGGTATCGAGGCGGATCTGGAGATCCTGCACCTGGCACTGGCCAGTCTTGCCGCCGCCGGTGCCGACGAGATTCATCTGGCGCTGGGACATATCGGCATCTACCGTAGTCTTGTCGAGGCAGCCGGGCTCGTGGGAGACGCCGAACGCGCGCTCTTCGAGGCCCTGGAGCGCAAGAGTCCCGGCGAGATCGCCGAGCGGGTGGCCCAGAGCGTTGAGGATCCGGCTCTGGCCGAGATGTTTCTGGCGCTGGGCCGGCTTCACGGTGGCGCCATGGTGCTGGAGGAGGCTCGGGATGTCTTCACCGGCGCACCGGCAGCGGTGGGGGCGGCTCTGGACCAGCTGCGAGCCATGCACCAGGGCGTGTTGGCCCGCCACCCTGAGGTGGCGCTCTACTTCGACCTGGGCGAGCTTCGCGGCTATGCCTATCACACCGGCATGATGTTCGCCGCCTATGTGCCCGGCTTCGGTCAGGCGCTGGCCAAGGGTGGCCGCTATGACGATACCGGCCGCGCCTTCGGTCGCGCCCGGCCGGCCACGGGCTACTCCATGGACCTCAAGCTGCTGGCGGGACTGTCCTGCTCGGAGCCAGCCCGGGACGGCATCTGGGCGCCGGCCGAGGGAGAGGGGCTGCACGAAGCCGTGGTGGCTCTGCGGGCGAAGGGAGAGCGGGTGGTTCAGGCGCTGCCGGGACAGCGCACTGGGCCGGTCGAGCACCTCTGCGACCGAGAACTGGTGCTTCGCCATGGGCACTGGCATGCCATAGCACTGTAGACTGAGTTAACCCTTGTGTGCGACGGCAGGCCGTCGCGCGGCAACGAGAGACGAGAGATCAATGGGCAAGAACGTAGTGGTACTGGGCACCCAGTGGGGTGACGAAGGCAAGGGCAAGGTCGTCGACCTGCTCACCGAATCCGCCGCCGCGGTGGTTCGCTTTCAGGGCGGCCACAACGCCGGCCACACTCTGGTGATCGACGGTGAGAAGACGGTCCTCCACCTGATCCCCTCGGGCATCTTGCGCAAGGACAAGGTGTGCGTGATCGGCAACGGCGTGGTGCTGTCGCCCGAGGCGCTGATCAAGGAGATACGCGAGTTGGAAGCCAAGGGCGTGCCGGTGCGTGATCGCCTGCGCCTCTCGCCGGCGTGTCCGCTGATCCTGCCTTACCATGTACGTCTCGACCAGGCTCGCGAGAAGGCCCGCGGTATCGCCAAGATCGGCACCACGGGTCGCGGCATTGGCCCTGCCTACGAGGACAAGGTCGCCCGCCGGGGCCTGCGCCTGGGCGATCTCCAGCATCGCGAGCGTTTCGCGTCCAAGCTCGGCGAAGTGCTGGACTATCACAACTTCGTGCTGGTGAACTATCACGGTGAGGCGCCGGTCGATTTTCAGGAAGTGCTCGATAGCGCGATGGAGATGGCCGACGAGCTGCGCCCCATGGTCTGCGACACCGTGGGCCTGGTTCACGACTATCGCAAGGCCGGCGAGAACATCCTGTTCGAGGGGGCCCAGGGTTCGCTGCTCGATATCGATCATGGCACCTACCCCTTCGTGACCAGTTCCAACACCACCGCCGGCGGCACCGCGACCGGTTCAGGCGTCGGTCCGCTCTATCTGGACTACGTGCTGGGCATTACCAAGGCCTACACCACCCGAGTGGGTTCGGGTCCGTTCCCCACCGAGTTGTTCGATGAGCATGGCCGCCATCTGGCCGAGCGCGGCCATGAATTCGGTGCCACTACCGGTCGCGCGCGTCGCTGCGGCTGGTTTGACGCCGTGGCCCTGCGTCACGCCGTGCAGATCAATTCGGTGTCGGGCATCTGCCTGACCAAGCTCGACGTGCTCGACGGTCTCGAGAACATTCGGGTCTGCGTGGGCTATCGCAGCAAGGATGGCGAGGTGCTGGACACGCCGGTGGATTCCGAAGGCTACGAAGCCATCGAGCCGCTCTACGAGGACCTGCCGGGCTGGAGCGAATCGACCCTGGGCGTTCAGCGCGTCGAGGAGCTGCCGGCCAATGCCCGCTCCTATATCAGCTATCTGGAGGCGAAGGTCGGTGTCAGCATCGATATCATCTCCACCGGCCCGGATCGCAACGAGACCATCGTGCTGCGCAACCCCTTCGAGGGCTGATCGCCAGGCTCGCTACACTTCCAGGCTCGGTCATAACAAGAGGCCCCGCATCTGCGGGGCCTCTTGCGTGGGAGCACTTGTTACACCTTCAGTCAGCACGTCTTGTCGCTTAAGCGACGCTTCAGAAGTCGATGCCGCGGCGTGCCTGAAGGCCCGAGTTGAAGGCGTGGCGCACCTCCTGCATTTCGGTGACGGTGTCGGCCATGGCAAGCAGCTCGCGGTGGGCGTTGCGGCCGGTGACGATCACGCTCTGCTCCGGGGGACGATTCTCGATGGCGCGCTTTACCGCCTCGATGTCCAGGTAGCCGAACTTGAGCATATAGGTGAGTTCGTCGAGTACCACCAGATAGACCTCGGGGTCGGCCAGCATGCGCTCGGCCTCCACCCATACCCTCTGGCAGGCGGCGGTATCTGCCTCGCGATTCTGGGTATCCCAGGTAAAGCCGGTGGCCATGATGGCCACCTCCAGATGGGGGTCCTCGACCAGCCGTTCGCGCTCGCCGCACTCCCACATGCCCTTGATGAACTGCACCACTCCGACCCCGTAACCGTAGCCCAGGGCACGGGTCACGGTGCCCCAGGCGGCGGTGGTCTTGCCCTTTCCGTTGCCGGTGAAGACCAGCAGCAGGCCGCGTTGTTCGGTGGCGGCGGCAACCTTCTCGTCGACGCGTGCCTTGAGTTTCTGCATCGATTGCTTGTGGCGGGTGTCGCGATCGTTCATCGTGGCTCCGTCTCTTGTACAGGGTTTGTCAAACAGCCAGATCTTACGCCAACCGACGTGCCGCGTCAGCCACCCTGGCCTCCATACGCGCCAGGAACACCGCCATGATGCGCTCATAGAGGGTGCGCCCCAGGACCGCATCCTCGATGCCGGCGTCCACATTGGGATTGTCGTTGACCTCGATCACCACCACCCTGTCGCCGGCCTGCTTGATATCGACCCCGTAGAACCCGTCGCCGATCAGCCGACATGCCTTTAGCGCCGCCCTGGTCACTGCCGCCGGTGCCTCGGCGGGGTCATGGGTGGTGAAGCCACCGCTCTTCACCCGGCTGCCGGAGTGGTCGTAAATCTGCCAGTGGCCGCGGGCCATGTAATAGCGGCTGGCAAACAGTATCTGACCGTTCAGCACGCCGATGCGCCAGTCGTACTCGGTGGGGAGCCACTCCTGGAGCAGCAGCAAGGCGGAATCCCGGAACAGGCGTGCGGCCTCCTGTTCGAGATGTGCCGGGTCGGTCACCTTGACCACACCGCGGGAAAAGGCGCCGTCTGGCACCTTGAGCACCAGCGGGAAGGCGAGCTCGCCGAGTCGCTCGGCCAGGGACCGCCGGTCGCCTCGTTGCAGCAACACGCCTTCCGGTGCCGGCACGCCTCGCGCGCGCAGCAGGGCGTGGAGGTACACCTTGTTGGTGCAGCGCAGGATGTCGCGGGGCGAGTCGATCACCACCAGCCCCTCGTGCTCGGCCCGCCGTGCCATTCGGTAGGTATGGTGGTCCAGCGATGTGGTTTCACGGATGAACAGGCCATCGAATTCAGCCAGCCGGCCGGCGTCGCGGCGGGTGATCAGCGACACATCGATGCCCATCTTACGCCCGGCGCGGATGAAGGCCTTCAGCGCCCCCCGATTGCTGGGCGGCAACGCCTCCCTGGGCTCGACCAGGATGGCCAGATCGAAACGGTAGCGGCGGCGAGCCTTGGGGGTGCGCCACACCTGGCGCGAATGCCGGTTCAACGCGCTGGCAAACAGGTCCTGTTCCTCGGCGGCCAGGTCCCGCAGCCGAAGCGGCCTGAGCCGCGCCAGACGCCAGAGATCGTGGCGGCGCACCAGGCGCGCCTCCAGCAGCGGACAGGGGAGGCGCTCGAACAGCTTGCGGGCGAGCCGCGCCAGGGAGGGTTCGTGACACTCGCCGAACAGCACCCTGAGGGTCAGGGCATCGCCGGGAAGGGCGCCGTCGCGGGCCAGCTCGCCGAGCAACGGGGCCAGGGTGTCCAGCTGCAGGTCGATCAGCGTCTTGCGTGACAGTTCATTGAGGGTCTCCACCGTGGGGAGTACACGGTGACCGCGAGCCTGGGCCAGCAGCGATACGTAGTAGCCGCTGCCGAGATAGTCGAGTTCGCCGCACAGGTTGAGCACATGGGTCGTGCGGTCCTGCTCCTCGCCCACCCGGTGACGGCGATCCTGAGCCAGGAAGTCGGCTGCGGTAATCAGGTCCTCGGAGGGGTAGTAGGGCTGCCAGTCGTCGAGGCGGTCGACGACGATACGCAAGGGGCACATGGGGCGCTTTCCGGATAAAGAAGAGGAATATGTCACGCTCAGCATGGGGCAGGGCGGCCCGGCGGACAATTGGCCGTCACAGTGAAAAGATTTCATGTTGATGCCCGCTGACAGCTGCCGCCGCGCTGCGCAGAATCATCGCTTCGACTCAGGAGCCCGTCATGACCACCCGACTGCGTCCGGCTACCTCCCACGACCTGGATGCCCTTTATCGCCTTGAGCAGGTCGCTTTTACCGGCGACCGCTTCAGCCGCCGCCAGCTCTGGCACCTGCTCAATCGCGCCCACGCCGACACCTGGGTGATCGAGCGCGAGGCTCAACGCCTCTCGCCCGCCCGCCTGCTCGGATATGGCACCCTGCTGTTTCGCCATGGCAGTCGACGGGCGCGGCTCTACTCCTTCTGTGTGCACCCCGATGCCCGGGGCAGTGGCCTGGGACGTCAGCTGCTCGAGATCCTGGAAGGAGCGGCCCGGGGCCGCAACAGCGCCCGCCTGGTTCTCGAAGTGCGTGCCGACAACCGGGTCGCCCTTAAGCTCTACCGACGCATGGGCTTCCGCCTGGAGCGCTGGCTATCTGAGTATTACGAGGATGGCTGCGCCGGTTGGCAGATGGTCAAGGAGCTCGAGACGCTTCCGGCAGGCGCAGCCATCGTCGCGGACTGATAGACTCCCGACGTTTATGATGCTTTTATTTCTTACCTCCTTCAGGAGCCGCCATGCCCTCCTTCGATATCGTTTCCGAATTTGACGGCCACGAGGCCAGCAACGCCGTGGACCAGGCCAACCGCGAGGTCCAGTCCCGCTTCGACTTCAAGGGCGTCACTGCCAGCTTCGAGCTCAGCGGCGAGAGCGTGTCCCTGGAAGCCGAGGTCGACTTCCAGCTCAAGCAGATGCTCGACGTGCTGCGCAGCAAGCTGATCGCGCGAGGCATCGACGCGCGCTGCATGGACGTTCAGGACCCGGTGCTCTCCGGTGTGCGGGCTCGCCAGGAGGTAACCCTCAAGCAGGGCCTCGCCCCGCAGGAGGCCAAGGAGATCGTCAAGCGCATCAAGGACGCAAAGCTCAAGGTGCAGGCGCAGATCCAGGGTGACAAGGTGCGCGTCACGGGCAAGAAACGTGACGATCTGCAGGCGGTGATGGCGCTGCTGCGCGGTGAGGGTGGCCCCGATCTCCCCCTGCAGTTTGATAACTTCCGCGACTGAGGGCCCTCGGGCCCGTTATTGCTGAGGCTGCTGGGGATCGGGTTCGCTTTGAGCTTGGGGGGGCGGGCGCCGTACAATGGTGGCCATTTCCGACAGGAGCATCCCGAATGTCCGATCCCCAGGCGACCCATCTCAGCGATTACCGTCCCCCTGCCTACCGCGTGATCCGCACCGATCTGACCTTCGATCTCGATCCCGCGGCAACCCGCGTGAAAGCGTCTCTGCATCTGGAACGTCATCCGCAGCGGGAGGCCGGTCTTCCGCTGGAGCTGGACGGCGAGGGGCTGGATCTCAAGGCCATTGCCCTCGATGGCCAGCCGCTGGAGGCAGACGAATATGTGGTAAGCGACGCCGGGCTGATCGTCCATCGGGTGCCGGAGCGCTTTCGGCTCGACACCGAGGTGGAGATCGCTCCCCAGGCGAATACCGCCCTGGAAGGCCTCTACCGCTCGGGCAGCATGTACTGCACCCAGTGCGAGGCCGAGGGCTTCCGGCGGATTACCTTCTACCCGGACCGCCCCGACGTCATGGCCACCTTCACCTCCACGGTGATCGGCGACGCCGAGCGCGAGCCGGTGCTGCTCTCCAACGGCAACCCGGTGGAGCGCGGGTCGCTGCCGAACGGGCGCCACTTCGTTACCTGGGAAGACCCGCACCCCAAGCCCAGCTACCTGTTCGCCCTGGTGGCCGGCGACCTCGAGAAGGTGGAGGACGCCTTCACCACCGCCAGCGGTCGCAAGGTGACCCTGCAGATCTGGGTGGAGGAGGAGAACCTCGGGAAGACCGACCATGCCATGGCCTCGCTGAAGCACGCCATGCGCTGGGATGAACAGGCCTACGGCCGCGAGTATGATCTGGACCTGTTCATGATCGTGGCGGTCAACGACTTCAATATGGGCGCCATGGAGAACAAGGGGCTCAACATCTTCAACTCGGCGGCCGTGTTGACCCACGTGCACACTGCTACTGATGCCGCCTTCCAGCGCGTCGAGAGTATCGTCGCCCACGAGTACTTCCATAACTGGTCGGGCAACCGGGTGACCTGCCGTGACTGGTTCCAGCTCTCCCTCAAGGAGGGCTTTACCGTGTACCGCGACCAGTGCTTCTCCGCCGATACCAATTCACCGGCGGTCAAGCGCATCGAGGACGTCTCCCTCTTTCGTACCGCCCAGTTTGCCGAGGATGCCGGCCCCACGGCGCATCCGGTGCGCCCCGACCACTATATCGAGATCGGCAACTTCTACACCTTGACCATCTACGAGAAGGGCGCCGAGGTGGTGCGAATGCTGGCCAACCTGGTGGGGAAAGAGGCCTTCCGGCGAGGGAGTGATCTCTACTTCGAGCGCTTCGACGGTCAGGCGGTGACTATCGAGGACTTCGTGAGCTGCATGGCGGAGGTCTCCGGCCTCGACCTGACCCAGTTTATGCGCTGGTATTCCCAGGCCGGCACGCCGGAGATCGATGCCTTCGGCGAATACGACTACGCCCGCGGCGAATACCGCCTGATGCTGCGTCAGCGTACCCCGGCCACCCCGGGTCAGCCGGAAAAGGCGTCGCTGCACATCCCGATCCGTCTGGGCCTGGTGGGCACCAAGAGCGGCCGCGACCTCCCGCTGACCCTGGATGGCGAAACGCTCGGTTCAGACGCGGTGATCGACCTGCGCGAGGCTGAGCAGGAGTTTCTGTTCACCGACGTCTCCGAGGCCCCGGTGCCTTCGCTGCTGCGCGGCTTCTCGGCGCCGGTCAAGCTGCGTTTCCCCTTCGGCCGCGAGGACCTGGCCTTCCTGCTGGCCAACGACTCCGACGGCTTCAACCGCTGGGACGCCGGGCAGCGTCTGGCCATGCTGGCGCTGGACGACCTGATCGCCGCCCATCGCAACGGCGTGGAGAAGGTCATGGATACCCGGGTGGTGGAGGCCTTCCGCGGCCTGCTTACGGCCGAGACCGACGACAGGGCGGTGCTGGCCGAGATGCTCACCCTGCCTTCCGAGGCCTATATCGCCGAACAGCAACCGCTGGTGGATGTGGATGCCATCCATGCGGCCCGCACCTTCGTCAAGCAGGGCCTGGCCACGGCGCTGCGCGATGACTTCCTGCGTATCTATCGCGACAACCGCCTCGACGCGCCCTATGCCCCGACCCCGGAGCAGATTGCCGGGCGCAGCCTGAAGAACGTGGCGCTCTCCTACCTCGTGGCCATCGAGGACGAGGAGGGGATTGCACAGGCCCTGGAGCAGTTCGAGGCCGACCACAACATGACCGATGTGCGCCATGCGCTGACCCTGCTGACCCACAGCAGCCGCGACGATCTCAGCGAGCCGGCGCTCAGGGCCTTTGGCGAGAAATGGGCTCACGACAGCCTGGTGATGGATCAGTGGTTCAGCATCCAGGTCACCCGCCCGCAGCCCGACGTGCTCGACCGCGTCAAGTTCCTGATGGCGCATCCGGCCTTCTCGCTGAAGAACCCCAACAAGGTGCGCGCGCTGATTGGCACTTTTTCCGGCCAGAACCGGGTCAACTTCCATCGCATCGACGGCGCGGGATATCGCCTGCTGGCCGACGTGGTGATCGAGCTCAATCACCTTAACCCGGAGATTGCCGCGCGACTGATTACACCGCTGACTCGCTGGGCGCGCTTCGACGAGACCCGCCAGACACTGATGAAGGCCGAACTCGAGCGTATCCGTGCCGAGAAGCTGTCGCCCAACGTCTATGAGGTGGTGGAAAAGGCCTTGGCCTGAGGAAAGGGTCACTTCCTGATAGACAAAAGTAGAAGCAAAGTGCCGCCCTTCGGGGCGGCACTTTGCTTATGGCGGGGCTTCAGGCGGGAATCAATAAATAAGCCAGCTCAATACTACCACCCCCAGCAGCAGCCAAATCAGGGCGGCAACGATGGCCCGGCGCATCAGCGCTCTAACACCCTTCCACAGCAGCCACAATCCGATAATCAGAATGACCAGGCTGACCAGCGAGGTAGGGATGCCCAGTGCTCCCGAGAGCCCGTCCAGGAAACCACGGGCGGCATTGCCGATATTGGCGAAGAAGCCGGTCAGCAGATCGACAACAAAGCGGATGATCTCGCCCAGCGTCCTGCCGACCCAGGTAAAGAAGTCTTCCATGTCGATGGATTTCCCAGGGTTACTCGATCAGATCAAGCACGGTACCCACGATATCGTCCATGGTTACCAGGCCGACCAGGCGATTGTCGTCCAGCACCAGCACGCGCTTGACGATACTATCGGTCATCAGTCGCGCTACGTGGCGAACGTCCAGCGACTCGCCGACGCCGATAGCCGGCTTGGCGCAGACGTCATAGACGTTGATCAGGTCAATGTCGCCATTCTCGGCGACAATGGTCTTGAGAATAGTGGTGTAGGTGATCAACCCCCAGGCGTCATGGGGGTCCTGCTGCTCCACCACCAGACACTTGAGATTGTGCTTCTTCATCAGTGCCAGGGCGTCGCGCAGGGTGGCGAAGGGTGACACCGTCACCACGTCCCGCATCATGATGTCCTTGACCTGCATCGTCTCTCTCCGTCAGTGGGGGCTCAGCTGTCGTGCCTGAGCCGTTCCTCGAAGCGCTTGATCTGCGCCATGTCGATGCCGCCCAAGTGCTCCACGGGCAGCGTCATCACCAGGCCCTTGGAGTCATCGCCGGAGGGGTTGAGAATCTGGCGAACGGCCTTGAGTACCTTGAGCGACAGTCCCTTCTCCAGAGTCAGCAGCATGATGCTCTGACTGCCCTCGAATGTCAGGCCGAAGAAGGTTTTCTTGCGTTCGCCGCCGATGCCGCGGCCCGACATCAGGGTCATCCCTACAGCGCCGGCCTTGGTGGCAGCATCGATGCACTCCTGCTCAAGGTCCTCGGGCACGATGGCCACCAGCAGGGAAAACTTCATGGTTGCTTCTCTCTCCAGTAGGCTACCCATTCCATCAGGATGGCATAGCTCATTACGGTCACGATAGGGAAGATCGAGGCGAAGGCGATCAGGCCAAAACCGTCGATCAGCACGTTTCGTCCCTCGATCTGGCTGGCCAGGCCGATGCCCAGCGCGGTGACCAGGGGCACGGTGACCTCCGAGGTGGTCACCCCACCCAGGTCGAAGGCCAGCGCCACGATATAGCGCGGCGCAAGAGCGGTCAGGGTGATCACCAGAAGGTAGCCGCCGATGATGTAATAGTGAATGGAGTCGCCGCTGATAATGCGGTGGACACCGAGGGTGATGCCGATGGCCACGCCGACAGCGACAAGCAGGCGGATAGTATTGCCGTTGATCTTGCCGGCCGCGGCCTCTTCGGCCTGCTGGCCCACCGCGATCAGCGCCGGCTCGGCCATGGTGGTGGCGAAGCCGATGGCGAAGGCGAACAGGTAGACCCACAGCCAGGTGTCGAAGGTGATCAGCTGCTCGGCCATGCGCTGGCCGATGGGGAAGAGCCCGAGCTTGAGCCCTACCACGAAGGCGTAGAGGCCAATGATCACCATGGCAAAGCCCACGCCCACCTTGAGCGGGCTGGCCAGAGGGCGACGCAGCACCGCGTACTGGAAGAACAGGATCACGAGGATGATGGGCAGCACATCACGCAGCATGCTGAACAGGTCGAGGACCAGGGTAACCAGGCCGGAGGGCGCCTCGGTATCGCCGTCAAGGCCGACCAGGGCGGCACCATTGGCGATATCCCCCGGGTCGGCGTAGACCAGGATGCCGTAGAGCTGGACGCTGATCATCGGCACCATCACGGCCAGGGCCACCAGGCCGAAGCCATCGAGCAGCGGGTTGCGTCCGCGAATGGAGGCGGCCAGGCCGATGCCCAGGGCGGCGATAAGCGGCACCGTGACGATATTGGTGGTCACCCCGCCGGAGTCGTAGGCGAGTCCGACGATCTCCTCGGGGGCGAAGAAGGTTACCGTCACCACGGTCAGGTAGCCACCGATCATGTACCAGTGGAGGGGGTGGCCGAGAATGACCCTCACGACACCCACTGCCATCACCAGGCCCACCGAACCGGCCACGATCAGCCGCAGGGTAAGCGCATCGATACGCCCCGCGCTGATCTCGTAGGCCTGTTCGGCCACGGCGATCAGCGCGGGTTCTGCCACCACCGCCGAAAAGCCGATGGCGAAACCGAAGGCCATGAGCAGCGGCATGGAGCCGCGGCGGGCAAACTGGTTGGCGAGACGCTTGCCCACCGGGAAGATGCTCAGCTCCAGTCCCTGAAGGAACAGCGCCACCCCGACGGCCACGATCAGCAGGCCGACGGCAATGCTCAGGCCGCCTTCGGGCCATTCGCGCAGCAGCAGGGCCTGAAAGCCCACCACCACGACGATGATCGGCAGCAGGTTGCGCAGGGCATGCAACAGTGCGCCAGCGAAGTTCTTTACCTGATCCAGCAAGACTGGCCTCCCTCACTGACGGCGACACTCGACGTGATCCGGCTGTCCGTTACCGGCGATAGCCTATCATGATCATCCCAGGCGCAAAGAAGCGGTCCCTCTCTTTCCCGTCAGCCCATCTGGCGAGTCATGGAGTCGACGCCGGCCGCCTCCGCAGCGCTGTCGGCCAGCGCGCGCCCGGCTTCGTCATAGACGTGGAATACCGCATGGGCCCCCAGTTCGCGGATGGGCTCGATCTCCTCCGGATACTCGACCACGGCGGTGATCCTGCCCTTGAAGTGGCGATTGCGCAGCTGCTGCAGGGCGAAGAGGTTGCCGGCGTGGTGGGGCATGGCGAGCACCACCATTTGCACGTCCGAGGACATCAGTATCTTGTCCCAGAAGTCGGAATCCACGGCGTCCCCTTCCAGCAGGTTCATGCCGCGCTCTCCCAGTTCCTTGACCGTTTTGGGGTTGTTGTCGATGCCCAGCACCCTGAGCCCATACTCTTTCCGTAGACGCTGGTAGACGCTGCGGCCGATGCGCCCCATGCCCAATACCACGGCCTCGGCGTCGCCCAGTTCGATGGCGCGCTCGCCGGATGGCATGTCGACATGCCGAGGTGGCGGCAGCCTGGCTTCCATGCGTCGGTAGAGGCCCTCGCTCACCGCATTCAGTGCGGCCGAAAAGGCGAAGCTCAGCGCCACGGCCAGGGAGAGCACCACCAGCCATTCCGGGGCGATCCAGCCGGTGGAGACCGCCAGAGCCCCGACGATCAGTCCAAACTCGGAGTAGTTGGTCAGCGTCAGCGTGGCCAGCAGGGAGGTGCGGTGGCGCATCGGGAAACGCATGAAGACCCACTGGTAAAGCAGGCTCTTGAGGGGAAGCAGGACCACCAACAACAGGGCAAGGAAGGCCATTTCCCAATCGGGGACACTGGTGAAGCCGATGCTGAGGAAGAAACCCACCAGCAGCAGCTCCTTGAGGTTGAACATCGATCGGGCCAGGGTCTGGGCGGCCGGATGGGGGGCCAGCAGCATGCCGATGATCAGTGCGCCGAGGTCCCCCTTCAGGCCCACCAGTTCGAACAGTCCGTAGCCCAGCACCAGCGCCAGCAGCATGCCGAACAGCATCTGCATTTCGCCGTGACCTAACCTATCCAGCAGATGGTAGAGCATCGGCGCGAGAGGAATCAGCAGCAGCAGCATGATCGCCCAGGGGCTCGGAAGTTCGCCGGTCGAGGCGGTGATGAAGATGACGGCGAAGACGTCCTGCATGATCAGCAGCCCGATAGCCAGGCGGCCATAGGCCGACTGTGTCTCGCTCCGCTTGTCGAGCACCTTGATCACGAACACCGTGCTGGAGAAGGAGAGCGCGAAACCCAGCAGCAGCAGGACCTGCCAGCCGGCCTCGTCGAGCAGCGATAGCCCCAGCCACTTGAGCAGGCCCAGAATAAGGAAGAACAGCAGGCTGGAGCCTATCATGTGCAAGGAAGCACTTCCCCAGACCTCGGTGCGCAGCAGGGTTCGAACGTTGAGCTTGAGCCCGATGGTGAACAGCAACAGCGTCACGCCGATATCGGCGATGGTCGACAGGGTCGGCGTCAGGGTATAGCCGAGCCAGTTCAACGCAAAGCCACCCGCCAGAAAACCCACGAGCGGCGGCAGTCTGACCGCCATCGCGGCAAGACCGCCGATGAAAGCAGCGAGGATATAGGCGGCATCGATCATCAACAGTCCCTGTTCGAGAAATATGGCTCGAGATAGAGTGTAAAGACGTTGCCGGAGAAATGGCACTGACCGATGGCATGGCACCGGCATCCTGGCCGGGCCGCAACAGGAGATGGGTATGGAGCTCTCGATAATCCTTCCGCTGGTGGTGCTTGGCCTGCTGGTCGTCTATGCGGTCTCGATATTCAACCGCCTGGTGGCGCTGAAGAATCGCTATCAGAACGCTTTCGCCCAGATCGAGGTGCAGCTGAAGCGCCGCCATGATCTGATTCCCAATCTGGTGGAAACCGCCCGCGCCTATATGAGCCACGAGCGTGAGACCCTGCAGGCGGTGACCGAGGCGCGCAATGCGGCCGAAGTGGGGCTCAGGAATGCCGCCGCCCATCCCGGTGAGCCGAGTGCCATGGCGGCGCTTGCCGGCGCCGAGGGTGCACTGGGGTCGGCCCTGGGAAAGCTCAACGTGGTGATGGAGGCCTATCCGGACCTGAAGGCCTCGGAAAACATGCAGCAGCTCTCCGAAACCCTGACCAGCACCGAGAACCGCGTCGCCTTCGCCCGCCAGGCCTTCAACGATGCCGTCATGCAGTACAACACCTACAAGCAGAGTTTTCCCCCGGTGATCCTTGCGCCCTCTTTCGGCCACAAGCAGGATGCCGCGCTGCTGGAGTTCGAGGACAGCGCCGAGATCCAGGCGGCGCCACGCGTCAGCTTCTGAACGAGGGACGCCCATGGATTTCTTCACCGCCCAGGATCGCGCTCGGCGCCAGACCGGTCGCCTCGTGCTGCTTCTCCTGCTCGCGGTGGCCGGCCTGATTGTGGCCGCCAGCGTGCTGGTGGCACTGGCCGTGGTGCTGTTCGATGGTCAGCTTGGCGGTCCAGACCCGCTCGCCCGAGCGCTGGCGCCCGAGCTGTTTGCCTGGGTGACGCTGGGGGTGGTGGCCCTCGTGGTAGGCGGAGCAGTGATGCGCCACCTGCAGCTGCGCGCCGGCGGCTCGGCGGTGGCGGAGGCGCTGGGTGGCCGGCCGCTAAACCCCGATACCCGTAACGCCGATGAGCGCCAACTGCTCAACGTGGTGGAGGAGATGGCCATCGCCTCGGGCATGCCGGTGCCGTCGGTCTACCTGCTCGAGGATGCCGCCATCAATGCCTTCGCCGCCGGTCACGAAACCCATGACGCCGCCATCGGTGTGACCCGGGGGGCCATCGAGCACCTGGACCGGGACCAGTTGCAGGGGGTCATCGCCCACGAGTTCAGTCATATTCTCCATGGCGATATGCGCCTCAACCTGCGTCTGGTGGCGCTGCTTCACGGCATCCTGGTGATTGGCCTGATCGGTCGGCTGCTGCTGCGCGGCGCCGCGATATCGGGGCGCGGACGCTCGTCACGTCGCGGTGGCGGGGGGCATGTGGCGGTCATGGCCGGTGGGGCAGCGCTGATGCTGGTGGGCTATGCCGGCACCCTCTGCGGTAACCTGATCAAGTCTGCCGTGAGCCGCCAGCGCGAGTTCCTGGCCGATGCCAGTGCGGTCCAGTACACCCGCAACCCCGAGGGTATCGGCGGTGCCCTGCAGACCCTGGCCGCTTATCGGCTAGGATCGCGGCTGATGGCGTCCCAGGCCTCGGAGTTCAGCCATCTTTATTTCGGCAGTGGCGTGCGGCATCTGAGCCGGCTCACTGCCACTCATCCTCCGCTTGACGCGCGCATCCGCCGAGTGCTGCCGCGCTGGGACGGGAGCCTGCCCGCGCCCTTCGCCCCGCCCCCCAAGGCCGCGCCTGACCAGGACCGAGGGCCTTCCTCGCGACAAGGCGCCATGCTCGGCAGCCGAGTGAGCGGAGAAGCGAGCGGAGGCACGGGAGACGGCGTGGGAGAGGCCATGGGGGGCGCGCTGGCCGGGGCTGCCTTGGCTGGAGCGGTGGTGGCCAGTGTCGGTCAGCCTGATCCCGCGGCCCTGGCCGCTGCTCGCCGGCGCCTAGCCGGCATCGACCCGCGGCTGATCGACGCCGCTCACGAGCCCTTTGCTGCCCGGGCGCTGGTCTACGGCATCTTGATGGGGGTGGATCCGGCCAGCCGTGATGCCCAGCGGCGCGTGCTGACCCATCAGGCGCTGCCCGAGGTGCTCCGTGAACTCGACGCCCTGGCCGAGCCTCTGTCGAGCCTGACGCCGGGGGATCGCCTGCCGCTGATCGAGCTGGCCCTGCCGCAGTTGCGCCAGCTCTCGGCGGCCCAGTTCGCTCGCTTCCGCCAGTGTCTCGCTGGCCTTATGGCCGCCGAAACCGTACCGGGTGCCCTGCAGTGGGCGCTGCATCGGCTGGTTCGGGTAGGCATCGAGGGCGAGCGTCGGGCGCGGCGCGACCGGCATCTGCGCGACCTGACGGGGCCGCTGTCGCTGCTGCTCTCCACGTTGGTGCGTAGCGGGCAGGCGTCGTTGGATGCGCAGCGCGAGTCCCTTGAACAGGCGGGAAGGGCGCTCGGCGTCGAGCTGGATCTGGTTCGCGACCCTTCCACGGCAACGGAACTGGACTGGGCGATGGAGCGCCTGGTGCGGCTGGTTCAGGCCGAACGGGCAGCGCTGCTGACGGCCATGGTGTGCTGCGTGGAGCAGGATGGCCGCATTGAACCGCAAGAGGCCGAGCTGCTGCGAGCCGTGGCCTGGAGCCTCGGCTGCCCACTGCCGCTGCGGGACGAGTGAAATGGGCCCTGCCTTGCGGGAGGCTGGCCGCTCTGTTGCAATGTCACCCTTGGAATCAGAAGTGAGGAGAGAATGGTGAAGAGACCCTGGAAGCCCGCGCTGCTGGCGGCCCTGATGGCGCTGGGGCTCTTTGGCTGCGGCAACGGTGACGAGCCGGCTCAGACGACGGCCGACCCGTCGCCGGCCGAGCCCACCGCCCAGCAGGAGAGTGTCGAAGAAAGTGTCGAAGAGAACGCCGAGCCGGCCGAGCCCGAACCGGAAGCCCTCGAAGGAGAGTTATCGCCCGAGGAGCAGGCGGAGCGGGTCCCTGAGGAGGCGCCCGCGGCCGAGGTGACCGACCCCGATTCCGTGGCCGAGTCGACCGACGAGGTGCCTGAGGAGATCCTCGAAGCAGAAACGCTGGGTGAATCTCCGGCCAGCACCCTGGATGAGGGCGCCGCGCTGCCCGGTGAGACCACGCGCGACGATATCGATGCCATGCTCGAGGAGACCGAGCGGCGTTTCGAGGAGGCACAGCGGCGCATCGATGAGCAGTTCAAGGCGGCCGAGGAGGAGGCCGTTGTCCCTGACCCCATGGAAGGCGATGACGACTTCGATGGCGGGATGGACTTCGACTCTGGCCTGGATGAAGGTCAGCTGGATACCGGTGGACCGACCAGCTCCGACATCGATGACATCATCGAGGAGCAGGAGCGCCGCTTCGAGGAAGCCCAGCGTCGCCTTGAAGAGCAGTTCGATGCGGTGGAACAGGAGCTCCCCGAGTTCGAGCCCATGGAGGCAGACGATTTCGAGCCCATGGAGAGCGACGAGCCCTGACGCCTTCCGCTTGAAGCAAGGCGCACGGTGTCGCCAACTCGCCACAGAAAAAGGCCCACCGTATGGTGGGCCTTCTCGTTTTCAGCGGCGGCGACACGACGTCACCATCCGCACACCGGATCAGTCGGCGGGGCGGATGTTGGAGGCCTGAAGGCCCTTCTTGCCCTGAGTGACCTCGAAGCTGACCTTCTGGCCGTCCTGCAGGGTCTTGAAGCCTTCAGCCTGAATCTCGGAGAAGTGAGCGAACAGGTCATCACCGCCGTCGTCCGGAGAGATGAAGCCGTAGCCCTTGGTGTCGTTGAACCACTTGACAGTGCCAGTTGCCATTGTCGATTTCCTTAACATACTTTAATGATCGTACCGGGTCCGCCGGTGCGGATGCCCGAAGTGCGTGGACAGGGCAGGAAACGTGTTCGTGCCGGATGCCATCGACGGTATCGAGCGATAACCGGCAAGTGGTTTCCTGATGACCAACGCTGCGGTTGATGATCCGGTGCTCATTAGCCGGGTCGTTAGCCGCAAATCCACTGTAGATCGAATAGCGCCGGGCAGCAAGCCCGCTACCCGCCTCAAGGAGTGTCTGTCCCCATGTTGATCGATCCCCAGTTCTGGTCCTTTCTGGTGGCCATTACCCTGCTTTCGCTCAGCCCCGGGGTCGACACCCTGTTGGTGATTCGCAACACTGCCCGGGGCGGCGTTCGCGACGGGATTCTGACCAGCCTGGCGATCTGCTGTGGGCTCTTCGTTCACGCCACGGTCTCGGCGCTGGGCATCTCGCTGATCCTGCTGCAGTCGGCCTGGGCCTTCCAACTGCTCAAGCTGGCCGGGGCCGCCTATCTGGTGTGGCTGGGAGTGCAGAGCCTGCTGGCGGCGCGTCAACGTCAGGGGTTGGCAGTGTCGGGGGTGATCGGCCAGCGCCACCCGGTGCCGCTATGGTGGCCGCTGCGGGAGGGGCTGCTCTCCAATGTGCTCAACCCCAAGACCGTGGTCTTCTACATGGCATTCCTGCCCCAGTTCATCGCCCCCGGCGACCCGGCCCTGGCCAAGTCGCTGTTTCTGGCCGGGGTGCACTTCGTGATCGCCAACCTGTGGCAGATCAGCGTGGCGGTGATGGTGGGCAGCGCCGGACGTCTGCTGGCCAGCCGCGCCTTCGCCCGCGGCCTCAACGGTGCCACCGGGGCCGTGCTGATCGCCTTTGGCGTCAAGCTGGCGCTGGAGCAGGCTCCGGCGCCCTGAGCACAAGGGTACCCGTCAGTTTCTGGCCAGCAGCGAGCGGTCATAGCGCATCGTCTTCTCCGCGGGACTCAGCATCGACACCCCGCGGCTGTCGCCGCCGTTGGCCAGGCTCTCGAAGATCGCCCGGTAGGAGAGTACCGCCTGGACATAGAGGCGTGTCTCGCGGAAGGGAATGCTTTCCACGAACAGGTCAAACTCCTCCGGGGCATCGGCTAACCAGCGATCGACCCGGCCGGGGCCGGCGTTGTAGGCGGCCGCCGCGGCCAGTCGGTTACCGCGGTAGCGGTCGAGCATGTCGCGGATATAGGTGCTGCCCAGGCGGATGTTGAGGGCAGGATCCAGCACGCCGTAGGGCCCCGGGTCCGTGATACCCAACTGGCGAGCCAACTGGGTCGCGGTGCCGGGCATCACCTGCATCAGACCGCGGGCACCGGCGGGCGAGAGCGCCGTGGGGTTGTAGGCGCTCTCGCGGCGGGCGATGCCCATCAGCAGGTAGGGGTCGACGGACGTCTGACGCCCCCAGTGCAGGAAGTGATCGCGATAGGCCTCGGGGAAGCGCCAGTCCAGGGCGTTCCACATGCGTCCGGTGATGGTGGTCTGCACCAGCTTGGCATGCCAGCCACGGCGCTGGGCATAGTCGGCCAGCGCCCGCGCCTCGCGCTCACCGGCGCGCTCCACGGCGGCATACCACTCGCTGGCGGCCAGGCCCGGCTCATTGATGCGCAGCAGCGCCTCGGTGCGCTGCACGGCAGGCCAGCGAGACACCTGGTCGCGGTAGCTGTCGTCGAAGCTGTTGCGCTCCAGGTTGAGAGCGTAGGGCTGATTGATGCGATCGGCAGCGGTGAAACCGAAGAAGCTTCGCCCCTGAGCAGCCAGCGTGTAGGCATCCCGGGCACGGGCGCTGTCACCCAGTTGTTCGTGGGCGCGCCCCGCCCAGTAGTGCCAGCGGCTATCGTCGCGGGTCTCGGGCTCCATGCGATCCAGCCAGCTCAGTACCCCGCGCCAGTCGCGTTCACCGAGGGCGGCTCGCACACGGAGCTCGAGCAGATCGGCGTCGCTTCGCCCGGCCAGTGACTGGTCGACCCAGCCGCGATGCTGACGAATGTCCCGGACCAGCGAGTAGAAGATCAGGTCGCGCTCGATGGCGCTGCGGTGCTCGTCTTGGATGGGGAGATGCGGCGCGATCTTTCGCCATGCCTCCACGGCCGCTTCGGTGTCGGCACGCGTGAAGCCGTGCATGGCGGCGGCAAACAGCGGCCCGGAGCCGCGGCACCCGGGTCCCAGGCAGGTCGGCACCCGGGTCACGGCGGCGAAGTCGCCGGAGAGGCGCTCCATGACCCGGCGCGAGTCATCCCAGCGGCTGCCGAGCTGGCGGCCCAGATAAGCGGCCAGACCCGATTCGCCGGCCTGCCAGGCCAGCATCTTGCGCTCCCAGATCTGCTGCTCGCCGATCACTCCGCGGCTGCGCAGGGCGTCGAACAGGTTGTTGCAGGCGTCCGGCTGGGAGCGGCCGACCATCCACAGGGCCAGTCCGCCTTCGGCGGCAGCCTGGGGGGCGCTGCCGAGCAGGGCAGAGTAGTAATAGCACTGGCGGGCGGTGCCAGTGGGCTCGCCATCGGCCACGGCAAGCAGGCTGCCATAGCGTCCGGCGTAGCCGTACTGGGCGATGGCCTGGCCGCGCAGCCACTCCCCCAGCGGCGAGTCATCGTGGCGCTCGATGAAGTCGAGAATCTGGCCCGGTTCGGCCTGGGGCAGGCGTCCGCGCAGGCGGTGGTACTCCACGTAACCGGCCAGCGGATGCCCGGCAATGGCGCGCTGGTCGACACGCTCCCACTGTTGGCTGCGGGCCGCCTCCAGGGCGTCGCGCAGCGCACGGTCATCGGCCTGGGCAAGCGGCAGTGAGAAAGGCAACAGCAGCGCCAGAGGGGTCAGCAGCCCAGCGACACGTCGAGCGAAGCTGGGCCTGGCGCCACGCGGCAGCACGGAGTGGCAAAGGGGCATGGTAAGTGTCTCCGGGAGTTGACGTCCTATGACTTCCATCGTGGCCCATTCCCGACGTCAAGGGTAGGGGTAAGAACGACGGAAGGTGGCGGCGCGTTGACTCGCATCGCCTTGTGCCATGAAGCCCTCGCGGCTAGGCTGGCAAACCGTTTCAAACGGCTGTTGGAGCTTGTTGCAGCCGGTCTTGTTGGCGATGCATGAGGAGCTCTGTCGTGACCCCTTGTCCTGAACGATCCCCCGACGCCTGGCGACGGGCCCTGACCCGCTTCGTGCGTGTCATTCCGCATACCCGTGAGCTGGGCCTCGACGTACTGGTAGCCGACCCTGACGCTATCCTCATGCGCCTGCCCTGGCGCGACGATTTGCTGGGCGATGTGTCCCGGGGGCTGGTCCACGGCGGGGTGCTGACCATGCTGCTGGATACCGTTTGCGGCTCGGCGGTGCTGCGCGCGCTGCCAGAACCGGAGGTATGCCCGACCCTGGACCTGCGCGTCGACCACTACCGCCCCGCGGTGGCGGGCCTTGCACTTTACGCCGAGGCCCGGGTGGTCAGGGTCACCGCCTCGGTGGTCTTTACCGAAGGTACGCTGTGGCAGGAGGAGGGGCGGCCGGTCGCCCGGGGCATTGGCAACTTTGTGCGGCTGGGGCCGCGCAACACGCCGCCCGGTTTCGCCGACGTGCTGTTTGCGGAAGAGAGCGACAAGGAGGTTCAGGATGTCTGACGGCTTCGATAACGTGGCATGGCTGGAGCGTACCCGTTCGGAAGGGGATGTGGCGGCCTGGCTTTTGCTGATTCCCTATGCCCGCCGTATCGGGGTGAGCGTGGAGGCCGACCCCGCCGGCGAGAGCTTGCGCTTCCGGCTGGAACCCCATGCCGGCAACGTTGGCAACGTGCTGCTGCCGGCGTTGCACGGGGGCGTTGTCGCCGCCTTTATGGAAACCGCCGCGACTCTCGACCTGATGATGGCGGCCCGGGAAGCGAGGCTGCCGCGGATTGTCGATCTCTCCATCGATTACCTGCGCACTGCACGGGCGGTGCCCACCTTCGCCCGCTGCTCGCTGCTGCGAGAAGGGCGTCGCCTGGCCAATGTCCGGGTCAGCGCCTGGCAGGAGCGCGAGTCGGCGCCGGTGGCCACGGCACGGCTGCACTTTGTGCTGGGCGAGTCCGACCGCGGCGAGGCATGAAGCGGCGGCAAGGCTTGAAAAGCGTTCGCGGGTCCCCATATCGGCGACAGTGATACAACCCGCGGCGCCGCTCGCCGCAGAACATGTCGACGAGGTTCAGGACACATGACCACCGCCACGCACGAAGAAACCCTTGGCTTCCAGACCGAGGTCAAGCAGCTGCTGCACCTGATGATTCACTCCCTCTACTCCAACCGGGAAATCTTCCTGCGCGAGTTGATCTCCAATGCCGCCGATGCCTGCGACAAGCTGCGCTACGCGGCACTGGACAACGATTCGCTCTACGAGGGCGACAGCGAACTGCGTATCGAGATCGAACACGACGCCGAGGCGGGCACCGTCACCGTGCGCGACAACGGCATCGGCATGAGCCGCGACGAGGTCATCTCGAACCTCGGCACCATCGCCCGCTCCGGTACCGCCGATTTCCTCAAGCAGCTCTCCGGCGAGCAGCAGAAGGATGCCCGGCTGATCGGCCAGTTCGGCGTCGGGTTCTACTCTGGCTTCATCGTCGCCGACGAGATCAGCGTGCGCACCCGCAAGGCGGGAAGCGACACGACGGAGGGCGTGGAGTGGCGCTCCAGAGGCGAGGGCGAGTTCACGGTCGCCGACATCGAACGCGCGACCCATGGCACCGAGATCGTGCTGCACCTGAAGGAGGACGCCAAGGAGTTCGCCGACGATTTCCGCCTGCAGAGCCTGGTGCGCAAGTACTCCGACCACATCGAGGTGCCGGTGCGCATGCCGAAGGTCGAGAATGCCCGCGATGACGAGGGCAATCCCATCGAGGGCAGCGACATCACCACCTGGGAGACGGTCAACGAGGCCACGGCGCTCTGGTCGCGACCCAAGGGCGACATCTCGGACGAGGAGTACCAGGCCTTCTACAAGCACGTGGCCCACGATTTCAGCGATCCGCTGACCTGGAGTCACAACAAGGTCGAGGGCAAGCTCGAGTACACCAGCCTGCTCTACGTGCCGGGCCGTGCGCCCTTCGATCTCTATGAGCGTGATGGCGCCCGTGGCGTGAAGCTCTACGTCCAGCGCGTCTTTATCATGGACGATGCCGAGCAGTTCCTGCCGCTCTACCTGCGCTTCATCAAGGGCGTGCTGGACACCCGTGACCTGTCCCTCAATGTGTCTCGGGAACTGCTTCAGCAGGACCCCAAGGTCGAGAAGATCCGCTCCGCGCTGACCAAGCGTGCCCTGGACATGCTCAAGAAGCTGGCCAAGGACAAGGCGGCCTACCAGACTTTCTGGAACACCTTCGGCAGCGTGCTCAAGGAGGGCCCGGCGGAGGACTTCGCCAATCGCGAGAGGATCGCTGGTCTGGTGCGCTTCTCCACCACCCACACCGACAGTGCCACCCAGGATCAGTCCCTGGCCGACTACGTGGAGCGGATGCAGGAAGGGCAGCAGAAGATCTACTACATCATCGCCGACAGTTTCAATGCAGCCAAGTCCAGCCCTCACCTGGAAATCTTCCGCAAGAAGGGGATCGAGGTAGTGCTGCTGCATGACCGCGTCGATGAGTGGTTGATGAGCCACCTCAACGACTACGACGGCAAAGCCCTTGTCGACGTGGCCAAGGGCGAGCTCGACCTCGGCGACATCGAGGACGAGGAGGAGAAGCAGGCTCAGGAGGAGACCGCCAAGGCCAAGGAAGACCTGGTCAAGCGCGTCAAGGAGGCGCTGGGTGACCAGGTCCAGGAGGTCAAGGTGACCCACCGCCTGACCGACTCGCCGGCCTGCGTGGTGCTACCCGAGCATGAAATGGGCTTCCAGATGCGCCGCATCATGGAGGCTGCCGGCCAGCCAATGCCCGAGGTCAAGCCGATCCTCGAGCTCAACCCCGTCCATGCCCTGGTCGCCAAGCTGGAGGGTGTCGAGGGCGACGCCTTCGGCGATCTGGCCCACGTACTGCTGGATCAGGCGATCATCGCCGAGGGGGGCCATCTCGATGACCCGGCCGCCTATGTCAAACGCCTCAATGCGCTGTTAACGGCCTGAACTGCGGCGGCCCATGCCGGGTCCGCGAATCCTGCAGCACCCCCGCCGGTCGGCGGGGGTGCTGTTTTTCGAGGGCATTTTGCCGGGCTTCAACGCGACAGGCTGTCGCGTTGAACTTGATCCGCTCGCTCCGGTGTGATGCTCTATGTGACCCTGGTTGATAGAAGACAATCGACGCCACAGGCGTCTAACGCTGTCCGGCAACCTGCATTCAGGAGAACAAACGTGAAGATTGGCGCACCCAAGGAGAGTGCCCAGGGGGAAGCGCGTGTCGCGCTGACCCCCGAGAGCGCTCAGCAGATACAGAAACTGGGACACGAATGTCTGGTGGAGAGTGGAGCCGGCGAGGCGGCCGGCTTTACCGATGAGGCCTACCGCACGGCAGGCGTCACCGTCATCGACGGGGCCGATGCCCTGTGGCAAGACGCCGAGATAGTGATCAAGGTGCGCGAACCCTCCGAGGAGGAAGCCGACCGCCTGCGTGATGGGCAGACGCTGATCAGCTTCTTCTGGCCGGCCCAGAGCGAGGCGCTGCTGGAACGTTGCCGCGCGAAGGGGGCCAGCGTGATCGCCATGGACATGGTGCCGCGCATCTCCCGGGCGCAGAAGATGGATGCGCTCTCCTCCATGGCCAATATCGCCGGCTATCGGGCGGTGATCGAGGCGGGCAGCCACTTCGGACGTTTCTTCACCGGCCAGGTGACCGCTGCCGGCAAGGTGCCCCCGGCCAAGGTGCTGGTGATCGGTGCCGGCGTCGCGGGGCTGGCCGCCACCGGTACCGCGGTGAGCCTGGGCGCCATGGTGCGTGCCTTCGACGTACGCCCCGAGGTCGCCGAACAGATCGAGTCCATGGGCGCCGAGTTCGTGTTCCTCGACTTCGAGGAGAGCCAGGACGGTGCCGAGACCGGCGGCTATGCCTCGCCCTCCAGCCCCGAGTTCCGCGAGAAGCAACTCGCGTGCTTCCGTGCCCAGGCGCCCGACATCGATATCGTCATCACCACGGCGCTGATCCCCGGCCGCCCGGCCCCCAAGCTATGGCTGGAGGATATGGTGGCGGCCATGAAGCCCGGCTCGGTGATCATCGACCTGGCCGCGGAGAAGGGCGGCAACTGCGACCTGACCGTCGCCAACGAGCGGGTGGTGACCGACAATGGCGTGGTGGTGGTCGGCTATACCGACTTCCCCTCGCGCATGGCGACCCAGTCGTCGCTGCTCTATGCCACCAACATCCGCCACATGCTCACCGACCTGACCCCCGACAAGGATGGCGTGCTGGTGCACGACATGGAGGATGACGTGATCCGCGGCGCCACGGTGACCCACCAGGGCGAGATCACCTTCCCGCCGCCGCCGCCCAAGGTGAAGGCCATCGCCGCGGCCAAGCCCAAACCCAAGGAGAAGGCGCCGACGCCGGAAGAGAAGAAGGCCGCCGAGCTGTCGGTCTTCAAGGCTCAGACCAAGCGCCAGGCCATCCTGCTCGGCGTTGGCGGTGCCCTGATGCTGCTGCTGGCGCAGATTGCCCCGGCTTCCTTCATGCAGCACTTCATTGTCTTCGTGCTGGCCTGCTTTGTGGGCTTCCAGGTGATCTGGAACGTCAGCCATTCGCTGCACACGCCGCTGATGGCGGTCACCAATGCGATTTCGGGGATCATCATACTCGGCGCCGTGCTGCAGATCGGTTCCGGCAGCGGCATCGTGATGGTGCTGGCGGCGATCTCGGTGCTGATTGCCACCATCAACATCGTCGGCGGCTTCCTGGTGACACGCCGGATGCTGGCCATGTTCCAGAAGTCCTGATCCCGGAGAGATGAGATGTTGAGTCAAGGATTTGTGTCCGCCGCGGCCATCGCGGCAAGCGTGCTGTTCATCCTCTCCCTGGGAGGGCTGAGCAATCAGGAGAAGGCCAAGCGGGCGGTGTGGTACGGCATTATCGGCATGGCCGTGGCGGTGGTCTTTACCGCCCTCGGCCCCGGCATCGGTGCCTACTGGGTCATGATTCCGATGATCGTCATTGGTGCGGCAATCGGCTGGGTCGTGGCCAAGCGGGTTGCCATGACCGAGATGCCTCAGCTGGTGGCGGCGCTCCACAGTTTCGTGGGCCTGGCCGCGGTGTTCGTGGCCTGGAATGCCGACCTCGAGCGACGCCGGGTGCTGGCCGTCCAGGCCGTGCAAGGCGCCACCGAGGAGTTCTCGGCCTTCGCTGCCATGGTGGCCACCAAGGCACCTGACGAGCTGACCTTTCTTCAGATAGAAGTGGTATTCGCTATCTTCATCGGCGCGGTGACCTTTACCGGCTCGGTGATTGCCTTTGGCAAACTGGCCGGCAAGGTCGATGGCAAGTCCAAGCAGCTGCCCGGCGGCCATAAGCTCAATGCCGGCGCCGCGGTGCTCTCGCTGGTGCTGGCTATCCTCTACCTCAATGGCGCCGGTTTCTGGACCCTGCTGGTGCTGGCCGCCCTGGCGTTCTTCATCGGCTACCACCTGATCATGGGCATCGGCGGGGCCGATATGCCGGTGGTGGTGTCGATGCTCAACAGCTATTCGGGCTGGGCGGCGGCGGCCATTGGCTTCACCCTCTCCAACGATCTTCTGATCGTGACCGGTGCCCTGGTGGGCTCCTCGGGCGCCATCCTCTCCTACATCATGTGCAAGGCAATGAACCGCAATTTCATCAGCGTGATCCTGGGAGGCTTCGGCGGCACCAAGGGACCGGCGGCGGAAATCGAGGGCGAGCAGGTGGCCATCGATGCCGCCGGGGTGGCGGCGACGCTCAACAACGCCGACAGCGTGATCATCGTGCCGGGCTACGGCATGGCGGTGGCTCAGGCCCAGAACACGGTCAGCGAGCTGGTGCGCAAGCTGCGCGCCGCCGGCAAGGAGGTGCGCTTCGCCATACACCCGGTGGCCGGACGTCTGCCGGGGCATATGAACGTGCTGCTGGCCGAGGCTCGGGTGCCCTATGACATCGTCATGGAGATGGACGAGATCAACGATGACTTCCCCAAGACGGACGTGGCGATCGTCATCGGCTCCAACGATATCGTCAATCCGGCGGCCCAGGAGGATCCCAACAGCCCCATCGCCGGGATGCCGGTCCTCGAAGTGTGGAAATCGCGGGTCGTCTTCGTCTGCAAGCGTGGCCAGGGCACCGGCTATTCGGGCATCGAGAACCCGCTGTTCTACAAGGAGAACACCCGGATGCTCTACGGTGATGCCCGCGAGAGCATCGACTCGCTGCTGTCCCACATCGTCTAGGCCGCAGGCTGTCGGCCTGCCGTGACGGCTGGTCGACAGGGCAGTGTCCGGGGTCTGAATCGGCTGACGATTCAGGCCCCGGTTTCGTTACAATGGCGGCTCTTCTACCCTCGATTTCATCCATCCCGATTTCATCAACAACACGCGGGGCCGACCATGGCAGAGGAACAGATGAAAGTGGCGGTACTGGGGGGCGGCAGCTTCGGCACCGCCCTGGCCAGCATTGCCGCCGACAACGGCTCACGGGTGAGCCAGTGGCTGAGAGACCCCGATCTGGCTGATCAGATCAATCGCGAGCATTGCAATGGCCGCTATCTGCCCGACTATTCGATCAATCCCGCGGTGATCGCCTCCACCGACATGGCCGAGGTGCTGGCCGGTGCCGGCCTGGTGATGGTGGCGATCCCTTCCAAGGCCTTCCGCGAGGTGGTGCGCCAGGCGCGCCCCTGGCTGACCCCGGATCAGATCCTGGTCAGTACCACCAAGGGCATCCAGGAGGAGGGCTTCAAGCTGATGAGCCAGATCCTCGAGGATGAGACCGGTTTCCCCCATATCGGCGTGATCTCCGGGCCCAACCTGGCGTCGGAAGTCGCCCAGAAACAGCTCACCGCGACGGTGATCGCCAGCGACGATCCCGAGACCCGCACCCGGGTGCAGACGGCGCTGGGCTGCGATTACTTCCGGGTTTATGCCAGCAACGACCGTCACGGCGTCGAACTGGGCGGGGCGCTGAAGAATATCTATGCCATCGCTGCCGGCATGGCGGCTTCGCTGGGCATGGGCGAGAACACCCGTAGCATGCTGCTGACCCGGGCCCTGGCCGAGATGAGCCGCTTCGCCGTGGACCAGGGCGCCAACCCCATGACCTTCCTGGGGCTGGCCGGGGTGGGCGACCTGATCGTGACCTGCTCCTCGGCGCTGTCACGCAACTACCGAGTGGGCCAGGCACTCGGCGAGGGCCGACCTCTGGACGAGGCGGTGGCGGCCCTGGGTCAGGTAGCCGAGGGGGTTAATACCGTGCGCCTGGTGCGCGACAAGGCCCACCAGGACGGGGTCTACATGCCGTTGGCGGAGGGGCTCTATCAGGTGCTGTTCAAGGGCGTGCCGGCCAAGGAGATGGCCCGCATGCTGATGCTCGGCGAGCAGAGCAGCGACGTCGAGTTCGTGCTGGCTCGCGAGGACGTGCAGCGCGCTCATCGCGAGGGTGGCGACGTCCATGGCTGACAGCCTGCTGATCCTGCGCCACGGCGAGGCCGGACCTGGCGTTCCCGACGTCGAACGAGAGCTGACCGGGCAGGGCCGCCGTGAGGTCATGCGCATGGCCGCGTGGTTGGCCACTCGCGATGAGCTTGCCGGGCTGCGCCTGCTGGCCAGCCCCTATTGCCGTGCCCGGCAGACCGCCGCCATCATCGGCGAAGCGCTGGATGTTGCGGTGGAGACGCTACCGATCATCACTCCCGACGCCCCCCCGTCGGCGGTGGTCGACTGGCTGCTGGCACAATCTGAAGGATACCCCCTGATGCTGGTGAGCCATATGCCACTCGTGGGGGCCCTCACCGGCCTGCTGGGGGAGGGGCGTAGCGAGCGTGGGCCGGGCTTTCCCACTGCGGCCCTGGCAGAGCTCGAGGCCGAGGTGTGGGCGGCGGGCTGTGCCCGGCTGACGAGATTCACCGCCCCGGCCGACCTGGCCTAGATCAGCCCCGCCACCTTGAGGCCGAAGGCGCCGACGGTGATCGTCAGGCTGGCCATCAGGGTGGTCAGGGCGATGATGTTGGCGGTCAGCACGGCGTTGCCGCCCATGGCCTTGGCCATCACAAAGGCCGCCGCCGCCGTGGGGCTGGCGAAGAACAGGAACATTACCCCCAGTTCACGGCCCTCGAAGCCGACCAGCCAGGCCGCCGTGGTGGCGAGTATCGGCACCGTCACCATCTTCAGCAGGCTGGCGCTGGTGGCCAGGCGTCCCGAGGCCCGGATGGCTCCCAGCGACAGGGTGGCGCCGATGCAGATCAGCGCCAGGGGCAGGGTGAGGGAGGCGAAGTACTCGCCGGAGGTCATCAGCCAGCCCGGCAGGCGCAGTTCCAGAGCGGCCACCGGGACAGCGGCTATCACGGCAAGGATCAGCGGGTTACGCGCGATATGCGCCAGGATGCTGCGCCAGTTCGCACTATGCCCCGCCTGATAGGTGACCAGTGCCACCACCGAGAAAGCGTTGTAGGTGAGGATCACCACCCCGAGCAGCAGTCCCCCGGCCGAGAGCCCGTAGTCACCGTACATGCCTGCCGCCAGCGCCAGTCCCACGATGCCGCAGTTGCCGCGAAAGGCTCCCTGGATATAGACGCCGCGCTCAGGGTAGGGCACCCGCAGCCGGGCCCAGCCCCAGCAAAACAGGAAACTGCCCAGGGTCGCCAGGGCAAAGAACCCCAGCAGCATCGGGTTGAGGGTCGAGCCCAGATCGGCCTTGATGATACTGAGAAAGATCAGCACCGGCATGGTGCCGCGGAACACCAGCTGTGACGCGGTGGAGACGAAGGCGGTATCGATCCACCCGGCGCGCTTGAGCCCCAGGCCGATAAACACCATGGCGAAGACCGGCAGGGTGACCTCAAGGGTCTGGAAGAAGAGAGCGGAGAGAGTCATGGGGCTAGCCTCCTAGCGGGCCAGCCACAGGCCGAGGAGGATCGCGACAATCACGGCGGCGAAAAAGATCCGGTTGCGGGCTCGGGTGTCACGGGGAGGCTTGGGCGCTGGATTCACGAGGACTCCGGTCGGGGCTCGATGAGCCGGAAGTTGACTTGGCGAATCATGGTAATCCCGTTAGCCTGCTACCGCCAGACGGGAACCGCCCGGCCGACCACGGATACCACCATGACCTCATTACCCGACCGTCCCCGCCTGCTCTTTGCCCATGCCAACGGCTTTCCCGGCTCGAGCTATCGCAGTTTTCTCGGACCCCTGGCCGAGCGCTTCGACGTTCGCCCCCTCGATCGCCTGGGCCATCATCCCGATTTCCCGGTGGGCCATAACTGGCTGGCACTGAGAGACGAGCTGCTTCATACCCTGGAGGGGGGCGATGAACCGGTGATCGGCGTGGGCCACTCCATGGGCGGGGTATTGATGGCCATGGCCGCTGAGGCTGCTCCCGAGCGCTTTCGCTGCGTGGTGATGCTCGATCCGCCACTGATGCTGGGACTGGACGCCTGGGCCATGAAGGTCGCCAAGCGTATCGGCTTCATGGAGCGGGTGACACCGGCCGGGCAGAGTCGCGGCCGGCGGTCCCTGTGGCCCGATCGCAACGCCATGCGCGACTCGCTCAGGCGGCGCCGGCTGTTCCGGCGCTTCACCCCCGAAGCCCTCGATGACTATGTGGAAGGGGGGACCCGGCTGCTCGACGACGGCCAGGCGGTGCTGGTCTACGACCCCAGGGTGGAAGTGGAGATCTTCTGTCATCTGCCGGATCATCTGGGCGATCTGCCGAGGCGGCTGCAGGTGCCCTATGCGCTGCTGGCGGGCGAGGACTCCGACCTGCTGACGCCGCGCCGTCGACGGCGCCTGGTTCGTCATGGGGTGCCGGTGACTCTGGTGCCGGGGACTCACATGTTTCCCATGGAGCATCCGATGGAGGCCCGTCAGGCTCTGCTCGAGACCCTCGACTCCCTGCTGGAGACGTCCCCATGAGCGAACCCCGTGAACTGCGCCTGGCCCACGGCCGCCTGGCGGCCCTGGCCTGGGGCAAGGAGCAGGCGCCGACCTGGCTGGCCCTGCACGGTTGGCTGGACAACGCCGCCAGTTTCTCGCGGCTGGCCCCGCGCCTGGTGGAGCGCCTGGGAATCCGCGTGGTGGCCCTGGATTTCGCCGGTCATGGTCACTCGGCCCACTTCTCCCGCTTGGCCCCCTCCTCCGGCCTGGGTGACTACGCGCTGTGGGACTACTGCCACGACGTGCTGGATGGAGCCGAGTCGCTGGGCCTCGAGCGATTGACGCTGTTGGCCCACTCCATGGGGGCTGGTGTGGCCTGCCTGACCGCAGCGGCACTCCCGGAGCGGTTCTCTCGGCTGGTGCTGATCGATGGCCTGGGAGCAGTGACTACCGAGGCCGAGCACGCGCCCGGCCAGCTGCGCCGTGGCCTGCTGGCCCAACGCCGTGCGTCCTCCCCGGCGCCGCACTATCCGGATGTCGAGACCGCCGTGGCGGCGCGGGTCGCGGGTGGCGCTACGCCCATCGATGCGGACACTGCGGTCTCGCTGGTCGAGAGAAATCTGATGGTACTGGAGACCGGGCGGGTCGGGCTGCGCACCGACAGTCGCCTGCTCCGGCCATCGCCGGTGCGACTCAGCCCGGAGCAGGCGCTGGCCTGCCTGGGAGCGATCCGCTGCCCCACGCTGCTGGTAGAGGGAGAGACAGGTATTCTGGGCGACGGCGAGCGTGCCTGTGTGGCACGCTCGGCCCTGCAGGGGCTGGCGCGACGTGTGCTTCCCGGCGGTCACCACCTGCATCTCGAGGCAGACGCCGTGGCTGAGGTGGCCGACACGATCGCAGCCTGGAGCGATAATACGTGCCACTCGGCCGAGGATGTAAGGTGATGAGCGAAGCAAAACAGGATGGCAAGCGGGTTGCCCTGGTGTTGGGTAGTGGCGGTGCGCGGGGCTATGCCCATATCGGGGTCATCGATGAGCTCGAGGCGCGAGGTTATGAGATCGTCGCGATCGCCGGCTGCTCCATGGGCGCCCTGATCGGTGGCGTCCATGCGGCTGGCCAGCTCAAGGGTTACCGCGACTGGGTCTGTCGCCTCGACCATCTCGATGTGCTCAAGCTGGTGGACGTTGCCTGGAACTCGATGGGGGCCATGCGGGCCAACAAGGTGATGGAGAAGATTGAGGCCCTGATCGGTGATGTGCTTATCGAGGACCTGTCGATTCCCGTCACCACCGTCGCCACCGACCTCACGCGTCAGCGTGAGGTATGGTTCCAGAGCGGGCCGCTATTGGAAGCGATCCGCGCCTCCATCGCCGTGCCCGGGGTGATTACCCCGGTGCACCGCGGGGATCAGGTGCTGGTGGACGGGGGCCTGCTCAACCCCCTGCCGATCATTCCCACCGTGGCGGCCGACGCCGACTTCGTGCTGGCTGTCAACGTCACCGCGCACAGCCCGCGCCCCGTCAGTCTGGCGGAGTTGTTGCCGCCAGAGCTGGCGGCCGAGGAGCGGGCTCGCGAAGTGGATCGCGATGCTCAAGGCACTGGTGTCGGTGGCTGGATCAAGGAGGTGCGGAGCACCGCCAGTCGCTGGCTCAATGGCCTGAGTGCGGACGGGCGTGACGAGGATGACGAGCGCGCGGCCGGCATCCGACGCCGCGAGTGGGGAACGCTGGACTTGGTGCTGGCGTCTTTCGATATCACCCAGGCCGCCCTGGCGAAGTACAAGGTGGCGGGTTACCCGCCGGACGTGTTGATCGAAGTGCCCAAGACGGTATGTGGTGCCTACGAGTTCTACCGTGCCGAGGCGCTGATCGCCCTGGGTCACCATCTGACGGCGGAGGCGCTGGATCGCTTCGAGGGGCGCAGCCACTCCGGCGAGCGCGGGAGGGGCGTCATGGGGGATCCGCAATCGCGATCCTCGGAAGCGCTTGAGCCGGAAGACTGAGTCAGGGTCAGGCCTCGCCGCGGCGGCGCAGCAGCACATAGACAGCGCCGGTGCCGCCATCGGCCTCGATGGCCGAGGTGAAGGCCAGCACGGCCGGCCACTCGCGCAGCCAGGCGTTCACATGGCTCTTGATGACGGGAAAGTCGCTGATAGCGCCCCAGGCCTTGCCGTGGACTACCAATACGCAGCGGCGCCGCTCGGCGCTTGATTCGCGCAGGAAGGCTTCGAGCTCGGTGCGGGCCTCTTCCAGGGTGTAGCCGTGCAGATCCAGCCCTGCCTCCCAGGCCAGTTGGCCACGCTTGAGCCGCTGGCGAGTGCGCCAGGGGAGATCGGGCAGGGCGAATTCCAGATACTCCGAGGGGCGAACGGGCTCGACACGCCCGTCGGAGGTGCGGCCGCCGCCGCCAGCCTCGCCCACGGACTGGGCGGCGGCGCGACGAACGGCGGCGGCGGCATCTTCGCGGCGCGGACGACCGGGATCGGCGCGGTTGGTGCGCAGTCGTCGCACCCCGGCCTCGCGCAGCGCCTGACGGAAGGCGCTGATCTCGTCGTCGTCCGGGCAATGACGGTCTCGGCTCATGGCGGTTGGGGCCAGTTGGATGGAAGGGGGCCAGTATAACCAGCGTGACGTGGCTGTGAACCGCCCCGGCGGTTACAATCGGCTCCTCTCGCCGACAACCACAGGACACCACGTGGCCGACCGCAACGATTCCTTCTCGACTCTGACCCTGCCCGACGCCGAGCTGCGCGATGGCCTGGTGACGCTGCGCGACTGCCTGCGCTGGGCGGCCAGCGAGTTTAATCTGGCCGGACTGTTTTACGGCCACGGCACCGAGTCCGCCTGGGACGAGGCGGTGGCGTTGACCCTGGGTGCCCTGCATCTGCCGTGGAACGTCGACCCGGCGGTGCTCGACGCCCGCCTGCTGCCCGTCGAGCGTGGTCGTATCGTGGGCCTGGTGCGCGAGCGGATCACCACTCGTCGCCCGCTCCCCTACCTGCTGGGCGAGGCTTTCTTTGCCGGTTATCCCTTCGACGTGGATGAACGGGTACTGATCCCGCGCTCGCCTATCGCCGAGCTGATCGAGCACGGATTCGCCGCCTGGTTCCCCGATGAACCGCCGGCCCGGATACTCGACCTGTGCGCCGGCTCCGGCTGTATCGGCATTGCCTCGGCGCTGCATCTGCCTACCTGCGAGGTGGATCTCGGCGATATCAGCCAGGCGGCTCTGGCGGTGGCTCGGCAGAACATCACCCGACACGACGTCGGCGAACGGGTGCGTGCCGTCGAATCCGACCTCTTCGCCGCGCTGCCCGCCCGCTATGATCTGATCGTCTCCAACCCGCCCTATGTGGATGTCCGCGACCTGGCCACCATGCCTGCCGAGTTTCGCCACGAGCCGGCGCTGGCACTGGGCGCCGGCAGCGACGGACTGGACATCGTACGGCGAATCCTCGGCGAGGCCCGCCAGCACCTCACCGAGCGCGGGGTGCTGATCGTCGAGGTCGGCAACTCCGATCACCATCTTGAGACCGCCTTTCCCGAGGTGCCTTTTCTGTGGCTCGAATTCGAGCGCGGTGGCCAGGGGGTGTTCGCCCTCACCGCCGATGAACTCGACGCCCATGCGGCGTCCTTCGCCTGATCCACGCCCCTTCAAGGAGAAGCGCTCATGTCCGGTAATACCTTCGGCAAGCTGTTTACTGTCACCACCTTTGGCGAGAGCCATGGCCCTGCGCTGGGCGCCATTGTCGATGGCTGTCCGCCGGGGCTGCCCCTCAGCGAGGAGGAGCTGCAGCGTGACCTCGACCGTCGTCGTCCGGGCACGTCGCGCCATACCACCCAGCGCCGCGAGCCCGACCGGGTGAAGATTCTCTCCGGCGTCTTCGAGGGGGTCACCACCGGCACTTCCATCGGTCTGCTGATCGAGAACACCGATCAGCGTTCCGGGGACTACTCCAAGATCAAGGATCAGTTCCGACCGGCCCACGCCGACTACAGCTATCACCACAAGTACGGCATCCGCGACTACCGTGGCGGTGGGCGTTCCAGCGCTCGCGAGACGGCCATGCGAGTGGCGGCAGGCGCCATTGCCAAGAAATTCCTCGCCACTCAGGGCATCACCGTGCGCGGCTACATGAGCCAGCTGGGGCCGATCAAGATCGCTTTCCAGGAGTGGGCAGCAGTGCATGACAACCCCTTCTTCTGCCCCGACCCGGCGCGGGTGGCTGAGCTCGAGGCCTACATGGACCAGCTTCGCCGCGATCAGGACTCGGTGGGCGCGAAGATCACTGTGGTGGCCGAGGGGGTGCCGCCGGGGCTCGGCGAACCGGTATTTGATCGCCTGGACGCCGAGCTGGCCCATGGTCTGATGAGCATCAACGCGGTGAAGGGTGTGGAGATCGGTGAGGGTTTCGCCTCGGTAGCCCAGCGCGGCAGCGAGCATCGTGACGAGATGACCCCCGAGGGGTTCCTCTCCAATCATGCTGGCGGCGTGCTCGGCGGTATCTCCAGCGGACAGGCCATCGTCGCCCACCTGGCGCTCAAGCCTACCTCCAGCATCACCACCCCAGGGCGCAGCATCGACGTCCACGGCAAGGCGGTGGAGGTGATCACCAAGGGGCGCCATGACCCCTGCGTGGGCATTCGCGCCACGCCCATCGCCGAGGCGATGATGGCGCTGACGTTGATGGATCATCTGCTTCGCCATCGCGGCCAGAACGCTGAGGTTCGGGTAGCGACCCCGGTGTTGCGTTGAGGAGGGCGCGGCCGGTCACTGGAGGGGCTGCTACACTGCCTGTCATCACCATCGCAAGGGTAATGCCATGAAGATCAATGTCGAGTTTGACCTGACCCCCGACGAGTTTCGTCAGTCCCTGGGCCTCCCCGATGTGTCGGTCTTCCAGCAGCAAATGCTTGATCAGATCAAGAAGCAGATGGAGTCTGGCGTCGAGGGGTATGACCCCATGAGCCTGATGCAGCCCTATCTGCAACAGTCGGGAATGGGGCAAGGCCTGACTCAGGGGCTTTCCCAAGGCCTGTCACAGGGGCTGTCCAGTTTCGGTACCTATCAGCAGATGATGCTCGATATGCTCAAGCAGGCCGGTCAGAGCGCGCCCAAAGACACGTCTGGCGAGACCAAGGCTTCGAAGAGCGATGGGGCACCCACTGCGGCGTCTCGCGCACCCACGGGGTCCGCTGCATCATCGGGCGACTCCAGCAAGGCGACCGACAGCGATGGCGCAGCGAAAAAGAACACCGCGACCGCCCGGTCTCGGGCAAAACCCAAGGACCAGGAATCCCCTTAGCCTTTCATCGTCTTGCAACATGCCGCATGGCAGACTACGCTTTGTGCATTGCAACATGATGTCGGGCGCGTCGCCCGTCAACCGTCACTATTTCGGGAGCTACCACCATGCAAGACAAGATGATCGAGAATTTCAACGAGCAGACTCGTCAGTTCTTCGAGCCGATGCGCAAGCTCAACTCCTTGATGCTGGACAACATGGAGAAGCTCACCCAGTACCAGATGGAGTCCATGAAGCGCTACAGCCAGCTCAGCACCGAGCGTCTCCGTGACGCCAGCGATGTGAGTGATACCGACTCCATGCAGGCCTTCAGTGCTCGCCAGGCCGAGGTGATGAATCAACTGTCCCAGCAGATGCTCGAAGACGCCAAGGCGCTCTCCGAGATGAGCGTGGAGTTCAAGACAGAACTTGAAACGCTGTTCGCCGAGCAGGCCAAGCTGACCGAGAAGGTCGCCGCCAAGGCTACTGCCGGTGGCGAGCCGGACAAGGCCGAAACCGCCAAGGCCACCTCCGCACGCGGTGCCAGCAAGAGCTGAGCCGGCATCGTCGGATGAACATCCAGCGGCACGCCCTAGCGTGCCGCTGGTCAGGCCGCCGCTCGTTTCTCACGGGTGGCGAGTTTCGTTTTATGTAGCCGTAGCCCAGGGGGTGATCGGCGCGCCAGGAGGGGTCAATGCAGCCAGAGGTTGAAGCACCGACACAGGCCGAGCTGGAGGCGTGGAATGTCCAGCTCAAGGAGATCGGCGAAGAGTATCGCGCTCTGATGAGCGACCTGCTGGAGCGAATGGTGCCCAGCGATGCTGCCGATTCCGTTTACGGAGACATGCGTGACAGCTTCCAGGCGGCGGCCGAGTCGCTGATGGGCAATCCTCCTCAGCTTTGGCAGACTCAGGCGCGGCTGATGCAGGACCAGTTCCAGCTGTGGCAGAACGGCATGCGCTCCATGGCCGGCGAGCAGGTCGAGCCGCTGGTGACTCCCGCGAAGGGTGACCGTCGCTTCAAGGACGACGCCTGGACCAGTGACCCCTATTATCTGTCGATCATGCAGCAGTACCTGCTCTTCTCGCGCACCATCGAGGAGTTGATCGACGGTCTCGATATGCCCGCCGACCAGAAGCACCGGCTGAGCTTCTACTCGCGCCAGATGGTCAACGCCATGGCGCCGACCAACTTCGTGTCTACCAACCCCGAGGTGATGCGCAAGACCCTGGAGACTCGCGGCCAGAATCTGGTGGACGGCCTCGGCAGGCTGCGCGAAGACCTGGGCAACTCCGCCGAGGGTCTGAACGTCACCATGACCGATCGCAGCGCCTTCGAGGTCGGCCGCAACATCGCCGTGACACCGGGCTCGGTGGTCTACGAAAATGAACTGATCCAGTTGATCCAGTACACCCCGACCACCGAAGAGGTCTTCAAGACCCCGCTGCTGGTCATTCCGCCCTGGATCAACAAGTATTACATCCTCGACCTGCGCGAAGACAATTCCATGGTCAAGTGGCTGGTTGGCCAGGGTCACACCGTATTTCTGATCTCCTGGCGCAATCCCGGTCCTGCGCAGCGCGACCTTACCTGGGCCGACTACATGCAGCTCGGGCCCATCGATGCCATGGAAGCGATCGAGCAGGCCACCGGCGAGAAATCCGTCAACATGTTGAGCTATTGTGTGGGCGGCACGCTGGCCGCCTCCACCGTGGCTTATCTGACCAGCACTCGTCGTGGACGCAAGGTGAAGTCGGTCACCTACATGACCACCCTGGTGGACTTCCGTGATCCGGGAGAAATCGGTGTCTTCCTCTCCGAGCCGGTGCTTCAGGGTATCGAAGAGAAGATGGCGCGTGACGGCTATCTGGACGGTCGTGTCATGGCCTTCAGCTTCAATCTGCTGCGCGAGAACGATCTGTTCTGGTCGTTCTACATCAGCAACTATCTGAAGGGGGACGTGCCGGCGCCCTTTGATCTGCTCTATTGGAATACCGACGGCACCAACCTGCCGGCGGCTACCCATGGTTGGTACCTGCGCCACATGTACCTGGAGAATCGTCTGGTCGAGCCGGGCGGTATCGAGTTGGACGGGGTCAAGATCGATCTGCGCAAGGTTTCCATCCCGAGCTATTTCCTCTCTGCCCGGGAGGATCACATCGCCAAGTGGAACAGCACCTATTACGGCGCGCTGTTGCCCAAGGGCCCGGTCAAGTTCGTGCTGGGTGGCTCCGGCCATATTGCGGGGGTCGTCAATCCGCCCCACAAGAACAAGTATGGCTTCTGGACCAATGACGCCCTGCCCGAGACCCACGACGAGTGGCTTGCCGGTGCGGAGCAGCACGAGGGTTCCTGGTGGCCCCACTGGCAGGCATGGATCACCGAGAATGGCTATGCCGACCTCGAGAAGATGGTGCCGGCTCGCCAGCCGGGCGACGGTGAGCTCGATATCCTCGAGCCGGCCCCGGGCCGCTTCGTCAAGATGACCATCCCGGAAGTGCTGGGAGAAATCCCGCCTTCGTCGGAAGCCTGAAGCGGCCGGCCCCTGCCCGGCGCTTTATGCCACAAGGCTGATGCTTGAGGAGAACGCCCCCGCAACGAGTGAGTTGCGGGGGCGTTTGCTATGAAAAAAGGCGAATTACCGCTGTCGGCGAGCTTATGGCCGACGGCCCAGGCGCAAGC
Organism: Pseudomonadota bacterium; assembly: GCA_051751685.1. Lineage (GTDB taxonomy): Bacteria > Pseudomonadota > Gammaproteobacteria > Pseudomonadales > Halomonadaceae > Halomonas. Next base: position 45,579 of record JBNJLE010000007.1, on the reverse strand, counting down.
CGGGCAGCACCAGCAGGGCGGCAAGCAGCCAGGTGGGCCAGCTGCCGGTGCGGGTGAAGGGAGTGAGCCCACGCATGGGTTGCGCTTCGCCGGTGATGCTGGCCACTTCGAACTGGGGCGCACGGGCGGTGATACGGCCGCGGGCATCGACGATCACGGTCAGCCCGTTGCTGGTGGCACGCATCAGATAGCGGCCGTTCTCCAGCGCGCGAAGCCGGGCCATCTGCAGGTGCTGGAGGGGTCCGATGGACTCGCCGAACCAGGTATCGTTGGAGACCGTCATCAGCAACTCGCTGTCCCGGGCGCGCTTGGCCACCAGATCGGCATAGATGATCTCGTAGCAGATGGCGTTGCCGATGGTGGTGCCGGCGACGCGCATCGGCGCCTGATTCGCAGGTCCCGGGGTCATCGCCGGCATCGGCAGGTCAAAGAACGCGATGGTGCCGGCCAGCAGGCTCTCCAGAGGGAGGTATTCGCCGAAGGGTACCAGGTGTTCCTTGCGGTATTCGCCCTCGGCCTCGCCCAGGGCGATCACGCTGTTGAAGTAGCTCCCCTCGGCGTCGCGCTGGAGGATACCGGTGAGCAGGGCGGTGCCGGAGGAGAGGTTGGACTGCACCCGCTCGAGAATCGGTCGCGCCTGGTCCTCGAACATTGGCAGCGCCGCCTCGGGCCAGACGATGAGATCGACATCGTCTGGCTGGGCGCGGGTCAGTGCGCTGTAGGTGTTGGCCGCCTCACGCTGGCCCTCGGAGGTCCACTTGATCAGCTGGTCCAGGTTGCCCTGCAGCAGGGCAACACGCAGCGGCTCGCCGGCGGGCTGGGTCCATTGTGTCGGCAGCGCCAGCGGCACGAGCCACAGAGCCGCCACCGGGACAGCGGCCCACCAGCGCCGCACCAGGAATTCCACCAGCAGGGTGCCGGTAAGTGCGGTGATCAGCGACAGCAGATAGACCCCGCCGATTGGCGCCCAGGGCGCCAGCGGTGAATCCACGTGGGCACTGCCGAGCAGCAGCCAGGGAAAGCCCGTGAACAGCCAGGTACGCAGCCACTCACCCAGAACCCAGGCACCGGCAAACGAGAGAAAGGCCAGTCGCGGCCCGCAAAGGCGGCGATAGAGCCACAGGGTCACCGCCAGGAACAACGCCATGCTGGCCACGAACAGCGCGGTAAGGAACACCGCCAGGGGCACCCCGGTGTAGCCGTAGTCGTGGATCGAGACGTAGACCCAGGAGGTGCCGGAGCCGAACAGCCCCAGGCCATAGCACCAGCCGCGCAGGGCGGCCTGGCCGGGCGTCAGTGCGTGAAAGCCCAGGTAGAGCAACCCCACGGCTACCGGGCCGAGCCACCACAGCTCGAAAGGGGAGGCGGTGAGGGTGGTCAATACGCCGGCCGCCAGGGCGAGCAGGCAGCCGAACAGCGGGGCGAAGCGAAGCTCAGACATCGTCAGACGCTTCGCAAGGCTCGGCTTCCAGCAGGCGGATGCGACGATTATCGGCGTTGAGCACGATGAAGCGCCAGCCGCCGATCTCGGTGTGTTCACCGCGGCCGGGCAGGTGGCCGAAGCGCTGCATCACCAGACCGCCGAGGGTATCGAACTCCTCGTCGGAGAACCGAGTGTCAAAACGCTCGTTGAAATCCTCGATGGGGGTCAGGGCCCGGATGGCGTAGCGACCGTCGCCCAGCTCGCGGATATCCTCTTCCTCGTCGGTGTCGTGCTCGTCCTCGATCTCGCCGACGATCTCCTCGAGGATATCCTCGATAGTGACGATGCCCGCGGTGCCGCCATACTCGTCCACCACAATCGCCATATGGTTATGGGTGTCCTGGAATTCCTTGAGCAGACTGTTGAGCCGCTTGGACTCCGGCACGAACAGCGCCGTGCGCACCACCTCCTCGAGGCGGAAGGGGCGGCCATTCTGCTGGCCGCTCTGGAGCAGCGGCAGCAGGTCCTTGGCCAGCATGATGCCCTTGACCTCGTCGAGGTTCTCGCCGATCACCGGATAGCGTGAGTGACCGGCCTCGAGGATGATTGGCAGGTACTCCTCCAGCGGTTGGTCGAGGCCGATGGCGGTGACCTGAGAGCGAGGGATCAGCACCTCGCGCACCTGCTGGTCACTGATCTTCAGGGCGCCCTCGATGATCATCATGGCATCCTGCTCTAGCTTCAGGCGACTGGCCGCCTGGCGCAGGAAGGCGAGCAATTCGTCGCGGGAACTTGGCTCGTCGCTTTCGCCGGACAGGGCGTTGAACACTTTTTCCAGCCAGGATCGGCCGCCCTGGCCGCTCGATCGGTCTTCGCTCATGGGTGGGGTCTCTTGTCCTCGGTAGCAGCGTCTTTGCCGGCAGTGCTGCCGGCTTCACGATAGGGGTCGTCGATGCCGAGGCTGGCCAGGATCTCGCGTTCCAGTGACTCCATGGCTTCGGCCTCTTCATCCTCGATGTGGTCATGACCCAGCAGGTGCAGCGTGCCATGCACCACCATATGAGCGTAGTGATCCCGCTGGGCCTTGTCCTGTTCGGCCGCCTCGGCCACCACCACCGGATGGCAGATCACTAGGTCGCCGAGCAGGGGTAGTTCAACGCCAGGGGGGCATTCGAAGGGGAAGGAGAGCACGTTGGTGGGGCGGTCATGGCCGCGGTAGTCGCGGTTCAGCTGCCGACTCTCCACGGTGCCTACCAGGCGCACGGTCAGTTCGCTGTCGTCGGCCACCTCATGGCGTCCAAGCGTGGCACCGACCCAGGCCTCGAACTCTGCCTGGGTCGGCAGGCCCTCGGCCTCGACGGCCACCTGGCGATCGACCCGGGGATGGCTCATGACTCGCCACGCTCGCGGTCAAGACGTTCCTGGCGTTCCTTTCGCTCAAGGCGCAGCGCCTCGCGCTCCAGGTCCTTGGCTTCCTTGCGAGCGCGCTCGGCGACTTCCAGCCCCGCCTCGAAATGATCGTAGGCCTCGATGATGCGCTGTACCAGCGGATGGCGCACCACGTCCTTGGCCGCAAAGTGGGTGGTGCCGATCCCCGGTGTTCCCTTCAGGACCTCCAGTACCTGGATCAGCCCCGAGGTCTGACCGCGGGGCAGGTCGACCTGGGTCACATCGCCGGTGATCACCGCGGTGGAGCCGAAGCCGATACGGGTCAGGAACATCTTCATCTGCTCCCGGGTGGTGTTCTGGCTCTCGTCGAGGATGATGAAGGCGTTGTTGAGGGTGCGCCCACGCATGTAGGCGAGCGGGGCGATCTCGATCACCTGGCGCTCGATCAGCTTGGCGACCTGCTCGAAGCCGATCATCTCGTAGAGCGCGTCATACAGCGGACGCAGGTAGGGGTCGATCTTCTGGGCCAGATCGCCGGGCAGGAAACCGAGCTTCTCACCGGCCTCGACCGCCGGGCGCACCAGCAGGATGCGACGCACCTCCTGCTGGTTGAGTGCCTCCACCGCGGCGGCCACGGCCAGATAGGTCTTGCCGGTGCCGGCTGGACCGATGCCGAAGTTGATGTCGTGGGCGCGGATGCTCTGCACGTAGGACTGCTGGTTGAGGCCGCGGGGCTTGATCAGGGTGCGCGGCGTGCGCAGCAGCACCTCGTCACCGCCTTCGCTCTCCTCGTCTTCCGCCAGGGCCTCGAGTCCGGACTCCTGCAGAAAGAGATGCACCGTGTCTGGGTCGAGGTCGCTGGCCTCGGTCTCGCGGTAGAGGTGCTCGAGCAGATTGGCGGCGGCCTTGACCCGGTGGATGGGGCCCGCCAGCTGAAAGATATTGCCGCGGTTGCGCAGGGTGATGCCGAGGCGCGCTTCCACCAGCTTGAGGTGTTCGTCGCGCTGGCCGCAAAGATTGGCCAGGCGGCGGGGGTCATTGGGCTCAAGATTGAGAGTGATGATGCGGTTGGCCGGAGTGGTTGGTTGGCTCAAGACTGGCGGATCCCGTGGATGATGAATTTAAGGCAGCTTACTGCCCCGGCGCGCGCCAGGGCAATGCAAAGGGGGTTTCGTGGATTCCGCCAGGGCATCGAGCAAGGCGCGCCGGGCGTTGTCACCTCAGCAGCGTCAATAGAATGCCGGCGAGGCGAGTTCGCCGCGCAGGGAGTTGGGCAGCGCCTCGGTGATCTCCACGTCGACAAAATAGCCAATCAATTCGGTGGGATTGGCGGCACGGAAGTTGACCACCCGGTTGTTCTCGGTGCGGCCGGAGAGCTGGCCCGGGTCGCGGGGCGAGAAGCCGGTGACCAGGATGCGCTGGGTGGTGCCCACCATGCGCCGGCTGATCTGAATCGACTGCTGGATGATTCGCTCCTGGAGGATCGCCAGGCGCTGCTTCTTCACCGCTTCCGGGGTGTCGTCTTCGAGGCTGGCCGCCGGGGTGCCGGGGCGGGCCGAGTAGACGAAGCTGAAAGAGTGATCAAAGCCGATCTTGCCGATCAACTCCATGGTGGCTTCGAAGTCCGCCTCGGTCTCGCCGGGAAAACCGATGATGAAGTCGGACGAGAAGCTGATGTCGGGGCGCAGCGCGCGGATGCGCTCCATCTTATCGATGTACTCCGCTGCGGTATGACCGCGCTTCATGGCGGACAGGATGCGGTCGGAGCCGGACTGAACCGGCAGGTGCAGGTGGCTGACCAGCTCGGGGATATCGCCGAAGGCCTCGATCAGGCTGTCGGTGAATTCCACCGGGTGGGAGGTGGTGAACCGGATGCGATCGATGCCCTCGAGGGCTGCCACGCAGCCGATCAGTTCGGCCAGGTCGATCTCGTCGCCCAGCTGATTGAGGCCGCGGTAGGCGTTGACGTTCTGCCCCAGCAGGTTGATCTCGCGCACGCCCTGGTCGGCCAGGTGAATCACCTCGTCCATCACCGCTTCGAAGGGGCGCGACACCTCCTCGCCGCGGGTGTAGGGCACCACGCAAAAGGTGCAGTACTTGGAGCAACCCTCCATGATCGAGACGAAAGCGGTAGCGCCGTCGGAGCTCGGTTTGGGCAGGTGGTCAAACTTCTCGATCTCCGGAAAGGTGACGTCCACCACCGAGATCTGGTCCTGCTGGCGGGCGTCGAGCATCGCGGGCACCCGGTGCAGGGTCTGGGGGCCGAATACCATATCCACATGAGGCGCTCGCTTGCGCAGAGCCTCGCCCTCCTGGCTCGCCACGCAGCCGCCAACGCCGATCACCAGGTCAGGGTTGGCCTCCTTCAGTTTTTTCCAGCGCCCGAGCTGGTGGAATACCTTCTCCTGGGCCTTCTCGCGGATCGAGCAGGTGTTGAGCAGGATGACGTCGGCTTCGCGCTCGTCGTCGGTGAGCTCGAGCCGGTGGGATTCGCCGAGCAGATCCGCCATGCGTGCGGAGTCGTACTCGTTCATCTGGCAGCCGTGCGTCTTGATGAAGAGTTTCTTCGCCATAAGAGTCGGGTCGTGGCGCCAAGCGCCAGACGTCTGTCACCTGTGGATGAAAGGGGGGAGGCTGCAAAATTCACGGCCGCGGTGGGACCGAAAAATGACTTTTCATTATACGCGTCGCCCGGCGACGGGGCCAGCATGGGCCGCCGGCTGCGGGATTGTGCTACGCTTGCCCCTCTTGTCGAAACACCGATTCGAGGGACACTCAGCACCATGGCGGCAAAGCCTATCTATCGGGTGGTTTTCCACCAGCAGGAAGAAGTGTGGGAGCTCTATGCTCGCGAAATCTTCCAAAGCGACCTGTGGGGCTTCATCGAGGTCGAGGAATTCGTCTTCGGGGACGCCTCGCGACTCGTGGTGGACCCCTCCGCGGACAAGCTGCGGCATACTTTCGAGGGTGTCATTCGCAGCTACCTGCCACTCAACGCCATCGTGCGTATCGACGAAGTGGAACGGGAAGGTTCGCCCCGGGCGGTGAAGAGCAGCAGCCGAGTAGCCGAATTCCCGCGTCCCTTTTCACCGCCTTCTCCTCCGGAGCGCTGAAGAACGTTGGTCACGAAATGATCAGCAGGGGCGCAGGGCAAGCGTTGCGCCGCGATGAGACGTCTTTCCAGTGGTTGTCCCGCCACTTGTCCACAGGAGCTGTGGACAAGTGGCGGTGGACATCGGTCGATATCCCCACAGAGATCGACCGCCCCATGGCAGCGGTGCTGGCAGGAAGCCGGTGCCTGACATAGGTCGCTCCAGAGTGGACATTCGCCAGCTTTAGCCAGGACAACGGCATGACACGACACGACATCAGACGATTCAGCATGGGCCTTGCGCTGGGGCTTTTCGCCTTTCCTCTGCAGGCCCAGCAGAGCGAAGCGACCCACTGGGTCAGCGATTCCCTCACCACCTATGTGCGCAGCGGCCCCACCGATGGCTATCGCATCGTCGGCACTCTTACCGCCGGCGAGCCGGTAACGCTGTTGGAGGCCAGCGGTGACTATAGTCGAGTCCAGAACGCCGACGGCAACACCGTCTGGGTGCTCTCCAGCGAGTTGCAGGATTCTCCCAGCGCCCAGATGCGCGTGCCGGAACTGGAACAGCAGGTGGCCGAGCTCTCCGCGGAGCTCGATAGCATCAATGAGCAGTGGGAGAATCGCACCGCCGCCCAGCGCGAGGCCCTGGAGACTCGAGAAGCGCGCATCGTTGAGCTCGAGGCGCACAATCAGGCACTGGACGCCGAGTCGGAGCAGTCGCGGCAGACTATCCGAGAGCTGCAGGCCCGCCTGGACACTCAGGAGGAAGATCTGTTGATGCGCTACTTCATGTACGGCGGCGGAGTGGCTGGCGCTGGCCTGCTGGTGGGGCTGATTGTTCCCCATCTGCCGCGCCGCAAGCGCAAGCGTGATCGCTGGTTCTGAGGAGCTGGCATGGCCAACGAATGGCTTGAGCGATGGCGTGAAGGGCGTATCGGCTTCCACCGCGATCGCCCCCATCCGCTGCTGATGACGCATTGGCCGGGCCTTCAGATCCGATCCGGCGCCAAGGTGCTGGTGCCTTTGTGCGGCAAGAGCCTGGACATGCGCTGGCTGGCCAGCGGCGATCACCCAGTGCTGGGGATTGAGCTGGCACCGGAAGCCATTGAGCAGTTCGTGGCCGAGGGGCAGGGCGTCGTCACCCGCTACCATCAGGCGGGGTTCCAGATATGCCGCCAGGGCAACGTGGAACTGTGGCAGGGGGACTTCTTCCACTTCCATATCCAGCAGGCGGCGGAGATAGGAGCTTTCTACGATCGTGCTTCATTGATCTCGCTGCCGCCGGCCACCCGTCAGCGCTACGCCTTTCACCTGGCCCAGCTGGTACCGCCGGGCAGTCGCGGTCTGCTGATCAGCCTCGAACGCGGGCCGGGCGATGCGGGCGGGCCACCTTTCAGTGTGTCGAACGAGGAGGTGCATGAGCTGTTCCAGCCCAATTTCCGAGTCACCCTGCTGGCGCAGGGCGAGCCGGAGGCGGGCAGCGGCTTTTGCGAGAGCGCCTGGGCACTGGTGCGCCGAGGGCCACTGGAGTAGCCGTCGATTCACCGAGCCAGCAGGCGGCCCAGCTCCGGGTCACGGAAGGCACGGTCGAGGCCGTCGGAGAGCAGGTCGTTGACCATGCGGGCATTGGTATCGCGGTCCGGGCGCACGGCAAAGCTCTGGGTGCGTCGTGAGGTATAGGTGCCGGTGTAGGTATTTCCGCCGTTGATCGCCTCGGCGATGAGCACGGCCTCCAGGCGCGCCTCGTCGATCACTGGTCGGCTCTGGCCGCGCTCGTAGCCCAGGTGGTCCAGGGTGAGGGTCAGACTGGGGCGCCCTGGCGCATTCTCGACGGTGGGGCTGAAGCCCATGTCGCGCAAGGCGCGCTCCGCTTCGCGCTGCAGGTTCGGCACCAGTTCATGGGCGTTGACCGTGATGGTGGCGGTCGACATGGCGCTGCCGGTGCGGGTGCCGATCACTTCGCTGTCGCGGCCGTCCACGGCGATCACCGTGACCGCCTGGCCGCTGCCGCTGACCGGCACCTCGGCGCTGCGCTGGGGGTTGAGCTGCAGATAGTGGGGGCTGGCACAGGCACTGAGTAGTCCGGCGGTCAGGAGTCCCGCGGAGAGACGAAGCAGAAGCGTATGAAAGGAGCGGGGACGATGCATAAGGGATTTCCCTGGGGAGACGAAAGGGTGACGTTCGGATAGGCAGTATATCCCCTCTCATCAGGTCCATGAATTGCTCGGGCGGGGGCGGTGCCTCAACGGTACACTGTAGGAATGAGCCCCACGCTGGCTGGTTCCGTTCGATGGAGAAGAGCGATGATTCGCCTCGCCGTCCCCCGTGAGATTCCGCTGCTGGCCAATATCTGGCTGCGCGCCTCGCGTCGGGCCCACGACTTTATCCCCGCAGCCTACTGGGTGTCTCACCTCGATGCCATGACGGAAGAGCGGTTGCCCGGCGCCGACGAGCTGCTGGTGCTGGAGCTGGAGGACCGAGTGATCGGTTTTGCCGCCCTCAACGGTGACCATCTCGAGGCGCTGTTCGTCGATCCCGAGGTGCAGAACTACGGCCACGGCACACGTCTGATGGCCCACGCCATGGCGCATCATTCACGGCTGTCTCTGTGCGTCTTCTCGCGCAATGTGCGCGCGGTTTCCTTCTACCGGCGACTGGGCTTCCTGGTTTTCGAAGAACGCCTCGAACCACTTACCGGTGAGGCGGAGACCTTGATGGCCTGGCAGCCATGACGTGAGGCGGGCGTCGCTGTCTGAAGAAACGCTGGATCAGGCATTATTCGAGGGCGACTGGATCTAAATGCGACTGAATCGGTAGCGAAGCCTGGGCAGCTTACGAGCCACCGGCGGCAGGCGGGTCGCCATGACCAGCGCCGCCAGGGCGGCATACATTGCCCACTCTCCCAGATCGGCGCGTACCACCCACAAGAAGTGCAGCAGAACCAGCCCGAGGATAGGATAAGAGAGCCTGTGCAGCGGCTTCCAGCGCTTGCCCAGGCGGCGCATCGCCCAGCGGTTGGACGTGACACCCAGCACGGCAAGGCCAATCAACGCCAGCGTGCCGACAATCATGTAGGGCCGTTTCACCACTTCGCTACCCAGCATCGCCCAGTCAAGCCCCAGAATAAACAGGGCATAGCTGAGCATATGCAGGGTGGCGTAGGCGAGGGTCCAGAGGCCCAGCTGTCGCCGAATCAGTGTAAAGCCTTTCCAGCGAGTGAGCTTGGTCAATGGCGTCAGGCTGAGGGTCAACAGCAACATCCATAGTGCGCCAATGCCGATATTCAGCAACAGATGGCGACCCGGCTCGGGTCCGGCGGCATTGGTCGCAACCTGCCAGCCCCAGACCAGCAGCGGTGTGAGTGCTGCCAGGAAAACTCCCACGCGCCAGAGCAGCCACATGCGCTGTGCTGACATCAGTAGTGTTTCCTCAAATCCAACCCCGCATACAGTTCGGCGACGTCATCGGCGTAGCCGTTGAACATCTGGGTATCCATGGTATTGGTCCGGAAGAGACTATTGGGCAAACGACGCTCGGTCGCCTGGCTCCAGCGAGGGTGGTCAACCTCTGGGTTCACATTGGCGTAGAAGCCGTACTCGTCGGGGGCGATCTGCTGCCAGGAGTTGACGGGTTGCTCTTCCACCAACGAGATACGCACGATGGATTTGATGCTCTTGAAGCCGTACTTCCAGGGCACCACCAGCCGCAAGGGAGCTCCGTTCTGGTTGGGGAGTTCGCGACCATACATGCCCATGGCGAGCAGTGTCAGGGGGTGCATGGCTTCGTCCATGCGTAGCCCTTCCACATAAGGCCAGTCGATCAGCGAGAACGATGAGCGCTGCCCCGGCATCTGCTCAGGGTCCACCAGAGTTTCAAAGCGAACGTAATTGGCCCTGCTGCTGGGCTCGGCGCGTTTGATCACTTCGGCCAGAGGAATGCCCAGCCAGGGAATGACCATCGACCAGGCCTCCACGCAGCGCAGGCGGTAGATGCGCTCCTCGAACTGGGATGGCTTGGCGATGTCCTCAAGGGAAAAGCGGCCGCCATTATTGACTTCGCCATCTACCACTACGCTCCAGGGCTCGGTCCTCAAACTGCCAGCACGGCGTGCGGGGTCTGTCTTGCCAGAGCCAAACTCGTAGAAATTGTTGTAGCCGCTGGCGTCATCGAAGGGGGTCAGCGTATCTTTTTCGGGGTCGCCAGGGGTAATGGCTTTCCACTGTGTTGCATGGATTTTTTCCTTCAGCCACGCCGGCGAGCTGCCCTCGGGGACATCCGAGTAGTCGGCGTTGGCATGGACGTTGCCGGACAGGGCAAGTCCCGCACCCAAGCCCGCGACACCTCCCATAAACCGTCGACGTGAGAGATAGACAGACTCCGGTGTGACATCGGATTCATGCAAGTCGCTGGGTTTTGCGATCTTTATCATCATGTGGCGTCGCCCGCTGAGGAGGATTTCATCGTTGATGACAGAGACCGCTACGTGGCTCGCAAAGTTCACAACGGTGGTCCTGGAAGGCCGAGTCCGAACCATTCCTCGATGAGATACCGGACACAGCCCAAGTGTCAGGCCGGTGTGGGCTGGCGCTGCTGACTGACTTGACCGCTGAAGCGGCGCCAGCGACGCGGAATCGCGTATAACCGCTGGCCGCGCTGCAGATCCAGATGCTCGTAGTCGGCGTGACGCAACGTGGCCAGCCAGGGTTCGCCCAGCCAGTCTGCAGCCAGCTCCACGCGCACCTCGGCCCCCACCGGCGAGATGGCGATAACCGTCACTGGAAGCCTCGCCTCGGGCGTCGGTGCTTCCACCAGGTGCACCTCGTGGGGCCGAAGAAGTAGCTCCTCGGGACCGTCCGACAGCTCCACCGAGAGGCGTGCCTCGCCGCAGGTCAGCACGCCGTCGCGTACCTCGCCCTCCAGATGGTTCACATCGCCCAGGAACTCGAACACGAAACGGTTGGCCGGTTCGCGGTAGACCGCTTCCGGGGTGTCGATCTGTTCGATTCGCCCGTTGCTCATTACCGCCACGCGATCGGAGAGCTCCAGGGCCTCCTCCTGGTCATGGGTCACAAAGAGGCTGGTGAAGCCCAGCTCGTCATGCAGGTGTCGCAGCCAGCGGCGCAGCTCCTGGCGTACCTTGGCATCCAGGGCGCCGAAGGGTTCATCGAGCAGTAGCACGTCGGGACGCAGCGCCAGGGCGCGTGCCAGCGACACGCGCTGCTGCTGGCCGCCGGAGAGCTGGGCCGGGTAGCGGTCGGCGAGCTGCTCGAGCTTTACCATCTCCAGCAGGCGGTGCACGCGAACGCGGATCTCGCCCGTCGAAGGGCGCTGCTTGCGCGGCATGACGGCGAGCCCGAAGGCGACATTGTCGAACACTGTCATGTGGCGAAACAGGGCATAGTGCTGGAAGACGAACCCGATGCGTCGGTCGCGCACGTGCAGGTCGGTGACGTCGCGGTCGCCGAAGAGTATCCGCGCGCCACTGTCCGGGTCGGCGGTCTCCAGCCCGGCGATGATCCGCAGCAGGGTGGTCTTGCCGGAGCCGGAAGGACCGAGCAGGCCGATCAGCTCGCCGTCGTGGATATCCAGGTTCACCGGCGCCAGGGCCCGGGTACGCTGGCGTCCGGTCTCGAAGTGCTTGCCGATGTGGTGCAGGCGAATGCTCATGGGTGAGCCTCCTGGCGCGTGGCGCGCCATTCCAGTCCGGCCTTGGCGGCCAGGGTGAGCAGGGCGATCAACGCCAGCAGAGCGGCGCTGGCGAAGGCCCCAACGCTGTTGTAGTCCTGGTAGAGCTGCTCCAGATGCAGCGGCAAGGTGTTGGTCTGGCCGCGGATGGCACCGGAGACCACCGAGACGGCGCCAAACTCGCCCACCGCCCGAGCGTTGGTGAGGATCACCCCGTAGAGCAGCGCCCAGCGGATATTGGGCAGGGTCACCCGGCGGAAGATTGTCCAGCCCGGGGCCCCGAGAGTCACGGCGGCTTCTTCTTCCCGGGAGCCCTGGGCCTGCATCAGCGGGATCAGCTCCCGGGCGACGAAGGGGCAGGTGACGAAGATGGTCACCATCAGGATCCCCGGCCAGGCGAACATCAGCTGAACGTCGTGGCCGTCGAGCCAGCCCCCCAGCCAGCCGTTGCGCCCATAGAGCAGCAGGTAGATCAGGCCCGCCACCACCGGCGAGACCGCGAAGGGAATGTCGATCAGGGTCTGCAGCAAGTGCCGGCCAGGAAACTGGAAACGGGTTACCAGCCAGGCCAGGGCCACGCCGAACACCAGGCAGACGGGAATGGTCAGCACCGTGATGAACAGCGTCAGGCCGATGGCCGCCACCGTGTATTCGTTGCTGACGTTGGTCCAGAACACGGCCACACCCTGGGCGAAGGCCTGGGCGAAGATGGCCACCAGCGGCAGCAGCAGGAACAGTGCCGACAGGGCCACGGCGGCAAGAATCAGGCCGCGGCGCACCGCCGGGGCATCACCGATACGTTGCATCAGCCGCCTCCTCCATGCAGGCGCTTGATAAAGCGTCCCTGCCAGATGTTGATAGCCAGCAGCAGTGCGAGGGAGACAAACAGCACCACCGAGGCGATGGCCGAGGCGCCGGCATAGTCGTACTCCTGGAGGCGCACGAAGATCATCAGCGCGGTGATCTCGGTCTCATAGGGCATATTGCCGGCGATGAAGATGATGGCACCGAATTCGCCCAGCGATCTGACAAAGGCCAGGCCCGTGCCGGTCACCAGTGCCGGCCAGAGGTGGGGGAGGATCACCCGGCGAAAGGCGGTGCTATCGGTGGCACCCAGTGTCAGCGCGGCTTCATCCACCTCTACCGGCAGATCCTCCAGCACTGGCTGCACCGTGCGTACCACGAAGGGGATACTGGTGAAGGCCATGGCCAAGGCGATGCCCACCCAGGTGTAGGCCACCTGGAAGCCAAGCGGTTCAAGCAGCTGGCCCATCCAGCCGTTGCTGGAATAGACCGTGGCGAGGGTAATGCCGGCCACCGCCGTGGGCAGGGCGAAGGGCAGATCCATCAGGGCATCCAGCAGGCGCTTGCCGGGAAACTCGTAACGTACCAGCACCCAGGCCATAAGCAGCCCGAAGGCACCGTTGACCAGCGCCGCCACGGCGGCGGCACCGATGGTGACCGAATAGCTGGCCACCACCCGGCCATCGCTGATGATCGCCCAGTACTCGGCCAGGCTGAGCCCGGCCAACTGGCCGAACAGACCTGTCATCGGCAACAGCAGGACCAGCGAGATAAACAGCAGGCTCACGCCCAAGGACAGGCCGAACCCCGGCAGCACCCGCTTGGGAGCGCGGCCAATGGCGAAGGAAAGGGGTCGGGTGCTCATGGATGTGTCTCGTCTCCTGCTGGGGGGATGGCTCAGCGGCGCTGCAACTGGTAAAGCAGGCCGCCGCTGCCGAAGTGGGTCGCCATGGCCTGATCCCAGCCGCCGAAGACCTCCTCGACGCGCAGCAACTCGGTCTCGGGAAACAGATGGGCGAACTCCTCGACCACCGCTGCGTGGTGGACGCGGTAGTTGAAGCCGGCCAGCGTGCGCTGGGCCTCCTCGCTGTAGAGATACTCCACGTAGGCCTGGGCCAGGTCCTGGGTGCCGTTGCGCTCGACATTGGGCTCGACCACCGCCACCGGGAATTCGGCCAGGATGCTGATCGGCGGCACGATCACTTCAAAGTCGTCCGCCCCGTATTCCCCACGGATGTTATTGACCTCGGATTCGAAGCTGATCAGCACATCGCCCAGACCGCGCTCGATAAAGCTGGTGGTGGCACCGCGGCCGCCGGTGTCAAACACCGTCACGTTGCGCAGGAAGGTACGCATGAAGTCCCGGATCTGCTCCTCGTCACCGTCGAAATGCTGGTCGGCGAAGCCCCAGGCGGCCAGGTAGGTGTAGCGGCCGTTGCCGGACGTCTTGGGGTTGGGGAAGACGATCTCTACTCCTTCGCCGCTCAGGTCATCCCAGCTCTCGATGCCCTTGGGGTTCCCCTGGCGGACCAGAAAGGCAGTGGTGGAGTAGTAGGGGGAGGCGTTGTTGGGCAGCTGCTCCTGCCAGTTATCCGCCACCAGGCCGTCGTCGGCCAGCACCTGAACGTCGGTGACCTGGTTGTAGGTCACCACATCGGCGCGCAGTCCCTGCATGATGGCCCGAGCCTGGGCGGAGGAGCCGCCGTGAGATTGCTGGATGGCAACCGCTTCCCCTTCCTGGGTCTGCCAGTGGGCGATGAAATCGGGATTGATCGCCGAAAACAGCTCGCGGGCAATGTCATAGGAGGAGTTGAGCAGTTCGCGTTCGGCCGCCAGGGCCGGGCCGGCCAGACTGGCGCCCAGGGCGATGGCAAGCAGTGAGCGCTGGAAGCGAGGACGCGGGGTCATGGGGTTACTCCGGAAATCGTTGGCAATGCCGAGAGGTTAAGTGCGGCCAATAGTAATTACAACGGTATTTTTTATTCTATTTTGCACTATGCCTGTGCGCAGGGACCGCCTTCCCCCCCGCTGCCGTCTTGCGGCGGCTCTGCTAGAATGCGCCCTCTCTGCAAGCGACCGCCTGGACCCTCCCATGACCGATGCGACCCGCGACTTCCTGATCGCTCCCTCGATCCTCTCCGCCGATTTCGCGCGTCTGGGCGCTGAGGTGGACGACGTGCTGGCCTCCGGTGCCGATATCGTGCACTTCGACGTGATGGACAATCACTATGTGCCCAACCTGACCATCGGACCCTTGGTCTGCGAGGCGCTGCGCAAGCACGGCGTCACCGCCCCCATCGACGTTCACCTGATGGTGCGTCCCGTGGATCGGGTGATCGGCGACTTTATCGACGCCGGGGCCAGCATCATCACTTTCCACCCCGAGGCCTCGGACCACGTCGATCGTTCCCTGCAGTTGATTCGCGACGGGGGCTGCAAATCCGGCCTGGTGTTCAATCCCGCCACGCCACTGTCGTATCTCGACTACGTGATGGACAAGGTCGACATGGTGCTGCTGATGAGCGTCAACCCAGGTTTTGGCGGTCAGTCGTTTATCCCCGGCACCCTGGACAAGCTGCGCGAGGCGCGCCGGCGCATCGACGCCTCCGGCCGCGACATTCGCCTGGAGATCGATGGCGGCGTCAAGGTCGATAACATTGCCGACATTGCCCGCGCAGGCGCCGACACCTTCGTGGCCGGCTCGGCGGTGTTCAAGGCGCGCAATGCCGCCGATCCGCACCGCTATGACGGCGTGATCCGCGATTTCCGCGCTCAGCTGGCCGGGGTACGCTGACGCCGTGAGCGAACCGCGCCCCGAGTCTGCGCTGCCGGTGTGGCACCTCTATCTGCTGGAGACGGCGGGGGGTGCCCTGTATACCGGCATCACCACCGACGTCGAGCGTCGCCTGACGGAGCATGCCGCCGGCCGCGGTGCCAAGGCGCTGCGCGGCAAGGGGCCGCTGAGATTGCGCCACCGGGAATCGGTGGGCACTCAGGGCGAGGCACTGCGGCTCGAGGCCGAGATCAAACGGCTGTCGGCGACACGCAAGCGGGCCTGGCTGGCGAGACGCCTGGCCTTGGGCGATCAAGGACAGCAAGGACAGCAAGGACAGCAAGGAGCGAGCATGCACCCTCTTCTCGTCGGCATCCAACTGGTGGCCTTCGACCTTGACGGCACCCTGATCGATTCGGTGCCCGACCTGGCCCTGGCCGTGGACGCGGCCCTGGTAGAGCTGGGCCTGCCCGCGGCCGGTGAGGCGAGGGTGCGCGACTGGGTGGGCAACGGCTCGCTCAAGCTGATGGAGCGCGCGTTAAGGTTCGCTGTTGATGCAGGCGCCGGTGCCGGCAAGTCTGATCCGGCAACAGGCCTGTTGGAGCGCGCGCATTGTGCATTTCTCGCGCACTACGGCCGTGACCCCGGCGCCCATACCCGGCTTTACCCCGGCGCGCGCGAGTGCCTCGATGCCCTGCGTAGCCGCGGCCTTACCCTGGCGCTGGTGACCAACAAACCCCATGCCTTTATTGCTCCGCTGCTGGAGGGCCTGGGGATTGCCGAGCATTTCTCGCTCTGCCTGGGCGGCGACAGCCTGCCCGAGAAGAAGCCCCATCCGGCGCCGCTGCGGCACCTGGCGGTCCACTTCGACGTGCCGCCTGAGGCCTGCCTGATGGTGGGGGACTCCCGTCACGATATTGCGGCGGGCAAGGCCGCGGGGTTTCGTACCCTGGCCGTGCCCTATGGGTATAACCATGGCGAGCCGGTACGCCAGACCGGCCCTGATGACGTGGTTGAATCGCTCGCGGAACTCGTTTAACGTGATTTTGGCTAATGCTATAAGCGCGGTCTTATCAATATGTTATTGCTATAAGCAGTGGAAGCCTCTCGATGACAAGCCGCAGCCAGCCGGACACCCGCTTTGCCTTTGGCGATTCCCCGGTCGCCGCCGACTCCCTGACCCGCTCGCTTGTCCGCGGCGACTGGCGATGGTGACGCTTTCTCCATCGTGAGTCGCGGTGCTTGCCCCCGCTGAGCTACGCCGCCCTGCGCCCATTGCCAACCCGCTACACCGAGGATTCCCGGGCATGATGACTCCCGAACGCTTCCGCGAGCTGTCCGACGCCGGCTACAACCGTATCCCGGTCACCCGCGAGGTGCTGGCCGACCTGGACACGCCGCTCTCTACCTACCTCAAACTGGCCAATCGCCCCTGGACCTTCCTGCTGGAGTCCGTGCAGGGCGGCGAGAAGTGGGGGCGCTACTCGATTATCGGCCTGCCCAGCCGCGAGCGCATCGAGGTGCGCGGTTTCACCGTGCGTCACTACGTGGATGACGAGCTCCTGGGCGCCGCCGAGGTGGAGGATCCGCTGGCCTGGATCGAGCAGTTCCAGGCGCGGTTCAAGGTGCCGCGGCTGGATGACCAGCCGCGTTTCGACGGCGGCCTGGTGGGCTATTTCGGCTACGACACCATTCGCTACATCGAGCCTCGGCTGCGCAGCGAGGTGGCCGCGACCAAGCCCGACCCGCTGGGCGTCCCCGATATCCTGCTGATGGTCTGCGATGAGCTGGTGGTCTTCGACAACCTTTCCGGGCGCCTGGCGCTATGGACCCATGCCGACCCCGCCGAGCCCGAGGCCTATTACCGGGCGACTCAGCGGCTGGAAGAGCTGGAGATCCGCCTGCGCAGCGCCACTCTCAACACCATCAGTCCCGGCACCGGTAGCGCCGCAGTGGAGGAGGGTGATTTTACTTCCGGCTTTACCGAGGCGGGCTTCAAGGCCGCGGTGGAAACCATCAAGGCGTACGTGCTGGCTGGCGACGTCATGCAGTGTGTGCCCTCCCAGCGCATGTCGATTCCCTATCGGGCTGCCCCCCTGGACCTCTACCGGGCGCTGCGCAGTCTCAACCCGTCGCCCTACATGTTCTTCCTCGACCTGGGCGACCACCAGGTGGCCGGCTCCTCGCCGGAGATCCTGACCCGTCTGGAGGAGGGCGAAGTGACGGTGCGTCCCATCGCCGGCACCCGCAAGCGCGGGCGCAATGAGGCGGAGGACCGGGCGCTGGAGGCGGAGCTGCTGGCCGACCCCAAGGAGCGCGCCGAGCATCTGATGCTGATCGACCTCGGTCGCAACGACGTGGGGCGCATCAGCGAGACCGGCTCGGTGAAGGTCACCGAGCAGATGGCGGTGGAGCGCTACTCCCACGTCATGCATATCGTCTCCAACGTCACCGGTCGGCTCAAGCCGGGGTTGACCGCCATGGACGCCCTGCGCGCCACCTTCCCGGCGGGCACCGTCTCCGGTGCGCCCAAGATCCGAGCGCTGGAGATCATCGACGAGCTGGAGCCGGTCAAGCGTGGCATCTACTCCGGGGCGGTGGGCTATCTCTCCTGGCACGGCAACATGGACACCGCCATCGCCATCCGCACCGCGGTGATCAAGGATGGCCAGCTGCACATTCAGGCCGGCGCCGGCATCGTCGCCGACTCCGTGCCCGAGATGGAGTGGCAGGAGACCCTCAACAAGGGGCGGGCGCTGTTCCGCGCCGTGGCCATGGCCGAGCGTGGCCTGGACAACCTCGAATAGCCAAGGCGCCGGAGAGACGACCCATGAAAGTCTGCATGATCGACAACTATGACAGCTTCACTTTCAACGTGGTGCAGTACCTGGGCGAGCTGGGCGCCGACGTGGAGACCTACCGCAACGACGCCATCACCCTTGCACAGATCGAGGCCATGGCGCCAACGCACCTGGTGATCTCCCCGGGGCCCTGCACCCCCAACGAGGCGGGTGTTTCCCTGGCGGCGATCCGCCATTTCGCCGGCAAGCTGCCGATTCTCGGGGTCTGCCTGGGTCACCAGGCCATTGGCCAGGTCTTCGGCGGCGAGGTGGTGCGCGCCCCCCAAGTGATGCACGGCAAGACCTCGGCCATCCGCCACGCCGGCCTTGGGGTGTTCGAAGGGCTCGACGACCCGCTGGAGGTGACCCGCTACCACTCCCTGGTGGTAGATCGAGACTCGCTGCCCGCGTGCCTGGAAGTGACGGCCTGGACCGATAACGACGACGTCACCCCGGGGCTGATCATGGGGTTGCGCCACCGCGAGCTCGACGTGGAGGGAGTGCAGTTTCACCCCGAGTCGATCCTCACCCGCCAGGGCCATGAGCTGCTGGCCAACTTTCTGAAACGTCATGCGTAGGCGCCGCTGAGCCGAGCCTGCATCGAGGAGACCGACCATGCAGATGCGAGATGCCCTCGGCGCCCTGATGCGCCGCGAGAACCTGAATTTCGCCGAGACCCATGAGGTGATGCGCCGGATCATGACCGGGGAGACCAGCGATGCCCTGATTGCCGCCTTCCTGATGGGCATGGCGCTGAAGGGCGAGACCGCCGAGGAGATCAGTGCCGCCGCCCAGGTGATGCGCGAACTGATGAAGCCGGTGCAGCTGCCGGCTGGGCTCGAGAACGTGGTGGATATCGTCGGCACCGGCGGCGATGGCGCCAACCTGTTCAATGTCTCCACCGCGGCGAGTTTCGTGGTGGCCGCCGCCGGCGGCCATGTGGCCAAGCACGGCAACCGCGGGGTGTCCTCCTCGTCGGGCAGCGCCGATCTCTTCGCCGTGGCCGGTATCCACCTTGACCTTGACGCCGAGCAGGTGGCGCGCTGCATCACCGAGGTGGGGGTGGGCTTCATGTTCGCGCCCAATCACCACCCGGCCATGCGCTACGCCGTTGGGCCGCGACGCGAGATGGGCGTGCGTACCCTGTTCAATATCCTGGGGCCATTGACCAATCCCGCCGGCGCTGCCAATCAGGTGCTGGGCGTCTATGATCCGGCACTGGTGCCGCTGATGGCCGACGTGCTCCGCCGTCTGGGCAGCCGCCACGTGCTGGTGGTGCACGCCGAGGATGGCCTGGACGAGATCTCCCTGGCCCAGCCGACCCTGGTGGCCGAGCTCCGGGACGGCGAGGTGCACGAGTACGTCATCACCCCGGAGGCGATGGGTATTGCCCGTCAGTCGCTGGACACGCTGCGGGTGCAGTCCGCCGAAGACAGCCTGCGCCTGGTGGAACAGGCCCTGGTGGGCGAGGGGCCGGCGGCGGATATCGTATCGCTGAATGCCGGTGCGGCGCTCTACGTTTCGGGCGTGGCCGACAGCCTCAGGGAGGGCGCGGCCCTGGCCCAGGACGCCCAGGCCTCGAAGCTGCCCCTGGAGAAGCTCAGGGAGCTGGCCAATTTCACCCGCGTCTTCCTGCAGTGAGTGCTCCCCCTCTCTGCGCCCCCCGTCTCTGGGCACCCCAATCAGGAGTTAATCGATGAGCGCATCACCGGGGACCACCCCCACCATTCTGACCCGCATCCTCCAGCGCAAGGACGAGGAAGTGGCAGAACGCTCACGCGCCGTGTCCGAAGCCGAACTGCTGCGCCTGGCCGCCGAGCAGAGCGCACCGCGAGGTTTTATTGCGGCCATGAACCGCCTGATCGTCCAGGGTGATCCGGCGGTGATCGCCGAGGTCAAGAAGGCCTCGCCCTCTCGGGGAGTGATCCGCGAGGATTTTCGCCCCGGCGAGATCGCCGCCAGCTTCGCCGCCGGCGGCGCGGCTTGCCTCTCGGTGCTCACCGATGCTGACTTCTTTCAGGGCCATGAGGACTACCTGATCGAGGCCCGCGACGCCTGCGACCTGCCGGTGATCCGCAAGGATTTTATTACCCATGGCTATCAGGTGAGCGAAGCGCGCGCCATCGGCGCCGACTGCATCCTGCTGATCGTTGCCGCCCTGGACGACGTCAGGATGACCGACCTGCACCGCCAGGCCGTGGAGCTGGGCATGGACGTGCTGGTGGAGGTCCACGACGCTCAAGAGCTGGAGCGGGCGTTCACGTTGGATCTCGCGCTGGTGGGCATCAACAATCGTGACCTGCACACCTTCGATACCACCCTGGACACCACCCTGACCCTGCTGCCGCGCATACCGGTGGGCGTCACCGTGGTCACCGAGTCCGGCATCCATCGCCGCGAGGACGTGCTGCGCATGCGAGAACACGACGTCAACGCCTTCCTGGTGGGCGAGACCTTCATGCGCGAGGCCGACCCCGGCAAGGCGCTCAGGCGGCTGTTCTTCTAGATGCGGGGTTTTTCACCCCTGGATTCAACGCCAGTGGTGGGTGTCATCCGGTAGACGCAAGGGACTAGCGCCGACTCCCCTGCCAGTCGCCCTTCAGACAACCGGTGATGTGATGTTCCGCTTTTTCGAAACCCTGGTGAATCCCTATCCGTCCGGTGAGCCCGAGACGCCGCCGCGCGGGCTGGGGGCGTTTATCCTGCATTTCTCGCGGCCGGTGCTGCCGCTGCTGATCGTCATGTCGCTGCTCACCGCGCTGGTATCGGCCGTCGAGGTGCTGTTCTTCAGCTATATGGGCGAACTGGTCGACTGGCTGGCGACGGCCGAGCGCGAGGGCTTCTTCGTCGAATACGGCTGGCGCCTGGCCGGCATGGCGGCACTGGTGGTGATCGGCCTGCCGCTGGTGACGCTGCTGCAGTCGCTGATCACTCACCAGAGCATCTTCGGCAACTATCCGATGATCGGACGCTGGCTGGCGCACCGGCATATGCTCGGCCAGAGCATGGCGTTCTACCAGGACGAGTTCGCCGGCCGGGTCTCCCAGAAGGTGATGCAGACGGCGCTGGCGATTCGCGAGACGGTGATGAAGTTGATGGACCTGCTGGTCTATGTGGTCGTCTACTTCATTGGTGCCATGCTGCTGATGGGGAGCGCCGAGCCATGGCTGATGCTGCCGTTGGTGGCCTGGCTGGTCGGTTATATCGCGATCATGAAGGTCTTTGTGCCGCGCCTGCGTCAGGTCTCCATGGAACAGGCCGACGCCCGGTCGCGGATGACCGGGCGTATCGTCGACAGCTACAGCAATATCCAGACCATCAAGCTGTTTGCCGATACCCAGCGCGAGCAGCATTACGCCCGCGATGCCATGGAGGGCTTTATGAACACGGTGCACCGCCAGATGCGCCTGGCCACCCAGCTGACGGTGAGCCTGACGCTGCTCAATTCGCTGCTGCTGGCCGGGGTGGCGGCCATCGCCATCGGCGCCTGGTACCTGGACGCGGTATCGCTCGGGGTAATCGCCGTGGCCATCGCCCTGGTGATGCGTATCCGCTTCATGTCCAACTGGATCCTGTGGGAGGTGGCGGGGCTGTTCGAGAATATCGGCACCGTGCAGGACGGCATCAACACCATCGCGCGCGAGCCGGAGGTCCGGGATGCGCCAGATGCCGGGGCGCTGAGGGTACCGGAGGGCGAGATATGCTTCGAGGCCGTGCGCTTCGGCTATGCGCGCCCGGACGGCGAGGCCCAGCGGGTTTTCGATGGCATGAGCCTGACCATCGCGCCGGGGGAGAAGGTCGGGGTGATCGGTCGTTCCGGCGCGGGCAAGTCGACCCTGGCCAACCTGCTGCTGCGTTTCTATGACCTGGAGGGGGGGCGTATCCGGATTGACGGTCAGGATATTGCCCGGGTGACCCAGACCTCGCTGCGCCAGCAGATCGGCATGGTGACCCAGGACACCTCGCTGCTGCATCGTTCGCTGCGCGACAACATCCGCTACGGAAGTCCGCATGCCAGTGAAGCGGCAATATGGGAGGCGGTGCGGCGCGCCCACGCCGATGGCTTCATCGATGACCTGGTCGATGTGCAGGGACGGCGCGGGCTGGATGCCCACGTCGGCGAGCGCGGGGTCAAGCTCTCCGGCGGCCAGCGCCAGCGCATCGCGATTGCTCGGGTGCTGCTCAAGAACGCGCCCATCCTGGTGCTGGACGAGGCCACCTCGGCGCTGGACTCCGAAGTGGAGGCGGCGATCCAGGAGCAGCTCTATACGTTGATGGAGGGCAAGACGGTGATCGCCATCGCCCATCGGCTGTCGACTATCGCCATGCTCGACCGCCTGGTGGTGCTCGACGAGGGCCAGATCGTCGAGAGCGGGACCCACGGGGAACTGCTGGCCAAAGACGGCCTCTATGCCGCCCTGTGGCGGCGCCAGTCGGGAGGCTTTCTGGGCGTGGATCTCGACGGGGCCGCGATGGCTCCTGCTCGCAGCTGAAGCATCGTTCAACAGGGTCGTTCAATAGATTGTTATTGCTGCTGGGCACGCAGCCAGGCGATCTCCTCGGCCCAGATCTCGGGCTCGATAGTCTCCAGTATCATGGGGATTTCGTCGATGCGCGGGTCGCGCATGAGGGTGGTGAAGGCGTCGAGACCGATATTGCCCCGGCCCAGGCTGTGGTGGCGATCGACGCGGCTGGCCAACTCGCTCTTGGCGTCGTTGAGGTGCATGCCGCGCAGGTACGTGACGCCCACGACCTTGTCGAATTCATCCAGCGTGGCGCTGCAGGCCTCGGGTGTGCGCAGGTCGTAGCCGGCGGCGAAGGCGTGGCAGGTATCGAGGCAGACCCCGACCCGAGACTTGTCGTCGACCTGGTCGATGATCTCGGTCAGGTGCTCGAAGCGCCAGCCAAGGTTGGTGCCCTGGCCAGCGGTGTTCTCGATCACCGCGGTAACGCCATGGGTCTCGGCCAGCACCCCATTGATGGAGTCGGCGATACGGCTCAGGCAATCGCGCTCGCTGATCTTGTTCAGGTGGCTGCCGGGGTGGAAGTTGAGCAGGCTCAGGCCGAGTTGCTCGCAGCGCTGGAATTCATCCAGGAAGGCGGCGCGGGATTTTTCGAGCCCTTCGGCCTCAGGGTGCCCTAGGTTGATCAGGTAGCTGTCATGGGGAAGGATCTGTTCCGGGCCGAAGCCGTGGTTTCGGCAGGCGCTGCGAAAGGCCTCGATGGCCTCATCGGTGAGCGGTTTGGCCTTCCACTGGCGCTGGTTCTTGGTGAACAGCGCAAAGGCATCGGCGCCGATCTCCACCGCGCGCAGCACGGCTTTATCCGGCCCGCCGGCGGCACTGACGTGGGCACCGAGATATTTCATGCGATCTTCCTTGAGCCAGGGTTTCGAGGAGGGTAAAGCGTACCATCGCAACAGCCGTTACCCGACCCCCTCAGGTTTCGGATAACGTCTAGAAGCTGAGTTCCATCCCGGCATGGAAGGTGCGACCCGCCGCCGGTTCGAAGTAGCGTCCGCCGTTGGCGTTGATGCGCACGTTGGCGAAGTGGGTCTCGTCGAAGAGGTTGCGCACCCCCAGGTGGGCGCCCAGCCGTTTGGTGCCATCTCCCAACCGCCAGGCATCGCCCAGGCGCAGGTTGAACAGCCAGTGATCGTCAACCTCCACGCGGTTCTCGTTGTCGGCAGGGAACGCACCGGTATAGAGGGCCTCGGCGGTGGCGAAGCGCTCGCCGCTGCCGTACCAGGTCAGGCGATTGTGCCACTGCCGGCGGGGAAGGCCGGGCAGGCGATTGCCGGCCAGGTCGGCCTCGCCATTGCTGAATCGGTCGAAGCGGTAGTCGGCCAGGGTCAAGGCGCTGGTCCAGCGCCAGGCCAGTGACAGGTTCCAGTCCAGCTCCAGTTCGATGCCGTCTCGCGAGGTGCGGCCGGCGTTCACATAGAAGGTACGGCCGTCGGTGGCCTCGAAGGGCACCAGTTCGTCGTCCACGCGCACCGAGAAGGCCACCAGGTCGTAGCGCAGCCCGTTGGGGAAGCGCCCGCGCAGGCCGATCTCGCGATTGAGGGCTTGCTGGGGCGCCACCTCGGGGTTGAAGCCGCCGCCGCCATCGGGGCGGGCGAACTCGGTGAAGGTGGGGGTCTCGAAGGCGGTACCGACGTTGGCATAGGCCTGGTGCTCGGGGTGGTAGCGGTAGCTCAGCCCCAGGCTGCCGGTCCATTCGCGGAAGGTGCGCTCGCCGCTGTCGTCACGGCCGTCGGCGAGGAAGCGGTCATCGATGGTCATGCGCACCCGGTCGTGGCGGACCCCGGCGGAGAGCTCCAGGTCGTCGGTGAGGCCCAGCTCCGCCTGCAGGAAGACGCCGGCGGCGGTGGCATTCTGCTGCTCGTCGGCGGTCTCGGCGGTGACCACCCCCTGGGGCGTCACCGAGCGTCGGCCGCGGTTGTCCTCCTGGCGGCCGAGCTCGACGCCGGCGACATAGCGCAGGGGACGATCGGCCAGGGTCTCTGTGCGCGTGTAGTCGACGCCGCCGCCGACGTGGTAGCGCTGGTAGTCCACCAGGCTATTACCGGGGAAGGGCAGCTGCTGTTCGAAGTCGCGGCGGCTGGCAAAGGCCCGGGCGTTGAGCTCGCCGCCGGCCATATCGCGATCCTCGTAGTGCAGGCCCAGCAGCTGCTGCTCGACGCTCTGGCCACTGTCCAGGGGGCCGGCGGCCGGCGCGGCCTGTCGGCGGTCTGCTGCCACTTCCTCGGCGGTGAGGCCGCCCGGGTCCTGGGCGGTAGGCATATCCAGCAGGTTGACCAGCGCCGAGAGGGTGCGGTCGTCGTCCAGGCGGTAGCCAAGCCGCGCGTTGAGCAGGCGCTTCTCCACGGCACTCTGCTCCCGATACCCCTCGACGTCCAGTGCCGACAGGCTGACGCTGTGCACCCAGCGGCCGCTTTCGCTGCCCTGGCGCAGCGCCACCTTGCGGTAGTCGTGGCTGCCGCCCTGCACGCGCAGCACCGGCGAGCGGCGCATCTCGCTGCCGTCGCCGGTGGTGATGTCGATCACACCGCCGGCGGCGTTGCCGTAGAGCACCGCGGCGGGACCACGAATCACCTCGATGCGCTCCGCGCTGTCGAGGTCCACGGCGTCGATCTGTGCCTGGCCGTCCGGCAGGGTGTAGGGGATACCGTCGACCCGGATATGCAGGCCGCGAATACCGAAGGGGGCACGGGCGCCGAAACCACGACTGGCGATGCGCTGGCCCTGGGCGAAGTTGTCCCGGTTCTGCAGAAAGAGCCCGGGCACCAGGGTCAGCGCTTCGTCGAGGCGAACCCGCTGCTGGCCCTGCTGAATGTCGTCCCGGGTCAGGGCGGAGACGGCGGCCGGCGTGTCATACAGGCTGCGCTCCAGCCGCGGGGCGCTGATGGTGATGGTGGGCAGGGTGTTGGCCTCGCCGCCTGAGGTCTCGGGTGTCTGGGCGTTGGCTAGGGCGACAGGACCCAGGGCAAGGGTCAGCACTAGGGGGAGGCGGGATCCAGGCATGACGGCTCCAGGACGGCTAGCGGTTGAGCAGCCAGAGTAGCCCCGACAGCACCACGCTGACGATAATCATGGTAGTGACGGGAAAGAAGAACGAGACATTCTCGCGGCGAACGGCGATGTCGCCGGGTAGCTGACCCAGCGGCAGACGCGAAAGCCAGGGCCAGAGCAGACCCACGACGATGATGATCAGGCCGATCACAATCAGGGTGCGGTTCATGGCATCGCCTCCTGTTGGAGAGTGCGCCCACCGGTAGTTTCCCCGGTGGGCGCTTGCGTCTTGGGCTCAGCCCGCCCGGCGCAGCACCTCAAGCAGCCCCTGCAGCGGGTGGGGCAGGGCGGTGCCGGAGAGGCGCTTGACCTGGCTGCGGCAAGAGTAACCGGTGGCCAGGAGCTTCCCCGCGTTGGCCTCTCCCTCCACCACGGGCTGCCACGACTGGCCATAGATGGTCCGCGAGGTCGCCAGATTGCGCGTCTCGTGACCATAGGTGCCGGACATGCCGCAGCAGCCGGTGTTGACCAGCGAGAGCTCCAGGCCGAAGGTGGCGAACACCTGCTGCCACGCCTTGGGGCTGCCCGGGGCGTTGGTGGTCTCGGTGCAGTGAGAGAGCAGCTTGAAGCCAGGGTCATCCAGGGCCGGGCCGCTGGGGGCGAGATGATTCGCCAGGGTGAAAGTCTGAGCCACCAGCCACTCCTGCAGCATCAGCACCTCGGGGATGGCCTCCGGGCCGAGCGCCTTCACGTACTCCTGGCGGTAGGTCAGGGTCATGGCCGGGTCGATACCCACCAGCGGCACGCCAAAGTCGGCCAGGGTCCGCAGCCACTTCGCCTGTTGGCACGCGGTGCGCTCGAAGGCGCCCAGGAAGCCCTGCACGTGCAGCGGCTTGCCGTTGGGCGAGAAGGGCGCCACGAAGACCCGCACATCCAGGCGGCTGAGCAGCTCGACGATATCCATTACCAGCTTGGCCTCGAAGTGGCTGGTGAAGGCGTCCTGCACGATCACCACGCTTCTGGCCTTCTGGGTCTCGGTGAGCAGACCCAGTGACGTCGGCGTCGCCTGGGCCACGCCCCAGGCATCGAGCTGCTTCGTCAGGCGGGCCCGGGAGAGCCTGGGGCTGTCGACCATGCCGACGGGGCCGGCCAGCAGGCGATCCACCAGGCGGTTGCCGATCAAGGCGTTATAGGCCGGCGCGATGCGCGATAGCGCCGGCAACATGAATTCCGTGCCGCCGATCAGATAGTCGCGCAGCGGACGTAGATAGCGGCCGTGGTAGACCTCCAGGAACTGCGAGCGCGAGTCGGGCACGTTGACTTTCACCGGGCACTGGCCGGCGCAGGACTTGCAGGCCAGGCAGCCGGCCATGGCGTCGTAGACCTCGTGGGAGAAGTCCGCCTCGCGCCTGCGGCGCAGGGTGTTGAGGGTGCGCCTGGGGAAGCGCTTCACGAAGCCCCAGGCACCCTCGGTTTTCTTCTTTCTCGACTCCTCGACGAGGTCGATGCCGGCGTCGCCCTGTAGGCGCAGCCACTCGCGGATCAGGCTGGCACGCCCCTTGGGGGAGTGGATGCGGTCGCGGGTGGCCTTCCACGACGGGCACATGGGGTCATTGGGATCGTAGTTGTAGCAGGCGCCGTTGCCGTTGCAGTAGACGGTGGCGGCATGGGCCTGCCAGACCTTCTCGTCGATGGTGCGGTCGAATTGGCCGCGGGTGGGTACGCCGTCGATGGCCAACAGGCCCGGGTCGACCCACCTGATCGGTTCTGCCTCGGCAGCGTCACCGGCATCGGGCGGGCTAGCGCCAGTACCCGCGGCGTCGGGCGGGGTAGAGAGCGGAGTCGCGATCTTGCCGGGATTGAGCTGGTTGTGAGGGTCGAAGGCCGCCTTGACCCGCTGCAGGCTGGGGTAGAGCGCACCGAAGAATGTCGGGGCGTACTCCGAGCGCACCCCCTTGCCGTGCTCGCCCCACAGCAGGCCGCCGTACTTGTGGGTCAGCTCGGCCACCTCGTCGGAGACCTCGCGGATCAGCCGCTCCTGGGCCGGGTCCTTCATGTCGATGGCCGGGCGCACGTGGAGCACCCCGGCATCCACGTGGCCAAACATGCCGTACTCGAGGCCGCGGGCGTCCAGGGCGGCGCGGAACTCACTGATGAAGTCGGCCAGGTGCTCCGGCGGTACCGCGGTATCCTCCACGAAGGGAATCGGGCGCTTCTCGCCCTTGGCATTGCCCAGTAGCCCCACCGCGCGCTTGCGCATGGCGTAGACCCGCTGGATCTGCGGCCGGCCCTCGGCCAGGGTGAAGCCCAGGCGCTGAACGCTGGCGTCCGCCTCCAGGTGGCGGCAGAAAGCCGCGACCCGCTCGGCCAGCTGCGTGGGGTCGTCGTCGTTGAACTCCACCAGGTTGATGCCGCGCACCGGCGTCTCGCCGTTTGACGGAAAGAACTCCGCCACGCTGTCCCAGACGAAGTCCTCCATGGCCAGCATCAGCACGGTGTCGTCCACCGTCTCGATGGAGGTGGGGCGCGCGTCACTCGCCATCAGGGCATTGGCGTCGCGTAGGGCATCCATGAAGCCGGCATAGCGCACGTTGACCAGGGTGGAGTGCTTCGGGATGGGCAGCACGTTGAGCACCGCCTCGTTGAGAAACCCCAGCGAGCCCTCGGAGCCGCACAGCAGGCTGTTTATGTCGAGACGGCCCTGGCCGTCGCGCAGATGCGCCAGGTCGTAGCCGGTCAGGCAGCGGTTGAGGGGCGGAAAGGTGGCGCGAATCAGCTCACCCTGGGTGTCGATGATCTCCCGGGCGGTGCGGTAGGCGCGGCCGGTAGCGTCGTTCCGTTCGCAGAGCGTCGCCAGTTCGCCGTCCTCCACGGGGTGGCTCTCCAGCCGCTCGCCGCCCAGCAGCACGGTATCCAGCGCCAGCACGTGGTGGCGGGTCTTGCCGTACTCGCAGCTGCCCTGGCCGCTGGCATCGGTAGAGATCATGCCGCCGATGGTGGCGCGATTGGAGGTGGAAAGGTCCGGGGCGAAGAAAAGCCCATGGGGCTTCAGCGCGGCGTTGAGCTGGTCCTTGACCACGCCAGCCTGGACCCGCACTCGACGGTTGTCCACGTCGATCTCGAGAATTGCGTTCATGTGCCGGGAGACATCCACCACCAGGCCGTCGGTCAGCGACTGGCCGTTGGTGCCGGTGCCGCCGCCGCGGGGGGTGAGCACCACTCGGCGATGCTCGGGCTTGCCGGCCAGCCGGGCGAGGCGCTCGAGATCCTCGGCGTGCTGCGGGTAGAGCACCGCCTGGGGCAGGCGCTGATAGATGGAGTTGTCGGTGGCCTGCACCGTGCGGGCGGCATAGTCCGGCGCGATCTCACCCTCGAAGCCCGCTTCGCGCAGGGCCTCGAGAAAACGGAGATAGGGCGTGGAACATGACGCGGTGAGCCCCGCGGTGGTAACGGCGTCGGCGGTGTCCAGTCTTGCGATCATGGCACTCTGTCGTGGGAAGAAGGGAGTGGTACTACTTTACCGCGTCAGGTCGGTAGGGCGCATCCCGCGGGGACGCTTCGATGCGGGCATCGCGGCGGGCGCGTGGCGCCCCTGCGGCCTTTTGCCTACAATGGGCGCCCTGTTCGACCCCTTCACCGATTGCAACGGACTGGATGCCATGCTCGATCCCAAACTGCTGCGCAGCGACCTCGATGCGGTCGCCCAACGACTGGCCAAGCGAGGCTTTGTCCTCGATACCGACCGTCTCGAGGCGCTGGAGTCCCGGCGCCGCGAGCTGCAGGCCGAGACCGAGTCCCTCCAGAATGAGCGCAACACCCGCTCCAAGGCGATCGGCAAGGCCAAGTCGGCGGGAGAGGACATTCAGCCTCTCCTCGATGTGGTGTCCGACCTGGGCGACCGACTCGACGCCGCCAAGACTCGCCTGGCCGAGGTGCAGGCCGAGTGGGATGACGTGGTGAGCGGCCTGCCCAATCTTCCCCATAAGAGCGTGCCCGAGGGCAAGAGCGAAGAGGACAACGTCGAACTGCACCGCTGGGGCACGCCCCGCGAGTTCGACTTCGAGGTCCTCGACCATGTCGATCTCGGTGCGGTAAAGGGCGATCTGGACTTCGATCTGGCTGCCAAGCTCACCGGGGCGCGGTTTGCGGTGATGCGTGGACCCATCGCCCGCATGCACCGGGCGCTGACCCAGTTCATGCTGGACACGCAGACCCTCGAGCACGGCTACGAGGAGTGCTATGTCCCCTATATGGTCAACGAAGCCTCGCTGCGCGGCACCGGCCAGCTCCCCAAGTTCGGCGAGGACCTGTTTCGTCTGGATGACGAGCGCGGCTATCACCTGATCCCCACCGCCGAGGTGCCGCTGACCAACTTCGCCCGCGACGAGATCCTCGAGCACAAGGTGCTGCCGGTGAAGCTCACCGCTCATACGCCCTGTTTCCGCTCCGAGGCGGGTTCCCATGGCCGCGACACCCGCGGCATGATTCGCCAGCACCAGTTCGACAAGGTGGAAATGGTGCAGCTTGTCGACCCGGCCACCAGCTACGATGCCCTGGAGGAGATGCGTGGCCACGCAGAGGCGATCCTCCAGGCGCTGGCGCTGCCCTATCGTGTCCTCACCCTGTGCACCGGCGACATGGGCTTCGGCGCCGCCAAGACTTTCGATCTGGAGGTGTGGATCCCCAGCCAGGGCACCTACCGCGAGATCTCCTCGGTCTCCAACTGCGAGGAGTTTCAGGCGCGGCGCATGCAGGCCCGCTTCCGCCACCCGGAACAGAAGAAGCCCCAGCTGCTTCACACGCTGAATGGCTCAGGCCTGGCGGTGGGGCGCTGCCTGGTAGCGGTGCTGGAGAATTACCAGAACGCCGACGGCTCCATTAGCGTGCCCGCGGCGCTGCAGCCCTATATGGGCGGCGTCGAGGTGATCAACCGCTAGATGTCGGCACTGCGAGCCTTGAGGCACTCTTCAAGCGCTACTCGATCTCCCAACTGACGCTGACCCCGGCCTCGATATCGATGGTGCCGGGGCGGTACTCGGCCTGGGGGGCGCTTTCCCGGCCGTCTGCGGCCATGGCCAGCATGCGCGGCTGGAACACCGGCATGCGGGTCTCGCTGACGCTGGCGACAGGACCCAGGGAGATGCCCAGAGTGTCGGCCATCAGTGCGCCCTTGTGACGGGCCTTCTCCAGCGCCTTGACCAGCGCTTCGTCGGTGGCGGCATCTCGGTCGGCGAGATCATAGGCGACGCCATCGAGCGCGTTGACACCGGCCTCGGTCAGGGCATCGAGCAGGTCCGGCAGTTGCGCCAGATCGTCGACCTGGACGCGCAAAGGGCGCTCAAGGCGCGTGCGCACCAAGGTCTCGCGCTCGCCGTTCTCCAGGTGGCTGCCGGCGAGGCGCTCCGGCTGCACCGCCAGCGAGCCGGCGCTGATGGCGTCGCGCTCGAGGCCGGCGTCCTCGAGGGTGCGAACCAGCTCGCCGGCGCGGGTCTCAAGGCGCTCGCGGGCTTCATGCAGCGCCACGGGGTCGCCGCCACTCTCTGCTTCCTGAGACAGCGCGGGCGTTCGCTCCCAGAGCCTGGCGCTGAGCATGGCCCGATCCGGCACTACCGTTAGCGTGGCCTCGGCCTGCACGTGGAGCTGGCGCGGCGGTTCAGCCTCGGCCAGCGCCTGGTTCGCCAGCAGGGGAGTCGCGACGAGCAGGCTACTCAGCAGAAGAAGTCGGGCAGGGCGGAACAGTGTCATGGTGGCCTCCTTGCGATAATGATGTGGCGGCATGCCGCCAAGCTTTGAGGCAGCCCCGGGGTAAAGGTTCCGATGCGACCTGCGGCTATGTTGTCAAGAGCGTTTTCGAGAATCGCGTCGAGAATTTTTTCAAAAATTGTTGCTGGCAATGTGCAGGAGCATGATGAAGGCTTGCCAGGTAACACAGGAACTCACTATGTCTCAGCATGAACCGGATACCTCGGGCATCATCCCGCTCAATCTCACCCTCGGTCTGGCCGCGTTGGTGGTGATCGTGGCGGGCATGAAGGCTGGCGCCAGCCTGCTGGTGCCGCTGATGCTGGCGATCTTCATCGCCCTGGTCTGCACCCCCCCGGTGCAGTGGCTGAACCGCCTGGGGCTGAGCCTTCGCCTGGCTGTCTGGCTCACCCTGGTGGTGATTGGCGGACTGCTGTCGCTGCTGGGCCTGCTGCTGGTTAACAGTTTCGGCACCTTCACGGAGGCACTGCCCGGGATCGAGGAGAAGCTCTACGACTATTACCTCGGGCTGTTCGACGGCCTGGCGAAGTTGGGGTTGGCCATCGATCCCGACCGTCTCGTCGAGCTGCTCGACGTGGAACAGTTGGGCAGTGAGGTGCCGGGATTGTTGGGGGAGCTGGGCAATCTGCTGATGCAGAGCGTGATGGTCACTCTGCTGGTGGTCTTCATGCTGTTTGAGACGCTCAACCTGCGCGACAAGATTTCTCGCGCGCTACGTAATCCGGCGCCGAGCCTTGAGCGTTTCAGCGAGTTCAGCCGGACGCTCAAGCGCTACCTGGCGGTGAAGACCCTGATCAGCCTGGTGACCGGGGTGCTGGTGTGGATAGCCTGCCTGCTGGTGGGAGTCGACTTCCCGCTGCTGTGGGCCGTACTGGCCTTCGCCCTGAATTATATTCCCAATATCGGCTCCGCCATTGCCGCCATTCCGCCGGTACTGCTGCTGTTGGTGTCGCCCGGGGGAGGGCTGGTCGAGGCTCTGCTGCTGTCTGGCGCCTACCTGGGAATCAACTTTGTGCTCGGCAACATCCTCGAGCCGCGCTGGATGGGCCAGGCCCTGGGACTTTCGACCTTTATCGCCTTCCTGTCACTGGTGGTGTGGGGGTGGATCTTTGGTGCCGCGGGGATGTTGCTCTCGGTGCTGCTGACCATGACGCTGAAGATCGCCCTGGATAGCCACCCCCAGACGCGTTGGATCGCGCACCTGTTGGGCCCGGGTGACGACCCGCCGCTGGAGGAGGCGGATCGCCCCATGTCGGAGCGAGATGGCGAAGAAGACGAGACAGACTCCGTCAGGGAGTGAACCGCAAAACGCCATCGCCCCGGTCTTGGCCGGGGCGATTTTCGACCGACGTGCCTGGCGATCAGGCGTTCTGGTCGATGAACTGCATCAGCTGTGATTTGGATTGGGCACCTACCAGGGAGGCGACCTTGGAGCCGGACTTGAACAGCATGACGGTGGGTACACCGCGCACGCCCTGTTCGGCGGCGATCTCCGGGGCATCGTCCACGTTGATGCTGACGACCTTGAGGTTGCCGCTGCGCTCCTCGGCGACCTCGTCGACCACCGGTGCCATCACCTTGCAGGGACCGCACCAGGGAGCCCAGAACTTGAGCAGAACCGGGGTATCGGCCTTGAGGACTTCCTGCTCGAAGTTGGCGTTGGTGACATCGACGTTATTGGCCATGGGGTTCTCCAGTTTCGTTGCGCTGCATCGAGCGTATTCACGGCACGCCAAGGCGTGCCTGGCCGGCAGATGTTAGCGGCCGGCTGCGGCGCTGGCAAATGGCGTCATGATTCGGCTAGGCGAGACGCCGTCTTGCTGTATATACTTCAAAGTGATTATAATTATTTCTTTTATCGCTATTTGGTATTTTCAGCGCCCGGGATCGGGTGGCTGTGAGGGAGTTTTCTACCATGAAGCTGCAGCAGCTGCGCTATATCTGGGAAGTCACCCGCCACAATCTCAACGTATCGGCTACCGCCCAGAGCCTGTTCACCTCACAGCCGGGGATCTCCAAACAGATTCGCCTGCTGGAGGACGAGCTGGGGGTAGAGATCTTTGCTCGCAGTGGCAAGCACCTGACCCGGGTCACTCCGGCCGGTCAGGCCATCGTCGAGCTGGCCGGTGAGGTATTACGCCTGACCGAGAATATCAAGGAAGTGGCCCAGGAGTTCAGCGACGAGCGTCGCGGCAGCCTGGCCATTGCCACCACCCATACCCAGGCGCGCTATGCCCTGCCGCCGGTGATTCGCGATTTTACGCGCAAGTATCCCGAGGTGGCTCTGCACATGCAGCAGGGCACCCCAAAACAGATCGCCCAGATGGTCAGCGACGGCCAGGCGGACTTCGCCATTGCCACCGAATCCCTGGAACTGTTCAACGACCTGGTGCTGCTGCCCTGCTATCGCTGGAACCGCTGTCTCCTGGTGCCCCGGGGCCATCCCCTGGCCGATGTACCCGAGCTTACCCTGGAGGCCCTGGCCCGCTATCCGCTGGTCACCTATGTCTTCGGATTCACCGGTCGTTCACAGCTTGACGACGCCTTCCGCGCGCGAGGGCTTACGCCTAACGTGGTGCTGACCGCCGCCGATGCCGATGTGATCAAGACCTACGTGCGCCTGGGCATGGGCGTGGGTATCGTCGCTCACATGGCGGTGGATCTCGAACACGATACCGATCTGCTGGCGCTGGATGCAGGCCACCTGTTCGCAAGTTCCACCACCAAGATCGGCATTCGCCGGGGCACCTTCATGCGCGGCTACATGTATGACTTCCTGCAGGGGTTCGCCTCGCATCTGGAACGCGACCTGGTGGACGCCGCCCTGGCGGCGGGTCCGCGACACGAGTTTCCGCTGTTCGAGGGGCTGGAGCTGCCGGTGCGCTAGCCTCGCGCGTCCGGGTTGATGGCGTGCAGGTTGGTGGCGTGAAGGCCACACTCCTTGCCACCCTGATCTTCCCACCACCAGCGACCTTCGCGTTCATGCTGGCCGGGCAGAGTGGGGCGGGTGCAGGGCTCGCAGCCGATGCTGACGAAGCCGCGCTGATGGAGCGGGTTGAAGGGCACGTCGAACATGCGGATGTAGGTCCAGACCTCCTCGCTGCTCCAGTGGGTCAGCGGATTGACCTTGACGAGGGGGCCTGCCTCGCTGCCGAAGCCATGATCGTGCTCGGCGATCTGCAGGCTGGAGCGCGTGCCCGGGCTCTGATCGCGCCGCTGGCCGGTGACCCACATCGGCAGGCCGGCCAGGCGGCGGCGCAGCGGTGCCACCTTGCGGATGCCGCAGCACTCCTGATGGCCGTCCCGAAAAAAGCTGAAGAGCCCCTTGTTGCGCACCAGGGCCTGAACGGCCTCGGCGTTGGGGAAGCGCACGTCGATCGGGAGGTCGTAATGGGCTCGAACCCGTTCGAGAAAGGCATAGGTCTCCGGGTGCAACCTTCCGGTGTCCAGGGCAAAGACGTGGACGGCCGCCTTCGGCGCCACCTTGAGAGCCAGATCGATCAGCACCACGTCTTCGGCGCCGGAGAAGGAGAGGGTCAGTTCGCCGAAGGCCTGGTAGGCGGCCCGCAGTATCTCCTTGGGGGTGTCCTGGTCGTGCTCCAGAACGAAACGATTGGGGTCGAAGCTTGCCATGAAGGCCTCTCGTCGGTGCGGTGGGGGCTACCCTAGCAAGTCGTTGGTATTCAGCCCCAATACCGATTTCTTAGGTATTTATGCCCTGAGAAATTAAGAGAGATTTTTTTTATTCTTTTTCTATTGATTCGTCGGCGCTCCAGGTCAGGGCGCTCATCAGGTGTCGGATCTTGTCCAGGGTCTCCTGATACTCCGCTTCCCCCACCGAGTCTGCCACCAGGCCACCGCCGCCCCATAGATGCAGTCGCCCTTCATCCGCCACGACGGTGCGAATGGCGATGGACGTGTCCATTCGCCCGCGAACGTCCACATAGCCCAGGCTGCCGCAGTAGGCGCTGCGCCGACTGGGCTCCAGTTCCTCGATGATCTGCATGGCACGCACCTTGGGGGCGCCGGTGATGGAGCCGCCGGGAAAGGCCGCGGCGAGCAGTTCCAGTGGTCGCCGATTCGCGTCCAGTTCGCCGGTCACCACGCTGACCAGGTGGTGAACGTTGGCATAGCTCTCCAGACCGCAGAGCTGAGGGACCCTGACCGTGCCCGGGCGGCAGACGCGTCCGAGATCGTTGCGCAGCAGGTCGACGATCATCACGTTCTCGGCGCGATCCTTGAGGCTGACGGTGAGCTCGTCGGCCAGGCTGCGGTCCGTCTCCGGGGTCTCGCCCCGGGGGCGTGTTCCCTTGATGGGGCGTGTCTCCACCTGGCCGTCTCGGCATTCCAGAAAGCGCTCGGGAGACAGGGAAAGAATCGCCTGTTCGCCCCGGGCGGTGGGCCAGGCCATGAAGCCGGCATAGGGCGTCGGCGTGGCGCCACGCAGACGACAGTAGGCGTTCCAGAGATCGCCTGCGTAGGGGGCGCTGAAGCGCTGGGCCAGATTGATCTGGTAGCAGTCTCCCGAGAGGATATAGCGCTGTACAGCGGCGAAACGCTGCAGATAGTCGGCGCGGGAGAGCTCGCCGGCAAAGGGGGCGGTCAATCGAAAGTCGTCAAGGGCCGGCGTCGGCTGGGCCAGCCAGCCAAGCACCTGCTGACGCCGTTCGGCGCTGGCGACCAGCCAGCTCTCGCCACGCGCATGGTCCTGAATCAGCGCCCAATCGTAGAGGCCGACCCGGCTCGCCGGGAGCGCTACCGCCGGTTGGGTCTGCTCGCCCACCGGCTCGAGCAGCCGTCCCAGATCGTAGCTCCAGTAGCCGATCAGGCCGCCGAGAAAGGGCAGCTCGCTGTCGGGCACCTCCGTCTCGAGGCGATCCAGCAGGACCTGTTGGGCGGCGAAGGGCGAGAGACCTGCCACCTCGGGCACGCCGGAGAGGTGACCCCGGTCGTCGATCTCGAGTGTCGCCAGAGGATCGCTGGCGAGGATATCGAAGCGCCCAGCGGGGGAGGCTGGGCGTCCGCAGTCAAGCAGGACGGCGCCCGGCCGCCCGCGAAGACGGGCGAAATACTCGAGCGGTTGCTCATGGTAAGGGCAGGGGGTGATCTGGAGTCGTACACGCATTGCCGTGCCTTGCTGTGACAGGCAGCCCATTCTAGGCATCTCGCCGGCACTTGTCCCTGCCAGTTCCAGCGACCAGGCCGGAATGACGCCTCAACATTGTCGACAGCCCCTCCAGTCTCTGGCGTGTTGTCTACAACCAAAGATGAAGCTTCGCGACGTTTCTGGATATTGACCCCATTCTGCGGAGTGGCTACCCTTTGTTCATCCAATAATTGTCGACAATCATTATGACCCTAGCCCAAATTGAAACGTCGATCCCGGAAGTGCGAACCCTGGCGGAGCGTGTCTTTCAGCAGCTTCAGGATGCCATTGTGCGCGGCGAACTGCCCCCGGGCAGCAAGATCACCGAGCCGGGTCTGTCCAAGGCCTTCGGCATCTCCAGAGGGCCGCTGCGCGAGGCAATGCGTCGACTCGAGGCGCATCGGTTGATCGAGAGAGTGCCCCACGTGGGTGCGCGAGTTATCAAGCTCTCGATGGAGGAGCTGCTTGAGCTGTTCGATGTGCGCGAGGCGCTGGAGAGCATGGCCGCGCGGCTGGCCGCACAGCATATGACTGCCGCTGAGATCGCCGGGCTGCGCGAACTGTTGGGGATGCATGAGCGTCAGAGCGACCTCAAGAAGGGAGAGGCCTACTTCCAGCGTGAGGGTGATCTGGACTTTCACTATCGCATTGTCCAGGGCAGCCACAACCGCATGCTGGTGACCATGCTCTGCGATGACCTCTATTACCTGGTGCGGCTTTACCGTACCCAGTTCAGCGCCAGTGGCTCACGTCCCCAGCGCGCGTTTGTCGAGCATCACCGCATCGTCGATGCCATTGAGGCCGGTGATGCCGAACTGTCCGAGCTGCTGATGCGTCGTCATGTCAGCGCCTCAAGGGCCAACGTTGTAGACCGCTATGCCGCCACCCTGCGACAGACCTCTGCGGCGACCTGACCCGACCCCGAAGCCACCCGGCTCGAACACCACAGGAGAGACATCATGACCCAGCAGACCCCCGGCGCCCGTTTCCGTGCCGCCCTCGAGGCCAACCGCCCGCTGTCCATTGTCGGCACCATCAACGCCTACACCGCCATGATGGCCCAGCGCGTCGGCCACCAGGCTATCTACCTCTCGGGGGGTGGCGTGGCCAATGCTTCCTTCGGCCTGCCTGATCTGGGCATGACGACCATGAACGACGTGGTCGAGGATTCGCACCGCATCTGTGGTGCCACCGACCTGCCGCTGCTGGTGGATATCGACACCGGTTGGGGCGGGGCTTTCAATATCGCCCGCACCGTGAAGGAGATGCAGCGCGCCGGCGTGGCCGCCGTGCACATCGAGGATCAGGTCGCCCAGAAGCGCTGCGGCCACCGCCCCAACAAGGCCATCGTTTCCCAGCAGGAGATGGCAGACCGCGTCAAGGCCGCCGCCGATGCGCGCATCGATCCTGACTTCTACCTGATCGCCCGCACCGACGCCTTCCAGAAAGATGGGCTGGATGCCGCCATCGAGCGTGCTCAGGCCTGCATCGAGGCCGGTGCTGACGCCATCTTCGCCGAGGCGGTTCACACCCTGGATGACTACCGGGCCTTCTGCGAGCGCGTCGATGCGCCGATCCTCGCCAACATCACCGAGTTCGGCGCCACGCCGCTGTTCAGCCAGCAGGAGCTGGGCGAGGTGGGTTGCCGCATGGTGCTTTACCCGCTGTCGGCCTTCCGCGCCATGAA
Source organism: Pseudomonadota bacterium (assembly GCA_051751685.1). Taxonomy (GTDB): domain Bacteria; phylum Pseudomonadota; class Gammaproteobacteria; order Pseudomonadales; family Halomonadaceae; genus Halomonas. The sequence continues at coordinate 7,461 of JBNJLE010000007.1, read as the reverse complement.
CGCCGCGGCCCTCAAGGTCTACCAGAGCATCCACGACAACGGCCATCAGCGCGATGTGGTCGACCTCATGCAGACCCGCGATGAGCTCTACGATTTCCTGAACTACCACAGCTTTGAGCAGAAGCTCGATGCGTTGTTTGCCGAAAATCAGTTTGCCGAGAAGGGCAGTGACGCCTGAGGCGCGCCCTGACATCGTCGACAAGAACACGACCGACCCGCGAGACGAGGAGATATAACATGGCAGAGAAGAACCTGAGTGGCGCCGGCCTGCGTGGCCAGAGTGCGGGCACGACCGCCCTGTGCACCGTTGGAAAGTCCGGATCCGGCTTGACCTACCGTGGCTTCGACATCAAGGAGCTGGCCGAAAAGGCGAAGTTCGAGGAGGTGGCCTACCTGCTGCTCAAGGGCAAGCTGCCCAACCAGGCCGAGCTCGATGCTTACATCACCAAGCTCAAGGGCCTGCGCGGCCTGCCTGAGGCGCTCAAGACCGTGCTCGAGCAGATCCCCGCCGACGCTCACCCCATGGACGTGATGCGCACCGGCGCTTCCATGCTGGGCAACCTGGAGACCGAGCAGAGCTTCGACGAGCAGCAGGACGCCGCCGATCGCCTGCTGGCCGTGCTGCCCTCGATCATCTGCTACTGGTACCGCTTCAGTCACGACGGTGCGCGTATCGAGACCGAGACCGATGACGAGTCCGTGGGAGGTCACTTCCTGCATATGCTGCGCGGTGCGCCCGCCTCCGAGCTGCACGCTCGCGTCATGAACGTCTCGCTGATTCTCTATGCCGAGCACGAGTTTAACGCCTCGACCTTCACCGCGCGCGTCTGTGCCTCCACGCTGTCCGACATGCATTCCTGTGTGACCGGCGCCATCGGCTCCCTGCGCGGTCCGCTGCATGGCGGCGCCAACGAGGCGGCCATGGCGATGATCGAGAACTGGACCTCCGCGGAAGAGGCCGAGCGCGAAATCATGGGCATGCTCGAGCGCAAGGACAAGATCATGGGCTTCGGCCATGCGGTCTATCGCGAGTCCGATCCGCGCAATGCCATCATCAAGGAGTGGTCGAAGAAGCTGGCCGATGACGTGGGCGACACGGTGCTCTACCCGGTCTCCGAGCGCGTCGAGGCAGTCATGTGGCGCGAGAAGAAGCTGTTCTGCAATGCGGACTTTTTCCATGCCAGCGCCTACCACTTCATGGAGATTCCCACCAAGCTGTTCACGCCGATCTTCGTCTGTTCTCGCCTGACCGGCTGGGCGGCCCATGTCTTCGAGCAGCGTGCCAACAACCGCATCATTCGCCCGAGTGCCGACTATGTGGGCCCGGAGCACAGCAAATGGGTGCCGATCGAGCAGCGGGACTGAGCCATGAATACTGACTATCGTAAACCGCTTCCCGGCACCGAGCTGGACTACTTCGACGTGCGTGAGGCCGTTGAAGAGATCCAGACGGGCGCCTATGACACCCTTCCCTACACTTCCCGGGTGCTCGCTGAGCAGCTGGTGCGTCGCTGTGAGCCGGAAATGCTTACCGACGCGCTCAAGCAGCTGATCGAGCGCCGCCGCGACCTGGACTTTCCCTGGTACCCGGCCCGGGTGGTGTGCCACGACATCCTTGGCCAGACGGCACTGGTCGACTTGGCCGGTCTGCGCGACGCCATTGCCGAGCAGGGCGGCGACCCCGCCAAGGTCAACCCGGTGGTGCCGACCCAGCTGATCGTCGATCACTCACTGGCCGTGGAGCACGCCGGCTTCGACCCTGACGCCTTCGACAAGAACCGCGCCATCGAGGATCGCCGCAACGAGGATCGCTTCCACTTCATCGAGTGGACCAAGACCGCTTTCGAGAACGTCGACGTGATTCCCGCCGGCAACGGCATCATGCACCAGATCAATCTGGAGAAGATGTCGCCGGTGGTGCAGGCCCGCGACGGGGTGGCCTATCCCGATACCTGCGTAGGCACCGACAGCCATACCCCGCACATCGACTGCCTGGGCGTGATCGCCATCGGGGTGGGCGGCCTCGAAGCAGAGACCGTGATGCTGGGTCGCCCCTCCATGATGCGTCTGCCCGATATCGTCGGCGTGGAGCTGACCGGCAAGCCCAAGCCAGGTATCACCGCCACCGATATCGTGCTGGCGATCACCGAGTTCCTGCGCAAGGAGCGGGTGGTCGGGGCCTATCTCGAGTTCTTCGGCGAGGGGTCCAAGAGCCTGACCATCGGCGATCGCGCCACCATCTCCAACATGACCCCGGAGTATGGTGCCTCCGCGGCGATGTTCTACATCGATGAGCAGACCCTCGACTATCTCACGCTGACCGGCCGCGAGCCGGAGCAGGTCGCGCTGGTCGAGACCTACGCCAAGCAGACCGGCCTGTGGGCCGACAGCCTGGTCGATGCCCAGTATGAGCGGGTATTGACCTTCGACCTGTCCAGCGTGGAGCGCAACCTGGCCGGCCCCTCCAACCCCCATCGCCGCCTGCCCACCAGCGCCCTGCATGAGCGCGGGGTCGCCGTGAACTACGACAAGGCCCAGGCCGAAGAGAAGGCGGGAAAGATGCCCGATGGCGCGGTGATTATCGCTGCCATCACCAGCTGCACCAACACCTCCAACCCGCGCAACGTGGTGGGCGCCGCCCTGCTGGCCAAGAAGGCCAACGAGCTCGGCCTGATTCGCAAGCCCTGGGTGAAGTCGTCATTCGCGCCGGGATCGAAGGTCGCGCGCCTCTACCTGGAAGAGGCCGGGCTACTGTCCGAACTGGAGAAGCTCGGCTTCGGCATCGTCGCCTATGCCTGCACCACCTGCAACGGCATGTCCGGTGCACTGGACCCGACGATCCAGCAGGAGATCATCGACCGCGATCTCTATGCCACGGCGGTGCTTTCCGGCAACCGCAACTTCGATGGCCGTATTCACCCCTATGCCAAGCAGGCCTTCCTGGCCTCGCCGGCACTGGTGGTCGCCTATGCCATCGCGGGTACCGTGCGCTTCGACATCGAGAAGGACGTGCTGGGCACGGATCATAACGGTAACCCGGTGACTCTCAAGGACCTCTGGCCCTCCGACGAGGAGATCGATGCCATCGTCGCCGAGTTCGTCAGGCCGGAGCAGTTCAAACAGGTCTATATCCCGATGTTCGACCTGGACGCCTTTGAACCGGCGGAGAGCCCGCTCTACGACTGGCGTCCACAGAGCACCTATATCCGCCGCCCCCCCTACTGGGAAGGCAACATGGCGGAAGTGCGTGCCCTCAAGGGGATGCGGCCACTGGCGATCCTGCCGGACAACATCACCACCGACCACCTGTCGCCGTCCAACGCCATCATGATGGACAGCGCGGCGGGGGAGTACCTGCACAAGATGGGCCTGCCGGAGGAGGACTTCAACTCCTACGCCACCCACCGCGGCGACCACCTCACCGCGCTGCGTGCCACCCTGGCCAACCCCAAGCTCTTCAACGAGATGGTCCGCGACGAGAACGGCGAGGTGAAGCAGGGCTCACTGGCGCGCATCGAGCCGGAGGGCGAGGTGACTCGCATGTGGGAGGCCATCGAGACCTACATGGAGCGCAAGCAGCCGCTGATCGTCATCGCTGGCGCCGACTACGGTCAGGGCTCCTCGCGTGACTGGGCGGCCAAGGGCGTGGCCCTGGCCGGGGTCGAGGCGATCGTCGCCGAGGGCTTCGAGCGCATCCACCGCACCAACCTGATCGGCATGGGCGTGATGCCGCTGCAGTTCCAGGAGGGCACCACCCGCCATACCCTGCAACTGGACGGCACCGAGACCTACGACGTGGAGGGGGCGGCGTCTCCGGGCGCGACGCTCGAACTGGTCATCCATCGCAAGACCGGCGAGGTTGACCGAGTGCCCGTGATCTGTCGCCTGGATACCGCCGAGGAGGTGACTGTCTACTCCGCGGGCGGTGTGCTGCAGCGCTTCGCCAAGGACTTCCTGGAGTCCACGGGCGAGGCGGTCAGCTGAGCCGGGCGATAGCCTCACGATGTTGAAACCCCATCGACCCGGTGCCGCAAGGCCCGGGTCGATCTTTCTTCCCCTTTCATGAACCAAGGAAGCGACCTCCATGGCACACGTTCCCCAGATTCGCATTCCCGCCACCTATATGCGCGGCGGCACCAGCAAGGGCGTCTTCTTCCGGCTCGACGACCTGCCCGAGGCGGCGCAGGTGCCCGGTGAGGCCCGCGACCGCCTGCTGATGCGGGTGATCGGCAGCCCCGACCCCTACCAGAAGCAGATCGACGGCATGGGCGGGGCCACCTCCAGTACCAGCAAGACGGTGATCTTGTCGAAGAGCAAGCAGTCAGACCACGATGTGGATTACCTCTTTGGCCAGGTCTCCATCGACAAGGCCTTCGTCGACTGGAGCGGCAACTGCGGCAACCTCTCCGCCGCGGTGGGCCCCTTCGCCGTGGCCAACGGCCTGGTGGACCCCGCGCGCATACCCGGCAATGGCGTGGTGGAGGTGCGCATCTGGCAGGCCAATATCGGCAAGACCATCGTCTGCCAGGTGCCGATTACCGACGGAGAGGTGCAGGAGACCGGCGATTTCGAGCTGGACGGCGTGACCTTCCCCGCCGCCGAGGTGCCGGTGGCCTTCAAGGATCCCGCGGACGGGGAGGGGGCGATCTTCCCCACCGGTAACCTGGTGGATGATCTGGAGGTGCCGGTTGATGTCGTGGCGGGAGGGACAATCAAGGCGACCCTGATCAATGCCGGGATTCCCACCATCTTCGTCAATGCCGCCGACCTAGGTTATACCGGCACCGAGCTACAGGAGGCGATCAACGGCGATCCGGTGGCGCTGTCCCGTTTCGAGACGCTTCGCGCCCATGGGGCATTGAAGATGGGGTTGATCCAGTCGCTGGAGGAGGCCGCCGGCCGCCAGCACACACCCAAGGTAGCCTTCGTGGCGCCGCCCAGCGGCTATAGTGCTTCCAGCGGCAAGGAGGTCGAGGCCGACAAGATCGACCTGCTGGTGCGGGCGCTTTCCATGGGCAAGCTGCACCACGCCATGATGGGCACCGCGGCGGTGGCTATCGCCTCCGCCGCGGCTATCGAGGGGACCCTGGTCAACCTGGCCGCCGGTGGCGGCAAGCGTAACGCCGTGACCTTCGGGCACCCCTCCGGCTCCCTGCGAGTGGGTGCCGAGGCGAGCCTGGTGGCTGGACGCTGGGTGATCGATCAGGCGGTGATGAGCCGCAGCGCCCGGGTGCTGATGGAAGGCTTCGTCCGTATTCCCGGCGACACTCTCTGATCCTGCCCTCGCTTCCGGGCGAGTTCCGGTGCATTGAAGGCGCCCCGAGTCTTGTGGCTCGGGGCGCTTCTTTTCTGCCACTGGCCATCGTCTATAGTGGGGGTAGTCACTCTGGGTACCGAAGGAGGACAGGATGAGTACCGTGGAAGCCAATGTGCGTCCTGATTATGATGATGAGCTTCAGAAGATCGCCGATTATGTTCTTGGTACCGGTATCGACAGTGCCGAAGCGTGGGATACCGCAAGGCTCTGCCTGATGGATACCCTCGGCTGCGGCTTGCTGGCGCTGCGCTTTCCGGAGTGCACCAAGCACCTCGGGCCGCTGGTGGAGGGGACGGTGGTGCCTCACGGCGCCAGAGTGCCCGGCACCTCCTTCCGCCTGGACCCGGTGAAGGCCGCCTGGGATATCGGCTGCATCGTCCGCTGGCTGGACTTCAACGACACCTGGCTGGCGGCGGAGTGGGGCCACCCTTCCGACAATCTAGGCGCTATCCTGGCAGTCGCCGACCACCTTTCGCAGAAGCGCATTGCCGAGGGCGAGGCACCGCTCACCATGCGGGATGTTCTCGAGGCGATGATCATGGCCCACGAGATCCAGGGCGTACTGGCGCTGGACAACGCCTTCAACCGGGTCGGTCTCGATCACGTGGTGCTGGTCAAGGTGGCCTCCACGGCGGTGGCCGCCCGGTTGATGGGCGCCAGTCGTGACCAGTTGCTCTCGGCGCTCTCCCACGCCTGGGTCGACGGCCAGAGTCTGCGTACCTATCGCCATGCCCCCAATGCCGGCTCGCGCAAGAGTTGGGCGGCGGGGGATGCCACCTCCCGGGCGGTCCGCCTGGCCGATATTGCCCTGCGCGACGAGATGGGGATCCCCGGGGCGCTCAGCGCGCCACAATGGGGCTTCTACGATGTGCTGTTCAGCCACACCAATCGTGACCTGGTCACCAAGCCCGAGGCGCAGCGTCGCTTCACCTTCCAGCGTGAGTTTGGCAGCTATGTGATGGAGAACATTCTCTTCAAGCTCTCCTTTCCGGCGGAGTTCCATGCCCAGACCGCCTGCGAGGCGGCGGTGACCCTGCACTCCCAGGTCAAGGATCGCCTCGACGACATCGAACGCATCGTTATTACCACCCACGAGTCGGCGATTCGCATCATCTCCAAGGAGGGAGAGTTGGCCAATCCGGCAGATCGCGATCACTGTCTGCAGTACATGACGGCGGTGCCGCTGATCTTCGGCGAGCTGAATGCCGAACACTATGAGGATGAATTCCACGCCGCCCATCCCGAGATCGACGCCCTGCGTGCCAGGATGGAGGTGGTGGAGGAGCCACGCTACACCCGCGATTATCTGGATGTGGACAAGCGCTCCATCGCCAATGCCATTCAGGTCTTCTTTCGGGACGGTTCGTTCACCGATCAGGTGGAAGTGGAATACCCCATTGGCCACCGTCGTCGCCGTCAGGAGGGCGTTCCGGTGCTCGAGGAGAAGTTTCGTCGCCACCTGGCCACGCGTTTTCCACAACGGCGCTGCGAGAGAATCCTCGCCCTGTGCCGCGCCCCGGCTCTGCTGGAATCCACGCCGGTCAACCGTTTCGTCGACCTCTTTGTGATCTGACTCTATTCCGGGCGGGATGGCTGCCGGTAAAAACGTGTCTTGGCCTGTGGCGGAGTGCCTGTAACTGGACTACAGTTTTCTGACGCGGGAGGGTTGCGTTCCCCGAGTGGAACCCTTAGAGTACGCATCCGCTGCCGGCAACGAGCTCCGTTGCCAGCGGTGGACAGTGGAGAAAGTGCTTGTTCTGCTTGATGTTTTTCGGACGTTCCGAAACATGTCTCGCTTGACACGCCGCGCGGAGTCGGTAGAATGCGCCCACACGATTCGCGGTCATCGCTGCCCTGGCAGGATGCGGCGGCAAGCAGGACGGGAGGCCGATCATCGCCCACCACCGCTTGACACGCTGACGCAAATCGGTAGAATACGCCTTCCTCGCAGGGCGCTGACGAGACGGAGCCACTACCTCTGGTAAGCCCCGCCCCGGCAGCACAGCGAGACGCTCCACTCGGTATGAGACGGGAGCCGCTCTTTAACAATCGATCAGGTAATTCATGTGGGCGCTTGTCGATGTGTCGGTGATCAGTCACTGAAACATCAAGGCAAGCGACTCGTCAAAGACCCTCGGGTCTTT
>JBNJLE010000006.1:0-177215 GCA_051751685.1 Pseudomonadota bacterium | reverse complement strand
ACCCGGCCGGGCGTCGCCGTTTCAGGAGTCGCCATCGTGCACCACCAGGCCATCCATCTACCAGAAGGTCATCAACAGGAAATAGGCCATCAGGGTCACCAGCACGGTGCTGATCAGGTTGAGTGCGAAACCGGCACGAATCATCGACTGAATCGTCATGTGGCCCGTGGCGAAGACGATGGCGTTGGGCGGCGTGGCCACTGGCATCATGAAGGCGCAGCTGGCGGCGATGGCCGCAGGCACGGTGATCAGCAGCGGCGAAATATCCAATGACAGGGCCAAGGCTCCCAGCAGCGGCAAGAAGGCCGCGGCGGTGGCGGTGTTGGAGGTTATCTCGGTGAGGAAGATGATCACCAGAACCACCACGCCGATCATGGCCAGCAGCGGGAAGGTGCCGAAAATGGCGAGCTGTTCGGCGATCCAGTTGGCAAGCCCGCTACGGGTGATGGTCCCGGCCAGGGCCAGGCCGCCGCCGAACAGCAGCAGAATGCCCCAGGGCAGTTTCTCGGCCTCTTCCCAGATCATCAACCTGCCACCGTTGACCTGGCCGCTGGGCACCAGGAACAGCACGATGCCGGCGGCGATGGCGATACCCGTATCGGAGAGCCATGGCAGGCCCAGGTCATTGAGCAGGGGACGGAATATCCAGGTCATGGCCGCCAGGGCAAAGATGATCGCCACGCGTTTTTCGGCCGGGCTCATGGGGCCGAGTCTTGCCAGTTCGCTGCTCACCATGCCGGCGCTGTCTTCGCCGGGATCCAGGCGGAAACCTCCGCGGGTCAGCCACCACCAGGCCGCGGCCATCATGGCGATGCTGATGGGCAGGCCGATGACCATCCACTGGGCGAAGCCGATGTCAATGCCGCGATCCTCGGCTAGGTAGCCGGCCAACAGGGCGTTGGGCGGTGTGCCGATCAGGGTGGCGACGCCACCGATGCTGGCAGAATAGGCAATGGCCAGCAGCAAGGCGGTCGCGTAGCGCTTGACCTCGTCGGCGTCGCTGTCGCCAAGCAGGCTGATGACCGACATGCCGATGGGCAGCATCATGATGGCGGTGGCGGTGTTGGAGACCCACATGCTCAGAAAGCCGGTGGCGATCATGAAGCCGCCTATCTGGCGACGGGGTTGGTGGCCCACCAGTTTGAGGACCCGCAGTGCCAGGCGGCGGTGAAGATGCCAGCGCTGCATCGCGATACCCAGCAGGAAACCGCCCAGGAAGAGGTAGATGATCGGATTGGCGTAGCTGCTGGTCGCCTCGCCCATGGTGCCTAGCCCGAGGGCGGGAACCAGCACGATGGGCAGCAGGGAGGTGATGGGGATGGGCACGGCTTCGGTGGACCACCAGGTGGCCATCAGCAGGGCCAGCCCCACGCAGGCCCACGCGGCCTCGTTCATGCCGGCCGGGGGCGGCAGAACCAGGGTGGCCAACAGCAGGAGGGGGCCTAGCCACAGGCCGATGCGGCCGGCAATAGAGGATTCATCTCCCTGTTGATGAGCGTCGGGACTCTTGTTCATGCATGACTCCATTAGCTTTCGATCTACTGCGATGCCGGGTGATCTCGCCATGGCAGCCGGTTATCGGCTATGTCAGTGTGGTCAATGAACGTATGTCCGCCAAGGAAGCCCGCCATGTCTACCGTCGTCCCATTGCCCGCTCTTGTTACCTTGATTGACCTTTGCGAGCAGGCGGGCCGCGCGATCCTGACGGTCCGTGAGGCGGGCTTTCGGGTCGACGCGAAGGCCGATGCATCTCCCGTGACGGCCGCGGACCTTGCCGCCAACGAGATTCTGGTAGCAGGCCTTGGGGCCTGCTCGACGTTGCCCATTCTCTCCGAAGAGGGGCGTACCGTCCCCTGGAGGGAGCGCCGGGCGTGGCCACGCTTCTGGCTGATCGATCCTCTGGACGGTACGCGCGAGTTTGTCGACGGCTTCGATGACTTTACCGTTAACGTGGCGCTGGTCGAGGAGGGCAGGCCGGTGCTTGGCGTGATACATGCGCCGGCATCGAAGATCAGTTGGGCTGGCAGTGTCGGTGAGGGGGCCTGGCGCTGGCAGCAAGGCGAGCGGCAGGCGATTCGCGTGGCACCACGCTGGCCGCCCAGGATACTGGCCAGTCGTGCTCATCTGGACGCCACCACCCGCACCTGGGTGTCGGCCATTCACGGGGCGCAGCTTGAGCGCTGCGGAAGCTCGGTAAAGTTCTGCCACATCGCCGAGGGGAAGGCTGACCTGTATCCGCGCTTTTCGCCGACCTGCGAGTGGGATACCGCCGCCGGTCAGGCGGTGCTCGAAGCGGCAGGGGGGGCGGTGCTGGCCGCCGAGACGCTTGAGCCGCTGCGCTGCCAACAGAGGAATAGCCTGCTTAACGGTCACTTTATTGCGTGTGCATCAGCGGCCTGGAGAGATCGCCTGGCCGCTTTGGCATCAGGCGGTTTGGAATGAGCGAAAACCGTCGGTAGAATGAACTTCTACTACAGCTATACAGCCATAGTGCTAAAGGTAAAGTTTCTACCCTAACCGCGAGATCCCTGATGACGACAACGACCGCGCTTTTTCTGATCGGCATTGGCCTGCTGATCATCGCCGGCCTTGCTGCCTATGCCTACACGCTGCGCAAGGAAGTGCTCCGCCGCCAGGCCTTTCGTGAAGAGGAGGAGCGTCGCGCCCGGGAAAACTGCCTCGACAACCTGGAGATGGTGGCCTCGTCACTTCTGCAGGAACAGGTGGAGGTCACTGAAGCTGCCTGGCGCTGCAAGGTGCTGCTGGAAATGCTCGATCCGCGCCTGATGGAGCGTGAGACCTTCCGTCCCTTCGGTGAGGTGCATGAACGCACCCGCCACCTCAGTACTCACCAGGCCCGCCAGGAGCTGACGCCCAAGGAACGCTTCAAAGAGGACCGCGAACGTCTCGCCGTGGAAGAGGAGATGCGAGAGGCGGTGCTTGCTGCGGCCACTGCAGTACTGGAATTCAGGCGAAATTGGCCGGCAAGCCTACACTGAAGGACAGATAAGACTCGGACATTCTCGAACACTGTGCGTATACTGTATCGTTATGCTAAGTTCATAACATGGCGATTGAAAGACCGGGCGAGCTGTTGCAAGCTGAGTCCGCGTCATGTCTTGCCGATTTTGTCCATGTGACACGGCAAGTCTGGCACGGTCGCGGTGGAGCTGACTCCGCGGCGCCCAATCGCGGGATCATCCGGGAAGGCGTTGCACCTGCAGCCTGGCCTGGAATCAAGCAAGAAAAAAACGAGGGAGTTACACAATGAAGAAATCCACGACTGGTTTGCTGCTCGGTTCTGCTCTGGTGATTGGCCTGGCAGGCTGTGCTACCCCCAATACGAGCCCTTCTTCCGATCGCCCCTGGTATCAGCAGCCGGTAACCTGCGGTATCGCTGGCAGCCTGATCGGCGGCAGCATTGGCTACGCCACCAGCGGCAGCTCCGATGAAGAAGAGGGGACTGCTACTGGCGCCGTTGCCGGTGCCGCCATCGGTGCCCTGCTTTGCGCCGACCGCTCACCGGCTCCAGTAGCCGAGCCGGAGCCGATGCCCGCCCCTGAGCCAGAGCCCGTGCCCGAGTTTGAGCCGGTAACGCTCTCCAGCGAAGTCAACTTCGCGTTTGATTCTGCCGAGCTGCTTCCCCAGGCCGAGATGACCCTGGATGAAGTGGCACGTCGCCTGCGCGAGCACACCGATGTGCGCATTCGCATTGAAGGTCACACCGACTCCATGGGCTCCGATCAATACAATCAGGGCCTCTCCGAGCGTCGTGCCAACTCCGTGCGCGACTACCTGGCCAGCCAGGGCGTCGCGAGTGATCGCATGATGGCCGTTGGCTACGGCGAGCAGCGTCCGGTGGCCAGCAACGAGACCGACGAGGGCCGCGCCCTGAACCGTCGGGTCGAGATCGACCTTCAGTAATCGATTGTCGTGATCGGGGCGAGCGATCGCCCGACCAGCAGGGGCGCCTTCGGGCGCCCCTGCTGCGTTGTGGCCCAGGCAACTGGGATGTTGCGCTGGGCGCACGATACCGTTGTCCGGTGGCGTGCCGCGCCTCGACTCTGGTATGGTAATGCCCGCTTTTCCATCCCTGTTCACCGCGACATGTGGTCTTTCGTATTGGCCACCACTGCGCACAAGGATTCCTTGATGCCCATCGTGACCCTGCCTGACGGCAGTCAGAGAACCTTCGATAAACCGCTCACCGTGATGCAGCTGGCTGAGGATATCGGTCCGGGACTTGCCAAGGCTTGCGTAGCCGGCAAGATCGACGGTGTGCCAGTAGATGCCGCCGACCTCATCGAGCGTGACGCCGAGGTGGCCATTCTCACCGCCCGTGACGCTGAGGGTCTGGAAGTGATACGTCACTCCTGCGCCCACCTGGTTGGTCACGCCGTCAAGCAGCTCTATCCCGAGGCCAGGATGGCTATCGGTCCGGTCATTGACGACGGCTTTTACTACGATATCGATTTCGGTCGTTCGGTGACCCCCGAGGATCTCGAGGCCATCGAGACACGCATGCAGACGTTGATCGAGCGGGACTACGATGTGGTCCGTGAATATGTCGATCGCGACCAGGCGATGCTTGCCTTCTTGCACCGCGACGAGCCCTACAAGCAGGAGATCGTCCGCGAGATTCCCGAAGGCGAGGCCATTCGTCTCTATCATCATGATGAATACACCGACATGTGTCGGGGACCCCATGTCCCCAATACTCGGCACCTGAAGGCATTCAAGCTGACCAAGCTGGCCGGCGCCTATTGGCGCGGTGATGCCACCAAACCGATGCTGACCCGTATCTATGGCACCGCCTGGCCCGACAAGAAGCAGCTCAAGGCATACCTCAAGCGCCTCGAGGAGGCCGAAAAGCGCGACCATCGCAAGCTGGCGAAGAAGATGGACCTCTTCCATCTTCAGGAGGAGGCGCCAGGCATGGTGTTCTGGCATCCCAACGGCTGGACCATGTACCAGGCGCTGGAGCAGTACATGCGCCGCGTACAGCTCGAGAACGGCTATCAGGAGATCAAGACGCCCCAGGTGGTGGATCTCTCGCTGTGGAAGAAGTCCGGCCACTGGGGACACTACAGCGACCTGATGTTCACCACGGAGTCCGAGAAGCGTGACTACGCGGTAAAGCCGATGAACTGCCCCTGCCACGTGCAGGTCTTCAACCAGGGTCTGAAGAGCTACCGGGACCTGCCGCTGCGCCTGGCCGAGTTCGGCAGCTGCCATCGCAACGAGCCTTCCGGTTCCCTGCACGGCCTGATGCGAGTGCGCGCCTTCACCCAGGACGATGCCCATATTTTCTGCACCGAGAAGCAGATCCAGGCCGAGGCCGAGAATTTCATCGCGCTGACCCTCGACGTCTACAAGGAATTGGGCTTCGATGATGTGGAGCTGAAGCTCTCGACCCGTCCCGATGATTTTCTCGGTGAGCCCGAAATGTGGGATCGCGCCGAGGCGGGCCTCGAGGCGGCGCTCAATGTGACCGGGCTAGAGTGGGACCTGCAGCCGGGCGAGGGTGCCTTCTATGGCCCCAAGATCGAATTTTCTCTGCGCGACTGTCTCAACCGGGTCTGGCAGTGCGGTACCCTGCAACTGGATTTCAACCTGCCGGGCCGTCTGGGTGCCCAATTCGTCGACGAGGATGGCGCCCGAAAGACCCCGGTGATGCTGCATCGTGCGATACTGGGTTCATTCGAGCGTTTTCTCGGTATTCTTATCGAGCACTACGCCGGGGCCATGCCCTTGTGGCTGGCGCCGCAGCAGGCGGTGATCCTCAATATCACCGATGCACAGCGCGATTATGTGCTGAATCTCGAGCAGCGTTTGCAGAAAATCGGCCTTCGCGTCAAGGCGGACTTGAGGAACGAGAAGATCGGCTTTAAAATCCGCGAGCATACGTTGCAGAAAGTTCCCTATCTCCTCGTAGTGGGGGATAAGGAAGTCGAGGCCGACTCGGTGGCCGTGCGAACGCGCACCGGCGAGGATCTAGGCACCATGCGGGTCGATGACCTCATCGAGCGTCTGAACGCCGAACTCGGCTGACGACATCGTCAATCGTCTTAAGGAGACTGAGCGATCAAGCGAAGCAACCCAAGAGGGCGCGTCCAGGATAAGCGCCCCCCGATGAACGAGCGCATTACCGAGGATCAGGTTCGCCTGATCGACAGCGACGGTGAGCAGCTGGGCGTTGTGCCCACCAGTGAAGCACTGGAGCGAGCCGAAGCCTCGGGAATGGACCTCGTACAGATATCCAATGCCGATCCGATCGTTTGCAAGATCATGGATTACGGCAAATTCGTCTTTGAGCAAAAGAAGCAGAAATCCGCTCAGAAGAAGAAGACGAAGCAGATTCAGGTCAAGGAAGTGAAGTTCCGGCCTGGCACCGACGAGGGTGACTATCAGGTCAAGATGAAAAACCTGATTCGCTTCCTCGAAGGTGGCGACAAGGGCAAGGTCACGCTGCGTTTTCGCGGTCGTGAGATGGCGCATCAGGACCTCGGCCGCAAGCTGATGGAACGGATCGCCGCCGATCTCGATGAGATCGGAACCGTGGAGTCCTTTCCAAAGATGGAAGGACGCCAGATGATCATGATCATCGCCCCGAAGAAGAAGTAAGCGAAAGAGAAAAAGTGATCCGGCGGCCAGTTCAACGGGCAGTGGATGTTGCCATCCATCGTCGGCCCCGGGTTTTCTGAAAAAACCTCGTAATGGAGTGTTCATCCATGCCGAAGATCAAGACCAATCGCGGCGCAGCCAAGCGTTTCAAGAAGACGGCCAACGGCTTCAAGCACAAGCAGTCGTTTCGTAGCCACATCCTGACCAAGAAGTCCACCAAGCGTAAGCGTCAGTTGCGGGGTATGAAGCAGATCCATGACGCCGACAAGGCGCTCATTCAGCGGATGCTGCCTAACCTGTAATCCTTGGTAGACCCTTTTTTCGTCAGGAGTAAGCTATGACTCGTGTCAAGCGTGGCGTTGTCGCCCGTCGTCGTCACAAGAAGATTCTCAAGCAGGCCAAGGGTTACTATGGTGCCCGTAGCCGAGTGTTCCGCGTTGCCAAGCAGGCCGTCATCAAGGCAGGCCAGTATGCGTATCGCGACCGCCGTAATCGCAAGCGTCAGTTTCGGGCCTTGTGGATTCAGCGTATCAACGCCGGTGCTCGTCAGCACGGCCTGTCCTACAGCCGCTTCGTGGGTTGCCTGAAGAAGGCGGGGATCGAGATCGACCGCAAGGTCCTCGCGGATCTGGCGGTCAACGAGAAGGCCGCCTTCGCTGCCATCGTCGAGAAGGCCAAGGCTGCCCAGTAAGTGATCGCGTCATCTGCGGTGACTCGGCTCTGGTCGAGTGGCCGTTGACGTTGCAGGGGAAGAGCAGCCGCTCTTCCCCTTTTTCTTGACTACTGATATTCGAATTCGGAGCGCTACGGATGGACCACCTTCCCACTCTGGTCGCCGAGGCCCGCCAGGCGATCCAGGCCGCCGAGACCATTCCGGCCCTGGAAGAGCTGCGCGTGCGCTACCTCGGCAAGAAGGGCGAGATCACCGCGCTGCTCAAGGGGCTCGGCAAGCTGTCTGCCGCCGAGCGTCCGGCCGCCGGTGAGCGCATCAACCAGGCCAAGCAGGCCCTTGCCGAGGAGCTGGAGGGACGCCGTGCAGCATTGGAGAAGGCGGCCCTGGAGCAGCGGCTCTCGGCCGAACGCCTGGACGTGACCTTGCCTGGCCGCGGCCAGCTCGACGGCGGCCTGCATCCGGTTACCCGAACCCTGGAGCGGATTGAGGGGCTGTTTACCCGCATCGGCTACGATGTCGCGGTGGGGCCGGAGATTGAGGACGACTATCACAATTTCGAGGCCCTCAATATTCCGGCCCACCACCCGGCGCGCGGCATGGCCGATACCTTCTACTTCGATGCCACCCGCCTGTTGCGCACCCACACGTCACCGGTCCAGGTGCGCACCATGAAGGAGGGCAAGCTGCCGATCCGTATCGTCTGCCCGGGGCGGGTCTATCGCAGCGACTCCGATCTGACCCATACCCCCATGTTCCACCAGGTAGAGGGGTTGCTGGTTGACGAGGACGTCAGCTTTGCCGACCTCAAGGGCACCATCGAGGACTTCCTGCACGCCTTCTTCGAGCGTGATGATCTGTCCGTACGCTTCCGTCCCTCCTACTTCCCCTTCACCGAGCCCTCCGCCGAGGTCGATATCCAGTGCGTGATGTGCTCGGGCGAGGGGTGTCGGGTCTGCTCCCACAGCGGCTGGCTCGAAGTGATGGGCTGCGGCATGGTCCACCCCGAGGTGTTCCGGCATGCCGGCATCGATACGGATCGCTATACTGGCTTCGCTTTCGGCATGGGCGCCGAGCGACTGGCCATGCTGCGCTATGGCGTCAATGATCTGCGCATGTTTTTCGACAACGACCTGCGCTTCCTGCGTCAGTTTGCCTGATCTCCCTCGCACCCGCACAACACAGGATTTGTCATGAAATTTTCCGAACAGTGGCTGCGCGAGTGGGTGTCACCGCAGCTTGACACCCAGGCCCTGGCCGATCAGCTCACCATGGCCGGTCTTGAGGTGGATGCGGTGGCCCCCGTGGCCGCGGTCTTCGATGGCGTGGTGGTGGCGGAGGTGCTGGAGAAGGTCCCGCACCCCGATGCCGACAAGCTCAATGTGTGCCGGGTTGACGACGGTTCCGGTGAACTGGTTCAGGTGGTCTGTGGTGCCCCCAATGTGGCGGTGGGCCAGAAGGTACCCTTCGCCCGGGTTGGTGCCGTGTTGCCGGGTGACTCCATGACTCCTGGTGTTACCATCAGGAAGGCCAAGCTGCGCGGTCAGGAGTCTCGGGGCATGATCTGCTCCGCTTCGGAGCTCGGCCTTGAGGAAGAGAGCTCAACCGGGATCCTCGAACTGCCGGCGAGCGCCCCGGTGGGCGAGGACTTCCGCGACTGGATGGGCCTCAGCGACCACACCATCGAGGTGGACCTGACGCCGAATCGCGGGGACTGCCTGAGCCTCAAGGGCCTGGCTCGCGAGGTGGGCGTGCTCAATCGCCTGCCGGTGGCCTGGCCCGATATCCAGCCGGTACCCGCGACCCATGACGAGATCTTCCCGGTGCGCGTCGAGGACGCCGAGCACTGCCCCCGCTATATCGGCCGTCTGATCAAGGGGGTGGACGTTACCACCGAGACCCCGCTGTGGATGGTGGAGCGCCTTCGCCGCAGCGGTATCCGCTCCATCGACCCGGTGGTGGATGTCACCAACTATGTGATGCTTGAACTCGGCCAGCCGCTGCATGCCTTTGATCGTGCCAACCTGCACGATGCCGTGGTCGTGCGTCTGGCCCGAGTGGGCGAGCAGCTGGTTCTGCTGGACGGTCAGACAGTGACGCTGACCGACGTCACGCTGGTGATCGCCGACGCGCGTGGCCCGCTGGCTATCGCCGGGGTGATGGGCGGCGAGCACTCCGGTGTGAGCGCCGAGACCCGGGATATCTTTCTGGAGTCAGCCTACTTTGCGCCCCTGGCGGTGGCCGGTCAGGCGCGCAGGTACGGGCTGCACACCGATGCCTCTCACCGCTTCGAGCGCGGCGTGGATGCCGAGCTGGCCCGCGCAGCGGCCGAGCGCGCCACGGCGCTGCTGTTGCAGATCACCGGCGGTGAGCCGGGTCCTCTGGTCGAGGTGGCAAGCCATCAGCACCTGCCCGCCGAGCGCCGCGTTCACCTGCGTTCGGGACGTCTCGAGCAGGCACTTGGCAAGGCATTGCCGGTTGCGGAGGTCACCGATATCCTCCAGCGGCTGGGGATGGCGGTGGCTGTCGATGATCAGGGTTGGCATGCCGTGGCGCCGAGCTGGCGTTTCGACATCGCCATCGAGGAGGACCTGATCGAGGAGGTGGCGCGCATCCATGGTTACAATCGGCTTCCGGTGCGTCGCCCTCAGGCACGCCTCGCGCTGTGCCCCGATCATGAGGCCCGGACTCCCCTGGGGCGTCTGCGTCGCCAGATGGTGGCTCGTGGTTTCTACGAGGCGGTGACCTACAGTTTCGTGGCTCCCGAATTGCAGAGGGTGCTGCTGCCCGAGGCCGTTTCGCCGGTACTGGCCAATCCCATCTCTACCGATCTGTCGGTGATGCGGGCAAGCCTATTCCCTGGCCTGGTGCGGGCGCTCGAACATAACCTCAACCGTCAGCAAACTCGCGTGCGCCTGTTCGAGACCGGTCTGATCTTCCGCGGTGAGCTCGATGACCTGCAGCAGTTGCCCATGTTGGGAGCGCTGGTGTGTGGTTCCCGGGAGCCGGAGGGCTGGGCGGCGAAGCGTGAAACGGTAGATTTCTTCGACCTCAAGGGGGACCTGGAAAGCCTGCTCACCATGGGGGGCGAGCCCGATGCCTGGCGCTTCGAGCCCGCCGAGCACCCGGCGTTGCATCCTGGCCAGTGCGCGCGGATCCTGCACCGCGGTGAGGAGGCTGGGTGGATCGGGACTTTGCATCCGGCAGTTCGTGCCCAACTGGGGCTGAAGCTGGATGCCGTGATGTTCGAGGTGCGTCTGGATAGCCTGACCCACGGCCTCGTGCCTGCCTTCACGCCGCTTTCTCGCTTTCCGGAAGTCCGTCGCGACCTGGCGTTCCTGGTTGATGAGCACCTCCCGGTACAAGCGCTGCTGGATACCCTTCATGGTCAGGCCGGCGAATGGCTGACCGAAAGCCGCCTGTTCGACGTCTACCAGGGCAAGGGCGTGCCGGAAGGACGCAAGAGCGTGGCGCTGGGCTTGACCTGGCAGCATCCTTCGCGCACGCTGAATGACGAGGAAATCAATCAGTTGGTCGATGTCATCATCACCGAGTCCCGGCAGCACCTGGGCGCAGAATTGCGTGGATAGGTTAAGTGAACAAGCCGCGGTAAAAGGCTTGGCGTTTTATCCGCGCTGTGAATCTGCAAGGACGGTCTAGCGAGTCGGGCAGGGGGTGGCAATGACCATGAGGCGGACCCCATACGAAGGAGTGAACATGGGTGCATTGACCAAGGCCGAACTTGCTGAGCATCTGCACGCCGAGCTGGGTCTCTCCAAGCGCGAGGCCAAGTCCATGGTGGAGACGTTCTTCGAGGAGATACGCGCCTGCCTGCGCGAAAACGAACAGGTCAAGCTATCCGGTTTCGGTAATTTCGACCTGCGCGACAAGCGCGAGCGGCCTGGCCGCAATCCCAAGACCGGTGAAGAGATCCCGATCTCTGCCCGGCGTGTCGTGACCTTTCGGCCGGGGCAGAAGCTCAAGAGCCAGGTAGAGGACTACCGTGGCGTCGCCGAGTAACGGCAACGTTGCTGTCAAACGCAGAACGCCACCCCATCGGGTGGCGTTCTGGCATGGTGGCTTGGATCGAAGTCATGAATCAGTCGGTCTTGGCGCGGGTCTTCGGCATCATACCGAGCCGCCGCTCTCCAGTATCCATGTGATCACTACCTTGAAGATGTAACCCAGCATGCCAGCGCCCAGCACGATGAACAACATCAGGGTACCGAAGCGGCCGGCGTTGGACTTCTTCGCCAGGTCCCAGATGATAAAGCCCATGAAAAGGATCAATCCGCCGATCATGATCGGGGTGATCCAGGCCTCGAAGGTCTGCTGCATGTCGCCTCCGTACAGGGGATGGGAAAGCCCTAGTATCATACTAGGTCTCTCGGTGGCCGTGCAGGATTCTGCGTGCGACGAAATGCCCCGGCTATCGCCCGATCCTGCATCGGTGAAGATGCGAGCCGACAACGAGGCGTGTTAAAATCCGAGCAGAATTCTCAGGTAAATCCAGGATATATTCATGCTCAAGATCTTTGTCGGTACCATGTATGGCGGCGCCCTCGACGTCGCTGAGCAGGTGAAGCCACTGTTCGAGGAGGCCGGCTATTCTGTCGCCATCTACGACAATCCCACCCTGGAAGATCTCACCGAAACGCCTACCGACCTGGCGCTGTTCTGCGTCTCCACTACTGGCAGCGGCGACTACCCGGGCAGCTTTGTGCCCTTCGCCCGTTCCCTTGCCGAGAAGAGTCCCGCCCTTGGCTCACTTCGCTATGGCCTGATTGCGCTGGGCGACAGCTCCTACGGCGATACCTTCTGCGGCGCCGGACGCCAGCTGGATGAGCTGCTGCAGGAGCAGGGTGCGTGTCGGCTGGGTGAGCGGCTGGAGGTCGACGCTATGGAGACCTTTATGGCCGACGACGCTGCGCTGCCCTGGGTTCAGGAGTGGATCGAGTCCCAAGCGCTCAAGGTGGCCTGAGGTGGGTACCAAGCCTACCCCCGAGCGGATCAGCCTTATGCTGGGCATGGTGCTGCTGATGATGTCGACCATTCCCCGCTTCCTGGTGGGGGGACATGACAGCCGCTTCAATCTGATTCTGATCGCCCTGGTCGTGGTGGCCGGCGTGGCGGTGGCCAATTGGCGACTGCTGGAGGCCGAGGCGCGTCTGCGCCTGCCGCGCCTGCTGGGTCGCCTGGGTATCTGGATGGTGGTCGGCCTTGCCGGTATGAGTCTGTTCCATGCACTTTCCACCGACTTTATCGGTTGGGAGCTGCTGATCGCCCACGGAGCCACCCTGGGCTTGCTGCTGCATGCGCTGTCGCTGTGGTTGAGAGCGCCCAGTTGAACTAGCCCCCTTCTGACAACCACAAGGAGGCAGCATGCCGCGGTGGCATGCTGCTGACTGGCCTTGTTGTGCCTTACCCCAGCGTGTAGCAGGGCACGTAGTCCCCCGAGAGCTTCATACGCCCCTGGCTGACGAAGGAGTCGAGGAGCTGGTCGAGGCGAGACATCAGCTCCGCCTCGGCTTGGAGACGGAAGGGCCCGTGGGCCTGGATGGCGCGGATGCCCTGCTCCTTGACGTTGCCAGCGACGATGCCCGAGAAGGCGCGGCGCAGATTGGCGGCGAGCTCATGAACCGGCTGGTCACGGTGCAGCGCCAGGCTGGCCATGGCCTCATGGGTGGGGTCGAAGGTCTCCTGAAAGGGCCTGTCGATGGTCAGGCGCCAGTTGTAGTAGAAGGCGTCCTGGCGGCTGCGGCGGTATTCCGTCACCGAATCGATGCCCTTGCGCATGGCGCGCGCCACCTCGGTAGGGTTGTCGACAATGATGCGATAGCGTTCGCGTGCCGCCTCGCCCAGGGTATAGGTCAGGAACTCGTCGATGCGTGTGAAGTAATCTGCGCTGTTGGCCGGCCCGGTGAAGATCACCGGCAGCTCCATGTCGACGTTATTCGGATGGAGCAGAATGCCGAGCAGGTAGAGGATTTCCTCGGCCGTGCCCACCCCGCCGGGGAAGACGATAATCCCATGGCCGAGACGCACGAAAGCCTCGAGACGCTTCTCGATGTCAGGCATCACCACCAGTTCGTTAACGATGGGATTGGGTGCCTCGGCGGCGATGATGCCGGGTTCCGAGACCCCCAGGTAGCGGCCCTCGCGACGGCGCTGCTTGGCATGGGCCACGTTGGCCCCTTTCATCGGCCCCTTCATGGCGCCTGGGCCACAGCCGGTGCAGATGTCCATCTCGCGCAGGCCCAGATGGTAGCCCACGTCCTTGCTGTACTCGTACTCCTCCCGTGAGATGGAGTGGCCACCCCAGCACACTACCAGACTGGGGTCGCGGCCCGGCTTGAGGGTGCCGGCCTTGCGCAGGATGTGAAATACCGCGTTGGTGGTGCCCTCGGCGGTTGTCAGATCGAAACGCTGGTGTCCCTGGATCTCGTTGTAGACGTAGACGATATCGCGCAGCACCGAGGAGAGGTGCTCGCGAATCCCGCGGATCATCTTGCCGTCGACGAAGGCCTCGGCAGGGGCATTGGTCAGTTTTAGCCGGATGCCACGGTCCTGGGGGATCACCTCGATGTCGAAGTCGTGATAGGTCTCCATCAGCGCTACGCTGTCATCGGTGGGAGAGCCGCAGTTGAGCACTGCCAGGGAGCAGCATCTCAGCAGATCATGGAGCCCTGCCTTCGAGGTATCGTGAAGGCGGCTGATCTCGTGCTGAGAGAGGATCTCTAGGCTGCCTTCCGGAGAGATGATGCTGGAGATGGTATCTGGCATTAAGGCGTCCTTGTCGCGAATATCGTCTCTGCCGATGCTATCACGGCTACCTGTCGCCCGATGCTACAACGGATTGTCCAACCGCGTTCTGGCCTGTCATTTTCAATGCGCACTACTCCAGCATGTGCGCAAGTTCGAGCCGTTTTGTCACTCCCGATATTCATCGATGCTCGGGCAGGAGCAGATCAGCTGGCGGTCGCCGAAGACGTTGTCGACCCGGTTGACGGTCGGCCAGTACTTCGCGGCCTTGACCGCCGCGGTGGGGAAGGCGGCCAGCTCGCGGGAGTAGGGACGCCACCAGTGCTCGTCCATCAGATCAGCCTGGGTGTGCGGAGCATTCACCAGAGGGTTGGCGTCCGCCGGCCAGTCGCCGGCCTCGACCCGGCGGATCTCCTCACGAATGGCGATCATGGCGTCGCAGAAGCGGTCGATCTCGTAGCGGGACTCCGACTCGGTGGGCTCGATCATCAGCGTGCCGGGCACCGGGAAGGACATGGTCGGGGCGTGGAAGCCGTAGTCCATCAGGCGCTTGGCGATATCCTCCTCGCTGATCCCGGCAGCCGCCTTGAGTGGGCGGATGTCGATGATGCACTCGTGGGCCACGCTGCCGTTCTCGCCGCGATAGAGCACCGGATAGTGCTCGCCGAGCCGGGCAGCAATGTAGTTGGCATTGAGAATGGCGAGCTCGGTGGCCTCGCGCAGGCCGCGCGCGCCCATCATCTTGATGTAGGCCCAGGAGATCGGCAGGATCGACGCCGAGCCGAAGGCCGCTGCCGAGACCGCGCCGCAGTCGGCATGAACGCCAGCCAGGGGGGTGACCACATGGTTCGACACGTAGGGCGCCAGGTGCGCCTTGACGCCGATCGGGCCCATGCCCGGACCGCCGCCGCCATGGGGGATGCAGAAGGTCTTGTGCAGGTTGAGGTGGCTGACATCGCCGCCGAAGTCGCCAGGCCGGGTCAGGCCCACCTGGGCATTCATGTTGGCGCCGTCCACATAGACCTGGCCGCCATGGGCATGCACGATCGCACATACCTCGCGCACGTTGGCCTCGAACACTCCGTGGGTGGACGGGTAGGTGATCATGATCGCAGAGAGGGTGTCGCCAAGCTGCTCGGCCTTGGTACTCAGGTCTCCGACGTCGATGTTGCCCTGGGCATCGCACTCCACGACCACTACCGTCAGGCCGACCATGGCCGCCGAGGCCGGGTTGGTGCCGTGGGCAGAGCTGGGGATCAGACAGACGTTGCGATGCCCCTCGCCGACGGCGGCCTGGTAGCGGCGGATCGCCACCAGCCCGGCGTACTCGCCCTGCGCGCCGGAATTGGGCTGCATGGAGATATGGTCGTAGCCGGTGATTTCCACCAGGAAAGCGGAGAGCTCATCGATCATCTGCTGGTAACCGGCCACCTGGTCGCGGGGCACGAAGGGGTGCACGTTGGCGAACTCCGGCCAGCTGATCGGGATCATCTCGCTGGTGGCGTTGAGCTTCATGGTGCAGGAGCCCAGCGGAATCATGGCATGAGTCAGCGACAGGTCCTTGTTCTCCAGACGCTTGAGATAGCGCAGCATCTCGGTCTCGCTGCGGTAGCGGTGGAAGGTCGGATGGGTCAGGAAGTCGCTCTCGCGGCGACAGGCGGTGGGGATGCCGCCGATCCCGTCCGCCATGGCGCGCTCGTCCAGGGCGCTGACCGACAGTCCATGCTCCTCGCCCAGGAGGACGTCGAACAGCACCGTCAGATCGTGGACGGTGGTGGTCTCGTCGAGGGTCACGCCCACGTCGCCGTTGTCGTAATAGCGAAGGTTGATCTCGCGGGTCAGGGCACGACCATGGAGCTTGCTGGCATCCACGCCGGTCAGGCGCAGGGTGTCGAACCAGCTGTCATGGCCAAGCGTCACGCCCTTGTCCATCAGGCCCAGGGCCAGCAGGGTGGTCAGGCGATGGATACGTGCGGCAATGGTGCGCAACCCTTCTGCGCCGTGGTAGACGGCATAGAAGCCGGCGATGTTGGCCAGCAAGGCCTGGGCGGTGCAGATGTTGGAGGTCGCCTTCTCGCGGCGGATATGCTGCTCGCGGGTCTGCATGGCCATCCGCAGGGCCTGGCCGCCGCGGCTGTCCCGGGAGACGCCGATGATGCGCCCCGGGATCGCACGCTTGAGCTTGTCGGTGGTGGCGAAGAAGGCGGCGTGGGGGCCGCCGAAACCCATCGGCACCCCGAAGCGCTGGGTGGTGCCGATGACGATGTCGGCACCCAGTGCGCCCGGCTCCTTGAGCAGCACCAGGCCCATGATATCGGCGGCCACACAGGTCATGATGCCGCGCTCCCGTGCGTTCGCCAGCAGCGGCGCCAGGTCGTGGACCCGACCGCTCTCCCCCGGGTACTGCAGCAGCGCCCCGAAAGCCTCCACCTCGGCCAGCTGCGCCACCGGCGCCACCACCAGCTCGAAGCCGAAGTAGGCCGCCCGGGTGCGGACCACGTCCAGGGTCTGGGGCAGCACGTCGTCGGCGACGAAGAACACCTCGCTCCTGGCCGTCTTGTTGGCCCGGTGACACAGCGCCATGGCCTCGGCGGCAGCGGTCGCCTCGTCGAGCAGCGAGGCGTTGGCCAGCGCCATGCCGGTCAGGTCCATCACCATCTGCTGGAAGTTGAGCAGCCCCTCGAGGCGGCCCTGAGAGATCTCCGGCTGGTAGGGGGTATAGGCCGTGTACCAGCCCGGGTTCTCCAGCACGTTGCGCTGGATCACCGGTGGCAGGTGGGTGCCGTGGTAACCCTGGCCGATATAGCTCTTGAAGACCCGATTCTGACGCGCCAGTCGCTGAAGGTAGTCCAACGCCTCAGCTTCGCTCTTCGGCGGGTCCAGGTTGAGCTCGCGGCCCAGCCGGATATCCGCCGGCACGCTGCGCTCGATCAACGCCGCGAGGCTCTCCACTCCGAGGGTGGCCAGCATGGCGGCCACATCCGTCTCGCGGAGACCGTTGTGGCGTTGCAGGAAGTCATCATGGGCGGCCAGGTCGGCCAGGCGGCGGGAATCGATCAGCATGGGGGCACCGTAGCGTGGGTCAAGGCCGTCCGAGGGACGACGCGAGGCGAGGAGGTCGGCGCCCCGACCAGGTGGCCGGGGCAGCCAGCGGTATCGCGGCGCAGTCAGTCGTCGGACTGGGCCAAGGCGGCATAGCCGTCGGCGTCGAGCAGGTCATCGAGCTGGGTGCTGTCGTCCAGACGCACCTTCATGATCCAGCCGCCCTCATAAGGCGCCTCGTTGACGGTCTCGGGGGCGTCCTCGAGGGCCTCGTTGACGGCGACGACCTCGCCGGCCACTGGCGCGTAGAGGTCGGAGGCGGCCTTCACCGACTCGATCACCCCGAACTCTTCCTTGAGGGTGAGGGTGCGGCCCACATCGGGCAACTCCACGAACACCACGTCGCCCAGGGCTTCCTGGGCGTGGTCGGTGATGCCGATGGTCACGGTGCCGTCACCGTTGTCCAGCACCCATTCGTGGCTGTCGGCGTAACGTAGGTTGGCAGGAATCGAGCTCATGTAAATTTCCTATAAGAAAAAGGTTTTCAGGATCGGCAAATGCTAACGCCATCCGCGTCGTTTGGCGAGCCCCCGGGAGCTCTTGCTGGGGCGTCCGACCTCAAGGGTGGCTCGACCTTGGCGATCCGTCCAGCCGCTAAACTCTGTCGAGGGAGGAATCTCCATGGATCTTGCCAAGCACCGCCATGGGGTCGCGTCCTGATCACGATTACATCGGGGAAAGAACGACGGTGGCGGGGAGCTTGGCTATTCTGCGCGTATGTTGCGGGGAGGGGTGTCGATGGACATTTATCGTGATTCGTCAGTCGTTACTGTGTTTCGTTTAGGAAACCTAGGGTCATTGAATCAGCAAGAGTTGATGCTTTGGCCCTCGTCAGGGTGGTGAAGAGGCGGCAATATCCGCTATGTTAGCGCGGTTCGTTTCGTTGAAACTGTGCATGATGACCGCAAGGGCGGAATGATCGCCTGGGATCATGGGCTGTAAACGACGAATCAAAACAACAACCGCTAGGGGAGATTCACGTGGAAACCTTGACCAGTATTTTCGGCTCAATCAACGGCGTGGTGTGGGGACCGTTGATGCTTATCCTGCTATTGGGGGTAGGCCTCTACCTGCAGATCGGCCTCAAGCTGCTGCCGATCCGCAAGCTCGGCATGGGGTTCAGGCTGTTGTGGCAGGGCCGCGACCCGAAGAAGACGCCCGACGGCAAGCCCAAGGGCGATGACGACGGCGAAATCTCGCCATTTAATGCCCTGATGACGGCCTTGTCGGCTACCATCGGCACCGGCAATATCGCTGGCGTGGCCACCGCCATTGCGCTGGGTGGTCCAGGCGCGGTGTTCTGGATGTGGATTACGGCGTTGGTGGGTATGGCCACCAAGTTCGCCGAGGCGGTACTGGCGGTCCGCTATCGCGAGACTGATAGCATGGGCTTCCACGTGGGCGGCCCGATGTTCTACATCAAGAATGGCCTGGGCAAGAAGTGGCTGTGGCTGGGCGGTGCCTTCGCCTTCTTCGGCGCGGTCGCGGCCTTCGGCATCGGCAATACCGTACAGTCCAATTCGGTCGCTGATGCCCTGGATTCCACCTTCGGCATACCCCATGGGCTCACCGGCGTCGTGATCATGGTGCTGGCCGGCGCGGTCATCCTTGGCGGCATCAAGCGTATCGCCAAGGTGGCCGGCAAGCTGGTGCCGATCATGGGCATCCTCTATGTGATTGCCGGTCTCCTGGTGCTGATTATCAACGCGGCTCAGGTCGGTGAAGCCTTCAGGCTGATCTTCTACTACGCCTTCAACCCGATCGCGGCGGCCGGCGGTTTCGCCGGGGCGGCGGTAATGGCAGCCATTCGTTTCGGCGTTGCCCGCGGTATCTTCTCCAACGAAGCCGGCCTGGGCAGCGCGCCCATTGCCCACGCCGCGGCCAGGACGAAAAACCCGGTGCGCCAGGGCTTGATCGCGATGCTCGGCACCTTCATCGATACGATTGTCATCTGTACCATCACGGCGCTGGTGATTCTCACCTCCACGGTGTGGGTCGAAGGCGAGGCGGGGGCCTCACTGACGGCGCTCTCCTTCGATGCGGCGCTACCCGGGTTTGGGAACCAGATCGTTTCCGTGGCGTTGGCGGTCTTTGCCTTCACCACCATCCTGGGCTGGTCCTTCTACGGCGAGAAGTGCTTCCAGTTTCTGTTCGGTACCCGGTCGATAATGCTCTATCGGGTGCTGTTCGTGCTGGCGATTCCGCTGGGTGCCATGGCCAATCTGGGGTTCATCTGGCTGATGGCCGACACCTTCAACGCCTTGATGGCGATTCCCAATCTGATCGCCCTGGCACTGCTGTCGCCGGTGGTATTCAGGCTGACCCGGGACTATTTCGACGGCAAGGACATCCTGCCGGGTGAGGAACTGGATCACGACAAGGGCTAACGCCGGTTCGATGATCACGGGGGGTGCCCTGGGCACCTCCCGTTGTCATTCCGCGACCTATCTGTGAGGAGAGGTAATGAGCGAACTCAAGCACACCCCGCTGTACGCGCTGCATAGGGAACTGGGCGCTAAGCTGGTGCCCTTCGCCGGCTATGACATGCCGGTGCAGTATCCGCTGGGCGTCAAGAAGGAGCACGAACACACCCGCAGCGCCTGTGGCCTGTTCGATGTGTCCCATATGGGGCAGCTGCTGCTGCGTGGGCCGTCGCCGGCCGAGGCACTGGAGACGCTGGTGCCGGCGGATATTGTGGGGCTCGAGAAGGGCTGGCAGCGTTATGCGCTATTCACCAGCGAGGAGGGCGGCATCCTCGATGACCTGATGGTGGTCAACGCTGGCGATCATCTCTATCTGGTGGTCAATGCCGCCTGCCGAGAGCAGGACATTGCCCATCTGCGCCGGGGTCTCTCCGAGGGGCATCAGATCGAAGTGCTTGACCGTGGATTGCTGGCTCTGCAGGGGCCCAGAGCCGCGGCGGTCATGGCGCGGCTCTGCCCGACGGCCTGCAAGATGGTCTTTATGCAGCACGAACGCTTCACCCTTGAAGGAATCGATGTCTGGATCAGTCGTAGCGGCTACACCGGTGAAGATGGCTTCGAGATCTCGGTCGCCGCCGAGCAGAGCGAGGCGCTGGCTCGTCGCCTTCTCGCAGAGGCCGAAGTGGAGGCGATCGGCCTGGGCGCGCGAGATTCGCTGCGGCTGGAAGCGGGGCTCTGCCTTTATGGCCACGATATCGATACTGAAACCACGCCGGTGGAAGCGGGCCTGATCTGGGCCATCGGCAAGCCGCGCCGCCGCGGTGGGGAACGCCCCGGCGGCTTTCCCGGGGCGGATATGATCCTTCATCAAATAGAGGCCAAGGACCATCGGCGCAAGCGGGTCGGCCTGCTGGGCGAGGGGCGAACCCCGGTGCGCGAGGGGGCCGAGCTGTTTGATGTCGAGGGTCAACGAATCGGTGTCGTTACCTCCGGTGGTTTCGGCCCCAGCGTCGGTCAGCCAGTGGCCATGGGATATGTCACCCGGGCGCAGGCGGAACTCGGCACCCAGGTGTTTGCCGAGGTGCGCGGCAAGCGCCTGCCGATGACGGTGAGCCGTATGCCCTTCGTGGCGCCGGGTTACTATCGCGGGTAATGGTGGTTGATGTTCGGCATTGGCGAGCGGCCACCTTCGGGTGGCCGCTCTGTTTCCAGACATTGCAGCACGCCCTCCTTCTTATCTTGTTCTTCTCATACCGTTCTTTTTATACCGTTATATTATTGGTTGAACCTTGATGTTACTTGAATAACGCTCTTACCAACCTGCGTTGATTCAGCGCAGGTTGGCGGCGTAGCGATACCATGTCATAACCGTGTACATTACCAAAAACAATGCTAAACAATTTTTTAATATAAATTAACTATTTGCTGAATATGCCAGCAGGATCTCTTGAAGTGACCCCCTCCAGAGCTGCACAGACTATAGTGCAGCGATCAGGAGGATGAGATGAGCAACGAACCCACCGTCAAACGCTGGACCGCGAAGCGCAAAGCCGCCGTGGTCATGGACATCTTCAAGGGCAAGACCACCGTCGCTGAAGTGGCTCGCCAGCATGACCTCACCGTCTCCGAGGTCGAGGGCTGGATCGAGGAGGCCCAGCGCAGTATGGAGAACGGGTTCCGGGCCCGCCCCAAGGACATCCGCGAGCAGTATGAGTCCGAGCTGCGGGAAACCAAGGAGGCGCTGGGCGAGGCCCACCTGCAGATCTATGCATTAAAAAAGTTTCGCCGCCTGCTCGACGAGGACGAGAACTCGTAACGTCGCTGCAGGCGGAACTGGCCCAAGAGGGCCATGCGGTATCACTCGTCAAGCTGTGCCAGTGGCTAGGCCTCTCGCGCCGGTCGGTGTACTACCGACCCAAGCCGCGGCGTCGCGTGATCAATGCCGACCTGGCCGCTCGCGTGAAGCTGGCTCTTGAACGGTTTCCCACTTATGGCTATCGCCGCCTGGCGTGTGTGCTGGGTGAGAACCGCAAGCCGATTCAGCGCATCCTGCAGCTGAAGGGCTGGCAAGTACGTAAGCGGCCCCAGGGCTTCCGTCCTCGCGCCAGGAGTCTGCCATCAGTCGCCTCGCGACCGGATGAGCGCTGGGCCACTGACCTGACTCATGTGTGGTGCGGCAAGGATCGGAGAGCCAGCCTGGCGGTGATCATCGACTGCTGCACCCGAGAGATCCTTGGCTGGCGATTATCGGACAATGGCAGCAGCAAGACGGCGGAAGCGGCGCTGGAAGAGGCCCTGGTACATCGGTTTGGCGCGCTGGGCCGCATTCATCAGCCGCTGGCCCTGCGCTCCGACAACGGCCTCGTCTTCAGCAGTCGGCACTATACGGCGACGGTGAAGGCCTACGGGCTCACCCAGGAATTCACGACGCCCTACACGCCGGAGCAAAACGGGCTGGTAGAGCGCTTCTTCCGTTCCTTGAAGGAAGAGTGCATCTGGCAGCATCGGTTCGAATCGCTGGGCCAGGCTCGAGCAGTGATCAGCCGCTGGATCCGGTACTACAACGAAGAGCGGCCACATCAGTCCCTGGGCTATATGTGGCACCCCGAGCACACCCGGCATTAGCCGCGTAGGGTGTGCAAAAACCAGGGGGTCATTACACTCTTGCCCTGCGGTGTTCAGCGCTTAAGGGAGAAGATGCATGAAAAGATCACTGTCATCCGCTGTACTTTCCGCCACGCTGCTGGTGCCTGGTCTCGCTTTTGCCGACTGCGGCGAAGTCACCATTACCGAAATGGGCTGGGCCTCGAACGAGGTCGTGACTGGCGTGGCCAAGTTTCTGATGGAGCAGGGTTACGGCTGTGATGTCTCCGTGGTGCCGTCCGATACGGTTCCTGCCGTGACCTCCGTGGCCGAAAACGGCGAACCCGACGTGTTGACCGAGCTGTGGTTGAACTCTGCAGGCGAGGCCTATCTGCGTCTCGAGGAAGAGGGGCGGGTCGAACGCCTGGGCAGTGTGCTCGATCCGGGCGGCGTCGAGGGCTGGTGGATCCCCAGCTACCTGGCTGAGCAGCATCCTGAGCTGACCACTATTGAAGGGATCATGGCGAATCCGGAACTCGTCGAGGCGCGTTTCAACAACTGCCCGGATGGCTGGGGTTGTCGCGTAGTCAGTGACAATCTGATTCGCGCCCTGGGGCTCGAGGATGCCGATATCGACATCTTCAACCACGGCTCGGGCGAAACCCTGGCTTCCTCGATGGCATCCGCCGTGCAGAATAACGCGCCCTGGTTCGGCTACTACTGGGGCCCGACCGTACCGATGGGCAAATATGCGATGACCCGCGTGGACATCGGCGCCTACGATTCCGCCATCCATACCCGCAACCAGACACAGGATGCCGACAACCCGGGGGTGTCCGATTTTCCGGCCGCGCCAGTGTTGACCTCGGTCACCACCGACTTCAAGGAGCGTGAGCCCGAGGTTGCCGAGATGCTCAGCAAGATGACGTTTCGCACCTCGGACATGAGCGACATCCTGGCCTGGATGGATGACAACAACGCATCGGGCCAAGAAGCCACCGTCTATTTCCTGACGGCGTATCCCGACGACTGGTCTGGCTGGGTCAATGACGCCGCTCGTGAGCGGCTGGTGAACCTTCTCAACTGAACCCGCTGATGCTGGTGCCGGCCCATTTGGTCGGCACCTGTAGCCCGTTCGTTGAATGCCTTACCGATCCGGGATGACCGTCAAGAGACACTCTCATGTCAAGCTATCAAACTCTCTTTTCCACGCTCGGCCTGGAAGAGTGGTGTGCATCGGGCCAGAATGAAGGTCCCATGTCCATGGCGAACCTGCTTGCCAAGACCAGCGGTGCCCAAGCCAGCGATGCCGCCTGGTGGGAGTTGCCGTTTCCCTCACTGAATACGCTCCATGAAGCCTGTGGTGCAATGCCGCGCTCCCGTGACCTGACGCTGGGACTCGAGCAGGGCTTCTTGGCCATCAAGGATTCGCTCAGCCTGGTGCTCGACCCGCTGACCCAACCGCTCAGCTGGCTCCTGGACGGCGCGCTCTATGTGATGACCAGCAGCCCCTGGTGGTTGACCATCCTGCTGTTACTGCTGGTGGTTTTTGCCGTCACTCGCTCGCTCAAGCTGGTGGCGCTGGTGGGCCTCAGCGTGGGGCTGCTGGCCTTCATCGACCATTATGAACATGCCATGCAGACGCTGGCGATCATTCTGGTCTGTGCCTTTATCTGTGTGCTTCTCGGTGTCCCCATCGGCATTGCGATGTCCCGCAGTAACACCATGCAGCGGTACACCACGCCAGTGCTGGACATGCTGCAGACGCTGCCGCCCTTCGTGTACCTGATTCCGCTGATCTTCCTGTTCAGCGTGACGGAGTCGAAGCTCTACGGCATCGCCATCATCCTCTATGCCATCGTGCCGGTTATTCGTCTCACCAACCTTGGCATACGGCTGGTCGATCCCGATGTGATCGAGGCGGCCAACGCCTTCGGCATGACGCCTCGCCAGAAGCTTCTCAAGGTCCAGATTCCGCTGGCGCTGCCCAATATCATGGCGGGCGTCAATCAGACCATCATGATGAGCCTCGCCATGGTGGTGATCGCCTCCCTGGTGTCGGCGCCGGGGCTCGGCGTGCTGGTGCTGCGCGGCATTCGAAACCTCGAGTTGGGTGTCGGGCTGGTGTCCGGGCTGGGCATCGTGATTCTCGCCGTGATTCTCGATCGAGTCACCAAGGCGTCCCTGGCGCGCATCAACACCGCCGAACGGCAGTAAGGACTGAACGTGACGACTCAGGTCAAGATCACCATCCGGGATCTCTACAAGATCTTCGGCCCGACCCCGCTGGCGGCTCTGGAGCATGTAAGAGCGGGTATGGGCAAGGCCGAACTTCTTGAGCGCCACGGCCATGTGCTCGGCCTGCAGGACATCAATGTGGATATACGCGACGGTGAGATCACCGTCATCATGGGACTGTCGGGATCGGGCAAGTCGACCCTGATCCGACATATCAACCGTCTGATCGAGCCCACGGCGGGCGATATCCTGATTGATGACGACAACATCCTCTCCTATCCGCTGGAGCAGCTGCGACAGCTGCGCCGCGAGCGGTTGTCGATGGTCTTCCAGAAGTTTGCGCTGCTGCCGCATCGTACCGTGCTCGAGAATGCCGGGATGGCGCTCGACGTTCGCGGCTTCAGCGTTGTCGACTATGAACAGGAAGCCACCCAGTGGCTCAAGCGCGTCGGTCTGGAGGGCAACGAGTCACAATACCCCCACCAGCTGTCCGGCGGCATGCAACAGCGCGTGGGTATCGCCCGTGCGCTGGTATCCAACGCGCCGATCATGCTGATGGATGAGGCTTTCTCGGCGCTGGATCCCCTGATTCGCTCCGATATGCAGGATCTGCTGCTGGAGCTGCAGCGCGAGCTGCGCAAGACCATCGTCTTTATCACCCATGACCTGGATGAGTCGCTGAAGCTGGCCGACCATCTGGTGATTCTCAAGGACGGTCTGGTCGTTCAGCAGGGCGATCCTCAGGAGATTCTGCTCAACCCGGGGGACCCCTATATTGTCGACTTCATCAGCGATATCAATCGAGCACGGGTGCTGCGCGTCCGTTCGGTGATGGCGCCGCTGGATGGGGTCGATCACCAGTGGACGGGGGAAATCGATGAGCAATCGAATCTGGAAAACGTGTTGGCTCGCTCCGGCGGCGAAGCCGGCGCGATCTTCCGTGTCATGCGCGAAGGTCGGCCGGTGGGTGTGCTGTCCATGCAGGACGTCATGCGCGCGCTGGTCCCCCTGAAGGCCGCCTCCGCGTCACGCATGCGTGGCTAGCGACGATCGTCGGTCCGCTGCCGTGTCGTTGTCTCGGGTGAGTCCGGTGGTCGAGTGTCACGAAACGTCAGGCTGATACGCGGGCCCGGCAGACGGCGCGGCAGCAGGGCATGTTGCAGCTCGGCCTGCGTGCCGGACCCCATCACCAGCAGGCTGTCGTGGGGTAGCCAGACGTTGAACGCCGGGGCGCGACGGTCCTTCCAGCGAAAGCGCAGCGGACGTTCGCTGCCCAGCGATACCGCAGCGATCAGCGGGTCGACGCCAAGCTCTGGTTCGTCATCGCTGTGCCAGCCCATCTTCTCATCGCCATTGGCATAGCGATTGAGCAGCACGCTGTTGAAGCGGCCCGCTATGCCGGCGGCGGACAGGGCGTCGACCACACGGTCCCGGAGGTCGGCCACGGCGGGGTGCCAGGGCTCGGGGTGGAACTCACGGCCCGAATAGCGGTAGCTGGCCTCCCGGTCGCCCATCCATACCTGGCTGCGCGGAATGGCGTGCTCCCGGCCGTAGAGACGCAGGGTCGGGCGCTGCCAGCTCAATTCGGCATCGAGGGTGGCCAGGAGTCGAGTGGCAGTAGGCTCCCCCAGTAGGGGAGCCGTGAGCCAGATGGGCGGGTCGTGCAACAGGGTTTCGGTCGACATCACCCAAGGATGCCACGGTGCAGGATGCGCGACGAGTGTCAGCCGACAATGACGAGGCTTATCCCGGCAAACAGCATCCCGAGCAGGGCACCGGCGAGCACGTCGCTCAGGTAGTGGAGACCGAGGCCAACACGGGACAGGGCGATCAGGCCGACCAGCGGTACCAGCCAGGGTGCCAGCCAGGGCACATGATTGGCGGTCAGCACCAGGAACATCACGGCATGCATGCTGTGCCCGCTGGGAAAGCTGTAGCGATCCCGCGCCGGCTCGTTGCAGTGCACATTGCCGACGAAGGTGATAAAGGGGCGCTCACGACACAGTCGCGTCTTTATCAGGCGGTAGAGGCCGATGGCGGCCAGCGCCGTGAGCAGATACTGGGTCAGATGCTGCCAGCCGTGGGTCTCATGGAGCAGCGGCTGGGCGAGTATCAGGGCCACCCAGACGGGCCAATCGCCGAGCCTGCTGGCCAGTCGCAGCAGTGCCAGCCAGGGTCGATAGAGGTTGAGACGTCCGATGCGTTGACAGAGCCGCCACTCCAGCAGGTCGAGGCGGTCAAGCAGGACGGGGGCGCGAGGTTGCATGGGGAGTCTCCCGGGCAAGGACGAGGGCATCGAGGAAGGCGTTGGTAATCGCCGGCCAGCCGTAGGCCAGGGCGCGCTGGCGGGCATGGCGACCCAGACGGGCGCGGCGTGCTGGCTGCTGACAGAGGATGACGGCGGCCTCACGGAAGCCGTCGGCGTCATCCACTGCCAGCGCCAGGCCATTGTGGTCATGATCGATCAGCTCGGCGCCGGCGGCATGGCAGAAGGCCACCGCGGCCAGGCCGCTGGCCATGGCCTCAAGCAGCACATTGCCCCAGGTCTCGGATAGCGAGGGGAACAGGAAGAGATCGGCGCTGGCGTAATGGCGAGCCAGTTCGTCGGCGGGAATGAATCCGGTGAAGTGGGCGCCGGGAAGCGCCGCTTCCAGGGCGCGTCGTCCTGGGCCGTCACCGACGATGACGATGCAGGCGTCAGGGCTGGCGTCACTCAGGGCCACGCAGCTCTCGCGCAGCAGGGCCAGATTCTTTTCCGGGGCCAGGCGCCCGACGTGGAGGATGACCGGCGTGTGCTCACCTGCGCCCCACTGCTTGCGCAGCTCGGGGTCGCGGTGAGACGGCGAGAAGCGTTCGCCATCAATGCCTCGGGCCATGACGCGCACTCCCCTGAAGCCATCTGCCGTCAGCTCGTCGGCCTGATGGTGCGTCGGTACCAGCGTGGCCTGGCTGCGGTTGTGGAAGGTGCGTAGCCGACGTCGAACGGGGCCGCTCAGCCAGGGAAGGCCATAGTCATGGCAGTAGTGGTCGAAGTTGGTGTGCCAGCCGGCAACGCTGGGGATGTCCAGGCGTCTGGCCAGGTTCTGTGCCGACCAGCCCAGCGGCCCCTGAGTGGCCAGATAGACCACGTCGGGACGCTGGGCTTGCCAGAACTGCCTGAGGCGTCGTGGGGCGGGCAGACCCAGGCGAACCTCCCGGTAGCCGGGCAGCGAGAGGCCACGCACCCTCAATTCGGCCTCCACGCCGCCGCTGCACAGCGGTGCAGGGTCTGCCGGAGTGGGACGTACCAGCTGTAATCGATGGCCCAGGGCGACGGCCTCCCGGCTCAGGTGGCCCAGGGTGTGGGCAACGCCGTTGATCTCCGGCGCCCAGGTCTCGCTGACCAGACAGATACGCATGTGCATCCCCGCTACGTGGCGGACCCTTCATGGGCCCTGTCACGAGACGAGCATGGCGCAACGCGATGACGCCTCGACGACGCGGGAGTGACGATTGCATGACGCGGCTCAGCGCAGGACGCGACGGGGGTCGACGGGCTTGCCACCGTGGCGCAGGTCAAACAGCAGGTCGTAGCGCTCGCTTGCGCTGCTGAAGCCGACCTCGCATACCGGGGTGCCGCGACGGACACGGTCACCGTTGGCGACCCGTGGCGTCTCGCAGAGGGCGTAGACACTCTGGAGGTTGTCGGCATGATGGACGATGACCACCTGGCCAAGCTGACGCATGCTGTCGGCGAAGCGCACTTCACCATCGGCGACGGCGCGGGCCTGGGCACCGCGATTGGTGGCCAGCAGCATCGGCTGCAGGGTGCCGCGGGCGTCGGCGCCAAAGGCGCGCACGATACGGTAGTCCTCCAGGGGCCACGGCCAGTTGCGCGCCGAGCGGGGCAGGTCACCGGGGTCGGGCAGGCTGGCCCGGGCCGGCGCCGGTGTGTTGCTTGAACCGCCGCCCGAGCTGGGGGATGTCACACGGCTGGCGGTGGTGGCGCCGCCCGCGAGCGGTACCTGAATCACCTGGCCGACCCTCAGGTCGGTGGGTACGATACCGGGGTTGGCGGACTGGAGGCGTGCGGCGCGAGTGCCGAAGCGTCGCGCGATGCTCGTGAAGGTATCGCCGGGACGTACCTGGTAGCGATAGGGCCCGCCGGAAGGGGCGCGCTCCTGCTGGGTCGGCATGAGCAGACGCTGGCCGACGGCGAGGCGCGTCGAGTCAGCATCGGGGTTGAAGCGCTGCAGGCGCTCCAGGGGTACGCCGCCGCGTCGGGCGATCTCTCCCAGGGTATCGCCGCGCTGAACCACCACCAAGCCGCCGCTGTCGGCGCTGCTGGTGGTGTTTGCGCTGTCGGGGACATCAGGCCGTGAGGCGCAGCCGCCAAGCATCAGCAGCGTCACCATCAGTGCGAGAGTGAGTCGTCCTTTTCCTGCCACAGGGCATTGATCCATGAGTGGAAGCGTTCCTTGTAGTCAGGGTCGTCGTAGTCTCCCTCGAGCATCCAGGCGGGCACCGACAGAATACGCGCCTTCATGATGACGCGCTGCTCCTGCCCGCACAGAAAGCCCCAGAAAGTGGGGTTGGGGTTGTCATAGCGCAGCGTCACGTCGAGGATGCCCTCCAGTCGATCCCCGAGCAGGCTGAGGACTTG
Organism: Pseudomonadota bacterium; assembly: GCA_051751685.1. Lineage (GTDB taxonomy): Bacteria > Pseudomonadota > Gammaproteobacteria > Pseudomonadales > Halomonadaceae > Halomonas. The sequence continues at coordinate 148,171 of JBNJLE010000006.1, read as the reverse complement.
CGCGATGCCGCCGGCCCTGGGTCGCAGTAGCTCGCGGTAGGGCGCTCCCTGGGCGTCGCGCTTGGCTGGTGTGAAACGGGTTCCCTCGAGGAAGTTGAAGATGGCAATAGGGGTTTCCCGTGCTCGCCGGCACATCCGTTCGGTGGCCTCATGGTCGCGGCGTGCCAGGTGGGGATGACGGGCCCGCTCCTCCGCGCTCATGCGGCGCATGAAGGGGTACTCCAGGGCCCACCAGGCGAGCCCTACGATGGGTATCCAGATCAGTTGACGCTTGAGGAAGAAACGCGGCATGGGAATGCGCCGATGGAGGGCGAAAAACAGCACGAAGATATCGGTCCAGCTGCGGTGGTTCGAGATCACCAGCCACCACTGGTCTCGGCTGAGCCCTTCGGGAATCTCGAGCTCGAAGCGTGGTTTCAGCCAGCGACGCATCCACCAGAGGTTGACGCCGATCCAGTTGAGAGCCAGGGCGTTGAGTCCCCGCAGCATGCGGCGTTGCAAGGCACGCCCCGGGGTCACCAGCTTGACCAGAGTCAGCAGTATCAGTGGGACTCCCCAGACGAGAGTGTTGAGGGTGAGCAGTAGAAGACTGACGAGCCCCTTGAGGGTCGGCATGCGTTACTCCGTGGGCGAAGGGTCGGGGAGTGCCGGGTGACGCCATGCTAAAGGATCGTCGGACGGGTGCCCAGCGACCTCAGTCGCCATCCCGGGCGGCGTGGCTGAGGGTTTCCATCAGCACCTGGCGCAAGGCCAGGGCGGCGGCGGATAGCTCGCCGTGGGTGAGCATGCCGACGGCGTGCTCGATGGCTGGGTCATCCAGCGGCAGGCAGCGGGCGCCGAGCTCTTCCATCTGCTTCGCGCACAGCGATGGCACTGCGCTGACCCCCAGACCACTGGCCACCATGCGTCCCACGGTGGCCAGCTGGTGGCTCTCGAAGGCGACTGGCAGGCGGATGCCACGTTCACCGATCTGCTGCTCCAGCAGCCGGCGCACCATGGAGGGTCGCTGCAGGGCAATGAAGTCATGGCTCAGCAGGGTCTCCCAGCTGAGCCTGTCGTGGCGGGCCAGCCACGAGCTGGGCGGCACCACGGCCACGAAGCGGTCGATAAACAGCGCCGTGAAGGTGAGGCTGCCCAGGGCCTCGGGCTTGAAGGCGATACCCAGTTCCACCTGGTGATCGCGTACCATCTCGATGACCTGCTCGTTGATCACGTCGTGAACCGTCACGTTGATCCGCGGATGCCGGCTGCGGAAGACCATCAGCGCCGGGGGGAGAAGATTACTGGCGAACGACGGCATGGCGGCGACGGTCAGGCGGCCCAGCTGCAGTGTGAAACGCTGGCGCATCAACTCCTCGCTGTTGTCCCACTCTGCCAGTAAACGTTTGGCCAATGGAACAAACGAGTCCCCTTCCGGGGTGAGGCGCACGCTGCGCGTTGTGCGAGCCAGCAGGCGTCCGCCGAGACTCTCCTCGAGCCCCTTGATGGCCAGGCTCAGCGCCGGCTGGGAGAGATGGAGTCGCTCACAGGCCTGCGTGAAGCTCAGGGTCTGTGCCACGGCGAGAAAGGCACGGAGCTGCTTGACGGTCATGGCATGCTACCAAGGTCAAATTTATAATAGTATTTAATTAATCAATAAAAAAAACAAACTTAACAAATATATTGCCAGGGCTAACACTGGTGCCACTCTCTTGCCTTGACCGGTTATTCTGCAGCGGTACGCTAGATGCACGAGATTCATCGGTTATCGACAGCAACATTCCACCCACCACCCGATTTTTTCACCACATTGGTTGACAACAACTGTTCACAACACCATGAGGCGCCACTATGGCCGGATTCGACAAGCGCGTTAACTCCTATGAAGAGGCGATGGCAGGTATCGAGAGCGGCATGACCGTCGTTGCCGGCGGTTTCGGTCTCTGCGGCATTCCCGAGAATCTGATCGCCGAGATCAAGCGTCTCGGTGTCAAGGACCTCACCGTGATCTCCAACAACTGCGGCGTCGACGGTTTCGGCCTGGGCCTGCTGCTGGAAGACAAGCAGATCTCGCGCTTCTTCGCCTCCTATGTGGGCGAGAATGCGCTGTTCGAGCAGCAGATGCTCAATGACGAGATCGAGGTCATCCTGACGCCTCAGGGCACCCTGGCCGAAAAGATGCGTGCCGGCGGCGCGGGTATTCCCGCCTTCTTCACCGCCACCGGCTATGGCACGCCCATTGGCGACGGCAAGGAGGTGCGCGAATTCAACGGGCGCCACTATATCCTCGAGGAGGCGTTCCACGCGGATTTCGCCATCGTCAAGGGCTGGAAGGCTGATCGCTACGGCAACGTGGTCTATCGCGACACCGCGCAGAACTTTAACCCGTTAGCCGCCACCTGCGGCAAGATTACCGTGGTGGAAGTGGAGGAGATCGTCGAGCCCGGCGAGTTGAGCCCCGACCAGATCCACACCCCGGGTATCTACGTTGACCGTATCATCCAGGGCAGCTTCGAGAAGCGCATCGAGAAGCGCACTGTCCGCGAGGCTTGAGGCCGACGCGATGCGATGACCGCCGGCCCGGCCGGCGCTTCCTGAGCTTCTCCCCCGAAGCGGTTACATCGAACAACGAGGCAACAAGATGGCACTTACTCGCGAACAGATGGCAATGCGCGTGGCGCGCGAACTCGAGGACGGCTTCTACGTCAACCTGGGCATCGGCATTCCGACCCTGGTCGCCAACTACGTGCCGGCCGGTATCGACGTGATGCTGCAGTCAGAGAACGGCCTGCTTGGCATGGGGCGCTTCCCCACCGAGGAGGAGGTCGACGCCGACATGATCAACGCCGGCAAGCAGACCGTCACCGCTCGCCCCGGCGCGGCGATCTTCGACTCTGCGGAGTCCTTCGCCATGATCCGCGGTGGTCACGTGGACCTGACCGTGCTCGGCGCCTTCGAAGTGGATCAGGAGGGTAATATCGCTTCCTGGATGGTGCCCGGCAAGCTGATCAAGGGCATGGGCGGCGCCATGGACCTGGTGGCTGGCGCCGAGAACATCATCTGCACCATGACCCACGCCTCCAAGCACGGTGAGTCCAAGCTCCTCGAGAAATGCACCCTGCCGCTGACCGGCGCGGGCTGCATCAATCGGGTGCTGACCGATCTGGCCTACATGGAGATCAAGGATGGTGCCTTTCATCTCAAGGAGCGCGCCCCGGGCATCTCCGTTGAAGAGATCGTCGAGAAGACTTCCGGCAAGCTGATCGTACCCGATCACGTGCCGGAAATGACCTTCGACTGACCACACGCCTGATCCAGGGTGAGCCTAGCCAGCCCGGACGTTCTGCGTCCGGGCTGGCGCCGTTGACAAGGACGGTCAGGCAATCTCGCAGCGGGTGTGGTGAGGCAGTAGCAGCTCCACGGCGCGCTCCTGGTTGGCGCTTACCGACTTCTGCACCAGCGCCAGTCCCCCGCTGTCGATGCGGTGCTCGTCGCCATCGGCGAAGGGCAGGCGCTGGGAGCAGGCAGGATAGAAGCGGAAATCGAGCAGCCCCGACACGGGAAAGATGCCGTGTTGACGGTCGCTGCTGCCGTTGAAGCCGAAGTCAGCGAGCCGTGAGTCAAAATGCTCGAGGGAGTCGCCGAGGCGCTGGCAGTCGAAACCGGCATGGTGCAGGCGCGGGCCATTGACGGCGAGCAGGCCGGCGAGAGGGTGAGCCCCATGGAGCAACTGGTAGGTGGACCAGTCTGGCATTGGCCAGGGGCGTCCACGGCACAGCAGATTCTGGCCGCGCCGGTCGGCCTCGGGGGTCAGCGCCATCAGGGATTCGAGGCGTTGGCGGGGGAGGCGGGAAAGTGTGCCGAGCTGCAGTTCGGCCAGCACCAGCCAGGGGCCATCGTCGGGAGGAGAGAGAAGCGTGACCAGCAGGCCGCGGTCGGCCATGGCGTGCCGGTTGCCCGGCCGATAGCCAAGGCGGGCCAGACTGGGCAGCAGGGCATCCATGCACCACGGGCCATGATTGAGCGTCAACAGCGCCATATACTCTGCCTGGGCGTCGATCGGCCACAGTCGGAGAGCACCCACATCCGGGTGTTGGTGGATATAATCCAGCCACAGCTGCTGGACGAACTCTTCCCTCTGCATCGTTGGCTTCCCTTGTCATGGATGCTGGCGGGAAGTATAGGCAGGTGACCTCTAAGGCCTTTCAACGCCGAGATGACGTTTTCAGCCGGTTGACCGTGTGAGAGGCTATGAGGGGTGGGGATTGGATCAGACGCTGCGAACCGGCGACAGCAGCCCATGGATGCGGACGTACTGCTCGAACTCGGTATAGCCGCCGATGGCGGTCTCGTCGATAACGATCTGCGGTACGGTATGCACCGGCCTGCCGATGGTTTGCTGAAGATCGGCCTTGGTGATCCCCTCCGCCTGGATATCGACATAGCGGAACCCGTCGATGGCGCCAGCTTGCTGCAGCCGGGTGGCCAGTTCGTTGGCGAAGACACAGAAGGGGCAGCCGGGGCGGCCGAAGATGGCAACGAACATGCGGACTCCTGAAGTATTCATGTACTGATGGGCGATTATTGTGACGGATCGAGGGCGGGCTCGCCAATAGCCGGGATCGGGGGGCGCCATTGGCTGACCCTATGAGGGAGCCGCTTGGACTATCCCCGCTCACCGGCATCGGCCCGACGAAGCAGATCGCCGAGCTCACGGTAGATGCCGGGGCTGGTCACCAGCAGGTTCTCGCCATAGAGATCCTCGGGGTAACCTGAGGGGGGTGGGTAGAGGTGACCGGTGCGAGCGCCAGCCTCTCGGGCGATCAACCAGCCCGCAGCGAAGTCCCAGGGAGAGACGCTCTCATAGTAGGCATCCAGCCGTCCGCAGGCCACGTCACAGAGATCCAGCGCCGCCGAACCGTTGCGCCTTACGTCCTGGCAGCGCTGGAGTACGGCCGTCAATCGGCGCATCAGCGGTGGGCGGCTGTCACGTCGGTAGGGAAAGCCGGTGCCCACCAGGCAGCGCTCCAGGTTGCCGGTGCGACTGGCCCGGATCGGTTGCCCGTTACAGTGGGCGCCCAGACCCGCCATCGCAGTGAAGGTCTCGCCGAGGAACGGAGCGTGGACCACGCCGATGCGCACGTGGCCTGCCACCGCCCAGGCGATGGAGACCGCCACGTGGCGCAGTCCATGGGCGAAGTTGACGGTGCCATCGACGGGATCTACCACCCACAGCGGCGCATCATCGCACAGCATATCGCGCTCCGGGGCCAGTTCCTCGCTGAGTCGTGCCTCCTCGGGAAAATTGGCCTCGAGCCGCGCAGTGATATGGGTGTCCACGGCAACATCCACGTCGGTGACCAATTCATGGCCCTGCTTGTAGCGGTGGCCAAAGGTCTGCTGATCCCGCGCCTCGGATATCATCGACCCAGCCTCCTTGGCGATCTCGACGGCCAGGGCCAGGCGTTCCGCATCGGTCATGAGGGGCTCCACGGCACTTACGGATAAGGGGTTTCCAGCATAGCAGTCAGGCTGTACGGCGGGGAGAGCGGCGCTATACTGCGGCGCATTTGCCGAGGAGAGTCCCCCATGCATGCCCTGACCTCTGAGCAGTACGCCCGACTGCATCGGCTGGCCCAGGCCTGGACGCGTGCCCATCTGCGCGACGCCAAGACCGCGCCGTCCTTCAACCCGCGCCTGGCCGCCGATGCCCTTTGTTTCCAGCGATACGATGACCCCGTTTTGGGTGAGCAGCTGGTCGGTGCGCTGGTGACGCCAGTGTCGCTGTGGCTGGTGGTGGTGTCCGCCGAGGAGCCCGATGGGCCGCAGGAGGCGGGGGCTCGGCACTGGCTGACGCTGCCATCGGGCGATTACTCCCTGGAGACGGTTCGGCTGGGTGAGGGAGAGTGGTGCAGACGGCTGGTACTGCTTGAGGATCTCTCGGATATCGCCAACCGCCAGGCGGCCAGTCGGCTCGCGCAGCGGCTGATGCAGCGAGTGATGATTGCCGATGAAGGCGGCGAAGGTGGCGCCTGACGCGGCCCCGTCTTATGCTGGTTGCGCTGCATCATTGCGAGCTCGAGTTTCCATTACAAGGAGTCCTTCATGACAGGATCTGCCACTTTTACCCCCCGCGTCGCGCTGGTGACCGGCACCACCAGCGGCATCGGTGAGGCCGTGGTTCGTCATTTCTGCGAGTTGGGCCATCAGGTGTTGGCCGTGGACTTCAATCCGGCGGGCGCCGAAGTGGCCGAGCGTGCCGGTGCCTCTTTCTTCGAGGCAGACCTCACCGATGGCGAGGCCTGCAAGGCCGCGGTGGCGGAGGCCATTCGCCGCTTCGGTCGGGTGGACATCCTGGTCAACAACGCCGGCATCCAGCACGTCGCGCCCATCGAGGAGTTTCCCGAGGCAAAGTGGCGCCAGATCATCGACCTGATGCTCACCGCCCCTTTCCTGCTTACCCAGGCCGCTTGGCCCTCGATGCGTCAGAACGGCTGGGGCAGGGTGATCAATATCGCCTCGGTGCACGCCCAGGTGGCCTCCCCCGGGAAGTCTGCTTATATCAGCGCCAAGCACGGCATGATTGGCCTGACAAAGACCGCCGCCCTCGAGGGCGGATCCCAGGGGATTACCGCCAACGCCATCTGCCCGGCCTACGTAAAGACGCCGCTGGTGGACAATCAGATCGCCGACCAGGCGAAGTTGCACGGCATGGAGGAGCAGGAGGTGATCGAGCAGATCATGCTGAAGAACGCCGCGGTGAAGCGCCTGATCGAACCGGTCGAGGTAGCCGAACTGGTCGCCTATCTGGCATCGAATTCTGCCGGCGCCGTCACCGGGTCGAGCTGGAACATCGATCTGGGCTGGACGGCGCAGTAACCCCCGAGAGCCGGCATGGACGCTCAGCGCCGCACCGGACGCTTCTGCAGCTTGCGCTGCAGGGTGCGCCGGTGCATCCCCAGCGCTCGAGCCGTGGCAGAGATGTTGCCGTCGTGCTCATGCAGCACCTTCTGGATATGCTCCCAGGCGATCCGGTTGATCGACGGGGGCTGTTCGGCCACTCCCGTTTCAGGGTCCCCGACTTCCTTGTCGAAAGCGGCCAGCACTTCGTCGGCGTCCGCCGGCTTGCACATGTAGTTCACCGCCCCCAGTTTGATCGCCTCCACGGCGGTCGCGATGCTGGAGTAGCCGGTCAGTACCACCACTCGGCACTCCGGCACCACCTCCAGCAGATCCGGCAGCAGCTTGAGACCGGAGTCATGCTCCAGCTTCAGGTCCAGGGTGGCCAGCGTCGGCTTATGCTGGTGCGCCAGGGCCAACGCCTGCTCGGCGTCATGGGCTACCAGCACCTCGAAGCCGCGACGGCGCATGGCGCGATCCAGCACGTGGCAGAACATCTCGTCATCATCGATGATTAGCAGCCGTTCGGCCTTGGCATGTTCTTGCATGGTGTCCTCTTGTTTCCGGTTGACGGCTCAGCTGGCCGGATCACTGCGCGGCAGCACCACTTCGGTCAGGGTGCCCCCCTCGGGATGATTATACAGGCTGACGCCGCCGCCGAGGCGGTTGATGGTGGCGTGGGTCAGGAACAGACCGATGCCCAGCCCCTTGCTCTTGGTAGAGATGAAGGTCTCGCCGAGCTGATCGGCGATGGAGAGGGCGACGCCGGGGCCGTGATCTCGAATGTCAACAACCACTTCCTCGGTGTTCCAGTCAAGGCCGATCAGGATATTGTCGGGGTTGGCGTCGGCCGCGTTGTTGAGCAGGTTGGTCAGCGCCTGCTCCAGGGTGGTATCCACCGAGATCCAGGGCCGACCGCGCCGCTCGGCCACCTCCATCAGGTGGCTGACGTCGGGGCGCAGTACCAGCCAGCGCTGCACCACGCCGGCCAGCCACATTTCGGCATCGCGTACCTGGGGCTCACCCATGCGTCGCCGATCGGCGTTCTCGACCAGTTGCCGCAGCCGCAACTTGCAGGTGTCCACCTGCTGGCGCAGTAGCTCGATATCCTTGACCAGCATGGGGTTATCCCTGGCGTCGTCGCGCATGTCGGTCAACAACACGGCCATGGTGGAGAGTGGCGTGCCCAGTTCGTGGGCGGTGCCCGCTGCCTGGGTGGCCACCGCCAGGACCTGTTCGTTGCGCAGGGCGGCTTCCCGGGTGCGTGACAGCGCCTGCTCCCGGCTGCGCAGCGCATGGGCCATCTTGTAGATGAAGAAGGTGACCAGTCCCGCCGACAGGGCGAAGTTGAGCCACATGCCCAGCACATGCAGGCTGACCCCCTGGTCGGCATGCCCCCCATGGACAAGCTGGGGCACCGGGTGATAATTCACCATCAGCAGCGAGTAGGCCACCAGCGCCGAGGTGGCAATGATCCAGGCGTACCGCCAGGGCAGAGTGGCGGCGGCGATGGTCACCGGCACCAGGTAGTAGGTGATGAAAGGGTTGCTGGAGCCGCCGGTGAAGTAGAACAACAGGGTGAGACCCGCCACGTCGGCCAGCAGGTGGGCCAGGTACTCGGCGTGGGAGACGGCCCGATGGCGTCCCAACCGCCACCAGGTGGCCAGGTTGACCAGCGCCATGGCCAGCACCACGCCGATCACCGCGTTGACCCGCAGATCGAAGCCGAGCAGTTCCACGCCGACGATGACGCCGACCAGGAAGCCGGTCCAGGTGATCCCTCGCACGATGGTCAGGCGCACCAGGTTGCGGCTGGGGGTGGAGAGAGGCAGGGGTTGGGTGGTGGTCATGACGACTCCGTGAGTGCGTTGACCTGATGATACCCGATCCGGTGGATACGACGACGAGATACGGCTGCTTGAGCCCCTGGGTAAAAACAGGGCAGGATCAGGCAACGCCGGCATACCTGCCTTCCGGCGACTCGGGAGCTAGTCTTCCAGAGTAGGCATCGACGCTTTTTGCTGGAGATACCCGTCATGACGAGCCCCCTTGACCGTGTCCGCGAGCTTGCCCTGCGTATTGATCGCTACGCGCGTATCCGCAGCGAGGATCCATTGACGGGGCCTTCGAGGACTTCCAGCGTATTTCCACCAGAGGAGGTGCAACCATGAAACGCGGGATTTCATCGCCTGGCAGCGTCCGTACAATGCCGATCGCAGCGCGGCCTTCGACTTGAGCCCTTGCTGTCAGCAGGCGGCCATTCGGTGTCTTAGGCGCATTAAGCGTCACGGCTCGTGGAAGAGAAACGCGCGGCAGATGTCGAATCTGTCATCATGGCGATGCCGCAGCGCGAGCTGGCTGATTCTCCTGATGATCGCTTCTTTCTCCTTGTCGGCGGCACCTGCATCCCCCGATGGAACGCCAATCCCTTCGCTTCAGCCCCTAGTCCGGGGGCTGAGCACCTGGCTGGCCTTGCGAACGGACTACCGCGAACCACCGGTACCCGAGATCCTGTTCGAGAACCAGTCCCGGCTTCAGCAGCGATGCTTTCCCGACTTTCCGGAGCAACAAGGAATCCTGCTCAAGGGGGCCTACGACCCTGCCGAGAAGATCATCTATCTCGATATCACTTTCGACAGTGATGATCTCGTCGACAGGAGTTATTTGCTTCACGAGCTGGTCCACCATTTCCAGGTCCACCATCGGGAGGACCACGGCATACGGACTCGAGGCATCCTCGAGGGGGAAGCCTACCGTCTGCAGCTAAGGTGGCTGGAGGAAGCGGGAGTCTCGGACCCCCTGGTAGTGCTGGATATCGATGAAAGCACTCTGCTCATCATCGAACGCTGCCCCCGATAGTCGGATGAGTCGTTGCGCCACGTCTCTGGGTTGTGCGGGGTGCAGAGCCATGGCCTGTCGCGGTATCATGCTGACCTTTCGAAATCTCATTCGAGTCCCGACCAGGCACCGCATTGATGTCAACCCCCTCCCTGGCCCGTGAAGTCGGGCTGCGCAGAACTTTCGCAATCATCAGTCACCCCGACGCGGGCAAGACCACCATCACCGAGAAGATGCTGCTGTTCGGAAACGCCATCCAGATGGCGGGCTCCGTGAAGAGCAAACGGGCCGATCGCCACGCCACTTCCGACTGGATGAAGATGGAGCAGGAACGCGGCATCTCGGTGACCACCTCGGTGATGCAGTTTCCCTATGGCGGGCGCATCGTGAACCTGCTCGATACCCCGGGCCACGAGGACTTCTCCGAGGATACCTACCGCACCCTGACCGCGGTGGACTCGGCGCTGATGGTGATCGACGGCGCCAAGGGCGTCGAGGCGCGGACCGTCAAGCTGATGGAGGTATGCCGCCTGCGCACCACGCCGATTCTCACCTTCGTCAACAAGATGGATCGCGACATCCGCGAGCCCATCGAGGTGATGGACGAGGTCGAGGAGGTGCTCAATATCCAGTGCGCGCCAATGACCTGGCCGATCGGCATGGGGCGTCACTTCAAGGGCATCTATCATCTCTACAACGACGTAGTGCATCTCTACACCCAGGGGCAGGGCAGCCGCATCCCCGATGACAGGCGCATCGAGGGGCTCGACAACCCCGAGGTGGACGACATCCTCGGTGAGGACCTGGCCGCTGAGCTGCGCCTGGAGGTGGAGCTGGTGCGCGGCGCCTCCCATCAATTCGATCACGCGGCCTACCTGCGTGGCGAGCTCACACCGGTCTACTTCGGGACCGCCATGGGCAACTTCGGCGTCCGCGAGATGATGGACGGTTTCGTGGAGTACGCGCCGCCGCCCCAACCCCGTAAGACCGACACTCGCGTTGTCGAGGCCGAGGATGAACGCTTCACCGGCTTTGTTTTCAAGATCCAGGCCAATATGGACCCCAATCACCGGGATCGCATCGCCTTCCTGCGGGTTTGCTCGGGCAAGTATGAGAAGAACATGAAGATGCGCCATGTGCGCATCGGCAAGGACGTCAAGATCGCGGATGCCCTGACCTTTATGGCCGCGGATCGCACTCAGGTCGAAGAGGCCTGGCCGGGTGACATCATCGGCCTGCATAACCACGGCACCATCCAGATCGGTGACACTTTCACCCACAACGAGGAGATGCGCTTCACCGGTATTCCGCACTTTGCTCCTGAGCTTTTCAAGCGGGTGCGCCTGAAGGATCCGCTGAAGATGAAGGCACTACAGAAGGGCCTGCAGCAGCTCTCCGAAGAGGGCGCCACCCAGGTGTTCATGCCGGTGGACAACAACGACCTGATCCTCGGCGCCGTGGGGTCCCTGCAGTTCGACGTGGTCGCCCATCGCCTCAAGGAGGAGTACAAGGTGGAGGCGGTCTATGAGGGGGTGAACGTCAATACTGCCCGCTGGATCTACTGCGAAGATGCCAAGAAGCTCGAGGAGTTCAAGCGCAAGGCCAGCGCTAACCTGGCCATCGACGGCGGCGGCTACTTGACCTACATTGCGCCCACTCGGGTCAACCTGCAGATGACCCAGGAGCGCTGGCCGGAGATCCGCTTCCAGCCCACCCGGGAGCACTGAACTCTCCCATGTTGATCGACGCCCACTGCCACCTGGATTTCCCCGATTTCGACGACGACCGCGAGGCGATGTTCGACCGGGCCAGGGCAGTGGGCGTTTCGCATTTTGTAGTGCCGGGAACCACCCGTGAACGCTGGCCGGGCGTGCTGGCGCTGGGCCAGCGGGGCGACGTCAGTGTCTGCCTGGGGCTGCATCCCTATTTCATGGAGACCCACCGGAAGGGGGATCTCGAGGCCCTGGCCCGGACCCTTGCGAAGCATGCTGGAGAGGCGGGCCCCAGGATCGTCGCCCTGGGCGAGTGCGGGATCGATGCCCGCTTCCCGGAGACGCTCGAGGCCCAGTGGGGGCTCTTCGATGCTCAGCTCAGGCTGGCGAAGGAGCATAAGCTGCCGGTGGTGGTCCACTGCGTGCGCGCCAATGACCGGATGGCCAAGCGTCTGCGCCAGCTTGCGCTTCCTGCCGGTGGACTGATCCATGCCTTCGCCGGCTCGCCGGAGCAGGCGCAACGGTTTATCGATCTGGACTTCGTGGTGGGTCTGGGGGGCGCCGTGACCCATGAGCGGGCAAAGCGTTTACATCGCGCAGTGGCCGCGCTGCCCGATGACGGCTTCGTGCTGGAGACGGACAGCCCCGATATGCCACTGGCCGGCCATCAAGGGGAGCGCAACGAACCGGCCCGGATAGTGACGGTGTGCCGCATGGTCGCCGAGCTGCGCGGCCAGTCGGTCGAACGAGTGGCGGAAAACAGCACCACCACCGCGCGACGGCTGTTCCAGCTGTGAGGTGGCTGGTGGCATTGTGGGGTGGTTGGTGGCATAGGTTTCGGTGAATGAGTCTCTTGGCGACTCAGTCCCTTGCCGCCAGACTCTCGGGATCCAGTCGTTCGATGGGGTAGGGGAGCTTCAACTGCTTGAACGCCTGGCCGGCCACGCGCAGAGGCCCCAGGTCCTCCTTCGTGGTCAGCACCGCCAGGATTTCCGCCTGGTCATAGGCGTCCAGCTCTGCGGCCAGCACCTCACCCACCGCCTTGCCGTCGACTGTCTCCACCGGACTGCCCAGTGGCGGCAGCTCGCGGCCTTCCAGCTGAGCACGCATCAGGCGGCGCTTTACCTGGCCGCGGAAATGGGCGCGGGCCACGACTTCCTGCCCGGTATAGCAGCCCTTCTTGAAGCTGATGCCGCCCAGCGCCTCCCAGTTGATCATCTGCGGCAGCAGGGCATCGCGATGCACCGGCGTCAGCCAGGCCAGGCCGGCCTGAATGTCATGCAGGCACCACACCCCGTTGCCCACGACAGGGATCTGCTCGGCGAAGCGGATCCACAGCGACGAGGCCCGCTCGGGGGCCAGACAGATCAGCAGACGAGGGCGCGGCCCGGGATGGGCCAGCAACTGCACGTCGGCATCTCCGGCCTGATGCCAGACCGCCGGCGGATGCAGATCCAGCCTGACCTCTGCCAGCGCCGGAGCCTCACGGCCGATCAGCCCGATCAGCGCCAGGTCGTCGCGCACCTCGATTTGTGCCTTGTAGAAGGCGGCAAACTTACCCAGGTGCTCTGCCAGCGGCTGGACGAGACCGCGCTGCATCAGCAAGCGGTAATGCCCCTCGGTCACACGAAGCAGTTGGGCGTTGGCCAACATTCGCCCCTTGGGAGTGCAGAACACCGTGAGGGGAGCCAGGTCGCCGTCGGCCAGGCCCACCTGGGCGCTGGTCTGGCCCTGCAGGAATTTCTCGGCATCGGGGCCGAACACGTCGAGCGCGCCCAGGTGGACCAGCGGCGTCACCACGGTCCCGTCCAGTGCCTGGCGGGCCGGCGTCGGAGTGTCGAAGACGATCCGGTCCTCGGCACACTGCCATCCGCGTGGGGCGGTGATCCAGTCGTGCATGGTGAACTCCTTGTTGTTTGCTGGGTGGTTGGCTTCTCTTGTGCGGGTAGCCGTGCGACTTTGCAACCGCTGTGGTCGTCTCGGCGCCATGCTAGAATCGCTCGCATATTCCGCTCGGGCCAGTCGCGCCAGCCTCTCGCCACACCGGTTTGCCATACCTGTTTGCCATACCCTGGTCATCACTCGGAGAGCTGTCTTATGGCGCACCAATCGCTGAGCTTCAAGGGCGTCGATAACGCTGATCAGATCAACCGTATCACCACTGCCCTGATGATGCTCGATGGCGTTGACAGCGCCGAGGTGGGTCGCCACGGTGCCGAGGTCGAAGGGCGCATCCGCCGTGAGGCGCTGATCAAGGCTGTCGAAGCCCTCAAGCTCCCCATCCAGGTCAATTGAACAGGAGGTTTCCATGAAAAAGACCATTGAAGTCATCAGCGAGCGCAACCATGTCTTCCGCCAGAGGGTCGAACTGGACGGATTCGAGGATCTGTTCGTTGACGTGCCGGTCGCCTATGGCGGTGAAGGGAGCGCCCCCGATCCCCACGACTATTTTGACCTCTCGCTGGGCGCCTGCAAGGCGATCACCTCGATGATGTATGCCCAGCGCAAGAAGTGGCCCCTTGAAGGCATCAGCGTAAAGGTGCATCGCGACGACAGCGAGGAGCGCCACGGTACCTATCGGCTGGACGTGGAGATGACCTTTCACGGCATCGAGGATCCAGAGCAGCGTGTGCGACTCGAGGAGATCAGTCACAAGTGCCCCATCCATCGCCTGATGACCAGTGCCACCGTGGAGGTGACCACTCGAACCAGCGTCGAGGCCTGATACACCCGACGACCAACAACACGGAGACTCAATGAGCAAGCCCTTTCGCCTCGCCTCGAAGTTTCAGCCCGCCGGCGACCAGCCCCGGGCCATTGATAATCTGGTCAAGGGGCTGGATGCAGGGCTTGCCCACCAGACGTTGCTTGGGGTCACCGGGTCGGGAAAGACCTTCACCATGGCCAATGTGGTCGAGCGCCTGCAGCGTCCGACCATCGTTATGGCACCCAACAAGACCCTGGCGGCCCAGCTCTACGGCGAGTTCAAGGCGTTCTTCCCCGACAATGCCATCGAATACTTCGTCTCCTACTACGACTACTACCAGCCCGAGGCCTACGTGCCGTCGTCGGACACCTTTATCGAAAAGGATGCGTCCATCAACGAGCATATCGAACAGATGCGTCTGTCGGCCACCAAGGCGCTGCTGGAGCGCCGCGATGCGCTTATCGTGGTCTCGGTGTCGGCCATCTACGGCCTGGGCGACCCCGAGCAGTATCTGAAGATGCGCCTGCACTTCACCCGCGGCGAGCTGATTGACCAGCGCTCCTTCCTGCGCCGTCTGGCGGAGCTGCAGTACACCCGCAACGATATGGACTTCAAGCGCGGCACCTATCGGGTGCGTGGCGATGTGATCGATATCTTCCCGGCCGACGCCGAGGACGAGGCGGTGCGCGTGGAGCTGTTCGATGACGAGATCGATACCATCAGCCTGTTCGATCCGCTTACCGGCGAGGTGCGGGGCAAGATGCCGCGCATGACCATCTACCCCAAGTCCCACTATGTGACACCCCGGGAGACCATCCTCGGTGCCATCGATGCGATCAAGGCCGAACTGGTGGAACGCCTGGACTGGCTGCGCAAGCATGACAAGCTGGTCGAGGCACAGCGCCTGGAACAGCGCACCCTCTATGATATCGAGATGATGCTGGAGCTCGGCTACTGCAACGGTATCGAGAACTACTCCCGCTATCTCTCCGGTCGTAATCCGGGCGAACCGCCGCCCACCTTCTTCGACTACCTGCCGGCGGATGCGCTGCTTTTCATCGACGAGTCCCACGTCAGCGTTCCCCAGGTGGGCGGGATGTACAAGGGTGATCGCTCACGAAAGGAGACGCTGGTGGAATATGGGTTCCGGCTGCCCTCGGCGCTGGACAACCGCCCGATGAAATTCGAGGAGTGGGAGGCGATCAGTCCCCAGACGATCTTCGTCTCCGCCACACCGGGGCCCTACGAGGCATCCCATGCCGGCCAGGTGGTGGAGCAGGTCGTGCGACCCACCGGGCTGCTCGATCCGGAGATTGAAGTCCGGCCCGCCAGTACTCAGGTGGACGACCTGCTTTCGGAGATTCGCTTGCGAACCGACGTCGGCGAGCGAGTGCTGGTCACGACGCTCACCAAGCGCATGTCCGAGGATCTCACCGAGTATCTGGATGAGCATGGCGTGCGCGTGCGATACCTGCACTCGGACATCGACACCGTGGAGCGGGTGGAAATCATTCGCGACCTGCGTCTGGGCAAGTTCGATGTGCTGGTGGGGATCAACCTGCTGCGCGAGGGGCTCGACATTCCCGAGGTCTCCCTCGTGGCGATCCTCGACGCCGACAAGGAGGGATTCCTGCGCAATGAGCGCTCGCTGATCCAGACCATGGGCCGCGCCGCGCGCAACGTCCACGGCAAGGCGATCCTCTACGGAGACCGAGTCACCGATTCCATGCGCCGCGCCATGGAGGAGACCGACCGTCGCCGCGCCAAGCAGGTCGCCCATAACGAGGAGCATGGTATCACCCCGACTACCGTGACCCGCTCGGTGGCCGACATTCTGG
Source organism: Pseudomonadota bacterium (assembly GCA_051751685.1). Classification (GTDB taxonomy): domain Bacteria; phylum Pseudomonadota; class Gammaproteobacteria; order Pseudomonadales; family Halomonadaceae; genus Halomonas. Next base: position 132,197 of record JBNJLE010000006.1, on the reverse strand, counting down.
AGGCCGCCCAGGCACCAGGCCGCAAGGGCAAGGGCCGGCGCGGCGAGCGCAAGGTGGCAGAGAAGGAGGCGATCTACGACCCCGCCGAGCTGTCGCCGTCGGAGCTGGTTCGGGAGGCGACTCGGGTCGAGGACGCCATGTTCGAGGCAGCCCAGAACCTGGAGTTCGAGGAGGCCGCACGGCTTCGCGACCGGCTGCATCAGCTCAAGGAGCGTCAGCTGGTGCTGGGGACCGTGTAATGCCGGAAGGTCCCGAAACTCGCCGCGCCGCCGACCGAGTGCACGAGCAGCTCGCCGGCCGGCGCCTGGAGCAGGTGTGGTTCTACTTTCCAGAACTGGCCCAGGAGGCCGCCTCGCTGATCGGGCGTGAAGTTTCCGCCGTGGATAGCTGGGGGAAGGCGCTGCTGACGCGCTTTGACGATGGCCGGGTACTCTACTCCCACAATCAACTCTACGGCGTCTGGAAGCTCCATGACGCCGAGCGTGAGCCCGATACCGGGCGTTCTCTGCGAGTGAGACTGGTGGCGGAGGGCAGGGCGGCAAGCCTCTATAGCGCTTCGGATGTCTCGCTATGGGAGGCGCACAGGCTTGGCGAACACCCTTTTCTGTCACGTCTCGGCCCCGACCTTCTGACCCATGGCGTCACGGTGGGGCAGGCCATGTCGCGCCTGCAGGATGCCCGTTTCCGTCGGCGCGGCCTCGGAGGCCTGTTGCTTGATCAGGCGCTGTTCGCCGGCATCGGCAACTACCTGCGCTCGGAGATCCTGTTCTTTGCGGGTCTTCACTACCAGGCCAGGCCGGTCGATCTGGAGGAGGGTGCCCTGGCGCAGTTGGCTGGCGCGATTCTCGAGGTAACGCGGCAGGCCTACGACCAGTCGGGAGTGACCAATCGACCCGACTGGGCCGAGGCGGATCGGCGTCGCGGCGCCTCTCGTCGGCGCTGGCGCTTCGCCGTTTTCGAACGCGACGGTCTGCCATGCCATATCTGCCACACATTGATCCAGCGCTATTCGGTAGCCTCTCGAAGACTCTATGTCTGCCCCCGATGTCAGTCAGCTCCGTAACAAGGCCCAATTTATACCGTTATCTTACTTGCTACTGAATCAATCATGGATTGGGTGGCATAAATGTCAGCAGAATGTCCGCTAAGGTATAATGACAGTCGTTAAAGCCCACTGATCGGATTTATCGCCCCTGACGTGTGGGCATGCCGACAACACCAAGGAGCTCCTTGCCCATGACCGTGATCCACCAGGACGATCTGATCCAGAGTGTCGCCGATGCGCTGCAGTACATCTCCTACTACCATCCGAAGGATTTTATCGACGCCATGGCCCAGGCCTATGAGCGCGAGGAAAATCCGGCGGCCAAGGATGCCATCGCCCAGATCCTGATCAACTCGCGAATGTGTGCCATGGGCCATCGTCCGATTTGCCAGGATACCGGCATCGTGACGGTCTTTCTGCATGTTGGCATGGACGTCCGCTGGAACGCCGAATTGAGCCTGGATGACATGGTCAACGAAGGCGTGCGTCGCGCCTATGCACTACCCGACAACGTGCTGCGGGCCTCTGTGCTGGCCGACCCGGACGGCGCCCGCAAGAACACCGGTGATAACACCCCTGCGATCATCCATCACAAGATCGTCCCGGGCGATACCGTCGAGGTGTACGTGGCCGCCAAGGGCGGCGGCAGCGAAGCGAAATCCAAGTTCGCAATGCTTAACCCCTCCGACAGCGTGGTCGACTGGGTGATGGAGCAGTTGCCCAAGATGGGCGCTGGCTGGTGTCCGCCCGGCATGCTGGGCATCGGTATCGGCGGCACCGCCGAGAAGGCTATGGAAATCGCCAAGGAGGCGTTACTTGATCCCATCGATATCCAGGAACTTCAGGCCCGCGGTGCCGCCAATCGGGCTGAAGAACTGCGCCTGGAACTCTTCGACAAGGTCAACAGGAGCGGCATCGGCGCCCAGGGACTTGGCGGTTTGACCACGGTGCTCGACATCAAGGTCAAGGACTTCCCGACCCATGCGGCTAACAAACCGGTGGCGATCATCCCCAACTGCGCCGCCACCCGGCATGCTCACTTCACGCTGAATGGCTCTGGACCTGCCGCACTGCCGGTGCCGAAGCTCGAGGACTGGCCAGAAATCACTCGCGAGGCGGGCGATAATGTCAAGCGGGTCAATCTCGATACTGTGACGCCGGAAGAGGTTCTGACCTGGCAGCCTGGCGATACCCTGCTGCTTAACGGCAAGCTGCTCACCGGCCGTGACGCTGCCCACAAGCGTATGGTCGACATGCTCGCCAAGGGGGAACCGCTGCCCGTGGACATGAAGGGCCGCTTCATTTATTACGTGGGCCCGGTGGATCCAGTAGGCGATGAAGTGGTCGGCCCAGCAGGTCCCACCACGGCCACCCGAATGGACAAGTTCACCCGCACCATGCTGGAAGAGACCGGTCTGCTGGGCATGGTCGGGAAGGCCGAGCGAGGACCGACCGCCATCGAGGCGATTCGCGACAACAAGGCGGTCTATCTGATGGCCGTAGGTGGCTCTGCCTATCTGGTGGCCCAGGCGATCAAGAAGTCCCGCGTGGTCGGCTTCGAGGACCTGGGCATGGAGGCTATCTACGAGTTCGAGGTGGAGGACATGCCGGTAACCGTAGCCGTCGACAGCCAGGGCACCTCGGTGCACCAGACCGGCCCTGCCAAGTGGAAGGAAATCATCGCGGAGCGCGTCTGATTCCCGCTGCACACAAGCAACCCCGCCAGTGGCGGGGTTGCTTGTGTTTGGATATCTGTAGACCATTGTTGTTCAGGGAGAACACATGACTGCATGGCTGTTCGGCTGGGCCATCTTCCTTTTCTACGTGCTCGGGATCGTCTCGGCGCTGCTGGCCCTGTTGTCGAGTCGTACCTCCCAGGGGGCCATCGCCTGGATCCTCTCCCTGATCACGCTTCCCTATCTTGCGGTGCCGGCCTACTGGATCTTCGGTCGACCACGCTTCTACGGCTATGTCTCGGCCCGCGGTGAGCGCGATACTGTGCTGCGTCGCGTACTGGCCCGCTATCGTGATCAGGTTGAGCCCTTCCAGGCCGATGCCAGCGACCCTGATGTGCGTGCGGTGGAACAGCTTGCCCAGATGCCACTGACCAGGGGTAATCGTGCTGAACTGCTGATCGATGGGGAAGCCACCTTCGAGAGTCTCTTCGACGGCATCGCGCGGGCCAAGGAGTACGTGCTGATCCAGTTCTTCATCGTGCGCAACGATGCGCTGGGTATCGAACTCCAGCGTCGTCTGCAGCAGGTGGCCGAACGCGGGGTGCGGGTCTATTTCCTCTATGACGAGATGGGCAGCCACAAGCTCAACGAGGGCTATCTTCGCGATCTTGCCAATAGCGGAGTGGAGGTGAGCGCCTTTCGTTCGTCGCGGGGCTTTCGCCACCGCTTCCAGCTCAACTTTCGCAATCATCGCAAGGTGCTGGTGGTTGACGGACGGGAAGGGTGGGTCGGCGGCTTCAACGTTGGCGTTGAGTACCTGGGACAGGGACGCCATGGGCCCTGGCGCGACACCCACCTCAAACTTATCGGGCCTAGTGCTCTAGGTCTGCAGGAGGCCTTCTGGGAGGATTGGCACTGGGCCACCGGTGAAGTGATCAACCTGACGTGGACGCCCCAGACCACCTGCGAGGAGTGTCAACGGGTTGTGATCGTGCCCTCAGGCCCCGCCGACCGCCAGGACACCGCAAGCCTCCTGGTCCAGCACGCTATCCACAGCGCCCGGGAGCGCCTGTGGGTGACCAGCCCCTATTTTGTTCCCGACCAGGGCGTTCAGGATGCCCTACGCCTGGCGTCCATGCGCGGAGTCGACGTGCGCATCATGATCCCGGAGCGTCCTGATCACTTGCTGGTGTTTCTCTCTGCCTTCTCTTTTCTGCCCGATATGCTCAGGGCCGGCGTAAAGGTCTACCGTTACCAGCCGGGCTTTCTGCACCAGAAGGTGATGCTTATCGACGACGCCGCGGCCAGCGTCGGCACGGTGAATCTCGATAACCGCTCCTTCCGGCTCAACTTCGAGATCACTGCCTTCCTGCCGGATCGCCTTTTTGCCGCCCAGGTGCGGCTGATGCTCGAGAAGGACTTCGCTAACTGCCGGCGCATCGGCCTTGACGAGATCACCTCTCGACCGCTGTGGCGCAAACTGCTGTCGCGGGCCGCCTACCTTCTGGCGCCTATCCAGTGATACATTATCAAAACACGATGGCCGACAAGTCGGCCACTCTGCCAATCGCGGACCGGGAGTCACGGTGAACCTCGAGACCAAGTGGCTGGAAGATTTCGTCGCTCTGGCGAATACCCGCAGCTTTTCCGCCTCGGCGAGACAGCGCCACGTCACCCAGCCCGCCTTCAGTCGTCGTATTCGCGCACTGGAACAGGCTGTGGGAGCGACGCTGGTGGATCGCTCCACCACCCCCGTTGACCTGACTTCCCAAGGGCAGTTGTTTCTGGTCACTGCTCGTAACCTGGTGGATCAGCTCAACGAGAGCCTGGGGCACCTGCGTGGGCTCGCCATCGCCAACGAGGCGCTGGATATCGTTGCCGCTCACTCGTTGGCACTCAGCTTTTTTCCTCCCTGGATCTCGCGCCTCCAGCAGGGAATCGGGGAGCTGCCCACCCGGCTGGTTGCCATGAACGTGGGGGAGGCGATCCATGTACTGCGAGAAGGCAAGTGCGACCTGATGCTGGCCTACTACGACCCCTACGCCAGCATGCAGCTCGATTCGGAAGTGTTTCCCTCATTCTCCATCGGCCAGGTGAAGATGCTTCCCGTCAGCCTGCCTAATGAGGATGGCACGCCACGCTTCCCGCTGGAGGGTAGCGAATCGATTCCCTATCTCGCCTACACCCAGGGCGCCTTCCTGGGAAGCAGCGTGCGCATGCTGCTCAAGAACGATGCCGTGCGTCTGCGTTTGCGTACCGTCTACGAAACCGCCATGGCCGAAGGCCTCAAGGGGATGGTGGTTCAGGGGTTGGGACTGGCCTGGATTCCCGACTTCTGTATTCGTGAGGAGCTCAAGAGCGGTCGCCTGGTCAGGGCCGGCGGCAAGGAGTGGGATGTCCCCCTGGAGATCCGCCTCTATCGCTGTTCCCTTGTGCACAAGCCCGGCGTGGAGAAGCTGTGGCGGCAGATGCAGAAGTTGCCGCGGGACTTTCTACAGGCCTGAACCACAGGCGCGACCCTCGAGGCCTAATTCCCACCGAAGTCGGCCGGTAAACCGAGAAAATTCTGGATGATAAAGAAGTGATCCTCGAAGAGAGCCTCCGGGTCCAGGTCGGCTAGCGCCACCCAGCGTGCGTGATCGCCACCCTTCACCGGCTTGAGCCTGGGTAACTGCTGATCGGGCGTCAGCGCAAAGTAGAAGGCCTCGGCAAGAGTCCGGCCCCGCCAACTGCGATGGGGTTCGTCGAATAGACGCTGGCCGCGCAGTGATCCCTTCAGCACGGGTTCAGGCACCTTGAGCCGGATCCGCTCACGCAGTTCCCTGAGGCAGGCATCCAGCAGCCGTTCGTGGGAATTGATGAAGCCGCCGGGCAGGGCGAGCAGCCCCTTGCCGGGTGCCGCGGTGCGGCGCACCAGCAGCACATGTCCCGACTGCACCACCACGGCATTCACCGTCACGAAGATGGGCGGGTAGGGTGCCTGGGCCCAGGCGCTGCGGTACTGATCCAGCAGTCGCTGCTCCTCGCTCAGCTGCCGATAGTGGTCGCCAATGCAGAAGCTGCGCACGGCGTTGACGACGCCCGGTGGCAGATCATGGGAAGCGCCTGTCGTGAGATAATCGTCCGCGGAAGAGGTGGAGCGAAACAGACGCTCGCGGATCTGGCTGGCCGAAATGCCCTCCACCAGCGGCACGCTCACCGACTCCCACTGAGGAAATAGCGACAGGTAATAGCTCGACTGTCCACGGCTTGCACCAATCAGGCCGATCCGTGGCAGTCGAGCCCCTTGGGGGCTGGCGATGTCTCGCACCTTGCGCTGCACGTCGCGCACCCAGACATCGTTGTTGTAGAGGGCATCGAGCAGGGGCACCACGGCCAGCCGGGCGTTCTCTTCGTCATCGAAGGCGCTGCGCAACATGGCGCGGCGCTCATCGAAGTGCCAGGGGTTTCGCATTGAACGTGCCTGCCAGGAGGAACCCACCAGCACAATGACCTGTCGAGCGCGCTTGAGCGCTTCGTGGATCACCGCCAGGTGGCCCAGGTGGGGCGGTTGGAAGCGGCCGATGAACACCAGGCAGTCGAAGTCGTAGGCGTCGCGGTCGATATCCGGGCAGGCTGGCATGTCGGATCCTGAAGAGGGAGTGGGCACAACGGCAACCATTATGGTCGGCCCGTTCGTGGCTTGGCAATGCGCCCGGGTGCGGCAGCCGGGTGACTCTTCGCGTATCCTGTTGGCGACACAGGGACGCGGGGAACCTTATGATCAACCTTCAGACACTGATGCCATCTGCCCTTGGCCCCACGCTGCGCTTCTGGTGGAACGTGACCCAGAATGCAATTCGTCTGTGGCTGGAGCAAAATGCCTTCAGCTATGCGGGATCGCTGGCCTTCTACACGCTCTTCTCGCTAGCCCCCACGATGATCATCGCGGTTACCGTGATCGGTCTGGTGTTGGGGGAGGACGCCGCCCAAGGGCAGATTGTCGCTCAGCTCCAGGACACCATGGGCCTTGAGGCCGCGGCGGCCATCGAGCAGGCGGTCGCCCAGTCGCGCATCGAGGAGTCGGGATTGCTCCCGACCCTGCTGGGCTTCGGTGCACTGATCGTCGGAGCCACCACGGTCTTCGCGCAGATGCAGTTCTCGCTGAACACCCTCTGGGGGGTGACCGCTCGCCCCAGCGCCAACAGCGCCCTGGTGTTCATCAAGAATCGTTTGATGTCGCTGACCGTGGTGCTCTCCATCGGCTTTATCCTGCTGGTATCACTGGTACTCGGGGTGGCGGTGCGTGCCATGCTTCAGGCCGCCGACGACCTGCTGCCCTTCGTGGGGTTTCTGACCACAGGCGTTGAATTCCTCGTTTCACTGGCGGTGATCGCGGCGCTCTTTGCCACCATCTTCAAGGTGCTGCCGGATGTGGTGTTAGGCTGGAAGGACGTCCTGGTGGGGGCCCTGGTCACGGCGGTGCTGTTTGCGGTGGGACGTTCCGGCATTGCCATTTATCTCTCCCACACCGCCACCGCCTCCACCTACGGCGCCGCCGGATCGGTGGTAATGATCCTGCTGTGGGTCTACTACAGTTCGCTGATCCTGCTGTTTGGCGCCGCCTTTACCCGTTGCCATTTGGCCGAGCGGGGCCGTGCGGTGGTGCCGCGCAATTCCGCGGTGGTGGTCAGACGGGAGCTGATGTACAGCAAACAGGGCTGAGGCCCGGACTCGAATTATCGCGCTACGAGATAGGGAGGCATCCATGGAGACATGCTGCGTCAAGGCCCTGGTGACGGGCAAGGTTCAGGGCGTCTGGTATCGCCGGGCAACCCAGGAAAAGGCCCTGCAGCATGGGGTCACCGGCCATGCCCGCAATTTGCCCGATGGGCGGGTGGAGGTGCTGCTGTGCGGCGGTCCCGACGCCGTCAAGGCGGTTAGCGAGTGGCTCTGGAAGGGGCCGGAGAAGGCCCGGGTCACCCACGTGGCGCTCGAGGTGATCGATATCCATGACCCGGACGATTTCCGCACTCTGTAGCTCGGCCCAGCAAAGCATGGCGTTATGGCGTCATGGCGTCGGCGATCCAGTCGCTGACGGCCTCACCCTCCACCCCGAGGCAGACGTCCACCGGCGGAGTCAGCGACCAGCGAGACGCGATAAAGGCACGACCCTCGGGGGCGAAGATTGTCTGGCCCTCGGCGTCACCGTCGGGCGTCACCGTCAGGTGGCCACGAGCGGTGGTGAAGAGCGCCGGTCTCAGCAGCCAAGCCAGTGCGCAGCTGTCGTGGGGGCAGCAGCCGTCGATGCCCAGAAACTCCTGATAGAAATCACGGTAGAAGGCGTAGCTGCCAGCCAGCACACGCTCCAGCTCGCCCTGACCGGTCTCGAAGCGCGCCATGTGCGCTGGAGTCAGTACGCAGCGGTGGGTGACATCGAGTCCCACCAGGGTGAGCGGCCAACCAGCAGTGAGCACCCGGCTCGCGGCATGGGGGTCGTTGAACATATTGGCTTCAGCGACTGGAGTCACGTTGCCCCCCTCATGGATCGATCCCCCCATGATCACCACTTGTTTCACTCGTGTGATGAGGGTCGGGTCAAGCTGCAGGGCCGCCGCCAGGTTGCCTAGCGGCCCCACTGCCACGAGGGTGACATCGCCGGGACGAGCGTTGACCGTATCGACGATAAACTGCGCCGCGCTTCTGGGATCCGCCTTGCCCTTGACCTCGGGCAGCACAATATCGCCAAGCCCGTTGGCGCCATGGATATGGGCGGGCGGTGGGTAACGTGTCTTGACCAGCGGCGCGGCAGCTCCCTGGGCGACCGGGACGTCGTCGCGTCCGGCCAGCTGGGCCAGCAGCAGGGCATTATGGGTTGCCACTTCCACATCCACGTTGCCATAGGTGGTGGTCAGGCCCAGCAGGTCGAGCTCGGGGTGACGCAGGGCAATGGCAATGGCCTGGGCGTCGTCCACCCCGGGGTCGGTATCGAAGATGATGGGGTGTTTCATGAAGGCTCTCCTTTGAGTTCGTCCTCGACTTCGTTTAGGCCAGGGATGCTCTCGGCGGCGCCGGAGCGCTGGACGGCCAGAGCGGCGGCCGTGGAGGCTCGCTTCAAGCACTCGCTGACCGGCAGCCGCGCCTGCAGCGCGGCCATATAGTAGCCGATGAAGGTGTCGCCGGCCCCGGTGGTGTCCACTGCCTTGACCGGGAGTGCCGGCTGATGAAGCCGAAGGTCGCCTAGTTGGTACCAGGCGCCTTCGCCGCCCAGGGTCAGCACGACCTCGGTGGCGGGCAGCTGAGCGACCAGAGCGTCGAGCAGGGCCTCGGGGCCGGCGTCCGGCGCCAGGCCGGTGAGCCCGGCCGCCTCGGTGCGGTTGACGAACAGTAACCAGCAGCGTGACAGCGGCAGCCTGAGCACGTCGTCAGCCATGGGGGCGGGGTTGAAGGCGATCTTCAGGCCGTGGTTGTCGGCCAGGGGGATCAACTTGTCGAGCCCGATACACTCATTCTGGGTCAGCAGCCAGTCGCCGGACTGAGTGCCGGCGACCAGCTTGTTCAGGTCGGCGCGACGAAAGCCATGGTTGGCGCCGGGGAAGAGGATGATGGCGTTCTCGGCCCGATCATCCACCTGGATAATCGCGTGGCCGCTTGGCTCATCCACCAGCGTCACCCGGGACACCTCGACACCGGCCCGGGAGAGGGTGTCTCGTGCCCAGGCATCCTGGTGGCCAAGCCGCCCCCAATGGCAGACGCGGCCGCCGGCCTTGGCCATCGCCAGCGACTGATTGGCCCCCTTGCCCCCCAGGCCGATCCGATAATCATGGCTGGCCAGCGTCTCGCCGGGTCTGACCAGATGGGGAACACGATAGACATGGTCGAGATTGATCGAACCGAAATTGTGCAGCATGCGCCTGCTCCTTCTTCACTCGGCCTGCCAGTCGCGCAGATTGTCGGCGGTCAGCGCCACGATCTTCTGGCGCGCCTCCGGCGTGATCCAGGCGTTGTGAGGTGTGACGATAAGGTTCAGCCGCTCGGCCAGGGCATCGATCAGGGGATGACCGCCCCGGGGCGGTTCCTCGGGCAGCACATCCACGCCGAGCCCTCCCAGGCGTCCCTGGCGAAGGGCAGACAGGGCCGCGGACTCATCGATAATGCCGCCCCGGGCGCAGTTGATCAGCAGAGCGCCGGGCTTGAGGCTGGCCAGCAGGTTGGCATTGACCAGATGACGGGTAGCGTCGCTCAGCGGGCAGTGCAGACTGATGATGTCGGTAGCAGGTCCAAGCTCGGCCAGGCTTGGGCGGCTGTCATCGGCCTCTTTGCCCGGGCGGGCAGCAAAGGTCACCTGCATACTGAAGGCCTCGGCTAGCCGTGCGACCTGGCTACCCAGCACTCCCTGGCCAACGATGACAAGATGCTTGCCCTCCAGTTGCAGGGTGTCGTGGTCCATCAGACAGAAAAAGGCGCTCTGTCCCCAGCGCCCCTCAGCCACGTCGCGCTGATAGAGAGGCAGGCGGTTGGCCAGGGCCAGCATCAGCATCAGGGTGTGCTGGGCCACGCTGGCCGTGCCATAGGCGCTGACGTTCTTCACCGCGATGCCAAGGCGTTCGGCGGCGGCCATGTCGATATTGTTGGTCCCGGTCGCGAGCACGCAGATCAGCTTCAGCTCGGGCAGCGCCTCCAGGGTTGACGCATCGAGCTCTACCTTGTTGACGATGGCGACTCGTGCGCCGGCAAGTCGTTCCCGAGCGTCGGTGGTGCTGCTCTGCGCATGGACGGTCAGGGAATCAACCCGTTCGCGGAGGGGAGTCAGGTCGATATCGGGGCCAAGGCTGGCGGCGTCGAGAATAACGGCGTTCATCGTGTTGGCTTCCTTGTGGTGCCTTGGGCAGCGCGCCTTGCCCACAAGGGTGTCTGGCACGCTATAATACTGCGCTTTGGCAGGCTTGGTTACGCTTCGGGCCGGCCGCATCGTCGTTGTCGCCGGACATGCCCGGCAGCGTCCTGATCCAGATAACGTGTTCCTCCAGAGTGATCAAACCATGCCCATCTACGAATACGAGTGCAAGGCCTGCGGTCAGCGCCTGGAAAAGCTGCAGAAGCTCAGCGCCGAACCGCTGATCGACTGCCCTACCTGCGCGGCTCCCGAGCTTGTGCGTCTGGTCTCGGCGGCCGGTTTTCGCCTGGCCGGCGGTGGCTGGTACGAGACTGACTTCAAGTCGGGAGGCAAGAAGAACCTGGCCGGTGATTCGGCCGCCTCCGGTGACGCCCCATCGTCGAACAAGGCCTCGTCAACATCGACATCGCCAGACACGGCATCGCCCAAGAAGAAGGATGCGGCGGCCTGAGTGGCGTCGATCCCGAGACCTTCCTTCATTACACGCTATAAAACAGGAACCGACATGCGCAGCCATTATTGCGGCCAGCTAAACGAGACCCTGGTAGACCAGACGGTCACCCTGTGCGGCTGGGTGCATCGCCGCCGTGACCACGGGGGCGTGATCTTCCTCGACATGCGCGATCGCGACGGCATCGCTCAGGTTGTGGTCGACCCTGACACCGCCGAGGCCTTCGCCACCGCCGACCGCGCTCGCAGCGAATATGTGCTGCGCATTCACGGCCGCGTCCGGCTGCGCCCGGAAGGCACCCAGAATCCAGGCATGCCCACCGGCATGATCGAGGTGCTGGCCAAGGAGGTGGAGGTGCTCAATACCGCCGCCACGCCGCCCTTTCAGCTCGACGAGCACGGCAAGGTAGGCGAGGAGGTGCGTCTCAAGCACCGCTACATCGATCTTCGCCGTCCCGAGATGATCGAGAAGTTGCGCCTGCGCTCACGCATCTCCCATACCGTGCGCGCCTTCCTCGAGGGGCAGGGCTTTCTCGATATCGAGACCCCGATCCTGACGCGTGCGACCCCGGAAGGCGCCCGCGACTACCTGGTGCCGAGCCGCACTCACCCTGGCAGTTTCTTTGCACTGCCGCAGTCACCTCAGCTGTTCAAGCAGCTGCTGATGGTGGCCGGCTTCGATCGTTACTACCAGATTGCCAAGTGTTTCCGTGATGAGGACCTGCGCGCCGACCGCCAGCCGGAGTTCACCCAGATCGACCTCGAGGCCTCCTTTGTCTCCGAGAACGACATCATGGGCATCACCGAGACAATGATCCGTCAGCTCTTTCAGGAAGTGCTGGCCGTCGAACTGCCCGAGTTTCCGCGTATGACCTGGGCCGAGGCGATGAACCGCTTCGGCTCCGACAAGCCGGACCTGCGCATCCCCCTGGAGCTCACCGACGTCGACGACCTGATGCAACAGGTGGACTTCAAGGTCTTCTCCGGTCCGGCAAGCGCCGAGGATGGCCGTGTGGCCGCCCTGCGCGTCCCGGGCGGGGCCAAGCTCTCGCGCAAGGAGATCGATGAGTACACCAGGTTTGTCGGTATCTACGGCGCCAAGGGACTGGCCTGGATCAAGGTCAACGAGCGCGCCAAGGGCATCGAGGGACTGCAGTCGCCCATCGTCAAGTTCATGGAGAATGTGGTCGAAGCGCTGCTCGATCGCGTTGGCGCCGAGGATGGCGACATCATCTTCTTCGGCGCCGACAAGGCGAGCACCGTCAACGAGGCCATCGGCGCGCTGCGCGTCAAACTGGGCGAGACTCTCGACCTCTACACCCACGCCTGGGCGCCGCTGTGGGTGGTGGACTTCCCGATGTTCGAAGCCGACGACGACGGCCGACTGAGCCCGCTGCACCACCCCTTTACCTCGCCGTCGTGCAGCCCCGAGGAGTTCAAGGCCAATCCGGCCGCGGCGCTATCGCGGGCCTACGATATGGTGCTCAACGGCACAGAGCTGGGCGGCGGCTCCATCCGTATTCACGACCAGGCCATGCAGAGCACGGTGTTCGAGATTCTCGGCATCGGCGAGGAGGAGGCCCGCGAGAAGTTTGGTTTTCTGCTCGACGCCCTGCAGTTTGGTGCACCGCCCCACGGCGGCCTGGCCTTCGGCCTTGATCGCCTGGTGATGCTAATGGCCGGCGCCCGCACCATTCGCGAGGTGATCGCCTTCCCGAAGACCCAGAGCGCGGGCTGCCTGATGACCGACGCCCCGGGCGAAGTGAGCGGCGACCAGCTTCGCGAGCTCAGCATCCGGCTGCGCCAGAAGGCGAAGCCAGAAGGTCAGACCACCCCGCCGGAAGGGCAGGAGTGATCGCCATCCTGTCGTGAAGCCGCAAGTGCGAAGCAGCAAGACACCGGCGCCCCAGGGGCGCCGGTGTCGTATGATGGCCACTCGACAGACCAAGGAGGCCACCATGCCGATACCATACTGGCTCGCCGAGGGTAGGCGACCATGCTGATCCTCGGCATCGATCCGGGGTCGCGTATCACCGGTTACGGCGTGCTCGATGTCTCGACCTCGATACCGCGCTATGTGGCCAGCGGCTGCATCCGTATCCAGGCCGATGACCTGGCCCAGAAACTGGCCCAGGTTTACGCCGGCGTCAGCGAGTTGATCGCTGTCCATTCTCCAGCGGAGTTCGCCATCGAGCAGGTGTTCATGGCAAAGAATGCCGACTCGGCGCTAAAGCTCGGCCAGGCCCGCGGCACCGCCATCGTCTGTGCCGCCAACCATGGCCTGCCCGTGAGCGAATACGGTCCCCGCCAGATCAAGCAGGCGGTAACCGGTACCGGAAGCGCCGACAAGGCCCAGGTGCAGCATATGGTGACGGCTGTGCTGGGCCTCTCCGCCACGCCCCAGGCCGATGCCGCCGATGCCCTGGCTATCGCGCTGACCCATGCCCATGCGCGCCTTGGTCTGCTGCAGACGGGGAGCTTCGGTGGCCACAAGAGTCGCAAGAAGAGCGGCTCCTGGCGGGATTTTCGGCCCTGAGGATGTCTCCCCTCGGTGACATGTCCAGATGACGCTCTGGGTTGTCGAACGCCGTTTCAGCACAGGCTGGCCAGTCATGCGGACGACCAGTATAGTGGCGTCATTGGCGGCGCCTGCCGCCTTGCCTGACGTGAAGGACACGGATTTTCCCATGATTGGACGCCTGCGTGGCACCCTGCTCGAGAAACAGCCTCCCTGGCTGGTGGTAGATGTGGCCGGTGTGGGCTACGAGCTCGAGGCTTCCATGACGACCCTGGTGGCTCTGCCGGTCATCGGCGAGGTCATTTCCCTGCATACGCATCTGATCGTGCGAGACGACGCCCATCTGCTCTACGGCTTTGCCAGGGAGCAGGAGCGGGCGCTGTTCCGTGCGCTGATCAAGGTCAACGGCGTCGGCCCGCGCCTGGCCCTGGCAATCCTCTCCGGCATGGACGAGGCGGCCTTCCAGCGCTGCGTACTCGACGATGACGTCAAGTCGCTGATGCGTCTGCCCGGCGTCGGCAAGAAGACCGCCGAGCGGTTGATTATCGAGATGCGCGACCGTTTCCCACATTGGGAGCCGGTCGACGACAGCCTCGCAGGTCTGGGCGGCGCTCCTCCGACACCGGCGCGCCACGATCCGCTGGCCGACGCCGAGGCGGCGCTGGTCAGCCTGGGCTACAAGCCCGTCGAGGCGTCCAGGATGCTGGCCGGCCTGGAAGGCGAGGGCAGCAGTACCGAGGCGATGATCAAGGCGGCCCTGAGCCGCCGGATGGCGGGGTAGCGCAATGCTGGAAAACGATCGTCTGATCGCCGCCGATATCCGCGAGGGCGAAGAGCCCATCGACCGTGCCATCCGTCCCAAGCGGCTGGCCGATTATATCGGCCAGCCGCGGGTACGTGAGCAACTTGAGATCTTTATCGGCGCTGCCCGGGGACGTGATGAGAGCCTTGACCATACCCTGGTGTTCGGTCCACCGGGGCTTGGCAAGACAACCCTGGCCAATATCATCGCCGCGGAGATGGGCGTGGGGCTCAAGTCCACCTCCGGGCCAGTACTGGAGCGGGCCGGAGACCTGGCCGCGATGCTCACCAATCTTGACGCCGGCGATGTGCTGTTCATCGACGAGATCCATCGCCTCTCCCCGGTGGTGGAAGAGATTCTCTATCCCGCCATGGAGGACTTCCAGCTCGATATCATGATCGGGGAAGGGCCCGCGGCGCGCTCCATCAAGCTCGATCTGCCACCGTTCACCCTGGTCGGCGCGACCACCCGAGCGGGGTTGCTGACATCGCCGCTGCGGGATCGCTTCGGGATCGTCCAGCGCCTGGAGTTCTACGCCATCGCTGAACTCACCGAAATCGTCACCCGCTCGGCACGGCTGATGAGGGTCGAGACCGATATCGAAGGCGCCCTGGAAGTGGCCCGCCGCTCCCGGGGCACACCGCGCATCGCCAACCGCCTGCTGCGTCGCGTGCGTGACTACGCTGAGGTGCGCGGGAGCGGCCGCATCGACGCCGAGATCGCCGACCGAGCGCTGGATATGCTGCACGTCGACCATCACGGCCTGGACCATATGGATCGTCGCCTGCTGCTGGCGATGATCGAGAAGTTCGACGGCGGCCCGGTGGGGGTCGACTCGCTGGCCGCCGCCATCGGCGAGGAGCGTGACACCATCGAGGATGTCATCGAGCCCTTCCTGATCCAGCAGGGCCTGATGATGCGCACTGCGCGGGGCAGAGTGGTGACTCGCCAGGCCTGGCTGCACTTCGGCCTGACCCCGGACGAGACCGCCGCGGATGCCGCGGGAGAGACCCGGCCATGAGCGGCTTCCGGCTCCCGATGCCAGTCGACATTGCCTGCCTCGAGGCGACGCGTCTCACGCCCATTGTCTGGCCGCCGGCCCTGGCCGAGTGGCTGTCATACCCCTCTGCCCAACTGCAAGACTGACGAGGATGCCTGTGAACGACTCCATGTCCATACCCCATCTGATCATGAGTGCCAGTACCGTGGTGCAGCTGGTCATGCTGCTGCTCACGGTGGGCTCGATCCTCTCCTGGATCGTGATCTTCCAGCGCACCTTCGTGATGCGCCGCGCTCGCCAGACCCACCAGGCTTTCGAAGAGCGCTTCTGGTCCGGTATCGATCTCAATGAGCTCTATCGCGAGACGCCATCAGAGCAGGAAACCCAGGGTGCCGAGCACGTTTTCCGCTCCGGCTTCCGCGAATTCAACCGCCTGCTGCCCAAGACCCGCAGTCCCCAGGCGATCCTGGACGGCGTGCAGCGCAGCATGCGGGTCGCCTGGTCCCGGGAAGAGGAACGCCTCAGCCTGCATCTGGTATTTCTGGCGACTGTGGCGTCGGCCAGCCCTTATATCGGGCTGTTTGGCACCGTGTGGGGCATCATGGGCTCCTTTCAGTCCCTCTCCATGACCCAGCAGGCGACGCTGGCTACCGTGGCACCGTGGATCGCCGAGGCGCTGATCGCCACCGCCATGGGGCTGTTCGCGGCGATCCCGGCGGTGATTTTCTACAACCGGCTTTCTGCCGAATCGAGCCGGCTGCTGGGCAAGTACGAGGATTTTGCCGAGGAGTTCCACTCCATTCTGCATCGCAATCTGCAGGGGCGGGCCGAATCCGGCCCCGCCTGAGGGAGTCTGGCCATGCAAGGACCTTTCAATCGTGGCAGTGGGCGCAAGCCCATGGGCGAGATCAACGTCGTGCCGTTCATCGACGTCATGCTGGTACTGCTGGTGATCTTCATGATTACGGCCCCCATGCTGACCCAGGGCGTTCAGGTGGATCTTCCTCAGGTCACCTCCGAGCCCATCGAGAGTTCAGACGATAGAGAACCGATCAACGTCTCGGTAGAACGCGACGGTCGATATTCCATCTGGGTGGGGGATGACGAACCCCGCGAGGTCGACCTTGATGAGATCGCCAATCGGGTGATCATTCTGTTGGAGCGCACCCCCGGCACACCGGTCATGGTGCACGGGGATCGCAATGTCCCCTACGGCCAGGTCGTCACTCTGATGAGCACTCTGCAGGTCGCCGGCGTCGCCAACGTCGGGCTGATCTCCGAACCACCCGGCGGAGAAGGCTGAGGAGTCAAGATGGCCAGACACGACCCACGGGTGGGGTACGGCTTGCCGACGATCCTGGCGGTGGCATTGCACGTGGCAGTGGTGCTGTTCAGCGTGATCAGCCTGCCGTCCAGCGAGCCGGAGCCAACCTCGTCTTCCATCGTTCAGGCGACGTTGGTCAGTACCGAGACCGTGACCGACCAGGCCC
Source organism: Pseudomonadota bacterium (assembly GCA_051751685.1). Classification (GTDB taxonomy): domain Bacteria; phylum Pseudomonadota; class Gammaproteobacteria; order Pseudomonadales; family Halomonadaceae; genus Halomonas. The sequence goes on along the minus strand of JBNJLE010000006.1, from coordinate 115,340 downwards.
AGCGCGCCGAGGCGGCCAGAGCACGCGCCCTGACGCAACAGGCGGACGAGCAGCGCGAGGCCGACGAGGCTGCCCGCCAGGCAGAGGAAGCTGCCGCTGCCGAGCAGTCGGTCCAGGAAGAAGAACGTGAGGTCCAACGCCAGGCAGAAGAGCAGCAGGCGCAGGAGGAGATCCGCCGTGCCGCCGAGGCGGCCGAAGCCGACGCAAGACGCCGCACCGAGGAGGCCGAGCGCCAGGCTCAGCGTCGTGAAGAGCAACGTGAACAGCAAGCGGAAGCCGAACGCCAGCGTCAGGTCGACCAGGAGGCCGAACGCCAGCGTCAGGCCGACCAGGAAGCCGAACGCCAGCGTCAGGCCGACCAGGAAGCCGAACGCCAGCGTCAGGCCGACCAGGAGGCCGAACGCCAGCGTCAGGCCGACCAGGAAGCCGAACGCCAGCGTCAGGCCGACCAGGAAGCCGAACGCCAGCGTCAGGCCGACCAGGAAGCCGAACGCCAGCGTCAGGCCGACCAGGAAGCCGAACGCCGGCGCCAGGCCGAACAGGAAGCCGAACGCCAGCGCCAGGCCGAAGCCGAGGCGCGTCGCCAGCGGGAGGCCGATGAAGCCGCTCGCCGTGCCGCCCAGGAAGCCGAGGCGACGCTGCAGCGGGCCATTGAGGGCGAGCGCGAGGCCGCGGCCAATGCTCGCCAAGGGCAGGAGGCGGCCAACAGCTTCATCACCTTGGTCCGCCGAGCGGTAGAGCAGGCCTGGGTGATACCCCCCAACGTGCCGGGTGGTGCAACCGCCGAAGTGGCGGTGCGCCTGGGCCCCTCCGGCGAGCTGTTCGGCGCCTCGATCACCCTCAGCAGTGGCGACAGCGCCTTCGACCGCTCAGCCATCCAGGCGGTGGAGGCCGCCGCGCCGTTCGCCGAACTGCGACAGTTGCCAGCCAACCTGCAACGGGACTACCGTCAATTCAATCTACGTTTCACACCGGGAGACGTGCGCTGATGAAAGCTATGATCACTTCCTGGCTGACCGTCATGCTGCTGATGTTCAGCGGCCTGGCCCAGGCCAACCTGACCATCGAGATCACCCGTGGCAGTGACCGGGCCACGCCGGTCGCGGTGGTGCCCTTCACCGGCGGTGACGACCTCCCCGAGGACGTCGCCCAGGTGATCCATGACAACCTAGAGCGCAGTGGCTACTTCGACCCGCTACCGCGCCGCCAGATGCTTGATCGCCCCAGCGAAAGCGGGGAGGTGCGCTACGGGAACTGGCGAAGCCTCGACGTGCGCTATCTGGTGGTGGGGCGCGCCAGCCGCGAGGGGAATGGGTACCGTCTGCGCTTCGAGCTGTTGGACGTGAGCGGCGAGCGCCGCATGCTGGGTGAGGTGGTGACCGCCGACCAGAACGAACTGCGCGGCGCCGCTCACTACATCAGCGACCAGATCTTCGAGGCGATCACCGGGATCCGCGGCGCTTTCGCGACCCGTATTGCCTACGTGACGGCACAGGGCGTGGGTGACAACATGCAGTTCACTCTCTTCGTGGCGGACGCCGACGGTCGTAACAGCCAGCAGGTGCTGAGTTCCCGGGAGCCGATCCTGTCGCCGGCCTGGTCACCGGATGGCCGCCGACTGGCCTATGTCTCCTTCGAGACCGAGCGACCTGCCATCTATATCCAGGACCTGGCCTCGGGCCAACGGGTGCGAGCGACCTCCTTCCAGGGCATCAATGGCGCGCCGGCCTGGTCCCCGGATGGCCGCCGTCTCGCCATGTCGCTCTCCAAGGATGGGCAGCCGGAAATCTATGTGATGGACATTGCCTCGCGCAGCTTCGATCGCATTACCAACAGTTCCAGCATCGACACAGAGCCAGACTGGGCCCCGGACGGTCGCAGCCTGGTGTTCACCTCGGATCGCAGCGGCGGGCCACAGCTCTACCGCCATGATTTTGCCAATGGCCAGCAGCAGCGGCTTACCTTCACCGGCAACTATAACGCCCGCGGGCGCTTTTCGCCGGACGGTGAGGCGATCTTCCTGATCCACCGTTCCAGCAATGGCTACCAGGTGGCGCGCCAGGACCTGGACAGCGGTCGTCTGGTCACGCTAAGCGACTCTCGCAGGGATGAATCTCCCAGTGTTTCGCCCAACGGGACCATGGTAATCTTCGCCACCCAGCAGGGTAATAGCGGGATACTGAGCGCAGTGACCGCCGATGGACGCGCGTCCTTCCGGCTGCCTTCCGCGTCGGGTGACGTGCGTGAACCCGCATGGTCACCTTTCCTCAACTGACCACAGTGATGTGGGTGCTCTTCGATCCAGACAGGAGTAACACGATGCAACTCAAGCCCTACGCCAGGACCCTGGCTGTCGCGCTCTCGCTGGCCTTTCTGGCCGGTTGTTCCAGCGGTGGCGGGACTCAGGACGGATCCATGGACGGAACCCGCGGCGGCGCTGGCAGCGGCGTAGCCGGTAGCGGCGTCTCCGGCAGTGGCGTCTCTGGTAGCCAGGTAGGAGGAACCGGCTTTGGCACAGGTACAGCGGGCCAGCAGACCGACGGTCGTATCCCCCAGCAGCGCACCATCTATTTCGAATTCGATAGTGACCGTATTCGCAGCGAGTTCGAACCGGTGCTCGCCTCCCACGCCCGCTATCTCCGCGAGAACGGCAATTCGCGCGTCGTCTTGCAGGGCCATACCGACGAGCGTGGTACCCGTGAGTACAATATGGCGCTGGGTGAGCGCCGTGCGCGTTCCGTTGAGCGCTTCCTCTCCGTGCAGGGCGTGTCGCCTTCTCAGGTCGAGGTGGTCAGTTACGGGGAAGAGCGGCCGGCCGTCCGCGGACAGAACGAGGAAACCTTTGCCCAGAACCGTCGGGTCGTCTTCGCCTACTGAGTCGTTCCTGACCCGGCGAATACCGCCCGGCCGAGCGTTAACCGCGTCGATGGAGACACCCATGAAACACGGTCTGAAACGACTGTGCGGTGCGGGAGCCCTGGTGCTCCCGCTGTCCGTATGGCTTCCGGCAGTCGCGCAGCAACCCGTAGTCGAAGACCTCACTGCCCAGCCGCATTCCTTCTATCAGCAGACGGAAACCCGAGAAGCGGCTGGCGGCACCCTGGTGATCTTCAACCAGGTGCAGCAGCATGAAGAGGAGCTTCGTCAGCTGCGTGGACAGGTCGAGGAGCTGCGCCACCAGCTCGAGCAGCTGCGCCGACAGACTCGCGACCAGTACCTGGACCTCGAGGATCGCCTCGCTTCGACGTCGGTCGGAGTGGGAGGAACTGCCGTCGATGAGGTCGATGAAGATGCCGCACGCCAAGTGGCACAGGCGCCTTCGCCCAGCGGCGCCAGCCCCGAGGCCCAGCAGGCTTATCAGCAGGCGTTTGCCAGGGTCCAGGCCAGGGAGTTCGACGAGGCAATCAGTGCCTTCGAGAGCTTCGTGGTGCAGCATCCTGACAACAGCCTGACGGCCAATGCCTACTATTGGCTGGGTGAGCTGCACGCCGCCGAGGGCAATCTCGATAATGCCGAGCGCGAATTCCGCGCCGTGCTCGACGACTTCCCGCAAAGCAACAAGGTGCCGGACTCCCTCTACAAGCTGGGCCTGCTCAAGGCGCGTCAGGGCGATCCCCAGGCCAGCCGCGAACTGCTCGAGCGGGTGCGCGATGACTACCCCGAAAGCACCGCGGCGGGGCTGGCCAATGATTTCCTGCGCCAGTCAGGCAACTGATCACCAAGGAGACTCGATGACGACCTGCATGATCGACTATCAGGTGCCTGCCAACCTGCTTCAGGGACGCATTCTGCTGGTGACCGGCGCCGGCGACGGCATCGGTCGGGCTGCGGCGCTCACCTTTGCCCATCACGGCGCCACGGTGATCCTTCTGGGTCGCACCATCGCCAAGCTGGAGAAGGTCTACGACGAGATCGAGGCCGCGGGTGGGCCTCAGCCGGCGATCTTCCCGCTCAACTTCGAGGGGGCCACCCTCAAGGATTACCACGACATGGCCGAGACCCTGAACAAGGCGTTTGGTCGGCTCGATGGCATCCTCCACAACGCCGGGCTGCTCGGACGTATCACGCCTTTCGAACAGTACAATCCGGAGCTGTGGGAGCAGGTGATGCAGGTCAATATCAACGGCCCGATCTGGATGACCCAGGCGCTGCTGCCGCTGCTGAAGGCTTCCGAAGACGCTTCGCTGGTCTTCACGTCCTCGAGCGTTGGACGCCGCGGACGTGCCTACTGGGGTGCCTATGCGGTCTCCAAGTTCGCCACCGAGGGCTTCATGGAAGTACTGGCCGACGAACTCGATCATCTGGGCAACGTGCGTGCCAACAGCGTGAACCCCGGGGCTACCCGCACCCAGATGCGCAAGCAGGCCTATCCGGGCGAACTGCCGGGAAGCCTGCGCACACCAGAGGAGATCATGCCGACCTATCTGTGGCTGATGGGCCCGGACAGCAAGGGGCATAACGGCGAGAAGTTCGACGCCCAGCCGCCGAAGGGCTGACTGCCGGGATGCGGCGAACCCCGCTGCCCATGGCCTTCCCCAGGGCCACTCCCGCCACGACAGTCATCTCTCCTTCAGTGCGGCAACCAGCGCCTCACCGGTCTCGAACCAGAGATCGGCGGGCCAGTGGTGATAGTCGTCACCGTCCTCCACATAGCCCCAGCCCACCGCCACCGCCGCCATGCCGGCGGCGCGAGCGGCTTGCATGTCCCGCAGGTGGTCGCCCAGGTACCAGCAAGCGTATGGCGCGACACCCAGGCGGCGGGCCGCCTCCAGCAGCGGAGCTGGGTCGGGCTTCTTCACCGGCAGGTCATCGGCGCACAGCAGCGCCCCCGGGGCCAGACCCAGCGCTTCCACCAGCGGCTCGGCGTAGGCCCGCGGCTTGTTGGTGACAATGCCCCAGGGCCGACCATCGGCCTGCCAGGCACTCAACAGCGGCGACAGCGAGGGGAAGACCCGACTCTCGTCGGCTACCGCCTCGCCATACGCAGCCAACAGGAACGTGCGCGCCAGGTCATGACCTGCCGCCTCCTTCGCCAGGCCCAGCGCCAGGGTCACCAGGGCGCTACCGCCATTCGAGACCTGAGCGCGAATGACGGCATAGGGTAGGGGCGCAAGCCCGTGGTGGGCGCGCAGTGCGTTGGTAGCCCGCGCCAGATCCGGCGCCGTATCGACCAGAGTGCCATCCAGGTCGAAAAGCAGGGCCGCGGGCCGCGGGGAGCTGATCACTCGACCTCCCGCCGGCAGTGCATCAGGTAGTTCACCGACACGTCGGTGGGATGAAGCCGGTAGCGCCGCGTCAGCGGGTTGTAGACCAGGCCGCTCTGCTCCTGCACCTCGAGACCGTTGGCGCGACACCATCCGGCCAGCTCTGCCGGACGGATAAATTTTTCGTAGTCATGGGTCCCGCGTGGCAGCAGACCAAGCACGTATTCGGCGCCGAGGATCGCCAGGAGATAGGCCTTGGGATTGCGGTTGAGGGTGGAGAAGAACAGCTGCCCGCCGGGCTTGACCAGGGCGGCACAGGCGCGCACCACCGAGGCGGGATCCGGTACATGCTCGATCATCTCCAGGCAGGTCACCACGTCGAATGCGGCGGGCATCTCTTCGGCCAGCGCCTCCACGCTGACACAGTGATACTCGACCTCGACGCCGCTCTCCTCGGCGTGCAGCCTGGCCACTGCCAGGGGCGCTTCGCCCAGATCGATGCCGGTGACCCGGGCACCGCGATGGGCCATGGCCTCGGCAAGCAGACCGCCGCCGCAGCCGACGTCCACCACCCGCTTGCCCGCCAGGCCGGCGCGAGCGTCGATGAAGTCCAGGCGCAGCGGGTTGATCTCATGGAGCGGCTTGAACTCGCTCTCGGGGTCCCACCAGCGGCTGGCCAGGGCCTCGAACTTGGCGATCTCGCCTGGATCTACGTTGCCCGTCTGCGTATGCGTTTCGCCCATCTGCGTCTCCGTTCTGGCATGAGGATTTTGGGCGGACACCACCTTGTCGATGCCTCAGGATGGCAGGCCGCCGTGCGTCCGTTATGATGAGTATCATTCTACCCGTTCCCAAGGCGGCATTCCCATGATCTGCCTTCGGGGCTACGCCACCGAGACGCATCTGACAAGGATTTCACCATGATCACGAAGGCCGTACTCCCCGTCGCCGGTTTCGGCACCCGCTGCCTGCCGGCTTCCAAGGCGATTCCCAAGGAGATGATTACCATTGTCGACCGCCCGGTGATCCAGTACGTGGTGGCTGAGGCCGTGGCCGCCGGTATCCGCGACATCGTGCTGGTCACTCACGGCAGCAAGTCGGCCATCGAGAACCACTTCGACAAGCACTTCGAACTGGAAGCGAGCCTGGAGGCCAAGGGCAAGCACGAGCTGCTGGCCGAGCTGCGTAGCATCGTGCCGGATGATGTCAATATCATCAGCGTGCGCCAGCCCGAGCCCTTGGGACTTGGCCACGCCGTGCTCTGCGCCCGGCCGGTGGTCGGCGACGACGCCCCCTTCGCGGTGCTGCTGCCCGACGTGCTGGTGGACGCCGAGAATCTCGCGCGCAACGATCTGGGCTGCATGCTCGACGCCTTCGACACCAGCGGACGCGCCCAGCTGATGGTGGAGGAGGTCCCGCGGGAGCTGACCTACAAGTACGGTATCGTCGATACCGGCGGTGAGATACCGGCCCCCGGCGAGTCTCGCCCGCTGGATGGCCTCGTGGAGAAGCCGCCGGTGGAGGCCGCGCCCTCCAACCTGGCGGTGATCGGTCGTTACGCCCTGCCGGGCAGCATCTTCAAGCTGCTGGCCGAGACCCCCCCCGGTGCTGGCGGTGAGATCCAGCTCACCGATGCCATCGAGACCCTCAGGCAGCGCGAGGGTGTGGATGCCTTCCGCATGCGCGGCAAGACCTACGACTGTGGCCATCAGCTCGGCTACCTGGAGGCGATACTCGCTTACGGGCAACGCCATGCTCGCTATGGCGCAGGCTTCCGCGAGCTACTCTCCCGCTACGCCGACAAGGCCTGACGCCATGCGTGTACTGATTCACGGTAGTGAACTGGCCGCGGCCACCGCCGCCGCTGCACTCTCCTCGGTGGGACACCGCGTCACCTGGTTACCCCACTCCGATACGCCCTGGGCCCAGCTCGAGCACGCCGATTGGCTGAGACGTGAACCACGCCTGCTGGCTCAGCTTGTCGAGGCGCTTGACGGCGGCAGCCTGCAGCTCGTCGATGCCCTCGAAGCGGCATGCCCCGGTGATCAGGAGGTGGTCTGGCTGGCGGTCTCACCAGCGCAGAGAAGCGACCTGGGAGAGTTACTCGAGGCCCTCTCCACCAACCCGGGGGAGCTGCTGGTGGTCAACAACTCCACGTTTCCGGTGGGCGAAACCGAGCGCCTGGAGGCTCAGCTAGGCTGCCGGAGCCGAACCGTCGCGTTGCCGGACCTGCTGGAAGAGGGCCGCGCCTGGGACACCTTTACCCGGCCGGCGCGCTGGCTGCTGGGTTGCGACGACATCGCCGCAGAGGCGCGGATGCGTGAGCTACTGCGAGCCTTCAATCGCCGCAGCGAGGTGATTCAGCGCATGCCGCGTCGCGCCGCCGAGCTCACCAAGCTGGCCATCAATGGCATGCTGGCCACCCGCATCAGCTACATGAACGAGATGGCAGGCCTGGCCGACAGCCTGGGGGTCGACGTGGAGTATGTCCGCCAGGGCATGGGGGCCGATTCGCGCATCGGTTACGAATATCTCTACCCGGGCTGCGGCTTCGGCGGTCCGAACTTCTCCCGGGACCTGATGCGCCTGGCCGACGTCCAGTCCGCCAGTGGCCGCCGCTCGGCACTGCTCGAACAGGTGCTCGATATCAATGAGCACAAGAAGGAGACGCTGTTCCGCAAGCTGTGGGCCCACTTCCATGGGCGGCTGGCGGGGAGGACCGTGGCCGTCTGGGGGGCGGCCTTCAAGCCCGGCACGGCGCGTATCGATCATGCTCCCGTGCTGCGCCTGCTGCGTGCCCTCTGGGCCGAGGGGGTGAAGGTGCGTCTCCACGATCCCGCGGCGATTCCGGCGCTGTTGGATGAAGTCGGCGAGCAGCCGCTGCTGGAGGTATTCGATGGCGACCCTCACCTTGCCTGTGAAGGAGCCTGCGCACTGATGCTGGTGACCGAATGGAAGGTCTACTGGAACCCTGACTGGGAACGCCTGACCGCCCTGTTGAGCGAGGGCCTGCTGCTGGATGGCCGCAACATCTTTGACCCGGGCTGGGTCGCCAGTCAGGGGCTGCATTACCGGGGAATCGGTCGCCGCGCGGATCCCTGATGCGCTCGCCTATCAGACGATCAATCGGCGAAGTTCTGGGCGACAAAATCCCAGTTCAGCACGTTCCAAATACTTTCCAGATACTTGGCGCGTGCGTTGCGGTAGTCGATGTAATAGGCGTGCTCCCAGACGTCGATGGTCATCAGCGGTGTCTGACCATGGGCGATCGGGGTGTCGGCATTGCGGGTGTCGAGGATGCCGACGCCACCGTCCGCGGTCTTGATCAGCCAGGTCCAGCCGGAACCGACGTTGGCCACAGCATGGGCATTGAAGGTCTCCTGGAAGGTGTCGAAGGAGCCGAAGTTGGCGTTGATGGCTTCGGCCAGAAAGCCGCTGGGCTTACCACCGCCATTGGGCGCCAGGCAGTGCCAGTAGAAGGTATGGTTCCACACCTGAGCCGCCTGGTTGAACAGGACCCCGGAGGAGGAGGTGATGATCTCTTCCAACGACTTGCCGGCATCGTCTGTCCCGCGGGTCAGCTCGTTGAGCTTGTTCACATAGGCCTGATGGTGCTTGCCGTAGTGGTACTCGAGTGTCTCGGCGGAGATGTGCGGCTCGAGAGCACTCTTGTCGTAGGGCAGGGCGGGCAGTTCAAATGCCATTCAGGTTCTCCTCGGTCTTGCGATGATTCACAACGATCGCCCATGGAGGATTCCTTGCTCGGCTGGGTCGCTCCGTTTGCTGGACTCCGTGCGTCCAGGTCCAAAAAACCCTTACACTACGGCGACGCTGTACAGGATGCCGCGGCATCATAGCACCCGTCGCAGGGAGCTCCAATTCCGCCCCGTGCCCACTGCCACAGAAGGAGTTGACCATGGCTGATCGCCATGATGACCGCCGCCATGCCGCTGCTATCGTGCCTGACCCCGAGGCCAGCCTGGCGTCCCAGCGTCGTCGTGGGCCGCCACCTCCCCGGGTGTGGCCCCTGTGGTTATTGTTGCTTGGCCTGGTGGCCGCGGGGGGAGGGGGTGGTTACCTGGCTTGGGAGGAGCGCCAGCGGTTCGACACCGAACTGGCCAGGCTCTCAGGGGAACTTTCCAACGTCCACGCGCGCTTCGATACCGCTCTCGGCGAAGGCGATGCGCTGGCCGACATCGAGGATCGCCTCACGGCACAGGCTCGCCGCGACGAGGCCCACGATGGCCTGCTGGCGGTACTCGAAGAGGAGCTTGTGGCGGGACTGGAGGCTCATGAATCACGCCAGGATGCCTTGCAGCAGCGTCTGGTGCGTATCGCCGAGGCCGCCGCTACCCGGGAGGCGATGCTGGCCGCGATCCAGGTCTCCCTGGATTCTCTGGAGCTTGCCGGCACCGAGGGACGTGCGGCGCTGGGCGATGCCCTGGAAGCCCAGCGGGCTCGACTGGACAATCTGCTCGACACTCAGGCGCGGGAGAGTCGCCGGCTCGGGGAGCTCGATGAGCGTCTCGAGGCCCTGGCTGCCGGGACCGATCAGAACGAGACCATGACGCGTCTCGCGGAAGGTCAGCAGGTCCTGGCCGATCGCCTCGCCGAATCCAGGGAAGCCGCCGAGCGTGAACGGCAACTTCTGGAGGAGCGCTTGGCCACCCTGGGGAGAGAGGTTGAAGCCCTGGCCGAGTCAAGGGATGATGAGTCCGCGGATGACGATGCCCTGGCGGCGCGCCTTGCCTCGCTGGAAATGGAGATCGGCGAGCTACGACGGACTCAGCTTGCACTCAGTGCGCGCCTTGAGGCCCTGCGTCCCTGAGGCAGGCAATCCCGCGGAATATGAAGACGAGTCGCATGGAACGAAGGCGTCAAGAGAGGGAGAAGCGTGTGGGAATACGCCTGGGAACTGCGACGCTGCTGGCAGCTCTTGCCCTGATGCCGGGATGGGCTGTCGCTCTGGATGTTCGCATCGACGGCATAGACGGCGACGTGGCCGACAACATTCGCCACTACCTGGATGGGCTGGACCCTGAACAATTGAGCCGTGCACGGGTGGAAGGTGAGACCCAACGCCTGGCTCGCGAGGCGATGCGGGTTTACGGCTACTATGCACCCGATATTCAGCTGCGCCTGGATGATCAGGACCCACCACGCCATATTGATCTGACGATCGCTGCCGGTCCTCGCGTCACCATCGAACGCCTCTCCTTCACTTTGAACGGTGACGCCCGCGATGATCCACCCTTCCAGGACGCCATTGATGATTTTTCTCTGGCGGTGGGCGACCCGCTGGTCCATGCCCCCTATGATCGGCTTCGGGCGCGGCTAGCCAATCTGGCGCTTGAACGGGGCTATTTCGACTGGCGTTTCACGGACCGTCGCCTGGAGGTGCGCCCCTTTGCCGAGAGTGCGAGGCTCTATCTCGCCCTGGACAGCGGCCCTCGCTATCGTTTCGGCGATGTCACCCTCAGCGGCAGCCATATCGAGCATCAGCGGCTACGCAATATGCTGACTTTCACCCCCGGCGCCCCCTATCTGGCCGGTGAACTTGCCCACTACAATCAGCAGCTGGGGCAGACAGGCTGGTTCGGTTCAATCAGCGTGCGCCCAAGGCTGATCGAGGGCGAGCCGCTGTTCCTTGATACCGCTCTTGCAGACGATGCCAATGGTTGGTGGGGGGAACTGGATGCGTCTTCTGTCCAAGCCGACACGCCTAACGTGCAGATGGCCGCGGTGGACGCTGCCGCCGCGGTGGCAAGGCGCGGCCCCCCCGAGGTGCCCATCGACGTCACCCTGACGCCAGCCGATCGCCACCAGTTTGAGGTGGGGGTGGGCTATGCCACCGATGTGGGCCCGCGATTGCGCTTCTCCTGGGAGCAGCCATGGATCAATCGCTATGGCCACGGCCTGGATCATGACCTCTTCCTCTCCGCGCCGGAGCAGCGCTTCGCCGGGGTCTACAACATGCCGCTGGATGATCCACTCCGCGACAGCTACCGCTTTCAATACGGTTTTCGCCATCGTGATAACCAGGACACCCGCTCCCTGGAGGCGACCGTTGAGGGAGGGCGGCGCTGGGAGTTCGAGAATCGCTGGGTACAGACGATCTACGTTCGCACCACCTTCGAGGACTTCACCCAGGGCGGCGACGACGAGCAGGTGGTAATCCTCTACCCCGGGATCAGCTGGTCGCGCACCCGCACCCGCAATCCCACCTTTCCCACCTGGGGAGACCGTCAGCGTCTCTCCTTCGAGATCTCCGACGGCCTGTGGGGCTCAGGGGCCGATTTTCTGCGCATGACCGGCGAGACCCAGTGGATCCGCATGTTCGGGGATAACATTCGCCTGGTGGGCGGCATCGGCATCGGTGCCATCGAGACCGATGACTTCGACAAGATTCCCCCGTCGCTGCGCTTCTTTGCCGGCGGTGACCGCAGCATACGCGGCTATGCCTACGAGAGCCTCTCGCCACGCAACGAGGAGGACAGGCTGACCGGTGGCCAGCAGTTATTCACCGCCAGCGCCGAACTTCAGCGCCGCGTGACCGGCGACTGGTGGGGTGCTGCCTTCATCGACACCGGCGATGCCTTCGATGCCTGGGGGCCCGATGATCTCAATACCGGTGCCGGTCTCGGCGTTCGCTGGATTTCTCCAGTAGGTCCCATCCGTTTCGACATCGCCCACCCCTTCGACGACGAGGACAATGCGTGGCGCATCCACTTCGCCATCGGTCCAGAGTTCTGAGCCTGCTCTGGGCCCTGTTTCGCCTGCTGATTGTGCTCCCGCTAACGCTGTTGGGGCTGGTCATCCTGGCCCTGGGCCTGGCGCTTTCCCCCTGGGGCACGGGGCTTCTGCTCGACGTCGGTGCCCGACAGGGCTTTTATACCCTGGAGGCCCATGAAGGAGCCCCCCTGGATCGCCTGGTGCTGCACGGTCTCGAGCTCGAGGCGGGCCCCGCCAAGGTGTCATTGCATCGCCTCGAGCTCGCCTGGGGCGATGACTGCCTGCTGAAGGGTCGGCTGTGTCTGGATACCCTGGTCGTGGAAGGCGCTCGGGTCAGGATTGGCGCAGGAGAGGAGAGCGACGACGAGCCCGACGCTCCCGGCGTGCCACCGGAAGAGATTCGCCTGCCGTTCCCCATCGAGCTGCGCGCCCTGGTGCTGAACGACGTGGAGGTAGTGTTGGCCGACGGCACGCGTCTGCGCTGGGACAGCTTGACCAGCGGAGCGCTGGCCGAGGAAGACAGTGTCACCCTGCTGCCCACGCGGCTGATCGGCACCCGGCTGTTGCTGCCCCTTTCGGCAGGGGCCCAGCTGGCTCTGAGCGAGACCGAGCATGATGGCCCGAGGATGGCCTCGGCGGCCATTGATGCCGCCATCGCCCTTCAGTCAGCGTTGCCCGCCGAGGTGGCCGCCGAGCTCGAGGGGCTCGCCGCCACGCCGTTGGCCGAGCGGCCTCGTCGCCTGCTCCCCGAGATTCGCCTGCCGCTGGGCCTGTCGATACCGGAACTGCTGGTGGAGAATACGGCTCTGGAGGGCGCCGTGGAGTACGGTATCGAGCGCCTGGCGCTGACACTCTCCGCCCGCGGTCACGACGTGGAAATCCACCCGCTGGAGGTGATGAGCCGAGATGCCGATGCCCGCCTTCAGGCCCGGGTATCGCTGCGCGGCGACTATCCGCTGCAGGCGCGGCTGCAGAGCGCTCTGTGGCTACCGGACCAGTTCCCCGAACTCGCGGGCCAGCGAATCGATCTGGCCCTGGACGGCACTCTGGCCGAACTACTGGTCAGGCTCGAGCTCGACGGACCGATCAACGCTGCTCTCGACGCCCAGCTGGATGCCCTCGAGCCGACGCTACCCTTCCATGCCTCCTTGACCAGCGACCTGGTGCAGTGGCCGCTGCCGGGCGCCATACCCGACGATGAAGCGACGCCGCCCGACCCCTGGCTGGTGGAGGAGCTGACCCTGCGTGGCGAAGGGCGCCTGACCGACTATCGGCTGGCTGTGTCGCTGATGGTAGAAGGGCCCGAGGTGCCCTTCACCCGCGTAGCGCTGGCTGGCAGCGGCGATCTTGAGCACTTCGCCTGGACGCCTCTCTCGGTGAGCCTGGCTGGCGGCTCCGTGGTCTCCCGCGGTCGTGTCGACTGGGCCGAAGCCCTCTCGGTGGAGGCCGTTGCCCGCCTGGACCGCTTTGAGCCCGGGCGCTTCGTCGACGGTCTCGACGGGCGACTGGACGGCGATATCGAGGCCAGCTTCACCCAGACGGATAACGGCTGGCATCTGGCCATACCGACTCTGGCCATCGCTGGTGTACTGCAGGACCTGCCGCTCTCCCTGGATGCCCGCCTGGCAGGCGACAGTGAGATGCGCTGGGAGATCGAGACCCTCGACTTTCGCCAGGGAGAGAACCGCCTGAGCGCCGCGGGGCGTATCAGCGATACCATCATCGATCTCGCCGGCGAGCTGGACATGCCGGTCCTGGCAAGCCTTCACGATGAGCTGAGTGGAACGCTGACCGGACGCTTCGACGCCGGCGGCAGCCTGGACGCGCCGCAGCTCGACCTGACACTTGACGGTGACGATCTGGCCTTTGCCGAGAACCGGGTGGTTTCGCTGCGCCTGAACGCCGGCATCAGAGGCCTCGAAGATCCCGCCCTGGACGTGAACCTGGCACTGGAGCGTCTCAACGCCGGCGGTCAGCGCTTCAGCGAGATCACCCTGGGACTCGATGGGTTGCTCTCTGACCACCGGCTGACCCTGTCGGCCCAGGCCGGCCGCGGTATGCCACTCTCCCGGGCGGCTCTGACCCTCGACGGGGGGCTGGATGGCGCACGTGAGCGCTATCGCGGTGAGCTGTTGCCGCTGGAGGTCGACACCGAGTTCGGCGATATCCGACTGGCTCAGCCGCTGATCCTCGAGGCCAACCTGCCCGCCGGCAGCGTCGCCGTGCAACCCTTCTGTCTGCGCCGCGAGCAGGGTGGCGAGCTGTGCTTGAGCGAACCTCTCCAGGCCTCTGCCGATCGCGGCCGTGCCGCTCTGACCCTGCGCGAGCTGCCCATGTCGCTCCTCGAGGAGTGGGTGCCGGGAGAGTGGGGCCTGGAGGGCGAAAATGAGCTCGATCTGGTCGCCGAATGGCGCCAGGGCGGTAGCGACTGGCAGGCCGACCTGCGCCTGGTCAGCGACCTGGCCCTGCAGGGGCTCGATGCCTACGGGCAGCCCTGGTCGCTGCCGGCTTCTCGCCTTTCCGCCCGAGTTTCCGCCACCCCGGCCCAGGCCGAGGTTGACCTCGATCTGACCCTGGCCGAGGCGGGTCGCATCGGTCTGGTGCTGTCTATTGATGACCCGGTGGGCGTTGGCCGTCTCGAGGGTCGACTGAACCTGGACGGCTTGCGCCTGGACACCTATCGAACCCTGGTGGCAGGCATGGAGACCCTGGAGGGCCGCCTTGACGGCCAGGTAGCGATTACCGGCACCGCCGAGACGCCCGCGCTGGATGGTCGCATCGGTCTGGCAGGATTGCGCCTGCGCGGCGCGAATATTCCCCTTGAGATCCGCGACGGCGAGATAGGTATCGAACTCGCCGGTGACCGCGGTCGCATCGACGGTTTCATCGCCGCCGAGGAGGGACGCCTGGCTATTCGTGGCGATGCCGCCTGGCCCAGCGCCGACGACTGGCGCATCAGTATCGCGCTGGATGGCCGCGAGCAGCCGCTGCTGGCGATGCTGCCTGCCTTCGGTCGCCTGCGCCTGGCGCCAGACATGACGGTGCAGGCAACGCCAACGCTGCTGCAGGTACGCGGCGAGGTTCAGGTGCCCTGGGCGCGGTTGGAAGTGGGCGAATTGCCGCCCTCCGCGGTGGCACCGAGCCCGGACGAGATCATCATTACGCGCCGCGACGAAGAGCGCGCCCAGCGCCAGGTCGAGCGTGCTGCCGACGTGGCCGATGGCGAAGCCGGCGAGGATGCTGTACAGGCCCTGGCCCAGGCCGGCATGGCGGTGGATGTCCAGGTGGATCTCCGTCTGGGGCCCGACATGCAACTGGCGGCCTACGGCCTGGAAGCCGGGCTGGCCGGCACGTTGGAGGTGCGCCAACGGAGCGGTCCGGTCCAGCTGTTCGGTGACGTCAGCCTGGTGGATGGACGCTTCCGGGCCTACGGCCAGGACTTGCTGATTCGCGAGGGCCAACTGCTGTTTAGCGGCCCGCCGGATCAGCCGCTACTGAACTTCGAGGCGGTACGCAACCCCAACGTCACCCAGGATGGCGTGATTGCCGGCCTGCGCGTCACCGGCTCCGCCGCTGATCCGCAACTGCGCGTCTTCTCAGAACCGGCCATGGATGAGGCGCGGGCGCTTTCTTATCTGCTGCGCGGACGCGCGCCGGGCGATAGCGATAGCAGCGGAGCCCTGACCCAGGCGCTGATCGGTATGACCCTGGGACAGACAGGTGGGGCCGTGGGGGCCATCGGTGAAGCGTTCGGAGTCTCCGACCTGGCCCTAGAGACGGCAGGTGCCGGTGAGGAGAGCCAGGTCGTGGTGAGTGGTCAGCTCACCGATGACCTGCGTATCAGCTATGGCGTCGGCGTCTTCTCGCCGATCGCCGAGTTGACCCTGCGCTATACCCTGTGGCGCAACCTCTACCTGCAGGCTGTCTCGGGTGCGGCCCAGGCAGTGGATCTGGTCTACGCCTTCAGCCTTCCCGGCAAGCCGCCGAAGATGACTCAGTGAGCAAGCTTACCCACCAACGACTATCCATCGACAATCCCTGGAGGGAATACAATATGGCAACGGAAACCTGTGTGCTGGGCGGCGGCTGCTTCTGGTGCCTGGATGCCAGCTTCCGGCTGGTGGCGGGCGTGGAGCAGGTGGTGTGCGGCTACGCCGGGGGACATGATCCGGCGCCCCGTTACGAGGCGGTATGTCGCGGCACTACCGGCCATGCCGAGGTGGTCGAGCTGACCTATGATCCTTCGGTTGTCGGTTTTCCCGATCTGCTGGCGATCTTCTTTGCCCTCCACGACCCCACCACGCTCAACCGCCAGGGCAACGACGTAGGTACCCAGTATCGCTCTGCCATCTTCACCCTTGACGGGACCCAGGCTAAGCAGGCGAAGGAGATGATCGCTCAGAGGGAGGGCGACTACCCGGCACCCATCGTGACCGAAGTGGCGCCCCTGGAGGCGTTTCATCCCGCCGAGGAGTATCACCAGGATTACTTCACGAAGAATCCTGGCAGCGCCTACTGTCAGTTCCTGATCCCCCCCAAGCGTCACAAGCTGGCCCAGCGCTTCGCCGACCGGCTGAAGAAGTGACTGTGCGGTACCTGCTCCCCGCCGACCATCGAGCCTCCCACCACCGTCAGCGGGACGGTGGTTCGCTCTCGGCGGGCAGACGACGAGGCTGGCCGGATAACGTCGGTGTCCAGTCTTCAAGCTGGCGAGTCACTCGGCGCGCCAACCATGAGCGCCATTGCCTGTCGCGCCACTCCATGAACCCCACATGCCCCCCGTGACAGGCCAGTTCGACCCGTACCGATTCGCCGGGGGCCGGTAGTCGGTCGAACAGATTCGGCGGCATAAAGGGGTCATCCTCGGCGTGAAGGACCAGGGTGGGCAGCTCCAACCTGCCCAGCCAGCGGCCCGCGGAGGCGCGGCGGTAGTAGTCCGCGGCGTCGTGAAAACCGTGAAGCGGCGCGGTGACGACATCGTCGTAGTCGCGCAGGGTGCGCAGCCCCCTGAGCCGCTCGGCGCTGAGATCCAGCGGGAGGTCTGCCAGCCGACGGGCCGTCTTGGCCTTGAGCGAGGCAAGCAGATGGCGCTGGTAGACTCGGGCGAAGCCCTGCTGCAGGCAGTCGGCGCTGGCCGACAGATCCAGCGGGGCGCTGATGGCGATGGCGCCGGCCAGATCCAGGCCGTCACCGCCCTGTTCGGCCACCAGCTTGACCAGCATGTTGGCGCCCAGGGAAACCCCCGCGGCCACCTTGAATGCGCGCGGATAGCGATGGGCCAGTTGGCCAATCAGCCAGTAGGCATCGGCGGTATCGCCGCTGTGGTAGGCACGGGGCAGGCGGTTGGGCAGACGGCCGCAGCCGCGGAAGTGCATCAGCACCGCCCGCCATCCCAGGGCGTCGGCCGCAGCCAGCAGTTCCCGGGCATAGGGGGAGTCAAAGGAGCCCTCAAGGCCGTGGAAGAGGATGAACAGCGGCGCAGCAGGATCTTCGGGGCCTGGCGTCACCCAGGTAAGCTCCACGATGTCGCCGTCGGGCAGCGTCAGCGTTTCCCAGCGATGGGGCAAGCGACGGCGGGGCAGCAATCGAGGCAGCAGTGTCTGGACGTGGCGGTTGGCCAGCCCCGCGGGGGGCACAAAGTCGGCACGATGCAGCTGACCGATCATGGTGGGCTCATAGCTCCTGGGGAGTGAGATTGTCGGGGCCGGCTGCGGTCACCAGGACGTTGTCCTCGATGCGGATGCCGCCATGGTCGGCCAGTTGGTCCACTCGGTCCCAGTTAACCTCGGGACGATGGCGATGGGCCTCAAGCAGCATGGGGATGATATAGAGCCCCGGCTCCATGGTGACCACCATGCCGGCCTCCAGTTCCCGGGTCAGGCGCAGCGTCGGGTGCTCGGCAGGAGGCGGCCGCCGCCGGCCGGTAGCATCGACGTGACCGGCCACGTCGTGGACCTGCACGCCGAGCAGGTGACCGAGTCCGTGGGGGCAAAAGGCTCGGGTCAGGCCGCTTTCCAGCACCGCCTCGGTGGAAGCGTTCACCAGTCCCTGTTCCACCAACAGAACGGCGAGCCCCTCATGCATGTGCCAGTGCAGATCCACATAGCTGACCCCGGGGGCTAGCTGGGCGATCAGGCCGTGCTGGAGCGCGGTGACGCCATCGACCAGCGGCGTGAACTCGGCGACTGAGTCGCGTCCCGACCAGGTGCGAGTGATATCGGCGCAGTATCCCCGGTAGCGGGCGCCAGCGTCCAGCAGCAGGCTACGCCTTGCCGCGGGTGCCACCAGGTCGCAGTGCTGGTAATGGAGCACGCCACCGTGGGCGTTAAGTCCGACGATGGTCGGGTAGGGCAACTCGCTCTCGCGCTGGCGGACGCCGCGCAGATAGGCCAGCTGGATATCGAACTCCGCTCCGCCATCATCAAACGCCTCCCGGGCCGCCAGGTGGCCGGCCATGGCCCGGTGGTTCGCATCGCGCAGACAGCTTACCTCGTAGTCGCTCTTGCGGACTCTCAGCTCGTTGAGGGAGGCGACCAGGCCGGGCGGATTGGCCTTGGCACCCATGTCACGTGCGATATCATCGGACACCTCGCCGAGAACGGCGAATCGGCCGGACGGCAGTGCAGGGGGGTCATGAGTCGCGTGCGCCTCGACCCGGAATCGCTCGACCCACGGCTCGTCGGGCAGGCGGGCAGGCAGGTGCCAGACGTCTGCCGGGGCATACAGATAGAGCGTCGGCGGCTCACCGGGTCGCACCAGCAGCCAGCTGTGAGCCAGTTGCGCCTGGCCGGTCCAGTGCACGAAATGACCGAAGGCGACGAAGCTGGCGTGTTGGTCATCGCCAAAATGGCGGGCCGGCTGGCCGCTGTAGAGCAGAACGCCATCAATGTCATGGGTCGCCAACGCCTCGTCGTAGGCACGCATCAGGGCATCCAGGTGGGCATGCTGCTGGCGTTCATCTTCGATCATGGGCATCGCACTCCTTGCGCGTTGGGTGCCGAGATATTCGCCTGCTGCATTGTAGCCTTCCTTCCACCGGCCGGGCAGGGCAGACAGAACCCGATTCGGCTGGCATGATGCGCAGCGACGATTCACTCAAGAGGATTTGCTATTGATGATGCGGACATCGCTGATTGCTGTCTTTGCCCTGGGGCTGGCCGGCCCACTGCAGGCCGAGACACCCGATGACGAGGGCCCGCACTTCGACGATCCTCGCCACGCGGTGAGCTGGCGACGCGAGGAGCTGAAGGGCATTGAGCGGCTGGTTCGCCAGCTGCGCTTCGATCTGGTCAACAATCGTGACGCCCGAGGTGCCGAGCCGCGCCTGGAGGAACTGGCCAGACTCGCTACCGGCAAGCATCTGCTCCCCGCGTTCATCGAGGGTAGCCATGGGCAGGGGTCAGAGGCGCGTGCGCGCATCTGGGAGGAGTGGGAGGAGTTCGAGGCGGGCTTCTCGGCCCTGGAAGAGCAGGTCGCGGCCCTGCGCGAGGCCGCCGAGGCAGAGGATTATCGCCTGGCGACCCGTGAGCTTTCCGATCTCAGCCTGACATGCCGCAGCTGCCACCGACGTTACCGCTACTAGCCTAGCCGGCCGGATCGAGGCCGTCGATAAGATAGAGGGCCTCGATCCTGTCAAACCCCGAGATACTGCAGTTCAGGTCCTTGACCCTACCGTCCGCCAATCCATAGACCCAGCCGTGCACCGACACCTCCTGACCGCGCTGCCAGGCATGCTGAATGATCTTGGTGCGAGACAGGTTCATCACCTGGGCCTCGACGTTAAGCTCGCAGATGCGATTTACCTGATCACTCAGGGGCAGTGATTCGATCGCGGCGCGATGACGGCTGTAGAGCTCGCGCACTGAGTGGAGCCAGATGTCCACCATGCCATGGTCGCCTCCGACAACCGCGGCCCGAACCCCCCCGCAGCCGTAATGCCCCACCACCATGATGTGGCGTACGCCCAGTACCTCGATGGCATACTGCAGTACCGAGAGCGCATTCAGGTCGTTGTGGTGGACCAGATTGGCCACATTGCGATGCACGAAGACTTCGCCTGGCGGCAGTGAGATGATCTGGTTGGCCGGGACGCGGCTGTCGGAACAGCCGATCCACAGATAGTCAGGGTTCTGCTGCCGAGAGAGGCGTTCGAAGAACTCCGGGTCGTCGCGGCAGACCTGCGCGGCCCAGACGCGGTTGTTTTCCAGCAGGCCTTCGATGTCCTTCTTCATGGCGTGACGCTCGTATCAGGATGGGGCGGGGTTCTGCGATCACTGGCGAGGCTTTTTACCCGGTTAGTACGCGCTGGGTCAAATCGCCACCTGCCGAGGCACAGAGGCGACTGCTATCATGGTGCCACGACGCATCATGCCTCTGGCCCCAGCAACAGGAGAATTCCGTGTCCGAGACTACCGACTCCCACTACGATTGGGATCTCTTCGTGATCGGCGCCGGCTCCGGCGGCTTGCGCGCGGCTCGCACTGCGGCGGCAATGGGTGCCCGGGTTGCCGTAGCCGAGGACCGCTACCTCGGCGGTACCTGTGTGAATGTGGGTTGCGTGCCCAAGAAGCTTTACTCCTATGCCGCTCATTTCCATGACACCTTCGAGGACGCGGGAGGCTTCGGTTGGCAGCTGTCCGAGGCACCAACGTTCGACTGGGCGACCCTGCGCGACAACAAGGTGGGCGAGATTAAACGCCTTAACGGCATCTACAGTCGCCTGCTGGAGGGAGCCGGGGTGCGACTGATTCAGGGCCGAGCGCGCATCCTCGACTCTCATATTGTCGAGGTGGCCGGCGAGACCCACAGCGCCGAGCGGATCCTGGTAGCGGTGGGCGGCTGGCCCTGGGTGCCGGAGTTTCCGGGCAGTGAGCTGACCCTGACCTCCAACGAGGTGTTCGACCTGGATAGCTTCCCCGAGCGTTTCCTGGTGCTGGGCGGTGGCTACATCGCCGTGGAATTTGCCAGCATCTTCAACGGTCTGGGCAGCCAGACTCACCTGATCTATCGGGGCGATCTCTTCCTGCGCGGTTTCGACCAGCAGGTGCGCGAGTTCACCCGCGATCAGATGGCCGCCAAGGGCGTCAACCTGCACTTCGGGACCAATATCGAGTGCATCGATCAGCGTGAGAGCGGGTTGGCGGTTACCCTGGCCAGCGGTGAGGTGCTCGAGGTGGATGCGGTGCTGTCCGCCACAGGGCGCCGGCCGCATCTCGAAGGGCTCGGTCTTGACGCCCTGGGGATCGATCTCACCGACAGCGGCCATGTGAAGGTCAACGATCGATTCGAGACCTCGCTGCCCTCGATTCTGGCGCTGGGTGATGTGACCGGCGGCCCCGAGTTGACCCCGGTGGCCCTGGCCGAGGCCATGCATCTGGTGGCCCACCACTTTGGCGACACCCCGCCGGCCGCGCCGTTGGACTATCGCAATATTGCCACCGCGGTGTTCTGCCACCCCAACATCGGCACCGTGGGGCTTTCCGAGGAGGCGGCCCGCGAGCAATGCGGTGATATCCGCGTCTATGTCACCGATTTCCGTCCCATGAAGCATACCCTGTCGGGAAGCCAGGAGCGCTGCCTGATGAAACTGGTGGTGGACGATGCCAGCGACGTGGTGGTGGGTGCCCATATGGTGGGCGAGGAGGCGGGGGAGGTGATCCAGGGCATTGCCATCGCCGTTCGCGCGGGCCTTACCAAGGCTGATTTCGACGCCACTGTGGGCATTCATCCCACCGGAGCCGAGGAGTTCGTCACCCTGCGCATGCCGTCGCGGCGTTGAGCTGACTCTTGCCTTCTGACTCCCCGCGTCGGGCCTTGCGGAGAGGGCTCGACGCGGCGACTTACCCGCTCATTCGGGAGGGTATGGACTAGAATGAAGCGAAGGCGCCGATGCAGGTGAAAAAGCACGATTCCTCGGGCCATGGTAGGCGGTGTCTCTGGCCGAAGAGCCCAAAACATAATTTTTTATTATGGATGACGTATTGTTAAATAACCCAAAATTTGAAAAATCGCGCATCGTTGATATCATATTGCACAAATTCGCACAGCGAACCTGACCATGACGATACCTTCCGAGCCCTTCACTCCGTCCTCCGACCTTGCCCGTCCAAGCGTGGCAGACGCTGTGGTGGGTGCTGACAGTGCGTCGCTGTTCATTCGTAAGCCCAATCCGGATGACGGCTGGGGTATCTATGAACTGGTCAAATCCTGTCCCCCGTTGGACGTCAATTCCGCCTATGCTTACCTGTTGCTCGCGACCCAGTTCCGCGACAGCTGTGCGGTAGCGACCAACGAAGAGGGTGAGGTTGTCGGCTTCGTTTCCGGCTATGTGAAGAGCAACGCACCGGACACGTATTTCCTGTGGCAGGTAGCGGTAGGCGAGAAGGCCCGCGGCACCGGCCTGGCCCGGCGCCTGGTCGAGGCCGTCTTGTCGCGGCCCGAGCTGGCCGAGGTGCATCACCTCGAGACCACCATCACGCCTGACAACCAGGCTTCCTGGGGGCTGTTTCGTCGTCTTGCCGGCCGCTGGCAGGCGCCGCTCAACAGTCGCGAGTATTTCTCCACCGACCAGCTGGGGGGAGAGCATGACCCGGAGAATCTGGTGCGTATTGGTCCCTTCCAGGCCGATCGCATCTGAACTCAGCGGCAGATCTGACGGTACCCTTACCGACAACGGTCTCCAGAAGACGGGCCTGGACATTCTTTAGAGAGCCCCATGCAGGCGCTCAAGTGATAATCTGAACCGACTGCCCTCGCGGGCTGTGCCATGGGCGGGTCTGGCGACCCCCCGTTACGACTACAACAACCGGAGTTGATCCATGATCGTTCGCAATCTCGAGGAATGCCGCAAGACAGACCGCCTGGTGAAGGCCGAAAACGGTAACTGGGATAGCACCCGCTTGAGCCTGGCCGATGACGGCGGCAACTGCTCTTTCCATATCACTCGGATCTATGCAGGCACCGAGACCCATATCCACTACAAGCATCACTTCGAGGCGGTATTCTGCATCGAAGGGGAAGGGGAAGTGGAGACCCTGGCCGACGGCAAGATCTGGCCTATCAAACCGGGCGACATCTACATTCTCGACCAGCATGACGAGCATTTGCTGCGCGCCAGCAAGACCATGCATCTGGCTTGTGTCTTCACGCCGGGCCTGACCGGCAAGGAAGTCCACCGCGAGGATGGGTCCTACGCACCCTCCGATGAGGGTTGAGCCCAAGAGTTGCTCTTGGACGCCCCCGGCACCTCAGGTGCCGGGGGCGTCTGCATTGACGTCTTATGAATCGGTGTCGAGACGCTCGAAAACGATAGTGATCTCTGCCAGAGTCACGCCAAACTTCTTCATTGATGTGCGGTTGATCAGTCGTCCGTCAGGCTGCAGATACATCCAGTCGTTCATGGTGAAGGTGATCTCGCGCCCCGAGACCTCAACAGGCAGTTGGTAGGTCATATTGAAGGCATGGCCGGCCTGACGGGCCTCCACAGGCCCCTCGACGTCATTGGCGCTGCCGATCCAGAGGCCATCATCCTGGCGCTCAAAGGTCCAGACGCGGCGATCGGTCTCGCCATCGTCATAGACGAAATGCTCATCGAGCACCAGGGTGGTGCCGTCGTGTTCGCCGTCGATGTCGACCACGAAGCGGCGCTGCACGTCTCCACGGTAGTTCTGGACCATGCCCCAGGCACGAGTCTGACCCTCGAAGTACTCGCCAATATCAAGCACCGGCGTGGTGTCCGCGTAGCGGTCAACGTCGACGCTGCTGCAACCGGTCAGCAGTAGGGCCAGCAGGGAGGCCAGCAGTGGGTACCGCCGCATTTTCCGATACATTGATCAATCCTCGTCAAAGATGTGTGGAGATTTCCCCCCATCCTAGCCCCGGACACGAGCCAGAACCAGCGGAAACAGAGCGAGCGCAGCCTGGTGCCTATAGTGCGCATAATGTATATTATGTTAAATCAACATGATGATAGGCGTTACCAGACCGCTTGCCAGTATGGTTTTCAGCGATTTCCACTGACCCGGTTGGACAAGCCGGCCAGCGACTCCTTATGATCACCCGACACGCGCCCGCCTCAAGAGATAACCTCGCCTCATGTCACGACGCCTGCTCTCCATCGGTGCCCTCTCACTCGGTCTGCTGCTGACCACCGGTTGTGCCATGCCCATCGAGCCAAGCGAGCCGGACCCCGTCCTGGGTCCGGACGAATTTGCGCTGCGCATCGATCGTCTGGAATCCGATCTGGCGGCCCGCTGTGACCTGAAACTGTCAAGCCTCACCGAGAACGCCCGTCTTCAACACACGCTGGTGGCCGACGTGCGCGAGGTCGGCAGCCTGCTGCGCCATCTGCGTGCCGACGTCGAGCGGCTGGAACTCGCCGAGACCGCGCCGCCAGTGATCACCCAGGAGTGCACCGCCGACGAACTGGGCCTGGCCAACAAGGCCGTGGTTGGCCGCAGCGAATGGATCGGCCTCCAGGACGTGGGCACCTACCTGAAAGCGCGCATCGACTCCGGCGCCAACACCTCATCGTTGTCGGCCAGTGAGATCACACGCTTCGAGCGCGATGGCGCCAACTGGGTACGTTTCAAGCTGGGCCTCACCGATGACGACGTGGTAGTGGATAGCGTGCGCGACGAGTGGATCGAGGCACCAGTTGAGCGCCGAGTCCGCATCTTGCAGGCCTCCGGCGAGGGATCTCGTCCGGTGGTCAGCCTGATGATGACCCTGGGGCCGATCCGTGAACTCGTTGAATTTACCCTAAACGATCGCACCCACCTCAACTACCCGGTGCTGCTCGGTCGGCGCTTCCTCATGGATATTACGGTGATCGATGTGGCGGAGACCTACCTGCACGAGCGGCCCGAGTTCCCGGGTGGACGCCCGGCCGACGAGGCCGAAGTCGATGAGAATGAACGGGAAGACGAAGAGAGCTGAGGCGCCCTTCCCTCGCCTTAAGACTGCCGCTTTTCCCAAGGAACCTCCAATGTCACGACTGCCCTACTATCTGCTTGTCGGCCTGCTGCTGGTGGGCGGCATCGGCCTCAGCGTGCATCGTCATATCACCTTTGAGGTGCCCTGGACACCGGGCGAACAGCGCGAAGTCTGGGAGGTCGAGGCGCTGGTCAACTTCACCGCTCAGGATGGACCGGTGCTGGTCAACATGGCGCTGCCTTCCCGTCAGCAGTCTTTCCGGCTGCTGACCGAGCACACCGCGTCACCGGGGTACGGCTTGGCCTTCCTGGAAGAGAATGGCGGCCGCCGCGCACAGTGGTCGATTCGCGAGGCATCGGGCAGCCAGCAGCTCTACTACACTACCCAGATGCTGGCGACCCCGGATGCCCGCCCTCCCCAGATCGAGCCACCGGAACTCCGCAGCGACATCATCTGGGAACGTCCCTATGACACCGCAGCGGCCCAGGTGATCGAACGGGCCTGGAACCGCAGCGCCGACGGCTTCACCTTCGCCCGTGAGTTGATCCGCGACTTCGGTGACGAGCGCCAGGGCGAGAATTCTCGTCTGCTGCTGACACAGTTCGAGCGCGGCCCGCTGATGGTCCGCCTGCTCAACCAAGCCGGCGTGCCGGCCCGGGAGGTCAGCGGCCTGCTGCTGGAAGATGCTCGCCGGCGACAGACCCTCAGCCAGTGGGTGCAGGTATTCGACGGTGAGCGCTGGGCCCTGTTCGATCCGGCCAACGGCGAACAGGGGCATCCCGACAATCTGCTGCTCTGGGAAGCGTCCGGTCAGGCAGTGCTAGAGGTCCAGGGAGGCACCAACTCGCGGGTCACCTTCTCGATGCTTAACCGCAACCAACCCGCGGCCGCCGCGGTGCGCAGCCAACTGGCCGAGGACACCCTGCTCAACTTCTCCATTCATAGCCTGCCCCTCGAGGAACAAGCGCTGTTCCAGACGATACTGCTGATCCCCATCGGCGCCCTGGTCGTGGTGCTGCTGCGCATCCTGGTGGGCATCAGCACTTCCGGCACCTTCATGCCGGTCCTGATCGCCCTGGCCTTTATCCAGACCACCCTAGTGACCGGGCTGGTCGGCTTCCTGCTGGTGGTGGCGGTAGGCCTGGTGATCCGTAACTACCTCTCCTATCTCAATCTGCTGCTGGTGGCGAGAGTATCGGCGGTGATCATCACGGTGATCGCCATCATCTCGTTGTTTTCTGTGCTCTCCTTCCGCTTCGGCCTCAATGCGGGGCTGACGATTACCTTCTTTCCGATGATCATTCTCGCCTGGACCATCGAGCGCATGTCGATCCTTTGGGAGGAGGAAGGCCCCAGGGAAGTCCTTATCCAGGGGGGCGGTAGCCTGCTCACCGCGGTGATCGCCTTTCTGGCCATGACCAATCCCTGGGTGCGCCATATCACCTTCAACTTCCTGGGCGTGCAGATGATCCTGATGGCGCTGATCCTGCTACTCGGCAACTATACCGGCTACCGGCTGCTCGAGCTGCGCCGCTTCAAACCGGTCACCGAGGATTGAGCGCCATGGGGAACTGGACGATGCGAACCTGGACGTCCCCGGCGAAGCTGCTTGCCAAGGGCATTATCGGCATGAATCGCCGCAATATCCGCTACATTGGTCGCTACAATAAACGACGTCTCTATCCATTGGTGGATGACAAGCTCAAGACCAAACTGCTGGCTCAGCAGTACGGCATCACCACGCCGGCACTGATCGGCACCGTGACCACCCAGTTCGGGGTCAAGCAACTGCGTGGGATACTGCTGGGCCACGATGGGTTCGTGATCAAGCCGGCCAAGGGTAGCGGCGGCAAGGGTATCCTCGTGATCGAACACGTCGAGGAGGGAGCTTTCATCAAGCCCAGCGGTGCCCGGCTAACTATCCGGGACGTCGAGCGCCACGCCTCCAATATCCTCTCTGGCCTTTACTCTCTGGGGGGCTCCCCCGATGTGGCGGTGGTCGAGGCACTCATCAACTTCGACGAGAGGCTGGCGGAGTACACCTACGAGGGCGTCCCCGATATCCGTGTCATCGTCTTCCTCGGCTATCCGGTGATGGCAATGATGCGCCTCTCCACTGCGGCCTCGGACGGCAAGGCCAACCTGCATCAGGGCGCCGTGGGGGTGGGGCTGGATATCGCCACCGGCACCGCCATCCGTGGCGTACAGTTCGACCGCACCCGCCTTGACCACCCTGACACCGGCCACGAACTGGCCAGCCTGCATATCCCCGACTGGCACACCCTGCTGCTGCTGGCCGCCGGCTGCTATGAAATGACCGGCCTGGGCTACCTGGGCACCGATGTGGTGCTTGACCGTGACCACGGTCCCATGCTGCTGGAACTCAACGCCCGACCGGGTCTGGCCATCCAGATGGCCAACGGTGAGGGGCTGCGCCGACGGCTGGACCTGATCGAGCGTCAGCCGCGAGGGGTGTCTCCCGAGGAGCGCGTGGCCTTTGCTCAGCACCACTTCGCCCGGCGAAGCAAACTCGAGGAGAGCCTCGCTGCGACCCCCGAGGCTATCTGACACCCGCTGGCCCGGTCGGGGTCCGGCGCGTAGAATAGACCATTCATTTCGTCAGTTGATGGTCGTCATGCCAGACTCCCTTGCCCTGCTGGACCAGGCAGCGCAGCAGTGCCAGCAGCGCGGCGCGCGCTTCACCCCGATTCGACGGCGCGTGCTGGAGATGATCGCCGAGACGCCAGGCAGCCTGAAGGCCTACGATCTGCTGGATCGCCTGGCCGAGGAGCATGCCGCGGCCAGGCCGCCTACCGTTTATCGGGCCCTGGAGTTCCTGATCGACCAGGGTCTCGTGCACCGCATTGAGTCGCTCAATGCCTATGTGGCGTGTCCCTGCCCGGAGCATGTCCATGGTTTCCAGCTGTTGATCTGTCGCCACTGTGGCCGGGTCGAGGAGCTGCATCTGGACGAGATCAACGACCATCTGGCGCGTCGTGCCAGAGAGCTGGGCTTCGAGATCCAGCGTCAGACCATCGAGCTGCTGGGCCAGTGTGACGCCTGCCGACAGGCCTCCGAGCACCCTGCCCCCGCTGCGGAGCTTCCATGAGCGATATTTTCAAGGCCCTGGAACAGGCCGACCTCGACAGCCGTCATCCCCTGACTCAGGTGCTCGACGGCGCACGCTTCAATGCCGACGGCCTGATGCCCGCTATTGCCCAGCAACATGACACCGGGGAAGTGCTGATGATGGCCTGGATGAATCGCGAAGCGCTGACGGAGACCCTGCGCACCGGCCGGGTCTGCTACTGGTCCCGTTCGCGGGGCAAGCTATGGCGCAAGGGCGAGAGCTCCGGCCAGCAGCAGCACCTGCGGGCCGCCGCGCTGGACTGCGACGGCGACACCCTGCTGCTGCAGGTGGATCAGACCGGCCCCGCCTGCCATTCCGGTCGGCGAAGCTGCTTCTACGTGGCCCTGGAGGGCGACGAGGCACGGATCGCTTCGGCTCCGCTGATTGACCCCGCCACCCTTTACGGCAAGCCCTGAGATGCCCTGTCTCGCCGTCTGGCTGGCCCGGCTGCTGCGAATGTTGCAGCGCGGCCTCGGCGGGCTGATGATCGGCCTGGTCAAGGTCTACCAGGTCACGCTGAGCCCGCTGCTCGGGCCGCGTTGCCGCTTCTGGCCGAGCTGCTCGCACTATACCGTCGAGGCAATCCAGGTGCATGGCCCGCTCCGGGGTGGGCTGATGGCAGTGGGACGCATTGTCGCCTGCCATCCCGGCGGCAAGGGCGGTATCGATCCGGTGCCCGGCGGGCCCAGCGAGCAGCTTTGCCGGGAGGATCCGGAACTGGACGAGCACTTTCGCCCGCGGGAACGCGAGCGCGATAACGCTTAGATCAAGCCGCTTCCTGCTCGGCGACCTCATAGATGCGCTTGAGCATGGCGTCCAGGCCGTTGCTGCGCGTCGGCGAGAGGTGCTTGTCGAGCCCCAGATCTGCCAGGAAATGGGGGCTGGTGCCCCGAATGTCGGCGGCGGTCCGATCGTTGTAGATGCGCATCAGCACGGCGATCAGCCCGGAGACGATGGCCGCATCGGACACGGCATCGAAGTGAATTCGATCGCCGTCGCGGTGGTGGTGCATCCAGACATTGGATTGGCAGCCCTGGATCTTGAGCTCATTGCGCTTCCACTCCTCGGGGAAGTCCGGCAGTGCCTTGCCCATGTCGATGATGTACTGATAGCGGTCCATCCAGTTGTCGAACATCTCGAATTCGTCGCGTAGCGCCTGCTGCGCCTGCTCGGCAGTGGCTTCGGTCGTCATGGGATCTCCTTCCTGGTCGGTGCTGTGATTATACCGGCTCGTTGCGGTGCGCGTCCGCTACTGGGGCCAGGCGATGTATCGACTGCTGGCGATGCCACGCCTCATCCTCGGCATGCAGGTAGCGGGCGGTAGTATCCAGACGCGAATGGCGGGCAGTGGCGGCCAGGTAGCGCAGTTCCACGCCGGCCTGAGCCTGGTGGGTCAGCGCCGTATGTCGTAGCCAGTGGGGCGTAGCGGCCCGCAGGCGCGTGGCCCAAAGATAGCCACCCTCCCCTTGTTCCGCCTCCAGCGCATCGGCGGCCTCGCGAAAGCTGTCGCGGATCAGCCGATAGAGGCGGTTATCGCCCAGGCCGCGCCGGCCATCCAGGGCGCGCAATAGAGGTGTGGCGTCGTCCGGCAGCGGCTCGGTGGCAAGCCCCAGGGCCAGACGCCACTCCGTCAGCAGCGCGACCATATCCGGCGGCATCGGAATCACCGCTAGCTTGTCGCCCTTCCCGGTCACCCGCCACCACCAGCGCCCCTCGCGGCGATGGAAATCCCCCATGCGCGCCTCAGTCATCTCGCCGATGCGCGGCGCCAGCAGGTAGGCGAAGCCAAACGCCAGCCGACGGCGATGCTGCTCGAAGCGCTGTCTGGGTAACGCCGTCTCCTGCGCCGGCCGGTCGAGCCCGCGGTTCAGCCAGGACCAGAACCACTCCCAGAGTGGACGCTCCAGGTAGCGCTCGATGCCGCCCTGGCGGTTGTCCAGGCGCCGCCGTTTGTCGCGCATCAGCCTGAACGGGTTGTGCGCGACCCACCCTGCCTCGACCAGCCACGCGAACATGCCCTGCAGGATGACCAGGCTCTGGCGACGGCTAGCGGGTGCGAGCGGCCCGCGAAAGGGCCGCCAGTCGGCGGCCTGACGAGACCTGGGAGGCCCTATCCAGCGCTCCCTTGGCCGCGGGTCGGCCAGGAAGGCCTCGAAGGCGTCCAGATGGTCACGTCTCACTGCCCTCAGGCCAAGACCCTGCTCGGCCAGCCAGAGCAGCAGGCGCTCGGCCTCGCGTCGGTAGGCACGCTGGGTCTGGAAGCTTGCCCGGTACTCGGCGAGCCACTGCCCTACCGCCTCCACGTCGCTGCTGGCAGGGATATGGCTGCCCTGCCCTGCCTTGTTGGCCTGCGGCGGCTCTCCTGACAGCGGTTCTACTGACAGCCCCTCTACGGGAAGAGGCTCCAGCGCCTGGTGCGTCACGTGCTTCTGCGGCTTATCCATGATGTCTCTGGTTTATCTCTCTGCAGGTCTCCTGATGAGGAGTATCGCGCTGCGCGTTCTATAAAATCAAGATAAGCCGCGTAATCTTGATTATATCTTGCTTTTCATAGTGTATATTACGTATTACGTATAACGTAACAATCTTCCTTTTGGCTTCATCTCGCGCTATGCTGCGCGCTTCAGGGCCGCGATGGGGCGCCTAGCCTCTCGCCAGCCTGCATCGACAAGGAGAGGGGTGATGGCGCGCAGTGGTGTGCAGTTCGAGGATGTGCAGCGGGCGATCGATGACCTGCTGGCGCGGGGCGACTCGCCCAGCGTGCAGAAGGTGCGTGAAGTGCTGGGCACCGGTAGCTTCACCACCATCAGCGACCACCTCCGGGAATGGCGCACTCGGCGCGAGGAGAACCGCGATGTGCCACCGCCCCGCGGCATGCCGGGCGCTCTTCAGGAACTGGCGGAGGGGCTGTGGCACAAGGCTCAGGAAAGCGCCAACGAGACCCTGGCCCACTACCGTGAGGAGGCCTACCGCCGCGTCGAAGAGGCCGAGACGCGAGTGGCCGAGGCGCAACGCCGGGCCGAGGATGCCCTGCAGCGGGAGTCCGCCCTGGCGGCTCACCTGGCGTCAACCGAACAGCGCCTGGAAGCGCGCGGCACGACCCTGGCCCGCACCGAGGCGCAGCGAGAGCAGCTCGAGGAGAAATTCCGCCGCCTGGAGACTCGACACGCCGAACTGGAAGGACTGCTGACACGCATCCGCGGCGAGATGGCCCAGCAGGCCCTCGACCATCAGCAAGTCGTGGAGGCCATGCAGGCGCGCCAACGAGAGCGACTGGCCAGGGAGGAGCAGCGCCATGAGAGCGCCGAGGCTCGGCTGATGGGGCTGCTGGACGAAGCCCGACAGCAGCGTCAGGCCGCCGAGAAATCCGCCGCGGAGCGGGAGAAGCAATCCGGGGTGCGTCTGGAGCGCCTGGAGCAGCAATTCATGGAGGCGCGAGGAAAGCTGGCCGAAGAAGAGAAGCGTCACCGTGAGGTCGACTGGGCGCGTCGCCAGGCGGAAACCCTGGCCGACACTCGTCAGCACGAGCAGGCCCTGCTTCAGGCGCGCATCGACGAGCAGAAGCATCTGCTCGAGGAGCAGGCCCGTCGCCTGCGAGATCTGGAACAGCAGCTCCACCGCTGCCTGTGGCAGACCCCGCCCGCGCGAGAAAAAGCGGAAGAAAAAGGCGGTGACGTCGATGACGACAACCAAAAAGGCCCCGCCACGGCGGAGCCTTCAGAGACAACATGACCAGACACCGTCACTTCATGACGTATCGGTAGTCGGCGTTATCTGTCTTAGCGGTAGTAGGCGTTGGTGGTATCCGTATGGTCGGTCACATCGCGGATGCCGGCCAGCTCCGGAATGCGCTCCATCAGCGTTTTCTCGACGCCTTCCTTGAGCGTCAGGTCCACCGCCGCACAGCCCTGGCAGCCGCCGCCGAAGGCCAGCACCGCCACCTGCTCCTCGGTGAGCTGCACCAGCTTGATCTCGCCGCCGTGAGCGGCCAGGCCGGGGTTGATCTCGCTGTAGAGGATATAATTGATGCGATCCTCCATGGGGCTGTCGGCGTTGACCTTGGGCATCTTGGCGTTGGGCGCCTTGATGGTCAGCTGCCCCCCCATGCGATCCTTGTTAAAGTCGACCACCGCCTCATCGAGAAACGGCAGGCTGTTCTTGTCAAGGTGGACCGAGAGCTTGGCCAGCTCGAGACGCTCGTCAGTAGGCTCCTCTTCACCGGGCCGGCAGTAAGCCAGGCAGGTCTCGGCATAAGGCGTGCCGGGCTGGGTGATGAAGATACGCACGGCGATGCCCTCGACATTCTGCTTCTCAAGCAGCTCGGCGAGGTAGTCTTGGGCGCTGTCGGTGATCTGGATGGGGTGGCTCATGATGTTCTCGCTGGTCGGGCTGCGGCCTGGGAGACTCCTCCGACAGGCCGCGCGTCAGGGATTGGCTATCTCCCATGGTAAGGCAGCGAGCCAGAACTGACAATCCCGAGTGAATTGGTGGGTCTTTGTGCCGCGACCTGCCCCTGGCCTACGCCTTTTGGTAACATATCTGCATTTATAGCCGCTCACTGATTGCAAGAAACGCTGCAACAGACAGAAAACGCCCCGAGGCGTTCGTGCGGCCCTGCCCCTGAATGCGAATTTCGCTGGAGACAAGACCTGCCCATGGCCGCCCTTCCCACTGCCCAGACCGCCACCCTGATCGACAGTCTCAATGAACGGATTCTCATGCTCGATGGGGGCATGGGCACCATGCTGCAGAATGCCGGGCTGTCAGAAGCCGATTTCCGCGGTGACCGCTTTGGCGACTGGCCCTCCGACCTCAAGGGTAACAACGACCTGCTGGTGCTCACCTGCCCCGATCTGGTCACGCGCATTCACCGCGAGTATCTCGAGGCCGGTGCCGATATCGTCGAAACCAATACCTTCAACAGCACCCGCCTGTCCCAGGCCGACTACGGCATGGAAGCACAGGTGATCGAGCTTAACCGCGAGGCCGCCCGCCTGGCCCGCCAGGTATGTGACGCCGTCGCCGCAGAAACCGGTGTGCCCCGCTACGTGGCAGGGGTGCTGGGCCCCACGTCGCGCACCGCGTCACTCTCACCGGATGTCAACGATCCGTCAAAACGTAACGTCACCTTCGATGTCCTGCGCGAGAACTACTACGAGGCCGCCGAAGCGCTGATCGAGGGCGGCAGCGACCTGATCCTGATCGAGACCATCTTCGATACCCTCAACGCCAAGGCAGCGGTCTATGCCCTGGAGGAGCTCTTCGAGGACCGCGGCAAGCGCCTGCCAGTGATGATCTCCGGCACCATCACCGACGCCTCCGGCCGTACCCTCTCCGGCCAGACCACCGAGGCCTTCTGGAATTCGGTCCGCCATGCCCGACCGATCAGTGTCGGACTCAACTGTGCGCTGGGAGCCGAGGAGCTGCGACCCTACGTGGTGGAGCTGTCCACCAAGGCGGACACCTTCGTTTCCGCCCACCCCAACGCTGGCCTGCCCAACGAGTTCGGCGAATACGATCAGACTCCCGAGGAGATGGCAGCCATCGTCGGCGAGTTTGCCGAGAGCGGCCTGGTCAACATCATCGGCGGCTGCTGCGGCAGCACCCCGGAACACATCGCGGCCATCCACCGGGCGATTCAGGGATTGGCGCCGCGTCGGGTGCCGGATATTCCGGGAGCCTGTCGTCTGTCGGGTCTCGAGCCCTTCAACATCGGGGGCGATTCGCTGTTCGTCAACGTCGGTGAGCGCACCAACGTTACCGGCTCGGCACGTTTCAAGCGCCTGATCGTCGAGGAGGACTTCACTACCGCGCTGGAGGTGGCTCTCGAGCAGGTGGAGAACGGCGCTCAGGTCATCGACATCAACATGGATGAAGGGATGCTGGAGTCTCAGGACGCCATGGTGCGCTTCCTGAATCTGATCGCCGGCGAGCCCGATATCGCCCGGGTGCCGATCATGATCGACTCCTCCAAGTGGGAGATCATCGAGGCGGGGTTGAAATGTGTGCAGGGCAAGGCGGTGGTCAACTCCATCTCGATGAAGGAGGGCGAGGAGGCCTTCCGCGAGCAGGCGACGATCTGCCGTCGCCACGGCGCCGCGGTGGTGGTCATGGCCTTCGATGAGGCTGGCCAGGCCGATACCTTCGCGCGCAAGACCGAGATCTGTCAGAGAGCCTACCGGCTGCTGGTGGACGAGATCGGCTTTCCGGCGGAAGACATCATCTTCGACCCCAATATCTTCGCCATTGCCACCGGCATCGAGGAGCACAATAACTACGCCGTGGACTTCATCAATGCCACGCGCTGGATCCGCACGCACCTCCCCCATGCCCTGGTCTCGGGGGGGGTGTCCAACGTCTCCTTCTCTTTCCGCGGCAACAACCCGGTGCGCGAGGCGATTCATTCGGTATTTCTCTATCACGCCATTCGCGCGGGTCTGAGCATGGGCATCGTCAACGCCGGCCAGTTGGCGGTCTACGACGACCTGCCGGAAGAGCTGCGCGAGGCAGTCGAGGACGTGGTGCTCAATCGCCGCAGCGACAGCACCGAGCGACTGGTGGACCTCGCCGACAAGTACAAGGGGGATGGCGCGGGGCCGGCCAGGCAGGAGGACCTCGAGTGGCGCTCCTGGCCGGTCAACAAGCGCATCCAGCATGCCCTGGTCAAGGGGGTGACGGTCTATATCGAGGAAGATACCGAGGAGGCGCGCGCCGCCGCGACCCGCCCCATCGAGGTGATCGAAGGACCGTTGATGGACGGCATGAACGTGGTGGGCGATCTGTTCGGCGCCGGCAAGATGTTCCTGCCCCAGGTGGTCAAGTCGGCCCGCGTCATGAAGCAGGCAGTGGCCTACCTGATTCCCTATATCGAAGCCGAGAAGAGCGAGCTGGAAAATCAGCAGGCCAAGGGCCGAATCGTCATGGCCACGGTCAAGGGCGACGTCCACGACATCGGCAAGAATATCGTCGGCGTGGTCCTGCAGTGCAACAACTACGAGGTGATCGACCTCGGCGTCATGGTGCCCGCGGAGAAGATCCTGCAGACGGCACGGGAAGTGAATGCCGACATCATCGGTCTCTCCGGCCTGATCACTCCGTCACTGGACGAAATGGTTCACGTGGCCAAGGAGATGCAGCGCCAGGGCTTCCATCTGCCGCTGCTGATCGGCGGTGCCACTACCTCCAAGGCGCATACCGCCGTCAAGATCGAGCCCGGCTATGAGCATCCGGTCATCTACGTCACCGATGCGTCCCGCGCCGTGGGCGTGGCCGGCAAACTGCTCTCGCCCGGCCTCAAGGAAGCCTATGTGGCGGAGATTCGCGGCGATTACGAACAGGTGCGGGAGCGCAACGCCCGGCGTCGCCCCAAGGCCGCCGATCTCAGCTATGCCGAGGCACGTGAGCGCAAGTTCGTTATCGACTGGACGCGCTATACCCCGCCGCGCCCGGCCATCACCGGTCTCCAGGTGTTCGAGGATTACGATCTCGCCGAATTGGTCGAGCGCATCGACTGGACGCCCTTCTTCATGAGCTGGCAGCTGGCGGGCAAATATCCGAAGATTTTCGATGACAAGGTCGTCGGCGAAGCGGCACGCCATCTGTTCGACGATGCCCAAGCGATGCTGCGCAAGTTGATCGACGAGAAGCGGGTGCAGGCCCGGGGGGTGATTGGCCTCTGGCCGGCCAACAGCGTGGACGACGACATTATCGAGGTCTATGCCGACGAGTCGCGCCAGGAGGTGATCGAGCGGCTGTATCATATTCGCCAGCAGACCACGAAGAATCGCGACGGAGTGTGCTATAGCCTGGCCGATTTCATCGCGCCCAAGGAGAGCGGCAAGCCCGACTGGATCGGCGGCTTTGCGGTCACCGCTGGCCATGGCGTCGAGAAACTGGCCGAGTACTACAAGGCCGCCGGTGATGACTATAACGCTATCCTCGTTCAGGCACTGACCGATCGCCTCGCCGAGGCCTTCGCCGAACGCATGCACGAGCGGATACGCAAGGAGTCCTGGGGCTATGTGCCCGAGGAGTCGCTGGATAATGACGCGCTGATCGCCGAGAAATATCAGGGCATCCGCCCTGCTCCTGGCTACCCGGCCTGCCCGGATCATACCGAGAAGGCCACCCTGTTCCGCCTGCTAGACGCCGAGACCAACAGCGGGCTGACGCTTACCGAGAGCTTCGCCATGTGGCCGGCGGCGGCGGTGGCCGGCTGGTACTTCTCGCACCCGCAGTCGAAGTATTTCTCCACCGGCAAGATCACCCGTGACCAGGTCGAGGCGTTGGCAGCGCGCAAGGGGATGACGCTGGAGGAGATGGAGCGCTGGCTGTCGCCCGTGCTCTCCTACGACCCGGCCTGACCGGCCGCCATCCGTCCAGGGGCCCGCCGTGCGGGCCCTGTCTCGCTAGATCCCCATGCTGCCCGCTGCCACTCGCCGCCAGACCATCCTTCGCCTCTCCCTGCCGATCATTGCCGGCATGCTCTCCCAGGGCCTGATCAATCGGTAATTACTTTTTGCATAAAAACTATAAGTATTTATTCTTTCCAAGAATAAAGCCGGCCGGGTATGGTGCCCCTACAGGCACCGCCACCCTTCACTGCAGCAGGAACGGCTGAATGTACCGCTACGACACCCACGACCAGACCCTCGTCAATGAACGCGTCGACCAGTTCCGCGACCAGATGGAGCGCTATCTGGCCGGCCGGATCAGCGAGGAGGAGTTCCTCCCGCTACGCGTGCAGAACGGGCTCTATGTCCAGCGTCATGCCCCCATGCTGCGCATTGCCATCCCCTACGGCATGCTCACCTCTCGACAGCTGCACAAGCTCGGCGACCTGGCCCGAGACTACGACCGCGGCTACGGCCATTTCACGACGCGCACCAACCTGCAGCTGAACTGGCCAAAGCTCGAAACCGTACCGGATATGCTGGCGGAGCTTGCCAGCGTCCAGATGCACGCCATCCAGACCAGCGGCAACGATATCCGCAACACCACCACCGACCAGTTCGCCGGCGTGGCCGATGATGAGCAGGTCGACCCGCGCCCCTGGTGCGAACTGATCCGCCAGTGGTCGACCTTCCACCCGGAATTCGCCTACCTGCCGCGCAAGTTCAAGATTGCCGTGACCGGTGCCAGCGAGGATCGCGCGGCCATCCAGGTTCACGACGTGGGCCTGCGTCTGTGGCGCGACCACGATGGCGACGTGCGGGTCAAGGTCCTGGCCGGCGGCGGTCTGGGTCGCACGCCGATGATCGGAGATGTGGTCCGGGAAGACCTGCCATGGCGGCATCTGCTGACCTACCTGGAAGCCCTGGTACGGGTCTATAACCAGTTCGGCCGCCGCGATAACAAGTTCAAGGCGCGTATCAAGATCCTGGTCAAGGCGTTGGGCATCGAGGAGTTCCGTCGCCGGGTCGACGCCGAGTGGGCTCACCTCAAGGACGGCCCCCAGACGCTGACAGCGGAGGCCGTCGAGGCAGTCGCCGGGCACTTCGTTGATCCCGAGCGGCGTCCGGTGGACCAGGCCGCCATCGCCGAGTTCGAATGCCAGCGTGTCGAGCAGCGCGCCTTCGCCCGCTTTGTCACCAACAACGTCACTGGCCACAAGGTGCCTGGCTACAAGGCAGTCACCCTGTCATTGAAGCGCGCCAGTCAGTCACCGGGGGACGTGACCTGGGAGCAGATGCACCAGATCGCCGATCTCGCCGACGAATACAGCTTCGGTGAACTGCGCGTCACCCACGAACAGAATCTGGTGCTCTCCGACGTGCCGGTGGATCGTCTGCATGCGCTGTGGCAGCGCCTCGATGAGCTCGGCCTGGCCAACCCCACCGTGGGCACCCTGGCCGATCTGATCTGCTGCCCCGGCGGCGACTACTGCGCCCTGGCCAACGCCAAGTCGATTCCCGTTGCCCATGCCATTCAGGCGCGCTTCGAGGATCTCGATTTCCTCTACGACCTGGGCCCGCTGGAGCTTAATATTTCGGGCTGCATGAACGCCTGTGGTCACCACCATGTGGGGCACATCGGCATCCTCGGCGTCGACAAGAAAGGCGAGGAGTGGTACCAGATTTCACTCGGTGGCGCTCAGGGCAACACCGCCTCCCTGGGCAAGATCCTCGGTCCCTCGTTCAGTCGCGAGAGCGTGCCCGAGGTGATCGACAAGGTGCTTCAGGTCTACGTCGGCGAACGCAGCGATGGCGAGACCTTCCTCGATACCTATCGCCGTATCGGCCTCAAACCCTTCAAGGAGCGTGTCTATGCCTGATCATGCCCCCATCACCGGTGTCGAGTCGCGTCCCTACCTCTTTCGTGGCCAGCCGGCCCAGGACAACTGGACGCTTATTCGCGATGGGGAGACGCCGGCTGGCGCTGCCATCGTGCCTCTCGCCGAGTGGCTGGAGGCCGCGCCGACCCCCAAGCTCGCCCCCTGGCTACCCGCCGACACCGAGCTGACTGATTCGCTGGCCGCAAGGCTGGCCGAGGCGTCGCTTATTGCCATCGATTTTCCGACGTTCACCGATGGCCGCGGCTACAGCCTCGCGCGACTGCTGCGTGAACGTCACGGCTATCGTGGTGAGATCCGTGCGGTGGGTGATGTACTGGTCGATCAGCTCTATTTCATGACTCGCTGCGGCTTCGACGGCCTCTCGCTGCGCGAGGACCAGTGGCTGGAAGACGCCAAGCGCGCCCTGGCTGCCTTCAGTCGCGCCTACCAGCCGGCGGTCGATCAGACCGAACCGCTATTCCGCCGCCGCGACCGCGAGCGGGCTACGGCCCGCAAAGTGGCACCGGCCTTCGCCTGAGCATCATGAGGTGAGGGGGCGCTTATCCCCTTCGTTTCTGCTGCCTCTCACGGTTGGCGGATTTCGCCCGCTCGCTTTTGCGCAGCATGACCCAGGTAGCCCCGAGGCCGCCATCCGAGGGCTGGGCAGACACAAAGGCCTGCACCTCGGGGAACTGGGTCAGCCACTTGGCCAAGTAGGAGCGCAGCACATTGGGCGGACTGTCGATGGTCTGGCCGCGACCGTGGATGATCAGCACCGAACGAAGGTCGTGGGCGAAGGCTTCATGGATAAAGGGCGGCAGCGCCCGACGACACTCCTCCAGCGGGCGACGCAGCAGGTGAAGACGCGCCTGATCCGCATAGCCACCGTGGCGAAGGAGATCCACCACACCCTGCTGGATGCCGTCTCGGCGATACGCCAGGGGGTCGAAGGGCAGCACCAGGTCGACGAAGTCATCGGAGAGAAAGCCGTGGCCCTCCAACTCCGCAGCGGCACTCTCACGGCGGGCCAGCTGCGCCTCGCTGGGTGAGTGCCGGCTGTGGCCGGGATCGGCTCGATTGCCGGTGCGGGGAAGTGGACGCACATCCCCCATCAGGGCCTGGAAATCGAGGTCGTAACACGCCTGCCGGGTCATGGGGCACCTCACGCTCGTCGGG
Source organism: Pseudomonadota bacterium (assembly GCA_051751685.1). Taxonomy (GTDB): domain Bacteria; phylum Pseudomonadota; class Gammaproteobacteria; order Pseudomonadales; family Halomonadaceae; genus Halomonas. The sequence continues at coordinate 75,892 of JBNJLE010000006.1, read as the reverse complement.
TGAACGCCCATCCTAGCAGAGGGTTCGACTTGGCTTAAGTCGTCGAGCGCCGAGGCCGGACACGAGCCCCATCGCGTGGCAGGATGGGACACTCCCATGCCCTGAGAAGCTCCATGCGACGCCTTTACCTGTTGTTCGCCACTCTGCTTGGCCTGCCGCTTGCCGTGGCAGGATGGCTGTGGCTTACCCTGCTCAGCCCTTTCACTTATGATCGACCCGACCACCTGGCACCCATCGACGCGGGTCCTCACGAGGTCTTCGTCTATGGCACCCTTCGCTTCGGGCTGGTGCGCTGGTTGGTCACCGGTCGCGCCGGTGAGTCACGTTCGGCAACCCTGGAGGACTTTCAGCGCACGGCTCTTGACCTGGAAGAGGCCCCGGGCGAACGCGTGAAAGGCGAGGTGATCACCGTCAGCGCCGCGGAACTGGCCCGACTCGATCGTTATGAACGGCTGGGCATCCGCTATGAACGGGTGCGTCTCATGCTTGCCGACGGCAGCGCGGCCTGGGTCTACCGGCGCCTGCCGGAAGACGCCCTCGAGGGGGCTCGGTTGTGAGCGGACCACGCGCCCTTCTACAATAGCGCCCATATGCCGATAGTCGGCCAGGAGCCGAACCGCCATTGACCAGGAGTGCTGATGAGCGCCATCAATCTCTACCCGCGTCGGCGCTGTTGCGTGTCTCGTCAGGTTCTGGCCCTGTTCGAATAGCTACTTTTCACTCCTCCCTGCCCCCGGAGCCCCAATGAGCGCTTCCCTGCCCTACGTGCTGATCCTCTACTACTCACGCCAAGGTGCCACCCGCGCCATGGCCGAACGGCTTGCGGCCGGCGTCGAATCGCTGCGTGGCATCGAGGCGCGCCTGCGCACCGTGCCCCCCGTCTCTCCTACCTGCGAGGCTGTGGATCCCGAGATTCCCGAGGAAGGCGCCATCTACGCCTCCCTGGACGATCTGCGTCATTGTGCAGGACTGGCCATCGGCAGCCCCACTCGCTTCGGCAACATGGCCGCACCGCTCAAGCACTTCCTCGACGGTACCAGCGAACTGTGGCTCGGCGGGGCGCTGATCGACCGACCCGCCACCGCCTTCACGTCCACTTCCAGCCTGCATGGCGGCCAGGAGAGCACCCTGCTGACCATGCTGGTGCCCCTGCTGCACCACGGCATGGTCTATGCCGGCCTGCCCTATAGCGAAATCGAACTGATGGAGACCTCAAGCGGTGGCACTCCCTACGGCGCCACCCATCTGGCCGGCAAGCGCAGCGACCGCCCGCTGGATGAGCATGAGCGTCACCTGGCTCAAGCTCAGGGCCGCCGACTGGCTAGACTCGCCCTGGCGCTCGCGGCGATGCCCAGGGGAGATCGGTCATGAGACGCTGGCTCGAAGCCCTGGAGGCCGACAAGGGCGTGGATCACTTGACCACACGGTCGCGTCGATGGGTGTTGGTCAGCTACGGCATCCTGATTGTGGCCCTGGCCACCTGGGGCCTGCTGTTGTCCCGAGATGGCGGCAACCTGCGGCCGCTGCTTGCCTTTTTGCTGCCACTCTTGCTGTTTCTCCCGTCGCTGCTGGGGCGCCGGCCGAGAGGCCACGCCTGGCTGGCCTTTGTCAGCCTGCTCTACTTCATGATGGGGGTGAATGTAGCGATCCTGCCAGGCCTCGGCTGGCTGGGCTGGCTGATTGCCCTGTCGGCATTGGCCCTGTTCGGCGGATGCACCCTTTACTCGCGCTTTCGCAGCCGCCAACTTCACGCCCGGGCCAACGGCAACTGACCCGGTGGCGTGCTAAGCTTGAAATCGCTTGACCTGCATCAGGCCTTATGAGTAACCAACCACCGAAAGGAGTTCGTGATGTCCGTGACCCTGCGTTCCCTGCTGACCTTGGGGCTTTCCGCCGCGATAATCCTTCCCCTTACGGTCCTGGCGGCCGATCCCGAAGACGCCATCGACTATCGCCAGTCTGCCCTTCGCGTACTGGCATGGCAGCTGGGGCCCATGGGCGACATGGCCCAGGGCGACATTGATTACGACGAGGAGTTGTTTGCGACTCGAACCGCCAATCTGGCTGCGGCCGCGAACCTGCCCTGGGAAGGGTTTATGGAAGGCACCCTCCAGGGTGACGATCACGGCGCTGAGACCGATGCCCTGGCAAAGATTGGCGATGACTGGGATGGCTTCAGGGAGAAGCAAGAGACCTTCCAGCAGGAAGCCGCCACATTGGTGCAGCTGGTGAGCAATGGCGAAGAGTTCAATGTCCTGCGTCGTCAGGTTGGTGCCGTGGCCAACAGCTGCAAGGGGTGCCACGACGACTTCCGCGCCGACTGAGCCAGCGTAGGTCAGCGCAGAGAAACGTCGGTTGGCGCAGATAGAGGAAAGCGGCTCCTCGGCCGCTTTCCTGAAACCGCATTGCTCCGTTCAGGCGTTCCATAGCCACAGCACGGGTAGCGCCGCCATAATGATTACCAGCAGTGCAAGCCAGGGGGTTGCGATGTGTCGGGGTGAGTTTCCTGTGGCCGGAATGTCTTCGGGCTCACCCGAAAGCGTCTTGCGGCCGGTAAACATGGCGCCCACCAGCCGTTCGCCTTTCAGTCGATGCACTACCAGAGCCAGCAGGTGACCGGCTATCAGCAGTACCAGGAAGTTGGCATTGAGGTGGTGCAGCCCGGCCAGAGTGCTCGCGGTACTTCGATCCACCAGGCCATGCAGGGGAGCATTAAAGAAGATATCGTCGGTCAGGAAGAGACCGCTGATGGCCTGAAAGGTGAGCGACAGCAGCATCACTACCACCATGATGCCGCCCAGCGGATTGTGGCCAGCAAAAGCCGGGGGGCGTCCGCGAAGCATGCGCCTGGCGTAGTTGGTCATGCTGACCGGCGAATAGAGAAAACTTCGGAAGCGGGCGTGCTGGCTACCCACCAGGCCCCATAACCACCGAAACAACAGCAGCCCCAGCAGGACGTAGCCGGTTCGCGCATGGATATCGACAGGGAAAATGAAGGGTGCGCCGTCGGTCTTCATGGTGTAGAAGGACAATCCTACGCCCCCTACCAGGCCCCAGTGAAAGAGCCGAACCGGGATATCCCAGACCTTGAGTCGTCTCATCTCGCCTCCTTGCATATTGCGGTTGTATCATCTTTATATACGCCGTTCTGTCGGATGGCCTGACCCTTGATAAGGCCTCAGGTTGCCTTTCAAGCGAGTGCCGATGGCCTCTGGCGAATGCCTGTGGAGTGTACCTCTTGTCACCGTCCAACGCCTTTTCTCCATGATTGACCTCACCGCATCTTTCATCGCCATGGTGTCGCTGTGCAGGTCGCCGCGATAGTCAGTCGACAACTGCTTAAGGTCACAAATCTCGCTGGTACTGGCACAGGAGTGTTGAGCTGCCGGTGCGGAGAGGCGACCATGCAAGAAACTTCAAGGAGATTCCCATGACACGCAACATCGCCGATATCCGCCGCGACTACGAGGGGGGGCAACTCGACGAGTCACAGTCCACCGACAACCCCATGGAGCTGTTCGATGAGTGGCTGACCCTGGCCCTGGAGAGTGAGGGAGATGACGGCAACGCCATGACCCTGGCCACCGTGGACAGTCAGGGGCTGCCCCATGCGCGCATCGTCCTGCTGAAGGGGATCGACGAAAAGGGCCTGGTTTTCTACACCAACTATCACAGCCACAAGGGCAGCGAGCTGACCAATGTTCCCTATGCTGCCCTGGTTTTCTGGTGGCCGTCACTGGCGCGTCAGGTGCGCGTCGAGGGAAGTGTCGAGCAGGTCAGCGCCGACGAGTCCAACGCGTATTTTGCCAGCCGACCGCGAGCCAGCCAACTGGGCGCCTGGATCGCTACCCAGAGCGTGGTAATTCCTGGCCGGGCCTGGATAGAGGAGCGCCAGAGCCGTTTCGAACAGGCCTACGAGGGTCAGGAGATTCCCCGGCCAGTGCACTGGGGTGGCTACCGTGTCGTTCCCACCATGATCGAGTTCTGGCAGGGGCAGCCCAGCCGCCTCCACGACCGGATCCGCTACGAATCCCGCGACGGTCAGTGGCAGCACTTCCGCATGGCACCGTGATCGACGCGATCGCCGACCCGGATCAGCACTGGCTGAAACGTCTGACCCCCGCCACGGCGGGGGTCAGACGTTGCAAGGTTTTATGCCACGGGCGATCTGCTCAGTCCGGCATGCTCTCCAGACGATGACGCTGCCACTCGCTCTCAGGCTCGTTGAGCCGCAGTACCGCATCCACCACCTGCTCCTCCATGTTGTAGCGTTGCTTGAAGCCGAGATGCTTCATCAAGGCGCGCATCGGATGGTTGTCGACCATGATCTTTCCGATCATCTCCAGGGTGCCGACGCTGCGGCAGTAGTCGATCAACTTGTGCATCAGCAGGCTGCCGAGACCGAGCCCCGTGAGATCATCACGAATGATGACCGAGAACTCCGTGCGGATATTGTCAGGGTCGTTCCAGACTCGTGCCACGCCGAGCATTTCCTTGGTACCGTCGTCGCGAAGGTGTTCGGCGATAAAGGCCATCTGGCGGTCGTAATTGATCTGCGACAGCGTCGACAGGTCCCGCTGGGTCAGATCGGACTTGTTGTGGAAGTAGCGAAAGCGAATGCTCTCTTCGGACAGTTGGCGGTGGAAATTGGTGATCAGCGGCGCATCCTCGGCCCGAATCGGACGCACCTCCACCTCCCAGCCGTTCTTCAGTGTCACCCACTCCCGCAGCTCTTCCGGGTAGGGCATGATGGCGAAACGCGCCGGCGTGCCAAGGTCCATGGCGAAATCCACCGCTACCATGTCGTCACGGTTGAGCAGCAGCGGATTGATCTCCATACCGCGCAGTTCCAGCAGATCGCTGGCCATCTGCGACAGCTTGACCAGCAGCTGACAGATCCGTTCGATATCCCGATCGGGGTCGCTGGAGTGCTCATGGATCAATCGCGCTACATGGGTACGGTCCACCATGTCCGCTGCCAGCGTCATGTTGAGCGGCGGCAGTGCCATCTGGCGGTCGGCCAGGATATTGACCTTGTAGCCGCCGATGCCGAACACGATCACCGGGCCGAACACCGGATCCCGAGTGATCCCGGCACATGTCTGCAACGAATGCTTGCCGCGCTGCATGGGCTGCAGGCAGTACTCACGAACCTTGAAGGCGGGATACTTCTCGCTCACCTGCTCGCCGAGAAGTGTCACCCCTTCGGCCACCTGTTCGGGGGTTTTGAGGTCCTGCAGCAGGCCCGCCGAGACCCGATGGGGATGCTTTCGATAACGGAACGGACGGCAGTTTCCCTCATGCACCACCTTCAACGCCATGGCGCCATCGAACGCTGTCGCCGCGGCGGCGCCCTCCTCGGCGGTTGACAGATAGCGGCTCTCTGCCACCGGAATGCCATAGGCCTGAAGCACCTGGGCGGTCTCGGAGTGGGAAAGCGATTCGCGCCCCTCGGCCTTGGCCTCATGGATCAGGGTGCGGCAGCGAGCACGGATATCCGGCGTCGTCGTGAACGGCAGGCTGGGCGGGGTCTCTTGAAGCAAGGCCTGTACCCGCTGGTAGTCGACCATGTGCATAAAGGCGTTGATAGCCTTCTCTGGCGATACGTAAGTGGGTATCGCCGCCAGGCTGCACTCGTGACGCGCAGAAAGCGCCTCCTCCAGTCCCATGAAGCTGGTCAACAGATTGCGGCGGAAGCGCTTGCGGTTGGCCACGATCGCTTGGGCGGTGGTCTTCGAGGGCGCCATGCGCGTCGGCGCATGCACCACAAGCACAGCGTCGACACCAGGGTCGGCGGCGATGATCTCGATGACCTCAACGAACTTTTCGGGCGTGGCATTGCCGCCCATGTCTACCGGGTTCTCTCCGGGCTTGCTCATGTCGAAGTCGCCGCGATGCAGCGCCGCCCGCGTCTCCTCGGTGAATTCGGCCAGCTTGCCACCGGCATGGATCAGCTTGTCGATGGCCAGCATGGCGGGTCCCAGGCCGTTGGAGACGATCGCCAGGCGGTCACCCCGCAGCGGTTTCATGAGCGACAGGGTCATCAGCGCATCGAACAGATCATCGGAGTCGTGCACCCGCACCACCCCTGCCCGCGAGAAGGCCGCATCGAAGATCTGGTCGCGGTTGGCAATCCCCGGGGTGGGCGGCAGGCCCGTGAGATCCGACTGCGGCGTACGCCCACTCTTGATGGCCAGCACCAGACGGTTGCGCGAGGCGTCGCGCAGCGCGGTCATGAAGTGTTGGGCGTCGAAGATCTTTTCCAGGTGGAGCAGGATCGCCTGGGTGGGCGAAAACTGATTGATATAGTCGAGCAGGTCGGGAAGCATGACGTCGACGCTGTCGCCAAGGGTGATCAGGTGCGAGAAGCCCACCCCGCGTCCCGCCGCCCAGTCGATCATCGCCGTGCCGAGCATCCCGGACTGGCCCAGATAGGCGACCTTGCCGGCCTTGATCGGGCGGTTCGCGTAGGAGGCGTTGAGCTTGCGCCCCGGCACGATCAGGCCCATGCACTCTGGTCCCAATACGCGAATCCCCGACTGGCGCGCGGCATCGAGCATGCGCTGGCGGATCGAGGCCTTGCCGTCGCGTGCCTCGTCCAGATGAGAGCCGCCGGAGAGTACCAGGGCGGCGCGCACGCCGATGCTCCCCAGCCTCGCAATGCGCCCGGGCACCGTGGCCACCGGCGAACAGATAACCGCCAGGTCGGGCGCCTCGGGGAGCTGACCAATGCGCGCAAAGGCAGGCTGACCGAAGACGCTATCGTATCCCTTGGGGTTGACAGCCCAGAGGGTGCCCGGAAAACCGGCCTCCTGCAGATTGCGGATCACGAGCCCGCCCAGGGAGTCGGGTTTTTCCGAAGCGCCGATGACGGCAATGGTCTTGGGTTCGAAGAAGTGACGCAGGAAACGGGTACTCAAGAGGCTCTCCCGACAGCTGATGGCTGAAATGGCTATCTATTGTGTACGACCTATTGACACTGTCTGGCAAGGGATTAGGCAAAGTAAAGTGACCTCAGTCAGCCTGGAGGCACCCATGATCACCGGTTACATCACCCATCCCCATTGCATGCTCCACCACATGGGCCCCGAACACCCGGAGAGCCCGCTGCGGCTGGAGGCGATTCGTGCCCGGCTCTCTCTTTCGGGGCTACTGCAACAGACCATGCAGTCCGAGGCCCGCGAAGCCACCGAAGAGCAACTGGCTCGGGTGCACCCCCTGCGCCATCTGCGCGCCCTGGACAAGTGTGTCCCCACCGAGGGTATCGTCACTCTGGACAGTGACACCATGATGAACCCGGATAGCCTCAACGCTGCCCGGGTAGCCGCGGGGGCGGTAATTCGTGGTGTCGATCAGGTCTTTCGTCACCAGGCCGACAATGTATTCTGTGCTGTGCGTCCACCCGGGCATCATGCCGAGGCCACCGACGCCATGGGCTTCTGCTTTTATAACAATGTAGCAGTCGGTGCCGCCCACGCCCGCGCCCAGTACGGTGCCAGACGCATTGCGATCCTCGATTTCGACGTTCACCAGTGCAACGGCACCATCGATATCTTCAAGGATGATCCCGACATGCTGGTCTGCACCAGTTTCCAGTATCCCTTCTATCCCTGGCGCTATCTGCGCAGCGAGTGGCAGAACGTGGTCAACACGCCGCTGGAGGCGGGGACCGACAGTGCCGCCTTCCGCCGCGCCATCGAGGACGATTGGCTCCCTGCCCTGCACCGCTTCAAGCCGGAGCTGGTGCTGCTCTCCTCGGGGTTCGATGCCCACCGCGAAGACGACATGGCCGAGCTCAGTCTGGAAGAAGAGGACTTCTACTGGGTCACTCACATGGCCCTGGAGATCGCCGCTCTTTACGCAGACAAACGTCTGGTCTCGGTGCTGGAGGGCGGCTACCACCTCGATTCCCTCGGCCGCTGCGTCGAAGCTCACCTCAAGGCACTGCTGGGCCAGCCTTTCAGCGACGCTCCCGCTCCCTCTGCCTAGGGCCGGTTGATCGTCGCCACCACAACGTTTCCTTGCGGCGGGAAACACACCTAGCCGACGGACCTGCCGAACCAGCCTGGCAGAGGCGTTTGCGCCGCCGGGCTATGGTAAGCTTATGGAAATCTGTTTCCTATAGTGAACTTTTACCATGACCGTCACCACTGATCAGGACGCCGCGCTGCGTATTGCCTCGGGACGCAAGCCTCTCGTTGAGCCGCTGCGGCTCGGTGAACGGCTGCGTGAGATACGCCTGGCCAACCAGTGGACCCTGGAGGATGTCAGCCAGCGAACCGGTCTTGCCCGCTCCACCCTCTCCAAGATCGAGAACAACCAGACCTCTCCCACGTTTACTGCCGTGCAGAAGCTGATCGGCGGACTGGGCATTGATCTGCCCCAACTACTCTCGCCGCCACGCCAGAAGAGCCGCACCATGGGCCGCCGCGATCTGACCCGCCGCGGCCATGGCCAGCAGCATCCCACCCCTACCTACGAGCATGAACTGCTCAGCTGTGAGTTGGCCCAGAAGCGCATGATTCCTTTCAAGACAATCGTGCGGGCGCGCCGCTTCGAGGAGTTCAGCGAGTGGGTGCGCCACGACGGCGAGGAATTCCTGATGGTGCTGGAAGGCGAGATACTGTTGTTCACGGAGTTCTATGAGCCGCTGCGTCTCGAGCAGGGCGACAGCATCTACTTCGACAGCGACATGGGACATGCCCTGATCTCGATGAGCCAGGAAGACGCCGTGGTGCTGTCGGTCTGTACCCGAGTCGAGACCGCCTGACTCAGCGCCTGCCGCCGGCGGCGCGATCCCCCGGGCGGCGCGGCGGTACAGCGTCCAGCGTCAGTCGCTGAGCGGCATTGATCGCCTGAAAGTGGCGTCCCTTGGCTCTCGCGATCAGCATCACCCCGAAACGGCTGGCCAGCTCGACACCCTTCTGGGTGACCCCGGAGCGCGATACCAGCACCCCGATACCCATCTGCGCCACCTTGAGCACCATCTCTGACGTTAGGCGCCCGGTGGTGTAGAAGATATCGGCATTCCCCGAATCCGCCTCCGCCAGCCACTGGCGACCCGCCAAGGTATCCACGGCGTTGTGACGCCCCACATCCTCGACGAAGTCCAGCACCCTCGCTTGATGACACAGCGCACAGCCGTGCACCGCCCCGGCGCTGCGATAGGTCTCGTTGTGTTCGCCCAGATTCTCCAGCAGTCCGTAGAGCACTGACTGGCGCAGCGGTGTCTCGGAGAGGGTCTGGCGTGGAATGGCGTCCAGTAGCCGTCCGAACACCGTGCCCTGCCCGCAGCCGGTGGTTACCGTGCGATGCCCGAGCCGCTCCTCCAGGTCGTCGGGCATGTGCCGCGTCATCACGGCCGCCGCCTCCACCTCCCAGTCCACGTGCACCGCCAGCAGGTCGTCCCGCGCGGCAATCAGTCCCTGATTGCGCAGGTACCCCACCACCAGCGCCTCGGGATCCGCGCCCAGGGTCATAAGGGTGACGATCTCACGCTTATTGAGATAAAGAGTCAGCGCGCGCTCGGCGGCGATGGCCTGAAGGCGCGCCTCGCCGAACTCGTCGAAGACCTCGATCTCCAGGGTGGCCGGCAAGCGGGCCTGGCTCAGGCTGATACCGTGCATCGACGGCTCCTCGTCAAAGCGTTGATAGTGATAATGGCATCCCACGGCCTCAGTGTCTTTAATGTATAAGCACAGACGATAATAACTCCCTCCTCGAGCACGCCGCCCATGCCCGCGCCCAGCCGTCAGACCACCCTGAGCCTCGACCTCGACGGCACATCACGCCGAATCAAGGGGTTCCTTTCCACCCAGTGGTGCATCACCGACCTGACGCCCGGTGATACCGGTCCCTGGGTGCTCACCCTACAGCTCTTCCTGACCGAACGCGCTGCCTATCGATTCAATCTCGAGGCAGGGACGCCGCGTCTGTTTGTTCACTGTGGCGAGAGTGGCGCCACCCCCGACCCCTCGGCGATCACCGCCAGCCAGGATGTCGCCGCCGCCTGGCTTGACGGCGAGCAGCAGGTGCTGGAGGTAGAGATGCCACTGGCCATACAGGCCTGGATCGAAGCCTATCTCGTTCGCCACGGAGAGGCCCCGGATGAAGGCCGCAAGAAGAAGCGCCAGGGAGCCGGCCGGGCTCGGGAGCACACCGCATGAGCCGATTGAGCCGCTGGTCACGCCGCAAGCTCGGCGTTGACGCCGATGAGGAAGTGCTGGCCAAGCCGCCGGCCTCCCGGAATGATCATGTCGATCAGGCACCCGCTCCGGAACCCGAGCCGGGCAGCCTGGATGCCACCCTTCCCGACCCCGACAACCTCCCTTCTGGCAGCGACTTCAAGGCGTTTTTGCAAGCGGGCGTCAGCGATGCCCTGCGTCGTCGCGCCCTTCGCCGGATGTTCTCGGGCGACCATTACGGGATACGTGATGGCCTTGACGACTACGACGACGACTACCGGCAACAGCTCAAGCCGCTGGCCAACGAGCTGGCCCAGCGCCTCAGGCAGTGGACTCGCCCGGTCGAGGAGAGCGAGCCCGAAGCGGAAGCCGGTGAATCGGATAAGCCGTCGGTCGTCGACGCGGCTGAAGAAACCGATATGACGGCACCGGAAGCCGGGGATGACGAAAGCGCCCGCGGGCGGGAAGCGGATGAGCGCCTTGCCAACCAGGACACGTCAGCCCCGAGAGCACCCCTAGACCAAGGGTGAGCTGGCAGGATCCAGAAAATCGACCAGACTAAAAGATTAGCATCACATCATAATAACGATATCTCAGACCGTGAGGTGGCATGAATCAGCATATCGACACGGTTGCCGTTGACGATAACGGCAACCGTCAGGCCAGACAGGCGGCGTATCGCCGTGCCTCCTGGCCACTCAACCTCACCCCGGCGAGCGTCGGGTATCTCAGCCAGGGCCATGGCCTGATACTCGGCAACGAACGTGATGTGCGTCTCGCCGCCCGGGCCCTGCTGACGCAGGGAATGACGTCGCTGACACTCCTGTTCAACGAACCCATTCCCCCCTCAACGACTCCCCCCTCCGAGGGGGATGACGATGACGAGAGGCTATTGGCCGAGACGTCCGGGCTGACGCATCATCGTCTGACACGCGAGCAGGCTGCGAGCCTGCGCCTGGAGGGTTACCTAGGGCGTTTTCGCGTCACCCTCCACCGCGAAGAGGGCCCGCTCGACCTGGCCCGCGCCCTTGCCGACCGTGACCACTTCGATCAGATCCTCGACCTGGGCGAGACCCCGTCACTGGCGCTGGAACTGCCGCCCCCGGGGTATGTTGCGACCCGCTGGACCGACCCGCAGACCCCCTCAAGGCTCGAGGCATTTGCCAGCCTGATCGGAGAGTTCGACAAGCCCCGTTATTTTCAGGTCCATCAGGCGCTATGTGCCCATTCGGCCAGCGGCAACGTCGGCTGCACCCGATGTCTGGAGGTCTGCCCCGCTGATGCGATCCAGAGTCAGCGCAGCCGGGTTGAATCACGTATCGAAATAGACCCCTACCGCTGTCACGGCGTGGGCAGCTGCAGCAGCGCTTGCCCCACCGGCGCCATCGAGTTCCGGATGCCCGAGTCCCATCGCCAGCAGGCGACCCTGCTCGCCTGGCTGACGGCCTATCGCGAAGCGGGCGGCGGCCAGCCGGTGGTGCGCTTCGTGGCAAGTGAACACGTGCCACCCGATGAATCCCCGGCCGGCCACGTGCTTGATGTCCCCCTGGAGGAGCTCGGCGCAGCCGGTCATGACCAGTGGCTGACGGCACTGGCGGGTGGCGCGGCCGAGGTTCGCCTACAGCATCACCCCGACATGCCGGCGCGTCTGGTGACCTTTATCGACGACCAGCTCACCCAGGCGCACGCCCTCCTCGAGGCGCTGGGACACCCCGCCGAGCGTATTTCGGTGCTCAATGTCGGCGATGCGACAGCCAGGGATGCCCTGCCCGCCCACCCGCCGCTCCTCGCGGACGGTGTCTGGCTGGATGGCACAGGCAAGCGGGACCGGCTCAACCAGGTCCTCGATCGTCTCGCCACACTGGGACAGCAGGACGGAGTCAGGTATGCCATGCCCCGTGAGGCCGCCTACGGGGGAATCGCCGTCGACACCCAGCGCTGCACGCTCTGCATGGCCTGTGTCGCCAGCTGTCCGACGCCCGCGCTGGCAGCCGGTGACGTGAGCCCGGAACTCAGCTTTCGAGAGGCCGACTGCGTGCAGTGCGGTCTCTGCGCGGATGCTTGCCCCGAGGATGCCATCGCCCTTCTTCCTGGCTTTCTGGCCGACCCCGCGCGCAACCAGCGGCATGTCTGCCATGCGGAGGCAGCCTTCGACTGCATTCGGTGCGGCAAGCCCTTCGCCACGGCCAGCACCATCGCCACCATCAAGGCGAAGCTGGCCGACCACCCCTATTTTGCCGGGGAGGCAATCTCCCGGATCGAGATGTGCGAGGACTGCCGCGTGCGCGATGTATGGCGTGACATGGCACGGGATCCCGAATCGCAACTGAAGGTATGAACCGATGAGCGAACAGGTATGAACCGATGAGCAACAGTGTCATGCATCAGGCGGCGCCCGACCGGGGCGAACTCCATGCCCTCAGAGCCGATGTCTACCGTCTGCTGGCGCGCCTGCTGCGCGAGCCGCCGGACGAGGATCTACTCGCATGGCTGGCCGATCTCGAGGTAGAGGATGACACCAGCCCGCTGGCAGTGCCCTGGCGCCAACTCATTGAGGTGGCGCGTCACTCCCGTCCGCAGACGCTCGGCCAGGAGCATTTCCGCCATCTCGTTGGTGTCATCCAGGGCGACGTGACCCCCTACGCTTCCTGGTACCGCAACGGCGAGTTGATGGACCAGGCGCTGGTGGCGCTGCGCCATGACCTGAAAGCGCTGGGCATTGAACGCGATGAACGGGTGAGAGACCCGGAGGACCACCTCGCGGCGCTCTGCGAAACGATGGCCCTGCTTATCGAGTCAGGCTCCCCCGCCGAGGCTCGCTTCTTCATGACCCATCTGGCCCCCTGGGCCGCAACCTGCCTGGCAGATCTGGCCAGAGTGGAAAGTGCCTTTTATTCCGGGCTCGGCCGACTCGGCCGGGCCTTTATCGACAGAGAAGAGGCGCTGCTCGCCGGCGAGGCAGCGCAGGAACCGATCAGGCTCGTGGAGCCCTGACACGCCAGCTCACGGCCACGGTATTAACGAGGAGAACTCCATGAACAAGACCAATAATCCGCACCGCCGCCGTTTCCTCAAGACCCTGGGGGTCGGCACCGCTGCCGCCGGGGCGGCAGCCGCCGTCGGTCATGTCACCCTGGTGCAGGCCGAGACGCCCCGCGCCGAGTCCCCGGCCGACAAGGCCCAGGGCTACCGGGAGACCGACCATATCCGCACCTTCTACGCCACCCTGCGGGACTGACGGCTCGACAGCCAGGAGATCACACCATGCGTCTGACTCGTAAAAGCGATGCCCCCAAGGCCCCCGGGCTGGGCATTTCCCGCCGCCAGTTCCTCCAGCGCAGCGGTGCCGCCACGGGCGGCCTCGCCGCGGCCGGCTTTATGGGCGCCCCGATGATGCGTCGCAGCGACGCCGCGGAGAAGACCCCCGTTCTCGACTCGCCGGTGGAGACCAAGCGAACGGTTTGTTCCCACTGCTCGGTGGGCTGTGGCGTCTATGCCGAGGTGCAGGAAGGTATCTGGACCCGGCAGGAGCCCGCTTTCGACCATCCCATCAACCGCGGCGCCCACTGTGCCAAGGGTGCCTCGCTGCGTCAGCACGGCCATTCCAGCCGGCGCCTCAAGTACCCCATGAAGCTGGTCGGCGGCGAGTGGCAGCGTCTCAGCTGGGAGGACGCCATCGAGGAGATCGGTGAGAAGGTGCTTCAGCTCACCGAGGCGCACGGTCCCGACAGCATCTACTGGCTCGGCTCGGCCAAGTTCAACAACGAACAGGCCTACTTGATGCGCAAGTTCGCCGCCCTGGCCGGCACCAACAACACCGACCATCAGGCGCGCATCTGTCACTCCACCACCGTGGCCGGGGTCGCCAACACCTGGGGCTACGGGGCGATGACCAACTCGCTCAACGACATGCAGAACAGCAAGTCGATCATGTTCATCGGCTCCAACCCGAGCGAGGCACACCCGGTCGCCATGCAGCACATCCTGCTGGCCAAGGAGCGCAGCAACGCCCAGATCATCGTCGTCGACCCACGCTTTACCCGGACCGCCGCCAAGGCCGACAGCTTCGTGCGCATCCGTCCCGGCTCGGACGTGGCCTTTATCTGGGGCCTGCTGTGGCACATCTTCGAGAACGGCTGGGAAGATGGGGAGTATATCAACCAGCGCGTCTATGCCATGGACGAGGTCCGCGCCGAGGTCGTCAACTTCCCGCCCAGCGAAGTGGAGCGGATCACCGGCGTCCCGGAAGCCCAGATGTATGACACGGCACGCCGCCTGTCGGAGAATCGGCCCGGCTGCATCGTCTGGTGCATGGGCGGCACTCAGCACACCACCGGCAACAACAACACCCGCGCCTACTGCATCCTCGAGCTCGCGCTGGGCAACATCGGCAAGTCCGGCGGCGGCGCCAACATCTTCCGCGGCCACGACAACGTCCAGGGGGCGACGGATCTGGGGCTGATGTCCCACTCCCTCCCCGGCTACTACGGCCTTGCCGAGGGTGCCTGGGCCCACTGGGCGAGGGTCTGGGACCTCGATCTCGACTGGCTGAAAAGCCGCTTCGACCAGACCGAGTACGCTGACGGCAAGCCGATGTACAGCAACGGCATCACCGTGTCGCGCTGGGTTGATGGCGTCCTGGAGGAGGAAGACGCGATCTCCCAGCGCAGCCAGCTCAAGGCGATGTTCTACTGGGGCCATGCGGTCAATTCCCAGACCCGCGGGCCCGAGATGCAGAAAGCCATGCAGCAGCTCGAGATGATGGTCATCGTTGACCCCTACCCCACCGTTGCCGGCGTCATGCACGGCCGCCAGGATGGCGTGTACCTGCTGCCGGCGGCGACCCAGTTTGAAACCACCGGCAGCGTGACGGCCACCAACCGCTCCATCCAGTGGCGCGACAAGGTGATCGAGCCGCTGTTCGAGGCCAAACCCGACCACGAGATCATGTATCTGCTGGCCAGGAAGCTGGGCTTTGGTGACGAACTCGTCAAGAACTTCCAGATGAATGGCAACGAGCCGCTGATCGAGGACATCACCCGCGAGTTCAACGCCGGCATGTGGACGGTCGGCTACACGGGCCAGAGCCCTGAACGGCTCAAGGCTCACCAAAAGAACTGGCACACCTTCAGCTTCCGCACCCTGCAGGCCGAGGGCGGTCCGGCCGACGGCGATTACTACGGTCTGCCCTGGCCCTGCTGGGGCACCGCCGAGATGGGCCATCCCGGCACCCCGATCCTCTACGACACCAGCAAGCAAGTCTCCGAGGGCGGCCTGACCTTCCGGGCCCGCTTCGGCATCGAGCGCAACGGCGAGAACCTACTGGCCGACGGCGTCTTCAGCGAGGGCTCCGAGCTCGACGACGGCTATCCCGAATTCACCGATGCCATGCTCAAGGACCTGGGCTGGTGGGATGACCTCACGCCGGCAGAGCAGGCCGAGGCGGAGGGCAAGAACTGGAAGACCGACCTGTCGGGCGGCATCCAGCGGGTCGCCATCGCCCACGAGTGTGCCCCCTTCGGCAATGCCAAGGCGCGCTGCAACGTCTGGACCTTTCCCGACCCGATTCCCAAGCACCGCGAACCCCTCTACACCAGCCGCCGCGATCTGGTGGCCGATTACCCGACTTGGGACGATGTGGCGTCCCACTATCGCCTGCCCACGCTCTACAAGACTATCCAGGACAACGACAATTCGGACCGCTATCCGATCATCCTCACCTCCGGGCGTCTGGTGGAGTACGAGGGCGGCGGCGAGGAGACTCGCTCCATGTCCTGGCTGGCGGAGCTGCAGCAGCAGATGTTCGTCGAGATCAACCCGGCGCTGGCCAACGACCTGGCCGTGGCCGACGGCGACATGGTCTGGGTCGAGGGGGCCGAGGGCGGGCGTGTCCGTGTTCAGGCCCTGGTAACACCTCGCGTGTCGCGTGACGTGGTGTTCATGCCGTTCCATTTCGGCGGTATGTTCCAGGGCGAGAGCCTGCATGACGTCTACCCGGAAGGGTCGGCTCCCTACGTCCTTGGCGAGGCGGCCAACACTGCCACGACCTACGGCTACGACAGCGTGACGCAGATGCAGGAAACCAAGTGCACCCTGTGTCGCATCGAGAAAGCCAGCTGATTGCGCTCGCCTACCAGGAGATTCCCATGGCCCAGATGAAATTCATGTGCGACGCGGAACGCTGCATCGAGTGCAACGGCTGCGTCACTGCCTGCAAGAACGCCAACGACGTCGAGTGGGGCATCCAGCGCCGTCGCGTCGTGACCCTCGACGACGGTGAACCCAGCGAGGTGTCGATCTCGGTGGCCTGCATGCACTGCGACGATGCGCCCTGCATGGCCGTCTGCCCTACCGACTGCTTCTACAAGACCGACGATGGCATCGTGCTGCACGACAAGGACCTGTGCATTGGCTGCGGCTACTGTCTCTACGCCTGCCCCTTCGGCGCACCGCAGTTCCCCAAGCAGAATGCTTTTGGCGAGCGCGGCAAGATGGACAAGTGCACCTTCTGTGCCGGGGGGCCGGCGGAGAGCAAGGAGGAGGAGTACGAGAAGTATGGCGCCAACCGCATTGCCGACGGCAAGCTGCCACTGTGTGCCGAAATGTGCTCTACCAAAGCGCTGCTGGCCGGCGACGCCCAGACGGTAGCGGATATCTTCCGCCAACGGGTGGTGCAGCGGGGTCATGCAGATGGCGGCTGGTCGGGCAACCAGCGCCGCGAGCGGGAACGCACCCGCGCTGGCGCCGATATCAACCAGGCCGACTCGCTGGCCTACGACGCGACCCGCCAGGGCTAGGAGGTGATGCCATGAGCCTGTGTCGATATGGGCCCAACGTCGGGGCGAGCATTGCGCTTGCGCTGCTGCTCCTCCTGACCGCTCTGTTCGCTTCCCCTGCGCTGGCCCAGGTGGAGACCGAAAGGGAAGCTGCGGCGGCGGTAGGGGCCGTCACGCCAGATACCTGGCGCCAGGTGCGCAGCGGCGAGGTCGGCCCCAACTTCCGTGACAGCCGAGCCGACTCCACCTACAACCTGATCAACGCCAGCGGAGAGAGCTGGCGTCAGCTGCGCAATCGCTGGGTATCGCCCTTCGGCCTGATCGCCGTCGGCGGCATGGCCGTGGTTATCCTGCTGTTCTACCTGATCATTGGCCGCAAGGACCTCAGCGAACCACGCACCGGCCGCAAGTTACTGCGCTGGCCGCTGGTGGTACGCTCGATCCACTGGACCGTGGCCTCGCTGTTTATCGTCCTGGCGCTCACCGGGCTTAACCTGCTCTATGGCAAGTTCGTGTTCCGTTCGCTGTTCGGCGATGCGGTGTGGGCATCAATGATCTCGGGCTCCAAGCTACTGCATAACTACCTGGGGCCGCTATTCGGCATCCTGCTGATAGTGCTGCTGGCCCGGGTGCTGAAACACAACTGGCCGAACCGTACGGACCTGGCCTGGTTCAAGCAGGGGGGCGGGTTGGTGGGCAAAGGCCACCCCGACGCCGGCTTCGCCAACGGCGGTGAAAAGCTGTGGTTCTGGCTCCTGGCCACCGCAGGCCTGGTGGTGGTAGCGAGTGGCCTGGTGCTGGACTTCCCCAACTACGGCCAGAGTCGCGATACCATGCAGTGGGCCAATATCATCCACGCCGTGGGGGCCCTTGGCCTGACGGCCGTGGCACTGGGCCACATCTACATCGGCACTATCGGGTCGGAGGGCTCGCTGGAGGGGATGACCACCGGCTATGTGGATGAGACCTGGGCGAAGGATCACCACAATCTCTGGTATGAGGAGGTCAAGGATCAGGCATTGCCCGAGGATCAACTTATCGGCGACAAGACCTTACCTGGCGACAGCAGTGAAACGGCGTCTCGCCCCGGGTAAGTCTCGTGGATGCCTCCCCCATACGACACCGCCTTCGGGCGGTGTCTTTTGTTATCCTGACACCCATATCCATTCCCGCGCATTACCCACGCCATACCCACGCGAAAGAGAGAACCCCCGCCATGCAACATCTGGACGACGCCACCCGAACCGAATTGGAAGCCGCCGCCTTCCGCCGCCTCGTCAAGCACCTCGACGAGCACAAGGAGGTGCAGAACATCGATCTGATGATACTGGCCGACTTCTGCCGTAACTGTCTCGCCAAGTGGCTGGTCAGCGCCGCCGATGAACGCGGTGTCGAGATCGATCATGAGGCCGCCCGCAAGTACGTCTATGGCATGCCCTACGCCGAGTGGAAGAATCGCTACCAGCAGGATGCCACGTCTGAACAGCTGGCTGCCTTCGAGGCCCGCCAGGCGCAGAAGCAGGAGAAAACGTGATGAGCGAGCCGATGCTTCCCCTCGCCATTGCCGTGCTGACCATCTCCGATACCCGCACCGAGGCCACCGATCGCAGCGGCCAGTCCCTGGTGGAACGTCTGACGGCCGCCGGCCACCGCCTGGCGGACAGGAAGATCGTCCCGGATGACATCTACCGCATTCGCGCCGTGGTGTCCGGCTGGATCGCCGACCCCGATATCCAGGTGGTGCTGACCACCGGAGGCACGGGCTTTACCGGCCGGGATTCCACCCCCGAGGCGGTCAAGGTTCTGCTGGACAAGGAGATCGAGGGCTTCGGTGAGCTGTTCCGCCACCTCAGCTGGGAGGAGATCGGCAGCTCCACGGTGCAGAGCCGCTGCCTGGGTGGCCTGGCCAACGCTACCGTGGTGTTCTGCCTGCCCGGTTCCACCGGTGCCTGCCGCACGGGCTGGGACGGCATACTCGCCGAGCAGCTAGATAGCCGGCATAAACCCTGTAATTTCGCTAATCTCGTCATTCCCGAGCGAGGCCAGCATGGTTAACGTCATGAACCTTCCCCATAAACCCTGCAACTCTTTATACATTCAGGCCAACCTCGTCATTCCCGAGCGAGGCCAGCATGGCTGATCTGCAAAGCGTCGAGAAGGCCTTGGAGGCACTGCTGGATGGGGTTGAGCCCCTATCCACCGAACGCTTGCCCTGCGAGCAAGCCGCCGGTCGTATCCTCGCCGAGGCGGTATCGGCTTGCCTGGACGTCCCCCCCTTCGATAACAGCGCCATGGACGGCTACGCGCTGCACCATGACGATGCCGGGAGATGGCTCGAAGTGAGCCAGCGGATTGCTGCCGGTGCCGCCGGCAAGCCCCTCGCGCGCGGCACCTGTGCACGGATCTTCACCGGTGGTGCCATTCCCGAAGGGGCAAACTGCGTGGTCATGCAGGAACGCTGCGACGTTGAGGGTCCGGGCGTGACACTCCCCCGGGAGATCCCGCTCGGTGACAATATCCGCCGCCGCGGCCGCGATGTCAGCGCCGGTGACGAACTGTTGCCGGCCGGCGTGCCGCTTGAGGCAGCGGCGCTGGGCCACCTGGCAGGCCAGGGCATCACCGAGGTCACGGTGCGTCGCCAACCTCGGGTCGCCCTGCTCAGCACCGGTGACGAGATCGCCGATCCCGGTCAGTCGCTGGGCCCAGGGCAGATCTACAACTCCAACCGTCCAATGCTGAAGCGGCTTCTCGAACGGTTCGGCGCCGACATGGTGAGAGTCGCCTCGATTCCCGACGATGCTGAGGGAACACGACAGGCCCTGACCGTCGCCGCCCGGGACGCTGACGTGGTCGTCACCACTGGTGGCGTCAGTGTAGGGGAGGAGGATCATGTGAAAGCCGCGGTGGAAGCGCTGGGTCAGTTGGATCTTTGGCGCCTGGCCATCCGGCCCGGCAAACCATTGGCACTGGGGCGACTTCCTGAGAAGGCCCGCGAGGTCCGTTTCGTGGGCCTGCCGGGCAATCCCGTCTCGAGCTTCGTGGGGGCCTGGCTATTTCTGCGGCCACTGATGGGCGCCCTGCTTGGCGCTCCCTCCCTGGCGACATTGCCACGGCTGGTCGCACGGGCTGACTTCACGACGACGACCGGCCCTCGCCAACATTATATGCGGGTCGCACTAACATTCACTCCCGAGGGGATCATTGCCCGGGCCTTTCGCGATCAGAACTCCGGCGTACTCAGCTCATGCATCAGCGCCGACGCCCTCGCGATCGTTCCACCACAGTCTCGCATCGAGATGGGCGACAGCATCGATTGTCTCTGGCTCAGCGGCGTCTAAGGCCGTGACGGCCATGCTGGCGTCTTATCGCATTGGCTATCGCGCCTCTCCGCGCGCTTCTCCCACCTCCAGCGCCTGGCGGACATCCGGCCACAGGCGCAGGAAGTCGTCTGCCAGGTGCGAGTGTTCCTCCTCGAGCCATGGCACCAGTTCGGCGAGACGGTTGGGACCAGCGAGGCGCTGACCGATACCGGCGATGGCACGGCAGGTAAAGGCAAAATCGGCATAGCGATGTAGCCAGTCCTGCTCCACGAGCACTGGCATCAGCGTTGCCAGACGTGCGGGAGCCGGCTGGGCCTGCAATAGTCGATAGGTGCGTGCGACCAGCGGCGACGGTCGCGTCTGCAACTCCAACTCACGCGCTACGAAATGATCCCAGACCAGATCCAGGGCGATGCCGGCATAGCGGCGCTGGCGGTTCGGCGCCCGGCGGCGTATCTCGATCACCACCGGATGGGCATCGACGAAGGCGTCCACTCGACGGTGGTGACGGATGCCCTCCGCGACGGCAGCGGGCCAGGCCGACAGATCACTTCCCTTGACCCCATCGGCGATCAGGTTGCCCCACAGGAATTCATCACTGCCGCCACGCGCCAGCCAGGCATGGGCCAGGAAATTCATGCGATGCTCACAGGCAGTGGGTAGGCTTGGGTAGCCCGGCGATGCGAGCGGCGAGTTTGGCGGGACTACCGGGAAAGAGACGCATCAGATGGATGGAACGACCCTTCTCGTCGCCCAGCGCCTTGCCCACGGCCTTGACCAGTGGCCGCATCGCCGGAGCTTGTTCGAAACGTTGGTAGAAATCGCGTAGGACGTTGATGATCTCCCAGTGCTCTTCGCTCAGCGTTAAGTGTTCCTCGGCGGCGATTGCTCTGGCGACATCGGGTGTCCAGTCATCGAGTGTTACCAAGTACCCTTCCGGGTCCAGTGCCACCTGTTGTTGTGATACACAAAGATAACGGTATATTTCTGTCGTTGCCATCAGAACCAGCTCACTGTTCTTTGTGCATCTTCGGTCAGCATCACGAATCCCTCGACGTCGACCCGTACCACCGAAGGGGCGCAGAGCGGCACCAGGCCACGGGCAACAAGATCCTCTTGCTGGGCATAGAGTCGCCCTTCTAGCCCGCAGAAGCGGTCGACCAGCGCGCCCACGGCACCCTGCACGCCATCCTCGATCAGCAGCAAACGATCGTCCGGCCCCATAACCGCCAGTGCCTGGCGATAGACCTCGCTGGTGGCGGGTGAGCGGTTGAGAATATGCAGCAGCATCGTCGTGTCTCCGTGGGGTATCGCCGCCGTCAGAAGGTCAGTACCAGTGAATGGGTGGCGGCCAGCGCGGAAAGCTCCTTCGCCTCTACCGCCCTGGCGGCCAGCATAAGCCCATCGTCGCGAAGGCCGAACCGGGCCAATGCCGCAGCCTCCACCAGCAGATTATCGATATCGTACATCTCGAGCATCTCGAGCGTGGGCGAGGTGCCCTTCTGCCCCAGGGGTCCGCTCTTCTGATCAGGCACCAGGGCCGTAACCCCCTCCCCCATAAACAGCAGCGTCACTCTGCGCCCGAAGGCCGCGGCGACCAATGCGACATCCAGGCCCTCGCGGAGCCAGCTGGAACCATGGGGCCCATGCCGCAGTATCACCAGCAGGTCGCCGTCGACGCCTTGCGCCTTGTCGTTTGCCATGGCATCTCCTCAGGGTCCGAATGTCACCAACCGATCGCAACGCAGGCCAAGATCCACTAGCTGGCCAAGGCCGGTCAGCTCGAAAGGAGGCTCGACGCTATGGCCATGCTTGCCATGACGCGCCGCCTCGCGCTCATCGAGCAGACCGCGCCGCAGCGCTGCGGCAATACAGACCTGAAGCGACACGCCATGGTCGGCAACCAATGCCGCCCAGCCATCCACCAGCTGGGGTTCATCCTGGGGCGGTGCCGCAAGACGCGCGGCATTGTAAACACCGTCATGATAGAAGAACACGCCCTCAAGTCGGTGACCCCGCACCACCACCGCCCGGGCAAAGCGCAGCGCGGTGTGGGCGGCCTGGCTGCTGTAAGGCGCCCCCATCAGCAGAATCGCATAGCGCATCATGGAAATCGGCACTCCACAAACAGGCTGGCCCCGCCGAGGCGGGGCCAGCCGTGGCTTCGTCACCCGCAATGTTTAATCGCTGCTCATGATGCCGAGCAGGGACAGCAGGCTGATAAAGAGATTGTAGATCGACACATAGAGCGTGATGGTGGCGAGAATGTAGTTGGTCTCACCGGCCCGGTGAATGATCTCACTGGTCTGGTAGAGGATCGCCGCCGAGGCAAACAGCACGAAACCGGCAGACACCATCAGCATCAGGGTCGGGATCTGAAAGACCAGACCCGCCACCATGGCCAGGATCAGCACAATGGCGCCTGCCATCAGGAAATTACCCAGGAAACTGAAATCCTTTTTGGAAATCAGCGCCACGGCGGAGAGCCCGACAAAGGTCAGCCCCGTCATGGCCAGGGCGTTCATCACCAGAGCCGCACCGTTGGGAAGCGCCAGATAAGCGTTGAGAATCGGCCCGAGGGTGAAGCCCATGAAGCCGGTGAAGGCGAACGTGGCCAGCAGGCCGGCAGCCGAGTTGGCGGTCTTGTGAACCAGAAACATCAGGCCGTAGGCGCCGATAAAGAACACGAAGATGTTCATGCGCTCTACGCCCATGGACATGGCCGCGCCAGCCGTGACAGCCGAGAACAGCAGCGTCATGGCGAGCAGCCCATAGGTGTTGCGGAGCACCTTGTTGGTACCGATCGCCTGACTCTGCGGGCGAGTTACCTGCGTATCTTGGTATGCCATGGATTCAAGGCTCCCTGTTTATGGGTGGGTCGAGACAATAGACCTAGAATGCCGACTCGAGGTTCCCTGCGCAAGCCCTTGACCGGGCTTGGCTCAACGCTGATTCCCTGCACCGAGAAGAAGCATGGCCACCTCAGCCGCGGTGGAACACACATCTTCGCCAGCGGCCGCAATAGCCTCGAGGTCCATCCAGCAGGCGTGCGTAGCGTCGTCGTCGGCGACTGGTTCACCGGCTCGCCATACCATGCGAATGACCACAACCACGTAGTGGAATCGCAGCTTGCCTTCCTCGTCACGCTCCATGATATCCATGGCAGTGAACGGTTGAAGGCCACCCGCGATGACACCAGTCTCCTCGCGCAGTTCGCGCTCCGCAGCATCGGCAAGGCGCTCGCCCGGTTCTATCTTTCCGCCCGGCAGGGCGAGCCGTCCAGCATTGGGCGGGTTCCGCCGCCTGACCATCAGCAGTCGCCCCTCCCTCACCACCGCGCAGGAAATGGCGGCTATCGGTAACGACGGCATACGGCAGATCTGGCTCATGAAAGGCTCCTGCGTGTCAGAGCCCAGTGTGCCACCTCGTCGGGGACCTGGCTAACGCCTTGATCCGATAGCCCTCGCCCCGACCTCCCTCTTGACCCAGCACGGAAAGCTGGTAGTATCCATCGCCGTAAGCCGGAGGGGTGGCAGAGTGGTCGATTGCACCGGTCTTGAAAACCGGCGAGGGGTCATACCCTCCCAGGGTTCGAATCCCTGCCCCTCCGCCAGCTACATTCCTAAAGCCCTGATTCGTCAGGGCTTTTTTCGTGCCTATACCCCGGCACCAGCCTGAGCATCAATACCTTGAAGCGTCCTTTTTTTAAGGACAGCCGGCGACGCCCGATGGTCATAGGAACCGACGAAGCCGGGATGTCACGCGACCAGCATGCGCAGCGGCATCCACAGCCCCATGGCGATCATCACCAGATTTTCTGTGAGCGAGACGAAGCCCAGGGGAACGTTGCTGTTGCCCCCGGCACAGGCGCATTTGAGTTCGCGTTTATCGATATACACGGCCTTAAAGACCGAGACCGCCCCCACGGTGCCAACAAGAAGCGCCAGCGGGGCCGCCAGCCAGATCAGCGCGCCCGCCAGCATCAGCAGGCCCGCAAGGGTCTCCACGTAGGGGTAAACGTAACTGTAGGGGACATAGCGCTGGGCGAGCAGATCGTAGTTGAGAAACATCGTGCTGAAGCTTTCTATGTCTTGTAGCTTCTGCAGGCCAAGCAGCACCATCCCAGTGGCGACGGCGTACTCCGGCAGGCGCGCCGTGACCAGGGCCCCCTGGGCGGCCCAGCTGACCGCAAGGCCGATGAACAACGCGGTAATGAAGATCACCAGCACCGGACGGTAGGTCGTGGCATCGGGGTCTGGAACGCGCATCCCCAAGTGCTCACGTAGCGCCTCGTAGCCTCCGATACGCTCATCCTCCAGGTACACCTGGGGAGTCGTGTCGACGTCTGCCTGCTTCTTGAACTCGTCAATTTCCTCCTTCGAGGTCAGCAGATTGTCATCTACCTCGAAGCCCTTGCGCTGGAGGAGGTCGACGGTTTTCAAACCGAACGGGCACATGTGCTCCGATGTATTCATCCGATAAACACGTGCGGTAGGGTGCTTGGTCGATGTCATGACTGGCCTCCTTGTCGCCCATGGCGGGTGTATAAGATATCACCAGACTGGCCGGCGCCAACCTCATCATGAATCAGGCGTCGTTGAGACACATCACCGCCTGGGTTTTTCAAGCTTTGAGCGATTCCTGTGCCAGCGCAGCTTGTCGGCCCTCCTGTCCGGGCCGCCGATTTTACGGCGTACTTCAGGAACCAGCCCTACTCAAGGCACCGTAGGCTGACTTTATTGGGCGTTATATTCAGTATATTATCGATAGTATAGACCCCCGCTGGGAATGAGCTTGCCGGACTCTCCCTTCGCCATTACATTCTACGAACAAGGCACCTCCGGGTGCCTTTTTCGTATCCGGACATCATCCCCAGGAGGGCGCCATGGCGCTGAAGGCCACCATCTGCAAGGCGCGGCTGCAGGTTGCCGACATGGATCGGCACTACTACGACGAGCATGCGCTGACCGTTGCCCGTCACCCTTCCGAGACCGATGAGCGCATGATGGTGAGGCTGCTGGCCTTTGCGCGTCACGCCCATCCGGATCTCGCCTTCGGGCGAGGCGTCAGCGCCGAGGACGAGCCGGATCTCTGGCGCCGGAGCCTTACGGGCGACATCGAGCTGTGGATCCAGCTCGGTCAACCGGATGAGCGCGAGATTCGTCGTGCCTGCGGGCGTGCGCGGCAGGTCGTGGTCTATACCTATGGCGGCCAGGGGTCGCGACTCTGGTGGGAACCGCTGGCCAACAAGCTGCACGGTCTCGCCAACCTGACGGTCATCGATGTCGATTCGCAGAGCGTTGCCGAGCTCGGCCGCCTCGCCGCCAGGGGGATGGAGCTCAATGCCACCCTTCAGGACGGCATGATGTGGCTGGCAACACCCGAAACGTCCGTGGACGTCAGCGTCGAGATTCGCCAGCAGGCAGCAACGACTCAGTAGAGCCTCAGGCCCACCTTGGTCACGACATTCCCTTCCATCTCGCTCACCACCCAGTGAATGCCGTGCCAGTCCACGTCATCCCCCACCACCGGGTGGCCGCCAACGCGCACGGAGATGAAGTCCGCCAGGGTCATATCCTTCTCTGCCTGGCTGAGCGTAAGACCATAGACGTCGGCGATATCCTGCATCCGGGCATCCCCGGCGAAGGTAAATGTGCCGAAGAAGGCCCGCTCCTGCTTGAGTTTGGCCTCGCCATTGAAGAGTCGATTCAGCGCCGGCAGATCCTCACTGCGACCGATCACGCAGATCACGTCACCCAGTTGAAGGCGGGTGCTGCCCTTGGGGTGCAGCATCACATGGTCGCGGAACAGCGCCGAGATCAGCGCCCCCGAAGGGAAGCGCAACAGGCGAATCGGCACGTCCTCCAGATCCGAGTTTTCCACTTCGTAGACGAACATCTCGAAATCGTTTTCGGGGAGGATGCCCAGAGGTCCTCGCTGGTTGGGGGTGACCGATGTCGGCACCTCCACTCGCATCAACCGCGCCATCCACCCCAGGGTGCCGCCCTGAATCAGCAGCGAGAGCAGGACCACCGCAAAGGCCACGTTGAAGTAGAGCGTGGCGTTCTCCACCCCACCAATCATCGGAAAGATTGCCAGCACGATAGGCACGGCACCGCGCAACCCCACCCAGGCGATGAAACCCGTCTCTCGCCAGCGGAACTTGAAGAAGGGCTTGATGCTGATCAGCACCGCCAGGGGCCTGGCCACGAAGATCAGCGCCAGCGCCACCAGGCTGGCGGGAAGCGCATAATCGAGCAGTTCATTGAGATCGACCAGTAGGCCCAGCACCAGGAACAGCCCGATCTGACTCAGCCAGGCCAGGCCGTCATGAACCGGCAGGATGAAGTTGTTATGGCGGCCTGGCTGGTTGCCGATCATCAGCCCCGCCAGATAGATCGCCAGGAAGCCGCTGCCGCCAAGAAAGCTGGTGATGCCGAACACGCTGAAGCCCAACGCCAAAGCCAGCAACGAGTAGAGGCCGGGAGCCAGGTCCACCCAGCGCAGCAGTTTGCCACTGAGCCAGCCCGCGCCCACCCCGATCACCAGCCCCAGGCCGAACTGCTGCACCAGCAACAGCAGGGTATCGACGGTGCCGCTCAGCTCGCCGACCAGCATCTCCACCAGCACCAGGGTGAGAAAGATTGCCATGGGGTCGTTGGTGCCGGACTCGATCTCGAGTGTTGCCCCCACTCGCTCGTTGAGATTGACACCGCGACCGCTGAGCATCGAGAACACCGCGGCGGCATCGGTGGAGCCCACGATGGCACCCACCAGCAGCCCCTGCATCAGGGTGAGGTCGAAGATCCACATGGCCAGCACGCCGACGATCCCGCTGGTAATGAAAACGCCGAGGGTGGCCAGGGACAGGGCCGGACGAAAACCGACCCGAAAGGTCTTGAGGCGGGTACGCAGCCCGCCATCCAGCAGGATCATGGCCAGCGCCACGTGGCCGATGACAAAGGCCAGGGAGTAATTGTCGAACACAATGCCGAGCAGGCCATCTTCCCCGGCCAGCATGCCCAACCCCAGGAAGATCAGCAGCAGGGGGAACCCGACCAGGCTGGAGAGACGGCTGGCCAGGACGCTGAGCCCGATCAGCAAGCCGCTGAGTATGAAGATGGTATTGATGGTGTCCATGGCATCTCCGTTGCGGCCTGTTCGGCATTATCGCATGAGGCTCGCAGCGGTGCGACGCCGCCGGCGGGGCTGGCCAGTCCTTCCCGGCAGCGGATACACTCTCCTGCCGCCGGCCGGTCTTGAACCGGCACCACTGCCGGAGCTCCTGCATGCCCGACCCCGCCCCGCTCAAGCGCCTTCCCGTTGTCGTGTCTGCCCTCATAGTGATGATGGCGACGGGGATACTGATAGCAGCCCTGATGGCAGTAGCGAGCATGGCGCTGGCCCAGCAGGACTCGGTCTCCGCCGGTACCGAACAGAACGAGAACGCTGCCGAGGCCGATCCCGATGGCACGGCCCCGGAGGCGGGGTCGTCGGACCCCTCGGACCCATCAGCCTCCACGGAGCAGAGCAGCGTGGCTGATCAGCCCCCCCGTGTGACGCTGACCCCTCCCGAGCCCATCGAGCCACCGCCGCTCAAGCCGCTGGAGATCATGCTCGACTGGTACCCCGGGCCCCAGCACGCCGCCCTGCTGATCGCTCAGCACCAGGGGCTTCTGGAGCGCCGGGGCCTGCAGGTGACCCTGAGCACCCCTGCCGACCCCACCCTGCCGACCCGGTTGCTGGCCGCCGGCCGCATTGACCTGGCCGTGAGTCGCCAGCCGCTGCTGCATCTGCAGGTGGCTCAAGGTCTGCCTCTGGTGCGGATCGGCACCCTGGTGGACCTGCCCCTGGCGGGGCTGCTGCTGCGTGACAACGGCAGCATGGAGTCTCCGGCCCAGCTGGCGGGCAAGCGAATCGGCTACTCGGTAGAAGAGAGTCGCGAGCTGCTCCTGCCGGCGCTGCTCAAGCCCCACGGCATTGCCATCGAGGAACTGGAGCTGGTGGATGTCAACTTCAGCGCCGTCACCCAGATGGTCGATGAGGAACTGGACGGCGTGATGACACAGCAGCGGCTCGCGCTGCCCCGCCGGCTGGGTGACGAAGGCGTCACTGCGCGATTGTTGACCCTGGAAGACCACGGCATTCCACGCCATGAAGGGCTGATTCTGGTGGCCAACCGCGACCGGCTCGGTGGCCAGAAGGAAAGTCTTCAACGGCTTCTTGAGGCCTTGGCCGACGCCACCGCCTGGGGCCTGGAGCATCCCGAGGCGGCCTGGGCGCTGCTGGCGGAAATCGAGCCTTCCCTGAACACGCCAGCGAATCAGGCCACCTGGCCGGCCATGCTGATGCGACTGAGCGCGCGCCCCGCCGCCCTGGACCAGGGAGTCTATGGACGCTTCGAGGCCTTCCTGCACGAACAGGGCCTGCTCGAGACCCTGACGCCGGTGGATAAGCTGGCGGTAGACCTGGGCGCGCCCTGATG
Organism: Pseudomonadota bacterium; assembly: GCA_051751685.1. Classification (GTDB taxonomy): domain Bacteria; phylum Pseudomonadota; class Gammaproteobacteria; order Pseudomonadales; family Halomonadaceae; genus Halomonas. Next base: position 47,127 of record JBNJLE010000006.1, on the reverse strand, counting down.
CACGATCCATTGATCTTCCTCGACCTCGAAACCACCGGGATCCGCACCACGCGGGATCGTATCACCGAGATTGCCGCCCTGCGTCTCGAGCAAGGCGTGGTGACCTCGCGATGGCACCGGCTGATCAATCCCGGGATGCACATCCCCGCGCCTATCAGCGAGCTGAGCGGTATTCACGACGCGATGGTCGCGGACGCTCCCGCCTTCGCCGAAATCGCTGAAGAGCTAAGAGAGTGGCTGGGCGATACCCCACTGGTCGCCCACCATGCCCGCTTCGACTATGGCTTTTTGCGTAACGCCTACAGGCGTGCCGGCACAAGCTTCAGTGCCGAAGTGATCTGCACGCTGCGGCTCTCGCGGCGCCTGGCGCCCCAACATCGTGAACACAACCTGGCCGCACTGCTGGAACGCCACGATATTGCCTTCCCCACCCGACACCGCGCCATGGCCGACGCCGAGGCTCTGCTCGCCCTTTGGCAACGCTGGGCCAGTGAACACCCCGCCGCACGGCTCAACGATGAGGTGCAACGTCAGCGCCGACTGCCCAGTCTGCCGGCCCATCTGGATCCGGGCATGATCCAGGCGCTGCCCAAGGCCCCGGGGGTCTACCTGATGCATGGCGAGAATGACCTGCCGCTCTACATCGGCAAGAGCCTCAACCTCAGGGCCAGGGTCATGAGCCATTTTCAGGCCGACCACCGACAGGATCGCGAAATGCGCCTGGCCCAGCAGGTGCGCCGCATCGACTGGCGCGAGACGGCCGGCGACCTGGGCGCACAGCTGCTGGAAGCGCAGCTGGTCAAGGAGCGACAGCCGATCATGAACCGCCGCCTGCGCCGTACCGGGCGGCTATCGGGGTGGGCATGGCCACCCGACGCCAGCCGGCCCGAACTGCAGCGCGCCGATACCCTCACCGGCCGGGAGGCCGAAGCGATGATGGGGCTGTTCCGCCGCCCCCGGGATGCCAACGAGGCGCTGCGCCAGATCGCCGCCGACCAGGGGCTCTGCCTGCGACTGCTAGGGCTGGAAGCGGGACGCGGCGCCTGCTTTGCCAGCCAACTGGGCCGCTGTCGAGGGGCCTGCCGGGGTGACGAGCCCCTGGCGGTCCACACCGCGCGGGCCAGAGAGGCGATGGCGCGGCTGCAGATCCATCACTGGCCCTGGGCGGGGCGCCTGGCCATCGGCGAGCAGGGAGCCACCAACACGCAGGCCTGGCACCTGGTGGATCACTGGTGCCATCTGGGGAGTGCCGACTCTCTGACGGGGCTCGACGCCCTTGCCGAGGCAAGGGGAGCCTTTGACGTCGATACCTACCGGATCCTGCGCCGTTTTCTCGATGGCGATGCCGTCGATCAGCTCACTCTGATCACTCTGCCGCGTCAGTAAATCCGCCAGGTTACCGCTGGATTAGCCCGCCACGCGCTGGGCGAGGAACGCCTCCACTGACTCGCGGAAGGCCTCGGGCTGTTCGGCATGCAGCCAATGTCCAGCATCCAGGGTCACCACTTCGGCCTCTGGCAGCACCGCCTTAAGGGCGGGAAGCATCGCGTCGGTGACGTAAGGGGAGCGGGCGCCGCGCAGCACCAGCGTCGGCCCCGAAAAAACGCCCTCGCCCGCCGGCGGCCCCATGATCGTCTCGTAATCGTCCTGAATCTCGTCGAGTCCCAGGCGAAGTTGCAGGCCGCCCTCCTCGGCACGCTCCAGGTTGGTGGCCAGGAACAGCCTGACCGCCCGCTCCTTGACGTGTTCGCCCAGCAAGTCGTCGGCCTCCCGGCGATTGGCCGGCCGGCCCTCCTCCAGACGGCGCAAGCCGGCAAACACCGTGTCGTGATCGTGGCCGTAGGCCAGCGGAGCAATATCGCCGACGATCAGCGAAGCCGCTCGCTCGGGGGCCAGCCGCGCCAGCGAGATCACCACCTTGCCCCCCATGGAGTGGCCGAGCAGGTGGGCGCGCGGTATTCCCAGACGATCCAGCAGCTCGATCACATCCCGGGCCATGGCCTCATAGCCCATCCCCTCGGCGTGGGGGGAGCGGCCGTGGTTGCGCAGGTCCACGGCAATGACCCGGCGCGACGCCTCCCATGCCTTGACGTGGGAGCGCCAATTGTCGGCGCTACCGAACAGGCCATGGATGACCACCAGCGGCACGCCCTCGCCACCGGTGTCCTGACAGTTGAGTTCTACGGGCATGACACTCTCTCCTCGGCCGGTTTCTCGGCCAGTCTCAGGGGCGGGGCCGGACCGCTGCAGCGGCGGGGGTCTCGATCTCGGTGGCCGCCAGCAATCGACGGCTCAGGGTCGCCAGCAACACGCCGTAAAGTGGCACGAAGAACAGCAGGCTGATGATCAGTTTGATGACATAGTCGACCCAGGCGATCTCCGGCCAGTTGGCCGCCATGAAGGGATCGGGGCTGCGGTAGAAGGCAATCGAAAAGAAGGCGGAGGTATCGGCCAGGTTGCCCAGCAACGTGGAGATCGCCGGCGCCACCCACCAGGCCTTGAGGGTCCGCAGGCGATCGAACACATGCACGTCCAGCAGCTGGCCCAACAGGTAGGCCATGAAACTGGCCACGGCGATGCGCGCCACGAAGAGGTTCCACTCCCCGAGAGCCTCGAGGCCGGCGAAGCTGCCCCGCGGGAACACCACCGACACCACGTAGGAGATGACCAGCGCCGGCAGCATCACGCGCATCACGATGGCACGCGCCGGCTCCTTGCCGAACAGACGGACGGTCAGATCGGTGGCCAGGAAGATCAACGGAAAGCTGAAGGCCCCCCAGGTCGTGTGGAAGCCGAACAGGGTGAACGGCAGCTGCACCAGATAGTTGCTGGCAGCGATCACCAGGATATGGAAGGTAATCAACAGCGCCAGCAGGCGGCGGTGCTGGGCATCGGAAAGCGCAAACATGAAAAGATCCTTTTTTAGGAGAGGGGTGAGGGAACCCTCGTGAAACGGGCCGCCGAGGCAGCGTGCGGTCGCGCATTATACGGACCGCACCCGCCGCTGGCCATGCCCACCGACGCAGACGCCGCCCCGAAGGGCGGCGTCGTGTCCAGCGGCGGTACTGGCCCCGCAAGGTTGTGGGTACCGAGCGTTCAAACCTGGCGCGATTCATGGGCAGCGCCCACATCACGAGACTTCATGGCCTCATGCACGTCCTGCAGACTCGCCGGATCGTCGATGGTGGACGGTACCCCGTACTCCTTGCCGTCGGCGATATTGCGCAGCAGCTTGCGCAGGATCTTGCCGGAACGGGTCTTGGGCAGGCGATCCACCACCAGCACCTGCTTGAAGCAGGCAATCGGGCCGATCTTGTCGCGCACCAGAGCAATCAGCTCCTGCTCGAGGTCGTCTTCACGGCCCTCGAAGCCATCCTTGGGAATCACCAGGCCGATGGGCAGCTGCCCCTTCAGGGCGTCGTGGATACCGATCACCGCACACTCGGCGACCGCCGGGTGGGCGCCGACGACCTCCTCCATCTCACCGGTCGAGAGGCGGTGGCCGGCGACGTTGATGACGTCATCGGTACGCCCCATGATAAACAGGTAGCCGTCCTCATCCACATAGCCGCCGTCGCCGGTCAGGTAGTAGCCCGGGAAGGCCGACATGTAGGCCGAGTGGAACCGGTCCGGATCGCCCCATACCCCCACCAGGCAGCCTGGCGGCATGGGCTGCTTGATCACCACGCTGCCCTGCTCCATCGGTCCCATCGGCTCACCCTCGCGGTCGAGGATCTGCACATCGAAGCCCGGCACCGGCACAGTGGCACTGCCCGCCTTGGTGGGCATCGGCTCCAGGCCATGCAGGTTGGCGGCAATGGGCCAGCCGGATTCCGTCTGCCACCAGTGATCGATCACCGGTACATCGAGCAGATCGTCAAGCCAGTGGAAGGTCGGCGGGTCGAGACGCTCGCCGGCCAGGAACAGCGCCTTCATGCAGGAGATGTCGTACTGCTCGAGGTGCTTGCCTTCCGGGTCCTCCTTCTTGATCGCCCGGAACGCCGTCGGCGCGGTGAAGAAGCTCTTCACCTGATACTCGCTGATCAGACGCCAGAAGGCGCCGGCATCCGGGGTCTTCACCGGCTTGCCCTCGTAGACCACGCTGGTGCAGCCGCGCAGCAGCGGCGCATAGACAATATAGGAGTGGCCTACCACCCAACCGACGTCCGAGGCCGAGAAGAACACCTCACCGGGCGCCACGTCATAGATGACGTCCATGGAGTAGGCCAGCGCCACCGCGTAACCGCCGGTATCGCGCACCACTCCCTTGGGCTTGCCGGTGGTACCTGAGGTATAGAGCACATAGAGCGGGTCGGTGCCCTTCACCGGCACGCAGTCAGCAGGCTCCGCCTGGGCGACCAGGGTGGCCCAGTCGTGATCGCGCTCGCCGAGTTCGGCGGTGTGCTGCTCGCGCTGGAAGATCACGCAGGCATCGGGCTTGTGGTGGCTCTGCTCGACGGCCGAATCGATGATGCCCTTGTAGGGCAGCACCTTGTTGACCTCGACCCCGCAGGAGGCTGCCACTACCACCTTGGGCGTGGCATCCTCGATGCGCACGGCGAGCTCATGGGGGGCAAAGCCACCGAACACCACGGAGTGCACGGCACCCAGGCGCGCACAGGCGTACATGGCCACCAGCGCCTCGGGTACCATCGGCATGTAGATCACCACGCGATCGCCCTTCTCGACACCCAGGCCCTTGAGGGCACCCGCAAACCGGGCAACCTGATCACGCATCTCGCGATAGGTCAGGGTGCGCTTACTGTCGGTCACCGGTGAGTCCCAGAAGATCGCCGGCTGGTCGCCGCGGCCCTGCTCCACATGGTGGTCCAGCGCCGCATGACAGATATTCAATTCGCCATCGGCAAACCAGCGCGCGTGGTTGGCCTCGTCGTAGTGGAGAATCTGGGTAGGTGCCTTGAACCAGGGAATACGACGGGCCTGTTCGGCCCAGAAGCTCTCCGGATGCTCGATGGAGCGGCGAAATTCGTTAGCGTATGTGCTCATAATGGTCCTATCGCAGGTCAGTGGCATCGAATGATTGTTGACACTGTAATGCACTATGCCGCGGCTGCCCTCATACGATAGGCTAACTTTCGACAAAAGGTGGAGATATCCCGGGGAAGATTGTCGACAACATGGCGTCAACAACGGGATGACCACCAACCTTTCATCAACGCGTCGGGGGGACTATTCCGCCTTGCGTCATGTAGTCTATGCTTTAATCAAGTGCTAAATCAGAAAAGCACGCTCATCAAGGAGCGGGCAGGATGGCTTGACCAGCGCGGGGAATCGACATGGGTAATTCCAACAGCACGTCAGCGCGTCTCCTTGCCGGAGGCGACGCCGCCATCGACAGGGCCACGGCGCTTCTCAAGGCCATGGCCAATGACAACCGGCTGCGCATCCTGTGCCTGCTGGACGGGCAGGAGCTCTCGGTCACCGAACTTAACAGCCAGCTCGCTCTCAGCCAGTCGGCGCTCTCCCAGCATCTGGCCATCCTGCGCCGGGAGAACCTGGTCAGTACGCGGCGCGCCTCCCAGACCATCTATTATTCCTGGCAAGGCGACAGCGCCCACACGATCATCGAGGCCCTCGGCCAGTTGGGGCTGGCCGATTAGCGGCGGCGCAGCGGGCTCTGTTCCAGCACCTCGAGTCCCTTCTCCAGCGCCCGCTCCACCCCGACCGAGACCGCCGCTCCTACCCGATCTGCCAAATGGCGGCGCTGCTCCAGACGCAGGCGGATGACCCTGGCGGTCTGCATGCGCTCCATCAGATATGCCTCGCTGGTGCCCAGCGCATCGACCAGCCCCTGCTCAAGGGCTTCGCGGCCGTACCAGGTTTCCCCGGTGGCCACCGCCTCGATATCCAGCGCCGGGCGTCGTTCGGCCACATGGCGCTTGAACAGATCGTGGACGCTCTCCAGCTCATCGACAAACTTCTCGCGCCCCTCCTCGCTATTCTCCCCGAACACGGTGAGGGTCCGCTTGTAGCGACCGGCGGTCAGCACCTCGACGTCGATGTCGTGGCGCTTGAGCAGGCGATGGACGTTGGGCACCTGGGCAACCACGCCGATGGAGCCCACCACTGCAAGGGGGGCGGCGCGCAGCTGGTCGGCGCCGCACGCCATCAGGTAGCCGCCGCTGGCGGCCACCTTGTCCACACATACCGTGGTCGTGAGGCCCGCCTCTCGCAGCCGATCGAGTTCGGCGGCCGCCAGACCATAGGCGTGCACCAGGCCGCCGGCCGACTCCAGCCGCACGATGACCTCGTCGCCCTTGTCGGCGGCATCGATCAGTGCCGACACCTCTTGCGCCAACCGGCCCGTGGCGCTGGCCCGAATATCACCGTGGAAGTCGATGACCCAGGCGATGGCCCGCTCCGCCTCACCCTTGCGCCCGGTCTTGTTACGGGCCTTGTCCTCGCGCCGAAAGCCCTTGACAAGCCGCTTGCGGGCCCCGGGTTCACTCGCGGCCACGGTCAGGCGCCGACGGCGATAGTCACGGGTGTCGTTGAGCTCATCGAGGCGGAGCCGGGTGCGATCCGAAGCCTCACCGCGTAGCCGGGCTACCAGCGCCACGGCCAGAACAATGATCACCACCAGGCTCACCAGTTGAGCCAGAAACATGCCGAAATCGGCCAGCCAATCGTTCATTCGTTTCTCCTGTCCATGGTCGGGCTTCACAAGCCACTTGATTGAAACAATCGTTTGAAATAACCTGAGCGATGACTCACACCCCGATATGCCAGGAGCCCCGATGAGCCTCTCCACCCTCGATAAACTCACGTCCCGTTTCGATGCCCAGTCCGCCCAGGGCATGGATGATGTCTTCCAGTTTCACTTCAGCGATGCCGGCAGCCACTACCTGGTGATCAAGGACGGCACCCTGGACATTCAGGAGGGCGAGCATGACGACCCCTCCGTCAGCCTTAGCCTCAGCACCGACACTCTCAAGGAAATCATGAACGGCGAGGTCAATGGCATGACCGCCTTTATGACCGGCCAACTGAAGGCCACCGGCAACGTCATGCTGGCCACCAGACTGACCGGCTTGTTTCCCTCCGACTGAGCCGAAAGCCGAAAGCCGAACGGCAGCACTCTCCCTTTTTCCCTTTCGGACCGCCACCCGGCGGTCCGACCGCGTTTGGGGCATGACGCTAGCGCGCCGCCACTTCCGCCAGGTGTGTCTCGATCAGCGCCCGTGAGATCGAATAGAGCGGCGGCAGCGACGGCAGATGCCGCGGCGAGTACCAGGCGGCATCGGCGATCTCCACGCCGTCGATACGAATCCGCCGGCTGGCCGCCTCGGCGAAGAATCCCAGCATCAGCGAATGCGGGAAAGGCCAGGCCTGACTGCGGAAGTAGCGGAGCCTGCCCACCTGCAGCCCGACCTCCTCGAAGACCTCCCGGCGCACCGCCTCCTCGGCGGACTCGCCGGGCTCGATAAAACCGGCCAGGGTCGAATAGCGACGCGGCGGAAATCGCGGGCTGCGCGCCAGCAGCAGCGCATCGCCATGGGTCACCAGGGTGATGATACACGGCGAGATGCGCGGATAGTTGCGGTGGCCGCAGCCGTGGCAGTGCATGGCGAACTCGGCGTCGAGACGCTCTGCCGGAGCGCCGCAGCGACCGCAGAAACGGTGATCACGCAACCAGGCACCCACCTGCAGGACAGTGGAGAGCAGCGCAAAACGCGACTCCGGCAGCCTGGCCAGCCAGCCGCGTCCGTCCAGCCAGCCTTCATCTGCTATCGCCTCCAGCAGCAGCGCCACCGGCTCATCGTCCCAGTAGCAGATCGGCTGCATGGTGGGCGTCCAGGGCTGCATGGGCTGCAACAGGTCGCCATCCGGGCCCGGTGCGATGCGCCCTTCGGCCAGACGAATGACCCGCCCCGCCGTCGCCCGGAGGGGCAGCTCACGGCGCAGCATCAGTGCGGCACTCCCTCACCCATGCGGTCCCAGTGACACTCACCGGCCGCCTCGCGGATACGCGACAGCTTGGCACGATGGTCGTTCAGTTCCTGCTCGCTGGGGGCCAGCACCGCCAGGCATCCCGGCGCCAGCTCGAGACGACGAATCGCCATCCCGCCGCTGCCGGCCACACCGCGCTCTCCCCCGCCGGAGGCGTCCAGAGAGAGCGCGGTCTGGCCACCGGTCATCGCCAGATAGACATCGGCCAGGATCTCGGCATCCAGCAGGGCGCCATGCAGCACCCGGTGGCCGTTGTCGATCTCGTAGCGCTTGCATAGGGCGTCGAGACTGTTGCGCTGGCCAGGATGCTTGTCGCGGGCCATCACCAGGGTGTCGAGAATCCGGCAGTGCGCGGCGACCGGTCCCAGCGGCGGCGCGCCGCGAGAGCGGTTCAGCCTGTCGAACTCGTGATCGATAAACCCGACGTCGAAGGGGGCGTTATGGATGACAAGCTCCGCGCCCTCGATGAAGGCCCAGAACTCATCGGCAATCGCGGCGAACAGGGGTTCGCCCGCTACCCGCTCGTCGGTGATGCCGTGAACCCCGACAGCCTCGGCTTCGATCTCCCGCTCGGGATTGATGAACTGGTGGTAGGTGTTGCCGGTAAGTCGGCGGTTGACCATCTCCACCGCCCCGATTTCGATCAGGCGGTGGCCTTCCCGGGGGTCGATGCCGGTGGTCTCGGTATCGAGAATGATCTGACGCATGGCGAACTCTCTGCCTCAAGAAAAAACGGGGACGCGCCTGGGGCGCCATTCACTCGGCGGAGCCGATCTCCCAGCCGACACTTGGCAGCGGACACCCGGACAGGGAGCCCTGGGGAGGCTGGATCAGAACCCCGTCACTGGCCGTCGCTGGGAGGTGAGTGATGCAAGGGAATCGATTCAGGCCCGGCTGCGCGCCTGATCGATGGCCTCGTTGGCCAGCTGATCGGCGCGCTCATTACCGGGGTGGCCGCTGTGTCCCTTCACCCAGTGCCACTCGATCCGATGCCGGTGGGTCTCCTCGAGCAGCTCGCGCCACAGCTCGGCGTTCTTCACCGGCTGTTTGCTGGCTGTCTTCCAGCCGCGCTTGACCCAGTTGTGAATCCACTCGGTAATGCCACGCCGCAGGTACTCGGAGTCGGTCCACAGCTGGACGCGACAGGGCCGCTTGAGCTCACGCAGCGACATGATCGCCGCCATCAGCTCCATGCGGTTGTTGGTGGTGCGAGCCTCGAAGCCGTTCAGTGTCTTGTCGTGCTCCCCGCTCTTCATAAGAGCACCCCAGCCGCCGGGGCCAGGGTTGCCGCGGCAGGCGCCATCGGTATAGATGACCACCTCGGGCAAGGTTTCGTCCCCCGTCTCGATGGCTGTTTCGAGAGCCGTGTCGATAACCGTCTCAGTCAACCTCTGTCACCCTTGTCTGATCGTTGTGATGGTAAAGCTCGGGCGGGAATCGCGACTGGCCCAGCCGGGTGGCGCTCAGGGTGGAGCCGCCGAAGGGCCGGGAGAAGCCGAGCCGCGTGTCCTGGCTCTGCGCCAGCTGCGGGCGTCGAGTCGCCTGAATCATGTAGCCGTCCCCCAGCGGCAGATTATGCCGCCGACCGAGGGTCTCCAAGGCCGCATTGCCGGGCAGCGTGCCGGGCAGATGAAAACCGCAGTAGTCTACCCGCTCAATCTCGAAGTCAACAAACGTCAGCCAGTCGCGCAGTCGCGCCGGCGTCCGCCATTGGCCACGCCAGGGCAATCGCTGCCGACGACCGGGCAACACCCGCGGCAGCCCCGCCGCCGAAATCGGCATCCAGCCGAAGACAATCAGCCTGCCGTCGTCACGGGTCACCCGCGCGGCTTCCTGAAGCGTACGATGGGGGTCGGGCGCCACTTCAAGCAGGTGATGAATCACCACCAGGCTGAGGCAACCATCGGGCAACGGGAGTGCCTCCGGGGAGCAGACCAGGGTGGCAGGATCCTCCGCCAGTTCCCGAGTCGGGGCCCAGGCCATGGGGTGACGCACGGGACACATGTCCGCCAGCGCCCCGCCCAGGCCGAGTTCGAGACTGTGAACGCCAAACAGCCGCTCGCACACCGGCCCCAGACAGGCGCGCTCGGCCTGGCGCACCGCCTGACCTCCGGGGGTGGCCCAGAAGCGTCGACCCTCTCGCACCAGCGCGGCGAGGGACGAAACCATAGGGGAAATTGACATCAGCGGCAGGCTCCTCCATTCTGGGCAAATTTTGCGACCCGTTCATGCCCGTTCAGGACACCATGACCATGTTGAGCGTGACACCGATACCCGCATTTGGCGACAACTATATCTGGCTACTTCGCCAGGATACGAGTTCCGAAATCGGCGTGGTCGACCCGGGTGATGCCGCCCCGGTGGTCGAGTTGATCGAACGCGAGGGACTGACCCTGACCACCGTGCTGATCACCCACCACCATCAGGACCACACCGCGGGTCTTTCGACCCTGATCGAGCGCTATTCGCCCCGGGTCATTGGCCCCGATAATCCCGACATTGCCGGCATTGACGAACGAGTCGGCCAAGGTGACGAGTTTCGGGCCATGGGACGCTTGTTCGAGGTGCACGAGGTACCGGGGCACACCCTGGACCATATCGCCTTCTTTACCGCGGGCATTCCTCCGCTGCTGTTCTGCGGCGATGCCCTGTTCAGCGCCGGCTGCGGACGTTTGTTCGAGGGCACCCCCGAGCAGATGCACGAATCCCTCGGCAAGCTGGCGGCCCTGCCCGACGACACCCTGGTATTTGCCGCCCACGAGTATACCCTGGCCAACCTGCGCTTCGCGTTGGCCGCCGACCCCCACAATCCGGAAGTGACTCAGGCAATGGAAGAGTGCCGGCACGCCCGCGACCTCGACCGCCCCACGCTGCCGAGCTCTCTGGCGCGCGAGAAGCGCATCAATCCTTTCCTGCGCTGCCACGATGCCGGTGTTCGCCAGGCCGCCTCGGCCCATGGCGACACCGACAGCGAGGCGACCACTTTCGCCACGCTGCGCGCCTGGAAGGACCAATTTTGACATTTCCCCGATTGGACGTCATGCGGTTTACCCCGCTGTCGGCGGGACCGCTAACGACCAGGAGAAACGCGTCCGGATGACCTACCACACCAAGCGCCGCCTATTGATCGGCTTTGCCAGTGTCAGCGCACTGATCGGCTCGCTGCTGGCCAGCAGCGTCTATAGCCAGGCCTCTACCCTGAGCGCCGAACAGCGCCAGACCCTCAGTTTCAGCGCAACATCGACGTCCCAGAGCCAGCGGCTGCCCCCGGCGGCGCATTTCTGGGATGCCCTGGCCCTGGAGCCTCGCGACGCCTGGAGCCGGCTGCGCGACAGCTTCCAGTGGCAGCAGAGCCTGGATGAGCCACGAGTGCAGCAGTGGATCGATCATTACCGCGCCAGCCCCCATAACATCGTCGAGATCACCGAGCGCGCCCGTCCGTGGCTGGCGTGGATCGTCGAGCAGGTCGAGGCGCGCGGCCTGCCGGGGGAGATCGCCCTGATTCCCTTCGTGGAGAGCTCCTTCGATCCCACGGCCCGCAGCCATCGTGGCGCTGCCGGCCTGTGGCAGTTCATGCCCGGCACCGGCGACGCTCTGGGCCTGCGTCGAGTGCGCGGCTACGACGGTCGCCTCGACGTGGTGGCCTCGACTCGCGCCGCACTGGATTACATCGAGTTGCAGGCCGACCAGTGGTACGAGGGCGACCTCGAGCTCTCCCTGGCCGCCTATAATGCCGGCGCCGGCACCGTGAACCGGGCGCGTCGCAACGCGATCTCCAGCGGCAACGGCGACGATTACTGGAGCCTGAGTCTGCCCCGGGAGACCATGAACTATCTCCCCAAACTCAAGGCCATCGCGGCCATTGTCGACAATCCTGACAAATACCAGGTCGCCCTCCCCGAGATCGAGGACGCACCGGCCTTTGCCAAGATTCCCGTCCAACGCCCGCTTGGCCTGGACGAAGCCGCCCGCCTTTCCGGCGCCAGCCGCGGTGAACTCGCCACGCTCAATCCCGCTCTCAGCAACGGCACTGCCCACCCCGGCCAGGCCCGAGTGCTGCTGGTTCCCGCCGATCGCGCCGATACCCTGATGGCACGTCTGGAGACGCCTGCCTCGTCGTCCTCGCCGGCCGGCAACGGCGAAGGCCGCTACGTGGTGCAGAGCGGCGACAGTCTCTCGGCGATCGCCTCCAGCCAAGGGGTGAGCGTGTCGCAGATTCGTCAGGTCAATGGCCTGAACGGCGATATGCTTCAGCCGGGACAGGTGCTCGATCTGCCCCGCCAGAGTCTCGCCTACCGCTAGCCAAGACGGCAGCGGTGACGGGAACGCTTGCCAAGCCGCCAAGGGCCTGACAACTTATTGGCCGACCGATGTCGGCCCACCTGAGGGCTGGCTGCCACCGACCAAGGATGTCGCCGATGCCCGACGCCCCGCGCCGCCTGACCCTGGCCGCTCTTGCTGCGGCCTGCCTGCTGCCGATCGCCCTGACGACGGTTGTGACAAGCACCCTGCTGCCTTATCAGGCAGCGGCGGCCACGCCCGACGACGTGCCCACGGTTCACGGCCTGGCGCTATATGACGCTCCGGAACTGCCGGAAGGCTTTACCCACTTCCCCTACGTCAATCCCGAGGCGCCCAGCGGCGGCACCCTGACCCAGGCCGCGGTGGGCGGCAGCTTCGACTCCACCAACCCCTTTATCATTCGCGGTACCCCAGCGGCGGGGCTTTTCGAGATCTACGATACCCTGGTGGAGGGCAACCCGGACGAGCCGTTCTCGGTCTATGGCCTGCTCGCGTCAGGCATGCGTCTGGACCCTGACCGGGAGTGGATCGAGTTCGACCTGCGCCCCGAGGCGCGCTTCCACGACGGCGAGCCGGTCACCGCCCACGACGTGGTGTACAGCTTCGAGCTGCTCACCGAACAGGGCAACCCCTTCTACGGCGCTTACTACGCTGACGTGGAGCGGGTCACGGCACTCGACGAGCACACCGTGCGCTTCGACTTCGCCGAGGTGCACTCCCGGGAGCTGCCGCTGATCGTCGGCCAGCTGCCGGTGCTGCCCAGGCACTACTGGGAAGCCCACGATTTCACCGCCCCGACCCTGGAGGCCCATCCCGGCTCCGGCCCCTATCGCATCGGCGAGATCGACCCGGGCCGACGTATCGTCTATCAGCGTGATCCCGACTACTGGGGCCAGGACCTGCCGGTGAAGCGCGGCCGCCATAACATCGATCGGCTGGTCTATGACTACTACCGCGACCGCGATATCGCCTGGGAAGCCTTCAAGGCCGGGGTGCTGGACTACCGCATCGATGCCCGAGCGGCCACCTGGGCCATCGGCTACGACTTTCCCGCCTACCGCGACGGCCTGGTGAAGCGCCTGGCCGTGCCGGACGGCCAGCCGGCGCGCATGCAGGCCTTTGTCTTCAATCTGCGCCGCGACCGCTTCAGCGACCCCCGGGTGCGCGAGGCCCTCTCACTGACCTTCGACTTCCCCTGGCTCAACGCCAACCTCTTCTACGATGCCTACCGGCGCACCGAGAGCTATTTTCAGAACTCCGACATGGCCGCCGTTGGGCTGCCCGAAGGCGACGAACTGGCCCTGCTCGCCCCCTGGCGCGACGAGCTGCCCGAGCGGCTGTTCCGGGAGCCGCTGCCTTTCGACCACCCGCTCGACCTGCGCGAGCGGCTGCGCCTGGCGCTGGACCTGCTGCGCGAGGCCGGCTACGAGGTCAAGGGGGATCGCCTGGTGCACAGCGAGACGGGCCAGCCGCTGACGGTAGAGGTGCTGCTGTTCGATACCGGCATGGAGCGGGTCACCCAGCCGATGCTGCGCAACATAGCGCGCCTGGGCATCCGCGGCAGCATCCGCATCGTCGATATCAACCAGTACCTCAACCGCCTGCGCAGCTTCGACTTCGACATGACCGTGGGACAGTTCCCGCAGTCGAACAACCCTGGCAACGAGCAGCGCGACTTCTGGACCAGCGCCGCCGCCGAGACACCCCAGAGCCGCAACATGATGGGCCTGGCCGACCCCGTGGTGGATGACCTGGTGGATCGGCTGATCCGTGCCGACAGCCGCGATGAGCTCAACGCTACCGCCCGCGCCCTGGACCGGGTACTGCGGTGGCGTTTCCCGATGATCCCCCACTACCATTCCGGCGAGACCCGCATCGCCCTCTGGGACAAGTTCCGCTGGCCAGAGCCCTTCCCCACCTACGGCCTGGACCTGGCCGCCTGGTGGGTGGACGCCGAGCGGGAAGCCGAGATCAACCAGCGCCTGCGTCCCCGTTGATGCTGCCCCGGCCCCGAACAAGGAAGCTGCCCTCGTGAGTCGCTATATCCTGCGCCGCCTGCTGCTGATGATCCCTACCCTGATCGGGATCATGCTGCTGAACTTCGTTATCGTGCAGGCCGCCCCGGGCGGCCCCATCGACCAGATGCTGGCCCGCTTCGAGGGCGCCGATGCCATGGCCAGCACCCGGCTCGACGCCGGCGGCGAGGTCATGGTGCGCGACGAGTCGCGGGGGGCGCGCGGCATCGACCCGCGATTCATCGAACAGCTCGAGGAACAGTTCGGCTTCGATCAGCCGGCTCACGTGCGCTTCCTCGGCATGATGCGCGACTATGCCACTTTCGATTTCGGCAACAGCTTCTTTCGCGACCGTCCGGTGGTCGAGCTGATGATCGAGCGATTGCCGGTGTCGATTTCCCTGGGACTCTGGACCACCCTGCTGGTGTACCTGATCTCGATTCCGCTGGGCATCCGCAAGGCGCTCCACCACGGCTCACGCTTCGACGTCTGGTCCTCGGGGCTGGTGATCGTCGGCTACGCCATCCCCGGGTTTCTGTTCGCCATCCTGTTGATCGTGCTGTTCGCGGGCGGCAGCTACTGGGACTTGTTCCCCCTGCGTGGACTGACCTCGCCGGACGTCCAGGAGCTCAGCACCTGGGGCAAGGTCAAGGACTACCTGTGGCACATCACCCTGCCGGTAGTGGCCATGACCATCGGCAGCTTCGCCACCCTGACCATGCTGACCAAGAACAGCTTCCTCGACGAAATCCACAAGCAGTACGTGCTCACCGCCCGGGCCAAGGGCGCCAGCGATCATGGCGTGCTCTACGGCCATGTGTTCCGCAACGCCATGCTGATCATTATCGCCGGTCTGCCCGGCGCCTTGATCGCGATCTTCTTTACCGGGTCGCTGCTGATCGAGGTGATCTTCTCGCTGGAAGGGCTTGGCCTGCTCGGCTTCGAAGCGGTGATGCAGCGCGACTACCCGGTGATCTTCGGCACGCTTTATCTGTACACGCTGATCGGCCTGCTGCTCAAGCTGGTCTCCGATCTGACCTATGTGTGGGTAGACCCGCGCATCGACTTCGAGACGAGGGAGTCCTGAGCCGATGGCCGCTTTCTTCAAGACCCTCTTCACGTTCCGGGCGGACCGTGTCTCCCCCATCACCCGCCGCCGCCTGGCGGTCTTCCGGGCCAACCGTCGCGCTCGGGTCTCGCTGTGGCTGTTCCTGGTGCTGTTCGTGGTGAGTATCGGTGCCGAGTTGATCGCCAACGACAAGCCGCTGATGATGCGCTACGACGGCCAGTGGTACGTGCCGCTGCTGGTGGACTACCCGGAGACCGAGTTCGGCGGCTTCCTGCCGACCACCGCCGAATACCATGACCCCTTCGTCCAGGCGCAGATCGAGGCGAACGGCTGGGCGCTGTGGCCGCCGATCCCCTTCTCCTACCAGACCCTGGACATGCAGATGATGCGGCCCTCGCCCGCGCCGCCGGACAGCCGCCACTGGCTGGGCACCGACGACCAGGGGCGCGACGTGCTGGCCAGGGTGATCTACGGTTTCCGGCTCTCGGTGGCCTTCGCCCTGGTGCTCACCGCCGGCTCGCTGGTGATGGGAGTGCTGGTGGGCGGTATCCAGGGCTACTTCGGCGGCAAGACCGACCTGATCGGCCAGCGTTTCACCGAGATCTGGTCCGGCCTGCCCGTGCTCTTCCTGCTGATTATCCTGGCCAGCTTCGTGCAACCGGGCTTCTGGTGGCTGCTCGGCATCATGCTGCTGTTCTCCTGGCTGGGGCTGGTGGACGTGGTGCGCGCCGAGTTCCTGCGCGCCCGCAACCTGGAATACGTGCGCGCCGCCCGCGCCATGGGGCTGCCGCCGCGGCTGATCATGTGGCGGCATGTGCTGCCCAACGCCATGGTCGCCACCCTCACCTTCGTCCCCTTCCTGTTCACCGGCGCCATCACCACCCTGACCGCCCTGGACTTCCTGGGCTTCGGCCTGCCCCCCGGATCACCGTCCCTGGGCGAGCTGGTGGCCCAGGGCAAGAACAATCTGCACGCCCCTTGGCTCGGCATCACCGCTTTTGTCAGCCTGTCGCTGATGCTCTCGCTGCTGGTGTTTATCGGCGAAGGGCTGCGCGACGCCTTCGACCCCCGCCATGTTCGCCACGCTGCCACCCCCGTGCCCGCGGCAACCGGGTCTGCCGGGGCCCAGGCCGCCGCCAGGAGCCAGACCGATGCCTGATCGCTCATGCCACTCTTCGCTGCTGCACCTCGAGGACTTCTCGGTCGCCTTCGACGGCGTTACCGTGCTTGACCGCCTCTCGCTCACCGTGGCACCCGGCGAAACCCTGGCGCTGGTGGGCGAATCCGGCTCGGGCAAGTCGGTCTCGGCGCTCGGCGCCATGGACCTGCTGCCGGGCAACGCTGCCGTCAGCGGCACTCGCTGGCTGGGCGATACCGACCTCTCCCGGCTGCGGCGCCGAGACTGGCAGGGCGTGCGCGGCGGCCGAGTCGGCTTTATCTTCCAGGAGCCGATGACCTCGCTGAATCCGCTGCATACCGTGGGCAAGCAGATCGGCGAGACCCTGCGCCTGCACCAGGGGCTCAGCGGTCGCGCGGCGCGCGCCCGGATCATCGAGCTGCTGGCCCAGGTCAAGCTGCAACGCCCCGAGGAGCTGATCGACGTCTGGCCCCACCAGCTCTCCGGCGGCCAGCGCCAGCGGGTGATGATCGCCATGGCGATCGCCAACGATCCGGCACTGCTGATCGCCGATGAGCCCACCACGGCGCTGGACGTCACCGTGCAGCAGGAGATCCTCGCCCTGCTCGCCGAACTGCGTGACCACCACGGCATGGGCATGCTGTTTATCACTCACGACCTCAACCTGGTGCGGCGCCATGCCGATCGGGTCTGCGTGCTCCATCAGGGCCGCGAGCAGGAAACAGGGCCGGTGGAACGCGTCTTCGGCTCACCGACCAGCGCCTATACCCGCACCCTGCTCGACGCCGAGCCGGAGGGCCGCCCGGTGGCGGTGCCGCGCGGCGCACCGCTGCTCCAGGCCCGCGGCCTCGGGGTCAGCTTCCCGCGCCCCAAGACGCTGTTCATGAAGCGCCCGCCGGCCTTCGAGGCGGTCAGGCCGCTGGACCTCACCCTGGCCCCCGGCGAGACCCTGGGCATCGTCGGCGAATCCGGTTCCGGCAAGACCACCCTGGCCCTGGCGCTGCTGCGCCTCACCCCGAGCCACGGCGAGATCACCTTCGGCGACACTCGCCTGGACACCCTCGCCGGCAGCGCCCTGCGCCGCCTGCGCCACCGGGTGCAGATCGTCTTCCAGGACCCCTTCGGGTCGCTCTCGCCCAGGCTGCCTGTCTCGGAGATCGTCAGCGAAGGGCTACGCTTCCACCAGCCGACGCTCACCGAGGTCGAGGTCGCGCGCCGGGTGGCCGAGACCCTGGCCGAGGTGGGCCTTCCCGCCGATTGCGCCGACCGCTACCCCCACGAATTCTCCGGCGGGCAGCGCCAGCGCATCGCCGTGGCCCGGGCGATCATCCTCGAACCGGAGCTCATCGTGCTCGACGAGCCCACCTCGGCGCTGGACCGCACCGTCCAGAAGCAGCTGGTGGTGCTGTTGCGCGACCTCCAGGCCCGCCGCGGCCTGAGCTATCTGTTTATCAGCCACGACCTGGCCGTGGTACGCGCCATGGCCCACCGCATCATGGTGCTCAAGGAAGGAGAGGTGATAGAGAGTGGCGACTGCCTGGACGTACTGGAAAACCCCAGAAGCGACTACACCCGCGCCCTGGTGGCTGCCGCCGGGCTTTCCCCCCGTCGCAGGTAAACGCCGGGCATGCCGGCGATGAAGAGCCGAACCGGTCAATCGGATCCAGTCCAGTGGCAGTACTCGCCGGAAAACCGATCAGGCTAACGCTATATAACCACTATTCGATCGGAGCAACGCAGTGATCTGGTATCTGCGACCATACGGCCACCGATAACGCCAGCCACAAGAGGGAGTAAAGCACTGCAGCTGGGTGCTGAACGTCTCGGGAAGGCTGCAACAGGAAACTCGCCATGTCTCACCACCCAACGCGCCGCCCGGAGATTCTCAGTTTCGGCGAAGCCATGACCATGTTCGTCGCCGAAACCCCGGGTGAGCTGGCCGCCGTCGAGTGGTTCCAGCGCCGTATTGCGGGTGCCGATACCAACGTCGCCATTGGCCTTGCCCGGCTAGGCTTCCGGGTCGGCTGGCTCAGCCGCGTCGGCGACGATGGCTTCGGCACCTTCATCCGCCGCACACTGGAAGCCGAGGGAGTGGACTGCCGCTTTCTGCGCACCGACTCTGAGCGCCCTACCGGTCTAGTCTTCAAGGAACGCGCTGTTGGCGGGATCGACCCTAACGTCACCTATTATCGCCAGGGCAGTGCCGCCAGTTGCCTGGCACCCAGCGATGCGGACAGCGTTGACTTCTCGGGGCTGCGACATCTTCATGCTACCGGCATTCCCCCAGCCCTCTCGCCCAGCGCACGCGAGCTCTCATGGCAGATAATGGAAAAGGCGCGCATCGCAGCTGCCACCATCTCGTTCGACCCCAATCTACGCCCCAGCCTTTGGCCGAGCGAGGCCGAGATGCGCGACACGTTGAATGAACTGGCGGCCAAGGCCGACTGGGTGTTGCCCGGCCTGGCAGAGGGGCGCTTGCTCACCGGACAGCATAGCCCCGAGGCGATCGCCGACTTCTATCTCGCGCGCGGCTCGACGGCGGTGATGATCAAGCTAGGCCCCGAGGGCAGCTATTACCGCGGCAGGGTGGGCGGCAACCTTGAGAGTTTCACCGCGCCGGGTATCCCGGTAGCCGAGGTAGTGGATACCGTCGGTGCCGGTGACGGCTATGCCGTGGGTGTGATCAGCGCTCTGCTCGACGGCCGCTCGCCACGGGAAGCGGTACATCGCGGAAACCTGATCGGCTCGCTGGCCATTCAGGTGGTGGGCGACATGGAAGGGTTGCCAACCCGTGAACGCCTTGCCGCTCTGGAAGCCGCGTTACCCGCCATCTAGACAAGGAACCTGACCATGAAGAAACGCATCCTGGCCTACGGCCGCCTGAACGAGGACCAACTGGCCCAACTCGCTGAGGAGTTCGAGGTCCAGACCTTCAACGACCTGGCGTCCGCTGACGATCCCGACTTTCGCACCGCCCTCCGGGAGGCCCACGGCCTGATCGGTGCCAGCCTGACCATCCCCCCCGAGTTACTCGATGAGGCCCCCAACCTCGAGGCGATCGCCACCATCTCGGTCGGCTACGACAACTACCCGGTAGACGACCTGACCCGGCGCGGCATCCTGCTGTGCAACACCCCGGACGTACTGACCGAGACCACTGCCGATACCGGCTTCCTGCTGATCATGGCCGCAGCCAGGCGCGCCATTGAGCTGGCCGAGTGGGTCAAGCGCGGTGATTGGCAGGCCAGCGTGGGGCCCGAGCACTTCGGCAGCGACGTGCACGGCAAGACCCTCGGCATGATCGGTTTCGGCCGTATCGGTGCCGCCATCGCCCGCCGCGGCGCGCTGGGCTTCGGCATGCGCGTGCTCTATTCCAACGCATCGCCCAAGCCAGCGCTGGAAGCGGAGCTGGGCGCCGAGCGCTGTGAGCTGGCGGCGCTGCTCGCCGAAGCGGACTTCATCTGCGTCACCGTCCCCCTCACCGCCGAGACCGAGCACCTGATCGGCGAGCACGAGTTCGCCCTGATGAAGCCATCGACGATCTTCGTCAACATTTCCCGCGGTAAGGTGGTTCACGAGGCAGCGCTCATCAACGCGCTGGAGCTGGGGCGCATTCGCGCCGCCGGGCTCGATGTCTTCGAGCAGGAACCGCTCTCGCCGGAGTCGCCGCTACCAACGATGGCCAACGTCGTCGCCCTGCCGCACATCGGCTCGGCCACCCACGAAACGCGCACCGCCATGGCCCAGCGCGCCGTGGACAACCTCATCCTGGCGCTGAAGGGCGAGCCCCCTATCAGCCTGGTCAACGAGGCCGCCAGGAGAACGTCATGAATCACTTCTCGCTGGCTGGCCGCGTGGCCATGATCACCGGCTGCAACAAGGGTCTCGGCCAGGGCCTGGCCGTGGCGCTAGCCGAGGCCGGCGCTGACATTGTCGGCGTCAACCGCAGCGCCGCCGCCGAGACTTGTTCGCGCATCGAGGCGCTGGGACGCCGCTATATCGCCGTCGAGGCCGAGTTGGGCCATGACGCCCCGGCCGATATCGTCTCGCGAGCCCTCGCGTCAACCGAGCGGCTCGATATCCTGGTCAACAATGCCGGCACCATCCGCCGTGCGCCCGCTCTGGCGTTCAGTGAGGCCGACTGGGACCCTGTGATCGATGTGAACCTGAAAGCGGCTTTCTTCCTGTCACAGGCGGTTGCCCGCCATCTGGTGGCCCGCAAGGCCCCGGGGCGCATCGTCAACGTGGCCTCTGTCCTGTCATTCCAGGGTGGCGTCCGCGTGCCATCCTACACCGCCAGCAAGAGCGGCCTTCTCGGCCTGACCCGCCTGCTGGCCAATGAGTGGGCGCCCTACGGGATCACCGTCAACGCCATCGCTCCCGGGTACATGGCCACCGACAACACACAGGCTCTGCGCGAGGATCCCATCCGCAGCGCCGAGATCCTGGGGCGCATCCCTGCCGGCCGCTGGGGCACCCCCGAGGACCTGGCCGGCGCGGTGATATTTCTGTGCTCCGACGCCGCCGCCTACGTCAACGGCCATGCGCTGACCGTGGACGGCGGCTGGCTGGCACGGTGACCCGCAAGGGATTCCCTCACGATGACCGGCGTGGCGGTGATGCATGACAGGCCACCGCTACTCGTCCAGAGCGGCGAGGGTCCCGTCGAGCCCCTGCTCGCTCAGGCGACAGTAATGGGTGAGCACAGCAGCCGTGAAGTCGCCATCGGCCGCCAGGGCCGGCGGCACGACGTCGCCCATGGCCAGATAGGCCTTTACCAGCGCGTCGGGCTGCTGGCCATGGCGCGCGTGCAGGTCGGCGAAACGCTCGGCCAGGGGATCGTCCACCGGGTAGACGCGTCCCTGACGATCCTTGCCCGCGGTATAGCGGATCCAGGCAGCCAGGCCCAGCGCTGTACAGGGTGTCTCCTGCCCGATGTCGCGGCGTGCCAGAGTGCCTAGCAGCCAACGCTGTGGGAGCTTCTGGCTGCCGTCCATGGCGATCTGATGCAGGCGATGCCGCAGGCTGTCGTTGGCGAATCGCGCCAGCAACATATCGGCATAGGCGGCCAGGTCCGTGCCCTCGGGCATGACCAGGGTCGGCGCCGCCTCCTCCAGCATATAGCGGCGCAGCAGGGTGCGCAGGTCGTCCCGGCTGACCGCCTCGACCACTGTCTCGATACCCTCCGGCGCCCCAAGGTACGCCAGCAGCGAGTGGCTGCCGTTCAGCATGCGCAGCTTCATGGTCTCGAAGGGGGCGACGTCCGCGACCATCTCCACCCCGTCGACCTCCCAGGCGGGACGTCCCTGGGGGAAGTGGTCCTCGATCACCCACTGGGCAAACCCTTCGCCGACCACGGCGTTGGGATCCTCTACCCCCAGGTCGGCGAGCCGCACGAAATCGGCCTCGGTCATGGCCGGCACGATGCGGTCCACCATGCTGGAGGGACAGGCAACCTCGGTGGCAATCCATGCGGCCAGGGCGGCATCTCGACGCTCGGCCAGCTGAATCATGGCATTGCGGGTTCGTTGGCCATTGTCCGGCATATTGTCGCAACTCAGCACCGTGAACGGCGCAAGCCCCTGTGAGCGGCGACGCGCCAGCGCTTCCACCAGGATCCCCGGCGCAGTACGCGGCCTTGAAGGCGTGGCGATATCAGCGGCGATCATGGGGTCGTCGACCAGCAGCGCGCCGCTGGAAGGATTCAGGAAGTACCCCTTCTCGGTGACCGTCAGGGTCACGATGCGCGTCTCGGGCAACGCCAGTCGCGTCAGCAGGGCATCGAGGTCTCGACCCCAGCGCCCCTGGGCATCACAGCCCGTAAACAGCGTCTCCTCGATAACCCCGATCTCCCGCAGCGTCACCGATTCCCGGTCGGCATACTCGGCCACGTGGTAGCGGTGGCCCGCCTCGCGCAGACCGTCCACCAGGTCGACATTGGTTCGCAGGTTGGCACTGCTGATCCCCCAGGCAGCGTCACCGGTACGCTGACGATAGCCTTCCAGGTAGACCGCCTGTTGGGCGCGGTGAAAAGCGCCGAGCCCGAGATGAACGATGCGGATACTACCCGCCCGGGGACCCGCGGGAAGGACGGCAGGATGAGGCATGATAAAGCTCCCGGGAGCGGCGCTCGAATCGGCACCGCTCCGTTCAGTGATTGTCGCGAGGCGGGCTGCGGCGCGCCACGTCGCGGTACTTGGTGGCAGGGGTCAAGGTCATGCCGCGGTCCAGGGACTCCACCATCGACCGTTGGATCTCCTGCCAGGGCGTCTGATGAGCCGGGTAGTGGTAACCGCCGCTCGCCTGCAGCCGCTGGCGTCTTGCCTCGAGTTCGACGTCGTTGGCCAGCCATCGCACCTCGCCACGCTTGAGGTCGATGCGCAGCCAGTCACCGCTCTCGAGCAGCGCCAGTCCACCGCCGGTGGCTGCTTCCGGTGACGCATTGAGGATCGACGGCGACCCCGACGTGCCCGACTGGCGACCATCACCGAGACACGGCAGCGATTCGATGCCGCGGCGTATCAGCGCTTCCGGCGGCTGCATGTTCACCACCTCGGCGCCACCGGGATGGCCGACAGGGCCGGCACCGCGCATCACCAGGATGGTACGTTCGTCGATATCCAGACTCGGGTCGTCGATACGCGCGTGGTAGTCCTCGGCGCCATCGAACACCACCACCCTGCCCTCGAAGGCCTCGGGGTCGTTCGGGTCACTGAGGAAGCGTTCGCGGAAATCCGTCGAGATCACACTGGTCTTCATCAACGCCGAGTCGAAGAGGTTGCCCTTGAGGTTGAGAAAACCGGCGTGCGCCACCAGCGGATTCGCATAGCGACGAATCACCTCGGAATCCTGTGTCTCGCGACCGACCAGATTGTCAGCCAACGTCTGGCCGTTGACCGTAAGCACCTCGCCATGCAGCTGTCCGGCCTCCAGCAGCTCGTGCATCACCGCCGGCACGCCGCCGGCGCGATGGAACTCCTCGCTGAGATAGGCGCCCGCGGGCATGACATTGGCCAGCAGCGGAATCGCATGGCCAAGCCGCTGCCAGTCATCGTTGTCGAGCTCGACACCGGCGTGACGGGCGATGGCGTTGATATGAATGGGCGCGTTGGACGAGCCGCCCAGCGCCGAGCAGGTAACGATGGCGTTCTCGAAGGCCTCGCGCGTAAGGAGGTCGCTCGGCCGCAGGTCCTCCCAGACCATCTGGGTGATCCGCTCGCCGGTCTGGTAGGCGACCATGGCCCGCTCCTTGTAGGGGCCCGGAATCATCGCCGAGCCAGGCAGACTCATGCCCAGCGCCTCGGCCAGAGAATTCATGGTCGAGGCGGTGCCCATGGTGTTGCAGTGGCCTACCGACGGGGCCGAATCGGTGATTCGGGACAAAAACTCAGCGTAGTCGATATCGCCGGTGGCGAGCCGCCGGCGCAGCTCCCAGACGATGGTGCCGGAGCCGACGCGCTCGGCACCGCGCCAGCCGTTGAGCATGGGCCCACCGGAAAGCACGATGGCCGGGATATTCACTGTCGCCGCGGCCATCAGGGCCGCCGGGGTGGTCTTGTCGCAACCCGTCGTCAGCACCACGCCGTCCAGCGGATAGCCGTGCAACACCTCGACCAGCCCCAGATAGGCCAGGTTGCGGTCCAGCGCCGCGGTGGGACGACGCACATTCTCGTGGATGGGGTGCATGGGGAATTCGAAAGGCACGCCACCGGCGGCACGGATACCGTCCCTGACCCGCTTGGCGAGTTCCAGATGGTGACGGTTGCAAGGTGTCAGATCAGAACCCGACTGGCAGATACCGATGATCGGCCGGCCATCGGTGAGCTCCTCCAGGGTGATGCCCTGGTTCATATAGCGCTCGATACATAGCGCAGTGGTACCCGGATGGTCGGGATTGTCGAACCACCAGCGTGAACGCAACTGATCGGCACGGATTCGAGGGCGAATAAGTGACATGGGAACTCCGGCTGTGCCGAGCCGAGATCTCGGCTCGTTGGCGGGACGGCGCGTAATGCCCTAGTGTAGGGTTGTATGATCACATGATAGGTAGCACGCTTGCCTCGGCATCACAAGGCGTATTCTCGAAAGGAGTCCCCATGACACTGCAAGGCACCTCCCTGATCGGCCAGCAAGCCGTCACCGGCGATCAGACCATCATCCGCGCCATCAACCCGGCCAGCGGCGAGCCCCTGGCCCCCGACTATCCGGGGCTCGACCGCCACGCGGTCGCCCGAGCCTGCGAACTGGCCGAGGCGGCCTTCGCCACCTACCGCGAGAGCAAGCTGCAGGGGCGTGCGGCCTTTCTCGAGGCCATCGCCGACGAAATCGAGGCGATTGGTGACGCCTTAATCGAACGCGCCATGGCCGAAACCGGCCTGCCCCGAGCCCGCCTGGAAGGCGAGCGGGGTCGCACCTGCGGCCAGCTGCGCCTGTTCGCCAGCGTGGTACGCGCCGGCGAATGGCTCGACGTGCGCATCGACCCCGCCCTGCCCGAGCGACAGCCGATGCCCCGCGTCGACCTGCGCCAGCGCCATGTGGCCCTGGGGCCGGTGGCGGTGTTCGGTGCCTCCAACTTTCCGCTGGCCTTCAGCGTGGCCGGGGGCGACACCGCCTCGGCTTTGGCTGCCGGCTGTCCGGTGGTGGTCAAGGCCCACTCCGCTCACCCCGGCACCTCCGAACTGGTCGGGCGCGCCGTGCAGGCCGCCGTGGCCAAGTGCGGCCTGCCCGAAGGCGTCTTTTCCCTGCTGTTCGGCTCGGGTAAGGATATCGGACAGGCACTGGTGGCGGACCCACGCATCCAGGCAGTGGGGTTCACCGGCTCGCGCGCTGGCGGCCTGGCGTTGATGGCCACCGCGCAGGCGAGGCCCCAACCGATTCCGGTCTACGCCGAGATGAGTTCCATCAACCCGGTGTTCCTGCTCCCCGAGGCGCTCAAGGCACGCGGCAAGGAGATCGCCGCAGGGTTCGTGGGATCGCTGACCATGGGAGCGGGCCAGTTCTGCACCAATCCTGGGCTGGTGATCGGGATCAAGGGCGAGGCACTGGATACCTTTGTCGCCGCGGCCGGTGAGGCACTGCGTGCCAGCGCCGCCCAGACCATGCTCACGCCGGGCATCCACGGCGCCTATGTCGACGGCCTCGAAGCACTCGCCGGCGCGGCCCGCGAGATTGCCCGCGGGCAGACCGGTGAAGGCCCCCACCCCTGCCAGGCCGCCCTGTTTGCCACCCACGCCGCCGACTTTCTGGCACGCGAAGCGCTCCAGGCCGAGGTGTTCGGTGCCGCATCGCTGGTGGTCGAATGTGACGATCTGGCTCAGGTCG
This sequence comes from Pseudomonadota bacterium, assembly GCA_051751685.1. GTDB lineage: Bacteria > Pseudomonadota > Gammaproteobacteria > Pseudomonadales > Halomonadaceae > Halomonas. The sequence goes on along the minus strand of JBNJLE010000006.1, from coordinate 21,311 downwards.
AGGCCGTGGCCAAGCATCTGGAGGGTCAGCTCACCGCCACCCTGCAGATGGACGACGGCGACCTGGATGCTGCCCGGACACTGCTGCCGGTGCTCGAGCGCCAGGCCGGGCGTGTCATGGCCAACGGCTGGCCCACCGGCGTCGAGGTCTGCCATGCCATGGTGCATGGCGGCCCCTTCCCGGCCACCTCGGACTCTCGCACCACCTCGGTGGGCAGCGCGGCCATCCAGCGTTTCCTTCGCCCTGTGTGCTATCAGAACCTGCCGGAAGGCCTGCTGCCCGAGGCACTCCAGGACGACAACCCGCTGGGAGTCTCCCGACTGGTGGATGGCAAGCGCCTATAACACTCGGGATTTGCACGACGTTGTCACTCTTTGGCGGCCCTTGGGCCGCCTTTTTTCAATGGATGGCACCAGGCGCGGAGGTGAAACGCCAGCCATGTTGGCAAGTCAGGGGAAGTGGGCCATACTTTGGCATGCCATCACGCTAGCATCCTGTCATACCAGTAACGCACTACGGCGCCTCAACCAATAATTCCATCAAATCCCAGGAAGCCCGACACATGCGATTGAAGGACAAGACGGCACTCATCACCGCCGCCGGCCAAGGCATCGGCCGCGCCACTGCTCTGCGCTTCGCCGCGGAGGGCGCGCGAGTCATCGCCACCGATATCGATAGTGACAAGCTGCAGGACCTTGTCGGCCAGGAAGGCATCGAAACCCGCCGACTGGACGTGCTCGACACCGCGGCCGTGGAGACTCTGGCTGCCGAGTTACCGCCCTTGGACATTCTGTTCAACTGTGCCGGCTTCGTGGCCAGCGGTTCTCTGTTGAGCGGCACGGACGAAGACTGGGACCTCTCGTTGGCCCTCAACGTTACTGCCATGGCACGCCTGACCCGTGCGCTGTTACCGGCCATGATCGCCCACGGCGGTGGCAGTATCATCAACATGGCCTCGGTGGCCTCGAGCCTCAAGGGTGTGCCCAACCGCTGTGCCTATGCCACCACCAAGGCCGCGGTGATCGGCATGACCAAATCGGTCGCCGCCGACTTCATTGACCAGGGTATTCGCTGCAACGCCATCTGCCCCGGCACCGTGGACTCCCCCTCGCTGCGCCAGCGCATCGGCGATCAGGCCCGGCAGCAGGGACGCCCGGAGGCCGAGGTGCAGGCCGAGTTCCTCGCCCGTCAGCCGCTGGGGCGGCTCGGCACCCCTGAGGAAATCGCCGCCCTGGCCACCTATCTCGCCGCGGATGAATCCGCCTACACCACCGGCACCGCCCAGGTCATCGACGGCGGCTGGCTAATCTAAATCGGAAGGAGACTCCATGAAACTGCTGCGTTTCGGCCCCCGGGGCCATGAGACACCCGGCCTGCTCGACACCGACGGCGTGATCCGCGACCTGTCGGCTCACCTGCCCGACCTCGACGGGCATCATCTGAACCGCGAGACCCTGGCCCGTCTGGCCGAACTCGACACCTCTCGCTTGCCGGAGGTTTCGGCTGACACCCGCCTCGGCCCCTGCGTCGGAAATGTCGGCAAGTTCATCTGCATCGGCCTCAACTACTCCGACCACGCCGCTGAAACCGGTGCCGACGTCCCGCCGGAGCCGGTGGTCTTCAACAAGTGGACCAGCGCCATCTGCGGACCCAACGATGACGTCATCATTCCCCGCGACTCCACCAAGACCGATTGGGAAGTAGAGCTCGGCGTGGTGATCGGGAAGCAGGCCCGCTACGTGAGCGAGGCCGACGCCATGCATCACGTGGCCGGCTTCTGTGTCGTCAACGATGTCTCCGAGCGCGAGTTCCAACTCGAGCGAAGCGGCACCTGGGACAAGGGCAAGGGCTGCGACACCTTCGGCCCCCTGGGCCCGTGGCTGGTGACCGCAGACGACGTCCCCGACCCCCACGCCCTCGACCTCTGGTTGGAAGTGGACGGCCATCGCTACCAGAACGGTAACACCCGCACCATGGTCTACCAGATCCCCTTCCTCATCAGCTATCTGAGCCGCTTCATGAGCTTGCAGCCGGGCGACGTCATCTCGACCGGCACACCGCCTGGCGTAGGAATGGGGCAGCGGCCGCCGACCTACCTGAAGCCCGGCCAACGTATGCGCCTGGGCATCGAGGGGCTAGGCGAGCAGCAGCAAACTGTCGTGGCCGACCCTGGCCGCTGATTGGGAGTCGCCATGCGAACCGTTGTCTGTCAGGAGCCTGGCCGCCTAAGCCTTGAAGAGCGCACCGCCCCGTTGTGCGAGCCCGGCGACGCTCTGCTTCACATCCGACGTGTCGGGGTGTGCGGCACCGATATTCATGCCTTCGGCGGCACTCAGCCCTATTTCCAATATCCACGAGTGCTCGGCCACGAGCTGGCCGGCGAGATCGTCGCCGTGGGCGACGGGGTGGACCCAGGGCTGCTGGGCCATAATGCCTACGTCATCCCTTACCTGCACTGCGGTCAGTGCCGGGCCTGTCGCCGGGGCCGCACCAACTGCTGCCGCCAGATGCAGGTAATCGGCGTGCATCGTGACGGTGGCATGTGCGACACCTTAGCGGTCCCTGCCAACCACCTGGTGACCTCCGACACCCTGCCTCTGGACCAGTTGGCCCTGGTCGAATGCCAGGCCATCGGCGCCCATGCGGTGCGACGCAGCGAACTCGCGGCGGGAGAACTCGCCGTGGTCGTGGGCGCCGGTCCCATCGGCATGGGCGTGGCTCAGCTGGCCCGTGAACGTGGCGCTCGAGTGGTCATGGTCGACACCAACCCCGAGCGGTTGGCCTTCTGCCGGGAGCAACTCGGCATTACCCACACCCTCAATCCCGCTGCGGAGGACGTCGCCGCCGCCCTGGCCGCGCTCGGCGACGGCGAACTGGCCGACGCCGTCTTCGACGCCACCGGCAACCCTGCGGCCATGCAGCAGGGCTTCGATCTGGTCGGTCATGCCGGCCGCTATGTGCTGGTCAGCATCGTCAAGGGGGACATCACCTTCCATGACCCCGATTTCCACGGCAAGGAGATGACCCTGCTCGCCAGCCGAAACGCCACCCGTGAGGACTTCGATACGGTGTGCCGTCTCATGGAAGCGGGCCGCCTGCCGGCCAACGCCATGATTACCCACCGCGCCGATCTCGCCGAATTGCCCGAACGTCTACCCGTCTGGTGTGCCCCAGGCAGCGGCGTGGTCAAGGCGATGATCGAACTCGATTCCCCAGAACACGCTCAAGCCGAGGCCAACAATGCCCCAGACCATCGCCAGTGAGCACGGCCAGCTGGCCAGCCTGCGAGTGCACGCCGACGATAACGTGCGCGTTGCCCTCAAGGACCTCCCAGCCGGCAGCGAGATCGACGACGGCGGTCGGATCCTGCGCTTGGCCGAGGCCATCCGTCACAAGCACAAATTCACTCTGCAAGACCTCGCCGAGGGCGACACCGTGATCATGTACGGCGTCACCGTGGGCCGCGCCACCCGCCCCATCGCCGCGGGCGGAGCCATCACCACCGCGAACACCGAACACAGCACCGCCACGACAAAGCCCCAGGCGCAGCGAGGTGAGTGGCATGCCCCCGACGTGACGGCCTTCGAGAGCATCACGTTTGAGGGCTACCATCGACCCGACGGCCAAGTAGGCACCGCCAACGTCTGGCTGGTGGTCCCCCTGGTGTTTTGCGAGAACCGCAACATAGACGTCCTTCGCCAATGCGTGGCTGACGCCCTGGGGGAGGATCCCTATCGCGACTACAAACGCATGGCCCGAGAGCTACTCCATGGCGCCGCCGGCTCGGTGGCGGACGAGCCGTATGGAGAGCGCCTCTTCCCCAACGTCGACGGAGTGCGGTTCTTGACCCACACCCTGGGCTGCGGCGGTACCGACGACGACGCCCAGGCACTATGCCGCCTGTTGGCAGGCTATATTTGCCACCCCAACGTGGCCGGCGCCACGGTGTTGAGCCTGGGCTGCCAAAAAGCACAGATCAATATGCTCAAATCCGCCGTGGCAGAACGCGACCCCGATGGTCTGCGCCCGGTGCACTACCTGGAGCAGCAGGCGAGTCTCAGTGAAACAGCACTGATCCGCGAGGCACTGACCACCATCTTCGACGGCCTGGCCGCAGCGAACCGAGTCGAGCGCGCCCCGGCACCGCTATCGGCGTTGACGCTCGGCGTGGAGTGCGGTGGCTCCGACGGCTTCTCCGGCCTCTCCGCCAACCCCCTGGTGGGCGCAGTGGTGGACCGCCTGGTGGCGCTGGGCGGCAGCGGCATCCTCAGCGAGTTCCCCGAACTGTGTGGCGTGGAGCACGAGCTGATTGCTCGTTGCCGCGACGATGCCGTCGCCGAGCGTTTCCGTGAGCTGATGGACGCCTATCAACAACATGCCGCTCGCGTGGGGGCGGATTTCTCCATGAACCCCTCCCCCGGCAACATCCGCGACGGCTTGATCACCGACGCCATGAAATCTGCCGGTGCGGCCAAGAAAGGCGGCGACAGCCCCGTGGTAGACGTCCTCGACTACACCGAGCCCCGCCACCATGCCGGACTCAACCTGCTCTGCTCGCCGGGCAACGATGTGGAGTCCACCACCGCCCTGACCGGCTCCGGCGCCAACCTTATTCTCTTCACCACCGGGCTGGGTACCCCCACCGGCAACCCCATCACCCCCGTGCTCAAGATCTCGAGCAACAGCGAGCTGGCAGAGCGCATGAGCGACGTGATCGACTTCGATGCTGGCCCCATTATCCGCGGCGAGGTGAGTATCGACGCGCTGGCGGAGCACCTACTAAGGCTGTGTATCGACACGGCCTCGGGGCGGTACCAGCCCCGTGCGGTGCAGCTGGCCCAATACGACTTCATTCCCTGGAAGCGCGGCGTCTCCCTGTAGTGAGGCTCCACTCGTGGGGCTCCACCACGGAAAAGGCCCGCAGCTTAGCTGCGGGCCTTTTCCTTGTCGGCGCGGGCGGAGGGAGAATCAGCGATCACTCCTCAGCACTCAACCGCTTCTTCAGCTGCATGTAAGTGCCGTAGTGACGATCCAGATGACGGCGCATGGCGGCCTCGGCAGCATCCGGGTCGCGGGATTCGATAGCGTCGACAATCTCGATATGGGCCGCCAAGGCCGCCTTGTCTTCGTCCTTTTGCTGCAGCACCTGGGCGCGACGGTCGTCGAGCCACTCGGAAAGCGCCTGATGGATGGCATCGAAGATAGGGTTACGGCCGATGCTCGCCAACACCCCGTGGAAATCGTTGTCGGACCGCTTGAATCTCGCCTCATCGCCGACCGCGTCGCGGTTTTCCTGCAGGGCCGCCCGCAAGCGAGCCAGGTCCTCATCACCGGCATGGCGAGCCGCATAGCGCGCCAGTGAAATTTCGAACAGCGCGCGGGACTCCTGAAAATACTGTTGACCGTCGGGCTTGGAGAGCAACTGGCGGGTCACTCCGGAGAGCCGGGCCATCACTGCCTCGGCGGTCGGCCGGATAACCCTGGCCCGAGTACCGCTGTTGATGGCGATCAGACCAAGCTGCTGCAGGTAGAATAGCGCCTCGCGCACCGCCGGGCGTCCGACGCCGAACTGCTCCATCAGCTCGCGCTCGGAGGGCAGCTGATCGTTCTCGCCAAGCCGGCCTTCGAGGATATCCGCCTCAAGCTGCTCGGCGACCTGCTCAGAAAGCGTCTTGCGCTCGATCCGATATCGAGACATGAGCTAGTTCTCCTGGTGAACCCGATGTGGAGTGCCCATCTTACCGCAATCCGGCCCTCTCACGCTCAGGCCAGGTGCCTGAGCGGCTGGACGCCGAAGGAATCGGCCAACACCGCATAGGCCTCCTGATTGGCACTATCGAGGGGCACCCCCTCGGCATCTCGACGGGCCTGGCAGCGCCATTCACGGTCCCCCGGCGCCAGGATCTCGGCACCATCGATCCCCGGCTGGGCCCTCAAGTCGCCCAGGTACTCGCTCAGGCAAGACGAAAAGGTGGCCGAATCGACGAACGCCGCTGGATTCAGCGCCATAAAGAAGTGCCCCACCCCACGAGGCGTCGACATGTCCGGCCCCCCCATGGGCAGCAGTCGAAAGCCGTTGAGCATGCCGGAGAGCGTCGAGCTAAGCACCTCAACGACACCCCCGAGCCCTGCTCCCTTGAAGCTGAAGTCGCTACCTCCCAGTGGCAGCAACGCCGCAACGTCAGCGGGTATCCGCGTCACGTTGCCCTCGGCGTCGGCAGCGACCTGGTCCGGCAGTTCACGTCCGATGGCCCCGTACTGTTGGACACGGTTCCAGGGTACCGAACTGGTGGCCATGTCCAGCAGATAGGGCGCCTGCTTTTCCACTGGTGCCGCAAAGGCAATGGGATTCGTGCCATGAAAGGGAGTCAGGCCGTCGTGGAGCAGGACGAAGGGGTCCGAGTTGCAGAATGCCAGGCCGATCATGCCGCGTTCAGCGGCGGCAAGGGCATAGCAGCCGGCAGCGCCAAAGTGGGAGGAATGCCCCACCGCTACTGCACCCATCCCGACTTCCTCGGCCATGTCCACCGCATGGGCCATGGCCGTATAACCGGCCAGGTGGCCGAAGCCATCCCCGGCATCCAGATAGCCCGTAGCCGGTAGTCGTCGGGTAAAGCGCATCGCGGGCGAGCCTTGGATGCGCCCCCCCTGCAGCGCATTGACATAGTGCGGCAACAGCCGCAGACCATGACTGTCGGTGCCCATGCGCGAGGCCGTCACCAGCGCGCGAGTCACTGCGGTCGAAGAGGCCTCGTCGGACCCGGCCCGGTGAAGCACCTCAACCATGAAGCGCTCCAGGTCGTCGACCGCTACACGGACCTCATGCTGTGGAATATCCTGCCTGGTCTGATTCATCGGGAAGCGATTCCTCTGGGTAAGCTCAGCGGTAAACCAACGTCGGCAACCACATGGACAGTGAAGGGATAAAGGTGACCAGCAGCAGGCAGATGAACAGCGGAATCAGGAACGGGATGGTGCCACGCATACAGCGCTCGAAGCTGACGTTGGCCACCCGCGACAGCACATAGAGCACCATGCCGACCGGTGGCGTCAGCAGGCCGATCATCAGGTTAAGTACCATGATCACACCGAAATGCACCGGGTCGACGCCAACGGCAACGGCCAGAGGCAGCAGCACCGGCACCAGAATGGTAATGGCGGCGATGGTCTCCATGAAACAACCGACGATAATCAGCACAATATTGGTCAACATCAATACCGCGACCTTGCTGTCGGCAAAGGGCCCGAGCAGCGCAATAACGCTCTGGGTCACCTGATTGCTGGTGAGGATCCAGGCGAAGATCGAGGCGGACGAGACGATAAGCAGGATCACCGCCGTGGTTTCGATGGTCTCCATGCTGACCCTGAGCAGCTTGCGCCAGGTCAGCGTGCGATAGACCACCACCCCGAGGATGAGGGCGTAGAACACTGCCGCAACGGCGGCTTCGGTTGGCGTGAAGGCACCGGTGATGATGCCACCGACGATAATCACCGGCGTCAGCAGCGAAAGAAAGGCGCGGGCGAAGGTATACCCAAGCACGCTGAACGAGAACACGGCATCGCGCTGATAACCTCGGCGCCGCGAGATCAGGAAGATCATCATCATCAGCATCGCGCCCATCAGCAACCCGGGTATCAGGCCGGCGGCGAACAGCTGTCCCACCGAGGCAGACGCCATCACCCCATAGATGACCATGGGCAGGCTGGGGGGAATGATGGGCCCGATGGTCGAGGAGGCCGCGGTGATGCCGACAGCGAACTCCTCGTCATAGCCCGCATCCTTCATCGCCTTGACCTCGATCATGCCAAGGCCGCCGGCATCGGCCACGGCGGCGCCCGACATCCCCGAAAAGACGATACTCGCCCCCACATTGACGTGCCCCAAGCCACCCCGCATCCATCCCATCAGTGCCTTGGCAAAATTGAAGATTCGCTCCGTAATGCCAGCGTTGTTCATCAGGCTGCCGGCAAAGACAAAGAAGGGGATCGCCAGCAATGGAAAACTGTCGATGCCATTGATCATGCGATGGGCAATCACCACCGTCGGCACCTGCCCCGAGATCAGCACGAACATCAGGCAGGAGCCCGCCAGGCTGACAGCAATCGGGACGCCCAGCACCAGCATGGCGAACAGGGAAAAGAACAGAAACGAGAGATGGTAGCCCATCACCGCCAGAATGACGCAACCGAGCACGGCCAGTAACGACAGCGTCGGGGTCACGATGGGTTTCTGCCAACGCATCACGGAAAATCGGAACATGCATGGCCTCTTGCAGTGTTGTCGTTGTTAAGGGTGCCTCAGCCCTGCTTGAACTGGCTCGGCCTGGCGAGGTAATGCTTGACCATGCGCTGGATACCGCGTAGCGCCATCATCACAAAAGCGGCGCAAACGGCGTAATAGAGCACACTCTTGGGAACGTCCACCGAGATCATCATGCCCCCGGTACGTCCCGCCAATTGGTAGGTCACCCAGGACAACATCATGTAGAAAAACACGCACGTCAGATCGACCGAAATGGTGAGTATCCTGACAAGCCAAGGCGGCATGTAATGATAGAAGAACTCCACCATGATATGGCTGCCCTTTCGCACGGCCATGACACTGCCGATGAAGCCAACCAATATCAGTAGATATCGCGCTATTTCTTCTGTCCAGGTGATGGAGTCTCCCAGGGCATAGCGGGTGAAAAACTGCAGAAAAACAACGCAGATAAGCACCCAGAAGGCCACCAAGGTCAGGTAATCTTCGAAGGCATAGTCGGCAAAATAGAACGCATCATCGTCCTCGAAGGCAGCCTCGAAATCGATAACGGGCCCCTGACCCTCGGGTTGGTTCGACATGACAAGCCTCCATGGCTGCTCCGCCCGACATGGCGGACGGAGCAGGTGGTCGAGGTCATTTCAGGAATGATTACTGACCGATCGCCTGCAGACGGTCGTAGGTCTCCTGATCCCAGGTAGCCGCATCGCCGTTGTGGGCAGGGATCGTGGCCTCACGGAAGGGTGTGATATCGACCTCGTTCACCGTGATGCCCTGCCCCTCGAACCAGGCCACCAGTTCTTCCTCTGACTGCAGAATGTCCTGGGTAATGCGCTCACCCGCCTCCGAATAGACGTCTCGGAAAATCTCGCGATCCTCCTCGGAGAGACGGTTCCATAACGGGCCGCCGGCAATGGTGATCAGCGAATCCGTGATGTGACCGGTCAGGTTGATGTAGTCCTGAACCTCATGGAAGGCCTTGGCCTTGATGGTGGGTAGCGGGTTCTCCTGGGCGTCGACCACGCCTTGCTGCAGCGCCAGATAGACCTCGGCGAAGGCGATAGGGGTGGGATTGGCGCCGACTGCCTCGGGAAACATCATGTACATGGGCGCGTTGGGGGTGCGAATCTTGAGGTCTTGCATATCCTCAGGAGTATTGATCGGCTCATTGGAGGTCACATGCCGACGACCGTAGTAGTTCATCGCCAGTGGCACGTTGCCGGTCGTCTCCTGGTAACCCTGGGCGATCTCCGCGAAGAGTTCGCTATCCGCATAGGCCTGCCAATGGTCGAAGTCACGGAACATATAGGGCGCGCCGGCGATAGCGACCGGACCGTAGAAACGACCGGCGAACTGGTTGCCGGTATAGATCAAGTCGACGGTGCCCAGCTGAAGGCCCTCGTTGATGTCCGCTTCCTTGCCCAGCGAGGAGGCAGGGTGCACGGTGATCGAGTAGCGACCCTCAGTGCGCTCCTCGATCTGCTCCGCCGCCCACTCGGCCCATTCATGGAAGGGCTCGGATGTCTCGTAGACGTGGGCAAAGCGAAGCGACTGCTGCGCCTGAGCCATCCCGGCAATACCGATGCTCGAGGCCAGCAGCGTCAGGGATACCCAGCGGGCCAGCGTGAGTTGGCGTGGTTGCATCATCTTGTTGTTCTCCTGAATTCGGATGTCGTGCTGTATACGTATCATACCACCACTGACAAACCTAGCCGCTATCGCTGGGTGGCGCAATACCGGCGTTCATCAACGTTTCTCACCGCCCCTCTCACCGCCCCTCTCACCGCCCCTCTCACCGCCCCTCTCACCGCCCCTCTCGCCGCTGCTCACGGCCGTCAGCACATGCTCGAGAGAGACCAGCAGGTCAGCGTCACCGAACCCCCCTGCCTTGGTGATCACCGGTCGCCGAGGGTCACCATCGAGACGCCCCAGCGCCACGCCGGGGGCCCATTCGGCGTCGACCTCGATCGACACCACCTCGAGCTGCTGCAGCGCTGCCACGGCGATATCACCCCCGGTAAGCAGCAGCAGTCCGGCTCGCGCCGGCCATCGTGCTACCAGCATCGCGACCCGCTGTCCCATCGCCGTGGCAACGGCCTCCGCCGTCTCGGCACCGGCCCCGGTGCCCGGTACCACGATGACGCCGCTCTTGCCCACGCCAGCGTCCATTGTCGGTGGTCGTAGCGCCTCGCTGACCGGCAGCTTTGGCGACGCCTCTTGCAGCCAGGCGAGCTGCTCGGCGGCACGCGGACTGCGCGATCCCACCGCGTAGAGACGCCGCTCAATACCGTCCAACGACGCATGACGCATCGCGTGAGACCCGAACAGGTGCTGCGCCATGCTACTGGCCAGTCCCGCCGCGCCCACCGGCAGCCACTCGGAAGGCGCGGTGGCCATCACCGCATAGATACGCTCAAAATCGATCGGGTCGCGGGTATCGCAAACGCAGTCGTCATCCGGAACGGGCGCCTGCGGCACCGGCGAATAGCGAAGCAGCGGCACCCCTTGATCGGAAAACAACCGGTCGAGTGCCCCCAGCGGAGGGGCGGACCTCGCATCCTGTCCATACACGGTCTCGGCCAGGGGCATACCGTCCACATGGACCTCGGCATGGCAGACGGTGCGCCCCTGGGCCGGCACTGCCGGCGCCAGCAGGAGGCGTCGGCCGGTCAACCGGCGCAGGGCTAGGGATTCGGCCACCACCTGCCCCCTCAGGGTCGAGTCGATCTTCTTGAACCACCACTCGGGGTCAGCGCGCGCCAGGCAGCGGGCCGCCCACGCCACCCTCGCCACCGCGGCGGCAGGCAACAGGTGGCGCGACTCGGTGTTGACGGCGATCACCTCGGGCAGTTCGCTCCCCCAAGTCTCGAGCGCTTGCTCGAGCCGCTCCAGCGCGATCACCACCCGGGCCGAGGCACCGCGAGCCGCAAAGGGCGCGGCGGCATCCAGCGCCCCGGTCAGGTCATCGGCAATGATCACCAGCCGACAGCGGCTCATGCGCGGCTTCCCGCTGCCAACCGTCGCGCGTAGGCGATGGCCGAGCCCAGGTTGGTGGCATCCGCCCGCCCCTGCCAGGCGATATCGAAGGCCGTGCCGTGGTCCACCGAGGTGCGCTGGATCGGCAGCCCGAGGCTGACATTGACCGTGGTGTCGAAGGCAATCAGCTTGATCGGGATGTGCCCCTGATCATGGTACTGGGCCACGACCAGATCGAACTCGCCGCGGCTCGCTCGGTAGAAGACCGTATCGGCCGAGATCGGCCCCTGCACGTTCAGCCCCTGCTCGCGCAGCGCCTGCACCGTCGGAGCAATGATCCGGTCATCCTCGTCGCCGAAGATCCCGCCCTCGCCGCAGTGGGGGTTGAGCCCCGCCACGGCGATGCGCGGCGCCGCGTTGCCCAGCTTGACCAGGTGGTCATGCCCCGCTTGCACCGTGGCGGTGATCCGCTCGGGGGTGACCCGCTCGATCGCCTCGCGCAGCGAGACATGGGTGGAGACATGCAGGGTCGACAGCGTCTCGGAGGCCAGCAGCATGAAGGAGGACGGCGCCCCGGTCAGTGCGGCCAGCATGCCGGTATGGCCATCGTAATGATGACCGGCGGCATGCAACGCCGCCTTGTTGAGCGGGGCAGTGACGATCACCCCGGCGCGTCCCGACTGCACCAGTTCCACCGCCGCGTTGACGCAACGGAAGGCCATATCGCCGGCGGCGGCGCTGATTCGCCCGTCGGGAATCTCGTCACCCCGGAGCGTCTCGACCACCGCCACCGCCACGCTGCCCGGCGCAGCCGTCTGATCATCAAGCGGAGCGAACGTCAGCTCGGCCCCGAGCATGCCGGCGGCGCGGCGATAGAGGGCCAGGTCGCCCACCAGCAGCGTGGTGGCGCGCTCGTCAGGCGTCATGGCGGCCAGCGCGCGGCAGATAATCTCGGGGCCGATGCCTGCCGGGTCGCCCATGGTGATAGCAATGTCGTAGCGGATCACGGGACTCATGGCATCAGCTGCCCACCGTTGACCTCGATGACCTGCCCGGTGACATAGCCGCTCATGGTATCGGTGGCCAGAAACAGGTAGGCCCCCACGCACTCCTCGGAGGTTCCCAGCCGACCCATGGGGATCGAGGCACGTGCGGCCGCCAGATGGTCTTCGCTGGAATGGCGGTTATGGAAGTCGGTGGCAATGGTGCCGGGGGCCACGGCATTGACGCGGATATTGTCCCCGGCCAGCTCCTTGGCCATATTGCGGGTCAGGGTGCTGACGAAGCCCTTGGCCGAGGCGTAGAGCCCCGCGCCAGTGCCACCGCCGTTGCGCGCCGCGATGGACGTGGTGTGAATGATGTTCCCGCCGCCCTGACGTCGGAAGTGCGGCAGCGCCGCTCGGCTCGCCATCACCACCGAGCGGGCGTTGAGATCCATGACCCGGTCGTACTGGCTGTCGTCCATCTCCTCCAGCGAGACCCGGCCCAACATGTCGCCAGCATTGTTGATCAGCACAGCCAGTCCCCCTAGCCTGCTGGCGGCCTCGTCGACGACCCGGGTCGCTTCACTGGAGTGACTGAGATCGCCCTTGATCGTGAACGCCTCTCCTCCGGCATCACCAATCGCCATCACCACGGCCTCGGCAGGGGCCTCACTGCTGTGATAGTGAACCGCCACCCTGGCCCCAAGCCCGCCTAGCTGCCTGGCCACCGCAGCGCCAATGCCACGGCTGGCGCCGGTAATCAGTACCCGCTTGCCCTTCCACTCATCGAACATGCCACTCTCCTGAACGCTGGCGTGATGAACGACCCACTTCACTGACGTCTGTCAGGCCCCGAGCGATTGCCTATCGACCCGAAACAGAACGTTGCGCTAGAGTGGGCCTTAACTGGCATACCTGTCATACAACACAACATCAATAACATGATAGGCGATGGCGGGCCAACCGCCAGTTCGCTGCATCAGCCTCGGAGGCATCCATGACCCCCCTGACCGTTTCAGACTCTCTCCCCCATGATCTTGCCAATGCGCGACTGGTCGGCCGCGTCTGGCGCGAGGGTGCCCACCCTGGCCCGGCGCTGGTGACGTTGCACGAGGGCGAGGTGATCGACATCACGGCCCATGGACCGACCATGGCTGACCTGCTTGAACGCGACGACCTGCTCGATGTCGTGGCGCATGCCGAGGGGCCGTCGCTTGGCAACCTCGAGACGCTGTTCGCCAACTCCCAGACCTCGCCAGCCCGTGCGCCGTATCTGCTGGCACCCTGCGATCTCCAGGCCGTCAAAGCCTGCGGCGTGACCTTTGCGGTCAGCCTGCTCGAACGGGTGATCGAAGAGCAGGCCGGGGGAGACCCGGCACGCGCCACCGCGTTGCGCGACGAACTGCAGGCGCTGATCGGCACCGACCTGTCACGCATCACCCCGGGGTCCGACGAAGCGATGTCCCTCAAGCAGGCCTTGCAGACGCGTGGTGGCTGGTCCCAGTACATGGAAGTCGGGATCGGCCCGGACGCCGAGGTGTTCACCAAGGCCCAACCGCTCTCCTCGATCGGTTTCGGCACCGCCGTGGGCCTGCATCCCTCTTCACAGTGGAACAACCCGGAACCGGAAATCGTACTGGCGGTGGATAGCCATGGCCGGGTCAAGGGGGCAACGCTTGGCAACGACGTCAATTTGCGCGACATCGAAGGGCGCAGCGCCCTGCTGCTGGGCAAGGCCAAGGACAACAACGCCTCCTGCGCCATAGGGCCGTTCATCCGTCTTTTCGATGAGTACTTCACCCTCGACACCGTCCGCCAGTGCCAGGTATCGCTGCGCATCGAGGGCCAGGACGACGATTTCCTGCTCGAAGGGGCCAGCGACATGCGCGAGATCAGCCGCGATCCCCTCGACCTGGTCCGCCAGACCATCGGTGATCACCACCAGTATCCCGATGGCTTCATGCTGTTTCTCGGCACCATGTTCTCACCGATCCAGGACCGCGATGGCCCCGGTCAGGGCTTCACCCACCATCTCGGTGACCGCGTCACCATCGCGACCCCCTCCCTTGGTGCCCTGGTGAACCCGGTCGGGCGCAGCGACCTGCTGCCGCCCTGGACGTTCGGCATTCGCGAACTGATGCGCCACCTGGCAAACCGCTGAACCGTTCACCCCCATTCGGAGCAATCGATGACGACCATCATCCATGTCGAGGTCCAGGACATCCGCTTCCCGACCTCTCGCACGCTGGACGGCTCGGACGCCATGAACGCCGCGCCCGACTACTCCGCCACCTATGTGATCCTGCATACCGATGATGAGGGTCCCGAGGGGCACGGATTGACGTTTACCATCGGCCGCGGCAACGAGATCGTCGTCACCGCCGTGCGGTCGCTGGCCCCCTTGATCGAAGGGCGCTCACTGGCCGCCATCACCGAGAACATGGGCGCCTTCTGGCGCGAGATCACCGGTGACAGCCAGCTGCGCTGGATTGGCCCCGACAAGGGCGCCATCCATCTGGCAACGGCCGCGCTGGTCAATGGCGTGTGGGATCTATGGGCCAAGCGCGAGGGCAAGCCGGTCTGGAAGCTGCTGGCCGACATGACCCCGGAGGCCCTGGTGCGCTGCCTCGACTTCCGCTTTGTCACCGACGCGCTGACCCCCGAGGAAGCCATTGCCCTGCTGCGCCGCCAGGCGCCCGGCAAGGTCGAGCGCGAGGCAGCGATCCGTCGCGACGGCTATCCCGGCTATACCACCTCGGCGGGCTGGCTCGGCTACGATGACAACAAGGTACGGCGCCTGGCCCGGGAGGCCCTGGCCGAAGGCTGGACCCACTTCAAGCAGAAGATCGGCGGCAATATCGAAGAAGATGCCCGCCGTGCCGCGCTGCTGCGCGAGGAGATCGGCTGGCACAACGTGCTGATGATGGATGCCAACCAGGTGTGGGAGGTCGACGAGACCGTGGCCAAGATGCGCCGCCTGGCCGAGTTCGACCCGCTGTGGATCGAGGAACCCACCAGCCCCGACGACATCCTCGGCCACGCCGAGATCCGTCGGCGCGTGGCGCCCATCGGCGTGGCCACCGGTGAACACTGCCACAACAAGGTGATGTTCAAGCAGTTCCTCCAGGCAGAGGCGCTGGACTATTGCCAGCTGGATGCCGCCCGCCTTGGCGGGCTCAACGAGGTGATCCTGGTGACACTGATGGCCGCCAAGTTCGGTGTGCCGATCTGCCCCCATGGCGGCGGTGTCGGGCTGTGCGAGTACACCCAGCACATTTCGCTGTTCGACTATATCGTCGTCTCCGGCAGCCTCGAGGGGCGCGTGCTGGAGTATGTCGACCATCTGCACGAGCACTTCCTCGATCCGGTGGTGATCGACCGCGGCCGCTACCGCGTCCCCGAGGCGCCGGGCTACAGCATCACCATGCATGCCGAGTCCCTGGCCCGGCACCGCTTTCCGGATGGCGCCGCCTGGCAGGAGGAGTGACATGTCCCGTTCGACCGCGCAGGCCGACCTGCTCGACGCCCTGGACGAGCGCTTGGGAGCGCGCGGCCTGATCCGTGATCCCGGGTCCATGGCCCACTACCTGAGCGACTGGGCCGGAGACCGCCTGGGCCTGCCCCTGGCGGTGGCGCGCCCCGCCTCCACCGCGGAGGTCGCCGAGACGGTGCGGCTGTGCCACCTCCATGGCGTGCCCATGACGCCCCAGGGGGGGCACAGCGGCCTGGTGGCCGGCGCGCTGCCCGCCGCCGACGGCGGCGAACTGGTGATCAGTCTCGAGCGGCTCGACGCCATACGCGAGATCGATGCCGTGAACTTCACCATGACGGTGGAGGCCGGCTGCATCCTGGAGACCGTCAAGCAGGCGGCCGCCGACCACGACTGCGACTTCCCGCTCTCGCTGGGGGCCCAGGGCAGCTGCCAGATCGGTGGCAACATCGCGACCAACGCCGGCGGCCTCAACGTACTGCGTCACGGCATGATGCGTCAGCTGGTGCTGGGCCTCGAGGTCGTGCTGCCCGACGGGCGGGTCTGGGACGGCCTGACCGCCCTGCACAAGGACAACCGCGGCTATGCCTTGGCCCAGCTGTTTCTGGGCAGCGAGGGCACACTGGGCATCGTCACCGGTGCCGTGCTGCGGCTCTCGCCCCGCGCTACCCAGCGTCGCACGGCGCTACTCGGGCTCTCTTCGGTGGACGCGGTGGTCGCCCTCTACGGCCGGGCACGCCGCGAGTGCAGCGATCTGCTCAGCGCCTTCGAGTTGATCCCACGACGCTGCCTGACGCTGGCGATGGAGGCCAGCCCCGAGCTGAGCGACCCTCTGGACGCGCCCCACCCCTGGTACGTGCTGATGGAGGTAAGTGCCAGCGGCACCGTGACTCTAGATGTCATGCTCGAACAGCTGTTGGAACGCGCCATGGCGGCGGACCTTGTCCATGACGGCGTCCTGGCCTCAAGCGAGACGCAGGCCGCACGGCTGTGGCAGTTCCGGGAGAGCATGCTGGAAGGACAGCGGCGGCGTGGCGAGCACCTGCGCACCGACATCTCGCTGCCCATCTCGGCGCTTTCCGCCTTTGTGGCACAGGTCAGCCGGGCGATACACGAACGCTCTCCCGACTGCGAGATCATCGCCTACGGCCACGTGGGCGATGGCAACCTGCACGTCAATATCCTGCCGCCGCTGGAGCTGGCCGAGGCGCAGAAGACGGCCCACCTGCACGACCTGGAGACCCGGCTCTTCGAGATTCTCGATCAATTCGGTGGCAGCCTCAGCGCCGAGCATGGCATCGGCCGCACCAAGCAGGCCGCCTACCTGGCGCGCCTCTCGCCGGTGGAACGGGAGCTGGTGGACGGCATCAAGGCGCTGTTCGACCCGGCCGGGCTGATGAACCCGGGCCGGATAGTGCCAGACAGGCGGTGACAGACTCACCGCACGGTCACCCACCTCGCATGTTTCGCTCGGAGCTGATCTGGGTAAGGGGTGGCGGCCGCTGCCTGCCGCGACCTCGCTTCAGTGAGAGTGCCGCGGCACCTCCGCTCCCCGCCGGCCCACCAGGAAGTCGAAGTCGCAACCCTCGTCGGCCTGCAGTACGTGCTCGATATAGAGCTGTCGGTAGCCGCCCTGACGGGCGATCAGCCGGGATTCCTCGGTCGGGTCGCGCTCGGCCAGGCGCGCGGCGATCGCATCGTCGCTCACCGCCAGATGCAAGCGTCCCGTCTCGCAGTCCAGTTCGATCCAGTCACCGTCGCGAACCGCGGCAAGGGGGCCACCGGCAGCGGCCTCCGGCGCTACGTGAAGCACTACCGTGCCGTAGGCCGTGCCGCTCATGCGCGCATCCGAGATGCGCACCATGTCGGTGACGCCCTGCTCGAGCAGCTTGGATGGCAAGCCCATGTTGCCCACTTCGGCCATCCCCTGGTAGCCCCGCGGGCCGCAGTTGCGCAGCACCAGAATGCTGTCAGCGGTCACCTCCAGATCAGGGTCGTCGATACGCGCCTTGTAGTCATCGAAGTCCTGGAACACCACCGCCTGGCCACGGTGCCTCATCAACTCGGGGGTCGCCGCCGAAGGCTTGAGCACCGCACCGTTGGGCGCCAGATTGCCACGCAGGATGCTCATGCTGCCGTCGGCACAGAGCGGCGTGTCGAGAGGACGCACCACCTCATCGTTGTAGATCGGCGCCTCCCTGACGTTGTCCCAGAGCGACTGTCCGTTGACGGTCAATGCGCCGGGATGCGGCAGGCGCCCCGCCTCGCCGAGCCGACGCAGCACGGCCGGCAGCCCGCCCGCGTAGTAGAAATCTTCCATCAGGAAACGGCCGGAGGGCTGAAGATCGACAAGGGTTGGCGTCCCGCGGCCGATGCGCGTCCAGTCCTCGAGATCCAGTTCGACCCCGATGCGCCCGGCGATTGCCTTGAGGTGGATCACCGCATTGGTGGACCCCCCGATAGCCGCATTCACACGGATGGCATTCTCGAACGCTTCCCGCGTCAGTACCCGCGACAGGTCGAGCCCCTCCTCGACCATCTCCACGATGCGCATGCCCGAGAGATGGGCCAGCACATAGCGACGGGAGTCGACCGCCGGAATGGCCGCATTATGCGGCAGGGAAGTCCCCAGGGCCTCGGCCATGGACGCCATGGTGGAGGCTGTCCCCATGGTGTTGCAGGTCCCCGCGGAACGCGACATGCCGGCCTCGGCCGCCATGAAATCGTGCAGCGAGATCCGGCCGGCCTTGACGTCCTCGGACAGCTGCCAGACCACCGTGCCGGAACCAATGTCCTTGCCCTGGTGCTTGCCGTTGAGCATCGGTCCGCCGCTGACCACGATGGTGGGAATGTCGCAGGATGCCGCCCCCATCAGCAAGGCCGGGGTGGTCTTGTCGCAACCCACCAGCAGCACGACCGCATCCACCGGATTGCCGCGGATCGCCTCCTCCACGTCCATGCTGGCGAGGTTACGGGTGAACATCGCCGTCGGCCTCAGGTTGGACTCGCCGTTGGAGAACACCGGGAACTCCACGGGAAAGCCCCCCGCCTCCAGCACCCCCGTCTTGACGTGCTCCGCCAGTTTGCGGAAATGGGCATTGCAGGGGGTCAGCTCCGACCAGGTATTGCAGATACCGATGATCGGCTTGCCCTGGAATTCGTGATCGGGAATGCCCTGGTTGCGCATCCAGCTGCGGTACATGAAGCCGTTCTTGTCGTTGGTGCCGAACCACTCGGCCGAGCGCAGCGGGCGTCGATCATTCTTGTTGTTAGGTGACATGGGAGTTGCTCCTGTTCGTGCCGCCGAAGGAGTCTCGGGTGGCGGCCTCGGGTTCCTGACCCGATCGACAGTAAGGCCTGGGGAGGGAATGAGTCGACACATACGAAAGTATATGTTGAACAAATGCGACCTATGTTCGACATTTTACGGGTACCCCCGTCCCGGTCACGAGGCAGCCCCATGACACAGCGCGTCAAGGTCGCCATCATCGGCTCCGGCAATATCGGCACCGACCTGATGATCAAGATCCTCCGCCACGGCGAGCACCTGGAGATGGGCGCCATGGTCGGCATCGACCCGGCCTCCGACGGTCTGTCCCGCGCCAGGGCGCTTGGCGTGCCCGCCACCGCCGAAGGCATCGACGGGCTGCTGGCCATGCCCGGCGTCGACGCGATCAGGATCGCCTTCGATGCCACCTCGGCAGCGAGCCACCCCCAGCACAGCGCGCGGCTCGAGGCTCACGGCATCAAGGTCATCGATATGACCCCGGCGGCCATCGGCCCCTACGTGGTCCCGCCGATCAACCTGGACGCGCATCTCGACGCGCCCAATCTCAACATGGTGACCTGCGGCGGCCAGGCCACCATCCCCATGGTCGCCGCGGTGTCCCGAGTGGCCCCCGTGCACTATGCGGAGATCGTCGCCTCCATCGCCAGCCGATCGGCCGGCCCCGGCACCCGAGCCAATATCGACGAATTCACCGAAACGACCGCCAGGGCCATCGAGGCGTGCGGCGGGGCACAACGCGGCAAGGCGATCATCATTCTCAACCCGGCCGAGCCACCGCTGCTGATGCGCGACTCTATCTTCGTACTCTCCCACCCCGCTGACCGGGGCGCCATCGAGGCCTCCGTGGAAGCGATGGCCCGCACGGTACAGCAGTACGTTCCCGGCTACCGCCTCAAGCAACGCGTCCAGTTCGAGGAGATCTCCGAGGCAGCGCCGCTGACAATAGAGGGCATCGGCCACGTCAGCGGGCTCAAGACCTCCATCTATCTGGAAGTCGAGGGGGCGGCCCACTACCTGCCCGCCTACGCCGGCAATCTGGACATCATGACCTCTGCCGCCAAGGCCTGCGCCGAGCGCCTCGCCGAGACCCGCCTGCTGGGCACCACCGTCTGAGGTGAACCGCCATGACATCCCCTACCCGCATCGACAGGACGCTCTATATCTCCGATGTCACCCTGCGTGACGGCAGCCATGCGGTTCGCCATCAGTACCGCCTCGATGACGTCAGGCGTATCGCCCGTGCCCTGGACGAGGCCCGGGTCGACTCCATCGAGGTCGCCCACGGCGATGGTCTCCAGGGATCCAGCTTCAACTACGGCTTCGGTGCCCATACCGATCTCGCCTGGATCGAGGCGGCGGCCGACGTGGTCGAGCACGCCCTCATCACCACCCTGCTGTTGCCGGGGATCGGCACCGTGCATGATCTGGACGCCGCCTATGGCGCCGGGGCCAGGGGGGCGCGCATCGCCACCCACTGCACCGAGGCCGACGTCTCCCGTCAGCATATCGAGCACGCCCGCAAGCTCGGCATGGACACCGTCGGCTTCCTGATGATGAGCCACATGCAGACGCCCGGGGGCCTGGCCGAGCAGGCCAGGCTGATGGAGCAGTACGGGGCCCAGACCCTCTACGTGGTCGACTCCGGCGGCGCGCTGACCATGGACGGCGTGCGCGACCGCTTCCGCGCGCTCAAGGACGCTCTCGACCCGGCGACCCGAACCGGCATCCACGCCCACCACAACCTGGGCCTTGGGGTCGCCAACTCCATCGTCGCCGTGGAGGAAGGCTGCGACAGGGTCGATGCCAGCCTGGCCGGCATGGGCGCCGGCGCCGGCAATGCCCCGCTGGAGGTGTTCATCGCCAACGCCGACCGCCTCGGCTGGCGCCACGGGTGCGACCTTTACACCCTGATGGACGCCGCCGACGACATCGTGCGGCCGCTGCAGGACCGACCGGTGCGGGTCGACCGCGAGACCCTGGCACTGGGCTATGCCGGCGTCTACTCCAGCTTCCTTCGCCACGCCGAGGCGGCCGCCGAGCGCTACGGACTGAGAACTGTCGATATTCTGGTGGAGCTTGGTCGGCGCCGGATGGTCGGCGGCCAGGAGGACATGATCGTCGACGTTGCCCTGGACATGACCCGGTCATGAATGACCGACCCGTTCCCCTGGCTGTCGTCCGCCGGACGGCAGCCGGTCCACCGAGGCCCAGGCCTCTCCACGCTGAATGACATCACCACCACCGCCACAACAACAACCGCCACAACGATCGTCACAACAACAACCGAGGACACTGCCATGACTCAGCGTTTCA